>NZ_JBITZL010000010.1:0-255823 GCF_044546845.1 Streptomyces sp. NPDC053076 | reverse complement strand
TCGGCAGCAGGGGGCCGAGGGCGGTGGAACCGTCCGCGTTGCGCTTGAACCAGATGTTCGGGAAACCCAGGAAACGGTGCCAGGCCACACCCATGTCGGTCTTCAGGGCGACCGTGATCATCCAGATGAAGGACGTGGCGATCTTCAGGCCGGCGAAGAAGTAGGTGAGGTTCTGGAGCGTGGAGAGGTCCATGTCCCGGAACCAGGCGACGACCGGGTACGAGACGAAGAACGACGCCTCGTAGCCGTCGACGTGGTGCTGGGCGCCTTCGAGGGCGTGCAGCGTGAAGATGCAGACGCCGACGATGAGGATGACGGCCTCGACGAAGTACGCCTGGCCGAAGTTGGAGCCGGCGAAGCGGGACTTGCGGCCCGGCTTGTTCGGCTTGCTCAGCTGGCGGATGACGATCAGGGTGAGGATGCCGAGCGTCGTCATCGTGCCGAGGAACTCGACGAAGACGTTGTACGGTGCCCAGTCGCCGATGATCGGCAGGAGCCAGTCCGCCTGGAACAGCTGCCCGAGGGCGTTGACGATCGTCAGCAGCAGGGAGTAGAAGCCCACCGCGACGAACCAGTGCGCCACACCGACGACGCCCCAGCGGTTCATCCGGGTGTGACCGAGGAACTCCCTGGCCACCGTGATGGTGCGCTGTGTGGGATCGTCGGTCCGCGTACCGGCCGGCACCGGCTGGCCCAGCCGCATGAAGTTGTAGATCTGCAGGAGGGCGCGGCCGAACAGTGCCACGCCGACCACGATCAGGACCAGCGACGCGATGATCGCGGCGAGTTGCATTGGGGCTCCTGAGGCGGCCTCGGTCTGGACGAGCTGTATGGAGTGACGGACGTTACTAAGCGGTAACTTAGGCAGTCTGTTCGAGACTACCCCCATCTTCCGCCGGGATGCAGCAGAGCGTGGGGTGATATGGGTCGCCGCTAGGCAATCAGATCGTGTTATTCGTACCGAATTGCTACTTTCGCCCCTACCTTAGAGCCGTGCTCTACGGGATTGCCGCCGCCACCGCCGCCCTCCTCCTCGCCGCCGTTCTCGCGGCGGCGTTCCGGGCGCCCGCCCTGCGGGCCGGGATCCTCGACCGGCGCCGGCAACGCCCCCTCCCGCTCCTCGGCGGCCTCGCCGTCGTGGCCGTCACCTGTCTGGTCGCCGGAGTGGGGGAATGGAGCCGGGTCGCCCCGCTCGGGGACGGGGTCGGGGAGCTGCTGACGGCCGCCGCCGGGGTCGCCGGACTGGGCCTGGTGGCCGACGTGTGGCGGCTTCGCGCGCGCGTGCTCGTCGCCGGCACGGTCGTGGCGGCGGTCTGGGTGGTGCCGTACGACGAGACGGGCCTGCCGGGCGGGGTGCTGGCCGTCGGCTGGATCGTCCTCGCCTCCCTCGCCTTCAAGGGGCTCGACCACGCCGACGGGCTCGCCGGGACGGTCGGGGTGGTCACCGCGTTCGGCGTGGGTGCCTGTGCCGCCGCCGAGGTGATGGACGGGCTGGCCGTGCTGCTGAGCGTGGTCGCCGCCGCCCTCACCGGTTTCCTGATGCACAACTGGCATCCGGCGCGGGTCGGCCTCGGCGCGTGCGGCTCGCTGTTCACCGGGTTCGTGCTGTCCTCCGCCGTCGTCTTCACGCGCGCGGGGTACGAGCTCGGGCCGAGCGTGGCGGTGGTGTTCTGCCTCAGTGCCGTCGCCGTGGCCGACGCCCTGCTCGTGGTCCTCGCCCGGGGGGTGGCCCGGCGTCCGCTGCTCCGGCGCGGCCCCGACCATCTCGCGCACCGGCTGCGGCGGCTCGGGCTCACCTCGCAGGGGGCGGTCGTGCTGCTGGGGGCCGCTTCCTTTTCCTCGGTGCTGGTGGGGGTACTGGTGCACGCGGGGTGGACGGGGGAGGGTGCCGCGCTCTGGGTGGCCGGCGGTGTGGTCGTCGCGGTGGGGGTGCTCGTACTCCTTCGGGGTCCTGCTCAGCGGCCCCGGCCCACGGAATCGACGCAGGTCAGCGGGCGGTTGCGTGTAAGGAACGGATAAGAGTTGAGTCCGGCTGGCTCAGGTCTGTTGACCCGTCCGCTCTCGTCGGGCACACTTGAGCCTGTTCCACTCAAGTCAGCTGGAGGAATCAACCATGGCACGTGCGGTCGGCATCGACCTGGGCACGACTAACTCCGTCGTCAGCGTTCTGGAGGGCGGCGAGCCCACCGTCATCACCAACGCCGAGGGCGCCAGGACCACGCCGTCCGTCGTCGCCTTCGCCAAGAACGGTGAGGTGCTCGTCGGCGAGGTCGCGAAGCGCCAGGCGGTCACGAACGTCGACAGGACCATCCGGTCGGTCAAGCGCCACATGGGCACCGACTGGAAGATCAACCTGGACGGCAAGGACTTCAACCCGCAGCAGATCTCCGCGTTCATCCTTCAGAAGCTGAAGCGGGACGCCGAGGCATACCTGGGTGAGAAGGTGACCGACGCGGTCATCACCGTCCCGGCCTACTTCAACGACTCCGAGCGTCAGGCGACCAAGGAGGCCGGCGAGATCGCGGGCCTGAACGTCCTGCGCATCGTCAACGAGCCCACCGCCGCCGCGCTGGCGTACGGCCTCGACAAGGACGACCAGACGATCCTCGTCTTCGACCTCGGTGGCGGCACCTTCGACGTGTCCCTCCTGGAGATCGGCGACGGCGTCGTCGAGGTGAAGGCCACCAACGGCGACAACCACCTCGGTGGTGACGACTGGGACCAGCGCGTCGTCGACTACCTGGTCAAGCAGTTCCAGTCCGGTCACGGCGTGGACCTGTCCAAGGACAAGATGGCCCTCCAGCGCCTGCGCGAGGCCGCCGAGAAGGCCAAGATCGAGCTGTCCTCCTCCACGGAGACCTCGATCAACCTGCCCTACATCACCGCGTCCGCCGAGGGCCCGCTGCACCTGGACGAGAAGCTCACCCGGGCTCAGTTCCAGCAGCTGACGGCCGACCTGCTGGAGCGCTGCAAGACGCCGTTCCACAACGTCATCAAGGACGCCGGTATCGCCCTCAGCGAGATCGACCACGTCGTCCTCGTCGGCGGCTCCACCCGCATGCCCGCCGTCGCCGAGCTCGTCAAGGAGCTGACCGGCGGCAACGAGGCCAACAAGGGCGTCAACCCGGACGAGGTCGTCGCCATCGGCGCCGCGCTCCAGGCCGGTGTCCTCAAGGGTGAGGTCAAGGACGTCCTGCTGCTCGACGTCACCCCGCTGTCCCTCGGTATCGAGACCAAGGGCGGCATCATGACCAAGCTGATCGAGCGCAACACCACGATCCCGACCAAGCGGTCCGAGATCTTCACGACGGCCGAGGACAACCAGCCGTCGGTGCAGATCCAGGTCTACCAGGGCGAGCGCGAGATCGCGGCGTACAACAAGAAGCTCGGTATGTTCGAGCTGACCGGTCTGCCGCCGGCCCCGCGTGGCGTCCCGCAGATCGAGGTCGCCTTCGACATCGACGCCAACGGCATCATGCACGTGACCGCCAAGGACCTGGGCACGGGCAAGGAGCAGAAGATGACCGTCACCGGCGGCTCCTCGCTGCCGAAGGACGAGGTCGACCGGATGCGCCAGGAGGCCGAGAAGTACGCGGAGGAGGACCACGCCCGCCGCGAGGCCGCCGAGACCCGCAACCAGGGCGAGCAGCTCGTCTACCAGACCGAGAAGTTCCTCAAGGACAACGAGGACAAGGTCCCCGGCGAGATCAAGACCGAGGTCGAGGCCGCGGTCGGCGAGCTGAAGGAAGCCCTCAAGGGCGAGGACACCGCCGAGATCCGCACCGCCACCGAGAAGGTCGCCGCCGTCTCGCAGAAGCTGGGCCAGGCCATGTACGCCGACGCCCAGGGCGCGCAGGCCGCGGGCGGTGCCGGTGACGCCGGTGCCGGCGAGGCCAAGGCCGACGACGACGTCGTCGACGCCGAGATCGTGGACGACGAGCGCAAGGACGGTGCCGCGTGACGGAGGAGACCCCGGGCTTCGAGGAGAAGCCCGACGTCCCCTCCGGCGCCACCTCCGACGACGCCGAGCCGAAGGCCGCCTCCTCCGAGGAGGCGGCGGCCCCGGCCGGGGACGCGAACGAAAGTGCCGGGCTGGTCGCCCAGCTGGACCAGGTGCGCACGGCGCTCGGTGAGCGCACGGCGGACCTCCAGCGCCTCCAGGCCGAGTACCAGAACTACCGCCGCCGCGTCGAGCGGGACCGGGTAGCGGTCCGGGAGATCGCCATCGCGAACCTCCTGACCGAACTCCTCCCCACGCTCGACGACATCGGCCGCGCACGGGAACACGGCGAACTGGTCGGCGGCTTCAAGTCGGTGGCCGAGTCGCTGGAGACGGTCGCGGCCAAGATGGGCCTGCAGCAGTTCGGCAAGGAGGGCGAGCCCTTCGACCCGACCATCCACGAGGCCCTGATGCACAGTTACGCGCCGGACGTCACCGAGACGACCTGCGTGGCGATCCTTCAGCCCGGGTATCGAATCGGCGAGCGCACCATCCGCCCCGCGCGGGTGGCCGTCGCCGAGCCGCAGCCCGGTGCGCAGGCGGTCAAGGCCGAGGAGGACTCCGAGGCCGGCGACGAGAAGGACAACGGCCCTGAGGAGGGCTGACGTAGACACGGAGCGGAAGGAGGGGCGTCGAGGATGAGCACCAAGGACTTCATCGAGAAGGACTACTACAAGGTCCTCGGCGTCCCCAAGGACGCCACCGAGGCCGAGATCAAGAAGGCGTACCGGAAACTCGCCCGCGAGTTCCACCCGGACGCCAACAAGGGCAACGTCAAGGCCGAGGAGCGCTTCAAGGAGATCTCCGAGGCCAACGACATCCTCGGCGACCCCAAGAAGCGCAAGGAGTACGACGAGGCGCGCGCGCTGTTCGGCAACGGCGGCTTCCGCCCCGGACCGGGCGCGGCCGGCGGCTCCTTCAACTTCGACCTGGGCGACCTCTTCGGAGGAGCCGGCGGCGGTGCCCAGGGCGGCGGCTTCGGCGGCGGCCTCGGTGACGTCTTCGGGGGCCTGTTCAACCGCGGCGGCGCCACGGGCCCGCGTACCCAGCCCCGGCGCGGCCAGGACATCGAGTCCGAGGTCACGCTGAGCTTCACGGAGGCCATCGAGGGCGCCACGGTGCCCCTCAGGATGTCCTCCCAGGCGCCCTGCAAGGCATGTTCGGGCACCGGCGACAAGAACGGCACGCCACGCGTGTGCCCGACCTGCGTCGGCACCGGACAGGTCGCGCGGGGCTCCGGCGGCGGTTTCTCGCTCACCGACCCCTGCCCCGACTGCAAGGGCCGCGGTCTGATCGCCGAGCAGCCCTGCCCGGACTGCAAGGGCAGCGGGCGCGCCAAGTCGTCGCGGACCATGCAGGTCCGCATCCCCGCGGGGGTGACCGACGGCCAGCGCATCCGGCTGCGTGGCAAGGGCGCGCCCGGCGAGCGGGGCGGCCCGGCGGGAGACCTGTACGTGGTCGTCCACGTCGGGGAGCACCCGGTGTTCGGGCGCAAGGACGACAACCTCACCGTCACCGTGCCGGTGACGTTCGCCGAGGCGGCCCTCGGCGGCGAGGTGCGGGTGCCGACCCTCGGCGGCCCGGCCGTCACCCTCAAGCTGCCGCCCGGTACCCCGAACGGCCGTACGATGCGGGCGCGGGGCAAGGGCGCGGTCCGCAAGGACGGCACCCGCGGCGATCTGCTGGTCACCGTCGAGGTGCGTGTTCCCGCGGACCTGTCGGGGAAGGCTCGTGACGCGCTGGAGGCGTATCGCGAGGCGACCGCGGGCGAGGACCCGCGGGCGGAGCTGTTCGAGGCCGCGAAGGGAGCCTGAGAGTGATGGACGGCCGTCGGCGTAATCCGTATGAACTGACCGAGGAGACCCCGGTCTACGTCATCTCGGTGGCTGCCCAGCTCTCCGGACTCCACCCGCAGACGCTGCGCCAGTACGACCGCCTGGGCCTGGTCTCCCCGGACCGCACCGCGGGCCGGGGCCGCCGCTACTCGGCCCGTGACATCGAACTGCTCCGCCAGGTGCAGCAGTTGTCGCAGGACGAGGGCATCAACCTGGCCGGCATCAAGCGAATCATCGAACTGGAGAACCAGGTCGCCGCGCTCCAGTCCCGGGTCGCGGAGATGGAGGCGGCCCTGGACGGCGCCGCGGCGGCGATCCGGCAGCGCGAGGCCGCGGTGCACGCCTCCTACCGGCGCGACCTGGTCCCGTACCAGGAGGTCCAGCAGACCAGCGCGCTGGTGGTGTGGCGGCCCAAGCGGCAGCAGCAGGACTGACGCGCACCCGCGCGCATGCCGCAGGGGTGACGCGCACCCGCGTATGCCAGGGGCCGGGAGACGGAGAGTCTTCCGGCCCCTTGGTGTGTCACGGCGCGGTGACCGCCCAGTCGCCCGCGGGCAGCGTCTCGCTGCCGTCCGCCTTCACACCGGTCACCCAGTAGTAGGACGTCGTGCCACGCCCGGCACCGGTGTCCAGGTACTCGAAGGCTCCGGCGTCCAGCTCGGCGATCTTCTCGTACGCGGAGGCGGCCGGGTTCCACCGGTAGAGGCGGAAGCCCTGGGCCGGCTCCGCGGACTCCCCGTCGCCCGCGCCGAGTCCGGTCCAGGTCAGCCGGTTCCCCTCGGTCCCCGCCGCGGGGGTCGCCTCCAGTGCGAGCGGCGAACCCTCCGGTGTGGCCACGGCCGGCGTCATGTCCAGCTCGGTCGCGGTCACGGCTTCGGCGGGGCCGTTCCACCTGATCGCGGAGTTCCCCTCTTCGTCGACGGCGTCGACGAAGAAGCAGACGTGGCCGCCGTCGGGGAGCGTGGTGTAGGCGTAGGAGGTCTGCGAGGGGGAGACGTACTCCGTGGCGGTGCCGTAGCAGACCTGCTCGTCCTCGTCGCCGACCAGCTCGCCCCGGTGGACCGTGTAGTACCGCAGGCCCGTGGCCGGGGCGCCGGTACCCCACTGCTCGCTGACCGCGCTGTCGCAGTCCGTCCTCTTCGGTGTGCCCGAGAAAGAGGTGTTCGCGAAGAACTCCCGCTTATAGACGGGTGAGGCGCAGTTCGCGGCGGCGGAAGCGGGCGGGGCGACCACGCTCAGCAGGGCGCCGGAGGCGGCGAGCACGACGGCCGTGGCGGTCGTACGTCTGGCTGGGTTCATTCGTTCCCCTGATCGAGTCGGAGTGCGGCTCGGGGCCGCCGGTGATCACGACTCGTGGGGAACCGCGTGGGTTGTACGGATCTTTGCCGACCCGTGAACTCCCTTTGGATGTACAGACCGTAAAGGGCCTTTGAAGGTGGTTTCGCGTGACCTCCACAGATGCAGCTGAGCGTGGTGTTGCGCACTCGTTAAGTGATTCTTCTTGACGCCGGGTGCGGCACCCGCGTTGTCTTTTCAGACACCTGGGTCGTATTGCAGCACCCACGTCCGGAACGCACCTGAAGTGAGCCCTCGAATGCGTCGTATCGCCATATCCGTGGCCGTGTCCACGATGACCCTCTCGCTCGCCGGCTGCGGCGTGCTGAACGCGACGGGGGACGGCGCGAGCGCGAGCCCGACCAAGGGCAACGACGTCACCGTGGGCCTGTTGCTGCCCGAGAAGGCGAACTCCCGCTACGACAAGTTCGACTACCCCATCATCAAGCGCAAGGTGGCCGAACTCACCAAGAAGCAGGGCAAGGTCGAGTACGCCAACGCCGACGCGAGCGCCGCCCGGCAGGCCGAGCAGCTGCAGAACATGATCGACAGCAAGGTCGACGTCATCCTGCTCGACGCGGTGGACGCGCGCGCCGTCGCCGACGGGGTGCAGAAGGCCAAGGACGCGGGCATTCCGGTCATCGCCTACGACCGTCTCGCCGAGGGGCCGATCGACGCCTACATCTCCTTCGACAACGAACTCGTCGGGGAGGTGCAGGGCCGCACCCTGCTGGACGCCCTCGGGCCGGGCGTCGACACCTCCGACAAGATCGTCATGGTGAACGGCTCGCCCACCGACCCGAACGCCAAGCAGTTCAAGGAGGGCGCGCTCTCCGAACTGAACGGCAAGGTGACGATCGCCAAGAGCTACGACACCACGGGCTGGAAGCCGGAGAACGCCGAGGCCCACATGGCCGAGGCGATCGCGGAGATCGGCAAGAGCAACATCGCCGGCGTCTACTCCGCCAACGACGGCATGGCCGGCGGCATCATCAAGGCCCTGAAGGCGGCCGGCGTCACCCAGCTGCCCCCGATCACCGGCCAGGACGCCGAACTGGACGCGGTGCAGCGGGTCGTGGACGGCGAGCAGTACATGAGCGTCTACAAGTCCTACCCGGACGAGGCCGAGGCCGCCGCGCAGATGGCCGTCACCAAGATCCAGGGCAAGGACATCCAGTTCGACGCCCTCACCCAGGACCGGGTGGACAGCCCCACCCTCAAGGACATCCCGTCCAAGCTGGTCCAGGTGAGCGCGCTCACCAAGAACACCGTCAAGGACACGGTCGTCGCCGACGGCATCTACTCGGTCGACGACATCTGCACCGCCAAGTACAAGGCGGCCTGCGCGGCGATCGGTCTCAAGTAGGCACGGCACCGCGCCCCCTGGCGTGATCACACGGCCCGGGCCGGGGCGGGGGAACCCCGGCCGGGGCCGCTCCGGGTGCCGGTGGCACCCGGGGAAGTGACACCGGCGGTGCCGAGGCGACATCGGCACCACCACCTTCAGCTTGGTGCAATGCGCGGGGCGGAGCCTTGCGAAACCCGGGCACAGCGGTGCCTTTCGGGTGCCCTCGTCGAGAGAGCCGTGTTGCGGACCCGGTCGGCGCCGCGCATAGTTGCGCTGCGGAAGTGGCAGCACACCGGGGGTGGAATGGGCGATGGCCGGGCGCGGGGCGGAGGAGCATCCTCACGGTGCCGACCGGCTGTGTGCGGCCGGGGACCGGGTGTACTCCCGTGCCGTGCGCCGGGGACGAGTGCCGCGCAGGGACGCCGAGCTCGTGCCCTGCCTGCTGGAACTGGCCCTGCTGCACCCGGACCCCGATGACATGGACTGGCTGGTCCCGACCTCCCCGCAGGAGGTCATGACCCGGCTGCTGCGTGGGGTCCACGACGAGGTCAGCGCCAGTCAGCGTCGGGTGGACTCGGCGGTGGCCGCCTTCGAGTGGTACGCGGGCCTGGGCCGGCAGCTGAACGCGCTGGCGGCACCGGCGGAGGGCAGCGCCATCCGGGTCCTGGACGGGCTCTCCCGCATCCAGGCCGCGATGGACGAGGCGACCGAGGCGTGCACCACCGAGGTGCTCACCGTGCAGCCCGGCGGCATCCGCCGGGAGGCCGAGCTGACCGAGGGCCTGCACCGGGCCCTCGCGCTGCGCGGCCGGGGCGTACGCATGCGCGACCTGTACACGCATGTGGCCCGGCACGGACAGGGACTCCTGAACTACCTGGAGCTGATGGGCGACACGGTGGAGGCCCGCACCCTGGACGAGGTCATCGACCGGCTCATCCTCTTCGACCGCACGGTGGCCTTCATCCCCGCGAACACCGACCGCACGATGGCCCTGGAGCTGCGCCACCCGGCGCTGGTCGAATACCTGGTGACCGTCTTCGAACGCCTCTGGCGTCTCGCCATCCCGCTGACGGCACCCCTCCCCGACACGGGCATCGAAGGCATCTCGCACCGCGAGCAGTCCATCGCCGCGCTGCTGGCCGAGGGCCACCAGGACGCGGTGATCGCCGAACGGCTGGGCATCAGCGTGCGCACCTGCCGGGCACACATCGCCCGCCTGTCGGAGACGCTGGGCGCGGCCAGCCGGACCCAACTGGGCGTTCGCATCGCCCAGGTCGGCCTGGACGGCCACCGCCCGTCCCTGCCGGGCACCGCGCTCACCGGCCCGGATCAAGAACCCCCGAGCGCCCGATGAGACAACCGGGCTGCGCCCGGCTCACTGCCGGCAGTGGCGGCGAGCTCGGGGATGTGCAGCCGCGCGGTACGGACGTTCATCTGAGTCGATGAGACGAGGCGCGTCGATCGTGTCGGCGGCGGGTACCTGCCCTTCCCGCGGCGCACGTTCGCAGAGTTCGCGTCCGGCCGCGCACAGGTCCTCGACGCGGTGTGCCAGATGTGTCCGTCCGTCCTCATCCGCTCGTCGCGTCACTGGTCCCGGTCCAGGATGCCGGACTGGGCGATGAGGTAGCCGAGCTGAGCGCGGCTCCCGCTGCCGAGGGCCTGGGCGAGCTTGGCGATGTGAGCACGGCAGGTGCGGACGTTCATACCGAGGCGCCGGGCTATGGCCTCGTCCACGTGGCCCTCGACCAGGAGCTTGGCGATGGAGTGCTGGATCTCGGTGATGCCGTCCGGAGCGGTCTCGTACGGGGCACCGGTGCTCAGCGGGACCGCGCGGGCCCACATGAACTCGAACACCTTGATCAGGTATCGCACCAGGCCGGGGTGTCGGAGCTCGAGAGCGACCTGGCGGTCGTCGCGGACGGGTATGAAGGCGACGGTCTCGTCACAGATGATGAGCCGCTCCACCAGTTCGTCAATGGTGCGGTACTCCACCTTGCCGACCGAGAACTGAGCGACGTACCCGATGGTCTCGGGGCTGTAGCGGGCCGTGTGCTGGTACAGGGTCCTGATGCGCACGCCACGTTCGAGCAGCGGGCGGTCGCGCTCCAGTCCCTGGAGGAGGGTGTGTTCCAGACGGCGGCTGGTCGGCTGCACGGTGAGCACCTCGGACCGGCATTCGGCCGTGGCCACGTCGAGTGCCGCGTTGATACGGTCCAGGCCCTCCAGCACCGAGATGGCGTGCGTGGCCGTGGTGTCCTGGGCGCTGAGCGTCATGAACGGTTCGAAGGCTTCGGTCAGTTCGATCGACAGCCGTCTGCGTTCGGAGATCTCCCGCTCGATCGGGTTGAGCCGCTGGGCGAGGGCGACCGAGGGAGGGGTGGGGCGCAGCCAGTTCGCGTCGTCGGGGTCCGGCTGGAGCAGGGCGAACTCCATGAGGCAGGGAGCGGCTTCCGCCTCGGCACGGGCTACCCGCCCCATGCGTAGTGCCTTGGCGTAGACGCCGCTACCCTCCTCGCAAAGTTCGGTCATCACATGGGGATGTGACACTTTGGCCTGATTTGACGTCAAATCTCCACCCCCCAGGGTCCTGAACGTGCAGGAACATGATGCACCGATCGTGTGGCCATGACGTGCCCAAATGAGACATCGTCTTGTTCGACGGGGGAAGAGGGGACCTTCAAGTGAGGACGAAGCCGAAAATGCGCAACAGATTGCTTCGGTCGACGCTTGCCGTCACCTTCTCCACCGTTGTGGCCATTGGCGCGCTGAGTGGCCTCTCCGGTGCGAAGCGTGACGCCGCGGGCGACACCACCTGGGGAGTGGCTCCGCGGGTGGTCGCTGTGAGTGCAGACAGCACCGGATCGGCTCATTCCGATGGTGCGGATGACACCACTTGGGGCTGACTGATGACTACTCCACCCGACGACCGCTCCTTCCGTCGCGAAATGGCCACCGCGTACCGCTCCGGCTGGCACTTCATCGACCTGGTCACCGCCATCCCCCACAGCGGTGACTCGCTGATGGTGACCGTGTTCGGTGAGCCGGTCGTCGTCACGCGGGACGAGGACGGCGACGTGCGGGCGTACCGCTGCCTGCGCAAGCCGCGTGGCGCGCCGCAGCCGGTGCGATGCGCCATCCGGTACGGAATGATCTTTGTGAACCTTGACCAGCGGGACCATCGGCTGTGCGAGCCGACGGAGTCCGACCTGACGACCATCTCGGCCACCCCCCGCAGTGCCTGACGCGATTCCCCCGTCGTAACACATCGCTCAGGTGCTTCCCCCCGCAGCGGCGTCACCGTGACCTGAACACGGTGACGCCGCTGCAGTTTTGCGGGGACATCTCCCGGCATGGGCGCGCTGCCACGGTGGCTGGAACTCTTCACCCATGCCCCAGCGCCCGTTCGACCTCGATCTCGATCACCACGCGTGCCGGATTCGGCCGGGGCGTCCGTTCGTAGCGCTCGGCGTAGCGCCGCTCCGCCTCCGCCACCCGCTCCGGCTCCGCCCGTACCCTCGCCCGCCCCTCCAGCGTCGCCCAGCGCCGGCCGTCCACCTGGCACACCGCGACCCGGGCGCCCTCGGCGCCGGCCGCGCGCACATGCCCGGCCTTCGCGCTCGTTCCGCTGGTGATCACCCGGGCCAGCCGGGCCTCGGCGTCGTACGTCACCCCCACCGGCACCACGTGCGGGCTGCCGTCGGGACGCAGGGTCGTCAGCGTGCACAGATGCCGTTCGCGCCAGAAGGCGAGGTACGGCTCGTCGGGGGAAAACGGGTCCACGGAGTGCCTCGTCATGCGCGCAACCTAGCCCGGAAGCACTCCCGCCCGAACCTTGAGCGGAATGGACTCAACTTTGTGTACGCTGGTTTAGTCAGCAGTGGAAGCGGTCGAGGAGGAGAACGGACAACGTGGACGCCGAGCTGACCAACAGGAGCCGGGACGCGATCAACGCGGCGAGCAGTCGTGCCGTGACCGAGGGGCACCCGGACCTCACCCCTGCTCACCTGCTGCTGGCTCTGCTCCAGGGGCAGGACAACGAGAACATCACCGATCTGCTCGCCGCCGTCGACGCCGACCAGGCGGCCGTGCGCGCGGGCACCGAGCGGATCCTGGCCTCGCTGCCCAGCGTGACCGGGTCCACCGTGGCGCCCCCGCAGCCCAACCGTGAGCTGCTGGCCGTGATCGCGGACGCCGGCGAGCGCGCGAAGGACCTCGGTGATGAGTACCTGTCCACCGAGCACCTGCTGATCGGTGTCGCCGCGAAGGGCGGCGCGACCGGTGACCTGCTCAAGGGGCAGGGCGCCGAGGCGAAGAAGCTGCTGGAGGCCTTCAGGAAGGCCAGGGGAGGACGCCGCGTGACCACCGCCGACCCCGAGGGCCAGTACAAGGCCCTGGAGAAGTTCGGCACCGACTTCACCGCCGCCGCCCGCGAGGGCCGGCTGGATCCGGTCATCGGACGGGACCAGGAGATCCGGCGGGTCGTGCAGGTGCTGAGCCGCCGTACCAAGAACAACCCCGTGCTCATCGGTGAGCCCGGCGTCGGCAAGACCGCCGTCGTGGAGGGGCTGGCCCAGCGGATCGTCAAGGGGGACGTGCCCGAGTCGCTGAAGGACAAGCGGCTCGTCGCGCTCGACCTCGGCGCGATGGTCGCCGGTGCCAAGTACCGCGGTGAGTTCGAGGAGCGGCTGAAGGCCGTCCTCGCCGAGATCAAGGGCTCCGACGGGCAGATCATCACCTTCATCGACGAGCTGCACACCGTGGTGGGCGCGGGCGCCGGTGGTGATTCCGCCATGGACGCCGGGAACATGCTCAAGCCCATGCTCGCCCGCGGTGAGCTGCGCATGGTCGGCGCCACCACCCTGGACGAGTACCGGGAGCGGATCGAGAAGGACCCGGCCCTGGAGCGCCGCTTCCAGCAGGTGCTGGTCGCCGAGCCGAGCGTCGAGGACACCATCGCCATCCTGCGCGGCCTGAAGGGGCGGTACGAGGCGCACCACAAGGTGCAGATCGCCGACAGCGCGCTGGTGGCCGCCGCCACTCTCTCCGACCGGTACATCACCTCCCGCTTCCTGCCCGACAAGGCCATCGACCTGGTCGACGAGGCGGCCTCCCGGCTGCGCATGGAGATCGACTCGTCCCCGGTCGAGATCGACGAACTCCAGCGTGCGGTCGACCGGCTGAAGATGGAGGAGCTGGCGATCGCCAAGGAGACCGATCCGGCCTCCCGCGAACGCCTGGAGAAGCTGCGCCGCGACCTCGCCGACAAGGAGGAGGAACTGCGTGGCCTGACCGCCCGCTGGGAGAAGGAGAAGCAGTCCCTGAACCGGGTCGGCGAGCTGAAGGAACGGCTGGACGACCTGCGCGGGCAGGCCGAACGCGCCCAGCGCGACGGTGATTTCGACACCGCGGCCAAGCTGCTCTACGGCGAGATCCCGCAGCTGGAGAAGGAGCTGGAGGCCGCCTCCGAGGCCGAGGAGGAGGCCGCCAGCGACACCATGGTCAAGGAGGAGGTCGGCTCCGACGACATCGCCGACGTCGTCGCCGCCTGGACCGGCATCCCGGCCGGCCGCCTGATGGAGGGCGAGACGCAGAAGCTGCTGCGGATGGAGGACGAGATCGGCCGGCGGCTCATCGGGCAGGGCGAGGCCGTGCGGGCCGTCAGCGATGCCGTACGGCGGTCACGGGCCGGGATCGCCGACCCCGACCGGCCCACCGGATCCTTCCTCTTCCTCGGCCCGACCGGTGTCGGCAAGACGGAACTCGCCAAGGCGCTCGCCGACTTCCTGTTCGACGACGAGCGGGCCATGGTCCGCATCGACATGTCGGAGTACGGCGAGAAGCACAGTGTGGCCCGGCTGGTCGGCGCGCCTCCCGGCTACATCGGTTACGAGGAGGGCGGCCAGCTGACCGAGGCGGTGCGGCGCCGCCCGTACAGCGTCGTCCTGCTGGACGAGGTGGAGAAGGCGCATCCCGAGGTCTTCGACATCCTGCTCCAGGTGCTGGACGACGGCCGCCTGACGGACGGTCAGGGCCGCACGGTCGACTTCCGCAACACCATCCTGGTGCTCACCTCCAACCTGGGCAGCCAGTTCCTGGTCGACCCGATCACCAGCGAGACGGAGAAGAAGGAACAGGTGCTGGAGGCCGTCCGGTCCTCCTTCAAGCCGGAGTTCCTCAACCGGCTCGACGACCTGGTGGTGTTCTCCGCGCTGACCAAGCCCGAGCTGGAGCGGATCGCGCAGCTCCAGATCGACCGCCTGGGCAGGCGCCTGGCCGAGCGCCGGCTCTCCCTGGAGATCACTCCCGAGGCGCTGGCCTGGCTGGCGGAGGAAGGCCTGGACCCGGCGTACGGCGCCCGGCCGCTGCGCCGCCTCGTCCAGACCGCCATCGGCGACCGGCTCGCCAAGGAGATCCTGTCCGGCGAGATCAAGGACGGCGACACGGTCCGGGTGGACCGCTCCGGCGAGGGCCTGCTGGTCGGCCCGGCGACCGGAAAGACACTGTGACGCCCGGCCGGGAAGACACTGTGACGCCCGGTCGGGAAGAGGCTGTGACGCTCAGCCAGGGAGACGCTGCCCTGCTCAGGTGGTGAACGCCGGGATCCGTACGAGAGCTGTCCTGGGCCCCGCCCGGTGCCGTGGTCGCGGTCCTGGCCGCGACCACGGCCGGCCAGGTCAGATCAGGTCTTGACCGACAGGGCCACGCCGGGGCTTGCCACCCCCCTCCCCGCATGGGGGAGGATGGCGACATCCGCATGAAGGGAAAAACACGGTGAGCATCGACCCGTCCTCGATTCCGAATTTCGGGGGCCAGCCCGAACCGCAGCCTCAAGGACCGGCGGGCCCCGTCCTTCCGGATCAGGACCTGGTGAAGCAGCTTCTCGACCAGATGGAGCTGAAGTACGTCGTCGACGAGGAGGGTGACCTCGCCGCGCCGTGGGAGCAGTTCCGCACCTACTTCATGTTCCGCGGTGAGGAGGAGCAGGCGATCTTCTCGGTGCGGACGTTCTACGACCGCCCCCACAAGATCGACGAGAAGCCGCAGCTGCTGGAGTCCCTCGACGACTGGAACCGCCGCACCCTGTGGCCCAAGGTGTACACCCACACCCACGACGACGGCACCGTCCGCCTGATCGGCGAGGCCCAGATGCTGATCGGCACGGGCGTCGACATCAACCACTTCGTCTCCTCCACGGTCAGCTGGGTGCGGGCCGCGATCGAGTTCGACAAGTGGCTGGTCGAGCAGCTCGGCCTGGAGGAGGAGGTCACCGACTCCGAGGAGCCCGAGGGCGACGCCGAGTAGGCGATCCTGGCCGGTCCGGGGGCGGCGAGCCCCCGGACCGTTCCCACGTCTGCTGCTCCCACGGGTGGGGCTTCCGCGCCTGCTGCTCCCACGGGTGCGGCTGCCGCGTGTGGTGGCCCACGGGTGCCGCTCCCACGTGTGCGGTTCTCACATGCCCCGCAGCCGCTCCGCGGCCTGGCGGAGCACCTCTTCCCGCTTGCAGAAGGCGAACCGCACGAACGGCGCCCCCGCCTCCCGGTCGTCGTAGAAGACCGCGTTGGGGATGGCCACCACACCCGCCCGCTCGGGCAGGGCGCGGCAGAAGGCGAAGCCGTCCTTCTCCCCCAGAGGGCGGATGTCGGTGGTGATGAAGTACGTGCCGGCCGGCCGGAACACCTCGAAGCCCGCCGCCGTCAGCCCCTCCGCCAGGATGTCCCGGCGGTCTTGCATGCTCCGGCGGAACTCCTCGAAGTAGGAGTCGGGCAGGGCGAGGGCCTCGGCCACCGCGTACTGGAACGGGCCCGAGGAGACGTACGTCAGGAACTGCTTCACCGCGCGGACCGCGCCGACCAGCTCCGGCGACCCGGTCACCCAGCCCACCTTCCAGCCCGTGAACGAGTACGTCTTCCCCGCTGAACCGATGCTCACCGTGCGCTCGCGCATCCCCGGGAACGAGGCCAGCGGCAGGTGCTCGGCGCCGTCGAAGACGAGGTGCTCGTAGACCTCGTCGGTCACCACCAGCAGATCCCGCTCCACCGCCAGCTCGGCGATCGCGGCCAGCTCCGGGCGGGTGAGGACCGTACCGGTCGGATTGTGCGGAGTGTTGATCAGCAGCAGCCGGGTGCGGTCCGTGACCGCCCCGCGCAGCTCGTCCAGGTCCAGGCGGAAGCTTCCCTCGTGCGGCCTGAGGGTCACCGGGACCCGCCTGCCGCCCGCCATCGCGATGCTCGCCGCGTACGAGTCGTAGTACGGCTCCAGCGCCACCACCTCGTCCCCCGGCTCGACCAGGGCCAGCAGGGAGGCCGCGATCGCCTCCGTCGCGCCCGCCGTGACCAGCACCTCGGTGTCGGGGTCGTAGGCCAGGCCGTAGCGGCGCCGCTGGTGCGCGGCGATCGCGGTGCGCAGCTCGGGGATGCCGGGGCCCGGCGGGTACTGGTTGCCGCGGCCGTCGCGCAGCGCCCGGACGGCGGCCTCCCGGATCTCCTCGGGGCCGTCGGTGTCGGGGAAGCCCTGGCCCAGATTGATCGCCCCGGTCGCCACGGCGAGCGCCGACATCTCGGCGAAGATCGTCGTCCCGAACGCGGCGAGCCGGCGGTTGAGGTGGGGTCGTGCGCTGGAGGTCATGCCGGTCATCCTGCGCTCAAGCTCTGGAGTTCCTCAACTCTGCTTTGCGCGCCGTACCGGCCGGGCATCCCCCCGGCACCGCGCGAGACGCGGTGACAGGCGAGGCGCCCACGGGGGGCCGCTTCGGGGGAACGGAAGGAGGGTGACGCCATGAGCGACAGCGCGATCGAAGGCATCATCCTGGCCCTGGCCGTAGTTGTGATCATCGCGGCGAGCCAGGCCCGCCGGAACCGGCGGTCCAGGGTGTCGCTCGGCAAGAGGGGCGGGCGAAGGGGGACGTACCGCCGGTCGTCGTCCTCGTCGTCCTCGTCCTACGCGAGCGACGCGGGTGCGAGCAGCTGGTGGGTCGGCGGCGGTGACTCCGGCTCGTCGGGGGGACACGGCGGGCACCACGGGGGACACTCCTGCGGCGGCTCCTCGTCCTGCGGTGGCTCCTCGTCGTGCGGTGGGGGATCGTCGTGCGGCGGGGGTTCTTCGTGCGGCGGCGGGGGCGGATGCGGCGGAGGCAGCTGACACGGGGCAGCTGAGCTTCCGGAACAGGGGGAACCGCATCCGGGCCGCACAGAGGCGAGCGCCCGCCGGGCAGGACATCCGGCGGGCGCTCGCCGCGTCGCGTCCCGCTCCCGGCGCACGCCATGGTTGAACAGTTGAACTGTGGGGCCCTCTGAGGGATGGAAACCGCACGAAGTTGGGTAAAAACGCTGTGGTGTCGCCACTGTTCGTGATTCCCTCTAAACCGCCAACGCAGCCCCTCGGACGTCCCCACTGACTCGCCACCCCGGCCGGGCCGGCTGGGCTGACATGGCCGAACTCCCCCTCATCGCGTGTTAGCGGAGCCGATCCATGCTCACGACCCTGAACACCTCCTACAGCGATACGCGCGCTGCCGACCTCGCCTGGGCCCTGGGACGCGAACCGCTGCCCGCCCTGGCCACCCTCGATCTCGAGCTCATGGGCTCGAAGCTCCAGCTGCGACTGCTGGGCGCCTCCCATCAGGTGCTCCTGGACGAGGAGCGGGGCCGCTGTTCGGAGACGGTCGCGTGCATCCCCGGCTCCAGTACGCCGCTGCCGCTGGGTGTCGCCAAACGGGTCGGCGACTGGGAGTACGAGTTCGCCGCCCGCGTGGAGGTGCTCACCCCCGGATCGTTCGCCGGCCGCGCCCAGGAGTTGCTGGCCCTCGTCTCCGACCATCCGCACGGCCTCGCCGGCGTCTTCCCCGGCAGCCCGCACGCCTTCACCGCGATGCTGGCCCAGCGGCACGAGGGGCAGGTGCACTGGCGGACCTGGCACGCCTACCCGCAGGACGGGCAGTTGGTGGCCACCCGGACCCGGGTCGGGGTGCGGGTGAAGATGGCCCAGCCCGGCTGATCACTGTGCGGCGGCTCAAACCCGCCAGGCGTCAACCGCCCTCAGTTCCACACGTGTGGGTGACGAAGCGTCGCGTGTGTGTGACGTAACGTCGCAGCGTGATCGAACCGCACGCCCCCGCGCCCCCGGGCGCCCCGCCCGCCTGGACAGGCCCCGCACGGCTGCCCGTCCGGCCCGGCACCGGGCGGTTCCTGGTCCTCGTGTGCGTCTTCGTCTGCGCGGCCTGCGGACTCGTGTACGAACTGGAACTCGTCGCGTTCGCCTCGTACTTGATCGGCGACTCGGTCACCCAGGCGTCCGTGGTGCTGTCCGTGATGGTGTTCGCGATGGGCATCGGCTCCCTCGGCGCCAAGCGGCTGCGCTGGCACGCCGCGGCCGGCTTCGGCGCGGTCGAGTCGGTCCTCGCGCTGGTCGGCGGATGCAGTGCGATGGCGCTGTACGCCGTGTTCGCCTGGACCGCCGGCTGGGGCGGGATGTGGGCCGACGGGCCGCGCTGCCTCCTGGTCGCGTTCTCCCTCGCCATCGGCCTGCTCATCGGCGCCGAGGTGCCCCTGCTGATGGAGCTGATCCAGCGCATCCGCCGACAGGACGCGGGCGGCGCGGTGGCCGACCTGTTCGCCGCGGACTACGTGGGCGCCCTGGTCGGCGGCCTCGCCTTTCCCTTCCTCCTCCTGCCGTTCCTGGGCCAGTTGACCGGAGCGCTGCTGACCGGGACGGTCAACGTGGTCGCGGGCGGCGCCCTGGTCCTCGGTCTCTTCCGCCGCGACCTCACCCGCCGCGCCCGCTGGACGCTCCTGCTCGCCGGGCTCGTCGTCCTGGGCGTCCTCGGTTCCGCCGCCGCCCTCGCCGACGACTTCGAACGCGCCGCCCGGCACGCCGTGTACGGCAAGGACGTCCGGGTGGCGGTGCGGACCGGCGTCCAGGAGGTCGTGCTGTCCGGCGGCACCCACGGGCGGCCCCTGGACATCTTCCTCGACGGCCGTCTCCGCGTCGGCGGCCGGGACGAACACCGCTACCACGAGGCCCTGGTCGCCCCGGCCCTGACCGGCCCGCACGCGCGCGTCCTGATCCTCGGCGGCGGCGACGGCCTGGCCGCCCGTGAGGTGCTGCGCCACCGCGGGGTGCGCCGCGTCGATGTCGTCGATCTCGACCCGGGCCTGGTCGGCCTCGCCCGCCGGGACCCCGGTCTGGCCGCCGCCAACGGGCACGCCTTCGCCGACCGGCGGGTCCACGTCGACACCGCCGACGCGCTCGCCTGGCTGCGGGCGGCGCGCGGGCCGGCGTACGACGTCGTGATCGCCGACCTCCCCGACCCCGGGATCACCGCCAGTACCAAGCTGTACTCCCAGGAGTTCTACGGTCTGGCCCGCCGGTCGCTGACCGCGGACGGCCGCCTGGTGGTCCACGCCGGCCCCGTCACCACCTGCCCCCGTGCCTTCTGGACCGTCGCCGCGACCCTGCGCACGGCCGGCTTCGCCGTCTCCCCCTACCGGGTGCTCGGCCACGACCCCGGCTTCACGGCCGGTCCCGGCCGCCCGACGGGCGCCTCCCGGGCACCGCACGACTGGGGCTTCCTGCTGGCGGCACCGGGCCGCACCCCGCCGTCCCTGCGGCTCGGCGCCGAGCGCCCGCGCACCCTGACGCAGGCCGGGCTGACGGCGGACGGGCAGGCGGCGCGGCGGACCCGGATCGCCGGGCTGCCGGCGTCGACGCTGGTGCATCCGCGCTACTGAACGCTTGTCGCCTGCACGGCAGGGTGAGTTCCGGTGACGACTGGGTAGGCTCAGCGGACATGGAGCACCAGGTCTTCGTCCCGGTCCCCGCCGAGAGGCTCGGCGCCGCGCTGGCCGACCCCGCACGCGTCGCCCGGGCGGTCCCCGGTCTGCAACAGGACGCCGGTGCCGAACCGATCGCCGGACGGCTGAAGCTGCGCGTCGGCGGACACTCCGTCACCTACCGGGGCACCCTGCGGGTGACGGCCCGGAAGGACGGCACGTACGCCGTGGAGGGCGACGCCACCGAGGCCCGCGGCACCGGCTCGGTCAAGCTCGCGCTGACCCTGCGCCTCGCGGACACCGACGGCGGCTGCACGGTCACGGTCGAGGGCACGGCCGACGCGGACGGCCGCATCACCGAACTGCCGGCGGAGGTGGTGACCTCGGCGGCGACAAGGCTGCTGAACCGGTGCGTGGAGGGCCTGGTGACGGAGCGGGGCGAGCGGCAGCCCGAGCCGGGCGAAGGGGAGCCGGAGTCCGGGGACACCGAGTCGGACGACGAGCAGCCGGAGTCCGCGGGCGCCGAGTCGGGCGAGAAGGCGCCGGGGGCCGGGGGCACCGAGCCCGTCGGCCGCCCTTCCGTCTTCGACACCGACGTCCCCCCGCCCTCCCTGGACGCGGACGCCGACGCCGACGCCGAGTACCCCGACCGGTTCACCGGGGACTTCACCGACACCGGTGAACCGCCCGCCGAGGCCGCGCACGCGCGCCGCACGATGATCGGCCGCAGCGCCGAGGAGGTCGACCACGCCCCGCCGCGTGGCCGCTACGCCCCTGTGCCCGCACCCCAGACGGTGTCGGCGACGTCGGCGCTGCGCTGGGCGGCACCGGCGGCGGCGCTGGCCGTGGCATCGGCGATCGTCGTGAGCAGGGCACTGCGCAGACGCCGCTGAGCGGAGGCACCCCTTCGGGCTGTGGGGAACCGCGCGAGCGACCACGAGGCGTCCGGGGCGGGAGTGCCGGCCGGTCCCCCCAGTACTGTCATCCCGTGAGTAACGAAGACATCACGCTGACAGCAGGCGGCGCGCAGGTGCGCGTCAGCCCCGGCAACGGCGGCCGTATCAGCGGCCTGAAGGTCGACTCCCTGGAACTGCTGAGGCAGGGGGACCGCTTCGGCTGTTTCCCGATGGTGCCCTGGTGCGGCCGGATCCGGGACGGCCGTTTCCTGGACGGCGGCACCGTCCGGCAGATGCCGCTCAACGCCGCGCCGCACGCCATCCACGGCACCGCACGCGACGGCGCCTGGCGCACCGCGCGCGTCTCGGCGAACGAGGCGGTGATCACGCACGAGCTGGCCGACCCCTGGCCGCACCCCGGCCGGGTCACCCAGGTCGTCGCGCTCGCCGAGGACGCCCTGACGCTGACGATGTCCGTGGAGACGTACGACGACTCCTTCCCGGCGCAGCTCGGCTGGCACCCGTGGTTCAACCGCGACCTCGACGGCACGGCCGCACAACTGGAGTTCGAGCCCGCCTGGCAGGAGGAGCGCGGCGACGACCACCTGCCCACCGGGAACCGCATCGACCCGAAGCCGGGCCCCTGGGACGACTGTTTCGGCATGCCCGGCGGCGTCGACGTCACCCTCACCTGGCCCGGACAGCTGGAGCTGAAGGTGACCAGCCGGGAGGAGTGGGTGGTCGTCTACGACGAGCAGGCGGAGGCCGTCTGCGTGGAGCCGCAGACCGGACCGCCCAACGGCCTGAACACCCTCCCGCGCATGGTCACCCCGCTGGAACCGCTGGAGGCCACGACCACCTGGAGCTGGCGGCGGCTCTAAGCTGGCTGCCATGACGGACGTACGCGCTGACCTGCTTCAGCAGATCAAGGACAAGGCCGTGGTGCACGGCAAGGTGACCCTGTCGTCGGGCAAGGAAGCCGACTACTACATCGACCTTCGTCGGATCACGCTGGACGGGACGGCCGCGCCGCTGGTCGGTCAGGTCATGCTCGACCTGACCGCCGAGCTGGACTACGAGGCCGTCGGCGGGCTCACCCTGGGCGCCGACCCGGTGGCCACCGCGATGCTGCACGCCTCCCACGCCCGCGGGAAGACGCTGGACGCCTTCGTGGTGCGCAAGGCGGGCAAGGCGCACGGCCTGCAGCGCCGCATCGAGGGTGCCGAGGTCAAGGGCCGCAGGGTGCTGGCCGTCGAGGACACCTCCACCACCGGGGGCTCCGTGCTGACCGCCGTGGAGGCGCTGCGCGAGGCCGGCGCCGAGGTCGTGGCGGTCGCCACGATCGTGGACCGGGCGACGGGCGCGGCCGAGGCGATCGCCGAGCAGGCGAACGTTCCTTACGTCTTCGCCTTCTCGAAGGATGAACTGGGTCTGGACTGACGCGCGCCTTTGACCTGGACTTGACCGGGACGCCGAGCATGGCGTCAGGTCTGGAAAGATGGGGCCGACGACGACGTCGAACCCCCAGGTCTAGGTCAGGGCCGTAACGCAGAACGCCAACCCGCAACTCAAGGAGCGGACAGATGCCCATCGCAACCCCCGAGGTCTACAACGAGATGCTCGACCGGGCGAAGGCAGGCAAGTTCGCCTACCCGGCCATCAACGTCACGTCCTCGCAGACCCTGAACGCGGCCCTGCGCGGTTTCGCGGAGGCGGAGAGCGACGGCATCGTCCAGATCTCGACGGGTGGTGCCGAGTTCCTCGGCGGCCAGTACAGCAAGGACATGGTGACCGGCGCGGTCGCGCTCGCCGAGTTCGCGCACATCATCGCCGAGAAGTACCCGGTCAACATCGCGCTGCACACGGACCACTGCCCCAAGGACAAGCTCGACGGGTACGTACGTCCGCTGCTCGCGCTCTCCAAGAAGCGCGTCGAGGCCGGCCTCGGCCCGCTGTTCCAGTCGCACATGTGGGACGGCTCGGCCGAGACCCTCGCGGACAACCTGGAGATCGCGCAGGAGCTGCTGGAGCAGGCCCGCGCCGCGAAGATCATCCTCGAGGTCGAGATCACCCCGACCGGCGGCGAGGAGGACGGCGTCTCGCACGAGATCAACGACTCCCTCTACACCACGGTCGAGGACGCGATCCGCACCGCCGAGGCCCTCGGCCTGGGCGAGAAGGGCCGCTATCTGCTGGCCGCCTCCTTCGGCAACGTGCACGGCGTGTACAAGCCGGGCAACGTCGTGCTCCGTCCCGAGCTGCTGAAGGAGCTGAACGAGGGCGTCGCCGCCCGGTTCGGCAAGGAGTCCCCGTTCGACTTCGTCTTCCACGGCGGCTCCGGCTCCACCGAGCAGGAGATCCAGACCGCGCTGGAGAACGGCGTCGTGAAGATGAACCTCGACACCGACACCCAGTACGCCTTCACCCGTCCGGTCGCCGGTCACATGTTCGCGAACTACGACGGCGTCCTGAAGATCGACGGCGAGGTCGGCAACAAGAAGGCATACGACCCGCGGACCTGGGGCAAGCTGGCCGAGGCGAGCATGGCCGCGCGTGTCGTCGAGGCCACGCAGCACCTGCGCTCGGCGGGCAACAAGATCAAGTAAGCGGGACCCCTCGGTGGGCCCGGCGGCTGTCCATGCCGCCGGGCCCGCTGTATATCTGGGGACATGCCCGATGTCCGGCTGGCCTCGTCCCAGGGCAAGTGGATCCTGCTCACCACGATCCTCGGCTCCAGCATGGCCCTGCTGGACTCCACCGTCGTCAACGTCGCCCTGCCACGCATCGGCCGTGACCTGGACGCGAACCTCGCCGCCCTCCAGTGGACGGTCAACGCGTACATGGTCACGCTGGCCGGTCTCATCCTGCTGGGCGGCTCGCTCGGGGACCGCTACGGCCGCCGGAAGGTCTTCGTGGTGGGGGTGGTGTGGTTCGCCGCCGCCTCCCTGCTGTGCGGCCTCTCGCCGAACCCGCCCGTACTGATCGCCGCCCGGGCCTTGCAGGGCATCGGCGGCGCCCTCCTCACCCCCGGCTCGCTCGCGCTGATCCAGGCGTCCTTCCACCCCGACGACCGCAGCCGGGCGGTCGGCCTGTGGTCCGGATTCGGCGGGATCGGCGCCGCCGTCGGCCCGTTCCTGGGCGGCTGGCTGGTGACCGGGCCCGGCTGGCGCTGGGTCTTCCTGCTCAACGTGCCGCTGGCGCTGCTGTGCGTGCCGGTCGCGCTCCGGCACGTACCGGAGTCGGGGGACGGCCGGGCCCACGGCCGCTTCGACATCCTCGGCGCCGGACTGGGCGCCCTGGCCCTCGCCCTCGTGACGTACGCGCTCATCGAGGCCAGGAACGGTTCCCTGGCGGTCACGCTGAGCGCGGTGGCGGGCCTCGCGGCCGCGGTGGGCTTCGGGTACGTCGAGCGGCACCGCGCCGAGCCGATGCTCCCGCCGGACATCTTCGCCTCCCGCCAGTTCACGGCGGTCAACCTCGTCACCCTGTGCGTGTACGCCGCGTTCGGCGGCTTCTTCTTCCTCACCGCGCTCCAGCTCCAGGTGGTGGCGGGCTACTCGCCGCTCGCCGCCGGTACGGCCCTGCTCCCCACCACGGCCCTGATGCTGCTGTTCTCGGCCCGCTCGGGCGCCCTGGCGGACCGCACGGGCCCGCGCCTGCCGCTGACGGTGGGCCCGCTGCTGTGCGCGGCGGCGATGCTGCTGATGCTGCGGGTGGGGGAGGACGCGAACTACCTCACCGACGTCCTCCCCGCGCTGCTCGTGATGGGTGCCGGCATGGTCACCCTGGTCGCCCCCCTGACCGCCACGGTGCTCGCGTCCGTCGACACCGCCCGGGCGGGCCTGGCCAGCGGCATCAACAACGCGGCGGCACGTGCCGCGGGCCTGGTGGCCGTGGCGGCGCTGCCCCTGCTGGCGGGGATGGGACCGGAGGCGTACCGGTCACCCACGGCGTTCGACGCGGCGTTCGACCGGGCCATGCCGATCTGTTCCGGGGTGCTGGTGCTGGGTTCGGTACTGGCTTTCACGCTGGTGCGCCGTCCGGAGGTGGAGCGCTGCCGCCCGCAGTGCCGAACCCACGGCAACATGACCACTCCGCCGCTGGAGGGCGGGCGTCGGGCGTAGCCGGGGTGCCTTGGGGTGGGTGTCGGGGGAGCCGGGGTGTCTTGGGGTGGGTGTCGGGGCTGGCCGGGGGGGGTAGGGCTTGCGGGTCCGGGTGCGGTCACGAGGCGGCCGGGGGTGGCTCACGGGTGCGGGTGCGGTTGCGAGGCGGCCGGGGGTGGCTGCGGGTGCGGGTGCGGGTGCGGGTGTGGGTGCGGGTGCGAGGCGGGTGGTCGCGTGGTTTCCCGCGCTGCCGGGGCGTCGCGGTCCCCTCGGCCGTGCAGCGCGGCGGCGCCCCGCAGGCGTGGACGGGCGAGCCCACCCCGCGCTTCGGTCATCCAACTCCCGGTGCGTAAGACTGAACCCATGACGATTCACGAGAACCTCCTCGGCGGTCCGCCCCCGACCCACCTCCCCGACGAACCGGAGCCCCGCGAGCTGCTCGCCCAGGGCACCGCGCCGGCGGACGTCGCCGCCAAGTACCCCACCTCCTCCCTCGCCTGGGCCCAGCTGGCCGATGCGGCGTTCGAGCGGGGCTCGGTCGTGGAGTCGTACGCCTATGCCCGTACGGGCTACCACCGGGGCCTGGACGCCCTGCGCCGCAACGGCTGGAAGGGCCACGGCCCGGTGCCGTGGGAGCACGAGCCGAACCGCGGTTTCCTCCGCGCCCTGCACGCCCTCGCCCGCGCGGCGCAGGCGATCGGCGAGCAGGAGGAGTACGAGCGCTGCTCTCAGTTCCTGAAGGACTCCTCTCCGGCGGCCGCCCAGACCCTGGGCTGACCCCAGGGGGGAACCCGCCGTCACCGGTGCGGCCCGTCCGGCAGTGGACGGGCCCGCCGGTGTCACGCGCTTTGCCGGAAGTCATCGCGCGGAAGTCATCGCCCGGAAGTAGTCGCCACGCAGGAGAAGGGGGATCCGTCCTGGCGCCGCGAAGTGGTACCCGCCGCGGGGCGAGCGCGCCAAGGCTGCGGGGGCTGTCACGGGACTTCTGGCTGCTGTGGAGCGCGGCGGCGGTCTCCGGGCTCGGTGACGGACTGGAACTGAGCGCCTTTCCCCTGCTGGCCACGCACTGGACCGATGACCCGGTGCTCGTCTCCGCGGCCGCCGCCGCGGCAGAGGCACCCTGGCTGTTCCTCGGGCTGCTGGTGGGCGGGCTGGTCGACCGCTGGGACCGCAGGACCGTGCTGCTGACCGCCGACAGCTGCCGCGCACTGCTCGTGGCGGCCCTGGCGGCGGCGGTGGCGCTCGACGCGGGGAACATCTGGCTGCTGCTGGTCGTGCTCTTCGCCCTGGGCTCGGCTCAGATCTTCTTCGACACCTCCGTGCAGGCGGTGATCCCCGCCGTGGCCGGAACCGGCTCGCTGGTGCGGGCCAACAGCCTTCTGCAGGGCAGCTCGACCGTGCTCGTCCAGTTCCTGGGGCCGGCCGCGGGCGCTGCCCTGTTCGCGGTCGCCCACTGGCTGCCCGCCGGCATCGACGCGGTCAGTTACCTGCTCGGGGTCGCCCTGCTGGCCGGTGTCCGAGGCCGCTTCCGCCCCGCGCGGCCCTCCGCGCCGGAGAAGACCCCGCCCCTGCGGCACAGCGTCGCCGAGGGGCTGCGCTGGCTGCGCGACGACCCGGTGATCCGCGTGCTGTCCGCGGCGACGGTACTGCTGGGCATGGGCAGCGCCGCCGGCTGGGGTGTCATGGTCCTGTTCGCCCAGCACCAGTGGCACCTCAAGGGCGCCGGCTACGGACTGCTGCTGACGGCGAGCGCCGTGGGCAGTGTCGCCGGCTCCCTGGCCGCCGCCCCACTGGCCCGCAGGCTGCCCCAGCGGCTGCTGCTGGTCGGCTCCGCCGCCGGTTCGGCGACGGTCTTCGGCCTGCTCACGGTCTCCCGCTCGGCCGCGTTCGCCGCGGCCCTGCTGGCCGTCAACGGTCTGATGGTCGTGGTGTGGAACGTGGTCACCGTCTCCGAACGGCAGGCCCGCGTCCCGGACGCGCTCACCGGCCGGGTGACAGCGGCGTACCGGGTCCTGGCCTGGGGCAGCATGCCGCTCGGCGGCCTCCTGGGCGGTGCGCTGGCCTCCGCCCTCGGTCTGTACACGGCCCTTCTCACCGCGGCGCTGCTGCTCGCCCTGGGCGCCCTGCTGGTGGGCGTGGGCCGCGCACCCCTCGGCGGCGGCCCCGCCCCGGTCACGCGAACCGAATAGACGGCCCCGCCCCGGTCACGCGAACCGAATACACGGCCCCGCCCCCGTCATGTGAACCGGATATGCCCCTTTTTCACCGGAACGGCCCGAACGCCGGCAGGCGGCCCTTGCCGTATCCGGGGGCATTGCGGAGGATGCGGGGTGGGGACCGGGGCCCCCGTGCCGGCATCGGCAGGGGCGGACCGCTACCCGGAGCAACATCAGGAGACAGCGATGTCCCAACAGGCTCACCCCCCTGCCGAGGCCGCTGAGCCCGAGACCCCGAACCTGGATTTCGCGGGGACGACGCCGTACGAGGACTACGTCAAGGCGGACGTACTCACCCATCTCCAGCACACCCTCTCCGACGACCCCGGAGAGATGGTCTTCCTGGTGACCACCCAGGTCATGGAGCTGTGGTTCACGGTGATCGTGCACGAGTGGGAGACGGCCGCCCAGGCGCTCCGCTCGGACGACGTGCCGACCGCCATCGCCGCGCTGAAGCGTTCCGTGCGCGAACTGGAGGCCCTGAACGCCTCCTGGAAGCCGCTCGGCCAGCTCACCCCGGCACAGTTCAACGCCTACCGGAGCGCGCTCGGCGAGGGCTCCGGCTTCCAGTCGGCGATGTACCGGCGCCTGGAGTTCCTGCTCGGCGAGAAGTCCGCGTCCATGCTCGTCCCGCACCGCGGTGCCCCGCGCGTCCACGCGGAACTGGAGAAGGCGCTGCACGAGCCGAGCCTGTACGACGAGGTGCTACGGCTCCTCGCGCGCCGCGGCCACGAGATCCCCGCGTCCGTGCTGCGCCGGGACACCACCCGGCGGTACGAGCCGGCGGAGGCGGTGGAAGCCGCCTGGGCCGCCGTGTACGCGGGCGACGAGAGCGATGAACTGGCCCGGCTGGGCGAGGCGTTGACCGATGTGGCCGAGCTGGTGTGGCGCTGGCGCAACGACCACCTGGTCGCCACCCGGCGCGCGATGGGCGCCAAGGCCGGCACGGGCGGCTCCGCCGGTGTGGCCTGGCTGGAGAAGCGTGCCCGCAAGAACGTGTTCCCGGAGCTGTGGACGGCGAGGTCCCATGTCTGAGCCGGCCCTGCGAGCCGAGAAGCTGGACGCGGCGGACGAGCTGGCGGCCCTGCGGGACCGCTTCGTCCTCGACACCGAGGCCGATCGCGGCACTGATGTCGCCGGGGTCTACCTGGACGGCAACTCCTTGGGCGCCCTCCCCGCGAACGTCCCCGACCGGGTGGCGGACGTCGTCCGTCGCCAGTGGGGCGAACTGCGCATCCGCTCCTGGGACGAGAGCGGCTGGTGGACGGCGCCCGAGCGGATCGGCGACCGGATCGCGCCGCTGGTGGGCGCGGCGCCCGGCCAGATCGTCGTCGGTGACTCGACGAGCGTCAACGTCTTCAAGGCGCTCGTGGCGGCGGTCCGCATGGCGGGCGACAGCCGCGACGAACTCCTGGTGGACGCGACGACGTTCCCCACGGACGGCTACATCGCCGAGTCGGCGGCCCGGCTGACCGGCCGGGCGCTGCGGGCGGTGACCCCGGCCGAGGTGCCGGAGGCGCTCAGCGAGCGCACGGCCGCGGTGCTGCTCAACCACGTCGACTACCGCACCGGCCGGCTGCACGATCTCCCGGCGCTCACCGCCGCGATCCACGCCCGCGGTGCCCTCGCGGTCTGGGACCTGTGCCACAGCGCGGGCGCCCTGCCGGTGGGCCTGGACGAACACGGCGTCGACCTCGCGGTCGGCTGTACGTACAAGTACCTGAACGGTGGCCCGGGTTCGCCGGCGTACCTGTACGTGCGCAGCGCGTTGCAGGACCGCTTCGACTCCCCGTTGCCGGGCTGGAACTCCCACGCCGAGCCCTTCGGCATGAGCCCCGTCTACACCGCGGCACCGGGCGCCCTGCGCGGCCGGGTGGGCACGCCGGACATCCTCTCCCTGCTGGCTCTGGAGGCGGCACTCGAGGTCTGGGACGGGGTGTCCATCGCCGCCGTACGGGCCAAGTCCCTCGCCCTGACGGACTTCTTCCTGGAGTGCGTCAGGGCGTACACCGAGCCGGGCCGGGTGGAGTGCGTGACCCCCGAACGGCATGAGGAGCGGGGCAGCCAGATCGCCATGCGCTGCCCGGACGCGGGCGAGGTGATGAAGCGGCTGATCGCCCGGGGCGTGGTCGGCGACTTCCGCCATCCCGACGTCCTCCGCTTCGGTTTCACCCCGTTGTACGTGGGCTTCCGTGACGTGGAACGGGCGGCGCGGGTACTGGGGGACGAGCTGGTGTAACGCGGGTGCGGGGTGCGGGGTGCGGGGTGCGGGGTGCGGGGTGCGGCGAGGCGCGGGGTGCGGCGGGGGTGTGGGGGTGCGGGCCGGGGGCCGAGCCCCTGCACCCGTGCGCCTTGGCCCTCGGCCGGCTCCGGTGGCCCACAGAACCGTTTAACCCTCACCGTGCGTGACATCCCCGTATCCCCGCACGTCACGGGCCTGATACCGTCCCCGCCAACGGCCGAATCGTCACCTGGTCCGCCAAACCCTCCCCCAGTGCCGAAAGCCTGGGAGGTACCCCGTCGCTGAGAGGTTGGAGCATGCCGGACGACGCCGCAGCTGCCCGCGCTGCCGCTGAAGAGGAGTCGGTCTTCTCGCACTCCCCGGTCGACCCCGACGTCACTGCCGCGTACGGTGACCACCCCGACCAGGTGATCGACTTCTACGCGCCCCGCCCCGGCCCGGATTCCGCCGCCCCCGCCGCCCCCGCCCCGCTGATCGTCGTCCTGCACGGAGGCGCGTGGCGCGCCCGCTACGACCGCCGGCACATCACCCCTTTCGCCCACTACCTCGCCCGCCGGGGCTTCGCGGTGGCCAACGTCGAGTACCGACGAGGTGGCGAGCCGCTGATCCCGGGCCAGCAGAGGGGAGAGGGGCAGCCGGCCGGGGCCGGGGCAGGTGGGTCCGCCGAATCCGGTGACACTCCGCCCGCCGGCCGCTGGCCCGACACCTTCGACGACGTCGCGGCGGCGCTGGACGCCCTCCCCGCGCTGGTCCGCGAGGCGCTCCCGCAGGCGGATTCCCGCCGTACGGTGCTGACCGGCCACTCGGCGGGCGCCCACCTGGCGTTGTGGGCGGCGGCCCGTCATGTCCTCCCCGCGGACGCCCCCTGGCGCACAGAACGCCCGACGCCGTTGCGCGGTGTCGTCGGGCTCGCCCCGATCGCGGACTTCGCGGTGGCGGAGAAGCTGAACGTCTGCGGGAACGCGTCCCTGCAACTCCTCGGCGGACAGGACCTCTTCGCCGAGCGGCGCCCCTACTCGGACCCGGTGCTCCTGCTGCCGACGGGCATCGCCACGACCATCGTCCAGGGCCGAGCCGACCTGGACGTGCCGCACCAGGTGGCCGAGTCGTACGCGGAGGCGGCGGCGAAGGCCGGGGAGATGGTCGGGCTGACGCTCCTGGAGGACGTGGGCCACTTCCCGCTGATCGACCCGGCGGCGGACGCCTGTGCCGTGGTGGCCGAGGAGATCGCCCAACTGGCCTGGTGAGCGCCCGGATCCGGCGGTGGAGCCGGACCCGGTGATACCCGTAGTACCTGAGAGCTACGCGACAGGACAGCTCCCTGGCGGGACGCCGACGACAGACGTCCGTTCCTAACTTCCTTCTCGGACAAGCCCGATGACCGGGCCCACCGAAAGGAAGCCATCATGGGGCACGTCCCGCCACCCACGGACGCCACGCAGCACGCGCCGTTGCCGCGATCCGGCGTCACGCAGCGCACACCCCCGTCGTGCACCGGCGTCGCGCGGCACGCGCCGTTGCCGCACTCCGGCGTCACGCAGCACACACCCCCGCCGTGCACCGGCGTCAAGCGGCACGCCCCGCTGCCGCACTCCGGCGCCACGCAGCACACACCCCCGCAGTGCACCGGCGCCACGCAGCACACACCCCCGCAGTGCACCGGCGCCACGCAGCACACACCCCCGCTGCCGCACTCCGGCGCCACGCAGCACACACCCCCGCAGTGCACCGGCGCCACGCAGCACGTACCCCCGTCGCCACAATCCCGCCCGCACCGCACCACGCTCCGCCGCCCACTCCGAGTCCTCCTCGCGGCTCTCGTCGCCGCCGCCGTGGTCATCCCCCTCGCCGGCGCGGCCCGCCCAGAGGTCCCCGCCCCGCCGCCCGCCGCCCTCCCCCCGCTCAGTTCCTCCGCCCTGCCCGCCGCCTACGCGGCGAACCGCGCCAACGCCGCGGAGGCCGGCCGCACGGCCGCCGCCCACGGCGACCCGCACCGGGCCGCCGCGGACCGTGCCCTCGCCACCCCGGCCCGCCACCTCCTCGCCTTCGACGGCCGAGGAGCGGGCCAGGTCACGGAGGTCCTCGGCGACCTCGCCCACGCCCAGCACATCGCGGTCCTCGTCCCCGGCTCGGACACCTCCCTGGACACCTACCCCCGCTTCCACCGGACCGCCGCGGCCCTGTACGCGGACCTCACCCTCCGCGCCGTCCCCGGCACCCGTGTCGCCGTCATCGCCTGGCTCGGCTACGAGACACCGGCCACGGTCAGCACCACGGTGACCACCACCACCCGGGCCGACGAAGCCGCCCCGCGCCTGCGCGCCGTCGTACGCGACCTGCGCGCCTCGGCTCCCGCCGGAGTCCACCTCTCCCTGCTCTGCCACTCCTACGGCTCCGTGGTCTGCGGTCGCGCCGCCCCCGGCCTGGCCGCGGACGACATCGCCCTGATCGGCAGCCCCGGCACCGGCGCGGACTCCGCCGCCGACCTGCACACCCGCGCCCGCATATGGGCGGCCCGCGGCAGCGACGACTGGATCGGGCACGTCCCGCACGTCCGCGCCGGCCTCTTCGGCACCACCGTCGGTTTCGGCGCCGACCCCGTCTCCGCCGCCTTCGGCGCCCGGGTCTTCGACGCGGCCGGCACCGATCACAGCGGCTACTTCACCCCGGGCTCGGACTCCCTCGCCAACCTCGCCCGGATCACCCTCGACGAGCCCTCGGAGGTAAGCCGTGCCTGAGCCGGCCCAGATCACCCGTGCCCCGCGCCGCGTACTCCACGTGATCCGGCACGGTGCCGACCGCGTGGACGCCGCCACCCCCGCCTCCCGGGACCGGACCGTCGACGCCCTGCGGGCCCTCGCGATCCTCGGTGTCGTCCTCGGCCACTGGCTGGTCACCGCCCTGGTCGCGCAGGACGGCGCGCTGCACACGGCGAGCCCCTTGCAGCACATGCCCTGGCTGGCCCCGGTCTCCTGGCTGTTCCAGACCCTGGCCGTGGTTTTCCTGGTCGGCGGCTATGGGGCGGCCCGCGGCCTGGCCACGGCCCGCGCGAGGGGCGACTCCTGCGCCCGTTGGCTGCGCGCCCGCCTGACCCGCCTGCTCCGCCCGGTAGCCGCCCTGCTGGCCCTGTGGTCGGTGACCGCCACCGCCCTGCTCCTCACCGGGGCGCCTCCGCCCACCATCCACACCCTGTTGAAACTCGCGCTGTCCCCCCTGTGGTTCCTGCTGGTCCTCGTCGCGCTCACGGCCGCCACACCGCTCGTCGCCCGGCTCAACCCGCTGTGGCCGCTCGCCGTCGTCCTCCACGTGGACCTGTTCCGCTTCGGCCTGCACCTCGGCCCGTCCTGGCTCGGCTGGACCAACCTGGCCGCCGGCTGGCTGGTCCCCTACACCCTGGGCGCGGCCTGGGCCCGCGGCGAGCTGCACAGCCGCCGCTCGGCCCTGGCCCTGCTCCTGGGCGGTACGGCGGCCACGGCGGTCCTCGTCGGCTGCGCCGGCTACCCCGCGTCCATGGTCGGCGTCCCCGGCAGCGCGGTCTCCAACCTGAGTCCGCCGACCCTGGCGGCCGTCACGTTCGGCCTCGCCCAGTGCGGCCTGGCACTCCTGCTGCGCGACCGGCTGCGCCGTGCGACGGCCCGCCCGCTCGTCTGGGCGCCGGTGGCCCTGGTCAACCTCTCCGCGATGACGGTCTATCTCTGGCACCAGACGGCCATGGCGGCCACCACGGCCACCGCGCTCCTGGCCGGCCGCCTGCCCGGCCTGCACACCTCCCCCGACTCCCCGGTCTGGGTGGCGTACCGCCTCGCCTGGCTCCCGCTGTTCGCCCTGGCACTGACCCTGTGCTGGGCGGCCTTCCGCCACCACGAACAGGGCCCGCGCCGACGACGCGACCGCCCTTCCCGCGTGGTCCGCCGCCATCTCCCACCGACGAAGTCACCGCACCATGCCTAATGTTGACCTTGTGAAGCCCGCGGACCACCCCACCCCCACGCCCACTTCCGCGGACCGCCGTCACACCCCGCCCCGCGACACCCGCCTGCGCCACCGGTTGCTCACCTGGCTGGGCGAGGCCCCCGCCCGCAACTCGCCGCCCCTGTCCAGATACCGCTGGGTCCGCCTCGTCACCTATTTCGTCCTCACCTGGACGGCCCTGATCATCGCGCTGGGCGGCGGCGCCGAGGTCTCCGATTCCTACGGCCTCGCCATGCCCGTCGCCCTCCTCATCACGTCCCTCCAGGGCGGCGCCGTCGTCCTGGCCCTCCGGCATCCCGTCCCCGCCTGGGCGGTGTCCCTGGCCGCCGCCACCGCCACCGCCATGCTCGCCCGCCCCCACCTGGCCACGGCCCGGCATCCCGGTGCCAACTGGCCCTGGAGCACGCCCACACTGGTGGCCCACATGGCCGTCTTCCTGCTCCTCGCCCTGCGCGTCCGCCTGCGCGGCACGGTCGTCGCGCTCACCGCGACCACCCTGGTGACCTATGTCGTGCAGGCGGGAACGGCGGTGGGGCACTACTCCGGCACCGGCACGATGGCCGCGGCCCTGTTCGCCATCTTCGCCGTCATCGGCGCCGCCCTGCGCAGCCGCAGCGAGGCCCGCACCGAACTGGTCCAGCAGACGACGATCACCGCCGAGGAGCGGGCCCGCCGCACGCTGCTGGAGGAACGCAGCCGGATCGCCCGCGAGTTGCACGACGTGGTCGCCCACCACATGTCGGTGATCTCCATCCAGGCCCAGGTGGCCCCCCATCTGGTGCGGAACCCCTCCGAGGAACTGCTGGAGAACCTCACCGGCATCCGCAACAACGCGCTGGAGGCGCTCACCGAACTGCGCCGGGTGCTCGGCGTGCTGCGTTCCGAGAACCCCGAGGACCCCTACGGGCTCGGTGCCCCCGGCACCGGAGCCGCCCCGGACGCCCCCCAGCCCACGCTCGACCGGCTCGGCACGCTGATCGAGAACACCCGCGCGGCGGGCCTGCACGTGACCGCCGAGGTCGTGGGCGAGGTGCGGCCGTACGCTCCGGGCGTGGAGCTGTCGGCGTACCGGATCGTGCAGGAGGCGCTGAGCAACGCCCTGCGGCACGCCCCGGGATCCCGGGTGCGCGTCGAGGTCGGACACTTCCCGAACGGACTGCACCTGGCGGTGGAGAACTCCCCGCCGCGGCACCCCGTTCCGCCCTCCCCGGGGGCCGGACACGGGCTGCTCGGCATGCGCGAGCGCGCGGCGATGCTCGGCGGCCGTCTCGTCGCGAACAGCACCACGGGCGGCGGCTTCAGCGTGACGGCCTTCCTCCCCGGGGGCATCGCCCCGGCCCCGCCCGATCAGCCCCCGACAGGAGAACACACCCCATGACGAGCGGCACCGGCAGCATCCGCGTACTCATCGCCGACGACCAGCAGATGGTCCGGCAGGGCTTCACCGTGCTGCTCGACACCCAGCCCGGCATCAAGGTGGTCGGGCAGGCGGTGGACGGCCGGGACGCGATCACCCGGACCGCGGAACTGGCCCCGGACGTGGTGCTGATGGACATCCGGATGCCGGAGCTGGGCGGCATCGAGGCGACCCGCCGGATCACCGAGGACCACCCCGCTGTCAAGGTGCTGGTGCTGACCACGTTCGACCTGGACGAGTACGTGTACGACGCGCTGCGGGCGGGGGCCTCCGGTTTCCTGCTCAAGGACGCCTCCGCGGACAAACTGGCCGAGGCGGTGCGGGTCGTTGCCGCGGGCGACGCCCTGCTGGCCCCCGGCATCACCCGGCGCCTCATCGCGGAGTTCTCCCGCCTGGACGGCAGCGGCCGGGCCCCGCTCAAGCGGCGTGTCGGCGATCTCACGGAGCGGGAGACGGAGGTGCTGGCGCTGATCGCGCAGGGCCTGTCGAACGCGGAGATCGCCGAGCGGCTGGTGGTGGCCGAACAGACGGTGAAGACGCACGTGGGCCGGATCCTGGTGAAGCTGGGCCTGCGCGACCGCACCCAGGCGGCGGTCTTCGCCTACGAGTCGGGTCTGGTCCGCCCCGGGGCACGCTGACCCCGGCCCCGCCCGGGGCCGGGCCCCTGTCCCGCCCGTAGTACCTGAGAGGGATCCCGCAGGACCCCCCTCCAAGGGGACGACCGCGCTCCCGCCCGCGCCTACCGTTTCCCCTGTGACCGAGACGACGCACACGCAGACGACACCGCTGGAGGCGGCCGGCAGGCCGCGCAGCCCGGAGTTCCGGCTGGCCGTCGACGCCCTGCGAGGGCTGCGGCAGGACCTGTTCCACGGGGCCTTCGCCTACCGCCCGATGCCCCGTATGGCCGTCGACGGCCCGCTCACCCGCCACCTGTCCGGCCGCGCCCGGGAGTACGCGTCCTGGACCCCGCACCTGCTGGTGGCCGGCGCCGGCCTGGTGGCGCTGCTCGCCAACGCGGCGAGCTTCGGCGAGGGCAGGGTGACGCAGCTGGCGTGCGCGTTCCTCGCACTGGTCCCGGTGCTGCTGACCCTGGCGCGGCCGGTCGGCTCGTTCTGGCTGTCGCTCGCGGCCACCGCGGTGACCTCGGCGGTCGCTGACGCCTGGGACACCTGGCCGTGGCTGCCGGGCAGCTTCGTCTCCCACCTGGTGGTGCTCACGGTCGTGGCGATACGCACCCGCCCGCGCACCGCGGCCTGGATGTGGCTGCTGACCACGCTGTACGGCATGTGGTGCGTGAGCGTCTTCGGTGACGGCCACTACGGCGACAATGTGGCCCCGATGGTCATCCTCTCCGCGCTGATACTGCTGGCCGTCACCGTCCGGCACACCCGCCGGGAAGCCCGTCAGGAGGTGACCGCCCAGCAGACGGTGACCGAGCACGAGCGTTCACGGCGCACCCTGCTGGAGGAGCGCACGACCATCGCCCGTGAGCTGCACGATGTGGTCGCCCACCACATGTCGGTGGTCGCGATCCAGGCGGAGGCCGCACCGTACCGGGTGGACAATCCGCCGCCGGAGCTGGAGAAGGCGTTCGCCACCATCCGGGAGAACGCGGTGGCGGCCCTGACCGAGCTGCGCCGGGTCCTCGGGGTGGTCCGCGCGGAGGACTACGAGGCCCCGGACGCCCCGCAGCCCACCCTGGCCGATCTGGACGGCCTGCTCGCCAACGTGCGCGAGGCCGGCCTGGAGGCGGAGAAGGTGGTGACCGGCGCGGTGCGGGAGCTGCCACCGGGGGTGGAGCTGTCGGCGTACCGGATCGTGCAGGAGGCGCTGAGCAACAGCCTGCGGCACGCTCCCGGCGCGAGCGCCCGAGTCGAGATCGGCTACGTCCTCGGCGGCCTGGGCCTGCGCGTGGTCAACGGCCCCCCGCCGGCCCCGCACCTGGTGAAGGCGTCGCCCGGCGCCGGGCACGGCATCACGGGTATGCGGGAGCGCGTCTCGATGCTGAACGGCGAGATGACGGCGGCTCCGACGGCCGGAGGGGGCTATGAGGTGACGGTGTTCCTGCCGGTGCCGGCGGCCGCGGCGATCGAGGACCGGGCATGACGATCCGCGTACTGATCGCGGACGACCAGATGATGGTCCGCGAGGGCTTCTCGGTGCTGCTGAATGCGATGCCGGGCATCGAGGTCGTCGGCGAGGCCGTCAACGGCCGGCAGGCGGTCGAGCGGGTGCGGGAACTGGCCCCGGACGTCGTCCTGATGGACATCCGCATGCCGGAGCTGAACGGCATCGAGGCGACCCGGGAGATCGTCGCCGCGGACGGGACGGCGAAGGTGCTGGTACTGACCACGTTCGACCTGGACGAGTACGTCTATCAGGCCCTGCGCGCGGGAGCGTCCGGCTTCCTCCTCAAGGACGCCTCGGCCCGTCAACTGGCCGACGGGGTCCGGGTGGTGGCGGCGGGCGAGGCCCTCCTCGCTCCCTCGGTCACCAAACGCCTGATCACGGAGTTCTCCCGGCTGGCGGACACGCCCCGCCTGATGCCGGCGGCCCAGGCGGCGTACGGAGAACTGACGGAACGCGAGACGGAGGTACTGATCCTCATCGCGCAGGGCCTGTCCAACGCGGAGATCGCCGGACGCCTGGTGGTGGCGGAGTCGACGATCAAAACCCATGTGAGCCGGGTCCTGGTGAAACTGGGCCTGCGCGACCGCACCCAGGCAGCGGTCTTCGCCTACGAGGCCCGCCTGGTGACACCGGGCTGACGGCTCGGCATGGTGGTGGCCGGGCCCGAACTCGCCGACCGGACCGAGGGCCAGGGGCGGCGACAGGCCGAGCCTGTTCCGCCGGCGGCGAGCGGAAGAAGGATCCAGGCTGGACTTCGAGATCACACCGCCGCCGGTGGGGGCGGGCCGCCCTCGCCACCACGGCCACGTCCTGGTGGCGGACGGGATCTGAGCGGTGCGGCGGCCGGCGTCCGGTACCCCTGTTCAGACGTCGGTCCGGCGCGCTAGCGTCCCCGCATGGCAGGCCCCATCGATCTCGCTTTCGACCCCTGGGACCCGGAGTTCCTCGCGGACCCGTATCCCGCCTACGCCGAGCTGCGGGCGCGCGGACGGGTGATCCGGTACGAGCCGACCGATCAGTGGCTGGTCCCGCACCACGCGGACGTCTCGGCGCTGCTGCGGGACCGGCGTCTGGGCCGCACCTACCAGCACCGGTTCACGCACGAGGACTTCGGCCGGGGTGCGCCCCCGCCGGAGCACGAGCCGTTCCACATCCTCAACGACCACGGGATGCTCGACCTGGAACCGCCGGACCACACCCGTATCCGGCGTCTGGTGTCGAAGGCGTTCACCCCGCGCACGGTGGAACGGCTCAAGCCGTATGTGCACGGGCTGGCGAGCGAGCTGGTCGCCGGCCTCGTCCACAACGGCGGCGGGGACCTGCTCAGGGACGTGGCGGAGCCGCTGCCGGTGGCCGTGATCGCCGAGATGCTGGGCATCCCCGAGGCGGACCGGGCGCAGCTGCGGCCCTGGTCGGCGGACATCTGCGGGATGTACGAGCTGAACCCGTCCGAGGAGACGGCGGCGCGTGCGGTGCGGGCGTCGGTGGAGTTCTCGGAGTACCTGCGCGAGCTGATCGCGGCCCGCCGCAAGGAGCCGGCCGAGGACCTGATCTCCGGGCTGATCGCGGCGCACGACGAGGACGACCGCCTCACCGAGCAGGAGATGATCTCCACTGCCGTCCTGCTGCTCAACGCCGGTCACGAGGCGACGGTCAACGCCACGGTCAACGGCTGGTACGCGCTGTTCCGCAACCCCGGTCCGCTCGCCGCCCTGCGCGCCGACCACTTTCTGGTCCCGTCCGCGATCGAGGAGCTGATGCGCTACGACACCCCGCTGCAACTCTTCGAACGCTGGGTCCTGGACGACATCGAGATCGACGGCGCCACCATCCCCCGGGGCGCGGAGATCGCCATGCTCTTCGGCTCCGCCAACCGTGATCCGGACGTCTTCGCCGAACCCGGCCGCCTGGACCTCGCCCGCGCCGACAACCCGCACATCTCCTTCAGCGCGGGCATCCACTACTGCATCGGCGCCCCGCTGGCCCGTATCGAGCTGGCCGCCTCGATGACGGCCCTCCTCCGGCAGGCTCCCACCCTGGCCCTGGCGGCGGAGCCGGAGCGGAAGCCGAACTTCGTGATCCGGGGGTTGGCGGGGCTGAGCGTCGAAGTGCGGTGATCCGCGCCCCCGGAGGGGCGCGGGGGACTGCGCGACCGGCCACGGCGGTGCGGCTGCCAGACGACGGCGTTCAGCGCATCGCGCTGCCGGCCGAGCGGAGGCTCACCGCTCCTTGGTCTCCTCCAGCACCGTCCGCCCCAGCAGCGCGTACCGCTCGGGCGCACGGCGCTTGAGGTACTGGGCACAACCGACGCCGGTGGCCGCGACCAGCGCCACCAGCCACGGGGTCGCCTTCAGCACCAGCGACCCCGACTCCGGCCCGGCCGCCACACCCATGTTGGACACCAGCAGCACGACGACCGCGAGCATCGCGATGCCGCCGACGAGCGGCGCGGTGAAGGTGCGGAACCAGTGCCGGCTCTCGGGGTGGTGGGAGCGGAAGTACGCCAGCACCGCGAAGGAGCACACGGCCTGGACGACGAGGATCGCCATGGTGCCGAGGATCGCGAGCAGGACGTACGTACCGGTGTAGGGATCCTTGCCCGCGGCCCAGAAGGCGCCGATCAGCACCGCGCTGACGGCTGTCTGCACCAGGCCGGCGATGTGCGGGGAGCCGTGCCGGGCGTGGGTCCGCCCGACGGTGCGCCGGAGCGACGGCAGGACGCCCTCCCGGCCCAGGGCGTACAGGTAGCGGGCGGCACAGTTGTGGAAGGCCATGCCGCAGGCCAGCGAGCCGGTGATCATCAGCCACTGCATGACGTCGACCGCCCAGTGGCCGACGTAGCGCTCGGTGGGGTGGAAGAACATGGCGAGCGGGTTGGCGGAGGACGCGGCCTTCACGGCCTCCGCCTCGCCGTTGCCGGTGATGGCCATCCAGGAGACGAGGACGTAGAAGACGCCGACGCCGAGCACGCTGATCATCGTCGCCTTCGGGATGATCTTCTTCGGGTCGCGGGACTCCTCGCCGTACATCGCGGTCGACTCGAAGCCGACCCAGGACCAGAACGCGAAGAAGAGTCCGAGTCCGGCGGACGTGCCCTTGAAGGCGTTGACCGGGTCGACCGGGGCGAAGGTGAAGCCGTGCGGCCCGCCCCCGTGGAGCGCGACGGACACGGCCATGGCCGCCAGCACGGTGACCTCGGTCGCCAGCAGCACCACCAGCAGCTTCTCGGCCACGCTGACGCCGAACCAGGTGCCGGTGGCGTTGATCGCCAGCATCAGGACGGCGAAGGCCCACCAGGGCACGTGCAGGCCCGTCTGGTCCTTGAGGGTGGTGGTGGCGAAGGTGGAGAAGATGCCGATCAGGGCCGGTTCGAAGACGACGTACGCGAAGGTCGCGAGCAGACCTGAGGCGAGACCGACGGTGCGGCCGAGGCCGTACGAAATAAATCCGTAGAAGGCGCCCGTGGACGTGATGTGCTTCGCCATCGACGTGAAACCCACGGAAAAGATTGCCAGGACGACCATTGCGACGAGATAGCTCGCGGGTGCCCCGACGCCGTTGCCGGACGCCACCATGAAGGGCACGTTGCCGGTCATGGCGGTGATCGGCGCGGCCGTGGCCACGGCCATGAACACCACGCCCAGCAGCCCGACGGCGTTGGGTTTCAGCCGGTGGAGCGTTGTGTCGTCGCCGCTCTCGGTCGCCGGGGCGACGCCCTCGTCCACAGCCATCGGGTGGCCCCCTCCGTGTCCGGTCCATGCGTACTGATGGAGCAGGATGGTGGACGAAGGGTGTGCACGGGAAGGGGTCGGCGCGGTTAAATATTTGTCACCAGACCTTTAGGGGGGCCGGGCGGATCACCGGTCGGCGGGCAGGACGAGCCCCCAGGCCCCCTCCGCCACCCGCCACGTCCGTCTGCGCACCGGTCCCGACACGGTCGCGTCCGCCCGGTAGCGGAAGTCCGCCCCGGTGACCGTCACCGTGCGGCCGGAGGCCAGCAGGGGCGTCGCCGCCGCGCCCACCGACAGCGGCCGTACCTCCACCGAAGCCGCCCCGTGCGTGCCCGGCGCCACCGACACCGCCTCCACCGGCTGGTCCAGGTCGACCACCGTCTCCCCGTCGACCTCCACCCGCACCCGGGCCGCGCAGGGGGACGGCACGGCGGACAGCCGGGCGGGCCGGGGCGCCAGGGTGCGGACCAGGGAGCGGTACCAGGGCCGGCCCGAGGCGAGCGGCAGCGGCTCGGCGGCAGCCGCCCGCACCGGCGCCGGCGGGATGCCCAGCGCGCCCAGCACCACGCCGTCGCTGTCGTCGACCAGGAGGTCCAGGCGCCGCTCGACGCCGTCCAGGACCGCCCGCGCCGCCGCCACCGTGCCTCTGGGCACCCCGAGCGACTCGGCGAGCGCGGTGTCCCCCACCGGTACCACCGACAGCGCGCATCCGGACAGCTCCCGCTGCCGGTGCAGCAGGGTGACCGCGCGGGCCAGGGCCCGGCCGTCGCCGACCACGACCGGCCGCCGGGATCCCCTCCGGCCCAGTGCGCGGGCGAACTCCTCCGGTCCCTCCGGCAGACACAGTTTGGCCGCCGCACCCGCGCTGAGCACGTCTTTCGCGATTCGTACGGACTCTCCGTCCGCCTGCCGGGCCCCCGGATCGATGATCACCAGCAGCTGATCGGACGTCGCGAAAGTCGCCACCTCGGTCCTGCCTCGCTTCCTCGGGTAGCATCTTTGTGCAAGAGCCCCTTGCGCTATTGCGCCAGGGGCTTCGTCTATTCCGGGGCATCCGGTCCGACGGTTGTGCGACCGACGACGGTCGCGGTGGTACGCGGCGGTGAACCTTACGCCCACGCCCCCGACCTTGGACATGCCCCGCCCGGAAGGGGTGTACGCGCGTGCCCGCACTTGTGCTGCTCGGTGCTCAGTGGGGTGACGAAGGCAAGGGAAAGGCGACGGACCTACTCGGTGGCTCCGTCGACTATGTGGTCCGTTACCAAGGCGGTAACAACGCCGGCCACACGGTGGTCGTGGGCGATCAGAAGTACGCCCTTCACCTTCTCCCTTCCGGAATCCTGTCTCCCAGTTGCACGCCGGTCATCGGTAACGGCGTCGTCGTCGACCCGTCGGTCCTGCTCTCCGAGCTGAGCGGTCTGAACGAGCGTGGCGTCGACACGTCCAAGCTCCTGATCAGCGGTAACGCGCACGTCATCACGCCGTACAACGTGACGGTCGACAAGGTGACGGAACGCTTCCTCGGCAAGCGCAAGATCGGCACGACCGGCCGCGGCATCGGCCCGACCTACGCGGACAAGATCAACCGCGTGGGCATCCGGGTCCAGGACCTCTACGACGAGTCGATCCTGACCCAGAAGGTCGAGGCGGCGCTCGACGCCAAGAACCAGATCCTCACCAAGCTGTACAACCGGCGCGCGATCGCCGTGGACCAGGTGGTCGAGGAGCTGCTGGGCTACGCCGAGCAGATCAAGCCGTACGTCGCCGACACGGTCCTGGTCCTCAACCAGGCCCTGGAGGAGAACAAGGTCGTCCTGTTCGAGGGTGGCCAGGGCACGCTGCTGGACATCGACCACGGCACGTACCCCTTCGTGACCTCCTCGAACCCCACCGCGGGCGGCGCGTGCACCGGCGCCGGCGTGGGTCCGACGAAGATCAGCCGGGTCATCGGCATCCTCAAGGCGTACACGACCCGGGTCGGCGCCGGTCCGTTCCCGACGGAGCTCTTCGACGAGGACGGCGAGGCACTGCGCCGCATCGGCGGCGAGCGGGGCGTGACCACCGGCCGTGACCGCCGCTGCGGCTGGTTCGACGCGGTCATCGCCCGCTACGCGACCCGCGTCAACGGCCTGACCGACTTCTTCCTCACCAAGCTGGACGTGCTGACCGGCTGGGAGCAGATCCCGGTCTGCGTGGCGTACGAGATCGACGGCAAGCGCGTCGAGGAGCTGCCGTACTCCCAGACCGACTTCCACCACGCGAAGCCGGTCTACGAGACCCTGCCTGGCTGGTCGGAGGACATCACGAAGGCCAAGTCCTTCTCCGACCTCCCGAAGAACGCCCAGAACTACGTCAAGGCGCTGGAGGAGATGTCCGGCGCCCCGATCTCCGCGATCGGCGTGGGCCCGGGCCGGGACGAGACGATCGAGATCAACTCGTTCCTGTAGGCACCTCACCGAAGCGCCCGTCGATCGGCCCCCGGGCATGATCGGCGGGCGTCATCGTGTCCTGCCCGGTGACAATCGGTACATGAGCGACCACCGGAACGCGCCATGCCGGGGACCGTACGGCGGTGAGGGCCACCAGGCCGGCGGCACGGACTGCCGCGACCCGGCCGTCTTCGAGGTGACGCGGCACGACAAACCGCCCCTGCTCGTGTGCCCGGTGCACCTCGGCCCGTCCCTGCTGATGGCGAGCGGGGTGCTGTGGCCCCCGGTGATCCATCTCATCGGCCGCATACCCGACCTGCGGCCGTAGCGGCCTCCAGTCGCTGCTCGACGGCATGGTCCGGCGCCGATCCGCTGTCACCCACCGCCTGGAGCCCCCCGGGGTGCCGGGCAGCGCCTGTTCGTCGCGCCGTGCCGGGAGCAGGACCGTCGACCGTGCGGCCACCCACGCCCGTCGTCTACAGTGCCGCGAGCGATGTCCGACAGCACAGGGGGAGAGCCGGGATGAGCGGAACAGACGAGGCCAAGAAGGTCGTTCAGGGCTTCTTCGAGGCTGTGAGTGAGAACCGGCCGGCGGATCTGCCCCGGTTCATGGCGGCCGACGTGGTGGACCACAACAAGATCATCCACGGTGAGGCGGACGAGCCGGGGGCGGCCTTCGAGGGGCTGCGCCAGCAGGCGGAGGCGCTTGCTCCGCTCACCGTGCAGGTGGACGAGCTGATCGGGGAAGGGGACCGGGTCGTGGCCCGGGTGACCCAGCGGGGTGTGCACAGCGCGGCGCATCCGCGCATGCCCGAGCCGACCGGCCGGTCCTTCGAGATCGAGGCGATCTGGATCTTCACCCTGGCCGACGGGAAGATCACGGAGATCCGCGCGGTGAGCGACCGGCTGGGGCTGTTCATGCAGCTGGGCTGGCCCCTGCCGCAGGCCGACTGAGCCGAGGGCGTTCCCGGGCCGCCGTAGGACCGCCCGCTCCTCCGGGTCCCGGCGGGGCTCACGACCTGAGCACCTCGGCCGGCATCCCCACTCTCCGCCCTTTCCGCACGCGCTACCCCGGCCCTCAGCTGAAGACGATCATCGATCCCTGGGCCAGGGAGCGGGTCGCCGCCGCGTGCAGGCCCAGCCAGACGTGGCGCTCGCGGGCGAAGGGGCTGGGGTCGTAGGGGGCCGGGACGGCCGGCTCCTCCAGTTCGGTGGGGGCCGCCGGCGGGGTCGGGGCCGCCGGCGGGTTCGCCGGGTCGATGCCGATGGTCGCAGCGACGTACTGGAGTTCCCTGAGCAGCGTCTGCGCGGATCCCAACGGGCCGCCGCCCGCGAGGAGTTCGTCGTTCGACAGCGGGTGCGGGAAGTCCACGGGGACGTACGCGCCCGCGTGGTCGTAGTGCCAGACCAGGTGGGACTGCTGGGCGGTGGACTCGAACATCTCCAGGAGTTGCTCGTAGTCGCCGCCCAACTCGTCCACCGGCGTCACCGGCAGCCCGCAGACCTGGAGCAGGTACGCCCGGCGCAGGAAGTGCAGGGCGTCGTAGTCGAAGCCGGCGACCGGGGCGACGTCGCCGGACAGGCCCGGCATGTACTGATACACCGGCACCGGCGGCAGGCCGGCCTCGGCCAGCGCCTTGTTGTACTGCGCGAGTTCCTCGGCGAAGGGATTGTCCGGGGTGTGGCACAACACGTCCACGAGCGGTACCAGCCACAGGTCACAGGCCAAAAGAGGGCTCCTCGCATCGGCGGGCGCGCGGTCACGCACGGCAGCAGGTGGTCAGGGCAGGGTAGTCGGTACGTCCGTGGGGCGGCTCCCCCCGTACGGGCCGTACCGGTCATCTACCCGTTGGTCAGGTGTTCCAGCAGTGCCAGCGAGTGGGCGTTGGAGGCGGCGACGAGCGTACGGGCGGTCTCGGCCTCACGCCGGCCCAGCGCGTCGACCAACTCGGTGTGCCCGGCCCACAGCCGGCCGCGCAGGTCGGGCAGGCGCAGCAGGTACTGCACCGCGCAGACCCAGGACTGCACGCGCAGGCGGTGCAGGAAGTCGCCGAGGTAGGGGTTGCCGAACAGGGCGCTCAACTCGCGCCAGAACCGGAGGTCGTAGCCGACGAGAACGGTGAGGTCGCCGGCGGTCGCGGCCCGCTGGGCCTCCTCGCCGCGGCGGCGCACGGTGGCCAGGGCCGCGGCCGTGCGCGGGTCCTCCGGCGGGGTCCGGAAGGCGGGGTGGCCGGCGGAGAGGGCCTGGAACATGCCGTCGGTGACCAGGCTGCGGGCCTCGATCATGTTCCGGTAGTCGGTGACCGAGTACTCGGGCACGCGGAAGCCGCGGTGCTGGTCGGCCTCCAGGATGCCCTGGGCGGACAGGTCGACCAGGGCTTCGCGGACGGGGGTGGCGGAGACGCCGTACTGGTCGGCGATCTCCTTGACGGTGAACGCCCGGCCCGGGCGCAGTCGCCCCGCGAGCACCTCGTCACGGAGCGCGTCCGCGATCTGCTGGCGCAGGGTGCTGCGCGTCACGGTGCCATTGCCGGGCATGATCGGTGCCTCTCTTCACACGTCCGGGTGACGTACTCGTACAGACTCGCGATCTACGCGGGTCCCTCTTGCTTACGAGCACGTCACCTTACGCGTTCGGACGGGCCCGGCGGCAGCCATGGTTCGGTCACACCGCGTCACCCCGCGCGGGGGTCGTCACACGGTGTACTCGTCCGCCACGGTCAGCGCGGCGTCGAGCGCGGCCAGGCCCTCCTTCAGCTCGGACTCGGTGACGTTGCACGGCGGGACGACGTGCGTGCGGTTCATGTTCACGAAGGGCCACACGCCGTGCTTCTTGGCGGCAGCCGCGAACGCGGCCATGGGGGCGTTGGCCTCGCCGGCCGCGTTGTACGGCACCAGCGGCTCCCGGGTCTCCCGGTTCTTCACCAGGTCCAGCGCCCAGAACATGCCGACACCGCGCACCTCGCCCACACTCGGGTGCCGCTCGGCCAGCTCGGCGAGGCCGGGGCCGACGACCGTCTCGCCCAGCCGCCTGGCGTTCTCGACCACGCCCTCCTGCGCCATCACCTCGAGCGTGGCGACGGCGGCGGCGCAGGCCAGCGGGTGGCCGGAGTACGTCAGGCCGCCGGGGTACGGGCGCTTGCCGAAGGTCTCCGCGATCTTCCCGGAGATCGCGACACCACCGAGCGGGACGTACCCCGAGTTCACGCCCTTGGCGAAGGTCATCAGGTCGGGGACCACGCCGAACAGGTCGGCCGCGAACCACTCGCCGGTCCGGCCGAAGCCGGCCATCACCTCGTCCAGGACGAAGACGATGCCGTACTTGTCGCACAGCTCACGCACGCCGGCCAGGTAGCCGGGCGGCGGCACCATGATCCCGGCGGTGCCGGGGACGGTCTCCAGGATGATCGCGGCGATCGTCGCCGGGCCCTCGAAGGCGATCGTCGTCTCCAGGTGCTCCAGCGCCCGGGCGCACTCCTGCTCCTCGGTCTCGGCGTAGAAGCGCGAGCGGTAGAGGAACGGCGCCCAGAAGCGGACGACTCCGGCGCCGCCGCTGTCGGAGGCCCAGCGGCGCGGGTCGCCGGTGAGGTTGATCGCCTGCTGGGTACCGCCGTGGTACGAGCGGTACGCCGAGAGCACCTTCGGGCGGCCCGTGTGCAGCCGGGCCATGCGCACCGCGTGCTCGACGGCGTCCGCGCCGCCGTTGGTGAAGAAGATCTTGTCCAGGTCGCCGGGGGTCCGCTCGGCGATCAGCCGGGCCGCCTCCGAGCGCGCCTCGATCGCGAACGCGGGCGCGAAGGTCGTCATCTTCGCGGCCTGCTCCTGGATCGCCGCGACGACCTTGGGGTGCTGGTAGCCGATGTTCGTATAGACGAGCCCGCTGGTGAAGTCCAGGTACCGCGTGCCGTCGTAGTCCCAGAAGTACGACCCCTCGGCGCCGGCGACGGCGAGCGGGTCGATGAGGTCCTGGGCGGACCAGGAGTGGAACACGTGTGCACGGTCCGCGGCCTTCACTGCGGCGCCGGCTTCGGGGCTGGGCTGAGGGGTCATGCCCGCGAGGGTAAATGTCCGCGATGCGGAAGCGACATCGGCGTCTTGTTCCCTGGACGGGGGCAATCCGCGACAGGTTGTCCACGGCCGCGGGCGGGAGCCCGCTCGTGCGGCGGCGCCGACGACCTGGGCGAGCCTGTTACGGAACCGTAGACAGCGGTCCGGGGCCGCCGCCGTACCGGCGCACTATTGTCGGTCGTTGCGGAACTATGGGGGGAAGGCGGCGCGGGGATGGAGAAGCTGGGACCGGGGGATCAAAGGGCACTCCCGGCCGGAGGCTGGGGGAAGATCGGTGCCTACCGGCTGCTGGCGCGGCTCGGCGCGGGTGGCATGGGGCATGTGTACCTGGCCCGGTCGGACCGGGGGCGCACCGTCGCCGTGAAACTCGTCCGCGAGGAACTGGCCGAGCAGGAGGAGTTCCGGGCACGCTTCCGGCAGGAGGTGCAGGCCGCGCGCCGGGTCGGCGGGCACTGGACCGCGCCCGTGCTGGACGCCGACACCGAGGCGGCCGTGCCGTGGGTGGCGACCGGGTACGTGGCCGGGCCGAGCCTGCAACAGGTCGTCGGGCATGATCACGGGGCGCTGCCCGAGCGGTCGGTACGGATCCTGGCGGCGGGGCTCGCGCAGGCGCTGAAGGACATCCACGCGGCCGGGATCGTGCACCGGGATCTCAAGCCGTCCAACGTGCTGGTGACCATCGACGGGCCGCGCGTGATCGACTTCGGGATCGCGCGGGCACTGGAGACGGCGACCGGCGGCGGGGAAGGGCTCACACGGACCGGGTCGCTCGTCGGGTCGCCCGGGTTCATGGCGCCCGAGCAGGTGCGGGGGGACCGGATCACGCCGGCGTGTGACGTGTTCTGCCTCGGGTCCGTGCTCGCCTATGCGGCGACCGGGGCGCTGCCGTTCGGGGCCGCCAACAGCGGGGCGCACGCGCTGATGTTCCGGATCGCCCAGGAGGAGCCAAATCTGACGGGGGTGCCGGAGGGGATCGCCGACCTGGTGCGGCATTGTCTGCGCAAGGATCCGGGAGCACGGCCCTCGCTGGACGTGATCCTGGAACGGACCGGGGTGGAGGACACCGTGGTCGGGGGGCGGTCCCGGGATCCGTGGCTGCCGAGTTCGCTGGTCGCGCAGTTGGGGCGGCATGCCGTGCAGCTGCTGGAGGTGGAGAATCCGGAGCGGGGTGCGGGGGCCGGGGCGTCGGGGGCCGGTGCCGGTGCCGGTGGCGGGGCGTCGGGTGCCGGTGCGGGTGCCGGTGGCGGTGTTGGTGCTGACGTGGCGGGGGACGGTGCGGTGGATTCGTCGGGTGCGGGTGCGTCCGGGGAGGGTTTCCCACCCGCACCGCCCGTGCCGCCATCGTCGTCGGGTGCGGGTGGCCCCAGTGGGGGGCAAGCGCCGTCGGCGGATGCGGGTGGTGCCCTGGCGGGAGTGCCGTCCGGTGGTGCCCTGGCGGGAGTGCCGTCCGGTGGTGCCGGGGGAGTGCCGTCCGGTGGTGCCGGAGCCGGAGCCGGAGCCGGGGTGCCGTCCGGTGGTGCCGGAGCCGGAGCCGGAGCCGGGGTGCCGTCCGGTGGTGCCGGAGCCGGAGCCGGAGCCAGGGCGCCCTTCGGTGGTGCCGGGGTCGGGGCGCCCTTCGTTGAGGCTGGGGCGTTCTCAGGTGGTGCCGGGGGCGGTTCGCCGGCCGGTGGTGTCGGTGATGGTCAGGGTGTCGGCGGTGGGGGCTCTTCCCGTGGTGACGGTGTGTCCCCTGAACACACCGCTGTTTCCGACGGGGGGTCGGTGGGGGTCGATCGTCTGCCCACCGTCGCTTCCGCTCAGCCTCCGCCGCCCAGCATGCCCCCGGCGCCTCCCCGGCTCGGGGCCGGTCCGGGGCAGGCGTACGGGACACCGCATCCCCAGCAGCTTCCGCAGCTCCCACAGCAGCCTTCCCAGCTCCCGCAGCCTTATCAGCAGCCCTCTCAGCAGCACGCGCGACCTGCACAGCAGCCCCCGCACTTCTCTCCGCCTCCACAGCAGCCCCCCTTCTCTCAGGTCCCGCACCAGCCCCCCTTCTCTCAAGCCCCACAGCAGTCCCCGCAGTTCTCCCAGTCGCATCAGCACTCCTCTCCGCAGCAAGCGCAGCCCTCACATGCCGCCGCCTACGCGTATCCGCAGCAGGCCGGTGTCGGGGGCTGGGGAGCGGGGCCGCAGACGTACAACCCCTATGGCGGCGGGCTCGGTTCCACGCCGCCGTACGGCCCGCCGGGCGTGGGGATGCCGGCGGAGCCGGAGCGGCGCGGTGACCGGTCCACCGTGCTGCTCGTGGTGATCGCGCTGGTCGTGGCGCTGGGCGCGGGCGGCTCCGTGTACGCGCTGATGAAGAACGGCAGCGGCACCGACGACAAGGGCGCGGGCAAGGGCGGTCCGGCGCCCACCGCCGTCTCCGGGCCGCCGTCCGGCTCCGGCGAGCCCACGCCGACCGGCTCGGCGCCGTCCCCGTCCGCCTCCACCACCGGCGCCGGAGCGGTACCGGACGCCTATCTGGGCACCTGGCGGACGACCATCGACAACGCGGGCGGATCCAACGCCCGCGAACTGACCATCCGGCAGGGCGAGGTGGGGGACAGCGTCCTGACGCTGGTCGCGGACGGGCCGACCGAGGGCGGTGGCTCGTACCACTGTGTGTTCGAGGCGGAGCTCGCCGAACAGCCCAGCGGTGACGGGCCGCTGAAGATCGGCCCCTCCACCGTGACCACCGGTGAACCCGCCTCCTCCTGCACCCCGGGCGAGGCCACCGAGGTCACCCTGCTGCCGGACGGGCGGCTGAAGCGGGCGAAGGCGAACGGCGGGGAGAGCTTGACGTACAGCAGGAGGTGACCGGGGCGGTGACCGACTCCCGTCATCGTCGGGCTGGTTGAACGGCAAGCGAACGGCCGCGGACGGGTCCCGCCGGGGTCCGTCCGCGCGCGTGCCGTGACTCCCGTCATCCGACTGCGGGGAGTGGCGGCGGGGCACCCACATTCAGTGGCTGAGCACGGAGAACGCCGTCGCCATCGGGACCGCGGTGCCGGGCATCGGGGGCCGCCGTCCGGCTCCGGCGAGCCCACGCGCTGGTGCCGGCGGCCGTCGCGGCACCGCCGGTTCCTAGCGCGGCTCCGGTGGCCTTTGCCGGGGCATGTTCGGGCGGCTCCCGTTCGCCGGCGGCAGCGGGAAACGGCCCCCCGGACCGCCCGCCTCCTGCCGTGGCACCGACGCCACCGCCGTCTGGATGCCCAGCGGTGCCGAACCCGTGCGGAACTCCACCATCCAGTCGGTCGTCTCCGTGCGCACCAGCTCCGTGATGTCCTCCGAGAAGCGCCGCAGTACCGACAGGCACCGCTCGGCCGCCTCGCTCGCCGTGCCCTCCGCCGGTCCCAGCACCTCCCGCACGCTCTCCGACGCCCAGTCGAACTGCAACACCTGAAGCCGCCGCTGCACCGCCTGCGCGGTGGCCACGTCCCTTATCCAGCCGGAGGTGACCCCGAAATAGCGGTCGATGCCGACGCAGGTGACCCCGAGCAGCAGCGCCAGACAGCCCAAGGGCGCCACCCCGCCGGCCGCACCGGTGAGGTCCAGCAGGGGCAGTGCCGCCCCGGCCACGGCTCCGGACGCCGCCCCGACCCGCAGCACGCGCGCCCCGCGCCGCTTCCAGAGGCGGTCCCGCAGATACCAGGCGGCGGTCTCCAGCGCCCGGCGCTCCACCCATCGGTACAGCTCGTCCAGTCGCTCGGCGGGCTCGCCCCAGTCTCCGAGCGGGAAGGCGCGTCCGGTCAGATCGGCAGGCCGCAGCCCGGCCGCACCCTCGCCCCGCCCGTCCTGAGGCGGACCCTCGGGCTGCATCTCCGGCTGACCCACCCGGCACTCCCTACTGCTCACGACCGGTCACGTTGCGTGACATTCCATGCCGACGCGCGGTCACCTTCCTACCGCCCAACGGGTGGCACAGAGGGAGCTTTCCCGACTTTTCCGCTCGGAAGAGGGCCTTGATCAGGAATACGACTGCCGTCGTTCTCACTCGAAAGAGTGGCGGGGCAGTGACCGCGTGGACCACGTAGGCTCAGTGACGACGGAGAAAACGTCGGAGACGACGACGCGGAAGACGGCGAGGAGCTGATCGTGATCCCCGGTGGCCAGCCCAACATGCAGCAGTTGCTCCAGCAGGCGCAGAAGATGCAGCAGGACCTGCAGCGGGCGCAGGAGGAACTGGCGAACACGGAGGTCGACGGGCACGCCGGCGGCGGTCTGGTGCAGGCCACCGTCACCGGTGCCGGTGAGCTGCGCGCGCTGAAGATCGACCCCGAGGCGGTGGACCCGGAGGACACCGAGACCCTCGCCGACCTGATCGTGGCAGCCGTACAGGCGGCCAACGAGAACGCGCAGACGCTCCAGCAGCAGAAGCTCGGCCCGCTGGCCCAGGGGCTGGGCGGCGGCAGCGGGATCCCCGGCCTGCCGTTCTGACGCCTCCGGCTTCCACGCGGAGCCGGGCGCCGACTACGGTACGTACCGACAGGTCTCCAGGAAAGGCAGTCCGTTGTACGAAGGCGTGGTCCAGGACCTCATCGACGAGCTGGGACGGCTGCCCGGCGTCGGTCCCAAGAGCGCGCAGCGGATCGCCTTCCACATCCTTCAGGCCGAGCCGACTGACGTGAAGCGGCTCGCGCAGGCCCTCCTGGAAGTGAAGGCGAAGGTCCGCTTCTGTGCCACCTGCGGCAACGTCGCGCAGGAGGAGCTGTGCGGCATCTGCCGCGACCCGCGCCGCGATGCCTCCGTCATCTGTGTGGTGGAGGAGCCGAAGGACGTCGTGGCGATCGAGCGCACCCGCGAGTTCCGGGGCCGCTATCACGTGCTCGGCGGCGCGATCAGCCCGATCGAGGGTGTCGGACCCGACGACCTGCGTATACGAGAACTTCTCGCGCGGTTGGCCGACGGGACGGTCACGGAACTGATCCTGGCCACGGACCCGAATCTGGAAGGCGAGGCGACGGCGACGTACCTCGCTCGCATGATCAAGCCCATGGGCCTGAAGGTCACCCGCCTGGCCAGCGGCCTCCCGGTGGGTGGCGACCTGGAATACGCGGACGAGGTGACCCTCGGCCGCGCCTTCGAGGGGAGACGACTGCTAGATGTCTGACGCCACGCTGCACGACTCGACGCAGAATCCGGACGATTTCGTGGTCCAGATCGCGGACCAGGTCGAGAGCTTCCTGGTGGCCGTCACGGAGGTGGCGAGGGGCGACGAACCCGGATCGACGGTCCCCTTCCTCCTCCTGGAGGTCTCCCAGCTCCTGCTGGCCGGCGGCCGGCTGGGTGCCCACGAGGACATCGTCCCCGACGATCGCTACGAGCCCGACCCGGGCCCCGAGCCGGACGTGGACGGGCTGCGCGAGAACTTCGCCCGGCTGCTGGAACCCGTCGACGTCTACTCCGAGGTCTTCGACCCGTACGAGCCGCGCAAGGCCCCCGTGCCGGCCCGGATCTCCGACGACCTCGCCGACATCATCACCGACCTCCGGCACGGCATGGTGCACTACCGCGCGGGCCGCACCACCGAGGCGCTGTGGTGGTGGCAGTTCTCCTACTTCTCCAACTGGGGCTCGACGGCCTCCGCGGTGCTGCGCGCCCTCCAGTCCGTCCTCATCCACGTCCGCCTGAACCAGCCCCTGGAGGAGCTGGACGGTCTGGACACCGATCAGGCGGACATCGGGGACGAGACCCTGGAGTTCGAGGCGGGCCGGGTGATGGCGCAGGAGATCGGCGCTCCGCTGGGCATCCGGCGCGGGGAGTAGCACCGGGCTCCGCCTGGTGTGAGCACCGGGCTCCGCCTGGTGTGAGCCGGGGCACTTTGTCGCGTGGTCCGCCGAAGGCTGGGCAGGTGCCGGACGCGGGCGTCCGATGTCTCACCATGCGGGAGCAGGGTGGTGGAATTCGGACGCTCGATAGACTGAGCCGACATAAACGAACCGAGCGAGGAGCGCACGTGGGCCTTGTCGTGCAGAAGTACGGAGGCTCCTCCGTAGCCGATGCCGAGGGCATCAAGCGCGTCGCCAAGCGGATCGTGGAAGCGAAGAAGAACGGCAACCAAGTTGTCGTCGTCGTTTCCGCGATGGGCGACACGACGGACGAGCTGATCGATCTCGCCGAGCAGGTTTCTCCGATGCCTGCCGGTCGGGAGTTCGACATGCTGCTGACCGCCGGAGAGCGTATCTCCATGGCTCTGCTGGCGATGGCGATCAAAAACCTGGGCCACGAGGCCCAGTCGTTCACCGGCAGCCAGGCAGGCGTCATCACCGACTCGGTCCACAACAAAGCCCGGATCATCGACGTCACGCCGGGCCGGATCCGGGAGTCCCTGGACCGGGGCAACATCGCGATCGTCGCCGGGTTCCAGGGCGTCAGCCAGGACAAGAAGGACATCACCACGCTGGGGCGCGGCGGGTCCGACACGACGGCCGTGGCCCTGGCCGCCGCCCTCGACGCCGAGGTCTGCGAGATCTACACCGACGTCGACGGCGTGTTCACCGCCGACCCGCGCGTGGTGAAGAAGGCGAAGAAGATCGACTGGATCTCCTTCGAGGACATGCTGGAGCTCGCCGCCTCCGGCTCCAAGGTGCTGCTCCACCGCTGTGTGGAGTACGCCCGCCGCTACAACATCCCGATCCACGTCCGGTCCAGCTTCAGCGGACTTCAGGGCACGTGGGTCAGCAGTGAGCCGATTGGGGACCAGAAGGTGGAGCAGGCCATCATCTCCGGTGTCGCGCACGACACCTCCGAGGCCAAGGTCACGGTCGTCGGTGTGCCGGACAAGCCGGGTGAGGCCGCCGCGATCTTCCGGACCATCGCCGATGCCGAGATCAACATCGACATGGTCGTGCAGAACGTGTCCGCCGCCTCCACGGGTTTGACGGACATCTCCTTCACGCTGCCGAAGACCGAGGGCCGCAAGGCCATCGACGCGCTGGAGCGCAACAAGCCGGGCATCGGCTTCGACTCGCTGCGCTACGACGACCAGATCGGCAAGATCTCCCTGGTCGGCGCCGGCATGAAGACCAACCCGGGGGTCACGGCCGCCTTCTTCGAGGCGCTGAGCGACGCGGGCGTGAACATCGAGCTGATCTCGACCTCCGAGATCCGGATCTCGGTCGTGACCCGCAAGGACGACGTGCCGGAGGCCGTCCGCGCCGTGCACACCGCCTTCGGGCTCGACTCCGACACCGACGAGGCCGTCGTCTACGGAGGCACGGGCCGCTGATGGCACCGACCGGCAAGCCGACGCTCGCGGTCGTGGGAGCGACCGGGGCCGTCGGCACGGTCATGCTCCAGATCCTGTCCCAGCGCGCGGACATCTGGGGTGAGATCCGTCTGATCGCCTCTCCCCGCTCGGCCGGCCGCAAGCTGGCCGTACGCGGGGAGGAGGTCGAGGTGGTGGCCCTGACGGAGGACGCCTTCGCCGGGGTCGACATCGCGCTGTTCGACGTCCCGGACGAGGTCGCCGCCGAGTGGGCGCCGGTCGCCGCCGCGAGCGGCGCGGTCGTCGTCGACCACTCCGCTGCCTTCCGGATGGACCCGGACGTGCCGCTCGTCGTGCCCGAGGTCAATCCGCACGCGATACGGTCCCGTCCGCGCGGGATCGTCGCCAGCCCCAACTGCACGACCATGACGATGATCGTCGCCCTGGGCGCGCTGCACGCCGAGTTCGGCCTGCGTGAGCTGGTGGTGTCGTCGTACCAGGCGGTGAGCGGGGCCGGACAGGCCGGTGTGGAGACGCTCCGGGCCCAGCTGTCGCTGGTGGCCGGGACCGAGCTGGGCACCAAGCCCGGGGACGTACGGCGGGCCGTCGGGGACGACACCGGGCCGTTCCCGGAGCCGGTCGCGCTCAACGTCGTGCCGTGGGCCGGGTCGCTCAGGGAGGACGGCTGGTCGTCGGAGGAGATGAAGGTCCGCGACGAGTCCCGGAAGATCCTCGGCCTGCCGAAGCTGCCGGTCGCCGTGACCTGCGTGCAAGTTCCGGTGGTCACCACGCACTCGCTGACCGTCCACGCCCGCTTCCAGCGCGAGGTGGGCGTCGACGGCGCCCGCGAGATCCTCGCCACCGCGCCGGGCGTGGTGCTCTGCGACGATCCGGCCGCCGGCGAATTCCCCACCCCCGCCGACGTGGTGGGCACCGATCCGACCTGGGTCGGCCGCCTGCGCCGGACGCTGGACGACCCGACCGCGCTCGAACTCTTCGTGTGCGGCGACAACCTGCGCAAGGGCGCCGCGCTGAACTGCGCCCAGATCGCCGAACTGATCGCGGCGGAGACGGCGGAGCCGCCCGGCCGCACATGACGGCTTTGTAGGATCCGTGTAAGAAGTGTGGCCGGGAGCATGGTCCACACCACTTGAACCGTCCCTCTTGGCAGCAGAGGATTTCACTCCCCGCCTTCCGCAACCGTACGGAGGGCGGGGAGCGTCTTTGCGGTCACCCTTGCGGGACCTGGGGACGTGATGATCCTGGCGTGGGGACGCCGTGATCGGGGCGTGGGGACGCCCGTTCAAATGGGACATAAGGGAAGAGCGGGGCGCATGTCGGCACTTGAGGCACCGTCGATCGTCGCACATGTGACGTCCGGCACGTACAACCCTCAAGGGGGGAAGCGTGTCCAACTGGCGTGGCAGAGGTACTCGAACTCAGTGTGGCCCGTGGCGGCACGGCACTGCGGCCCCGCGCAGGGCTCCGGCCCCGCACGGCCGGCGGCATGCCGGTGATCGCGCCCATGCCCGCAGCGCGGCCCGCCCGCATACCCAGTCAGCGCGACGGCGTCGAGGAACCCGCGGGTGCCGTGGCGACCGAGGCCGTCGGGACCACCGTCGACCACCTCACCGAGACCTACCGGGCGCACTACCGCTCGTTGCTCGGTCTCGCCGCGCTCCTCCTCGACGACACCGCCTCCTGCGAGGACGTCGTCCAGGAGGCGTTCATCCGCGTCCACTCGGCCCGCAAGCGCGTCCGTGACCCCGAGAAGACCCTCGCCTACCTGCGGCAGACGGTCGTCAACCTCTCCCGGTCCACGCTGCGTCGGCGCATCCTCGGCCTGAAGCTGCTCTCCAAGCCGATGCCCGACATGGCGAGCGCGGAAGAGGGCGCCTACGACCAGCTGGAACGCCGGGACCTCATCAAGGCGATGAAGGGCCTGCAGCGCCGCCAGCGCGAGGTCCTCGTGCTGCGCTACTTCGCGGACATGACCGAGGCTCAGGTCGCCGAGACGCTCGGCATATCCCTGGGCTCGGTGAAGGCGTACGGCTCGCGGGGCATCGCCGCGCTGCGGGTGGCCATGGAGCAGACGGTATGAGCGGCAACGCCGAAGGGGGCGATTCCCATGACGGTCACTCCCCTGAGCACCACTCCCCTGAACGTCGCCCGTCCCGCGCCCGGCACGAGCCGACGGGGCGTCACGGGCAAGAGCACACGCAATCGCACGCTGGGAACGGAACTGTGAACCACGGCCCCGACGACAAGGGCCCTGAGGCGCTCGGCCCGGGTATCGACGGACTCGGCTCGGACGAGCTGGGTCTGCGCAGCCTGCTGCACTCGGCGGTAGACGGCATCGAACCGCGCTCCGGCACGCTGGAGCATCTGCGCCGGGCCGTTCCCGCGCGCCGTGCCCGCAAGCGGCAGGCGGTGGTCGGCATGGCCGCGGCGGCCCTGTTCATCGGCACCGCGATCCCCGCCCTCGTGCATGTCTCCCAGGCCGGCGGTACCGACCCCAACACCGCGATGGCCGGCCAGTCCTCCGAGGCGCAGGGCGGCACCGGCCAGACCAAGGACCAGGGCACCGACAAGGGCGGCCGGCAGGACCCCGGGGGTGCGACGGTCCCGCCCGGCAAGGATCCCGGCAAGCACGACGAGAAGATCGACAAGGGCGGCCACAGCGGCACCGCCCCCGGCAGCGTCAACCCCTCCGCGACCCTGGCCGCGGGTGCCCCGCTGTGCACGGCGATCGAGCTGGGCTCCGCCACCGGCACCGTGAACGCCCCCGACTCCGCGGGGGTCGTCTACGGCAGCTTCCGCGTCACCAACATCTCCGAGGCGGCCTGCACGGTCGGCGGCCCGGGCAGTGTCACGCCCACGGCCCAGGGCGCCGCCGACCAGTCCAAGGTCACCGCCGTCCGGCACGTGGCCGGGGACGCGGCGGCCTCCCTGCCCGACCCGTCCCTCGAGGTCTCCACGCTGGTCCTCCAGCCCGGCGCGGCGTACGAGGAGAGGTTCGCCTTCGTGCCCTCGGAGACCTGTCCCACCACCGGCGGCGGCAGCACGGGCGACACCGGCACGGGCGCCCCTTCGCCGGACCCGACGCCGACCCAGGAAGCGAGTGACTCCGGCGGTACGGCCGACACCACCGGCGCGGCGGGCACCACGACCCAGCTGGTCACCGAGGACGGCACGGCCGACGGCAGCATCGCGGTCACCCACACGGCCCAGGGCGGCGCCCCGGCGGCGACGGCGGTGGTACCGGGGGCATGCGCGGGGACGGTCTACTACACCGGGGTGCTGGCGGGGGTGTAGCGCTCCGCGGGGGTACGGCCGACCGGGCGCGGCCCTTTCCGGGATGCTGCCGGTGCGGGGTCAGCCGCTCGGGACCGGTGTCTGTTCCGAGCCCTCCGGCACCAGGCCCAGCGCGGCGTCCCGCTGGAACTCCACCTCCCGGCGCAGCAGCCGGAACCACATGAACACCACGAAGCCCGCGAACACGAACCACTCCCCGGTGTAGCCGAGGTTCTGGAACGCCTTCAGGTCCAGCCCCGAACCCTCCGGCGCACTCGCGGGTACGGCCTTCATCCCGGCGTCGCCCTTGTCCAGCGTCACCCACGCGTCGTACAGCCGGTACGGCACCAGGTTGACCAGTGACGCCGAGCTGATCGCCGCCGTCTGTCCGGCGGGCAGCCCGCCCGCGGCGCTGACCCCGTTGTCCCCCGGCGTCTCGGACGCCTGCAGCGCGCCGGTGACGGTGACCTCACCGGTCGGTGCGGCGGGAGCCCTGGCGGAGTCGGCCGTACCCGGCAGCCAGCCGCGCACCACGGGCAGCGCCTTGCCGGAGTCGGTGCGCAGCAGGGTGAGGACGTAGAAGCCGCGCTTGCCGTCCAGCTCCCGTCCGGGCACGAGCAGCTGCTCGCCGTACCGCCCGCTGGCGGTGACCCGCCGCCCCGAGGTGTTCTTGTCGACGGGCAGCATGCTCCGCAGTGGACGCGCGGCCTCGTCCTGACCGGACGCGGCCTGCTCGCTCGCGGCACGATGGTCCTGCACCCGGCCCTCGAACCGGCTCAGCTGCCATGACCCCATGAAGATGCAGAACGGGATGGCGAGCAGCACGAAGACGTTGATGCCCCACCAGCGGGGTGTCAGCAGAAAGCGGTACACGCCCTCCACGGTACGGCGCCCGCACCGGCGGATCGGCCGCGGGTCAGTCCTTGCCCGCCGTGCTCACCGGGCGCTGGCAGGTCAGCGGGACGCGCGGATGGTCCCCCGGTGAGCGGTGGTGGCCGTCGCGCACCTCGAAGTGCGCGGAGCGCGGGAAGAACGACACGTCGTGCTCGTGCGGGAACCCGGTGATCCGGAAGTTATCCACAGCCTGCGTACAGCGGCACCCCGATTGCCGGCGCGGCCAGGCAATATGGGCGCATGACTGGGGCCATGAGTGAGAGCAGGATGCCGGACACATCGGACATGCCGAACTGGGAGAAGCGCTTCCGGGCGCCGCGGGTGTCGCTGCCCGACTGGGCGGAGGACGCGCCGGACCGCTCCCTGTTCGTGTCGAACGCGACGGGGACGTACGAGCTGTACGCCTGGGACCGCGCGACGGGCGAGCAGCGGCAGGCGACGGACCGGCCGAACGGCACGACGGACGGCGTGCTCTCCCCGGACGGCGCGTGGATCTGGTGGTTCGACGACAAGGACGGGGACGAGTTCGGGATCTGGCGCCGCCAGCCCTTCGCGGGCGGCGCGGACGAGCCGGCCGTGCCCGGTCTCGCCCCGTCCTATCCGGCCGGTCTCGCCCTGTCGCGCGACGGCCGCACGGCGGTCGTCGGCCGCTCCACGGACGAGGACGGCACGACCATCCACCTGGCGCGTGCGGGCGCGGACCCGGTGGAGATCTACCGGCACCGCGAGTCGGCGGGCGTCGGTGACCTCTCGCACGACGGCTCCCTGATCGCCGTCGAGCACACCGAGCACGGCGACGCCATGCACGCCGCCCTGCGCGTGCTCCGCCCGGACGGCACGACGGTCGCCGAGCTGGACGACACCAAGGGCGGCACCGAGGAGCTGGGCCTGGAGGTGCTGGGCTTCGCTCCGGTCGACGGCGACACCCGGCTGCTCATCGGGCACCAGCGCCGGGGCCGCTGGGAGCCGCTGGTGTGGGACCTGGCGACCGGCGAGGAGAAGGATCTGGCCCTGGACCTGCCGGGTGACGTCAGCGCCGAGTGGTGTCCGGACGGCTCGGCCCTGCTCATCGCCCACAGCTTCGAGGGCCGCAGCGAGCTGTTCCGGTACGACCTGGCGGCCGGTGAGCGGACCCGCGTCCCCACCCCGCCGGGCACGGTGTCCGGCGCGACGGCCCGCCCCGACGGCAGCGTGGAGTACCTGTGGTCGTCGGCCGCCGAGCCCCCGGTGGTGCGTTCCACGACCGGCGGTGTGGTGCTGGATCCTCCGGGCATGACGTGCCCGCCCTCGGTGCCGGTGGAGGACGTCTGGGTGGAGGGCCCCGGCGGTCGCATCCACGCTCTGATCCAGAAGCCGGCGGGCGCCACGGGCCCCCTCCCCACCGTCTTCGACCTGCATGGCGGCCCGACGTGGCACGACAGCGACTCCTTCGCGGCGGGCCCGTCCGCCTGGGTCGACCACGGCTACGCGGTGGTCCGCGTCAACTACCGCGGCTCCACCGGTTACGGGCGCGCCTGGACCGACGCCCTCAAGCACCGGGTGGGGCTGATCGAGCTGGAGGACGTGGCCGCGGTGCGCGACTGGGCGGTCTCCTCCGGACTCGCCGACCCGGCCCGCCTGATCCTCACGGGCGCCTCCTGGGGCGGGTACCTCACCCTGCTCGGCGTCGGCACCCAGCCGGACGCCTGGGCGCTGGGCATCGCGGTGGTGCCGGTCGCGGACTACGTCACCGCGTACCACGACGAGATGGAGGCGCTGAAGGCCATGGACCGCACCCTGCTGGGCGGCACCCCGGAGGAGGTCCCGGAGCGCTTCGAGGCGTCCTCCCCGCTGACGTACGTCGACCGGGTCAAGGCGCCGGTCTACATCTCGGCGGGCGTCAACGACCCGCGCTGCCCGATCCGCCAGATCGACAACTACGTCAAGAGACTGGAGGCCCGGGGCGCGGTCCACGAGGTGTACCGGTACGACGCGGGGCACGGCTCACTGGTGGTGGAGGAGCGGATCAAGCAGGTGAGACTGGAACTGGACTTCGCAGAACGGCACCTGCCTCTCCACCCCACCCTCCCAGCCGGCCGAACCCACTGACTCCGGCCCGCCCTCCCGGCCACCCGGGCCGACTGCCTCCCCGGGCGGCCCTCCCAGCCGCCCGAGCCGGGTGCCTTCGCGGGTGGCCTTTGAGCTGACCGAGCCGGGTGCGTGGGCGGGGCGGGGGGGTCAGGGGGCGGAGCTCCCTGGGGGCTCACCGCAACTCCGCGAGCCCCCTGCGAGTAGCGGCGACGACAACCCTGTCCCCTCTCGACAGCACATGGTCGGCAGGGGTGTCGGTCCGCCCCTCCAGCGCCAGAACCCGCCAGGCCCCGGCCCGGAACGCCTCCCCCACGGTCCGCCCCTCCAGCTGGGGATGCCTGTCCACGTCGACCGCGGCGAACAACAGCACCCTGCGCTCCACGGCGACCGCCCCCAGTACCTGCCGTCCCAGCATCGCCCCGGCGAACGCGGGCGCGGCCAGGTGGGTGACGCTCCGGCTCCGGGTCAGCGCGTGCGGGTACGCGGCCCGGAGGGTGCGGTACACGGCGGTGGCGAAGTCGTCGTCGTACAGCCGCAGCACCACGCGCAGATCGGGCCGTACGGTCCGCGCGTACAGCACGGCCTCCAGGTTGGTGGTGTCCGCGCTGGTCACCGCGAGCAGCGTGCGGGCCCGGTGGATCTGGGCGGCCTCCAGGACACCTTCCTGGGTGACGTCCCCGAGCACCACCGGCACCCGCAGCCGGCGGGCGGTGGCGAGACCCCGGGCCTCCGGGTCGGACTCGACGCACACCACGGGGATGTTCAGCTCCCGCAGCCGGGTCAGCACGCGGGTGCCGATCTTGCCCAGTCCGAGCAGCACCACATGCCCGCTCAGACCCCGTGGCGGCCTGCGCAGGCCGGAGGCGGTGCGGAAGGTGCCGTACGCCTCCAGGGCGGCGGCCAGCAGCACCGGCAGGAGCAGCAATCCGAGGAGCGCGGAGAGGAGTTGCAGGAGCTGCCGGCCGGGCGATGCCCCGAGAGCCGGGTCGTCGATCGCGAAGAGGTCGAGGAGGGTGACGTAGAAGGCGCGCAGCGGGTGGATGCCGGTCACCAGCCACAGGGCGACGGCGAGGCCGACCACGCAGCCGGCCAGGCCGGCCAGGGACCAGCGCAGCCGCCGGGAGAAGAGGGAGGCGAGCGGCATGACGCCGGTCATCCGGCGGCTGGGCGCGGCGGACCGCGTACCGGCCGCGGAGGAGACCTGTTCCAGGACCACGGCGTGCCGTCCGGCGGCCTGCCGTACCTCCTCGTCGTCGGGCAGCAGCCGCGGCTGCTGTTCCCCGCCGCCGTCCGGATCGCCGCCCGACAGCAGGGCGAGGGTGCACAGCCCGCCGGTGCCGGGCCCGTCCGCGGACAGCGGCCGTTCCACGGCCCGCAGCAGCAGGCCGTCGGTCTGGACGACCTTGCTGGTGCCGGCGACGGCGGTGGCGGCCAGCGCGGGCGCGGCCGTGTCGGCGTCGGACAGCACGGTCGTGGAGGTCTCGGTGCCGGTGCCAGGCCCGTCCTCCTCGTCCCCGGCGGCCAGCGTGGCGGCCTGGTCGAGGAGTTCCTCGATGTGCTGGCCCAACCGCCGGTTGTAGAGCCGCAGCACGAGCCGCAGCCGGGGGTTGAGCCGGCGGGCGGTCAGCGCGGCCCGGATGTTGGTCTCGTCGTCGTCGTACACGAGGGCCAGGGCGGTGGCCCGTGCCACCCCGGCCTCGGCGAGCACCGCCTCGGTCGGTTCGGTGGCCTCCAACGTTCCCTCGATGTCGTCGCGTTGGCCGTCCGCAACTCCGGAGGGCGCCCCGGCCATGCCGGTCCGGCCGACGGAGCCCACCGCGGCGCTGACCACGCGGTCGAACAGTGCCGCCGAGGCGGCCCGGGCCCGTCCGACCACGGGGGGCCGGGCGGTGCGGCCGTTCGGCGGTACGACGAGGGTGACCTGTTCGCCGTGGACCCCGCGCAGCTCGGCGGCCAGCCGGTGCGCGAGTCCGTCGTCACCGCACACCACCATGTGCGCCTGCGGGGACCCCGGCCCCCCTTGATACGGAACGCTCGCCACAAGGGAAAAGAGTGGCCCAAGGAGTCGCGTGGTTCCAGCAATGGCTGAACACCCGTGCCGGGGCCCGCGTACGGAGGGGGAGGGAGAGCAGCAGCCGGAGGTAACCAGCCGTGGCCATCACCGAAGACGCACCGCCGGGTGCGGACGTACGACGTCCCGAGTCCCCGCCCGGCCGTGCGGGCAGGCGGCTCAGCTCCCCGCTGGTGCTGACGCTCACCCTGATGTCGGCGGTGCTCGCCCAGTCCCCGATCCGCGGGCTGCTCGGTTCCCCGGCCATGCAGAGCTGGATGACGGTGTTCGTGGCGGTGACCGTGCAGGCGCTGCCTTTCCTGGTGCTCGGGGTGCTGCTGTCGGCGGCGATCGCGGTGTTCGTCCCGGCGTCCTTCTTCGCGCGCGCCCTGCCGCGCCGGCCCGCCCTGGCCGTGCCGGTGGCGGGGTTCGCGGGCGCGGTGCTGCCGGGCTGCGAGTGCGCGTCGGTTCCGGTGGCGGGCGCGCTGGTCCGCCGGGGCGTGCCCCCGGCCGCCGCCCTCGCCTTCCTGCTCTCCGCGCCCGCGATCAACCCGGTGGTGCTGACCGCCACCGCGATCGCCTTCCCCGGGCACCCGGAGATGGTCCTGGCCCGGTTCCTGGCGAGCCTGCTGGTGGCCTGTGCGATGGGCTGGCTGTGGCAGCGGCTGGGCCGTACGGACTGGCTGCGCCCGCCGGTCCACGGCGCGCACGAGGCCGCAGGCAAGGGGGAGGCGTTCTGGGGCTCGGTCCGGCACGACGTCATGCACGCCGGTGGTTTCCTGGTGCTCGGCGCGGCGGCCGCGGCGACGCTGAAGGCGGCGGTCCCGGCGGGCTGGCTGGGCACGGCGGCGGGCATTCCCGTGGTCTCGGTGCTCGCCCTCGCCGTGCTGGCGGTCCTGCTGTCCATCTGCTCGGAGGCGGACGCGTTCGTCGCGGCCTCCCTCACCCAGTTCTCCCCGACGGCCAAGCTGGTGTTCCTGGTGGTGGGCCCGATGATCGACCTCAAGCTGTTCGCGATGCAGGCCGGTACCTTCGGCCGCGGCTTCGCGCTCCGGTTCGCGCCCGCCACCTTCGCGCTGGCCGCCCTGGGTGCCGTGCTGACCGGGGCGGTGCTGCTGTGAACCGTCACGCGCAGGCGGCCGTCCTGTTCCTGCTCGGCGCCGCCCTGCTGCACGCCGGTGCCACCGATCTCGCCCTGCGCTATGTGAAGGCGGGGCTGCGCCCGCTGCTGCTGGTATCGGGCGCTGTGCTGATCGCGGCGGCCCTGGCGACGGTCTGGTACGAGCGCCGGCGCGGTCGGCGGGGCGGGGCCCAGGGGCATGCGCACCCCGAACCCCGCGTCTCCTGGCTGCTGTTGCTGCCGCTCCTCGCCCTCATCCTGGTCGCGCCGCCGGCCCTCGGCTCGTACAGCGCCCTGCGCTCCGGTACGGCCCTGCAGAAGCCGTACGGCTACGGCCCGTTGCCCGCCGGCGACCCGGTCCCGCTCTCCGTCGTCGACTACGCCTCCCGCGCGGCCTACGGCCACGGCCGCTCCCTGCACGGCCGGCCCGTCCGGGTCACCGGCTTCCTCGCCCTGGACCACTCGGGCACGCCCTACCTGGTCCGCATGGCACTCAACTGCTGTGCCGCGGACGCCCAGCCGGTGAAGATCGCGCTGACCGGGCAGCTGCCGCCGGTCCTCCGGCCGGACGCCTGGCTGGAGGTGACGGGCGGTTACGCGCCCGGTCTGACCCGCGACCCGGTCAACAACGGCCCGGTCCCGTACCTGAAGGTCACCTCCGCGAGGCCGGTTCCGGTGCCGCACGACCCGTACGACGAGACCTGGAACAACTGAGCGCGCCGAGCGCGGGCCTGCCGTACCGGGCGCCTACGCCCGGGTCTGTGTCTCCGGCAGGTCGAAGCGGCCGAGGTCCTTGAGCCACGCCTCGGCGTTGCCGTCGGACGGGGCACGCCAGTCGCTGCGCGGGGAGAGGGAGCCGCCGGCCGAGACCTTGGGCCCGTTCGGCATGGCCGAGCGCTTGAACTGCGAGAAGGCGAAGAAGCGGCGGCAGAACACCTCCAGCCAGTGCCGGATCTCGGCCAGGTCGTACGAGCCCCGGTCGGCCTCGGGGAAGCCGGGCGGCCAGGCCCCGGCCCGCGGGTCGTGCCAGGCGTGCCAGGCCAGGAAGGCGATCTTCGACGGCCGGAAGCCGTAGCGCAGCACGTGGAAGAGGGTGAAGTCGTGCAGCGCGTACGGGCCGATCTTCGACTCGGTGGACTGCATCTCCTCGCCCGGGACCAGTTCGGGGCTGATCTCGGTGTCCAGGATCGCGGCCAGGATCTTGCCGGTCTCCTCGTCGAACTGCTCGCTGCTGATGACCCAGCGGATCAGGTGCTGGATCAGCGTCTTGGGCACGCCGGAGTTGACGTTGTAGTGGCTCATCTGGTCGCCGACGCCGTACGTGGACCAGCCGAGCGCCAGCTCGGAGAGGTCGCCGGTGCCGAGGACGATGCCGCCGCGCTGGTTGGCGAGCCGGAACAGGTAATCGGTGCGCAGGCCGGCCTGCACGTTCTCGAAGGTGACGTCGTAGACCGGCTCGCCGGAGGCGAACGGGTGGTCGATCTCCTTGAGCATGAGCCGGGCGGTCGGCGTGATGTCCAGTTCGGCGGCCGTGACGCCGAGGGCGCGCATCAGCTTGTGGGCGTTGTCCTTGGTGTGGTCGCTGGTGGCGAAGCCCGGCAGGGTGAAGGCCAGGATGTCGCTGCGTGGCCGGCCCGCGCGGTCCATCGCCCGGGCGGCGACGATCAGCGCGTGCGTGGAGTCCAGACCGCCGGACACGCCGATGACGACCTTGGGGCCGCCGATCGCGGCCAGCCGCTGCTGGAGCCCGGCGACCTGGATGTTGTACGCCTCGTAGCAGTCGAGGGCGAGCCGCTCGGGGTCGGCGGGCACGAACGGGAACCGCTCGACGCGCCGCCGCAGCCCGAGGTCGGTGAGGGGCGGGTCCAGCTCGAAGGAGACCGTCCGGAAGTCGCCGGTACGCGCCCCGTGCGCCCGGCGGTTGTCGTCGAAGGTGCCCATCCGGTGCCGCTCCTGCCGCAGCAGGTCCAGATCGACGTCGGCGACCGCGTACTGGTCACCGAGCGGGAAGCGGTCGCTCTCGGCCAGCAACACCCCGTTCTCGTAGATCATGGTCTGTCCGTCCCAGGACAGGTCCGTGGTGGACTCGCCCAGTCCGGCCGCCGCGTAGACGTACGCGGCCAGGCAGCGGGAGGACGCCGAGCGGCACAGCAGCTTGCGGTCCTCGGCGCGGCCGACCGTGATCGGGCTGCCGGAGAGGTTGATCAGCACGGTCGCCCCGGCGAGTGCGGCCTCCGCGCTCGGCGGCACCGGCACCCACATGTCCTCACAGATCTCGGTGTGCAGCACGAGCCCGGGCACGTCCTCGGCCGCGAACAGCAGGTCCACGCCGAACGGCACCTCCGTGCCCGCGACCCGGATGGTCCCGCCCCGCTCGTCGTGGCCGTCGGCGATCTGCCGGCGCTCGTAGAACTCCCGGTAGTTCGGCGGATACGACTTCGGTACGACACCGAGGACGCGGCCCCGGTGCACGATCACCGCGCAGTTGTAGATCCGGTGGCGGTGGCGCAGCGGGGCGCCGACGACCAGCACCGGCAGCAGGTCGGCCGAGCCGGCCACGACCGTCCGCAGCGCGGTCTCGACCTGGTCGAGCAGCGCGTCCTGGAGCAGCAGGTCCTCGATGGAGTAGCCGCACAGGCCCAGCTCGGGGAAGACGGCGACGGCGACGCCCTCGTCCGCGCACCGGCGCGCCTGGCGCAGGACCGCCTCGGCGTTGGCATGCGGGTCGGCGATGACGGTGTGGCCCGTGCACGCGGCGACGCGTGCGAAGCCGTGCTGATAGATCGACCAGAAGTTCAACGGGGCTTCCTTCATGATTCAACAGACCGCACGGACGAAGCGAATCTCCTCCAGGGGAAAGCCTAGATCCCTGCCGACCGACGCCCCGAACCCGGCCACGTACTCGCCCCCGCCTGAGTACGTCAACCCTGTCCGGCACCGGCTGACATCCCGGGCCGCGGTCCTCACGGCCGGCACCGCGGGCCCGCTGTCCTCACCGGGCGGCGTCGGCCGGCACCTCGGGCCCGCCGTTCTCGCCGGGGCCGTAAGGGACCCGTCAAAGCCGTGGGGGCCGCCGACGATGCGCTCACCACGGCCTTCGCCGTACGGTGGGCGGACGGCCCGAGGTGTCGGGCGGCGCGGTCCCCGACTCACGCGCCAGGAGCCGCGTGTCCAGGCGCAGCCGCAGGGCGTTCCGGCGGTGCAGGGTGGCCAGCGCGGCACGCAGCGGGGACGGCGGCACCGCGAGCACGGGACAGCCGGCGTGGGCGAGGCAGTAGCGGCCGACCGACGGCCACAGCGCCCGGCGCAGCCGGCCACGCGCCCCGGCACCGAGCACGAGCAGGTCGTCGTCCCGGTCGGCGGTCCGCACCAGAGCCGGTCCGGGGGCGCCCCGGACCAGGAGGACCCCTCCCGGCAATCCGGTGTCGGTACCGCCGAACACGGCACACAGCGACGTGAGCAGCCGCGCCCGCGCCACCTCCTCCCACTCGCCGACCATGGCGGAGGCGACCGGGGACCTGCACGCGGCGAGATCCCCGCCGGGCGGCTCCCACGCCAGCACCGGCCACAGCTCCGCTCCGCGGCACCGGGCCTCCTCGGCGGCCCGGGCCAGGGCGGTGAGACTGCCCGGGGAGCCACTCACGCCGACCAGGACGCGAGGGGCTGCGGACGGGCGGGGCACGGACATCTGATCCTCCTCGGAACGTCGTCCATCTGACCCCGGACGGCCCCGTTCAAACAGCCTGAACGTCCGTTCGCAGCACCTTTCCGGCGGCTGGCCGCCTCCCGCTCACCACGCCCGTCAGCGGCGTCCCGGTCAAGGTCGTCCGGCTCACTGTCGGTGTCCCGGTCAAGGTCGTCCGGCTAATCGTCGGTGTCCCGGTCAAGGTCGCCCGGTTCATCGTCGGTGTCCCGGCAGGGCCGCCCCGGTCAGCTGCCGCCTCCCGCCGCTGCCTTCTTCCCTCCCTCCTTACTTCCTTCCGCCTCCTTCCGCCTCCTGCTGTCGGCCCCCCTGCTGTCGGCCCCCCTGCTGTCGGCCCCCCTGCTGTCGGCCCTCCTGCCGTTCGTCCCTTCGGCCTTTACCGGGCACGGCCCGTGCTGGATGCTGTGTCGCGTCGTCGGTTGATCATTGGGGGAGCGCCGTGCGCATAGTTCTGCTGGGCCCTGTCCAGGTGCGGGGACACGGGGATGGCGCGGACGGTGTGCCGTCGGTCTCCGTCCCGGGGGCCCGGCTGCGCATGCTGTGTGCCCGGCTCGCCCTGGAGGCCGGGCGCCCGGTGTCCGTGGGCGCGCTGGTCGACGGCCTGTGGGGGGAGGGCCCACCGGCCGAGGCGGGCAACGCGCTGCAATCCCTGGTGTCCCGGTTGCGCAGGGCGCTGGGCGGGGCGGCCCGTGTGGAGTCCGCCGCCGGGGGCTATCGGCTCACCGCGGACGAGGGGATCGAGGTCGACGCCGCCCGGTTCGAGCAGCTGGCCGCCGAGGGCCGCAGACAGTGTGCGGACGGCGATCACGACCAGGCGGCGGTCGTGTTGCGCGAGGCGCTGGGGCTGTGGCAGGGCGAGGCGCTCGCCGACGTACGGGAGGCGCCCTTCGCCGCCGCTGTCGTCACCCGCCTCGACGATCTGCGGGCCGCGGCGGCTCAGGACCTCTTCGAGGCCGAGCTGCGTCTGGGCCGGCACACGGAGATCCTCCCCGACCTGAGCACGGCGGCAGCCGCCAGCCCGCTGAGCGAGCGCCTGGCCGAACTGCGGATGCGGGCCCTGTGGGCGGCGGGCCGCCAGTCGGACGCCCTCGCGGCGTACGAGGAGATCCGCGAGCGGCTCGCCGACGAACTGGGCGTCGATCCGTCGGCCGGACTCCGGGAGGCCCATCTCGCCCTCCTGCGCGGGGAGTTGCCACGTCCGACGGCGGCCCGGTCGCAGACGGCGGTGAACCGGATGCCGCCCCGGCTGACCAGCTTCGTCGGCCGTGAGCGCGAACTCTCCCAGCTGGCCGCGCTGATGGCCGCGTCCCGGCTGGTCACCATCGTCGGCCCGGGCGGCGCCGGCAAGACCCGGCTCTCCCTCGAAGCCGTCGGCCGGGACCGGGCCCAGGAGCGTGGCCGTGTCTGGTTCGTGCCGCTCGCCGGGGTGGGGGCGCCCGGCCAGCTGGCCGACGCCGTACTCGGCGCGGTCGGCTCCACGGACGGCGCCCTCTACGACGCCGGGCGCACCCAGGGAGCCACCCCGGTGGACAGGCTGGCGGAGCTGCTCGACATCGGGGACGCCCTCCTCGTCCTCGACAACTGCGAGCACCTCGTCGACGCCGCCGCCGCATTCGCCGGGCAACTGCTCCAGCGGCTGCCGCAGTTGAGGATCCTCACCAGCAGCAGGGAGGCGCTCGCCGTCGACGGCGAGGTGCTGTGCCATCTCGGCCCGCTCGATGTGCCGGCCGGCGCTCCGGATCCCGCCGAGGCCGCACGGTCGGCCGCGGTGCGGCTGTTCGTCGACCGGGCCGCGAGCGTCCGGCCGGGATTCACGCTCGACCACGCCACGGTCGGCGCCGTGGTAGAGATCTGCCGGCGGCTCGACGGGCTGCCACTCGCCCTGGAGCTGGCCGCAGCCAAGCTGCGCTCGATGGGCGTGGGCCAGATAGCCCGCCGCCTCGACGACCGGTTCCGGCTGCTGACCTCGGGCAGCCGCACCGCCCTGCCGCGCCAGCGCACGCTGCTCGCGGTCGTCGAGTGGAGCTGGGACCTGCTCGACGAGCCCGAACGCGTCCTCGTACGCCGCCTGTCCGCGTTCCCCGGCGGGGCGACACTCGCCGCCCTCGAAGCGGTCTGCGCGGACGCGGCACTCCCCGCCGACGACATCCTCTACACCCTCGACGGACTCATCGAGAAGTCGCTGGTCGACTCCTCGGACACGGGTGACGGCGAGCCGCGGTACGGAATGCTGGAGACCGTGCGCGCCTACGCCGTCACCCGCCTCGAAGCCTCCGGGGACGATGTCGCAGGCCCGTTCGCACGGTACTTCCTCGCCCTCGCGGAGGAACACGAACCGCGGTTGCGTACCGGCCGGCAGCTCGACGCGATCGCGGTGTTCGACGCCGAGCACCCCAACCTGACGCACGCGCTGCGGTCGGCCGTGGACGCCGGGGACGGGGACCTGGCCGCCCGGTTCGTCGGGGCACTGTCCTGGTACTGGGGCGTGCGCGGTATGAGTTCACAACTCGACTCCGCACTGGTGGAGTTGCGTGCCCTGGGGGACGCGCCGGCCCGGGCGCGGTCGCTGATCGCGGACGTGGACTCGGCGGGTGCCCGCGAGTTCCACCCGGCCGGGCTGTTCCTGCGCATCTCCCAACTCGCCGTTGCGGACGTCGAGTCGGAGTCACCGGAAGAGCGTCTCGCACGCTCGCTCCGGTCGCCCGACCCCTGGGTGCGGGCCAGTGCCCACCTCGCGTACGACTTCGTCCTCACCGAGCAGGGCGATCTGCGCACCGGCGAGGTCTCCCGGCTGGCGGCGCTGCGCGGCTTCGAGGAGGTGGGCGACCGGTGGGGCCTGGTGATGAGCCTGCTCCCGGTCGGTCGCGACCACTCGCTGCGCGGCGAGTACGCGCGCGCCATCGCCACCTTCGAACGGGTCGTCGCGCTCAGCTCGGAGCTCGGCACCGACGACTACCTTGACCTCGGCCGGGTCCGTCTGGCCCGCGAGCGGCGGCGCAGCGGCGACCTGGCCGGGGCGCGGCGCGACCTGGAGTGGGCCCAGGGGCAGGCCCGGGAGCGGGGGCACCGCCGTCTGGAGGCCAACATCGTGGCGGGCATGGCCAATCTGCACCGCAGGGAAGGCGATCTGGCGGGCGCCGACCGGGTGCTCGACGAGCTGGAGTCGTTCGTCCGCGGCCGGTCCCTCCCCGAGGGGCTGGCCCGGGACCTGATCGTCTCCACCCGGATGGAGAACCGGCTCGCCGCGGGTGACGCCGCGGGGGCGCGGGCTCTGCTGCCCGAGGCGGCCGGCGGGCTGCTGGCCCAGGGCGCCGGAGCGGGTCTCGCCTGGGTGGCGGAGCTGCTCGGCGGGCTGCTCGCCCTGGAGGGTGATCCGGGTGGTGCGGCTCGCTCGCTCGGCATGAGCCAGGTGATGCGGGGCGCGTTCGACGCGGGTGAGCCGGAGCTGCGCGAACTCGCCGAGCGGCTGATCGGGCGGCTCGGCGAGCAGGAGTACCGCGCGGCGTTCGACGAGGGCGCCGCGCTGGCGCGACCGGACGCGCTGCACCGGCTGGCCGAGGAAGTCGGCCGGCCGGTGTCCGCGTCGCGTCGAAGCGCCCTTGCCCATGGCTGAGGGGTGGATCACCCGATGTTCTTGCGGTAGGCGCGCATCGCCAGCGGGAAGAAGACCGCGACCATGCCGGCCATCCAGCCGAGGCTGCCGAGCAGCGGGTTCGCGATCGCGCCGCCGTTGAGCAGACCGCGCACGGTGTCGGCCATCAGGCTGACCGGGTTGACGTCCGACCAGGTCTTGAGCCAGCCCGGCATGGTCTGGTCCGGTACGAAGACGTTGCTGGCGAAGGTCAGCGGCAGCACCACGACCGTCATCAGGCCCTGCACGGATCCAGGGGTCTTGGCCAGCATGCCCATGTACACCGACAGCCAGGAGAAGCTCAGCGCGAAACCGATGAGCAGCACCAGCGCGGCGAGCGTGAACAGCGGGTTCGTGCCGATCCGGTATCCCATGATCAGGGCGAGGACCAGCAGGGTGCCGAGACAGATCACGTAGCGTACGAAATCGGCGAGGACGGCGCCGATGAGCGGACCCGAGCGGGCGATCGGCATCGATCGGAACCGGTCGAAGATCCCGGTGCTCGCATCGGCGTTGAGTGAGACGCCGATGCCTATGCTCGCCTGGAAGACGGTCATCACCATGACCCCTGGCGTGACCATCTGCAGGTACGCGTGGTCGTGGCCGCCGGAGATGGCACCGCCGAAGAGGTAGACGAACATCAGCAGGGAGATGATGGGCGTCAGCACCACATCGGTGAGCTGAAGCGGTGACTTGAGGAACTTGGTGACACCGCGCCCGGCGAGGGCGAGGCTGTGCCGTACGGTCCGGGCCGCGCCGATGCGCAAGGGGGCGGCGGCCTGGCCGGCGGTGCGGGCGGGGGTGATGGTCTGAGCGCTCATGCCGCGCTCCTCTCAGCGAAGGCGTCGTCGTTCTGCTTGTCGTCGTTCTGCTTGTCGTCGTTCTGCCGGGCGTCGTTCTGCTTGTCGTCGGTGGTGGGGCGCCCGGTCAGGGCCAGGAAGACCTCGTCGAGGCTGGGCAGGCGCAGTCCCATCTCGTCGGTGCCGATGCCGTCCGCGGCCAGGCGGCGGGCCAGGGCGGACACCAGCAGCGGGTCGTCGGCGGGCACGGTCAGCAGCCCGTTCGTACCGTCCTGGGCGGGAGCGGTGCCGGTGAGCTCGGTCAGCATCGCGGTCACCCGGGGCACGTCCTGCGGCAGCGACGGACGGACCAGGAGGATCTGGCCGCCGACCCGGCGCTTCAGCTCGCCGGGGCGGCCCTCGGCGACCACCCGGCCGCGGTCGAACACCGTGATGCTGTCGGCGAGCTGGTCCGCCTCCTCCAGGTACTGCGTGGTCAGCAGCACCGTGGAACCGTCGTCGACCAGGCGCCGGACCACGTCCCACACCTCGCCGCGGGCGTGCGGGTCGAGGCCGGTGGTCGGCTCGTCCAGGTAGAGCACCTGCGGCCGGCCGACCAGACTCGCCGCCAGGTCGAGGCGGCGGCGCATCCCACCGGAGAAGGTGCTGATCGGCCGGTTCGCCGCCTCGGTGAGCGAGAACTGCTCCAGGAGCTCGGCGGCCCGCGCCTTCGCGTCCCGCTTCGACAGATCGAGCAGCCGCCCCAGCAGGACCAGGTTCTCGGGGCCGGACAGACCTTCGTCGACCGACGCGTACTGCCCGGTGAGACCGATGAGCCGGCGCACCCGCACCGGGTCGCGCACCACGTCATGGCCGCCGACCGTGGCCCTGCCGGCGTCCGGCCGCATCAGCGTCGACAGGATCCGTACGGTGGTGGTCTTGCCCGCCCCGTTCGGCCCGAGCACGCCGATCACCTTGCCGGCCGGCGCCTCCAGGTCGACGCCGTCCAGCGCGACCATGTCCCCGTAGCGTTTGACCAGACCCTCGGCCCGGATGGCGTACGACATCTGTGCCCTCCCCATCTCTTCGCTCGCCCGCTCACGCGGTTCTCGCTGCTCGATGAGGAAGACAGTGCCGGGGCGCGCTGGCAGGCCACTGACAGACCACTGGCAGCGGCCGGCGCCCCTGTCAGCGGCGTGACAGCCGCGGTCAGCGGTCCGGGGGTACTACCCGTCCATCAGCTCCCGCCGGCCCTGGAGCCGACGCGCCGCCGGGTACCCGTCAGCCGGTCCCCCCGCGCCACGGCGTCGGCGAAGGGCCCCGCAGGGGAAACGCTGCCCCGGAAACGCTGCCCCGGGGAACGCTGCCCCGGGGAACGCTGCCCCCCCAGCGCGCATGCACCGCTGCCGGCGCAGGCAGGGCCGCTTCCTACCGGTCGTCTTCGTCCCGGCCGTCCTCGAAGACGAAGAGTGGCTTGGCGTCATGTGCGGGTGTCTCGGCGAGCGCGATGGCTTCGGCGAAGCGTTCGAGCGGGAACGGCCGGCCCTGGGGGATGCTCAGCACTCCGTCAGCCACGAGACCGCGGACCTGGGACAGCGCGTGCAGCGCATCCTCGGGTGAGGCGGTGCCGAACCAGCGGTTCAGCCAGAAGCCGCGGACCACTTTGGTCTCGTAGATCACCGAGCGTGCTTGCAGCGGGATCGTCAGCGCTGCCGGATCGGTCTGCCGATGGGTGGAGAGCGCGCCGTAGACCACGAGCTCTCCCCCCGGAGCCAGCGCCTGGGACACCTGGGCGCCCACGGGGCCCGCGACACAGTCGACGGCCTTGCGCACACCGGCCGGCCCTGCTGTCTCAGCCACACGCTGCACCAGGTCCTCGTCCTCGGTGCAGATGACCTCGTCACCACCGAACGCCTTGATCTCCTCGACGGCACCACGTCGCCGGACGACATTGATCGTGCGAATACCCAGATGCCTGGACAGCTGGATGACGAGCCGGCCGACGGTGGAGCCCGCGGCCGTCTGCAACAACCATTCACCCGGCTGTACGTCGAGCTCGCGAGTCACGAGGAGCAGCGCGGTCAAGGGGTTGACGGCGAGTTGACAGGCGCTGGAGTCGCTCAGACGGTCGGGGACCGGCAGGAGCCTTCGTGTGTCGGCGACGAGGTATTCCTGCCAGGTTCCGGCCACCTCGGGCCCGGGCACCGCCGGTACGGCAGCGACCACCACACGCTCGCCGATCTTCAGTCCCTCGGTATCCGGACCCAGGGCCTCGATGCGGCCCACGCATTCCATGTGACCCCCGACAGCGGGAAACCGGGGGGAGAAACCGTACCGGCCGCGCAGCACGTGCAGATCACTGGCGTGGACCGGAGTCGCCTTCACACGGATCAACGCCTGACCGGCTCCCGGCGTGGGAACAGGCCGGGATTCCAGCCGCAGGACATCGGTGGGCTCGCCCATCCTTCCGGCTACGAGCGCGCGCATGGATCGAGGCATGAGTGACCTTTCGTCTCAGCGCCCGACAGACTCGACGGGTTTTCCGGACCAAGACGATGCTGGTTTCACGCTACGCCCGGCCCCGGAGAGATTCCCGGCGCCGGCCCATTCCCCGCGGAAGGTTGCCAATGAAGTACGTCACGGCCGTCTGGGACGATGGCGGGTTCTACGTGGACCCGAGCGCCTATCTGGCCGAGCTGCCGCGTCTGCGCGCCGACCTGCCCCCGGGCGCCCGGTCCTTCGCCACCGACCCGGGCCACTACGACATCGCGGGCGCCACCCGCTGCGTGAAGGATCTGGCACTGGCCGGGGTCCACCTCGCCATCGACAAGAGCGGCGGGCTGGTGCTGGACTTCGCGCCCAACCGGTTCAAGCACGACGCCGGCCTGCGCATCAGCTACTCGGGCGTGACGCACTTCGCCATCACCTACGAGCACTCCATCGACTGGATGAGCGTCGACACCGTGCTCCTCGACGAGATCCTTCCCGCCGAGAACGGCGGTTGCCGACACGAGATCGCACTCACCGACGCAACGATCACCGTCCACTGCGGGGACCTGCGGGCGGTGTGGACGGACGCAAGCTGAGAACGGCCGTCACCGCGCCAGCGACGATCGGGAGAGGTGTTGGCCCTGAGCAGGGGCGGAGTCGTCCGGCTTCCGCGTCCTGCACTCGCGGTGATCAGTGCCGTCGCGGCTTTCGCTGATGACGGGCGTGGGGTTCACGGCACGCTCTCAGGCCGGCTTCACCCCGGGGGGAGCGGCGTCCGACCTAGGGCGAGGGGCCACCGAAGACAGACGCCACGCACTGGGAGCCGTTGGAGAGCCACTCCCCGGAGCGGCTCCCCAAGCGCCCCAAAAGGAGACCGCACAGCAGATCAGACCCGGTGCTGATCCCTCAGCACCGGGCCTGACCTGGTATTCCACTGTCGGGGTGGCGGGATCTGAACCCACGACCTCTTCGTCCCGAACGCGATCAAACATCTTTGTGACCTTGGCTAGGGGGCACTGACCTGCTGGTTCGTTTCCCGGGCAGTCCAGTGCCGTCCGGGACCGTCCTTGCGCGGCTGCAGCGTTTGGACCCCTGTTTGGCCCCCAGATATCGCGCCTCACGAGTCGATTCTTTCCCAGGCCAGACGTGGCTGGGCCATGGATCACACCCTGTCCGAGTGCCGATGCATCTCACATGCCACCCGCTGACGACGGTTTTCGAGACCCACACCGTCCGAGGCCGATCATTGACGTCCAGTGCCCGCGTGACCATGACAGACGATTGAGACTGGCGGGGATCGGAGATGGTGACCGTGCCGGTCTGAGGCGCACTGCAGCCAAGGACGCTTCCACGGCGGCACTTGTTGATGCCCGGTCGGGGTGCCCGCGCGAAGCCGCTCCTCACCTGCCCAGAGCCCGTGACACGGTGTAGATCAGCAACCCGGCCAACGAGCCCATCACCGTGCCGTTGATCCGGATGAACTGCAGGTCGCGGCCGATATGGGCCTCGATCTTGCGAGTAGTGTGCTTGGCGTCCCAGCCAGCGACGGTCTCGGTGATCAGGGAGGTGATCTCGTTGCGGTAGGTGGTCACGATGTGGACGGCCGTGCTCTCGACCCAGCTGTCGACCTTGTTCCGGAGCATCGTCTCGCTCGCCATCCGGGCGCCGAGGGAGAGCAGGGAGGCACGAACCCGCAGTCGTAGCTCGCTGCGCTCATCCCTGGCTGCTGCCACAGTCATGTGCCGTGCGGCGACCCAAGCGGAAGCGATCAGGTCCTGCACCTCGCCGCAGCGCAGCACCTCGCTCTTGAGTCGCTCCACCTGGGCCCGGGTGTCCATGTCGGAGTGCAGGTCGGAGGCGAAGTCTGTGAGGAAGCGGTCGAGGGCATCACGCGCGGGGTGGGAGGGCATGTCACGCATCTCGGCGCAGAAGCGCAGCAGTTCCTTATAGACGCGCTCGCCGACCTTCTTGTCCACGAAACGTGGGGTCCAACCGGGCCTACCGCCCTCGGCGGCGACCATCACGGCGCCGCGGTGCAGCACCAGCCAGTCGTGGGCGCGGGAAACCACCAGGTCGACCACCCATTTGTGACCGCCGTCGGCCACGACCCTCTCCAGCACCTTTCCGATGCCGGGGCCGATTTCATGCGTGTCGGCACGCTGGGTGATCGCCTGGCCTGTAATGGCCTGCACTGTGGGGTCGCTCAGTACGGTCAGGGCGCCCCTGAGCGCGGTGGCCAGTTCCGCCGTCACCCGCTCCGCGTGCTCAGGCTCGGCCAGCCAGGTACCGAGCCGGCTGCTGATGCCGACCGTGCGTAGCCGCTGTCTTATGACGTCCTGGGACAGGAAGTTCTCGCCGATGAACTCGCCGAGCGACACGCCCAGCTGGTCCCTCTTCGTCGGGATGATGGCGGTGTGCGGGATGGGCAAGCCAAGGGGGTGACGGAAGAGCGCGGTGACCGCGAACCAGCCCGCGAGCGCGCCGATCATGCCGGCCTCGGCAGCCGCCGCGACATATCCGGACCAGGGGCCCGCGCCGGAGTTGCCCGCCCATTGGGCGAGAACGTACACGAGCGTGACAAGGAGGAGCAGTCCCGTTGCCGCGCCCTTTATCCGGTGTACGCCCCGGTGCCTCTCCTCGTCGGCGGGGCTGAAGGAGGTCATCGTGCGCCTGGTGGCGGGGCCCGCGTGGGCAGTGCCCTGCCTGCTCGAGGAGTTGGCAAAGCCCAGCGAGCGAGCGGACGGTTTGGTGTCCTGAGATGGCGTTCCACCGACGTCATGGGTTGGTGGTGGAACGGGAAGGATTGCGATTGGAACGCGAGCAAGCGCAGCGGAGACTTGGGCGATGGAGTCATGTGGACGCACCCCGTGCGTGTCAGGGCGAAAGGCGTCGGTCTCGCGAGCAAGCGCGGTAAGCACTTGACGAAGGAAGGTCTTAGACGACACCGGCCTCTCCTTCGATCTGGGGCGCGGGCTGCGCAGTGGAGCTAGCAGATGCTGAGCTTGGGTCCCCTGGCGTTGGGGGATCCGGTACGGCTTGGCTTGGTACAGGTTCGACGACCGGATGAGAAAGCCCCAGACGTACGAGTTGCTCGACTAGCCTCGGGGCAGCCACACCGACCGCGAGAGCTCCCAGGGGTCCCGCGACCTGATCTGAGCTTCCGAAAGCTGCGGCTAGGCCGGCGCCCAGAGCGTTCCGTATGACCAGGGCGACTAGATACGGGGCCAACGGAACCTCGTTAGGCATCCTCCACGGGAAGCCCTTCACACGCTGAATCGAGCGGTATAGCTCCAGAGCCTCGACCGCAGCGGCCCCCGCGAGCCCCCATAAGCACGCTGCCCACCACTCCACGCTGGCCTCCCCCTGATGAGCGCGGCGGCACGATTAGTCCAGCATGGCGGTAGACGGCTGCTCTGCGCCACGGAACTGCACTTTGCCTATGGACCGCTTGCTCCCGAATGAGGTTCGGTTGGCGAGCCCGCCAGCATCGATCGCGTTTCCGCAGGTCGGAGGGGTGGGCTCGGTTGGTGTCGCGGGGCCTGGAAGGGATTCGGGGAGTTGGCTCCCAGATGGCTCCCGGGGCGTGCGCCCGAAGGGCCCCGTACGCCTACGCGCCATCCGTTCGACCCCGAGTGCCGGCGGAGGCGCTGAACCGCATCGCCGCGGCCCCCTTGGTCATCTCCCCGGTGAACGAGGCGATCACCCACCCGCTCCTGGGAACACCATCACAGCCAACCAACAGAAGGATTCGGAGACGAACACTCGACGGGCACCATTACGCGCGCAGGCTGTCGACATGAAACTTCCATTACCCGTCTGCCCTATGGTTGGAAACCGCGACTGCCAACGGGGGAGTTCACGGATGGGCGATGGCAAGGTGCCCGGCAAGGTACTGGACATCAAGACCGCCGACATCAAGGCGGCAGCACCGGCCTTCCATCAGGGCGCCATCGATCTGAGCAAGGCGCTGACCACGTTGATCCAGACGCTGGACGGCCTGGGTGAGCCCTGGGGCCACGACGAGCAGGGTGACGAGTTCGGAGGTGCCTACAAGCCGCAGCAGAAGAAGATCGAGAGCGCAGCGGGCATTCTGGTGCTCGGTCTGACGAGCATTCACGAGGCCATGGTGGACCTGTCGGACGGGCACGTGGACAACGACCAGCTCATCGCCGGGATGTTCACGCAAGTGAAGAGCGACAAGCAGAGCGACGGTGCCGGTGAGCGTTGAGGACACGGCCCGCCACATTCTTCTGAAGCTGGGCTTGTGGTGGCCCGAGGCGGACTCCGGCAAGCTGCGGGACGCGGCGAAGGCCTGGCGTGCCTTCGCCGACTCGGTGGACGACGTCCGCGCTCCGGTGCACCGCAGCGCGTCGTCGATCATCCACAACAACACCGGTGAGTCGATCGAGGCGTTCGAGAAATTCTGGGGCCGCTATGCCAAGGACCAGGACGGCGGCTGGCTGAGCGATCTCGCCAAGTCGTCGCGGGAGATGGCCAAGGCGCTGGAGAAGTTCGCCGACGCCATCGACGACGCGATCAACAAGCTCTGGACGCAGATCGGTATCGACGCCGCCGTGATCGCGGGCGGGGTGACGCTGGCCTTCTTCACCGCGGGCCTCGCCTCCGGGGCGGCTGTCGCGGCGGCGGACGCGGTCATCGAGTTCGGCGCCACGATGGGCGTCGCCGTCACCACGACGGTGGCCGAGATCGCCGGCGGCACGCTGGTCGCCGCCGCGTTCGGCGGGGTCGAGTCGGTCGCCGTGGACCTCGCCGTGGCCCAGCCGCTGAAGATCGCCACCGGTCTCCAGAACGGCTTCAGCCTGGACGAGGTCAACCAGGCCGCCAAGGACGGCATGATCTTCGGCGGCGCGCTCGGGGCGGGCGGCGGCGTGCTGAAGGCGAGCATGGAGGGCGGACTCGCCGACACCACCCCGCTGCTGCTGCGCCCGCCCTCGCTGCGGCCCGACCTGGTGGAGCTGGGCCCGGCGGCCCGCAACGCCGAACGCACCCCGTGCGTGGGCGAGCCGATCGACGTGGCGACCGGCGCCATGCTGATGACCCAGACGGACCTGACCCTGCCCGGCAGCCTCCCGCTGCAGTTCACGCGCACCCACCTGTCCTCCTACCGGGGCGGGGTCTGTTTCGGCCCGACCTGGATCTCCACCCTGGACGAGTGCCTCCAGATCGACGGTGAGGGAGTCGTCTTCGCCGCCTCGGACGGCATGCGCCTGGTCTACCCGGTACCGGAGGCGGGCGTGCCCACGATGCCGGTGAAGGGCCCGCGCTGGCCTTTGGAGTGGGACGGCAAACCGGACGGCGCGATGACGGTCACCGACCCGGCCACCGGCGTGAGGCGCACCTTCGCCGCCCCCGTGCCCTCCCCCTCCTTCGGCGTGTTCCACCTGGCGCTGGACTCCTGGAGCGACCGCAACGGCAACCGCATCGACGTCGAACGCGACGACGAAGGCATCCCGGTCGGTATCCGCCACTCGGGCGGCTATTACGTCGCCGTCGACACCGAGGGCCCGCGCATCACCGCCCTGCGCCTGCTGGACGAACCACCCTCCCGCTACCGCCCTGGCACCGCGCCCGAGGAGGGCACGGTCGTCATGCGCTACGGCTACGACACCGTCGGCAACCTCACCGAGGTCATCAACTCCAGCGGCGAGCCCCTGCGCTTCACCTACGACTCCGAGGGCCGCGTCACCCGCTGGACCGACCGGAACGGAACCTGGTTCGGTTACGTCTACGACGAGCGCGGCCGGGTGGTCCGCACCGAGGGCGTCGACGGCATCCTCTCCGGCACTCTCGCCTACGACGACACCACCCGCACGACGACCTACACCGACTCCCAGGGCCATATCTCCGTCCACCGGTACAACACCGACGGCCAAGTGGTCGAGGAGATCGACCCGCTCGGGCACGTCACCCGCACCGAATGGGATGAATGCGGAGCCCGGCCTGTCGCCGTCACCGACCCACTGGGACGCACGACCCGGTACGCCTACGACGCCTCAGGCAACCTGACGGAACTCACCCTGCCGGATGGATCGGTCGCGCGGGCCGCCTGCAACTCATTCGGGCAGCCGACCGAGGTGATCGAGCCGGGCGGGGCGGTCTGGCGGCACACCTATGACGAGCGGGGCAACCTCCTCACCACCGTCGACCCCACGGGGGCCGAGACCCGGTACACGTACGACACGGCGGGCCGGCCGACGGCGATCACCGACGCCCTCGGCCACACCCGCACGATCGCGTACGACCCGGCCGGCCTTCCCGTCGGGACGACCGACGAGCTGGGCCACACCACTACGATCCGCCGGGACCCCTTCGGCCGGATCGTCGAGGTGACCGACCCGTTGGGCCACACCACCCGACTCGGCTGGACCGCCGAGGGTAAACAGGCATGGCGCCGATACCCGGATGGCACAAGCGAGTCCTGGACCTGGGACGCCGAGGCCAACCTCCTCAGCCATACCGACGCCGCGGGTAACACAACGCACCACACTCCTGGCCCATTCGACGTCCCCACTACACGGACCGACCCGGACGGCGCCCGGTACGAGTTTGCCTACGACACCGAGCTCCGCCTGACCGGCGTCACCAACCCGCAGGGGCGCACCTGGTCGTACACCTACGACGAGGCCGGCCGCCTCGTGGCCGAGACGGACTTCAACGGCTGCACGCTGACATACGTCCATGACGCGGCAGGCCAGTTGGCCTCTTGTACCAACGGCGCCGGGGAGAACCTGCACCTCACGCGGGACGCAGTGGGGCGGGTGGTGGAGCGGCGGTCTGGATCGGACACCGTCGCGACGTTCGCATACGGTCCCGACGGCGGTCTCGCGCACGCGGCCAACGCCGACGCCGAGGTCGTACTGGAGCGGGACAGCTTGGGCCGCGTCCTGTCGGAGACGGTGAACGGCCGAACGACCAGGAATGCGTACGACGCTCTCGGCCGCCGTATCCGCCGGGTGACGCCGTCTGGGCTGGTATCGGAATGGACGTACGATCCGGCGGGCCGCCCGCTCATCCTGCGCTCGCCCGTGGGCGAAGTGCACTTCACTCACGATCTCGCAGGCCGCGAGACGGAGCGCCGCGTCGGTACGAAGGTGAAGCTGACCCAGAGCTGGAGTCCGCGGAACCTGCTCACCGGGCAGAGCCTGACCTTCGGCCCGGCGGCGGACGGCGTGGACCGCCTCCTTCAGCACCGTACCTACACACACCGCGCCGACGGTTACCTGACGGAGATCCGGGAGCTGACCTCGGGTACCCGCCGCTTCAACCTCGACGGCATGGGGCGTGTCACCGGAGTGCGTGCCCACGGCTGGACCGAGACCTACGCCTACGATGTCGCGGGCAACTTGGTGGACGCCACTGCGCCCACCCATGACGCGCCCGGCGAGCGCGAGTTCGACGGCACTCTCGTCCGCTCGGTGAACGGAACCGCGTACGAGCACGACGCGCAGGGCCGCCTGGTCCGCAGAACCCGTCGGCTTTTGAACGGCCAGAGCCGTACGTGGACTTACGTCTGGACCGCCGAGGATCGCTTGACGGAGGTGGTCACACCGGATGGCGACCGGTGGTACTACGTCTACGACCCGCTGGGCCGGCGCATCTCCAAGCACCGGGTGGCCAAGGACGGCTCGGAGTGCGACCGCACGGAGTTCAGCTGGGACGACACCCTCCTGGCCGAGCAGATCACAGCGGACGGTCGAGTGCTGACCTGGGACTACAAGCCGGGCACCCCCCGCCCAGTGGCCCAGACCGACCACGAGCCGTCGGCCCCGCAGTCGAATGCGTCGTTCCTGGCGCGGCTGGCCGAGGAGATCAACCCCGAGCGCACCGCTCGCTTCCACGCCGTGGTCACCGACCCCGTCGGTACCCCCATGGAACTGGTGTCCGCGTCCGGAGACCTGCTCTGGCAGCGCCGCACCACCCTGTGGGGCACGTGCTTCCCTGCCCCGGACGACGGCGCCGGGCCCGTCGTTTGCCCGTTGCGCTTCCCGGGGCAGTACGCCGACGACGAGACCGGACTGCACTACAACCTGCACCGCTACTACGACCCCGGGACAGCTCGCTACATCAGCGCGGATCCGTTGGGGCTGGTGCCGGCGGACAATCACCACGGCTACGTGCGCACCCCGCTCACCTGGATCGACCCCCTCGGCCTCTCCCCCTGCAACTATGGCCTCGATGACTTGTCCCAGGCGGCCACCACCATCAAGAAGGGCCAACTGTCGCCGGCCGGCAGGGCACTGCAGAAACACGGTGACCCAAGCCCGGGCAATCTAGCCAAACGGGGACAAGCCCATGTCGATATGTACAATTTCGGCAAACTCACCAATAGTGAGCGAACCGAGATCGCCAATGAGATGATCCAGGACATACTTACCGACCCGAATGTGGTTGAGAAGGTCAACACCTCGGCGTCGGCTCAATACGGCGGCGTCACCCGCGACTTCAGGGTCCCCGGAGGCTGGGGCGCCCGCTGGAGTTGGCGTGGGGGCCAGCTCACTTTCGAAGGATTCCTGTGATGGCGGGGCAGCACGAGACCGAACCGGCGTACCGAGCAGAGGACTTCGTCGCAGACGGGGCGCTGCGGGACGTCTGTGTCCTCGACACCACGATCGACGACTGGCGGCGCATGTTCGACGGGCTGCGTGTGGTCCCGGGAACTCATGTCCTTACATGGACGCTCTCTGGTACCACGGAGAGCGGCGCCTTGGACGCCTCTGTCGTATGGTCCCGACTTGAGCAGGACCCGGAGGAATCGGCGAGTCTGGCCATCGACATCGACGGCGTGTGGTTCACCTGCTATTTCTTCGACATTGAAGAGATCGAGTACACCTTCGATCCCTCCGACGTGGTTGACAAGGCGACCTTCGCTCCCGTCCGCGCCTTCGTGACCTGGCTCGGAACGGTGACGGGCAGGGAAGTCATCGTGACCATGGAAGGCACTGACCACGCTGCCATGCCTGCCCTCATCCGGTGGCGGCCATGAAGTTCGTCAAGCGAGAGGGCGCGCGCCTGCTCGGCAAAATGCGGGGCTGGCAGCACGGGCCGACGACCTGAGAGCCGGGCTGAGCACGTGATGCCGCGCTGAGCGGCACCCCGTGCCCGTTGCAGCGTTCATCGGGGCATGTCCGGGGCAGTGACGAGCAGGGCAACGTTCCGCGCGGCCTTGTCCCTGTGCTGAGCATTGGATCACGCCCAGCCGCGAACTTGCTGTTGAGATGCGGCGCCGGTACAGCTCCGAGCCGGCGGCGCAGGTCCACCTAGGCACGCCCCGGCCGGCCAAGCGAGGCGCTCAATCTGGAACAGGCGAAAGCCGTGCTTGCCGCGGCCTGCCCGTCACGGCTGTACGCCTACCTTGTGCTCTCACTCCCGAGCGGAGTCCACACGGAAGAGGCGCGGCCCCTTACCTGGGATCACGTCTTCCTGGAGACGAAGGATGGCGTGCCGCCGCACGTCGCAGTGTGGCGCTCCGGTGCGCAAGCACGGCGACAAAGACCAGGAAGAGCCAGCGGACCATTGTGCCCCTGCTCTCCGATCACGGCAGTCCCGCTGGAGACCATCGTCCTGTTGGTTGGTTGCAGCAGCCAGGCTACGACAGAGGCCGTCTACCGGAAGCAGCTCCGTCCCGTGATCAGCAAGGGTGCCGAAGCGATGGACGACATCTTCCGCGGAGATCAGGAAGAGGAGAGCAGGGAGGAACAAGAAGAGGGTGACGCGGTGGCCTGATCAACTTCGTTTGGCCCCCCGAGCACGTCAGAGGCCGCATACGGAAATCCGTATGCGGCCTCTGACCAGCGACGGGGTGGCGGGATTTGAACCCACGACCTCTTCGTTTCGAAGTAACTTGGGTGAGCGCTTGACCAGGCGCCGGTGCGTCCCTCACCTGCTGCGATGGTCCGCGACTATCTGCGGTTGTTCGCCGCTGTGCGTCAGCGTTGTCACGCACTTAGACACTCATGGTCTACGACGACAGTGATGTGGCCGAGCGCTTAGGAGATGCGAGCACATCTTGGCGGGCGGTTCCGATCGTCCCTTGCGACCACCATGCGGGCTGCCGAGCGCCGCTGCCGGCCGCAGTCGTTGTCGTCGGCGGCGACATGGGCACAAGATGCATCGGCTGTGAACCGGAGGCACCCTAGCAGTAGTGGATCTGGCCCCCTATCTGTGTGACGAGTTCGCCCCGCAGGGCGCCTACCTCTCTCTTCGGACAGTAGGGTTGAGACTGCCTAAGCTCATGAATGAACTGGACATCTGGGGGAACGATGCCAGCATTGGTGATCTCGATCTTCGCAGCTCTGATTTCACTCGGATCGTTCGTACATGCCTACGTGACCGGTCGTCGAACTCGTATGCCAGTTCTTCAATTTATGTGGGAGAGCGGGCAAACGGGTAGCGATCCGAAGTGGTGGCTTGTCAATGTGGGGACGGGGCCAGCTACCAATGTATTAGTTGCCCAAACGCAAAAAACGTCTCTCACCCGCGGCCTCAACGGCGAAGTCTGGTACAACCCAGTCCTGGTCCCCTCGATACCAGTTGGCGGAAAGCTTGCGTTGACATGGCTCGGCGGAACCATGGGCCTAGAATGTGGACTGGGGACGAGTTATACCGATGCCGATCGGCATTTCTACACCACTAAGTGTGGTGATGATGTGTCCATGTTCTTTATTGGCCTGCATCTCCCACGATGGCCTCTTCTGCGGCTAAACGGGCAAAAGTGGGTTAAGACCTGGTGGGGAGTTGAGGACTTGTCCGGGCCTAAGTGGTCAGCCGCCTCTGACGGATGTGTCACTAGGAGCCGGTGGCTCCCTCGGCGCTTTGGCTTGAGCCGGAGCCTTGGAGGCTGGGCTGACCCAGTTCGAACCTTCCACGCGGCACAAGCACAGCCGCAGCCAGCCTGAGGCCGTCTCCGGCATGGGTGGCCCCTCCCGAGGGCTGACGCCTGCCGTGAGCCCTTGCACAGCCACACCTGATCATTGACGGCCGAGACCTGCGGCCGCCTAACCGATCAACGTCCTGACCTCCTGTCGAGCTGTCGGCACCTGTCGACGTTGGTCATCGCTGAGCGCCCTTCCACGGCCCCAGGACGGCCCGGGAGGGCGTTCGTGCGTGAGCATCGCATTAGGAGTTCGATCGCTCTTCGGCCCTGCTGACGATTGACCCGGCCATGCTGGCCATGCCAGACCGCCCACGAGTCCTGACATTCGGCGCTGTTGATGTCACGCGGGGATGTCAGGCGCGGTGTGACGCGACGGGGCTTCGCCGTGTTGCTGAAGTTCCACACACGACAAGGCCAGTTCCGTCGGCGCCGGTTGGACGAAGCGGTGGAGTTCGCCGCCTGTCAGGTAGAGGCATTCGCGTGGTGCCACAGCGCCCAGCCGGACCTCAACAACTCCGAAGCCGTTTTTCGAATCATTTCGTCGGGGTCAGTGGTGAGGCGAAGAAGTACATCGGGGACGATGGGGTCGTATAGCCAATTCTCAAAAATCTCAAATAGAGCGTCGTGTCTCACTGATGGGTGCTCGTCAAACGTTAGATGCACGAGCACCTCACGGGCCTCGGTGTGCCCTCGCCCCAGATCCCCCCACAGGGATGCGGCAAGAGCCCGGTGAGGGTATCTGTTGGAGCGGGCAAGTCGGCGGAGCGCATCACGGACAGCAGCAGCACGCGGCCACGCAGCCCGCAAGCCCACCCTTGCGGAGTCACGAACGCCGTCGCTGCTGAAGTCGAAGATCAGCTTTACGAGGGTCTCGGCGATGCCAGCATCATTTGGCCAGCCCGTTGCCAATGCACAAACAGCAGTCTTCCTGACACGGGCGTGCTCATCACGGGTCAGGCCAAGGAGCTCTTTGGCTACCTCAGAGTCGCCCGGCCAACTCTTTGCCAACCCGTCAACGGCACTGCATCGGACGCCGTAATACCGGTCATTCTTCGCGAGGTGGATAAGGGTGTCGCGCGCGCCAGCATCTCCGGGGTATACCCGTGCAAGCCCGCGTGTAGCAGACTTCCTGACGCGGTCATTGTCATCACGGACTATACGAAGGGTGAGTTCGCCGACGTCAGGATGGTCCGGCCAACTCTCCGCCAGTGCTTGCACGGCACGTGCCCGGATGCCGGTGTCATCGTCGTTGGTGAGGCGAAATAGGGCATCTCGGGTGGCGGCCACCAAAATGGCGAGTTCGTCTTCGGATTGAAGAGGAGCAGTAGGCATGAGGGTCTGCTGCAAAGCGCAGGCCTCGAGCTCTTCCTGGTCGTTGAGCGATTTGGCCTTGTTCAAGGCGGCGGCTATGTCGTCGAGGACACTGGAGGCGAGGAGGTCCTGGGGGAGAACAGGTTGGGGCGACAGTGCGTGGCCGCAGGGAAGCGGGACTAGATCGAAGGCGCCTGGGTCCAGAGAGAGACGGTGCAATTCTGCACGGGCTCGCTCCCACGATTCTTCAAGTCTGCGCATGCGTGCCGCTACTCGATGGGCTTCCTCGTGGCCAGTGCGTTTGTGGGCAAGGGCCTGCTGGGTTTCACTACGCAGCCGCGCGAGCTCTGCGGGATCACCGCTGGTGTGGTAGACGCGGGCCTCAAGGGCGTGATGGCTGGAGATGATATCCCGTAAGGCGCTGATAATAGTCCACAAGGTCGCCATGAGAACCTGGGAGTCCCTCAGGGCGTAGCGCAGGCGAGTTTCGGTGTGGCGCGCCCGTTCGAGATCCACTTCAAGACGCAGGGTGGCGATGGTTTCTTCAGGTGTGTTGTCCCCTGCGGTTGTGTCGTCGCTGCGGGCGGGCGTGCGCGTGATCTGCGGTTGGGGGGCGTCCTGAATGGCGTTGACCAAGGCGCGGGCCTGAATGCAGCGCTTCCGGTGCTCCTCCGCGCTGAGGCCTGCTGCTCGGTTGGTGATCCGTAAGAACTGGAGGGTGAACGGCCAGAGTGGACTGGGCAATGCCTGCGCCTTCAATAACCGGTCGATGTGCGATTTGGAGCAGGCCATCGTGCTGATCGGGGGTTCTGACCTGCTTCCGTGGTCGGCCTTCGCCGCCTTTGCGTCCTCCCGTGCGCGGGCAAAGCGTTCAGAAATGTCTCGGGCGCCCAGACCAGCCTCTCGGGCCTGACGTTGCAGAAAGTTCGCGTAGTCGAGCCGCGGGCCGCTTCCGGAACTTTCCTGGTTGGTCATGGGCCGCATCCCCATCCTCGTCCTCTGCTGCGGAGCCGCCCGTCCCGGACAGCCCCACCGTGTCCCTGGGACGGCTCCGGCTGCCCCGTGCCGCCGCGCTGTGGACCTACGGCTTTGCGTTCGGTGTCCCCGTTGGTCCCCGTCCGTCCCGCAGGCGCTTGGAGATCAGATCCGGACGGCCCATTGTCGCCGCACCTCGCCCGGCTTCGCAGGGAAGTCGGGGATGATGCGAAGGAGGTCGTCTCCGTGACGGCTACGCCCAATGATGTCGCTCTGCCCATTGACCTGCTGGCTCCGACCGGTCTGCGAGAAGTCGCGGTGCACCTCTTGTTGGCTGCGGTACCCGAGTTCCTCGGCGCCGTGGCAGCCGCCTTCATCGTCACCGTGACCTCCTGGGGCCTGCAGCACGTGCGCCGTACCTTGACCCGCTCGGATAAGGACTCGGGCCATTGACCGGCTCTCCTTGATGCCGGGGTGGGGAAGTGCCCAGCGGTCGGTACCGCGTCGAGTGACCGGTCATACCTCGGCAGCCAGCCCAACGCGATTTCCGCGAGCATGCCCGGATCTCGTTCGCCAAGGTCGCCGAGTACCAGAAGCGGGGCGCCGTCCACTTCCACGCGGTCATCCGCCTCGACGGCCCCGAAGGCGGCGACACGCCTCCGCCGGCCTGGGCCACGACCGAGCTGCTGACGGACGCCATCCGCGCCGCTTCCGCTGCCGCACGCGTCGACGGCCCGGAGATCGATGGCCGGCATCGACGGGATCAATGCCGACGAGTGGACGCCTCGGGAGCTGCGACACAGCTTTGTCTCGCTGCTCTCCGACCGGGGTGTCCCCCTGGAGGAGATCTCGCGGCTCGTCGGGCACTCGGGGACGGCCGTGACTGAGGAGCTCTACCGGAAGCAGATCCGGCCCGTGATCCAGACCGGCGCCGTGGTCATGAACGGCATCTTTGGCGCGCAAGAGCGGCGGTCGTAGACACGCGGAGAGCGTTAGTCACGCAGATAGACACGCAGGCAGAAACAGATCAGGCAGGTACTGAATCCAGTACCTGCCTGATCTGCTGTTTCGGCTGTCGGGGTGGCGGGATTTGAACCCACGACCTCTTCGTCCCGAACGCGATCAGACCCTCTGTGACCTTGGCCTGGGGGTGCTGACCTGTTGGTTCGGCTCCGGGATAGTCCACTATCGTCCGGGACGGTCTTGACTCGGTCGCTTCGTTTGGCCCCCTGTTTGGCCCCCGGACATCTGCCCTCTGGGCAGGCTCTTCGTGGCTAGCAGCTGGCACCAGTGGACGTCTCACGCTGTGTCCGATTGCCCCTGCATCTCGACGGCCATCTCCTCGACGGCATGTTCAGGCACCCGTAGCCACGACCCAGCGGCTGGTTGGCACGAGTGCAAGGTCTAAACCTCGACGAGAGACTCCCGTCTCCGAGGGCACGGGGTTACAGTATGAGCTTCGTCACGTCTGGGGGGACTGTATGGCGTCAAGTGGTGCACGCGGAACCAACTTCAGCATCGGCGGAGAACAGGCCGAGGCCGATCCGCTTTTGATGGAAGCCTTCTATGAATCCGATGATTACAGAACAGTGTCATCGCGGGAGGATCCTCGTTGTTTCGTCATTGCGCGCACCGGTGGAGGCAAATCCGCCCTTCTGCAGCGACTAGAAGAGGAACACCCCGACCACGTCGTGAGGGTGGCCCCTGAGGATCTTTCGCTGAGCTACATTACGAGTCTTGGCGTGATGCGATATTTGGATGAGCTGAATGTCAGCCTTGACCCCCTTTTCATTGCACTATGGAAGCATGTTCTGCTCGTCGAACTGATACGCCATAGGTACAAGGTCGATTCCCATGCAGCCAAAATAAACTTCCTTACGACGCTGCGAGAGAAGATCAAAAGAGATCCCGGAAAACGCGTTGCGCTCGACTACTTGGAAGACTTCCAAGATCGATTCTGGGTGGAAGCGGATGAGCGCGTACGGGAGATCACAGAAAAATTCGAAGAAAAAATAAATAGCGAAGCTAAAGGGACTTTCGGCCTAGCCAGTAATCAGGTGGCAAATGCGTCAGCCACGGTAGGGTCGGGGACTGCGGACACTTTCGCCACCGAAACCCGTCGGGAACTGACGGACCGATTTCAGCGCATCGTCAATGAGACTCAGATGGCGCGTCTAAACAAAATGATAAAGGTTCTCGACGAGGACATCCTCGACAGCCGTCAGAACTTCACCTACGTGGTCATTGACGACCTGGACCGCGACTGGGTGGATGAGAAAATATCGAATGCTCTAATTCGATGCCTCTTCCGGGCCGTGCTTGACCTGCACCGTGTGAAGAACCTTAAAGTCATCGTCGCGCTCCGCACGAACATCTTCGAGAACCTAGACTTCGGGCACCGAACAGGTGGACAGGAAGAGAAATTCCGCTCCCTATCCCTCCACATGCGATGGGGCCCGGCAGAACTGCGCGACCTCGTCAGCAGCAGGCTTCGCGTCGCGACAAAGAAGCACGGCGTACCAGTTAACTCTATATCCGACATGCTTCCACGCATCAACACCACACGCGGTGACGCTTTTGATTACATGCTCGCCCGAACCCTGATGCGACCGCGCGACATCATCGCCTTCGTGAATGAGACATTCGCGATATCTACGGGCAGTGGCAGAACATCCTGGGAAGACATAAAAAACGCCGAGGACTCTTACTCGTACAAAAGACTTCTGGCGCTACGCGACGAATGGAAGATGACTTACCCAGACATCGACAGGGTCTTCGCGGTATTTGCGGGAGCAGTAGTTCCAATGTCCAAGGAGGAATTCACAAGGCGCATTGACGACGCTGCTCTCCTATTGGCTGATCCGTACTTTCGCGGCACAGAGTGGCTGGACTACATGACTTCAGCCATGTGGAATAACCCGGCAGCAAGTTGGGCCGGTTGGTACGGTCCTCTACTCGCGCTCCTCTACAATATTGGATTCGTGGGGTGCACGACGGGTAGGCAAAGCACCGTTCGCTATGTCCGCATGTTTCCCGACTTTGCGGAAAGAGTCAGTAACCTAGAAGCTGCGGACGGTTTCACAATCCACCCCGCATTCCAGGCCGCATTGGATGTAAGAGTGGATAGTCTCCGTCAGGGCGACTGAGTACCGTGTGACTCTCTTCTTTCCACAAGGAAAGTCGTGAGGCATTCGGTGCGCATCCGCCCGTATGCGGCAAAGGCCCTGGCCTGTTGGCCAGGGCCTTTGCCGTGGGCGCGACGTCCCGGCGCGGGTCATCGGGGCATGAATCCAGGCTTCTGCTCAGCGAGTGAGTGAAGCCGCCCAAGGTAGTTCTGCGCCGCCGGTTCGGAGCTGTACCGGCGCCGCATCTCGGCAGCGAGTTCGCGGCTGGTCATGATGAGCGACGGCACCGACTGTCGGTCACCTTCGAGGGCCCGCTCACCCATGAGGAGTGCCTGTTCCAAGTCCCCCTCACGTGCCGCCGTGACGCCCAGTGTGACGCGGGCTTCAGCGTTGCGCATGGGCGAGCGCTCGATGCCGTCGAAGTCCGTTCCGGCCCTCAGCACCTCTTCGGCGAGCGTGCGCGCGAGCTTGTCCTCACCGACCAGGCGATAGCAGTCCATCGCGTAGAAGTCGAACTTGGCCGGGTCCACCACGAAGTGGTTGTCCAGGTTCTCCGGGTACGGCATCCCTTCAAGGATTCGCCGCCCCTTGTCCAAGGCGACCTCGACTTGCCGGCGGTCTCCGAGCCGCGCCCATGCCTTGGCTTCCTGGGCAGCGAGCTGCACGGCCACGCCGTGATGTGCCGCCGTCTCTGCCCCGGCCCGCGCCGCCGCGATGACGCCGCGGTAGTCGCCGGTCGTGAGGGCGAACCATGCCCGCATCTCGTGGGCCCATCCGGCGACCTCTGCATGGTCTGCCTCGGTCGCGAGGGAGAGCGCAGCTTGTCGCGTCGACTCGGCCGCGTGCCGGTCGCCCGTGTCGTACTCGACACAGCCGACCAGTAGCGCGAGCCAACCGGACAGTGCGAGAACTTCGCGGTGTTGCGCAAGCGTGAGGCTCTTCGTGTGCAGCTCAACGACACGGCGAAGCCACTGCCGCCCCTCGATTAGGAGCTGTTCGCTCGGCATGAACGGGTACTCCGAGGCGAGCCGGTCGGCTGTGATCCGCAGGGCATCAAGCGTGGCGTTGTCGACGTCGGACCTGTTGAGGCGGCTCACGATCTCCAGCGTCTCCATGCCGGACGCTGCCAGGATCTCCCTGTCCCCGTCCCGACGTGAGGGCGCTGGAAAGAGCGCGTGCGTCACGGTGCCGAAGAGGGCCGCGATGATCGGTTGGTAGAAGTCGTTCGGCATCTGGCCTGACTCCCAGCGCTTCCACTGGCGAATCATGCTGTCCTCTGCGGGCAGCTCCGTGGGAGCGTGCGCCCGCAGCGCCCGGACCGCGTCACGCTGCGACCAGTCGCGGGCCGCTCGTTCGGCAGCGATGCGCCGCGCCCATGCGGGCCTGTCGTCGGTCATGTGCCCTCCTCCGAGTGCCTACTCCGAGTCTCACCCGCGAGCTAGGGGGACAGGGAAGGGGACACCGGGGTGTCACTGGACATGTCCCCACCTCCGCCTCGCCGTCCCCTGGCTGTCACTTACGTCACAACTGCCGTTCCCCGCATGCTGGTTGCAGATCACGCGCCACTCGGGGCGGAGCGTTCTTCGAGCGCTGCGACCCGCTCAGCCAACGCCTGAATCTGGGAGCGGATTTCCTTGATGTCGTCGCGCACGTCGCTGCTGGGGGAAGCCCCGCCGCTCACGAAGTTGCCCAGGTTTCCGGCCGACACGACCAACCCTTCGGCCCGGAGTGCGGCCAAACCGTTCTGGACGGTCTGGCTCGCGAACCCGAAGCGGTCGATCAACTCGCGCTGTGACGGAAGCTTGTCCCCCGGCTTCATCCTCTTGATGTCCTCGCGAAGTGCGTCCGCGACCTGCACTGCTTTCGGCTTCGGCCCTCCTGTGACAGTCATGCTCTGAGCGTACCCACCACAGCGAACTAGCGCGCATCACCCTGAAGAGGTTGTGGACCACAGCGCACTAGTGCAAGCTAGTCAGTAAAGCTCCTCCGTGTTCTCGGTAGGGCAGCTCGATCTGCACGAATGCACAGGGCGGGGACGCTGTAATCCCGCTAAAGGCCAGGTGAAACAGGGCTTCGGCCCGTACTGGCGAGGTGGCCCGGTGACCGCGAGCAACGGCCGGAGAGTGGGGACAAGGTCCCCCTTGCAGTGCAAAACCCCTGTTCCTCGCCTTGAAGGAGTGACTGTGATCAGACCAAAGCGTTGGGCGCGGCCGTGATCGACCGGCACGGCGGCGCCGCTCCATCCCCGGTCCCTCGCACCGTTCGGGTGCAGGGGACAACCGGTCACCTTCTGCCGTCTCGCGGTGGCTATCGCCGCGCCGGCTGCCTCCCTCGCCCGTCCGGCCGCGCTGTCTGCGCCGGCTGTACGGGCGGGGTGGTGGGGAGCCGGATATCCCGACTTCAACGGCGCGCGGCCCCGGAGGTGCAACTCCGGGGCCGCTGTTCGGGCCGTTCCTCTCTGGAAGGAACCACGACCCATGAACCACGTTGTCACACTTCAGGACGCTGTCACGGCGTTCGCCGACTTCATGGAGCCGACGAACGCTGAGCTGGACGCGATCGACCGGGAGATGCCCGTGATCCTGGCGGACGTTGACCTGTTGGACGCGCAGATCTTGACCCTGGACCGCGTCCCGTCCGAGTTCGACTTGCGGCGTATCCGCCGGGCTCGCCGCCGGGCGCTGGCCGCCCGCGTCGCCGTAATCAACCAGACGGCCGGTGCGAGCCTTCCCGGCGGTGCGGCATGAACGAGGGTCTGAACCTGGATGGGCTGACTGTTCCACTGCGGGTGCTGCGCCTGCTGGCGGTCGACTTTCCGCACCTGACCGCGCCGAACGTGGACGTCTCGCCTCTGTACCCGCAGGTGCTGCGTCTGTCGCTGCACGAGTCGTCGTGCGACAGCTTCGCCGCGTTCGAGTCCTGGCGCCGTGCGCTGGGCATCGAGCCCGCCACGGTCGACTTCCACACCCAGAGCGATGGCCGCACCGCTGTCCTGAAGGGGTTCGGCGTGTACGGGGGTGCGGACATCGAGTTGACCGCCTTCGCCGCCTTGCCCGCCGACGACACGGCGTTCGCCGGGGCGGTGGGTACACAGTGATGTCGCAGTCCGTGGAACGCGCGGCGGTGCCGCCGCTCACCCGCCCGGAAATGGGGCTCGCCGGTGTCGGTGCGCTGGCCGCGGCCGGCGTCGGCGCGCTCGGTCTGATCTCCTCTTTCGACGCGGTGTCGTTGGCCGCGGCGCGGTGGGGGTTCGGTGAGCCGTGGATGCTGCCGGTCGGCATCGATACCGCGATCCCGGTGTTCACGGTGGCCAATCTGCTGTTGATCCGTATGGACATGGCGTTGGCGTGGGTGCGGTTCGTGCCGTGGGCGTTGACCCTGGTCACCTGTGGGCTGAACGTCGCCGCCGGGAATGGGCTGTGGGCGAAGGTCGCGCACGGCACGATGCCGCTGCTGTGGGTGGTGTTCTCCGAGATCGGCGCGCACATCTACGCCGTGCGGATCGGGGCTGCGATCGGCCGGCGTATGGAGAAGATCCGGTTCTCACGGTGGCTGCTGGCGCCCCTGTCGACGTTCGCTCTGTGGCGGCGCATGACCTTGTGGGAGATCACCTCCTACAGTGCGGCGCTGGCGTGTGAGCGTGAACGGCTGCTGGTCCGTGCGGACCTTCACGAGCGGTACGGCCGCAGCTGGCGCAGGAAGACGCCGCGGCGTGAGCGCGTGATGCTCCGCATGGGCGAACTCACCCCCGCTGCCCCGCCGCAGGCCGACACCGCCCCGGATCCTGAGCCGGTGCAGGCACCGGAGCCGCCGGAGCCCGCAACGCCTAATCCGTCGCGCAAGCGGCCGGTCAAGGCCAAGCCCGCCGCGGTGCAGCGCACCGCCGCCGACCTGCTCAGTGAAGCCCGCACGGTGACGGCCGACTGGACGGACGACGCGGTCAACGCCGAAGTGCTGCGGAAGGCGCTGCGATGCGGGTCGGCGCCGGCACGGCAGGTCCGTGACGTCCTGCTCGCCGAACGCGCGGCAGCTCGCTCCCTGCGTTCGGCGGACGCCGTTCCGGCTGAGGCTGAGGGGGTGGCGGCATGAGCACCCTGGCCACAGTCCTGTTAGCCGTGCTACCCCTGCTGGCGGGGTGGATGGTTCACGTGCGGTGGCTGCACCGCTGCCTGAGCACCGCGCGCCGGGACCCGTTGACGGGTCTGGTCACCCGAGACGGGTTCACCCGCCGCGCGAACGCCCTACTAAGGGACCCGCGGGCGGTCGTTGTCCTCGCCGACGTCGACAAGTTCAAGCAGATCAACGACGTTCACGGGCACGCCGCGGGGGATGCGCTGCTGAAGGCGACTGCGGACCGGCTCGCCCACCACGTGGGCCGGTCCGGCATCGCCGGGCGGCTCGGGGGCGATGAGTTCGCCGCCGTGCTCATCGACGTCCACGGCACCGCCGCCGACATGCTGCCCCTGCTGCATGGCGTGCTGGCCCGCCCGATCGACGGCCACGACCCCGCCGTGCACACCACGGTCTCGCTGGGCTGGGTGCGCGCCGCAGACTTCCCCGCCGACGACCTATCCGGGCTGCTGCGCCGGGCGGATGAGGCGATGTACGCGGCCAAGCAAGCCCACTCCGGCACCCGCCGGGCGGGGCTGGGACGGCTGTTCTCCACGATCACCGGACGCCGCTCCGGCCGCACCGGCACCCGCACGGACGGGCCCGCGGTGGGGGTAGCGGTCTGATGTCCGCCTACACCAAGTGCTACGACCCCTCCGGGGCCCGGTTCGGGATACCCACCTACCCGTGGCACTTCGCCCCGGACGGCTACGCCACCCGCCGCCAACTGCGCGTGTCCGGGCTGCGCCCCGGCGGGCAAGAGGTGGCCGCGCAGATCATGCGCACACACCGCGGCCGGAAGGCGGGGGTGCAGGTGGCCTTCCTCTACCGCGTCGACCGCGCCAAGCCGGTCCGCCCGATGACGTCCCGGAAGTGGGGTGCGCTCGCGCTGGCGATGCTGGCCCGCCGCACCTGCCCCCGCTGCCGGATCACCTACAGCTACTGCATCCCGACATCGCTCGGGATGTGCGTCCTATGCGCCTACCCCGAGGAACAGTGCGCCGCCTGACCGCTTCCATGCGGGGCCCGGTCATGACCGACCAAAGCAGCGACCGGGCCCCTCATCCCTCACGAGCGAAGGACAACTTCAGTGAAGCACCCCGACGACGACAACGAACTCTTCAACCGACTGGAAGCCGAACTTACCGCCGACTCCGGCGGGGACGTGGTCGACCTCGACAAGGCACGGACGGCCCGTGCCGAGTCGGCCGACCCCGGCGCCCGACCGGACGCCGACCGGTCGGTCGACTCCCGCCCCGTCGGGTCGGGCATCGAGTCGGCCGACCCGAGTACGCCGGTGTTGGTCGACTCACCGACGCTGAAGGCGGCCGGTCCCGGCTACCTCGGTCGGCTCGCCGGAGCCAAGCGCCGGGCGGTCGTCCCGCTGTGGCTGCGGTCGGTCTCCGAACTGAAGACCGCGTCCGGGTGGGTGGCCCGCCACTACGCCCACACCGCCGGATACCACGCCCTGCGCGCACCGGTCTACGCCGCGCGGCTCGCCTTCCGGGCGCCGACCGGCGCCGCGGGGTTCGTGGGCGGCACGATGCGGTGGGTCGCCGACCGTGAGGGCGAACCCGTCCGCCTCGCCGCCGTGCGCCGCGAGGACGCGGCCGAGTACCTGAAACTGTCGAGGCAGCGGGACGGCCGCGTGCGGCTGCGCACGCTGGTTGCCGTGCTGGCCCTGTTCGTCGGTGTCGGGTCGGCGCTGGCCATCTACGTGCTCGCCCCCGACTGGCTGCAAGCCCTGTCGGCCGGCGTGGTCGTGCTGGCGCTCGGGTCGGCCGCTCGGAAGGCCGACGCGCCGCTTATCCACAAGGCTGTGGAACTCCCCGACGCACCGAAGCTCACCAGTGACATCGTGCTGCGTGCGCTGGGGGCGCTGGGCATTCCGGCGATCAACCAGGCGCAGGCCAAGGGGAGGGACGGGTTTGCGTTCACTGCCCCGATCACCCGGGACGGGCCCGGGTGGCGCGCGGAAGGTGACCTACCGTACGGGGTCACCGTCACGGACGTGATCGAGCGCCGTGACCGTCTCGCTTCTGGTCTGCGCCGCCCGTTGGGCTGCGTGTGGCCCGAAGCGGTCCCGGATGAGCACACCGGCCGTCTCGTGCTGTGGGTCGGGGACCAGGACCTCAAGAGCGCGCGCAAGCCGGTCTGGCCGCTGCTGAAGTCAGGCACCGTGGACCTATTCAAGCCCGTCCCCTACGGCACCGACCAGCGCGGACGCTGGGTCGAAGTCACCCTGATGTTCATCGCCGGAGTCATCGGCGCGATCCCCCGCATGGGCAAGACCTTCCTGCTCAGGCTGTTGCTGCTCATCGCGGCGCTCGACCCGCGGGCGGAGATCCACTCCTATGACATGAAGGGCACCGGCGACCTGGACCCGGTCGGGGAAAAGGTCTCTCACCGGCACGGCGTCGGTGAGGAAGACGAAACCCTCCAGTACGCGCTGGCCGACTTCCGGGCCCTGCGCGAGGAACTGCGCCGGCGTACGAAGGTGATCCGCTCCCTGCCGCGGGACATCTGCCCGGAGTCGAAGGTGACCAGCGAACTGGCTTCTAAGCGGTCCCTTGGCCTGCACCCCATCGTGATCGGGGTGGATGAGTGCCAGGTGCTGTTCGAGCACGCCGACTACGGCAAGGAGTTCGAGGAGATCGCCACCGACCTGGTCAAGCGCGGCCCGGCCACCGGGATCGTGCTGCTGCTGGCCACCCAGCGGCCCGATGCGAAGTCCCTGCCCACCGGGATCAGCGCGAACGCGGGCGCGCGGTGGTGCCTGAAGGTCATGGGCCAAACCGAGAACGACATGGTGCTCGGCACGTCGTCGTACAAGCGCGGGGTGCGGGCGACCATGTTCGCGTGGGGTGACAAGGGGCTGCACTACTTCGTTGGCGAGGGCTCCGATGCCCGGATCGTGTCCAGTACGTTCGTGGACGCGCCCGGCGCCGAAGCCATCGCCGCCCGCGCCCGTACCGTCCGCGAGAAGGCCGGACTGCTGTCCGGCTACGCGCTCGGCGAGAGCGCTGCCGCGGTGACCGGGCCGTCCTACGACCTGCTCGCCGACGTGGCGGCCGTGGTCCCGGAGAAGGAAGAGCGGGTGTGGAACGAGCGGATCGCCGCCCGCCTCGCCGAACTCCGCCCGGACGTCTACGGCGGCTGGAAGGGTGAGAACGTCACCAGCGCGCTCAAGCCCCACGGCATCCGTACCCGCGACGTCGCCGGCACCACCGACGACGGCGCCCGCACCACCCGCCGCGGCATCACCCGCGCCGACCTGCTCAAGGCGATTGCGGAGCGTAACGAGAAGCCAAGCGCGGCCTAGGCCCGATCCGGTGCTACCGGTAGCAGTCACACCTGCTACCGGTAGCACCCCCGCTAGCACCCCATTCGCCCATTCACCTGTGATCTAGCGGATAGCACCCCACCAGCGAAAACCCCTGGAAACCCGCTCGGAGGGCCCCGGATGACCCCCATCCTCCTTGCTATCACCTGCCTGATAGCCGTCACATTCGGTTACATCGGACTGTGTGCTGCCTCGCCGTTCGGCGACTGCCGCCGCTGCCACGGCATGGGCCACAAGCTCAAGCACGACCGCCGCGGGCGCCTCAAGCGCGGCAAGGACTGCCGCCACTGCCGCGCCACCGGCAAGCGCATCCGCACCGGCCGCTGGCTCTACAACCGGTGGGCCCGCATCTACCGCGCCGGCACCGACACCCCTCGCCCGGAAGGCACCCGATGATTCTCAACATCTCCGCCGTGCTGCTGTTCGGCGCCGCCTCCGCCCTCGCGGTCAAGACGAAGTCCGCCGGGGGTGGCGCTGCCCTGGTGCTGTTCCTGTTCGGCTTCTTCACCGCCGGAACCGGCGCCTACGAGCCCATCCACAACCTCGTCCAGGCATCCGCTGAAGCCCTGTCCGCCCTCGGCAACTGAAGGGAGCCACTGGCCGTGACCGAACCCACCACGCACCGCCGGACCGCCGGCCACGAGACGACGGCCCTGGAAGTCCACACCCCCACTCCGATCACCCCCGCACCCGCGCGGGCTGTGCCGGTCGTGCCCGTGCAGCCGGGGCACGTTCCGGCGGTCGCGTCCATCGTCCTGCCGGACGGGCGGGTCATCACCGGCTACGCCCTCAACCCCATGCAACCCGAACCGGTCGTGGCCAAACCCCCCGTCTCCCGCGCGGCCGTCAACGTCGCCCTCGGAGGCATCGGGTTCCTGGCCGTGTGCGGCGGACTGCTGCTGCTCACCACGTTCATTGCTGCGCTCACCGCGCTGGTCACCCAGCTCATCATCCTCGCCGCCGTGATCTTCGGCGGTTGGATCGCGGTGCAGGTGTTCAGCGCGAGCGGCCACCGGGGCGGCGGAACCACGGTCAACATCCGCAAGGCTGTGATCAAGCGGAGTCACTTCCGCGGCTGAGGCTGGCTAGGCGAGCGGCCAGCCGGCGAAACCGTCCGCGGTCTGGTAGACCAGCCTCACGCCTTCCTCGGCAAGGAGGTCCTGTACGTCCGCGGTGGGCTCGCTGGGCAGCAGTACCGCGATGCGCAGGCCCTCCCGGTTGGGGACATGTCGGCGGTAGTCAGCCAACTGCCCAATCGCCATCCGCACGTTGGACCGGGTGGTCTGGCCCTTCGCCTCGAACAACACGTGATCCGTGGCGTCGTACAGGTCCGGGGTCAATGCTCCCGGCTCACCCTTGATGGTGATCTGGAAGCTGTGGGTCTCGTGGCCTGCCGCGGTCAGATGCGCCACGAACGCCGTGACCAACTCGCCCTCTCGGCGCAGGACTTTGCGCTGCCCGGCGGGAATGTCCGCGACAGTCTCAGCAGTGCCGTGCTGCTCGGTCTTCTTGACCTTCGCACCTGTCTGCTGAGGTAACGTCACCGGGGCGGCGATCGCCGCGGCGGGGCCAGGCTCGGTGATTTCCACATCCGACGCGGGCGCCGCCGGCAGACGATCGGCCTCCGTCCACGCCAGCGTCGTTCCCTCAGCCGGCCGGAAGCGGAACACCAGCACATCCCGCATAATCCGGTCCTTGCCCGGCGCGCGCCGCACCTCGTACGGCGTGACCGGGTCGACCACCATCTGACCGATGTAGCGCTGCCGCATAGCCCCGCTGCCGGGAACCTTGCCGTGCGCGACGAACAGATGGATCTCCCGGCCCTTCTCAGCCGCGGTCAGCAGGGACCCGTTGCGGCCGGACGGCTTCTGCGGCCCGTTGGCGCCGGCACCGGTGTACAGGTACAGCGGCCCGTACTCGTCGTCCTCCGCACGGCCGTCGAAGGTGTAGCCGTACTCCTCGCCCGCGGACGGGTCGGAGTACACGAACACCTTGCCCGCATCGTCGGCCGGTTCGATGCCCTGAAACGTGCCACAGCCGAAAGTCGCCGCGATCGCATCACGCGTCGTGATCACACCCGGCACAAGATCAACGGTCGTCGTCATGGCGCGACCATAGCCACCCCCACTGACACCCGGCCTCTCATTTCCCCGAGGCCAGGCAAAAGGGCGACCCCGCGTTCTTGGCGGAAGGGGGTCGCCCTCATCCACCTGCCATCACCTGACCTGTGGAGGTCTTCCAGCATGACCCAACCGACCCCCCTCTGGCGAGTGGCACTTAGCTTGGCCGCCGCCGGTCTCCCCGTGCTGCCCCTGCGGGCAGGCAAGGCGCCGTTCGGCAACTGCCACCAGTGCACGAACAACGCGTGCGGTGGCCGGCCGAACATGAAGACCGCCGGGCCGTGCCAGTGCCCCGGCGTCTGCCACGCATGGGCCGCCGCCGCCACCGACCCGACCGTCCTCACCTCCCCGCCATGGACGGCCGCATGGCGCCGGGCCGTCTGCGTCGCCTACCACCCCGGCGCCGCCGGGCTAACCGTGGTGGACCTGGACGACACCGCGGCCGTCACATGGGCCCGCGAGACCCTGCCCGCCACCCGGACCGTGCAGACGACGCGAGGTGAGCACTGGATCTACCGCGGCGCCATGGCCTCGTCCAACGCGGTCCGCCCCGGCGTCGACATCAAGTCGTCCATGTCCTACGCCCGCTGGCTCGGACCCGGCACCGGCACCATCGCCGCCCTTCCGGACGACGTCCGGGCGATGGCTGTGAAGGAACCCGCCGCGGCCCCGTCCACGCCGCACGGGGTGAGCATGCCCGCGCGGGTCGGGGGCGGGGACTGCCGGCACCGCACGCCCGTCTACCTGGAACGCGGTATCGCCATGGCGGAGCAGAGCATCACGGAGGCCCGGAGCGCGGTGCACGCAACGGTCTACCGGACGTTCCTTGCGGTGCTGTCCACGCACGGCCGGTGCGGCTGCCTCACCGAGGCCCACATGGCGCGACTGTTCAGCGCTGCCCAGGCCAAGGGCGAATCCGCTCGGCACTGTGCCGACGCATGGACCAACGCCCGCACCGCACTGGGGATGTGAGTCATGGTCGAGGACGAGAAGACCCCGGCCCGCCAGATCATCACCGACTACGCACAAGAGCAGTTCCGGTACTTCCGGACCATCGACGGGACCGTATACGCGCAGCGCAACGGCCACCCCGTCGCCCGGCCCATCCGCTCCCAGGGCACGACCGGGAGCCACCGGCAGGAACTCATGGTCGGCCTCTACAAGGACGGGGTCGGCGTATTCAACGGGACGGCACTCAAGGAGGCGTTGGACTTGATCGAAGCACTCGCCCTGACCGAGGACGTACAGCCCACCCACATCCGCGTCGCGCCCGGGTTCGACGGTGCCACCTGGCTCGACCTGGGCCGCGACGACGGCAAGTCCGTCCGCATCCACCCCACCGGCTGGGACATCCTCACTCCCGACCCGAAGGAAGTCTGCTGGCGGCGCACCCAGCTCACCGGCGAACTCCCCCTGCCCGCCCAGGACACCAATGGCAAGGGCATCGACCTCCTGCTCCGCCTGTGCAACTTCGCCAGCGCCGAGACCGAGTGCCTGGCCATCGCCTGGCTGATCGGCTGCCTGGAACCGTCCGTGCCCGTGCCCGCGCCGTTCCTTACCGGCCCCCAAGGGGCGGGCAAGTCCACCGGCGGCCGGATGCTGGTGCGGATCATCGAGGGGATGAGCGGTGACCTGCGGCGGGCGCCGAAGGACGAGGAGAACATGATCACGGCCGTCGCCGCCGGATGGGTCACCGCACTGGACAACCTCTCCCACCTGCCACCGGACCTGTCCGACCTCATGTGCTGCATCGTGACCGGCGCCGAGAGCATCAAGCGCGCGCTGTTCACCGACGGGGACGTCGTCCGCTCCCGCTACCGGCGCCCCATGCTCCTCACCGGCATTGACGTCGGCGTCATCCGGCCCGACCTCGCCGAACGGCTCCTCCCGCTGCGTCTCGTGCGGCCCCGGGTGCGGCGGACCGAGGCAGAGCTGTGGAGGGAGTACGCGGAGATCCTGCCGGTAGTACTCGGCTCCCTGCTGGACCTGACAGTGAAGGTGCGTGCCGCCCAGGCAGAAACCCCCACCGACCTGCGGATGGCCGACTTCGCCCACCTGTGCGCGCAACTCGACGCGGCTACCGGCTTCCGCTCACTGGCCGCGTACCGAGCCAGCCTCGATGACCTCAACGACGACGTCATCGAAGGAGACCTCCTCGCACAGACGGTTCTCAGGCACGCGGCCGGACTCGACACGGGCGCGGAAGTCCGCATGACGTCCTCCGAGTGGCTGCACTGCCTCACCAGCCTCTACAGCGGCGAAGAGTGCCGTCCCCTGCCCAAAGGCTGGCCCACCACCGGCAAAGTCCTCTCCGACCGGCTCAAGCGGCTACAGCCAACCCTCGCCGCACGCGGCGTCCTCATCGACTGGGGCCGCACCAGCTCCGCCCGCTACATCGAAATGACCCGCAGCACCCCGCTCACGCTCCCGCACGAGCAGGAAGCGGCGTTCTGACCCGCGCTACCACGGAGCCACACCCAACAAGCAAGAGGAGCACCCCCCGCCCCCGCGGTGCTCCTCTTGCTGTTCCGGCGGCTTGCCGCCGCCCCGAGGACGCGCCGCGAAGCGGCTCCTTCTTCACGTCCTGAGCCGCCGCGCACCACCACAGACACCACCCTTCTCTTTTCCCTAAGAGGAGAGACGCTGCGTCACTCACGTCACCAGCCACCCGAAAGCGGGCCCTGACCAGGGGCTACAGCGGTGACGCAGACGGCCAGACCTGCGTCATCCCGCGTCACCCGCGTCACGGGTGACGGAACCCCGCCCCGCCCTGTGACACGCCCCGAGCTGCCCGCGTCACCGCATAACCCCAGGTCAGAACCGCAAATGACGTGTGTGACGCGATGACGCAGAAATCCGTGCCTCGGACACACACGGGCCCACGAGAAGCATCTAAGACCTTCCTGCCTAGGAGGCATTCCGGAATGAGCGTCACGCTCGCCGCTCCCGCCGAGCGGCTGCTGTATCGGCCGGAAGAAGCAGCGGCCACGCTCGGTATCGGCCGATCGCTGATCTATGAGGAGATCCGCCTCGGACGTCTTCAGACCGTCCGCATCGGCCGTCGCCGACTCGTGCCGCTGGAGTACATCGCGCGGTACGTCGAACTCCTGAAGCGCGAGGCAGAGGCCGCCGCCTGAACCCTCAACACCCCAGTTCCACAGGGCCGCGTCCTTCGGGGCGCGGTCCTGTCCTATTGGAGGCACAACAGAACATGACCGAGACCCCGAAGCGTGCCCAAAGGGCTGGCCACGGCGCGGACACGATCTATTGGGACCCCGCCAAGAAGAGCTACGTCGGTGCCGTCTCCCTGGGCTACGCCCCGAACGGCAAGCGCCGCCGGCCGAAGGTCTACGGCAAGACGAAGACGGAAGTCCGCAACAAGATCCGCGACTTGAAGAAGGAGATGCAGACGGGCGTCAAGGCGCCCGCCAACTACACCGTGGCCGACGCGGTGAACGACTGGTTGGAACGTGGGCTGAAGGGGCGCGACGAGAAGGGCACCATCGGCAAGAACCGCTCGATGGCGAACAAGCACCTGATCCCGTTCATCGGCAAGGCCAAGCTGAAGGAACTCAGCGCGGACGACGTGGACGACTGGTTGGACGACAGGGCTGAATTCCTTGCGACGCGAAGTCTGCGCGACCTGCTCGCCATCCTGCGCCGTTCCATCGCGCACGCTCAGCGCAGGGACAAGGCCGCACGGAACGTCGCCCTACTCGTCACCGCACCGGAGGGGCGCCCCGGTCGTCCGAGCAAGGCACTGAACTTGGAGCAGGCGAAAGCCGTGCTCACCGCCGCGCGTCCGTCACGGCTGTACGCCTACCTCGTGCTCTCGCTCCTCAGCGGTGTGCGCACGGAAGAGGCGCGGCCCCTCACCTGGGATCACGTCTTCCTGGAGACGACGGACGGCATCCCGCCTCACGTCGCGGTGTGGCGTTCGGTGCGCAAGCACGGTGAGACCAAGACCAGGAAGAGCCGCCGGACCATCGCACTGCCGAAACAGGTGGTCGACGTCCTCGAAGAGCACATGCGATGGCAGAAGCAGGAGCGGGCATCGAGAGGGATGGAGTGGAGCCCGACCGGCCGCGTCTTCACCACCCGGAGCGGCGAGCCGCTCGATGCGGCCAACGTCCGGCGCGACTTCAAGGCCATCGTGAAGAAAGCCGGACTGAAGCCTGAGTGGACCCCGAGGGAGCTCCGGCACAGCTTCGTGTCCCTGCTCTCCGATCACGGCATCCCCCTGGAACGGATCGCGCTCTTGGTCGGTCACAGCAGTCAGGCGACCACAGAGGCGGTCTACCGCAAGCAGCTCCGACCCGTGATCACACAGGGTGCAGAAGCGATGGATGACATCTTCGCCGAAGATCAGAAAGGGGAGGACACGGAGGGCGAGGAAGAGGGCGACGCGGTGGCCTGATCAAATTCGTTTGGCCCCCTGTTTGGCCCCCCGAGCATGACAGAGGGCCATTCGCGATCATGCGAATGGCCCTCTGATCAGCGTCGGGGTGGCGGGATTTGAACCCACGACCTCTTCGTCCCGAACGAAGCGCGCTGCCAAGCTGCGCTACACCCCGATGTCACTGCTTGTCGCGGCGACGACGTTTACTTTAGCCCACCGGGGGCTGTAGACGAAATCCGGTTTAGACGCGGTGGCGGATCGGGGTGGGGCGGCTGTGGTCGAGGGCCACCAGGAGTACGGACAGGGCGTACATCCCGAGGCCCAGCAGGAGGGCGTTCGCCAGCGTGCTGCGGTAGCCGTGGGTCGTCACGTCCAGGAACGGATAGAGGTAGCGGGACGGATCCGAGGGTGGCAGGAAGGCCGCCCGGATGAAGGTGAAGGCCAGGTAGGCCAGGGGATAGAGGAGCCAGGCCGCGGTCTGCCGGAGGTGCAGGCGCCCCGCTGGAGTGAGGAGGAGCCAGTCCAGTACCGCCGCCGTCGGGACCAGCACGTGCAGGACCTGGAGCGCTGTCCACTGGGCGTGCCAGCGGGCCGGGGCCGCCGTCGCGCCGGTCATGGAGAACGGGGGCGTCGTGTGGGCCAGGAGCAGGTGGTAGGCCAGCGCCCCGACCACGGCGTAGAGGAGGACGGCGCCTGTCACGGCGGACGGGAGCGGGCGTCGGGCCCGCCAGGCCCTCGCCGCCGACAGGAGCATGACCACGGTGAGCAGGATGTTGGCCTGGACACTGAAGTAGCTCAGGATGCGGGTCGGGGTGCCCAGCAGGAGTTCCAGCGCGACGCCGCCGGCCGCTGCCAGGGCGGTCATGAGGCGGAACATCGCGATCGCGGGGCGGCGGACCGGGGCGACCACGGCCGAGGCCGGGACCGGCGCGGGCAGCAGTATGGGTGGGCCCGGGACCGCGGGCAGGTCCGGGATGTCCCGGGGTATCGGGGCGGTCATGCCCTTCACGCTAGGAGTGGGGGGAGGGCGGGGCCATGTGGGCTGGGCCAGGTGGGTGAGGTGACGGCCGTACCTTCCCCGTCAGCCCCTGACTTCCCGGCCCTGCCCCCTCGGCTTCCTGCTCTCCGCGACCCCCCTCGGCTTCCTGCTCTCCTCGACCCCTCGCGTTCCTGGTCCCCTTGGCTCCCGGTCGCCGTCCTACTCCTTGACCCCCGGGCGCCGTCCTACCCCTTGGCTTCGCCCTCGCCCTCCCGCTTCCTGGCCTTCCCCTCGGCCGCCAGCTTCCTGGCGGCCCGGGCCGGGCCTTCCTATTCCCTGCCCACCAGCGTCAGCAGCGTCGCCTCCGGAGGACACGCGAAGCGGACCGGGGTGTAGCGGTTGGTGCCGCAGCCCGCCGAGACGTGCAGGTAGGACGTACGGCCCTCCGCCATGTGCGTGGACAGGCCCTTCACGCGGTCCGTGTCCAGGTCGCAGTTGGTGACCAGGGCGCCGTAGAAGGGGATGCACAGCTGGCCGCCGTGCGTGTGGCCGGCCAGGATCAGGGGGTAGTCGTCCGCCGTGAAGGAGTCGAGAACGCGCAGGTAGGGGGCGTGGACCACGCCCATGGAGAAGTCGTACGTGCCCGAGGGGCCACCCGCCACCTGGGCGTAGCGGTCGCGCTTGATGTGCGGATCGTCCAGGCCCGTCAGCTCGACGGAGACGCCCTCGATCTTGAGGACTCCCCGCGTGTTGGTCAGGTTCAGCCAGCCCGCCGCGTCGAAGCCGTCCCGCAGGTCCTCCCACGGGTTGTGGATCACGCCCACCGCCGGGGAGTTGCCGTTCAGGCCATGGCGTCCGCTCGTCTTCTCCAGCAGGTAACGGGCGGGGTTGCGCAGCTTGGGGCCGTAGTAGTCGTTGGAGCCGAAGACGTACGCGCCCGGGAACTCCATCAGCGGGCCCAGGGCGTCCAGCACCTCGGGGACGCCCTCGGGGTCCGACAGGTTGTCCCCCGTGTTGATCACGAAGTCGGGGCGCAGTCCTGCCAGCGACTGCAGCCAGCGCTGCTTCTTGCGCTGGCCGCCCACCATGTGGATGTCGGAGACCTGGAGTACACGCAGCGGGCCCATGCCCGGGGGCAGGACGGGCACGGTGACCCGTCGGAGGCGGAAGGAGCGGGCCTCGAAGCCCGCCGCATACACCAGGCCGGCGGCGCCGGCCGCCACGATCCCCAGGGGAATTCCGTATCGCGCGCGCATGTGTCCATCGTGTCAGACCGGTTGACCGGGGTGAGACCGCCGGCCGGTTAATCCGCGGGCGTAGCCGCACGTACACCTGCGACAATCGGGGCCATGACCACCACGCTCAAGTCGAAGCTGCACGCCGACCTCAACGCCGCGATCAAGGAGCGGGACGAGCTGCGCTCCTCGACGCTCCGGCTGACGCTCGCCGCGATCACCAAGGAGGAGGTCGCGGGCAAGGAGAAGCGGGAGCTGTCCGACGACGAGGTCCTCAAGGTGATCACCCGCGAGGCGAAGAAGCGCCGTGAGGCGGCCGACGCCTTCGCGCAGGGTGGTCGTGCCGAGCAGGCCGAGCGGGAGAAGGCGGAGGGCGAGGTGCTCGCCGAGTACCTGCCCAAGCAGCTGTCCGACGAGGAGCTGAACGCGATCGTCACCCAGGCCGTGGAGGAGGCGAAGGCGGCCGGCGCCGAGGGGCCGCGGGCCATGGGCGCCGTCATGAAGATCGTGAACCCGAAGGTGGCCGGTCAGGCCGAGGGCGGTCGGGTCGCCGCGGCGGTGAAGAAGCTGCTCCAGGGCTGAGCGACTGCCTGGCCTTCACAGTCTCCACGGCCGTCTTCAGAGCCACCTCACGGCCATCGGCAGGGCCCGTTTCACGGCCGTCTCGGCGGCTGAACCCCCAGCTGTCGCCACAGCTGCATCAACGGCCTTCTCTACACCTGTGTCCACGACCGTATGCAGGCCGTATGCGGCCAGCCGTGCCGGCGTGTCCCAGGGCCGTCTCTACGACCACGGGGCCGCACCCCTCTCGGAGGTGCGGCCCCGCTGTCGTACCGCGAGGGCGCTAGTGTCGGCGGCCCCCGTTGCCGTTACCGCCGTTCCCCTGACCCTGGACGAGGTTCCCGGGGAGGGAGAAGGTCGGCTTCGGGAACGCGCCGCCGTTGCCGCCGGTGGCCGTGTCACCCGTGGCTCCGCCGTTGGCCGTTCCCCCGTCCGTCAGACCGCCGATCAGCCCCCCGATCACCTGTCCCGTCGGGGCCCCGTTGTTCCCGTCGTGATTCCCCCGGTCGCCTTTTCCCTGGTCGTCGTCCTCGTCGTCGTCGTCGTTGTCGTCGGGGATGTCGATCAGGTGGAAGTTCGGGTCGGGCCTGCCCTCCAGCGCGCCGGTCATCATGTCGCGCCAGATCGGTCCCGGAACCTCACCGCCGTAGACCTTGTCGTGCGGGATGCCGCCGATGGTGATGCTGGTCATCTTGCGCTTGTGCTGCGGGTCGCCGACCCAGACCGCGCCCGCCATGTTCGGGGTGTAGCCGACGAACCAGGCCGCGTAGCGCTCGTCCGTGGTACCCGTCTTGCCCGCGCTCGGACGGCTGCCGAGACCGGCCTCCTGGCCGGTGCCGTCCTCGACCACGCCCTTGAGGAGCGTGCTGACGGTGTCGGCGGTCTTCTCCGACATCGCCCGTGAGCAGGTCGACTTCGGCACCTCCAGGGACTTCTGCTCGCTGCCGACCTTCTGGGTGACCGACTCGATGGCGACCGGCGTGCAGTACATGCCGCGCGAGGCGAAGGTGGCGTACGCGCTCGCCATCGTCAGCGGGGACATCTCCTGGGTGCCGAGCGCGATGGAGGGCGCCTGGTCGATCTTGCGGCCGTCCGCGCGCGCCACGCCCATCTTCTTGGCCATGTCGATGACCGGGCAGATGCCGATGTCGCTGATCAGCTGGACGTAGTAGGTGTTGACCGACTTCGCGGTCGCCTCCGACATGCCGTACGGGCCGTGCTCCGATTCGTTCTCGTTCTTCAGCTTGGCGGGCCGGTACGGGTCGTTGCGCCACGTCCTGCCGTTGCACGCGGACACCGAGCTCGGGTACGGCATCTCGTACGGCGACGAGTACTTCTGCGTCGGGGGCTTGCCGCCCTCGACGGCCGCCGCGGCGACGATCGGCTTGAAGGTCGAGCCGGGCTGGTAGCCGGCGCCGCCGCCCATGTCCTGGTTCACGGACAGGTTGATCGTCGTCTCGTCGTTGTTGGTGTTGACGCCGTAGGGGCGGGACTGGCCCATGGCCAGGATCTTCCCGGTGCCGGGCTCGACGACGGTCGCGGCGGTCGCCACGGGGTCGCTCTTGTAGACGTGGTCCTTGATGGACGCCTGCACGGACTCCTGCGCCTGCGGGTCGAGCGTCGTACGGATCGTCAGGCCGCCCTGGTTCCAGAGCTTGGCCCGCTCCTCCTTGGACTTGCCGAAGACCGGGTCGGTGAGTACGACCTGGCGGGCGTAGTCACAGAAGAAGCCGGCGCCCTTCACCGCGGTGATGCAGCCGTTCTTGGGGCGGCTGGTGTGCAGGCCGAGCGGCTTCTCCTTCGCCTGGTCGGCCTCCTTCTGGGAGATGTCGCCGAGCTCCGCCATGCGCTGCAGGACGATGTTGCGCCGCTTGGTGGCCTCCGCCTCGTCGTTGACGGGGTCGTAGCGGCTCGGGGACTGCACGATGCCGGCCAGCAGTGCCGATTCCTGGAGGTTCAGGTCCTTGGCGTGCTTGGAGAAGTAGCGCTGGGAGGCCGCCTCGACGCCGTAGGCCTGCTCGCCGAAGAAGGTGATGTTCAGGTAGTTCTCGAGGATCTTCTTCTTGCCGAGCTTGTCCTCGATCTGGATGGCGTACTTCAGCTCGCGGATCTTGCGGCCCAGGGTCTGCTGGGTGGCCTCGGCGACCTTGGTCGGGTCGTCGCCGGCCTCCTCGATGAAGTAGTTCTTCACCAGCTGCTGGGTGAGCGTGGAGGCGCCCTGGGCGACCCCGCCCTCCTGCGCGTTCTTGTTCAGGGCGCGCAGCACGCCCTTGAGGTCGACCGCGCCGTGCTTGTAGAAGCGCGCGTCCTCGATCGCGACGATCGCCTTCTGCACGTACGGCGAGATGTCCTTGAGGTCGACCACCGTACGGTCGCGGGAGTAGACGGTCGCGATCTGGTGGCCCTGGTTGTCCAGGATCGTGGTGCGCTGGCTCAGCTGGGGACTCTTCAGGTTGGCCGGGATCTCGTCGAAACCCTTGACCGAGCCCTTGGCCGCGAGGCCCAGCGCGCCGGCCGCGGGCAGCGCGATGCCCGCCATCACGGCGCCGGCGAGAACACTGACACCGAGGAACTTGGCGGCCTGCTGCATGGGCGACAGACCACCGCCCGAGCGCTTCTTTGGCATGGGGGCAGCCTAATCCGTACTGTTGAGCGTTCCGAGGGAGCGACCGCTTCTCGGGATGTTCCGAGTGCCGGATCGTGACGTACCGGACCGAGAACTCGCCCGAGTGTGCTGGTCCGCGTCACGGCACGGCAAACCAGGACCCCTACGTTTCCATTCGCCGGACACGCGCGCAGGCATTGGCCTAAGCTGCTCTCAACTGTCACAGCAGTGTGGTCATGTATCCATACGTCCGGCGACCCCGAATCGTTTCGGACGTAGCCCGGAATTCCCAGGGAACGTGCCCCCGCTTCCCGAAGGTGATGAGCCCGAATCCGCCGTGTGTGTCACCTGACGCCCGGTGTGAGGCACCACGACTGTCCCGGTTTGCCGGGATGATCACGCATGTCGCCAGCTCACTCCCGCGGGTGATCTGCCGCTTACCCATAGTCCGTTCGGGCCATTCAAGATTGGGCCCGAAGGGGGTGTTGCGGTGTCCCCACCTTCCGTAACGTCCTCAACTGGCGGCGGTGAATATGCCGCTGCCGCCGTGGGGGAGCCTCGATTCGGGAGAGGACGGCGCCGGTATGGGCTGGGTAACCGACTGGAGTGCGCAGGCTGCCTGCCGCACTACCGATCCGGATGAACTGTTCGTTCAGGGAGCAGCGCAGAACAGGGCCAAGGCGGTGTGCACCGGATGCCCGGTACGCACCGAATGCCTGGCGGACGCGCTGGACAACCGCGTCGAGTTCGGCGTGTGGGGAGGCATGACGGAGCGGGAGCGCCGCGCACTGCTGCGCCGGCGGCCCACCGTGACCTCGTGGCGCAGACTGCTGGAAACCGCCCGCTCGGAGTACGAGCGGGGTACCGGGATCGTGCCCCTCGACAGCGACGAGGTGTACGAGAACTACGCGGCCGTGAGCTGAGGGTTCCCCTCCGGCACGTTCTGGCATACCCCCGAGGCACCTCGCTCCGGCCCGCTGCTTCGCCGCGTCCGCTTGGCCTCACCCTGTACGTGTCCGCGTACGGTCGCCGGGTGCGGCCGGGTGTGACCACCGTGTGGTGCTGTGCGTGCCGTGCAGGTGAAACGCACGTGCGCCGTGTGGGTGCCGAGACGTGACCTGTGGGTAGGACGTGCCTCTGTGGGTGGACGTGCCCCGTGGGGGCCCAGACGCACCGCGTGAGTACCGAGACGCGCCGGTGAGTGCCGAGCGCGCCGTGTGAGCGCGAGATGCGCCACGCCTACCCCAGGGGGCCGGGTATGCGCGCACACAGCGCGTTGTGCGTGCCTATATGTGCTCTGGGTGCCCCGGGTGTTCTGGGCGCTCCTGCCGTCCGTCCGCCATCCGATCCCCGATGTCACGCAGGCCCACGAGGTCATGGACGTCACCGGGCAGCGCGGGTACTTCGACCACCGCCACCTCGGGGTGGCGGGCGGTGAAGCGGTCGCGTGTGCGCTGCTCACGCGAGAGCAGCTGCACACGCTCGGCGTGCAGCCTCAGCAGGCCCGCGGTGAGCCGGTCGACGGGGCGCTCCGCGTCGGCGGGGGAGCCTTCCTCAGGAGCGGCGGGTGCCGTCTCGGTTGCGGTCTCGGATGCGGGAGGTTGTGAACTGCCGTACGTGTCGGGAGAGTTACGAACTCCAGCTTTCCCGTCCCCCTGATCGACAATGCGGGGGTCCTCAAGATTTTCCGCGGCGGCGAGCGCCCGCTCGGCGGACAGCCGGCCGGCGCTGCTGCCGTGGACCCGGTTCAGCACCAGACCCACCAGCGGCATCTTTTCCGCGGCCAGCCGTTCCACGAAGTACGCGGCCTCGCGCAGCGCGTCCCGCTCCGGGGCCGCCACCACCAGGAAGGCGGTGCCCGGTGCCTGGAGCAGCTTGTAGGTGGCGTCCGCGCGCGTACGGAACCCACCGAAGGTGGTGTCCATGGCGGCCACGAACGTCTGTACGTCTTTCAGCAGCTGACCGCCCAGCAGCTTGCCGATCGTGCCGGTCATCATCGACATGCCGACGTTGAGGAAGGCCATCCCGGCGCGACCGCCGAGCTTCGCCGGTGCGGTCAGCAGCCGGATGAGCCGTCCGTCCAGGAAGGAGCCGAGCCGTTTGGGCGCGTCCAGGAAATCCAGCGCCGAGCGGGACGGCGGGGTGTCGACCACGATCAGGTCCCACTCGTCCCTCGCCCGCAGCTGGCCCAGCTTCTCCATCGCCATGTACTCCTGCGTGCCCGCGAAGCCCGCCGAGAGCGACTTGTAGAAGGGGTTCGCCAGGATCGCGGCGGCCCGCTGGGGATCCGCGTGCGCCTCCACGACCTCGTCGAAGGTGCGCTTCATGTCGAGCATCATGGCGTGCAGCTCGCCGTCGCCCTCGGTGCCCTTCACCTTGCGCGGCACGTTGTCGAGGGAGTCGATGCCCATCGACTGGGCCAGCCGCCTGGCCGGGTCGATGGTCAGGACGACCACCTTGCGGCCCCGCTCGGCCGCCCGGAGCCCGAGGGCCGCCGCGGTCGTCGTCTTGCCGACCCCGCCCGAGCCGCAGCACACCACGATCCGCGTCTTGGGATCGTCCAGCAGCGGATCGATGTCGAGCACGCGCGCGGAGGACAGTCGCCGGGGCGCTTCCTGCGCCTCGGCGGTCCTGCGCCCCTCGGGGGTCTCCCGCGCCTCCGCCCGGTCCGGACTCATGACAACCCCTGCTTCCGCAGCTCGGTGGCGAGTTCGTACAGGCCCGCCAGATCCATGCCCTCGGCGAGCAGCGGCAGTTCGTGCAGCGGCAGGTCCAGCTCGCTGAGGACCGCGCGCTGCTCCTGCTCCAGCGCGTACCGCTCGGCGTACTCCGCGGCCTGCTCCAGCAGCGGGTCCACCAGCTTCTCGGCGTACCCGCCCCGACGGGCTCCGCCCAGTCCGGCGGCCGAGAGCGCCTGTGCCACCGAGGAACGTTCCACGGTCCGTACGAGTTCCAGATCTGCCGCGTCCAACACCTCGGGTCGGACCATGTTCACGATGACCCGGCCCACCGGCAGCCGCGCCGCGCGGAGTTCGGCGATGCCGTCGGCGGTCTCCTGGACCGGCATCTCCTCCAGCAGCGTCACCAGATGCACCGCCGTCTCCGGCGACTTCAGCACCCGCATGACGGCCTGCGCCTGATTGTGTATCGGCCCGATCTTCGCAAGGCCCGCCACCTCGTCGTTGACGTTCAGGAAGCGGGTGACGCGGCCGGTCGGCGGGGCGTCCATGACGACGTAGTCGTACGCGAACCGTCCGGACCGGTCCTTGCGGCGCACGGCCTCGCACGCCTTGCCGGTCAGCAGGACGTCCCTGAGGCCGGGTGCGATGGTGGTGGCGAAGTCGATCGCGCCGAGTTTCCTCAAGGCCCGGCCCGCGCCGCCGAGCTTGTAGAACATCTGGAGATAGTCCAGAAGGGCCAGTTCGGGATCGATGGCGAGGGCGTACACCTCGCCGCCGCCCGGAGCGACCGCGATCTTGCGCTCCTCGTACGGGAGCGCTTCCGTCTCGAAGAGTTGTGCGATTCCTTGCCGGCCCTCGACCTCCACGAGAAGCGTCCGCTTCCCCTCGGTCGCGAGGGCCAGCGCGAGTGCGGCGGCGACCGTCGTCTTTCCGGTCCCGCCCTTGCCGCTGACGACCTGGAGCCTGCTCACGTCTTCGAGACTAACCACTCCGGGCGACGACCACGCGGGAGGCTGTGGATAACGGGGTCGTGGTGGGCCCACCGGCCCCGTCCGCCACAACGGCTACAGTCGGCCCATGACCAAGTGGGAATACGCAACCGTGCCGCTGCTCGTCCATGCCACGAAGCAGATTCTGGACACCTGGGGCGAGGACGGCTGGGAGCTCGTCCAGGTCGTGCCCGGGCCGAACAACCCCGAGCAGCTCGTGGCCTACCTGAAGCGGGAGAAGCAGGCGTGAGCGCGGTCGAGACCAAGCTGGCCGAACTGGGCCTGACCCTGCCGGAGGTCGTACCGCCGCTGGCCGCGTACCAGCCGGCCGTGCAGTCCGGGGTGTACGTCTACACCGCCGGCCAGCTGCCGATGGTGGAGGGCAAGCTGCCGGTCACCGGGAAGGTGGGCGGCGAGGTCACGCCGGAGGAGGCCAAGGAACTGGCCCGCACCTGCGCGCTGAACGCGCTCGCCGCCGTGAAGTCCGTCGTCGGTGACCTGGACCGCATCGCGAGCGTGGTGAAGGTCGTCGGTTTCGTCGCCTCGGCGTCCGACTTCACCGGTCAGCCCGGGGTCGTCAACGGCGCCAGTGAACTGCTCGGCGAGGTCCTCGGCGAAAAGGGCGTGCACGCCCGCAGTGCGGTGGGCGTCGCCGTGCTGCCGCTGGACGCGCCCGTCGAGGTCGAGATCCAGGTGGAACTGGCCCAGTAGGCCACGGCGGCCCGCTGACCTCGGGCACCCCTCGAACATTCGCCCTATACGGGATAGCCTCCGGCCATGGCGAACGGTCAGTGGTACCCCCCGGAGTGGCCGGACCGCATCCGCGCGCTCGCGGACGGCACGCTCACCCCGGTGACACCCAGGCGCGCGGCCACGGTTCTGCTCCTGAGGGACACCCCGGACGGCCCGGTCGTCCACATGCTGCGCAGACGCGCCTCCATGGCCTTCGCCGGAGGCGCGTACGCGTATCCCGGGGGCGGTGTCGACCCGCGGGACGACGACCGGCGGATCCGCTGGGCGGGCCCCCCGCGCGCGTGGTGGGGGGAGCGGCTGGGCGTCGACGAGGCGGGCGCCCAGGCGATCGTCTGCGCGGCCGTACGGGAGACCTACGAGGAGGCCGGTGTGCTGCTCGCCGGGCCCGACCCGGACTCGGTCGTCGGCGACATCACCGGGGACGACTGGGAGGCCGACCGTGCCGCCCTGGTCGCGCGTGAGCTGTCCTTCGCCGAGTTCCTGGACCGGCGCGGCCTGGTGCTGCGCTCGGACCTGCTGGGCGCCTGGACCCGGTGGATCACCCCGGAGTTCGAGGCCCGCCGCTACGACACGTGGTTCTTCGTGGCTGCCCTGCCCGAGGGACAGCGCACCCGGAACGCCTCCACGGAGGCCGACCGCACGGTGTGGATCCGCCCCGAGGAGGCCGCCGCCGGGTACGACAAGGGCGAGCTGCTGATGATGCCGCCCACCGTCGCCACCCTGCGCCAGCTGCTTCCGTACGGCACCGCCGCCGAGGCGCTGGCCGCCGCGCCCGCGCGCGACATGACACCGGTGCTGGCCCGCGCCCGACTCCAGGACGGCGAGATCGTGCTGTCCTGGCCCGGGCACGACGAGTTCACCAAGCACGTCCCGACCTCCGGGACGGCGACCACGGCGGCGGCGACCGCGGCGGCGACACCGGCACAGGCGACGACAGCGGCAGCGGCGGCCGCCGAGCCGGAGACACCGCCGACCGCCCCGGCACACACCGCCCCGACCGCCCCGGCGCACACCGCCCGGGCGCACACCGCGCCGACCGCCCCGACGACCACCGGTGGAGGCCCCGCATGACCGACGCCAGCGCTCTGCCGGGCCAGCCCAGGGGCGGAGTCCTCTCGGGTCCGGCCACCGAACGGGCGGTCAACGTCCTCGCGCCCAACGCCTCCGCGATGACTCTGGACGGCACCAACACCTGGATCGTCGCCGAGCCCGACTCCGACCTGGCCGTGGTGATCGACCCGGGCCCGCTGGACGACCACCACCTGCGCAACGTCGTGGACACGGCCGAGAAGGCCGGCAAGCGCATAGCCCTCACCCTGCTGACCCACGGTCACCCCGACCACGCCGAAGGCGCCGCGCGCTTCGCCGAGCTGACCGCCACGCGCGTGCGTGCCCTCGACCCGGCCCTACGGCTCGGTGACGAGGGCCTGGCCGCGGGGAACGTGATCACCGTCGGTGGCCTGGAGCTGAGAGTCGTACCGACCCCCGGGCACACCGCGGACTCGCTGTCCTTCCATCTCCCGGCCGACCGGGCGGTGCTGACCGGCGACACCGTTCTCGGACGCGGTACGACGGTCGTGGCGCACCCCGACGGCCGGCTCGGGGACTATCTGGACTCCCTGCGGCGGCTGAGGTCGCTGACGGTGGACGACGGCGTGCACACCGTCCTGCCGGGCCACGGGCCGGTCCTGGAGGACGCCCAGGGCGCCGTGGAGTTCTACCTCGCCCACCGCGCCCACCGGCTCGCCCAGGTGGAGACCGCGGTCGAGAACGGCCACCGCTCCCCGGCCGAGGTCGTCGCCCACGTCTACTCCGATGTGGACCGCTCGCTGTGGCCGGCGGCGGAACTCTCGGTCCGCGCCCAGCTGGACTATCTCAGCGAGCACGGACTGATCTAGGGCCGCTCGTTTGGATCGCAGCGGCAGCTCCCCGGGACGGTCAGCGGGACCTCTTGGCCAGCCGTTCGACGTCGAGCAGAATCACGGCGCGTGCCTCGAGGCGGAGCCAGCCGCGCTGGGCGAAGTCCGCGAGGGCCTTGTTCACGGTCTCGCGGGAGGCGCCGACGAGCTGGGCCAGCTCTTCCTGGGTGAGGTCGTGGACGACGTGGATGCCTTCCTCGGACTGCACGCCGAAGCGGCGCGAGAGGTCCAGCAGGGCGCGGGCCACGCGGCCGGGGACGTCGGAGAAGACCAGGTCGGACATGGCGTCGTTGGTCTTGCGCAGGCGCCGGGCGACGGCGCGCAGCAGCGCGGTGGCCACCTCGGGGCGGACGTTCAGCCAGGGCTGGAGGTCGCCGTGGCCGAGACCGAGCAGCTTGACCTCGGTCAGCGCGGTCGCCGTGGCGGTACGCGGGCCCGGGTCGAACAGCGACAGTTCGCCGATCAGCTCGCCGGGGCCGACGACGGCGAGCATGTTCTCGCGGCCGTCGGGGGAGGTGCGGTGCAGCTTGACCTTGCCTTCGGTGACGACGTACAGCCGGTCACCGGGGTCGCCCTCGTGGAACAGGGAGTCGCCACGTGCGAGCGTCACCTCGCTCATGGAGGCGCGCAGTTCCGCGGACTGCTCGTCGTCGAGTGCCGCGAAGAGCGGGTTGCGCCGCAGAACGTCGTCCACGAGTTCTCTCCTTGTCGACCTGCTCAGGGGATCTTGCTCCCCCGTGTGCCAGGGGTCCGTGTTCCCCATTTTGCCGGACGGTCCGAACAGTGTGATCTGTCACAAGGATGCCGCACACGTGTCCCGGGGTAAGCGTCAGGGGTCCAATCGGGGGCCGCTCTGCCGGCTCCGGGGCGGATGCCGGTACCGGGCTTTAGGCTGGCCGGGTGTCCAAAACGCCGGTGAGAGCACAGGCCAAGGGGGCTGCGCGGGTGGTTGTACGTCGGGATTCCGCTGTGGGCGAACACGCTCCCGAAGGAAGTAGTAAAACGGGTAAATCGGCTAAAACGACTGTCGGTGTCACGGAGAAGGGCTCCAAGCGGGCCGCGCCCGCGAAGAAGGCCGTGACTGCCGACAAGGCCGTACCTGCCGACAAGGCCGCGAAGAAGGCCGTGCCTGCGGACAGGGGCGCGAAGAGGGCCGTGCCTGCGGACAGGGGCGCGAAGAAGGCCGTACCCGCGAAGAGTGCGGCGAAGAAGGCCGTACCCGCGAAGGCCACCGCGAAGAAGGCCGTACCCGTCAAGAGTGCCGCCAAGAAGGCCGCGCCCGTCAAGAAGATCGCCGTCAGGTCGCCCGCCGGCGAGTCCCCCACCGCGCTGGTCCGCCGCGCCCGCCGCATCAACCGCGAACTGGCCGAGGTGTACCCGTACGCCCACCCCGAGCTGGACTTCGAGAACCCCTTCCAGCTGCTGGTCGCCACCGTGCTGTCGGCCCAGACCACCGACCTGCGGGTCAACCAGACCACCCCGGCGCTCTTCGCCAAGTACCCCACCCCCGAGGACCTCGCCGCCGCCAACCCGGAGGAGGTCGAGGAGATCCTGCGCCCCTGCGGCTTCTTCCGGGCCAAGACCAGGTCGGTCATAGGGCTCTCCAAGGCCCTCACCGAGGACTTCGGCGGCGAGGTGCCCGGCAGGCTGGAGGATCTGGTCAAGCTGCCCGGCGTGGGCCGCAAGACAGCGTTCGTCGTCCTCGGCAACGCCTACGGGCGGCCGGGGATCACGGTGGACACCCACTTCCAGCGGCTGGTCCGGCGCTGGCAGTGGACGGAGGAGACCGACCCGGACAAGATCGAGGCCGCCGTCGGCGCGCTCTTCCCGAAGAGCGACTGGACCGACCTGTCCCACCACGTGATCTGGCACGGCCGGCGGATCTGCCACGCCCGCAAACCCGCCTGCGGCGCCTGCCCCATCGCCCCGCTCTGTCCGGCCTACGGCGAGGGCGAGACCGACCCGGAGAAGGCGCGGAAGCTGCTGAAGTACGAAAAGGGCGGCTTCCCGGGGCAGCGGCTCAAGCCCCCGCAGGCGTACCTCGACGCGGGCGGCAAACCCGCGCCGCCGCTGGGGGCCTCGTGACGGAACGATCTCGGGGCCCTCGGGCGTTGGAGAGGGCGGAGCGACGGGGCGACGGGGGTGGCGATGACGAGGGCAAGTGACACACAGGGCGGCCCGGTGACGCTCAGCAGGGAAGGGCTGCCGGACTGGCTGGAGCCCGTGGCGCACGCCGCCGACACGGTCCAGCCGCTCCAGCTGAGCCGCTTCCTGCCGCCGGAGAACGGCTCGGGGCGGCAGTCGGCCGTGCTGATCCTGTTCGGCGAGGGGGAGCGCGGCCCGGAACTGCTGCTCATGGAGCGGGCGGGCTCCCTGCGCTCGCACGCCGGGCAGCCGTCCTTCCCGGGCGGCGCGCTGGATCCGGAGGACGGCGATCCGCAGGGTGAGGGCCCCCTGCGGGCCGCACTGCGCGAGGCCGAGGAGGAGACCGGGCTCGACCCCTCCGGCGTGCAGCTCTTCGGTGTGCTGCCCCGGCTGTACATCCCGGTCAGCGGCTTCGTCGTCACCTCCGTGCTCGGCTGGTGGCGCGAGCCCAGCCCCGTGGGCGCCGTCGACCCCAGGGAGACCGCGCGGGTCTTCACCGTTCCCGTGGCGGATCTCACGGACCCCGCCAACCGCGCCACCGCCGTCCACCCCAGAGGTCACAGCGGTCCGGCGTTCCTGGTCGAATCGGCCCTGGTCTGGGGCTTCACGGCCGGCGTCATCGACCGCCTCCTGCACTACGCGGGCTGGGAGCGGCCCTGGGACCGGCAGAAGCAGGTCCCGCTCGACTGGCACGCATGACAGGGTGATCCCCGTGCTGTATCCCCCGGGGCACCCCCCGGGCCCCGGCCGAGCTGCTGGGAGCGGAGTGAGTAGGCGAGGCCTGAAGCAGTGAACGTGCTGGACATCCTGTTGCTCGTCGCGGCCGTGTGGTTCGCGGTGGTGGGCTACCGCCAGGGCTTCGTCGTCGGCATCCTGTCGGTGATCGGGTTCCTGGGCGGGGGCCTCGTCGCCGTGTACACGCTGCCCGTCATCTGGGACGCCGTGACCGGCCAGGCGGAGGTCGGCACCACCGCCGCCGTCGTGGCCGTGGTCGTCGTCATCGTCTGCGCCTCCGTGGGCCAGGCGCTGACCACCCATCTCGGCAACAAGCTGCGCCGGCACATCACCTGGTCCCCGGCCCGCGCCCTGGACGCCACCGGCGGCGCGCTGGTCAACGTCGTCGCGATGCTCCTGGTGGCCTGGCTGATCGGCTCCGCTCTGGCCGGCACGACCCTGCCCACGCTCGGCAAGGAGGTGCGCGGCTCCAAGGTGCTCCTCGGCGTCTCCCGGGCGCTGCCCGCGCAGGCCGACACCTGGTTCGCGGACTTCTCCTCCGTGCTCGCGCAGAACGGCTTCCCGCAGGTGTTCAGCCCGTTCTCCGACGAACCGATCAAGGACGTGCGACCGCCCGACCCGGCCCTCGCGAACAGCCAGGTCGCCCTGCGCGCCCAGCGCTCCATCGTCAAGGTCACCGGCACCGCCCAGAGCTGCGGCAAGGTCCTGGAGGGCACCGGCTTCGTCTTCGCCGACCGCCGCGTCATGACCAATGCGCACGTGGTCGGCGGGGTGGACGCGCCGCGGGTGCAGATAGGCGGTGAGGGCCGCAAGCACGACGCCAAGGTCGTGCTGTACGACTGGAAGCGCGACATCGCCGTACTCGACGTACCGGACCTGAAGGCGGCCTCGCTGCGGTTCACGAACCAGGACGCGGCCGGTGGCGACGGCGCGATCGTCGCGGGCTTCCCGGAGAACGGCTCGTACGACGTGCGCGCCGCACGCGTGCGCGGGCGCATCACGGCCAACGGCCCGGACATCTACCACCGCGGCACGGTCCGCCGCGACGTGTACTCCCTGTACGCCACCGTCCGCCAGGGCAACTCCGGCGGCCCGCTGCTCACCCCGGACGGCAAGGTCTACGGCGTGGTGTTCGCCAAGTCCCTCGACGACGCGGACACGGGCTACGCCCTGACGGCGGACGAGATCCAGGCCGACGTCGAGCGGGGCCGTACGGCGAACGAGCAGGTGGGCACGGACAGCTGCGCCCTGTAGGACGACGCGGGGGCGCTCAGCCCCGCGGGTGACGCAGGCGCACCGAGACCCAGCGGGCCCGGCGGCGCAGGATGCGCGGAATCCCCACCCGCAGGTCGCCTTCCGCGAGTTGCGGGGTGCCTCGCTGAGGCGTGCTCAGGCCCGTGGCCGAGCGGCGGTTGCGGGGTGCGTCACTGTAGTCGTGCGTCCAGCCCATACCCCGACGTGTGCCCCCGCCCGAAGGTCGATAACCGCCTGGGCGCCCCCCAATTGGCCTATGCGACAGGCATGTGGCCGTTCGAGGGACAACTGTTCACGATTCGGATACTCCATGCATCCAATTGCTTACAGAACGGTCGCCGGGCCGGCCCCTGTCCCCAGGGCGACCCCCGGACCCCCGGCCGGGTGGGGGCGGGTGGGCATCACCGGTCGGGTTCGGGGTCCTTGAGCCAGTTGATCAGTTCCGTGGAGAAGGCCGCCGGGTCCTCCTCGTGCGGGAAGTGGCCGAGGCCGTCGAACAGCCGCCAGCGGTACGGCGCTTCGACGAACTCGCCCGAACCGGCCGCGCTGCGTGTGCGGGTGACCGGGTCCAGGGAGCCGTGCAGGTGCAGCGTCGGCACCCGCACCGGCCGCTTCATCCGGCGGTAGAACTGCAGGCCGTCCGGGCGGGCCAGTGAACGCACCAGCCAGCGGTACGGCTCGATGGCGCAATGCGCCGTGGAGGGGATGCACATGGCCCGCTGGTACGTCTCCACGGCCGCGTCCTCGGGCAGCCGCGGCCCGGACCAGTCCCGGATCAGACGGCCCACCAGCGCGCCCCCGTCGGCGGTCAGTTGACGTTCCGGGAGCCACGGCCGCTGGAATCCCCAGATGTAGGAGTTGGCGGCCGTCTGCCGGGCGTCCCGCAGCATCGCCGCGCGCCAGCGCCTCGGGTGCGGCATGGACGCCACGGCGAGGCGCCGCACGAGCTTGGGCCGCATGGCCGCCGCCGTCCATGCCAGATAGCCGCCGAGGTCATGTCCGACCAGCGCGGCGTCCGGCTCGCCGAGCGAGCGGATCACCCCGGTGACGTCCAGGGCCAGGTTGGCGGGGTCGTACCCGCGGGGCGTGCGGTCGCTGCCGCCGACGCCCCGCAGGTCCATCGCCACCGCCCGGTAGCCCGCGTCCGCGAGCGCGGCCAGCTGGTGCCGCCACGTCCACCAGAACTGCGGGAAGCCGTGCAGGAGCAGCACCAGGGGGCCGTCGCCCAGCTCGGCGATGTGGAAGCGGGCGCCGTTGGCGGCGACATCCCGATGGGTGACCTTCCTCCCGTCCGGGAGGTCGATCCGCACGGGCGAGAGGGCGGCTGGGTCCGTCATGACGACGAGCGTGCCACAGCCTCGATGGCCGCGGGAGCGCGGTCGTCGGGCAGCTCCGGGCGCGGGTGCGGCTTGGCGTTCTGCAGGACGCCCGCCGTCTGCTTCATCGAGGCGGCCACCTTCTGCGGACCCTGGCCCTTCTTGGCCTTCTTCGCGAACACCGTGCCGATGAGCGCGAGGAAACCGGCGACGAGCACGTTGGCCGCGAAGGACAGCAGGAAGCAGACGGCCAGGTTCCAGCCGCTCCAGGTCCTGATGCCGTACGCCAGGGCGAAGTTGAGCATCGGCAGGGAGAACACCAGCACGGCGCCGGCGATCGAGAACGCGCCGCCGCTCACCGCGCCGCGCTTGACGTCCTGCTTGAGCTGAGCCTTGGCCAGCGCGATCTCGTCGTGCACCAGCGCCGACAATTCGGTCGTCGCCGAGGCGAACAGCTGGCCGATGCTGCGTTCGGCGCCGACCGGGCTGCCGTCGGGTGCGCTCATCGCGTTCTCCCTCAGAAGTCTGTTGTGCCGCACACGCGCTGTGTGGAACGGCCGTCATGCTCGTACGGCCGACCGGGTAGCCGTCGTGCGCGCGCGGCCGTCTTGTTCTGTACCGTCTCGTCAGATCATGCCGGACGGTCGCCCTCCTCGCCTGCCCCGCCCGGTACTTCCGCAAGCCCGTGGCGCGTCCCGGCCGCTCGCTCGGCGGCCAGACGCCGGTGTTCGGCGGCCTTGCGCTCGTGGATCTCGGCCATGCGGAGGTGGTACGCCGGGTCGTCCTGCTCGTAGACGTCCGGGATGCCGTCGAGGTCCTCGTCGCGCTCCTCCTCCTCGCACAGCTTGCGGTACCGGGCGTTGCGCAGCTTCAGCAGCACCGTCGCGCACACCGCCGCGATCAGTGACCCGATGAGGACGGCCGCCTTGACCTCGTCCGTGAGCACGGTGTCGCCGTCGAAGGCCAGCTCGCCGATGAGCAACGAGACGGTGAAGCCGATCCCGGCGAGCGAGGCCACGGCGAAGACGTCGGCCCACGCCAGCTCCGCGCTGAGCTGCGCCCGGGTGAAGCGGACGGTCAGCCAGGTTCCGCCGAAGATGCCGACCGTCTTGCCCACGACCAGGCCGAGCACGACGCCGAGTGTCTCGGACTTGGCGAAGACATCCCCGAGCGCCCCGCCGGAGAGCGGCACGCCGGCGCTGAACAGCGCGAACAGCGGTACGGCGAGTCCGGCCGACAGGGGCCGCACCAGATGCTCGATGTGCTCGCCGGGCGAGTGCTCCTCCCCCTCCCGGGTGGTGCAGCGCAGCATCAGGCCCATCGCCACACCGGCGATGGTGGCGTGCACGCCGCTGTTGTACATCAGCGCCCAGACGACGGCGGCGAGCGGCACGTACACGTACCAGCCGCGTACCCCCTTGCGCAGCAGCAGCCAGAAGAGGGCGAGGCCGGCGGCGGCCCCGCCGAGGGCGGCGAAGTTCAGCCGGTCGGTGAAGAAGATCGCGATGATCAGGATCGCGAAGAGGTCGTCGACGACCGCGAGGGTGAGCAGGAAGGCCCGCAGGGCGCTGGGCAGTGAGGTGCCGATGACCGCGAGGACGGCGAGCGCGAAGGCGATGTCGGTGGCGGTCGGCACCGCCCAGCCCTGCGGGGAGCCGTTGCCGGCGAGGTTGGTGAGCGCGTAGACGAGCGCCGGTACGGCCATCCCGCACAGTGCCGCCGCGACGGGCAGCACGGCCGCCCTGCGGTCTCGCAGATCGCCCGCGACCAGTTCGCGCTTGAGTTCGATGCCGGCGACGAAGAAGAACACGGCGAGCAGCCCGTCCGCGGCCCAGTGGGCGACGGAGAGGTGCAGGCCGAGGACGCCGGGGCCGAGGTGGAAGTGGCTGACGCTCGCGTAGCTGTGGCGCAGTGCGGGGACGTTCGCCCACGTCAGTGCCGCCACGGCGGCGAGCAGCAGCAGGACCCCGCCGACGGTCTCGGCGCGCAACGCGTCCGCGACGAATGTCCGCTCGGGCAGGGACAGCCGGCCGAGGACCTTGCGGGCGGTGGTGCGGGTGCGGGGCGCGGTCACGGGAGACCTCCGGGGCAGGCGAAACTCACATGCCGACCAGACTTCCCGGCGCACCTGACGTGCCGCGTCACACGGCACTTTGCATATTTTACCTAAAATGGCGCGCGCCGGGTCCGGTGATCTTCACCGTAGACGCCCGCGGGGCACCCGGCACGTTCGCCGGCCGGGTGCCCCGCGGGGTGCGGCTCAGTCCCCGGCCCGCTCAGTCCTCGCTGGGCGCCGCGGGCAGTTTGTCCTGGATCAACTGCATGACCGCCGAGTCGGTCAGGGTGGTGACATCACCCAGCTGACGGTTCTCGGCGACGTCCCGCAGCAGGCGGCGCATGATCTTGCCGGAGCGGGTCTTCGGCAGCTCCGCCACCGGCAGGATCCGCTTGGGCTTGGCGATCGGCCCGAGCGTGGCACCCACGTGGTCGCGCAGCTCGCCCACGAGCTTGTCGTCCTCCGTGACCGAGCCGCGCAGGATGACGAACGCCACGATGGCCTGGCCGGTGGTCTCGTCCACGGCGCCCACGACGGCGGCTTCGGCGACCGACGGGTGCGAGACGAGCGCGGACTCCACCTCGGTGGTGGAGATGTTGTGCCCGGAGACGAGCATCACGTCGTCCACCCGGCCCAGCAGCCAGATGTCCCCGTCGTCGTCCTTCTTCGCCCCGTCCCCGGCGAAGTACTTGCCCTCGAAGCGGGACCAGTAGGTGTCGAGGAACCGCTGGTCGTCGCCCCAGATGGTGCGCAGCATCGACGGCCACGGCTCGGTCAGCACCAGATAGCCACCGCCGCCGTCGGGCACCTCGCGCGCCTCGTCGTCGACGACGGTCGCGCTGATGCCGGGCAGCGGACGCTGCGCCGAACCGGGCTTGGCCTCGGTGACTCCGGGCAGCGGCGTGATCATCATGGCGCCGGTCTCGGTCTGCCACCAGGTGTCCACGACGGGGGTCCGGTCGGCGCCGATGTGCTTGCGGTACCAGATCCATGCCTCGGGGTTGATGGGCTCACCGACCGAGCCCAGGACGCGCAGGCTGCTCAGATCGAACTTGGCGGGGATGTCGTCGCCCCACTTCATGAACGTCCGGATCGCGGTCGGCGCGGTGTAGAGGATCGTGACCTTGTACTTCTGGACGATCTCCCAGAACCGGCCCTGGTGCGGGGTGTCCGGCGTGCCCTCATACATCACCTGCGTCGCGCCGTTGGCCAGCGGGCCGTACACGATGTACGAGTGCCCGGTCACCCAGCCGACGTCGGCCGTGCACCAGTACACGTCCGTCTCCGGCTTGAGGTCGAACACCGCCCAGTGGGTGTAGGCCGTCTGGGTGAGGTAGCCGCCGGAGGTGTGCAGGATGCCCTTCGGCTTCCCCGTCGTCCCCGAGGTGTAGAGGATGAACAGCGGGTGCTCCGCCGCGAACGCCTCCGGGGTGTGCTCGGCGGACTGCCGGCCCACCAGCTCGTCCCACCACACGTCCCGCTCGCCGTTCCAGACCACTTCCTGCCCGGTACGGCGCACCACGAGCACGTGCTCGACATTGCCCGCCTTCTCGACCGCCTCGTCCACGGCCGGCTTGAGCGCGGACGGCTTGCCGCGCCGGTAGCCGCCGTCGGCGGTGATGACGACCTTGGCGTCCGCGTCCTGGATCCGGGTCGCGAGCGCGTCCGCCGAGAAGCCGCCGAAGACGACCGAGTGCGCCGCGCCGATCCGGGCCGAGGCCAGCATCGCGATCGCGGTCTCCGGGATCATCGGCATGTAGATGGCTACCCGGTCACCCTTGCGTACGCCCAGTTCCAGCAGGGCGTTGGCGGCCCGGGAGACCTCGTCCTTCAGCTCCGCGTAGGTGATCGCGCGGCTGTCGCCGGGCTCACCCTCGAAGTGGATGGCGACGCGGTCCCCGTGACCGGCCTCCACATGCCGGTCCACGCAGTTGTACGCGACGTTCAGCTCGCCGTCCTTGAACCACTTCGCGAACGGCGGGTTCGACCAGTCCAGTGTCTCGGTCGGTTTCTTGGCCCAGGTCAGCCGACGGGCCTGCTCGGCCCAGAAGCCGAGCCTGTCAGCCTTGGCCTGTTCATACGCCTCCGCGGTGACGTTGGCGTGCGCGGCCAGGTCGGCGGGTGGCGCGAACCTGCGCTCTTCCTTGAGCAGGTTGGCCAGGCTTTCGTTGCTCACGACATCTCCCTTTCGAAGGGTGTCCGTTGTGTCCCAGGCCACAGCTCATCAGACCCGGGGGTCCGATGACAAGGGTCGGCGGTAAAATTGGTTTAGACCTATCCTGGGTTCACTGGCCGGACCGGGTCGCGGCCTCCTCACCTCGGCGGACGTCGTCCGTGACGTCCTCGAACACCGTTCCTCCCTCCGCTCCCGCGAGCAGGTACGCCTGCGCCTCGCCGACGTGGAAGTACATGCCGTGCAGCTCCAGTTCTCCCTCGGCCAGCGCCCGGGCGACCGGCCCGTGCGCCCGTAGATGCGCCAGTTGCTGGACGACATTGGTCAGGCACAGCAGTTCCACCGCGTCCACGGGGGCCCGCCCGGCCAGCCGCGGCCGGCCGGGCCGGTCGCCGGCCATGCGCGCCAGACTCGGCAGCCCGTGTCGCAGCCACCTCTCCAGCGGGGTGCTCCCGCGGCCGGTCCCGGTGGTGAGCAGCGCCTGCATCGCACCGCACCCGGAGTGTCCGCACACGGTGATCGAACGCACCCCGAGCACGTCCACCGCGTACTCGATGGCGGCGGCGACCGAGTCGTCGCCGTGCTCCTCGCCCGGCGGCGGCACCAGGTTGCCGACGTTGCGGACGACGAACAGATCGCCGGGACCACTGGCGGTGATCATCGACGTGACGAGCCGGGAGTCGGCACAGGTGAGGAAGAGCTGGCCGGGCCGCTGCCCCTCCCGGGCCAGCCGCGCCAGTTCCTCCCGCACCAGCGGCGCGGTGTTCCGCTGGAACGTGCTGATGCCGCGGGCCAGGTCCCGCCCGGCCTCCTGCCCGGCCGGGGCGGCGGTGGCGCCGGTGAAGCAGGACTGGTGGTTGCGCCAGGGGGTCCAGGGGCGGCACCGGCACTCGGCGGACGGGGCCTGCCCGGCGGTCCGGATGACGCCGCGCCGGCCCACCAGCTCGGCCTTTCCTCCCCGCGCGATGTGGGCACTGCGCCAGTCCTGCAGCGACTCGTACGCCGCGTGGTCCATGAACGAACCGTCCAACTCCACGACGGCGTCGGCGCCTTTGGGTACGAGATGCAGGACTCTGCTGAGCCGGGGCACCGCGAGGAAGGTCAGCTGGCCGCGGACCCGGACGTGATGGACTCCTTTCTCCTCTTCGTGGGTGATGCGGGTGTGGGAGAGGCGGTGCAGGGAGACGGCGACGGCCACGGCGATTCCGAGGCACACGCCTTGCAGGACACCGAGGAACACCACGCCGAGTGCGGTCGTGGCGTAGACCGGTACTTCGCGGTGGCGCGTCACCGTGCGGATGTGGTGCAGGGACACCATCTGGATGCCGACGGCCATCACCAGGGCGGCGAGGGAGGCGAGCGGGATCTCCTCCAGGACCGGGACCATCAGCAGCGCGGCGACTACTACGAGAACGCCGTGCAGCATCGTGGAGTTCCGGCTGACCGCACCCGATTTCACGTTCGCGGTACTGCGCACCGCCACACCCGCGACCGGCAGCCCGCCGAGGGCTCCCGAGACGATGTTGGCGGCGCCCTGACCGAGCAACTCCCGGTCGAGGTCGGAGCGGCCGACATGGGACTGGGGGCCGGGACGGGAGGCGACCAGCTTGTCCACGGCCACCGCGCCGAGCAGCGACTGCACGCTGCACACCAGGGTGGTGGTGAGCACGGCGGCCACGACACCGAGCACCGGGCCCTCGGGCAGTCCGGCCAGGGCGTGGCTGTGCCAGGACGGCAGGTCGGCCCGGGGCAGGACAAGGCCGGTGAGGGCGGCGGTCGCGGCGGCTCCGGTGACGGCCACGAGAGCCGCCGGCACCCTGCGCAGCAGCCGGCCGGCGCGGCCGGGCAGGCGCGGCCAGGCCAGCAGCAGGGTCAGGGTCAGCGCGCTCATCGACACCGCAGCCGGGTGCAGGTCGGCCAACTGAGCGGGCAGATCGCGCAGGTTGGCGAGGACGGAGCTGTCCGGGCTGCCGCCGAGGACGATGTGCAGCTGGGCGACGGCGATGGTGATGCCGATGCCGGCGAGCATGCCGTGCACCACGGCCGGGCTGACCGCGAGCGCGCCGCGCGCCACTCGTAGACAGCCGAGGCCGAGCTGGGCGAGACCGGCGAGGACGGTGATGCCGCAGGTGGCCCGCCAGCCGTAACGGTGGATCAGGTCGGCGGTGACCACGGTGAGTCCGGCGGCGGGCCCGCTGACCTGGAGTGGGCAGCCGCCCAGCCGTCCGGCGACGATCCCGCCGACCGCGGCGGCGACGAGGCCGGCCTGCAGCGGGGCGCCGGTCGCCAGAGCGATGCCGAGGGAGAGGGGCAGGGCGATCAGGAAGACCGCGACGGACGCGGACAGGTCGGCGCCTTCGACGCGGAGGCGTCGGCGCGTCGGTGCCGGGTTGTGCGGCGGGTTGGGGTGCTGGGCGTGAGGGGGTGCGCAGGTTGGCATGTTCCCGTCTCCTCCGGGGCGGCGCGGTCGCGGACTGGTGGGACCCGCGGGATGGGCGGGGTCGGTCGCGGCCGTGGGTCACGGCGTGCAGCGGCGGGATGGATCACGCTCGGTAAAAGAACCGTAATGCGAAGTAAAGGTAAAGCATAGTTTTCCGGGGCATATGGGGCAGAAGATCGCCCGCCGGAGTGAAGTAATCATTTGATCGGCTTGTCGTACTAATTCCTTCTCGGTCCCGTGCGACCTTGGCGGCGCCGCCGGGACAAGCCCGGCATACCACCAGAAAAGGCCCTCAACAGCGTGTGCCTGAGAGAAGGAAGAAGGTGGGCGGAACATGGCCGCCACCCACAGGATCGCCGTCGGCGCCATGGTCGCCGCGGCCTGTGCGGCGTCGCTCGCCGGTTGCGCGACCGACTCCACCAGCAAGAAGGAAGGAGCGTCCGGCCCGCAGAAGGGGGCGCCGGCGCCCGGCAGCGTCTTCCGGGTGATCGGCGACGGATCCACCGCGTACACCGGATCCCAGCCCCATCTGCCCGTTCCCGAGCGACTGAGCCCTGATCAGAAGCCCCCGCAGTTCGTCGTCTTCTCCTGGGACGGCGCGGGCGAGGACAGTCAGAAGCTGTTCTCGCACTTCCGTGAGGTCGCCAAGGAGAACAACGCGACCATGACGTACTTCCTCAGCGGCGTGTACATGCTGCCCGAGGAGAAGCGTGACCTGTACAAGCCGCCGCAGCACTCGCCGGGCCGCTCCGACATCGGCTTCAACGACGAGCAGGGCATCACCGACACCCTTGAGCAGGTACGGCAGGCATGGCTGGAGGGCAATGAGATCGGCACCCACTTCAACGGCCACTTCTGCGGGCCCGACGGCGGGGTCGGCACCTGGTCGGTGGACGAGTGGAAGAGCGAGATCGCCCAGGCCAAGAAGTTCGTGAAGTCCTGGAAGACCAACGCCGGAATCAAGGCGGAGGCCCCGCTGCCCTTCGACTACGAAAAGGAGCTGATCGGCGCCCGCACCCCCTGCCTGGAAGGGCAGAAGAACTTCATGAAGGCCGCCCGCCAGCTGGGCTTCCGCTACGACTCCAGCGGGGTCAACGACCAGGTCTGGCCCAAGAAGAAGGAGGGGTTGTGGGACCTGTCGATGCAGCTGGTGCCCTTCCCGGGCCACACCTACGAGCAGCTGACCATGGACTACAACTTCATGGTCAACCAGTCCGGTACCGAGACCCAGGGCGACCCGGACAAGTTCGACTACTGGGGCGACCAGATGCGCGACGGCCTCCTCAAGGGCTTCTACCGCGCCTATGACGGCAACCGAGCGCCCCTGATCATCGGCAACCACTTCGAGTCGTGGAACGGCGGCACCTACATGCGTGCCGTCGAAGACGTGGTGAAGGAGGTGTGCACCAAGCCGGAGGTGCGCTGCGTCTCCTTCCACCAGCTGGCCGACTGGCTGGACGCCCAGGACCCGCAGACCCTTGCGAGACTGCGCACCCTGGAGGTGGGCGAGGCGCCCCGGCAGGGCTGGGCGTCCTTCCTGTCCGGCCGACCGGCCCCGGCGCCCAAGGGTGTTCCCGGGGCGCCGGCGGACAAGCGGTAGGCGTCAGACGGGCGTCGCCACACTCTCGCCGAGCACGAAGTGGGGGTCGACCTGCGCCGCCAGGTCGGCCCCGGTGCGCTCGTTGCCCCAGTTCTCGGCGTTCTTCAGGTGGAAGTGCACCATCTGGCGGGTGTAGCGCTCCCAGTCGCGCCGCGCGTAGGTGGCGTCGGCGGTGGTCCGCAGAGTGTCCAGGGCGCGGGCGTTGGCCTCCTCCAGGAGGTCGAACCGGGGTGGGCGGCCCTTCTCCATGGCACGCACCCAGTCCGAGCGCCCGACCGTCACGAGCAGGTCGTCCCCGACCTCCGCGCGCAGGAAGTCGACGTCGTCCGGTTCCTGGATCTTGTTGCCGACGACCTTCAGGGCGACGCCGAAGTCGCGGGCGTACTCCTTGTACTGGCGGTAGACGGAGACCCCCTTCCGGGTCGGCTCGGCGACGAGGAACGTCATGTCGAAGCGGGTGAACATGCCGGAGGCGAAGGAGTCCGAACCGGCCGTCATGTCGACCACGACGTACTCGTCGGGGCCGTCGACGAGGTGGTTCAGGAACAGTTCCACCGCACCGGTCTTGGAGTGGTAGCAGGCGACCCCCAGGTCGGCGTCCGTGAAAGGGCCCGTGACCATCAAACGGACGGCACCGCCGTCGAGTTCCACCGGACGCGCGCAGGCGTCGTAGACCGGGTTGGGCTCCCGCACCTGGACCAGCCGTGAGCCCTCGCCGGGCGGTGTCGTCTTGATCATCGTCGCGGCCGAGGCGATGCGCGGGTTGCTGCCGCGCAGGTAGTCCTTGATCAGCGGCAGCCGCTCGCCCATGGCAGGCAGCGCCGCCGCCTCCTCCTCGCCGAGGCCGAGTGCGGGGCCGAGGTGCTGGTTGATGTCCGCGTCGATGGCGACCACCGGGGCGCCGCCGGCGGCGAGATGGCGGATGAAGAGGGAGGACAGCGTGGTCTTGCCGCTGCCGCCCTTCCCGACGAAAGCAATTTTCATGTTCACCAAGAGTAGTTGCCCCATCGCTCTACGTGTCATGAGGAAGTGAAGAAGACCACTCCTTCGTGGAGTGCTGCGGCGAGGTGCGTACTGTCGTACTCATGAGTACGACAGGTGCGGCCGCCGATCCGCTCGCGGCCCTGGGGTCACTGCCCGGCGTGGCCGAGTCCGTGGAGTCCGTGCGCAAGGCCGTGGACCGGGTCTACGGGCACCGGGTCATGCGGCGCCGCAGCAACGAGATCACCTCCGAGGCGGCCCTGCGTGGTGCCCGCGGCTCGGCGGCGCTGTCCGGCGCGGACTGGGCCCTGGAGGAAGTGCGGCGGCGCACCGACTTCAGCGCCGACGCCGAGGCCCGCGTGATGGGCGCGGCCCTGCGGCTCTCCGCCGAGGCGGGACAGCTGCTGTCCATCTGGCGTCAGTCACCCCTGCGTGTGCTGGCCCGGCTGCACCTGGTGGCCGCGGCGAGCGATGACGACCGGGTCGGCAGGCCGCGTCACGCCGGCGAACCGGTGGACGAGCCGCTGATCGAGCTGCCGCTGCCGGCTGCGGGTGAGGTCTCGGGCCGGCTGGAGGGGCTGGCGGACCTGATCATCGCCGGCACCTCGGCCCCCGCGCTGGTGACGGCCGCCGTGGTGCACGGCGAGCTGATCGCGCTGCGCCCCTTCGTGTCCCACAACGGGCTGATCGCGCGCACTGCCGAGCGGATCGTGCTGATCGGCAGCGGGCTGGACCCGAAGGCGGTCTGCCCGGCCGAGGTCGGGTACGCCGAACTGGGTCGCGCCGCGTATCTGGCCGCCCTCGACGGTTACGTCTCCGGCACTCCCGAGGGCATGGCGGCGTGGATCAACCACTGCGGCCGGGCGGTGGAGCTGGGGGCGCGGGAGTCCACGGCGGTGTGCGAGGCGCTGCAGCGGGGCGCGGCCTGAGAGCCCTCCCGGAGGAGGCTTCCCCCGGGAAAGGGTTGCGGCGGTACGAGTGCTCGTACCGCCGCTGGCATGCTCACCCGGTTACCAAGCGTCCTCGAATATTGCCCATCAGGTCGGGATGCTTTGCCCGTCCCTGGTGCGGCTGGCCCGTAATCGACGGGTCGACGTCGCGTGGGTGCCCGGTGTCCATGCGGGGGTCCGTGGGGCCAAGTGCGTAGTGTCAGGGGATCCTCTCGGATGTCCTTTGGTCTCGCGGGCCTACGTTCTTTGTACCGCGAGCCGGGATGAAGCGGAACCCCTGCCTGCACTTCTTTACTTTCAGGTTCAATCCGGGTGAAACGGGCGCCGGTCAGGTCGTGCCGCGACGCCGGCTGGTGTACCAGACGACCCCGGCGGTCGCCGCGGCCGCGCCTATGGCCGCCGCCGCGACCAGCGCCGGGCGGGGCGGTACGGAGAACGTGGGCAGCCGCTTCTTGAGCGGGACAGGGCGGCGGAACTCCAGCACCGGCCACCCGCGCGCGAGTGCCTCGCGGCGCAGTGCGCGGTCCGGGTTCACGGCGTGCGGGTGCCCGACGGTCCGGAGCATCGGCAGATCGGTCGCCGAGTCGCTGTAGGCGTAGCAGCGGTCGAGGTCGTAGCCCTCGGACGCGGCCAGCTCCTTGACGGCCTCGGCCTTGGTCGGGCCGTAGGCGTAGTACTCCACCTCTCCGGTGAAACAGCCGTCCTCGCCCACGACCATGCGGGTGGCGACCACCCGGTCCGCGCCCAGCAGTTCACCGACCGGCTCGACCACCTCGGCGCCCGAGGTGGACACGATCACGACGTCCCGGCCGGCCGCGTGGTGCTCCTCGATCAGGGAGGCGGCCTCGTCGTAGATGATCGGGTCGATCAGATCGTGCAGGGTCTCGGCGACGATCTCCCGCACCTGCTGGACGTTCCAGCCTCGGCACAGCGCGGACAGATACTCGCGCATGCGCTCCATCTGGTCGTGGTCCAGGCCGCCGGCCAGGAAGACGAACTGGGCGTATGCGGTACGCAGGGCGGCCCTGCGGTTGATCAGCCCGCCTTGGTAGAAGGACTTGCTGAAGGTGAGCGTGCTCGACTTCGCAATGACCGTCTTGTCCAGGTCAAAGAAGGCTGCTGCGCGAGGCAAGGAGTGGTTTTCCACGTCCCTGAGCATAGGCGCCCACCATTCGGCGTAAGGTGAGGCGCGTGGGTTTGCCTGAGAGGGCTCTCGGGTACACCATGGAAGTCACGGATCGTTCGCGACCGTGCTAACCCGGCCCGACTCCTCCCCCCCCGAGTCGGCCGTGGGGACGACCCCCGCTCTCCCCCCCGGCGGGGGTCGTCGCATGTCCGGATGGGTTTTCTCCCTCCTCTCCAGTTCTTCACGCGGTCGTAGGGCCGGCCTCGCGCCGCCGCGGCCGCGTTTTCGTATGCCCATGATCGGTCACTGAGGGTAATCGTCGGACTGCTCTGTGAATCGCACACGGATCAGTACAGGGGTCGCCGGTATGGGTGACGAAGTTATTCACAGGGTCTGAGTTGTCCACAGTTATCGACCAAGATCCACACGATTTCCCGGTTCGCTGCACCGTGATTCCCACGCACCCCGGCCTGGCCGGTTCATGGCTGGTTCCGATTGCCGGTGCGCGTATGGCCGGTTCCTATCGGCCGTTCATATGGAGGCCGCTCGCCGGTTCTTCACACCTTTGGGAATCGCGTGGCCGCGGGGGCCGCGCGGCCCACGCAGCGAAGGGGGAACACCCGTGACCGGAACCGTCATCCACGATCCGCCGCCCGGCCCCGGAGGCCGGCCCGGACGGCCGCTCATCGTCACCGAGGACGCGGCCCTCCTGGACGATCTGCTGCGCCTGTGCGCGGCGGCGGGCGCCACACCCGAGGTCCATCACGGCGTACCGGAATCCGGCGACGGCTGGGCGGTGGCCCCGCTGGTGCTCGTCGGCGACGACGCCGCCCGCCGGGTGAGCGGGGCCGCGCGCCGGCCCGGAGTGGTGCTGGTCGGCCGTGACCAGGACGACCCCGGGGTATGGAAACGAGCCGTCCAGATCGGCGCCGACCATGTCCTGATGCTCCCTGACGGCGAGCCGTGGCTGGTCGACCGCATCGCCGACGTCGCCGAGGGCATCGGCCGCCCGGCGCTCACCGTCGGGGTGATCGGCGGCCGGGGCGGGGCCGGAGCGTCCACGCTCGCGTGCGCCCTCGCCGTCACCTCCGCGCGCGAGGGACTGCGCACCCTACTGGTGGACGCCGATCCGCTCGGCGGCGGACTCGACGTACTCCTCGGCGGCGAGGGTGCCGAAGGTCTGCGCTGGCCGGCCTTCGCCGCCTCCCGCGGCCGGGTCGGCGGCGGCGCCCTGGAGGAGTCGCTGCCGCAGCTGCACTCCCTCCGCGTGCTCAGCTGGGACCGCGGCGACTGCGTGGCCGTTCCGTCTCCCGCGGTGCGCGCGGTGCTGGCCGCCGCCCGGCGACGCGGCGGCACGGTCGTGGTCGACCTGCCCCGCCGCCTCGACGACGGGGTCGCCGAGGCTCTCGCCCAGCTCGACCTGGCGCTGCTCGTCGTCCCGGCCGACCTGCGGGCGCTGGCGGCTGCCGGTCGCGTCGCCTCCGCCGTCGGCATGGTCGTTCGCGATCTGCGGGTCGCGGTCCGCGGGCCCTACGCACCCGGCCTGGACGACCACGCGGTGGCCCGGCTGCTCGGCCTGCCGCTGGCCGGCGAGGTGCCCGTCGAACCGGCGTTGCTGCGCCCGCAGGGTGGCGCGAAGCCCCCCGGGGCGACCGGGCGCGGCCCTCTCGCCCGCTTCTGCGCGCACTTCTGGGAGCGCGCGCTGGTCGAGGCGGGAGGCACCCGATGACCCTGCCCGGACTCGACCGGGCCGACGGCGCGGCCCTGCTCGACGGAGTGCGCCGCTGGCTCGCCCAGAGCGGTGCCGAACCCACTCCCGCGCGCGTGGCCCAGGCGCTGCGCGAGCAGGGCCGGGTGCTTGGCGACGCGGAGGTCCTCGGCGCGGCCGACCACCTGCGGTCCGAGCTGGTCGGCGCCGGCCCCCTGGAACCGCTGCTCGCCGACCCGGACGTCACCGACGTCCTGGTCTCCGCCCCGGACCGGGTGTGGGTGGACCGCGGCGGTGGCCTGGAGCTGACTCCGGTGACCTTCCCGGACGCGGCGGCCGTACGACGTCTCGCCCAGCGGCTGGCGGGCGTGGCCGGCCGCCGGCTGGACGACGCCCGGCCCTGGGCGGACGCGCGGCTGCCCGACGGAACCCGGCTGCACGCGGTGCTGCCCCCGGTCGCCGTCGGCTGTACCTGCCTGGCCCTGCGGGTGGTACGGCCCCGGGCCTTCACCGTCGAGGAACTCGTCGCGGCCGGCACGGTGCCGCCCGGAGGTGACCGGATCCTGAAGGCGCTGCTCGAGGCCCGGCTCTCCTTCCTGGTCAGCGGCGGCACCGGCTGTGGCAAGACCACCTTGCTCAGCGCACTGCTCGGCCTCGTCGGACCGGGTGAACGCATCGTGCTGGCCGAGGACTCGGCCGAGCTGCGGCCGGACCACCCGCACGTCGTCCGGCTGGAGACCCGGCCCGCCAACCAGGAGGGCGCCGGCCTGGTCACCCTGGAGGACCTCGTACGGCAGGCCCTGCGGATGCGGCCGGACCGGCTGGTCGTCGGCGAGGTGCGCGGACCCGAGGTCGTGCATCTGCTCGCGGCCCTCAATACGGGCCATGAAGGCGGCTGTTGCACGGTCCATGCCAACGCCGCCGCGGACGTACCGGCCCGGCTGGAGGCACTGGCCACCGCCGCCGGGCTGGACCGGGCCGCGCTGCACAGCCAGCTGGCGGCCGCCCTCTCGGTGGTGGTGCACCTCGTGCGGGACCGGTCCGGGCGGCGCCGGATCGACGAGGTGCATGTGCTGGAGCGGGACGCCACCGGGCTGGTGCGGACGGTACCGGCACTGCGCTGGGGCGAGCCGGCCTTCGTGCGGGGGCGGGGGTGGGAGCGACTGCGGCAGCTCCTGGGCGCGTCGGGTGAGTTCGCGGACGACTGAGATCCGGTCGGGCGGGATCCCTGAGCGGGTTCCGGTCGGGCTGGATCCCCGAGCGGGTTCCGGTCGGGCGGGATCCCCGAGCGGGTGAGGTTCCGGAATGACGAGAGAGGTGACGAAGGTGATCGGTGAGACGTCCATGGGCGCCGCGCTGCTCTGTCTCGGCGCGCTGGCCTGGCTGCTGGGCGGCCCGCACTACGGGATGCGCAGGGCCCGGCTGTTGCTGGCCGGCGGCGGGGTAGTGGCGACCGGACCGCCCGCCCCCGAGCGGATCCTCGCGGAACTGCGGCGCCGGTGCGAGCGGTTGGGTGCCGAGTGGTGGGCGCTGGCCGCCGGGCTGGTGATCGCCCTGCTGGGTTCCTCGGTGATCCCGGTCGTCGCGGGGGCGGCCGGGGTGCCGGTGCTGCGCCGGGTGCGGTTGTCCCGGCGGTCCCGGCGTGACGGGGAGCGGCGGGCCGACGAGGTGATCGCCCTGTGCGGTGCGCTGGCCGGGGAAGTGCGGGCGGGACGGCAACCGGGGGCGGCGCTGCTGCGGGCCGCCCGGGACTCCGGCGGATGCGGCGACGCGCATGCCGCCGTGGTGGCGGCGGCGCGGTTCGGCGGCGACGTGCCTGGCGCGCTCACCGCGGCGGCGCGGCAGCCGGGCGCCGAGGGCCTGCTCGGACTCGCCGCGTGCTGGCGGGTGGCCTTGGACCAAGGTGCCGGACTCGCCGCCGGTCTGGACCGGCTGGAGGGGGCGCTGCGCGCCGAGCGGGATCAACGAGGCGACCTGCGAGCTCAATTGGCGGGGGCCCGGGCCACCGCGGTACTGCTCGCCGCACTGCCCGCCCTCGGTCTGCTCCTCGGCGCGGCCATGGGCGCGGACCCGCTGCGCGTGCTGCTGCACAGCGGGGCCGGCCTCGGCTGCCTGGCGGCCGGGGCGGTGTTCGAGGCGGCCGGGATGTGGTGGGCGGTGCGGATCGTGAGGAAGGCCGAGGCGTTGTGAGAGCTGGCCCGGGGCGGGGCCCCGAGGGGACCGGGACACGGCGAGCGGCTTGCGGTGCGCGGGAAGGCAAGGGGCGCAGGCAGGCCGGGAGTGCGGGGAAGCCAGGGTGCGCGGGAAGGCCGATTGGTCCGGGCCGCAGGGAGTTGGTCCAGGCTCCCTGGGGCTGGTCCGGAGTGCGCGGGGCTGGTTCGGAGTGCGTGAGGTTGGTCCGGAGTGCGTGGAAATGGCGGGCAGTCCGGAATGGGTGAAATGGCGAGTAGTGCGACGGGTGCGGGAAGGGCGGGCGGTGTGAGCGGAGAAGTTGTCCACAGGCTGGGGATGGTCGTGGTCGCGGCGTTGATCCTCGGCTGGTGCGTGCGGCGGCTGGAGCTGATGCGTCGGCGGCGTCAGGCTCGGCGCCGGGTGGCCGAGCTGCTGGGGCTCGAAGTGGCCTCCGGCAGACCGGCGTTCGTGATCCCGCCCGCTGTACGGCGGTGGCTCCCGCCGGCCGGTGCGGCGTGCGGCGCGTGGGTGCTGGTCGGCGGGACCGTCGGGGCCGTGCTGGGGCTGGGCGTCGGCGTCGTGCTCTGGCGGTGGCGGGGCGGGCAGACGGCGGCCGGCCAGGAGCAGGTGATCGACACCGCCGGGGCCGCGCGCCAACTCCCTCTCGCAGCCGACCTGCTGGCGGCCTGCATCGCCGCAGGCGCCGGTCCGGTGATCGCCGCGCACGCGGTGGGCGAGGCCCTGGGCGGACCCGTCGGGCAGGCGCTTGCGCGGGGAGCGGCGGAGGTCCGGCTCGGCGGCGCACCGGGCGATGCCTGGCGGAACCTGGCCCTGCTGCCCGGCGCCGGTGCCCTGGCGCGGTTGCTGGAGCGGGCCGACGAGTCCGGGCTTCCCGCGGCCGGTCCCGTCACCCGTCTCGCGTCGGACGCGCGCGCGGAGTGGGCCCGCACGGCGACGGCCCGGGCACGCCGGGCGGCCGTACTGATCTCCGCACCGGTCGGTCTGTGTTTCCTGCCCGCGTTCATCGCGGTCGGGGTGCTGCCCGTGGTGATCGGGCTGGCCGGCGGGGTGATGGGAGGGGGGTGAGGCGTACGGGAAGGCACGGACACGCAGACGTGGGATGAGCGCGGAGAACGACCGAAGTACAGAGCCTTACGGGGGTTGAGATGTTCGGAAAGATCAGGAAAGCGGCGGTCCGGTTGTGCGGGGCGAGCCGTCGGGACGCCGGAATGGTGACGTCCGAGTACGCCATGGGGATCGTCGCGGCCGTCGGGTTCGCGGTGCTGCTCTACGAGGTCGTCACCAGCGGCCAGGTCCGGGCGGAGCTGGCGGCCATCGTGAAGAAGGCCCTCAGTGCGCGCATGTGAGCGGGGCGGGGACCGGGGGTTCGTGACCGCTGAGGCGGCCGTGGTGCTGTCCGTGCTGGTGGCGTTCACGATGGCGTTGGTCTGGGGCCTGCTCGTGGTCGCGGCGCAGATCGAGTGCGTGGACGCGGCCCGTGCGGGCGCCCGGGCCGCCGCCCGTCAGGATCCGGCCGACGCGGTGGTGACGGTGACCCGGGAAGCGGCGCCGCGGGGAGCGCGGGTGACCGTCGCGCGCGAGGGCGACAGGGTCCGGGTGACGGTGGTGGCCGAGCCGCCGGTGTTGAGCGGGTTGCCGTTCGAGGTACGGGAGGAGGCCGTCGCACTCGCCGAGGACAGTGTGGGGGCCGCGGTGCGAGCGGGGGAGGAGGTGCCGTGAAGCGTGGAGGCGAACCGGACATCGGACGACGGCATCCGGACAGAGGGCGACTGACCGGCTGGGGGTGGCCGACCGGCTGGGGGTGGCTGACTGGCCGGGGGTGGTTGGAGGGCTGGGGGTGGCTGACTGGCCGGGAGTGGTTGACCTGGTGGGGGTGGATGTCCTTTTGGGTTCGGCGCGTCGGTTGGGGTCGGTGGGCCGGCTGGGGGTGGTTGAGCGGCTGGCGGGGGCTGCGCGGATGGGAGGACCGTGCTCGGGCGAGGGGCAACGTGGGCTCTCGGTGGCCGGGCTCGTGGTGGGCCGGCCGGTGGGTTCGAGCGGAGGCGTCGCACGGGCCGTGTGGGCGCCGGGGCCGGCAGGAGGGCTCCGACCGGGGGTCCGCCACCGTGTGGAGCCTGGGGGCGATCGCCGTGCTGTGCGTGGTGTTCGGTGCCGTGCTCGCTCTCGGCCAGGCCGTCGCCGTACGACACCGGGCGGCCGGCGGCGCGGATCTGGCGGCGCTCGCGGCGGCGGACCACTGGGCCGAGGGCGGCACGGTGGCCTGCGCCAAGGCCGGACGGCTGGCGGCGGCCCAAGGGGTACGGCTGGTGCGGTGCGCGATCATCGGCGACACCTCGGACGTGACGGCGGCTGCCGGGAGAGGGCCGTTCACGGCGGAGGTCAGGGCGAGAGCGGGGCCGGCGGGGCCGGTGGGGCCGGTGGCGTTTGGCGTGCCGACGGGGCCGGTGGTGTCTGGTGTGTCCGCGGGGCGGGCGGGGCCGGTGGTGTCTGGTGTGTCCGCGGGGCGGGCGGGGCCGGTGGTGTCTGGTGTGTCCGCGGGGCCGGCGGTGCCGGGTGTGTCGGCGGGGCGCGTGGGTCCGGTGGTGGATGGCGTGTCGGCGAGTCCGGTGGCGGCTGGCGGGCCCCTGCCCCGGTCAGGCCCCGGGCGGAAGATCTGGGCTCCGTCGGCTCCTCGGCCGGGCTCTCCTCCGGCTCTCTCCAGCCGGCCTTAGTTTCTTCCGTCGGCTAGCTCGTCTCACCCGGCGCCCTCTGGGGGGCCTCCCCCGTCTCCGGCTGGCCAGCCGTCCTCACCCGGCGGTCCTTGGCAGGTGTCCGCCTCCTCCCGACGGCTTGTCCTGCCTCCTCCGGGGCCCTCTAGCCGGCCTCTGCCTCCTCCGCCGGCCGCCCCGCCTCTCCCGTCGCCCCCTCTGCCTCCTCCGCCGGCCGCGCCGCCTCTCCCGTCGCCCCCTCTGCCTCCTCCGCCGGCCGCGCCGCCTCTCCCGTCGCCCCCTCTGCCTCCTCCGTCATCCGCCCCGCCTCTTGCGTCACCCCCTCCGTCCGCGTCTGCGTCGCCTCCTCCGTCGGCTTTTCCTCCGGCGCCCCCCGCAACAGCACCGTCAGCAGCCGTACCGCACCTCTCTTGTGCAGCGGGTCGTTGCCGTTGCCGCACTTGGGGGACTGGATGCAGGAGGGGCAGCCGGACTCGCACTCGCAGGACGCGATGGCCTCGCGGGTGGCCGAGAGCCAGGCGCGGGCCGTGTGGAAGGCGCGCTCGGCGAAGCCCGCGCCGCCGGGGTGGCCGTCGTAGACGAAGACCGTGGGCAGGAGGGTGTCGGGGTGCAGGGGGACGGACACGCCGCCGATGTCCCAGCGGTCGCAGGTCGCGAAGAGGGGCAGCATGCCGATGGAGGCGTGCTCGGCGGCGTGCAGGGAGCCGCCGAGGATCTCCGGAATGACGCGGGCCTCGTCCAGCTGGTCCTCGGTGACCGTCCACCACACCGCGCGGGTGCGCAGCGTACGAGGAGGCAGGTCGAGTTTCGTCTCGCCCAGCACCTCGCCGGTGATGAGGCGCCTGCGGAGGTAGGAGACCACCTGGTTGGTGACCTCGACCGAGCCGTAGCAGAGCCGGCCGGCGCCCCACGGGACCTCGGTGTCCGTCTCCAGGATGGAGATCGACGTGGTGTCACGGGCGACGGTCGAGTACGGCGGGTCGGCCTGCTCGACCAGGGCGACCGAGTCCTCCAGGTCCAGGGAGCGCACCAGGTAGGTGCGGCCCTGGTGCAGATGGACGGCGCCCTCGTGGACGGCGGAGTGCGCGGCGCCCGCGTCGACCGTGCCGAGCAGGCGACCGGTGCCCTCCTCGACGACCTGCACCGGACGGCCGCCCGCGCCGCGGATGTCGGTGAGGTCGGCGGCCCGCTCCCGGCGGGTCCAGTGCCATGCCCTCGTGCGGCGGCGGAGCAGCTTGGCCGCCTCCAGCTGAGGCAGCACATCCGCGCAGGCGGGGCCGAAGAGGACCAGGTCCTCCTCGGCCAGCGGCAGCTCCGCGGCGGCGGCGCACAGGTGCGGGGCGAGGACGTACGGGTTGTCGGGGTCGAGGACCGTCGATTCCACCGGTTGGTCGAACAGGGCCTCGGGATGATGGACGAGGAAGGTGTCCAGCGGGTCGTCGCGGGCCACGAGGACCGCGAGGGCGCCCTGGCCGGCGCGTCCCGCGCGGCCCGCCTGCTGCCACAGGGACGCGCGGGTGCCCGGGTAGCCGGCGATGACCACCGCGTCCAGTCCGGAGACGTCCACGCCCAGCTCCAGGGCCGTCGTGGCGGCGAGGCCGAGGAGTTCACCGGAGTGCAGGGCGCGCTCCAGGGCGCGGCGCTCCTCGGGGAGGTAGCCGCCGCGGTAGGCCGCGACACGCCGGACCAGGGAGCGGTCGATGTCGGAGAGTTTCTCCTGGGTGATGACGGAGATCAGCTCGGCGCCGCGCCGGGAACGTACGAAGGCCACCGAGCGCACGCCCTGCACGGTCAGGTCGGTCAGCAGGTCGGCGGTCTCGGCGGTGGCGGTACGCCGTACGGGTGCGCCCCTCTCACCCTGCAGATCGGTGAGCGGGGGCTCCCAGAGGGCGAACACCAGCTCGCCGCGTGGGGAGGCGTCGTCGGCGACCTCCACGACCGGCAGTCCGGTCAGCCGGCCGGCGGCGACCGAGGGCTCGGCGGCGGTCGCCGAGGCCAGCAGGAACACGGGGGAGGAGCCGTAGCGGGCGCACAGGCGGCGCAGCCGGCGGAGCACCTGGGCTACGTGCGAGCCGAAGACGCCCCGATAGGTGTGGCACTCGTCGATGACGACGTAGCGGAGCGACTTCAGGAAGGAGGACCAGCGCGGGTGGGAGGGAAGTATCCCGCGGTGCAGCATGTCCGGGTTGGTGAGGACGTAGTTGCCGTACTGGCGGATCCACTCGCGTTCCTCGAAGGGGGTGTCACCGTCGTACACGGCCGGGCGCACGGCGCTTCCGAGAGGTTGTGAAAGTTCCTTCACCGAGCGGCACTGATCCGCCGCGAGCGCCTTGGTGGGGGCCAGGTAGAGGGCGGTGGCACCGCGGCCGTTCGGCGCATCGGAACCGTCCAGGAGGGTGGACAGGACGGGCACGAGGTACGCCAGTGACTTGCCGGAGGCGGTGCCGGTGGCGACGACCACCGAGTCACCGTCCAGGGCGTGCTCGGCCGCCAGCGCCTGGTGCGCCCAGGGATGCTCGATGCCGCACGCCTGCACGGCCGCGATCACCTCTGACCGAATACGGTCAGGCCAGACGGCATGGCGACCCGCGCGCGGGGGCAAGTGCTCCGTATGAGTGATGCGCGCAGCCCGGCTCGGCCCGGAGGCGAGCCGGTCCAGGACCACGCCCGGAGACGGGCGGGACGCCGGGTCCGCCGGGGTTCGATCGGATCGGTGATTCTTGGCCATTGGCACCGAGTGTGTCACTGGCGTGACGGACAATGGAGTCAAGGCGTCGTGCACGCCTGCCGGTAAGTGATTGAATGCCATCGCGGCTGGCGAAGCGTCCTGAGGGCCGTAAGCCGAGAGCCCGAGGGGCGACCGCTCGATAGCAAGGTGCTGGAGGATCCGTGGACCTGTCCCTGTCGACCCGTACCGTCGGCGATCGTACGGTCGTCGAGGTCGGTGGCGAAATCGACGTATATACCGCGCCCAAGCTGCGCGAGCAGCTGGTCGAGCTGGTGAACGACGGGAATTTCCACCTCGTCGTCGACATGGAGGGCGTGGACTTCCTCGACTCCACCGGGCTCGGCGTGCTGGTCGGTGGCCTGAAGCGTGTTCGTGCCCACGAGGGCTCGCTGCGCCTGGTCTGCAACCAGGAGCGCATTCTCAAGATCTTCCGCATCACCGGTCTCACCAAGGTGTTCCCGATCCACACCTCGGTCGACGAAGCGGTGGCGGCCACCGACTGACCCCGGACCGGTCGCCGGCGTCGGGCCCCTGCCGGGGCCAGGACGTCGGCCGGTCCCGTCCGGAGTCGTGTCCGTGCCGGACCGATGTCCGTGCCGGAGCGATGTCCGCTCCCTTTCGGACCGAAGGCCGCCCGGCGCCGGGCCGGTGAACGGTCCGGTACCTGGCTGGCGAAAGGTCCGGGTGCCAGGCCGCTGAACGGGCCGGTGCCAGCCGCTGAGCGGCCCCGTTCCGGTCGGGATGGTCCGGTTCCGGGTCGGTGAAGCGGCCCGGGGCACAGAAATACACAGGGGGTGCGGGCGCCCGGCGACCCCGCCCCCGACCGCACGCCCGTAGTCGCGAGGGGGATGCATGGCCACCGTCGAACTCCGCTTCAGCGCGCTGCCCGAGCACGTCCGGACCGCCCGGCTGGTGGCGGCAGCGGTGGCGCGCAGGGCGGGAGTGGACGAGGCCGTCCTGGACGAGGTCCGGCTCGCCGTGGGCGAGGCGTGCTCCCGCGCTGTCGGACTGCACCGGAACAGTGGCGTCACGGCACCGGTGAAGGTGGCGCTGATCGAGGAGGAGAAGCAGTTCTCCATCGAGGTCGGCGACGAGGCGCCGCACGCCACGCCGGGCGGCGGTACGCCCGACGACGCCCCGGACGGCGCGGCGGAGGTCGAGGAGGACGAGATGGGCCTCGCGGTCATCAGCGGCCTCGTCGACGACGTGGAGGTCACCACCGGACGGAACGGCGGCCTGATCCGCATGACCTGGCCGACCACACCGTCGGCCACGGCACTCGTCTGACCCGTCCGCGACCCGACCTCCTTCGCGTCGCCGTACACACCCCCAAGGGCCCTGCTCAGCAGGGCCCTTGTCGTGTTTTCCGATGAGCTCCGGGAATTCGTGAAGAAATTCACGATCAATAGCCCGATAATTCGATCAAGAGCCAATGCGGTCGTCAATGCTTTTAAGGCATTACCTCTTTCGGGCTACGTGACGTTACCTCGATCATTTGCTGAAGAGCATGAGAAGGCTGATTCCGCTTACCGTCCCCTGTTTAGATCACTCCGGGGTACCTACAATCCGTCCACATCTTGAGCTCAGCCCAAGCGTCAAGGAGGACGAATGGCGGGGCTTTCTACCCCTCATCAGTTGGGTCACCCCACATCCCTCGCAGCCGCGGTCCTGACCGACGACAACCGGATCATCGTGGCCGCCATCGCGGCGGTCGCCGTGGCCGCGCTGGTGGTCGCGGGGATCTTGGTACGTCAGGTGCTCGCGGCGGGCGAGGGCACCGAGAGCATGAAACGGATCGCCGAGGCGGTCCAGGAAGGCGCGAAGGCTTATCTCGCCCGGCAGTTGCGCACGCTCGGCGTATTCGCCGTCGTCGTGTTCTTCCTGCTCTTCCTGCTGCCCGCGGACGACTGGAATCAGCGGGCCGGCCGCTCGGTGTTCTTCCTGATCGGAGCGGTGTTCTCGGCGGCCACCGGCTATATCGGCATGTGGCTGGCCGTACGCAGCAACGTGCGGGTCGCCGCGGCGGCCCGGGAAGCCACTCCGGCGGAAGGCGAACCAGAAAAGGATCTCACCACCGTCTCGCACACCGCGATGAAGATCGCATTTCGCACGGGCGGTGTCGTCGGCATGTTCACGGTGGGGCTCGGCCTGCTGGGCGCCTCCTGTGTGGTGCTGGTGTACGCGGCCGACGCGCCGAAGGTGCTGGAGGGCTTCGGTCTGGGCGCCGCTCTGATCGCGATGTTCATGCGAGTGGGCGGTGGCATCTTCACCAAGGCCGCCGACGTCGGCGCCGACCTGGTCGGCAAGGTCGAGCAGGGCATTCCGGAGGACGACCCGCGCAATGCCGCGACCATCGCCGACAACGTGGGCGACAACGTCGGCGACTGCGCGGGGATGGCGGCCGACCTCTTCGAGTCGTACGCCGTGACCCTGGTCGCCGCGCTGATCCTCGGCAAGGCCGCCTTCGGCGACTCCGGCCTCGCCTTCCCGCTGCTGGTGCCCGCCATCGGCGTCGTCACGGCCATGATCGGCATCTTCGCGGTCGCCCCGCGCCGTGCCGACCGCAGTGGCATGAGCGCGATCAACCGCGGCTTCTTCATCTCCGCGGTGATCTCGCTCGCGCTGGTCGCGGTCGCGGTCTTCGTCTACCTGCCGTCGAAGTACGCCGACCTCGACGGCGTCACCGACGCCGCGATCAAGGGCAAGGACGGCGACCCGCGCATCCTCGCGCTGGTCGCGGTGGCCATCGGCATCCTGCTCGCCGCCGTCATCCAGCAGCTGACCGGCTACTTCACCGAGACGAACCGCCGCCCGGTGCGGGACATCGGCAAGACCTCCCTCACGGGTCCGGCCACCGTCGTCCTGTCCGGCATCTCGGTCGGTCTGGAGTCGGCCGTCTACACGGCCCTGCTCATCGGGCTCGGCGTGTACGGCGCGTTCCTGCTCGGCGGCACGTCGATCATGCTGGCGCTGTTCGCGGTCGCCCTGGCCGGCACCGGCCTGCTCACCACGGTCGGCGTGATCGTCGCCATGGACACTTTCGGGCCGGTCTCCGACAACGCGCAGGGCATCGCCGAGATGTCCGGCGACGTCGAGGGCGCCGGCGCGCAGGTGCTCACCAACCTGGACGCCGTCGGCAACACCACCAAGGCCATCACCAAGGGCATCGCCATCGCCACCGCGGTCCTCGCCGCGTCGGCGCTGTTCGGGTCGTACCGCGACGCGATCACCACCAACGTGCGGGACGTCGGGACGAAGCTGAGCGGGCCGGGATCGCCGCTCACCCTTTCCATGGACATCTCGCAGCCCAACAACCTCGTCGGCCTCATCGCGGGTGCCGCGGTCGTCTTCCTCTTCTCCGGACTGGCCATCAGCGCGGTGTCGCGGTCGGCGGGTTCCGTGGTGTTCGAGGTGCGGCGGCAGTTCCGCGAGCACCCCGGGATCATGGACTACACCGAGAAGCCCGAGTACGGCCGTGTCGTCGACATCTGCACCAAGGACGCCCTGCGCGAGCTCGCCACGCCCGGTCTGCTCGCCGTCATGGCGCCGATCTTCATCGGGTTCACGCTCGGCGTGGGCGCGCTCGGCTCCTACCTCGCCGGAGCCATCGGCGCGGGCACGCTGATGGCGGTGTTCCTGGCCAACTCGGGTGGCGCCTGGGACAACGCCAAGAAGCTGGTGGAGGACGGCCACCACGGCGGCAAGGGCAGCGAGGCCCACGCCGCCACGGTGATCGGCGACACGGTCGGTGACCCCTTCAAGGACACCGCCGGACCCGCCATCAACCCGCTGCTGAAGGTCATGAACCTGGTCTCGCTGCTCATCGCACCGGCGGTGATCAAGTTTTCCTACGGTGACGACAAGAACCTCGGCGTACGGATCGGTATCGCGATCCTCGCGCTTCTGGTGATCGTGGTCGCCGTGTACGTCTCCAAGCGGCGCGGCATCGCCGTCGGGGACGAGGAGAGCACCGGGCGGGTCGCCAACTCGCCCGACGCGGCAGTGGTTTCGTAGGACAGGACGAAGGGCCTGGTCAACGGGCGGGCGGACGGCGCGTGCTGACGTGCCGGCCGCCCGCTTCCGTGTGTGTGGTCGCCCATGCCGTGAGCCTTCTCTCCCGTGGTGCAAAAAGTCACAAAAGCTGACTGATCCCTTGTCCGGCGCGGGGTAGCGGTCCGTCCGCCGTGTAGATTCCGGGGGCCGAGAGCCATGGAAGGGACCGATCCGGTGAACAAGAAGCTCGCGGCCGCACTGTCCAGCGGTGCGGTACTGGTGGTGACGCTGTCGGGATGCAGCAGCAGCAGTGACGAGGGGCCCGACCCCAAGCTGGTGTCCTGGGCCAAGACGGTGTGCGACGCGGTACCCGCGCAGAACACGAAGATCAGGACGGCCAACGCCTCGATCGCGGCCATCGCCACGGACAGCAACCTGCCGCCCAAGAGCGCCCAGAAGACGTACGTGGAGGCCTTCCAGGACCTGGCCGACGGATACAAGGCACTCGCGGACGCTCTCAGCGGCGCCGGAGCGCCCCCCGGGATCGACGGTGGCGCCAAGCTGCAGCAGGACGCCGCCAAGAACCTCGCCGGCCTTTCCACGTCGTACGCGGACCTGAAGAAGAAGGTCGACGGGCTCGACACCAAGGATCAAGGCAAGTTCGCCAAGGGCCTCAAGGAGGTCGCCAGCCAGACCAAGGAGGTCGGCAAGCAGGGCGACAACGGCACGCAGGCGCTGAAGCGGCTCGAGCAGGGCAAGGTCAAGGAAGCGATGGCCGAGGCGCCCAGCTGCAAGGTCGCCGCATCCACGACGGCACAGCCCACGGGGCAGACGACCGCCGGCTGACGTCGGCGGACGGCTCGCGCGCGAACGGCCCCGGGCAGCCGCCCCGGGCCACAATGGGGGGCGTGACTGACTCCGGACTCGCTCCCCTGCCCGCTTCCGACCGGCCCGACACCGCCGCGCGCCTGAGGGACGCGCTGCTGGCCGCCTCCTTCACCGCCGACGGGCTGCTCGACCTGCTCGGCGCCGCCGCGTACGCGGCGCTGGCCCGCAGCGAGACCGTGCCCGCCCTGCGGGCCACCCGTGGCGACACGCCGCTGGAGACGCTCGTGCGGCTCTTCCTGCTCCAGCAACCGGTGCCCCACGCGCGCGTGGCGTCCGTTCTGCCGGTCGAGGAGGCGCTGGCGGCCGGCTGGCTCACGCGCGTGGGCGGCGACGAGGTGGCCGCGACCGTGGACGTACGGCCGTACGGCGGCCCCGGCGGCGAGGACTGGTTCATCGTCTCCGACCTCGGCTGCGCGGTCGGCGGTGCCGGCGGCATCGGACAGCGCGACGCGGGTGTCGTCCTGGGCGTCGGCGGCGCCTCCACGACCCTCGCCGGCATCACCGTCCGCACCCCCGTCGCCTCCGCCCTGGACCTGGGCACCGGCTCGGGCATCCAGGCGCTGCACGCCGCCCAGCACGCCACCCGCGTGACGGCGACCGATCTCAACCCCCGCGCGCTGCACATCACGGCGCTCACACTGGCGCTCTCCGGGGCGCCCGCCGCCGACCTGCGCGAGGGTTCGCTGTTCGAGCCGGTCCGGGACGACGAGACGTTCGACCTGATCGTGTCCAACCCGCCGTTCGTGATCTCCCCGGGCAGCCGGCTGACGTACCGGGACGGCGGCATGGGCGGGGACGATCTGTGCCGCTCGCTCGTTCAGCAGGCGGGGGAACGGCTGAACGAGGGCGGGTTCGCGCAGTTCCTCGCGAACTGGCAGCACGTCGCGGGGGAGGACTGGCAGGACAGACTCAGGTCATGGGTGCCGCGCGGGTGCGATGCCTGGATCGTGCAGCGCGAGGTGCAGGACGTCACGCAGTACGCCGAGCTGTGGCTGAGGGACGCCGGTGACCACCGCGGTGACCCGGCGGAGTACCAGGCGCGGTACGACGCCTGGCTCGACGAGTTCGAGGCACGCAAGGTCAAGGCGGTCGGCTTCGGCTGGATCACCCTGCGCAGGACCGGGTCCGCCGAGCCCGTCGTCACCGTGGAGGAGTGGCCGCACCCGGTGGAGCAGCCGCTCGGTGAGACGATCCGGGCGCACTTCGACCGTCTCGGCTACCTCCGGGAGCACGACGACGCGGCGCTGCTGGACAGCCACTTCAAGCTCGTCGGCGAAGTGGTCCAGGAACAGGTCGGGCTGCCCGGCGCCGAGGACCCCGAGCACGTGGTGCTGCGCCAGCACCGCGGGATGCGCCGGGCGACGAAGGTGGACACCGTCGGTGCCGGGTTCGCGGGCGTGTGCGACGGCACGCTGAGCGCGGGCCGCATCCTGGACGCCATCGCGCAGCTCGTCGGCGAGGACCCGGTGCTGCTCCGCGACCGCACCCCCGCGCAGATCCGGCTGCTGGTGGAGCAGGGCTTCCTGGAGCCGGTGCGCTGAGCCGGTGCGCTGAAGCTGTGCGGGCGCGCGCCGGGCACGCTGAGCGGGTGGCTGCCCGGGCGCGGTGTCGGGTCGAGGGCGCCGTGCCGGGTAGCCGCCGTGCGCCGGGCGCCCTGCTGGCCTCGTAGACCTCCGCCGGGACCGGTGCGGGCCCGTTTCCGGAAAACGGCCGGAAAAATATGGCTCACGAATCCGGAACTGCCAGTTCGAGTGTAAGTTCGATTATGTGTCGACCTTCCGTTCATCCCGATGTCGCCCGTCCGTCTCCCGCGCGTGGCACCCTCCCGGCGCTGGGCGGAGCCGACGGCAGGGAAGGGGCGGGCAGGCGATGGAGAGCGGACCGGCGATCTTCGCGGGAGTGGTGTTCGCCCTGTTCGGGGCCGGTCTGCTGGCCTGGACCGGGACCCGTCTCAGGCGCCGGGAACCGGTCGCCCTCGGTGTGAGTCGGGTCGCATCGGTCACCGCCGCGAGCGTCGCCGGAATGGTCGCGCTGACCCTCGGTCTGTACTGCCTGACCCGGCTCTGAGGCCGGTGGACGCCATGTCCGGGGCGTAAGGGGAGCGTCACGCTCCGGACAGGAGTACGGGGCGGGACGGACAGTCCGGGCGGCAGGAATGCCGGTAGTCGGGTTACCGTTCGAGTGGCCGTTGTGGGCTTTTCCCGTTTGACACGGGGGCGGGATGTAGCGTCACACTCCGCAGCGTCACACGAGCCAGTAGTACGCCGCGACCCCGGGACGAAGCCTGGGGAGGCCCCCAGCGTCGACCGGAGAGAAGAGCGAAGTTGTCCCCGACCAGCGAGACCGCACAAGGCGGTCGCCGACTCGTCATCGTCGAGTCGCCTGCCAAGGCGAAGACGATCAAGGGCTACCTCGGCCCCGGCTACACCGTCGAGGCGAGCGTCGGGCACATCCGCGACCTTCCCAACGGCGCCGCGGAGGTGCCGGAGAAGTACACCGGCGAGGTCCGCCGCCTCGGTGTGGACGTCGAACACGACTTCCAGCCGATCTATGTGGTCAACGCCGACAAGAAGGCCCAGGTCAAGAAGCTCAAGGACCTGCTGAAGGACTCCGACGAGCTGTTCCTCGCCACCGATGAGGACCGGGAGGGCGAGGCGATCGCCTGGCACCTCCAGGAGGTCCTGAAGCCGAAGATCCCCGTCAAGCGGATGGTGTTCCACGAGATCACCAAGGACGCGATCCGTGAGGCCGTCGCCAACCCGCGCCAGCTCAACCAGAAGCTGGTCGACGCCCAGGAGACCCGCCGCATCCTCGACCGTCTCTACGGCTACGAGGTGTCCCCGGTGCTGTGGAAGAAGGTCATGCCCCGGCTGTCGGCCGGCCGCGTGCAGTCCGTCGCCACGCGACTCGTCGTGGAGCGGGAACGCGAGCGCATCGCTTTTCGGTCCGCTGAGTACTGGGACCTGACGGGCACCTTCGCGACCGGCCGCGCGGGGGACTCGTCGGACCCGTCATCGCTGGTGGCCCGCCTCCAGACCGTCGACGGCAGGCGGGTCGCGCAGGGCCGCGACTTCGACTCCCTGGGACAGATCAAGAGCGCGAACACCCTCCACCTCGACGAGGCGACCGCCCGCTCCCTCGCCGCCGCCCTGGAGAACACCCGCTTCTCCGTGCGCTCCGTCGAGTCCAAGCCGTACCGCCGCTCGCCGTACGCCCCGTTCCGTACGACGACGCTGCAGCAGGAGGCGAGCCGCAAGCTCGGCTTCGGCGCGAAGGCGACCATGCAGGTCGCGCAGAAGCTGTACGAGAACGGCTACATCACGTACATGCGTACGGACTCCACGACGCTGAGCGACACGGCGATCGCCGCGGCCCGTGCCCAGGTCACGCAGCTGTACGGCGCCGACTACCTGCCGCCGCAGCCGCGGACCTACGCCGCCAAGGTGAAGAACGCCCAGGAGGCGCACGAGGCGATCCGTCCCTCGGGTGATCGTTTCCGCACGCCCGCGGAGACCGGTCTGACCGGGGACCAGTTCAGGCTCTACGAGCTGATCTGGAAGCGGACCGTCGCCTCGCAGATGAAGGACGCCACCGGCAACAGCGTGACGGTGAAGATCGGCGGCGCCGCCGCCGACGGCCGGGACGTCGAGTTCAGCGCCTCCGGCAAGACGATCACCTTCCACGGCTTCCTGAAGGCATACGTCGAGGGCGCCGACGACCCGAACGCCGAGCTGGACGACCGCGAGCGCCGGCTGCCGCAGGTCGCCGAGGGCGATGCGCTGTCCGCCGAGGAGATCACGGTCGACGGCCACGCCACCAAGCCCCCGGCTCGCTACACCGAGGCGTCCCTGGTCAAGGAGCTGGAAGAGCGCGAGATCGGCCGCCCGTCGACGTACGCGTCGATCATCGGCACGATCCTGGACCGCGGTTATGTGTTCAAGAAGGGCACGGCCCTGGTGCCGTCCTTCCTGTCCTTCGCCGTGGTGAACCTCCTGGAGAAGCACTTCGGGCGGCTCGTCGACTACGACTTCACCGCCAGGATGGAGGACGACCTCGACCGCATCGCCGCCGGCGAGGCGCAGGCCGTGCCGTGGCTGAAGCGCTTCTACTTCGGCGAGACGGTGCCGAACAGCGGCTTCGTCGCGGGGGCCACGAGTGGCGCGGCCGACGCCGGCAACGGCGACGGGGACCACCTCGGCGGCCTCAAGGAGCTGGTGACCGACCTGGGCGCGATCGACGCGCGCGAGGTGTCCTCCTTCCCGGTGGGCAACGACATCGTGCTCCGTGTCGGCCGCTACGGCCCGTACATCGAGCGTGGCGAGAAGGACACCGAACAGCACCAGCGCGCCGACATCCCGGACGACCTGGCGCCGGACGAGCTGAGCGTCGAACTGGCCGAGGAACTGCTGGCCAAGCCCAGCGGTGACTTCGAGCTGGGCACCGACCCGGCCACCGGCCACGCGATCGTCGCCAAGGACGGCCGCTACGGCCCGTACGTCACCGAGGTGCTCCCCGAGGGCACCCCGAAGACCGGTAAGAACGCGGTCAAGCCGCGCACGGCCTCCTTGTTCAAGTCGATGTCGCTCGACACGGTGACGCTCGACGACGCGCTGAAGCTGATGTCGCTGCCGCGCGTCGTCGGCACCGACGCCGAGGGCCAGGAGATCACCGCGCAGAACGGCCGCTACGGCCCGTATCTGAAGAAGGGCACGGACTCGCGTTCGCTGCAGACCGAGGACCAGCTCTTCACGATCACGCTGGAGGAGGCGCAGGCGATCTACGCCCAGCCCAAGCAGCGCGGTCGGGCCGCCGCCAAGCCGCCGCTGAAGGAACTGGGCGAGGACCCGGTCTCCGGCCAGCCGGTCGTGGTCAAGGACGGCCGCTTCGGCCCGTACGTGACCGACGGCGAGACCAACGCCACGCTCCGCTCCGGCGACAGCGTCGAGACCATCACTCCTGAGCGTGGTTTCGAGCTGCTCGCCGAGAAGCGCGCGAAGGGCCCGGCCAAGAAGACCGCGAAGAAGGCGACGGCGAAGAAGACCGCCCCGGCGAAGAAGACCGCCGCCAAGAAGACGGCCGCGAAGAAGACCACGGCCGCAGCGAAGAAGACGACCGCCAAGAAGACCACCGCGAAGAAGGCGACGGCTTCGAAGACGGCGGCTTCCGGCACGGAGGACTGACCTCCCGTCGGTTCGCAGCCCCCGGGCTTCGCAAAACGAACGCCCCGGCATCACTTTGGTGTCGGGGCGTGCGCATGCCAGACGGGCGAGGTGTGGTGTCACTCGCTGCGGATAGGCTGAACGCATGACGCGAGCCGAGCAGCCAACGGCCCACCCCACAGCACCGGACGACGCCCTGGTGGCGGACTCCCGCGAGCGCGCCGTGCGCTCTCTGCTGCGCCGACCGCAGCTGAGGCGCTTGTGGAGCGCGCAGCTGGTGGGGGGTGTCGGCAACGCCCTCTCCCTTCTCGTACTCGTCGTCCTGGTCCTCCAGGCGGCGATAACCGAGGGGGCTTTCGGCGGTGGCTACCGCGGCGTGGCGTTCGCAGTGGCGACGGTCTTCGGCGCGCGCATCCTCGCCACGCTGCTCTTCGGCGCCGTCCTCCTCGGCCCGCTGACCTCGCTCACCGCCCAGGAGGGTCCGCTCGACCGCCGCTGGACCATGGTCGGTGCCGACGGCCTGCGCGCCGCGCTGCTGATCGTCGCGCCCCTGTGGATCGACTGGACCCCGGACGACGCGCTCGCCGTCCTGCTGGTCACCGCCTTCGTCACCGGCGTCGCCGAGCGGCTGTGGAGCGTGTGCCGGGAGAGCGCCGCCCCCGCCCTGCTGCCGGGTCCGCCGCCGGAGGGCGCGACCGTGCGGCCGCTGCCGGACCACATGGACGCCCTGCGCCGCCTCACGCTGCGCACCAGCTTCCTCGCGGTCCCGCTGGCCGCGGCCGCCCTGGTCGTCGCCGCCCTGCTGAACAACCTGCTGGGTACCGGCATGGACTGGTTCGACCAGCACCAGGCGGCCCTCGCGTCGTATGTGGCGGCGGGCCTGTTCGCCGCCTCCCTGTCCGTGCTGACGTTCCTGGAACTGCCCGACACCCGCACCCCGCGCCCGCGGTCCCCGCTGGAGGGCCTGCGCCGCCCGCGCACCGGCGCCGGCGTCGACAAGGGCCGTACGGGCGCCGTCCCGCTGCTGGTCCCGGCCTGCGCCGGAGTCGCCGGGGCGATCGCGGCGGCCGTCGCGGTGTGCGTGCTGCACGCCAAGGACCTGGGCGGCGGCCCGGTGCTGTACGGCCTGCTGGTGCTGGGCCTGACCGGCGGAGTCGCCGTCGGCATCCGCACCGCCCCGGGGCTGCTGCCCTCGCTCTCCCGCCGCCGCCTGCTCGCGCTGGCGATCGCCAGCGCCGGCATCGCGCTGCTGGCCGCCGGGCTGGTCCCGGACGTCACCACGGTCCTGCTGATCGTCACGCTGGCCGGTGCCGCCGCGGGTGTCGCCGCCAACACCGGGCACACCCTGCTCGACCAGGAGACCGAGGAATACCGCCGGGCGCGCACCACCGAGCACCTGCATGCCGTGGTCCGCGTCTTCGTAGCGCTCGGCGCCCTGATCGCGCCCCTGGTCGCGGCGCTGATCGGCCCGCACCGGCTGGAGAACGGCAAGTTCGTCTTCGCGCACGGCGGCGCGGCCTTCACGCTGATGCTGGTCGGCGCGCTGCTGCTGCCGGTGGCCGCGTTGGTGCTCGCCAAGGTCGACGACCGCTCCGGTGTGCCGCTGCGCCAGGACCTCAAGGACGCGCTGCTCGGCGGCGACGACCCGGTCACGGTCCCGGCGACGAACGGCTTCTTCATCGCCCTGGAGGGCGGTGACGGCGCCGGCAAGTCCACCCAGGCCGAGGCCCTCGCCGAGTGGATCCGCGCCAAGGGCCACGAGGTCGTGCTCACCCGCGAGCCGGGGGCCACCCCGGTCGGCAAGCGGCTGCGCTCGATCCTGCTGGACGTGTCCTCGGCGGGCCTGTCGCACCGCGCGGAGGCGCTGCTGTACGCCGCCGACCGCGCCGAGCACGTCGACACGGTCGTACGCCCCGCCCTGGAGCGCGGCGCCGTGGTGATCTCCGACCGCTACATCGACTCCTCCGTCGCCTACCAGGGCGCCGGCCGCGACCTGTCCCCGACCGAGATCGCCCGCATCAACCGCTGGGCCACCGACGGCCTGGTCCCGCACCTCACCGTGCTGCTGGACGTCCCCCCGGAGACCGCCCGCGAGCGGTTCACCGAGGCACCGGACCGGCTGGAGTCGGAGCCGGCGGAGTTCCACGCGCGCGTGCGGTCCGGCTTCCTCACGCTGGCCGCCTCCGACCCCGGCCGTTACCTGGTCGTGGACGCGGGGCAGGAGCCCGAGGCCGTCACCACCGTGATCCGGCACCGGCTGGACACCGTGCTGCCGCTGTCCGAGGCCGAGATCAAGGCTCAGGAGGAGGCCCGGCGCAAGGCCGAGGAGGAGGCCCGCCGCAAGGCCGAGGAAGAGGCCGCCCGCAAGGCGGAGGAGGAGCGCCTGGAGCGCGAGCGCCAGGAGCAGCTCGCTCGCCTGCGCGCCGAAGAGGAGGAGCGCAAGCGGCGCGAGCTGGAGGAGGCGCAGCGGCGCGAGGCCGAACGGCAGGCTGAGGAGGCCCGGCAGCGGGCCGAGGAAGCGGCCAGGCGCGCGGAGGAGGAGCGGCAGCGGCTGCTCGCCGAGGAGAAGGCGCGCGCCGAGGAGGAGGCCCGCCGCAAGGCCGAGGAGGAGCGGCGCCGCAGGCAGGCCGAGGAGGAGGCCCGGCTGCGCGCCGAGGAGGAAGCCCGGCAGGCCCGGCTGCGCGCCGAGGAAGAGGCCCGGCAGGCCCGGTTGCGCGCCGAGGAAGAGGCCCGGCGCCTGGAGGCGCAGCGCAAGGCGGAAGAGGCGCTGCTGCGTGCCGAGGAGGCCCGCCGGCAGGCCGCCGAGGCCGCGGCGGCGGCCGACGCGGCGGCCCGCAGGCCCAGCACGCCCCGGCCGCCGGCACCTGGCGTGGTCCCCGACGCCACCACCGTCCCCACACCGGTCGTGTCCCCGGGTACGGCCCGGGGTGCCGAGGAGTCCGTCCCGACGCCGATGGTGACGCCGGACACGCAGGCTGCGGGCGCCACGGGACACCGCGCGGACGGGCAGGCACCGAGCGTGGCGGGACACCGCGCGGAGGGGCCGGCCACGCACGCGCAGGGCATGGAGGAGACGACGGTGCTGCGGCCGGTGCGCGAGAAGCGCGGCGGTTCCGCCTCCGGGGCCCGGAGGAGCCCCGCGGACTCCGAGGTGACCACCGAACTGCCGCAGCCGCCGGTGGCCCCCGGGTCGGCGGAGGAGACGGCGGTGCTGCCACAGGTGCCTGCGGGCGCGGCGGACGAGACCGCGGTGCTGCCGCCGGTGTCCGCCGACGGTAGGGCCGAGGCGCCGCGGGTGACTCCGGGCGCGGCGGACGAGACCGCCGTGCTGCCGCCGGTACGGACCGGCGGGCCGGCGGACCGGGTGCCGCCCGGCTACTTCCGGGACGAGCGGCCCGCCGCGAGCCCCGACGGCTCCGAGCCGCGCACACGGGAGTTGCCCCAGCTCGATGCCGACGGCACGCCCCGCCGCCGGCCGCGCTCCGACTGGGCCGAGGAGACCCCGCTGGACGACCTGCCGACGCTGGCCGACGAACTGCTGGGCTCCTACGACGAGTCGGAGTACGGCGACCAGGGCGGCGGCGAGGGACAGCAGGGCCGCAAGGACCGCGGCCGACGCGGCTGACCGGCAGCCGGTTCTCCGGACGGCAGGCGCCCACGGGCAACGGCAGAGCCGTTGCCCGTGGGCGCCTCCGTCTGTGCGCGCCCGCCGGCGCCGGGCGGCCTATGGCTGGTGGGCCGCCAAAGACCGGTACAGGCTTCCGGCCCGGGGCGCTCCGTTCACGGTGAGCCCCCATGGCCGGTGGGCCGCGTCGTCGATGCGCGCCCGTTGTCGACGGGCCTGTGCCGGCGGCGGCCCTGATCGCCGGTGGCCCTCGTTGTCAGCGCCCACCCGCACAATGGAGGGCAGGCAGTACGCGCAGTGTGACGGAAGGGCGGCGTGACCCATGACCGTGTGGGACGACCTCGTCGGGCAGGAGAAGGTGAGCGCGGTGCTCGATGCCGCCGCGCGGGACGCCGACGCCCTCGTCACGGCCGCCAGGGCGGACGAGCCGATGCCCGAGGCGTCGAAGATGACCCACGCCTGGCTGTTCACGGGGCCGCCCGGCGCGGGCCGGAACCAGGCGGCGCGGGCCTTCGCCGCGGCCCTGCAGTGCGTGAGCCCGGACCGCGCGCTCGGCGGCTCCCCCGGCTGCGGCTTCTGCGACGGCTGCCACACCGCGCTGCTCGGCACCCACGCGGACGTCACCACGGTCGCCGCGGTCGGCTCCGAGATCCTGGTCAAGGACATGCGCGACACGGTCCGCAAGTCCTTCACGTCCCCCGCGACCGGCCGCTGGCAGATCATCCTGGTCGAGGACGCCGAGCGGCTGAACGAGAAGTCGGCCAACGCGGTCCTCAAGGCCGTCGAGGAGCCCGCCCCGCGCACGGTGTGGCTGCTGTGCGCCCCCTCCGTGGAGGACGTCCTGCCGACCATCCGCTCGCGCTGCCGCCACCTGAACCTGCGCACGCCGTCCGTCGAAGCGGTCGCCGACATGCTCGTGCGGCGCGACGGCATCGAGCCCGAGGTCGCCGCGTCCGTCGCCCGCGCCACCCAGGGCCATGTCGACCGGGCCCGCCGTCTGGCCACCGACCCGGCGGCCCGCGAGCGCCGTGCCGCCGTGCTGAAGCTGCCGCTGCGGCTGGACGAGGTCGGCGCCTGCCTCAAGGCCGCCCAGGAGCTGGTCGACGCGGCCGCGGAGGACGCCAAGCAGCTCGCCGAGGAGATGGACGGCAAGGAGACGGAGGAGCTGAAGGCGGCGCTCGGCGCGGCCCAGGGCGGTCGGCTGCCGCGCGGCACGGCGGGGGTGATGAAGGACCTGGAGGACATGCAGAAGCGCCGCAGAACCCGCACACAGCGCGACAGCCTGGACATCGCCCTCGGTGACCTCACCGCCTTCTACCGCGACGTCCTCGCCCTCCAGTTCGGCACGCGCGCGGCGATCGCCAACGCCGACGCGGCGGACGCCCTGGACCGGCTGGCCCGTGGCAGCACCCCCGAGTCCACACTCCGCCGCATCGAGGCGATCTCCGCGTGCCGCGAGGCCCTGGACCGCAATGTGGCGCCGCTCCTGGCGGTGGAGGCGATGACGATGGCACTGCGGGCGGGATGAGAACGGTGCCCTCGACGCTCTGAGCCGCAGGCGAGGGCCGGGACCCGAGCACGGAACGACCCGCGCAGGCGGCCTGAGCCCCAAGGACACCAGGCGCGACGTCCGAGCGGACCGGTGAGAGCGACGGCCTGAGATCCGAACGGCCCATGAGGGCAACGGACTGGGCGCCAAGCAGACCCTTGAAGGCGACGGGCCGGGCTTCGAGCCGTGATCCGTGAGGACGACGGATCGAGATACGAGCGGGCCCCGGAGGGCGACGGGCTGACACTGGGACAAGGGCGTCGCCGCGTCCCCCGTAGGAGGCACCCCATGTCCACGCACCGCACCCGATCCGTCGCACGGCGTTACTCTCGCCTGATGCACACCAGGCCATCTCCCCGCTCCGGCCGGACCCGGGGCCTCCGCACCCGGACGACGGCCCGTCTCACGGCCACCCTCCTCACGGCCACCGCACTGTTCGTGTCCGCGTGCTCCTCGGGAAACTCGACCTCATCGGCCGGCGGGACGGTGGAGGCGGCGCTCGCCGCGCTGCCGCGTTCGACGCCGTCGGCGCTGACGCCGTACTACGACCAGCGGCTGCGCTGGCGCGACTGCGGTGCCGCCGGATTCCAGTGCGCGACGATGCGGGCCCCGCTGGACTACGCCGACCCCGACGCGGGCACCGTCCGACTGGCCGTCGCCCGCAAGAAGGCCACCGGCAAGGGCAAGCCGCTCGGCTCGCTGCTGGTCAACCCGGGTGGCCCGGGCGGTTCGGCGGTCGACTACCTCCAGCAGTACGCGGGCCTGGGCTACCCGGAACAGGTCCGCGCCCGCTACGACATGGTGGCGGTGGACCCGCGGGGCGTCGCCCGCAGCGAGCCCGTCGAATGCCTCGACGGACGGCAGATGGACGCGTACGCGCAGACGGACCAGACCCCCGACGACCAGCGGGAGCGGAAAGCGCTGGTCGCGGAGTACCGCAAGTTCGCGGAGAGCTGTGGGGCCCACTCGGCGCGGCTGCTGCGGCACGTCTCCACCGTGGAGGCGGCACGGGACATGGACATCCTGCGGGCGGTGCTCGGGGACCGGAAACTGAACTACGTCGGGGCGTCGTACGGCACGTTCCTCGGGACGACGTACGCCGGCCTGTTCCCCGAGCGGGTCGGCCGGATGGTGCTGGACGGTGCGATGGACCCGTCCGTGGACGCCCTCAGGCTGAACCTGGACCAGACGGCAGGGTTCGAGACGGCGTTCCAGGCGTTCGCGAAGGACTGCGTACGGCACACCGACTGCCCGCTCGGCGGGAAGGGCACGACGCCCCAGCAGGTCGGCGATCACCTGCGGGCGTTCTTCCGCCGGCTGGACGCCCACCCCATCCCGGCAGGCGACGCGGACGGCCGCAAGCTCGGGGAGGCGCTGGCCACCAACGGGGTGATCGCGGCGATGTACGACGAGGGATCCTGGGGGCAGCTGCGCGAGGCGCTGGCCTCGGCGATGAAGGAGCAGGACGGCGCCGGGCTGCTGGCGCTCTCCGACAGCTACTACGAGCGGGACGTGAGCGGCCACTTCAGCAATCTGATGATGGCCAACGCCGCCGTGAACTGCCTGGACCTGCCGCCGGCTTTCAGTGGGCCCGAGGACGTCGAGAAGGCCCTGCCCGCGTTCGAGAAGGCGTCCCCGGTCTTCGGGACGGGCCTGGCCTGGGCCTCGCTGAACTGCGCGTACTGGCCGGTGCGGGCCACGGGTGAGCCGCACCGCATCGAGGCGAAGGGGGCGGCGCCGATCGTGGTGGTCGGCACGGTCCGGGACCCGGCGACACCGTACCGCTGGGCCCGGTCCCTGGCCGGCCAGCTCTCCTCGGCCCGCCTGCTGACCTACGACGGTGACGGTCACACGGCGTACGGCCGTGGCAGTGCCTGCATCGACACGGCGATCGACACCTACCTCCTGCGGGGCACCCCACCGGCCGCCGGAAAGCGCTGCTCATAGCCCTGCCACCCGCCCCGGAGCCACCCTCTCCGGGGCGGGTACGAAGCACCCCGGGAAACTGTGTAGACTTACCGACGTTGCTGATCGCACCATAGTGCGGGCAGCGCGCCGCTTTAGCTCAGATGGCCAGAGCAACGCACTCGTAATGCGTAGGTCTCGGGTTCGAATCCCGAAAGCGGCTCTGACAAAGGCCAGGTCACCTTACTCGTGACCTGGCCTTTTGCGTTACCGGGGGCTGCTTTTGTGTTACCGGGGGCTGGGAGTCATCGGTCGGGGACAGCTGTCTGTCGGACCGGCGCGCCCCGTGCACAGCAACGCCATGTCTGTGATCCACGAGATCTCGTCCGCCTTGGGACCAAGGAAGTCGGAGCGCGGGCGTTGTGACGGTCACGGGCGTCGCGTGAACGTGGCCTGGAGTCTTCCGGAACCGTCGACGCCGGTCGTGGTCTGCCAGTGCAGAAAGAGGGATTCCGTTATCTGGTTGCCCAGGTTCTCGGTGTCGGAGACCTCGAGCCGGAACGTGGTGACCCCGGTCCGGCTCTTCAGGCGTTGCAGGAGGGACGCGATCTGATCGATTCCTGTGACGTAGTCCGGTCGGGCCGACAGTTCCCTCAGAGCGGGAAACTTCGTGCTCAGGTGCTCCACCTCGATCTCGGACACCGGGCCGGCCGTGGTCACCGCGGTGATGGACCGGCGAGTCTCCTCGGGCATTGCCGCCACCAACTGCCATGCCGTGAGGCCGGGAGAGCCGCATCGGACCTCCGCGTGCAGCGTTTCGACGGAGGGCAGGAGGAGCTGCTGGAACGAGCGGCGTTCGACCCGGCCGATGATGGAGAGCGCCCGCAGCGTCGAAGGAACGGTCAGTCCGCTCAGTTCCGGCGTCGGGTCGACGAGCGTCAGCTCACGCAGGCTGTCCATCTGCCTGACCGGCTCGTAACTAGGCACCGGGCCGTCGATCCGGAGCCGGACGAGGTTGGTGAGACACGACAGGTACGGAAGCAATTCCGCGTCCGCGGTGAGCCAGCTGATCTCGGACAGAGCGGACAGCACGACGCGGGCGTACTCCCCGCGGTCGAAATCGTTCCACATCTCGATCAGTTGGCGCTCGATGGCCAGGTCGAAGTGTCTGGCGTAACGGGCCAGGACCCGTAGGGCGGCCGCGCCGCCGACGAGACGGCAGGTGTGCAGGATCGCCTCCACCTCATGCACCCCCAGTCCGGACGCCGGCGTGGGCATCTGGTCCAGCGCCACCTCACCAAGACAGGCCAGCGCCTCCGCCTGCTTCCTGTCCTGGGGAGGGATCAGCTCCCGTGCCCGCGTCTGCGTCTCCCGCCGCAGCTCGGCGGCGAGCGAGGGCGCGTTGCCCGCGCAGTCCACGGCGAGCACGATCAGCCGCACGCGATGGGTCTTGTCCCTGCGGGCCCGCTTCAGCAGGGCCTTGACGAGATGGTTGCGTTCCGAGTCGCGTGCCCGTCCGGAGGTCATGACGACGACGTCCTGCCACTGGTCCTCGTGCGCGTGCTTGATCAGGAAGTTGAGGTCGTCGTCGTTGAGCAGCTGCTCCGCGGCCAGGTACTCCTGGAACGTACGGTGCACGAAGTCGACGCGGCCGACAGCGGGAGCCCGCAGCAGGCCGGTGCGGACGAGAAGGTGCTGAGCAACGGCAGCCGGGTCGAGCGTGTCGTCCAGGGTCTCCCTCAGATAGCTCCCCACCCGTTCCGTCAGCTGCTCCAGTGAGACCTCGGTGAGGTCGTTGCGGATCATCCAGTAGGCGAGCTTCCTGAGGATCAGCTCCTGGACCCCGGTGCTGAGGCGGACGGCGTCCCCGGCGATGTTCCGCTGCTGATCACGTCGTACCAGCAGCATCTCCAAGGCTGCCTCGAAGAGCTTCAGCCGGTCGTTGGGGAGGTGCATCTCCCGGTCCCAGTGCAGTGCGCACAACAATGCGCAGAGAAGTGGGTTGCTTCCGAGCCGGCGTAACTCACGGCGCTCGGCCATGCTCCGCACGAGGGCCTTCTCGTGTTCCCGCAGCCGGTCCCGTTCCTGCTCGTCGCTCACGGCCGACTGCATGGTGGTGTGCCAGTGCGAGATGAAGAGGTTCTGGTCCGACAGGCTCATCGGAGTGAGTTCCAGCGACAGGAAACCGGTGTCGGCGAGCCACCCACTGTCGATGGCGGCCTGCCGAGACGTGATCACGTAACGGCACTTCTCGTAGCTGTGCGTGAGTTCGCGCAACCAGTCCCGGACTTCCCCCCGCCGCCCGCTGGGCAGCTCGTCCACGCCGTCGATCAGCAGGATGGCATGGCCCGATTCGAGAGAGTTCCGCACGAAGTCCCGCGGCGCGGCGGCGGCCAAGGTCCGGGCCGCGTAGTCCAGGAACTGCTCCGGCGTGGGCAGTTCCCTGGCGAAATGCCGCAGGGGGACGAAGAAGGGCACAGCCCGGTTCCACATCTCCATGGGGGTCGGCAGCGTGCTGTGCATGGCACCGACGGCGATCCACTTCAACAGGGTCGTCTTGCCCGACCCTGCGTCTCCCCGGATCAGAACGCGCCGGGAGCGTGCGATGGCGTACTCCACCCGCAGGGGCCCGCTGTCACTGCCGTCGTAGGAGGCCGGTGCCGGAGTCCGAGCCTGGGGCTGGTTCTGCGACGCCGGAGTCCGAGCCTGGGGCTGGTTCTGCGACGCCGAGACGTGCCGCACCGCGTTGAGACTGATGTACGAGGTACTCATGCGATAGCTGAAGTCCTGCTGGCGCAGGGTGACACCGAAGAGCTCCATCCGGTCCAACGAGGCCGTCATGCACCGGTAGTACTTGGCGAGGAACGCTTCCTCCGCCTCGGAGCGCTGCTGAAGCGCAGCCAGATCGGAATCCCCTCGAGGTTTCTCCGGCGTATTACGGCTGATCTTCGCCACCTGCTGGGCGGACTTCGCCCGAATCCAGCGGTCCGCGCACTCCAGCCGGGTCGCGGACAGGGCACTGGTGGTCCCGCCCGCGTGCAGAACACAAGCCTGGGCGACTGCCACCGCCACGTCGAGCGACGGGAGACTGCGGCCCTGCAACGCCTTTCCCAACGTCGACTTCGGCACCTGATGCCCACGCGGCACCTGGCCGGTCAGCCTCGACAGCTCCTCCAGGGTGGGATCGCCGCTGCGGACCTTCAGCCCGACGAGCCATGCCGCGAACTCCGCCTCCGGCAGCAGTCCGCCCCGAGACTCCTCCGCCATGCTTCGCCGCCCTCCTCCTCGCGCGCGTCGGCCCGGGCACGCCCGTCCACGCCCGTCTCACGTCGTCCCCACCGGCACCCACTTTTCCACCCCGCTGGGATCCCGAGGCCCGTTCGGCGCCAATGGGACACACGGCGATCGCAGCGACCGCCGCGGCAGGTGGAAGAGAGGACGGAACGACAACCGTGGAAAGCTTGAGTGCCCTGACCGACGCCCTTACGGCCCTGGCCCTGCTGATCGACGTCACCCTCCGGGTCCACACCGCGGTGCGGGATGCGCGCCGACGGAAGGCGACCTCGGAGGACGGCGCGTCGTAACCGGCAGCACGGGGCAACGGCCCGGCGGGCGGCCGGCATCGCGGCTCCACTGGAACCCCAGGTCAGCGGCATCCGGCCTGGGGTTTCGTCGTTCCTTCGGCTCGGTGGCGGCGCCGTGCGCGGGTCGCGGGGGGTCCGTCGACGGCGAGGACAGGGAAACACGACCATAAAACCGGATCAAAGACGCGGCAAAGTGAATCGGCGTCCGGTGAACCCGGGGCCCTGAGGCAACATCTTGGTGAACGGCGGGCAGTGCGCGGTCGGGTAGCGCTGCCGCCGTCGGCCGGATGGGGTGAGGAACGTGGTGGAGCCGAGGATCGCCGTCGCCGTGGTGACGATGGGCAACCGGCCCGCCGAGGTCGACGCCCTGCTGGAATCCGTGGCCAAGCAGGACCTCGCCCCCGCCCGCATCGTGATCGTCGGCAACGGCTGCCGGCTGCCCGAGTTCGCCCGCCGGCTCTCCCTGCCCGGCGAGGTCACCACCATCGACGTCGAGGAGAACCTCGGCTGTCCCGGCGGCCGGAACGTCGCCCTCTCCCGGCTGCGGGCCCTCGGGGACGTGGACGTCGTCGTGGAGCTGGACGACGACGGGCTGCTCGTCGACCCCGACGTGCTGCGCCGGGTCCGCGACCTGTACGCCGCCGACCCCCGCCTCGGCATCGTCGGCTTCCGTATCGCCGACGAGCACGGCGAGACCCAGCAGCGGCACGTGCCCCGGGTGGGCAAGTCCGATCCGCTGCGCGGCGGTTACGTCACCGGATTCCTCGGCGGGGGGCACGCCCTGCGGATGGCGATGCTGGCCGAGACCGGGGACTGGCCCGCCGAGTTCTTCTTCGCGCACGAGGAGACCGACCTCGCCTGGCGGGCCGCCGACGCCGGCTGGAAGATCCTGTACGCCCCCGAGCTGCTCCTCCAGCACCCCCGGACCTCACCGGCCCGGCACGCCATCTACTACCGGGTCAACGCCCGCAACCGCGTCTGGCTCGTCCGCCGCCGCCTGCCGCTGCCGCTCGTCCCGGTGCACCTCGGGGTGTGGACGCTCCTCACCCTCGCCCGGACCCGCTCCCTGCCGGGACTCAAGGCGTGGTTCGGCGGGTTCGCGGAGGGGCTGCGGCAGCCGGCCGGTGAACGGCGGCCCATGCGCTGGCGGACGGTGTGGCGGCTTACCCGCCTGGGGCGTCCGCCGGTGATCTGAGCGGGGAAACGGACCGGGTGCGGCCGGAGTTCGGGTGCGGCCGGAGTTCGGGTGCGTGGCCAGGGCCGGGCATGCTCACGATCGATCCGGGCGGGCGGCCGAGGTCGGCCGCGGTAGGGCGCGGTCAGGTCCTGGTGAGCAGCCGGGACACGAAAACGGGACGGGGGCCCCGGTCGTTCACCTCCGCCGACCGGGGCCCTTGTCGTCCCCGGATCCGGCCTACGGCGACACTCCCCCGAGTTACGCGACATACGCGCGCGCCGTCGGGCCAGATCCGATGGAATGATCACATCAGGATTCGCCAACGGATCGCTAACATGTGGCCAACGGTTCGTCGGCGGGCCGCGAACCGGGTGGCTGGAAGTCGTCCGGCGATAACGGCAACGGCCCGTGGGAGGGGCGGATTCCGATGCCGTACAGGCAGACGGAAGGTGGCGGGAAACCGCTGTGGACAGGGCGGGATTCCGCCAAGCAACGGCGGGCACAGGCCCGCTGCGGAGTGCGGTCGACCCCGACCGCGTCGGAAGGCTGTGAAGCGGCGTGATGCGGCGGTGCGCGCTGCGCTTCGGACTGCTGGGACCGCCGGTCCTCTACGACCGACCCCCGTACGGGATCTCGTACGACACCTCTTCCGGGTCCTTTGGCGACACCCCTTCCGGGTCCTCCGGCGACATGGCTCCCGGGTCTTTCAGCGACACGGCTCCCAAGTCCCCAGGCGACACGGCTCCCAAGCCCGTCAGTGACACCTCTCCGGGCGTCAACGGCACCTCTCCGGGCGTCAATGGCGGCACCTCTTCCGGCGTCAACGGCGACACCACTCCCGCTCGTCCCGCCGAGAAGGCCGGCGCCGACGCGCTGGACAACCACGTCCACGCCATCGGCAGTCCCAAGGTCCGCGCACTGCTCGCCGCGCTGCTGCTGGAGCCCGGCCGGGTCGTGTCGGTCGAGTCGCTGAAGGACGCGCTGTGGGGTGGCGCGCCGCCCATGTCCGCGCAGGCATCCCTGCACAACCACGTCACCAGGCTGCGCCGACTCCTCGACGACCCCGAGCGGCTCAGGGCCGTACCGCCGGGCTATGTGCTGCGGGTCGACCCCGGCGAGCTGGACGTGTACGTCTTCGACGCCCGGGTCGCCGAGGCGCGTTCCGCGCACGCGCGACGCGACTGGACGGGTGTCGTGCGGGCCTGCGCCGCCGCGCTGGCGCTGTGGCGTGGCACCCCGCTCAGCGGGCTCCCCGCCGACATCGGCGGCTACGCCCTCGTGCGGCGCCTGGAGCAGGCCAGGCTGTTTCTGCTGGAGTGGCGCTACGACGCCGAACTCGCTCTCGGCGGAGCCCGCTTGGCCGCCCTCGTACCCGAACTCGCGGCCCTGGTCGCCGAGCATCCGCTGCGCGAGGCGTACCACCGTCAGCTGATGCTTGCCCTGCACCGGACCGGGCGCCAGGCCGAGGCCCTCGCCGTCCACCGTGATCTGCGTACCCGCCTGGTGGAGGAACTCGGCATTGAACCCGGCGCGGCGGTGCGCGAGGCGCACGTCGAGGTGCTGCGGGGGAGCGACGACGGACAGCGACGGCCCGAGGCCCGAGGAGACCGGCAGCGGAGGCCCGAGGCCGCCGGCGATCGGCAGTGGCGGCCCGAGGCCCCCGGCGATCGGCAGCCGGCCGGCCGGGACGGTCAGCCGCGGCAAGGCGAGTTGCCCGCCGACGGGGTCAGGGGTGCCTCGGTCCCGCCGGTTCCCGTGGACTCCGGGACCTCCACGTCCCCTGGGGCCTCCACGTCCCCTGGGAGCTCTGCGTCCGCCGGGGCCTCCACGTCCCCTGGCATCTCTGCGTCCGCCGGGGCCTCAGCGTCCCCCGGGGCCTCTGCGACTTCTACGAGCCCCCGGGCCTCTGAGACAGCTGACTCCCCGCAGAACGGCGCCGTCCCGGCCGCGCGGCAGACCCCGCGCCCGGCCCAGCTGCCGGCTCCGCCCGCCCATTTCACCGGCCGCGGCGACGTGTGCCGCGAGCTGGGCCGGGCACTGACCGAGCCGTCCGCGCCGGCCCCCGCCGTCGTGGTGATCAGCGGCATGGCCGGCGTCGGCAAAAGCGCTCTGGCCCTGCACGTCGCCCATGAGCTGCGGGAGCGTTTTACCGACGGTCAGCTCTACGTCAACCTCCACGGCGCCACCCCCGGCATGACCCCGCTCGCCGCCACGCGGGCGCTCACCGCGCTGCTGCGCGACCTCGGCGTCGAGCCCCGGAACATCCCCGAACACCCCGATGCGGCTTCCGCGTTGCTCCGTTCACTGCTCGCGCCGGCCCGCATCCTGCTGTTGCTGGACGACGCGGCGAACGCGGCCCAGGTGCGACCCCTGCTGCCGGCCGGGCCCGGCTGCGCGGTGATCGTCACAAGCCGCTCGCCGCTCACCGCGCTCGACGGCGCCCGCCGCTTCCCGCTCTCCCCGCTGACCGGCGAGGACAGTGCGGCGCTGCTCCGCGCGGTGAGCGGACGCCCGGGCCTGGACGCCGCCCACGCCCTGGTCGAGCTGACCGGCCGGCTTCCGCTGGCGCTGCGCGTCGTCGCCGCCCGGCTCGCCGCCCGCCGGGCCCTCACCCCGGACGTCCTTGCCGGGCAACTGGCCGCCACCGGCGGACGGTTGCACCACCTTGAGTACGACGACCTGAGTGTGCGCCGGTCCCTGGCCGTGGCCCATGACGCGCTCGCCGCCGCCGAGCGCGAGGCCGACCGGGACGCGGCCCGCGCGCTGCGCCGCATCGGCGCGCTCGACCTGCCGACCTACGGCGCCCCGCTCATCGCCCGGCTCACCGGCACCGACGAGCGGCGGGCCGAGGCCGCGCTGGACCGCCTGGTCGACGTCGCCCTGCTGGAGGAGACGGCGTACGGCCGCTACGCACCGCACGACCTGGTCCGCGACTTCGCCCGCGAACTGGCGGACACCGCCGACACGCGGACCGCCGCCACACCCGCACCCGGGGCCGCCACCGGGGCTCCCGACGGCACCGACGCCCCCACCACCACCGACCTCCTCGCCCTCCGCTGGTACGCCGCCGTGGCCGAGCGGGTGTTGACCGCGGTCGTCGGGCCCGGGCTCGACGAGGACGACCGGCGGCGGCCGACCGCCGCGCAGCCGGCCGCGCACACGGCGGAATTGGCCGCGCTGGGGTTCTTCGGGTCGGCCGAAGAAGCATTCGCCTGGGGTGAGGTCGAGCTGGAGAACGTCGTCGCCCTGGTGGCGCGGAACGCGGACACCGACGATCCGCGTACGGCCGCCCACCTGTCGGTGCTCGCCCGGCTGCTCTTTCCCTATGTGCAGCGCAGCGGCCGGGTCGCCGAGATGGAGGTGCTGGGACGGGCCGCGCTCGGTGTGGCACGGCGGCTCGGGGACCCGGCGGCCGAGGCGTACGCGCTGGGCGATCTCGCCGGACTGCATTTCCTGACGGGCCGACAGAACGACGCCCTCCTCCTCACCGACCAGGCCCTGGAGATCTGGGCGCGGCTGGGCACGGCCTCCCGGATCCGCCGCTGCTTGAACAACCGCGGGCTGCTGCTGCAAGGGCTCGGGCGGTTCGAGGAGTCGGGGGAGGCGCTGCGGCAGAGCCTGGCCTACTCGCGGTTGCTGAACGACCCCTACGGTGAGGCCGTCACCCGCAGCCACCTGGGCAACCTGTACGAACACACCGATCCGCGCGCCGCCATCGAGCAGCACCGGCACTCGCTGGCGATCGGGGACGCGATCGGCGCGGTCATCGTGCGGCACTCGGCGCACTGCAACATCGGCTACGCCCATCTCACGCTCGGCGAACCGGACGAGGCCGCCCGGCACTTCGAGGAGAGTCTGCGCATCCTCGGCGGCCACAGCGACTGGCACGGCGAGTCCCAGACCCGGCTCGGCCTGGTCCGCGCGCTGCGGCAGCTGGGGGAGTCCGAGCGGGCGGCCGGCGAGTGCGCCGAGCTGCTGCGCCGGGCCGACGCCCGCGCCGACCGCTACATGGGCGGGCTGGCCCTGCACCAGCACGGGTTCCTCCTGCGCGAGCAGGGGCGGCGGGCGGAAGCGTACGACGCCTGGCGCACGGCACGAGCGGCACTGGACGGCACGGACGAGCAGGCCGTGCTGGTGGAGCTGCGAGAGCTTCTGGCGGGCTGACCGGTGGGTCGGGTGGGGTTGGCTGAGCTTTCGGCGGGTTGATCGGCGGTCTGGTGTAAGCGCGGGAGCTTTCGGCGGGCTGATCGGCGGTCCGGTGTAAGCGCGGGAGTTTCTCGAAGGCTCACCAGGTCATGCGGGGCGGCTCACTTGGCGTCGGCGTAGCACTGCACCACCGCCGTCGTGAACGGGAACCGCACCGGTGTCTCGCCGAAGGTCAGCCGGCCGGCGAGGGCGGCGGACTCGCGGATGGCCTGGACGACGGCGTCGGCCTCCTCGGCGGGACAGTGCACGATCACCTCGTCGTGCTGGAAGAAGACCAGTTCGGCCCTCAGCTCCGCACAGGCCCGGCGCAGCGCGGCGAGGAGCAGCAGAGCCCAGTCGGCGGCGCTGCCCTGCACGACGAAGTTCCGTGCGAAGCGGCCCCGCGCACGGGAGTTCGTGGAGGCGTAACCGGGGACCCAGCCGGCCTGCCCCTCCGGTTCCTCCTCGCCGACCGGGATGCCGGCCTCCTCCGCCGCGTCCTCACCCGACCCGGCGGCCGGCGGGCAGGTGCGGCCCAGCCAGGTGCGCACCAGCCGGCCCTCCTCGCCCGCGCGGGCCGCCTCGTCGACATAGGCGACCGCCTTGGGGAAGCGGCGGCGGAGCGCGGCGAGGTTCTTCAGACCGTCGCCGGAGGTCTGGCCGTAGACCGCGCCGAGCACGGCGATCTTGGCCTGGTCCCGGTCGCCGGAGAAGGCGCGTTCGGAGACGGACTGGTAGAGGTCGCTCTCGCGGCCGGCCACCTCCATCAGGCCGGGGTCGCGGGAGATCGCGGCCAGCACGCGCGGTTCCATCTGGTCGGCGTCGGCCACCACCAGCCGCCAGCCGGGGTCGGCGACCACGGCCCGGCGGATCACCTTGGGGATCTGCAGGCCGCCCCCGCCGTTCGTCACCCAGCGCCCGGTGACCGTGCCACCGGCGATGAACTCGGGGCGGAAGCGGCCGTCGCGCACCCAGTCCTGCAGCCAGGACCAGCCGTGGGCCACCCAGATGCGGTACAGCTTCTTGTACTCCAGCAGGGGCGCGACGGCAGGGTGGTCGACGGACCGGATCTCCCAGCGCCGGGTGGACTTCACCTTGATCCCTGCCTGCGCGAAGGCCCTGATCACGTCGGCGGGCAGGTCCGGACGCACCCGGCGACCGAAGGCGGCGGACACCTCGTCGGCCAGCTCGGCGAGGCGGCGCGGTTCGCCGCCGCCCGCGTACCGCTCGCCGAGCAGGGTGTGCAGCAGCTCGCGGTGCACCTCGGCGCTCCAGGGCAGACCGGCGTGGTTCAGCTCGGCGGCCACCAGCATCCCGGCCGACTCGGCCGCGGTCAGCAGCCGCATCCGGTCGGGATGGGCGGTCTTCTCGTGCCGTCGCAGCTGGTCGGCGTAGACCGCGAGCAGGTCGGGCAGGGGCAGGCGGGTGCCGGCGGGCTCGAACAGCGGGGACTGGGCGCCCGGTTCGGCCGCGCGCTGCGGCGGGTCGGGCGGGACGGGGCCGCCGCGGAGGCGGGCCAGGGCGGCGGCGGCCGAGTGTGGCTCGCCGTACCGGCCCTCGTGGCCCAGCAGGAGTGTCTCGGCGTCCTCGACGTCGTAGCACCGCTCCACTCGCACCCCCGTGGCGAGCAGACGCGGGTAGACCTCGGGGGTAGACCGCCACACCCAGCGTGTCACCTCCGGGCGGCTCCGCACCGCCGCGGCGAGTTCGCTCTCCCGCCGCACCGGTCCGGCGGGCAGCCCGTCCGGGCCGAGGGGGGCGACGTACACGCCTCCGTCCTCGGCCGGTGCGAGAGCCCACCGGTCGGTCATGAGTGCGAGTGTGGCAGGGAGGTCTGACAATCACGCTGACCTGCGGTTCTATTCCCGCGAGCCGTCTGCGTCGGGCTTCCCTTCCCGCAGCAGCGCCAGCATCGCGGTGAGCCGCTCCTCGGTGGCCGCCTTGGTGATGCCGAGGCCGCTGAGGACGCCCTGGCCGTTCTCGTGCTCCAGCAGGGCCAGCAGGAGGTGCTCGGTGCCGATGTAGTTGTGGCCGAGCCGGAGGGCCTCGCGGAAGGTGAGCTCCAGGACCTTCTTGGCCTCGGGGCCGTAGGGGACGAGGCCGGGGACGTCGTCCGCGGCCGGCGGCAGCGCGGCGGTCGCCGCCTGACGTACGGCGTCCAGGAGGACGCCCTGCGCGGTGATCGCCTTCGCGGCCAGGCCCTCGGGCTCGGCCAGCAGGCCGAGGACCAGGTGCTCGGGGCGGCCCTCGGTGTTGCGGGCGGCCACGGCCTCGTTGTGCGCGGCCATGACCACGTTACGCGCGCGCGGGGTGTAGCGGCTGAAGCCCTGGCTGGGATCGAGGTCGGCGGATTCCTTGGGTACGAAACGCTTCTGCGCCGCCTGCCGGGTCACGCCCATGCTCCGGCCGATGTCGGTCCAGGACGCGCCCGAGCGGCGGGCCTGGTCGACGAAGTGCCCGATCAGGTGGTCGGCGACGTCACCGAGGTGATCGGCGGCGATCACCGCGTCCTGGAGCTGGTCGAGGGGTTCGGGGTGGACCTTCTTGATGGCGTCGATGAGGTCGTCGAGGCGGACGGATGCCGTGAGGTTCGGGTTGCTCGCCATGGTGTCAACCGTAGGTTGCCACCTTAGGGGTGTCAACCATTGGTTGACACCCCTCCTGGCGTGGGTTCCGGCCCTACTTGGGCGTGGCGGCCAGCCGGACCGCGAGCCCGGCGAACACCGTCCCGCTGAAGTAGTCCAGGCCCCGCGCCACCCGCCTGCTGCGCCGCAGCAGCGAGGCGAGCTTGCCGGAGAGCAGTCCGACCGAGCCGTCCACCAGGAGGCCCATCACCGTGATCGTGCAGCCCAGCACGAGGAACTCCTCCCGTACGTGCCCCAGGTCCGGGTTCACGAACTGCGGCAGGAAGGAGACGTTGAAGAGGATCACCTTGGGGTTGAGGAGATTGGTGACGGCGCCGCGCCAGAAGGCCCGTCGGCGCCCCTTCCCCGGCGCCGGCCCGGTCCCGGCCGGCTCGCCGTCGCCGCGGAACGCCCTGACGGCGAGGAACAGCAGATAGGCCGCGCCCGCCCAGCGCAGCACGTGGTAGAGCGCGGGCAGGGCCAGGAACAGTGCGGACAGACCGAGCGCCGCGGCGACCGCGTGCACGAACATCGCGCACGCCACACCCGCGGCGGCCGTCACCCCGGTCAGCGGGCCGCCCCGGCCGCCCACCGCCACGATGAACATCATGTCGGGCCCTGGGGTGACGCAGAGTGCGAACGCGGCGATCAGGAACGCCGCGTAGAGAGAGGTGTCCATCATGCGGCCATGCTTGGGGCCCGTCCGCGCGCGCAGGGCGGAATTCCGGGGAGTGAGACGTCGGCGTCCTCCCGGCCGCGCCGCCCGCCTGCGGGACCCGCCGACGCCGCCCTCCCCGCCTCCCCGTCGCCCTGACCGCGCCAGCCGTCCACAGGCTGTGGACGGCTGGCGCCGCCTGTCGGTGGTGCGTGGCACGATCGGCGGTGTGACCAGTACCGCCAGCACCGTCGAGCGGGCCTTCCGCGCCGCCCTCTACGACGACACCGACACGGGCCTCGACACGGGAGCCTCCCTGCTCGCCGCCGATCCGGCCGCCGACGCCGAACTGGCGCGCCGCGGCGAGGACTTCGCGGCGACGGCCTGGCAGCGCGGCTGGCAGCCCGCCGATGTCGTACGGCTGGTGGCGCGTGAGCTGGAGGACGAACACGTCCGCCTGGCCGCCGCTCTGATCCGGGCGCAGGCCGGGCGGGACCGCCCGCGCGGGCGGCGCTGGGCCGGTCAGCTGGCGGCGCTGCCCGCCGCGCCCGAGCGCACCGCCGACCGCTTCTCGCACGCCACGACCGTCCTGGAGCTGTACCGCCTGCTGCTGCGCCTGCCCGCACTGGAGCCCCTGGAGGAGGAGACCCGCCGTGCCCCCGGCCCGGCTGCCTCCCGCATGCTCACCCGCATCCGCGCGCTGCTCGCCAAGGCCGAGGCGACCGGCTATCCGGAGGAGGCGGAGGCGCTCAGCGCCAAAGCGCAGGAGCTGATGGCCAGGCACAGCGTCGACGAGGCGCTGCTCGCCGCCGAGGCGCCCGCGCCGGACGCGCCCGGCGCCTGCCGCATCGGGGTCGAGCCGCCGTACGAACAGGCCAAGGCGGTCCTGCTGGACGCGGTGGCCACGGCGAACCACTGCCGTGCGGTGTGGAACGAACCGCTCGGCTTCTCCACGGTCGTCGGCTTCGAGGCGGACCTGGAGGCGGTCGAGCTGCTCTACACCTCGCTGCTGGTGCAGGCCACGCACGCGATGGCCAAGGCGGAGGCCGCCCAGCGGGCCGGCGGGCGCAAGCGGACCAAGACCTTCCGGCAGTCGTTCCTCGCGGCCTACGCCCACCGCGTCGGTGACCGGCTCGCGGCTGCCGCCGAGACCCAGGTGACCCAGGATCTGCTGCCGGTGCTGGCCACGCGCGCGATAGCCGTCACCGGCCGGCTGGAGCGCATGTTCCCGGAGACCACCACGACCCGGCTGCGCGGCGTCAGCGACGCGGCGGGCTGGACCGAGGGCGCACGCGCGGCGGACCGGGCACAGGTGAGGACCCGCCCGCGACTGGAGTGAGCGTCAGTCGCCGACCTGCTGGAAGGCGCTCACGGAAGCGTCCGGCCCGCTCCCGTCGGCCTTGCCCGCGACCGGGCCGTACTTCCACGGGAAGCTCTGGCCGGTGTCGGAGCCGGGCAGGCTGATCCTCACGTCCTTCGCGGTCAGGGCGTTCTCGTCGCCGTCCTTGCCCCGTACGTAGCTGATGGAGAAGGTCGCGGAGTCGCCCTTGGCGAGCTTCAGCTTCTGGGCCTTCGCGTCCTTGAGCGCGGGCACGGTCTTCTCGGCGTCGCCGGTGCTCAGCGTGACGGCCGGGAAGTGGTCCAGGGTGCAGGGGGCGCTCTGGTTGGTGATGCTGACCGGGATCTCGCCGCTGTCCCCGGCGGCAGGTGCCACGCTCGCCGACCCGATCTGCACGGAGACCCCGCCGATCTCGCAGGCCGAGCTGTCGCTGTCACCGTTCTTGCCGCCACCGTCGTCGCAGGCGGTCAGCAGCAGGGCGGCGGCGAGGGCGGTGACGGTGAGCGGAATGGCGCGCATGAGCAGTCCCTGTCCAGGTGGTGACGGTGCCCTTGCATCATGGCGCCTGCACCCGAACCCCGCTCGCGCGCCCCTCCGGAACAACCTTCCGGGGACCATCCGCGCGCCCCCGGCGCATGACCACCCGCGCGCCCCTCCGGAACGACCATCCCCGCATCCCTCCGGAGCGACCACCCGCGCGCTCTTCCGGAGCGACCATCCCGCATCCCTCCGGAACGACCACCCGCGCGCCCCTGCCCGAATGACCGCCCGTACCGCTACCTTCGCCGCTCCGTACTCACTGCTTCAGCGCTGTCGGCAAGCCCGACGGCAGCTTCCCGCCCTCCGCCTTGGTGTACGTCTCCTGCCCGGTCTTGCCTGACCAGGTCACCTTCAGCGTCGTGCCGTCGACCGAGTCGACCCTGCCGGTGGTCCGACCTTCGCCATCGCCGGCGCAGGTCAGGTGGAGCGTCTGCCTGCCGTTCTCGGCCCCCGCGGTCCCGTTGCACACGGTCCCACCGGTCGCGAAGACCCCGGCCTGCTTCCCGTTGATCACCAGGGCGACGATCGTGCCGCCGGCGGTGGTGATCCAGCTGCCCTGGATCTCGGCGGAGGCGCCGGTCACGGAAGGGGAGGCGGTGTTCGCCGACGGTGCCGTGGACGTGTTCGGCGTGGACGAGGAGCCGTTCTCCTCCCCGGAGCCGCCGCCGCTGCACGCCGTCAGCGCCAGCGCGCCCACCAGTCCCGCGGCCAGGGCCGCGCTCCGTACTCTCGCTGTCGCACACGTCACCGGAAAGCCCCCAAGCGGTAGCGGCCGGCCGCCCGAGCCGGACGCCCGCAGCGCAAGCTACCAGCAGTAGGGTCATCACCAGGAGGGCTGCCTCCTACGGAAACATCGGCTTCTCCGGCGTCGTAGAGGTACGGGTACTCACTACGACATCGAGCGGATGCCGTCCCTCCGGTGGACGGACGACGATCCGGCCAATCCCACGGACTGGACCATCTCCTGAACCCCTGGAACAGGAAGGGCGCGGTACGCGTCTCTTCCTAGGAAGAGGGGTTCGACCCGGACGGCCCGGCTCAGACGATGGCGCAAAGGATCATGGGAGCGGGCCGGCCGGGGGCCGGCGGGGACAGGTCCTGCCTGCTCCGGGGCAGGCGCCGGAGCGACTCGGGTAAAGCGCACGTCAAAGCTGTAACTGTGGGAACACCCCTCGTGCACGTGCATTTGCTCCTGCACCTGCACGTGAAGCGGGCTATGATCCGGTTCAGTTGACTACAGCATCTATGGCCTCACCAGCCAGTGCACACCGGGGAGCGACCTGTGGACCGCGACGTTGACGGCGTGTACGGGGGGTACGACGTGTACAACGGCATGGCTGCCACGCAGCTGGACGGAGTGGCCTGGCAGAAGAGCAGGCACAGCAACTCGCAGGGCTCCTGCGTGGAGTTCGCGCGACTGCCGGGCGGTGAGGTCGCCGTACGCAATTCGCGCTTCCCGGACGGGCCGGCGCTCGTCTACACGCGCGCGGAGATAGAGGCGATGCTCCTCGGTGTGAAGGACGGCGAGTTCGACCACCTGATCGCGAGCTGACCGCCGGGGCCACCGTCGCGGACGGTGGCAACGATGTCGGGCGGGCTTTGGCCGTACCGCGGGCGGCCGCGACGGGTGTACGCGCGTAGATAGAGGGCGTCCGTCCGTGCGGTGCCGGATCAGCCGGCCGGCCGGAGCCGGAACAGCGCCCATACCACCTTGCCGTCCAGGGCGCCCGCCAGCGGGTGCCAGCCCCAGCTGTCCGCGAAGGAGTCGACCAGGAACAGACCGCGGCCCGACTCGGCGGAGAAGTCGTCCGAGTCCCGCGGGACCGGGGTCTCGTGGCTCGGGTCGCGCACCGCGCACACCAGCCGCTCGGTCCAGCGCATCAGGTGCAGCCGCACGGACGGGTGGTGCTCGTCGGTACGGCACGGGTCGGACGGCACCGCGTGGCGCAGGGCGTTGGTGACGAGTTCGGAGACGACCAGGCATATGTCGTCGAAGCGGTCGCCGACGTCCCACTTGTCCAGGGTGTCCCGGGTGAAGCGCCGGGCCTCGCGCACCGCCTCGTAGCGGGCGGGGAGGGCACAGGAGGCGGCATCGGACACGGCTGCGGGATCCAACGGCGGAAGGCCCTGCCGTAACGGCTTGAGCATGGTCGATCCATTCGTCCCCATGCGAGGCACTCCCGGGAATTCGCGGTCGTTGCGATGCAGCGGTGGCGCGGACCCATGGTTTCGGAACCACAGAGCAGATGCAAGGGCAGATGCACGTGCACGCGACCGAAATGGCACTTCCCGTACCACTTCTTGGCCATTTTTTCTGCCATCTTCCTGTCGGACTTGCCAGAGGTCCGGACCTCTTACCGGTCGGGACCCGGCAGAAACGGCCGAGCTCTTTCCGTTTCCGTAACCGGACGAGTACTGCTCGAAGTGTTTTAGTGGCAGACTTCGGCCCCTGAAGACGGTTGGGGAGGCTGGCGAACGTGAGCGCGGGAGAGCCCGGATCGGTGGTGCGGCGGATGCTGCTCGGCTCGCAACTCAGGCGACTGCGGGAATCGCGGGGGATCACGCGCGAGGCGGCGGGCTACTCGATCCGCGCCTCCGAGTCGAAGATCAGCCGCATGGAGCTGGGCCGGGTGAGCTTCAAGACCAGAGACGTGGAAGACCTGCTGACGCTCTACGGCATCAACGACGAGGCGGAACGCGAGTCGCTGCTCTCCCTCGCCCGTGAGGCCAACGTGGCGGGCTGGTGGCACAGTTACACCGACGTCCTGCCCAGCTGGTTCCCCACCTATGTGGGCCTGGAAGGCGCCGCCTCGCTGATCCGCGTCTACGAGGTGCAGTTCGTGCACGGCCTGCTGCAGACCGAGGAGTACGCCCGCGCGGTGGTCCGGCGCGGCATGAAGGGCGCGAGCGTCGCCGACGTCGAACGCCGGGTGGCCCTGCGGCTGGAGCGGCAGAAATACCTGCTCTCCGACAACGCCCCCGAGTTCCACATCGTCCTGGACGAGGCCGCCCTGCGCCGTCCCTACGGGGACCGCGAGGTGATGCGCGGCCAGCTCCAGCACCTGATCGACATCTCCGAGCGCCCCAACGTGCGGCTCCAGGTCATGCCGTTCAGCTTCGGCGGGCACTCCGGTGAGAGCGGCGCCTTCACCATCCTCAGCTTCCCCGACGCCGACCTGTCCGACGTGGTCTACCTGGAACAGCTGACCAGCGCCCTCTACCTGGACAAGCGCGAGGACGTCGCCCAGTACGAACAGGCCCTCAAGGAGCTGCAGCAGGACAGCCCCGGCCCGGACGAGAGCCGGGACGTGCTCCGCGGTCTCCTACAGCTCTCCTGACCCGGCTCCCTGCTCAACTCCCTTCTCTCGCAAGTACGATGACGTCCGATCAGACGTGGCGTAGATCTGGTGTCCGCTAGCGATTGAGGGATCACATGGCGTCCTGCTTCACCGACCTGGCCCAGCAGTACATCGACGGCGAGTGGCGCCCGGGCACGGGCTCCTGGGACGTCATCGACTTCAACCCCTACGACGACGAGAAACTGGCCTCGATCACGGTGGCCACGGTCGACGAGGTGGACCAGGCGTACCAGGCCGCCGCCCGCGCCCAGAAGAAGTGGGCCGAGACCAACCCCTACACCCGGCGCACGGTCTTCGAGCGGGCGCTGCGGTGGATAGAGGACCACGAGCAGGAGATAGCCGACCTGATCATCGCGGAACTCGGCGGCACGCGCGTGAAGGCCGGTTTCGAACTGCACCTCGCCAAGGAGTTCCTGCGCGAGTCGATCCATCTCGCGCTGCGGCCGGAGGGCAAGATCCTGCCCTCCCCGGTCGACGGCAAGGAGAACCGCGTCTACCGGGTGCCGGTCGGCGTCGTGGGCGTGATCAGCCCCTTCAACTTCCCCTTCCTGCTCTCCCTGAAGTCGGTCGCCCCGGCCCTCGCCCTCGGCAACGCCGTGGTGCTCAAGCCGCACCAGAACACGCCCATCGCCGGTGGCACCCTGCTCGCGAAGATCTTCGAGGAGGCCGGGCTGCCCGGCGGCCTGCTCAACGTCGTCGTCACCGACATCGCCGAGATCGGGGACGCGTTCCTCGAGCACCCCGTCCCCAAGGTCATCTCCTTCACCGGCTCCGACAAGGTCGGCCGGCACGTCGCCACCGTGTGCGCCCAGCACTTCAAGCGCTCGATCCTCGAACTGGGCGGCAACAGCGCGCTGGTGGTGCTGGACGACGCCGACCTCGACTACGCGGTGGACGCGGCGGTCTTCAGCCGGTTCGTGCACCAGGGCCAGGTCTGCATGGCCGCCAACCGGGTCCTCGTGGACGCTTCCGTCGCAGCGGAGTTCACCGAGAAGTTCGTCGCCAAGGTCCGCACCCTCAAGGTCGGCGACCCGCGCGACCCGCAGACCGTGATCGGCCCGATGATCAACTCCGCACAGGCCAACGCGATCTCCGGCACCGTCGAGCAGGCGATCGCCGAGGGGGCCACCGCTCTGGTGCGGGGCACCACGACCGACAACCTGGTCTCGCCCAGCGTACTGACCGGCGTCCCCGCCGACTCCGCGCTGCTCCAGCAAGAGGTGTTCGGACCAGTGGTCTTCCTCGTCCCGTTCGACGGCGAGGAGGAGGCGGTCCGGATCGTCAACAGCACCCCGTACGGCCTCAGCGGCGCCGTCCACACCGGAGACATCGAGCGGGGCGTGGCCTTCGCCAAGCGGATCGACACCGGCATGTTCCACGTGAACGACGGCACCGTCCACGACGAGCCGATCGTGCCCTTCGGCGGCGAGAAGCACTCCGGCCTCGGCCGCCTCAACGGCGAGACGACGCTGGAGGCGTTCACCACGGTCAAGTGGATCTCGGTCCAGCACGGCCGCAGCGGATTCCCGTTCTAGGCACCCTTCCGGCGTGCCGGGCCACCTCTTCCGCGTGCCGGGCCACCTCTTCCGCGTGCCGGGCCGCCGCTTCGGTGTACCGGGGCCGGCCGCCCTTCCGGCATACCGGGGCCGCCCCTTCGGCGCACCGGGGCCATTGAGGACAGGAACTGACCTCAATGGCCCGTAGCGTCTTCTGTACCGGGGAAACGGCCCCGGTGAGCGGCCCGACGAAAGGCGGCACGCCATGGTCACGCATGTTCCGGCAGAGGCGAAGGGCGACGAGCGGGGGGCGCTGCTCGCGTTCATCGAGGAGCAGCGCGGCGGGATCCGCCGGTCGCTGCTCGGGCTGACCGAGGAGCAGGCCCGGACCCGTCCCAGCGTCAGCGAGCTGTCCCTGGGCGGCCTGCTCAAGCACGTCGCCGAGGTGGAGCAGAGCTGGATCGCCCGCGCCCGGCAGGAGCCGCCGGCGGTCCACCGCGACGAGTCCAACTGGCACGAGACCTTTCGACTGGTCGGTGACGAGACGGTCGCCTCGCAGCTGGCGTACTGGGAGCAGGTGGCCGCCGAGACGGAGAAGTTCATCCGCTCCGCGCCCAGCCTGGACGACACCTTCCCGCTGCCCCCCGACCCCTGGTTCCCGCCGGAGGGCCGTGTCTCACTGCGCTGGCTGGGTCTGCACCTGATCCGCGAGCTGGCCCGGCACGCCGGCCACGCCGACATCATCCGCGAGTCGCTGGACGGGAAGACGGCGTTCGAGCTGGTGGCGCTGGAGCAGGGCGGCTCCTGGGGATGATCGCGGGGTCCTAACCTGGACCCCATGTCAGCGATCCGTCTCCTCGTGCTCGGCGCGGTCCGCCAGCACGGGCGGGCCCACGGCTACCAGGTCCGGAGCGATCTGGAGTACTGGGGCGCGCACGAGTGGTCCAACGCCAAGCCGGGCTCGATCTACCACGCGTTGAAGCAGATGGCCAAGCAAGGGCTGCTGCACGCGCACGAGATCGCGCCGTCCACGGCGGGCGGCCCGCCGCGCACCGAGTACGAGATCACGGACCGCGGCGAGGAGGAGTTCTTCCGGCTGCTGCGCGAGTTCCTGGTCTCCTACGACCAGAAGACGGACGTCCAGTCGGCCGCCATCGGTTTCCTGGTCGAGCTGCCCCGGGCCGAGGTCCTGGAGCTGCTCCGGGAGCGGATGCGCCGGATCGAGCGCTGGCGGGCCTCCGTCACCGAGCACTACATCCCCGACGGCGGCCCCGCTCAGCTCGGCCACATCGGCGAGATCATGCACCTGTGGATCCACACGGCCGACTCCCACGAGTCCTGGACCCGGGACCTGATAGCCCGCCTGGAGGCGGGCGCGTACACCTTCGCGGGTGAGGGCGAGCCCTTCGTCGGCGTGCTCGCCGAGGGGCAGGAGAACCCGTACGCGACGGGGGAGCGGCACCCGGAGGACGACCGCTGACGACGCCCGGCCAGGCCGCCGGGGCCGGTGCCGCCAGGGCGCACGCCGGCCGGTGGTGGTGGCGCGAACCGGGCCTAGTGGTGGAAGCCGGTGGCCGCGTCCTTGTCCCGGGTCAGCGGGTGCTGCTGCCGGCGCAGCTCGGGCAGCAGCCGGGTCAGGTCGGCCACGAACAGGTCGGCCAGGTCGTGCGAGAAGCCGTTGCGGCACACGATCCGCAGCACGGAGAGGTCCTCACGGTTGGCCGGGAAGGTGTAGGCGGGCACCAGCCAGCCGCTCTCGCGCAGCCGCCGGGACACGTCGAAGACGTCGTACGACGTGACGCCCTCTGCCGTGGCCAGCGCGAACACGGGCAGCTGTTGCCCGCGCGTGAGCAGCCGGAAGTCGCCGAGGGCCTCGATCTTCCCGGCGAGCGAGGTCGCCACGTCCCGTGTGCACTGCTGCACCGCCCGGAAGCCCTCCCGGCCCAGCCGCAGGAACGTGTAGTACTGCGCCACCACCTGGGCGCCGGGCCGGGAGAAGTTGAGGGCGAAGGTCGGCATGTCTCCGCCCAGGTAGTTGACCCGGAAGACCAGCTCCTCGGGCAGGGCCTCGTTGTCCCGCCATAGGGCCCAGCCGACGCCCGGGTAGACCAGCCCGTACTTGTGCCCCGAGGTGTTGATCGAGGCCACCCGCGGAAGACGGAAGTCCCACACCAGGTCCTCGTCGAGGAAGGGCGCCACCATGCCGCCCGAGGCAGCGTCCACATGCACCGGGACGTCCAGGCCGGTGACCTCCTGCAGGCCGTCCAGGGCCGCGCACAGCTCGGCGATCGGCTCGTAGGAGCCGTCAAAGGTCGAACCGAGGATGCCGACCACCCCGATGGTGTTCTCGTCGCACAGTGCGACGGCGGCCTGCGGGTCCAGGTGGAAGCGGTCGCCCTCCATCGGGACCAGCCGGGCCTCCACCTCCCAGAAGTTGCAGAACTTCTCCCAGCACACCTGGACGTTGATGCCCATGATCAGATTGGGGCGCGCCCCCGGGTACCGGTCGGCGTTCCGCTTCGCCCAACGCCGCTTCAGTGCCATCCCGGCGAGCATGCACGCCTCGCTCGATCCGGTGGTCGAACAGCCCACCGCGGCCGACGGGTCCGGCGCGTTCCACAGATCGGCGAGCATCGCCACGCAGCGCCGTTCCAGCTCGGCGGTGCGCGGGTACTCGTCCTTGTCGATCATGTTCTTGTCCCGGCACTCGGCCATCAGCACCCCGGCCTGCGGCTCCATCCAGGTGGTGACGAAGGTGGCCAGGTTCAGCCGGGCGTTGCCGTCCAGCATCAGCTCGTCGTGCACCAGCTGGTACGCCGTGGACGGGGGCAGCGGGGCGTCCGGGAGCCGGTGCGTGGGCGGGTCCTCGGTCATGCCGCCGACCGGGTTGGCCTCCCCGAAGAACGGGTTGACCGACACCGTCCGCGTCTCGTGCTGCGCGGGACCTTTGTGCAGAGCCATAGGAGTGCCTCCAGGGGGATGGGAGTCAGCGGACCGGGGTGCCGTCCTCGCGGAGCTGCATCTGCGGGCGGCCCGTCACCAGCAGCCAGGCCGGCAGCGAGGCGATGCACAGCACGGCGATGATGCTGGGTGAGGCGACGAGGACGGCGGCGGTGAAGAGGCTCACCCAGCCTTGCCGGGTGATCGCCAGGAGCATGCCCAGCACACCCGTGGCGACGCCGAGGGAGGGGTTCACGGCCGGCACGAGCGCATGGGCGCACAGGCCCAGGGCGGTGCCGACGAAGACCGCGGGGAAGATCCGGCCGCCCCGGAAGCCGCAGGACGCTGCGACGACCAGCGCGGCCAGCTTCACCACCGTCATCGTGGCGAAGTGCCCCGCCGACCAGCCCTCCGGGTCCTGGGCCAGCTTCCCGACCTCCGACAGGCCCTTGAACAACGTCAGATGACCGCCGAGGGCCGCCAGGGCCCCCAGTACGGCCCCGCCCGCCGGAAGCATCAGCATCGGGTGCCGCAGCCGCCCGAAGCCCGCGTGGACGTACGGGAAGGCGTAGACGGCGCACATGCCGAGCAGCGCGGCCACCGAGGCGATCACGAGCGCCGCCACCACGTCCCGCCAGTGCGGGTGGCCCAGGGCCGGCAGCCCGAGGTCGAAGGTCGGATGGGCCACCAGGGTGGTGGTGATGGCCCCGCAGGCGCCGGCGGTCAGCGGCGCGAAGATGTTGTCCCACAGCCGCCCGCGCATCGGCTGCCCGGCCAGTGCCTCGGAGATGACCAACGCCGCCGCCACCGGTGTGCCGAACAGCGCGCCGATCGTCCCCGCCTCGGCCAGCACCGGCCACAGACTGTCCGGTGTCCTGGGCAGAAGACGCCCGCCCAGCCAGGCCGCGAGGCCCACGTTCACGGCGATGATCGGGTTCTCCGGGCCCAGGCTCGGGCCGCCGGCCAGCATCAGCCCGGTCGCCAGCACCAGCCCCGGCAGCACGGCCGCCGGCAGCACCGGGGCGTTCAGCCCGATGGTGGCCGGGTCGGGCCCGGCATGGCCGGGGACCTTCCAGACCACCAGCCCGACGGCGATCCCGGTCGCCACGAGCATCACGAACATCCACAGCACGGAGTAGCGGCCCACGCCGAGCGCGTCCGGCAGGGGCCCCCACAGCACGTGCTGGAGCTGCTCCGCCGCCGTGCTCACCCCGACGAAGATCAGGCTGGCGGTCACGCCCACGACGACCGCGGGCAGGATGAACGGCAGCAGCGCCCGCGCCGGGGCCGTCGAGGCGCTCGGGGGCGCCTGCTGCGTCGTCTCCTGAGCCACGGGCTCACCATAAACGGACGAAAGTCACACAACATCCCGAAAGGGAGCGGGCTTGCACCTCACGTGACGTGAGGCGTCAGCGTGGAGGCGTACCGACCGAGGGAGCGGAAAAGTGAGCTACTCCGTGGGACGGGTCGCGGGGTTCGCCGGGATCACGGTGCGTACCCTGCACCACTACGACGAGATCGGCCTGCTCGTGCCCAGCGAGCGCACGTACGCCGGACACCGGCGTTACAACGACACCGACCTCGACCGGCTCCAGCAGATCCTGTTCTACCGGGAACTCGGCTTTCCGCTCGACGAGGTCGCGGCCCTGCTCGACGACCCGGACGCGGACCCGCGCGCGCACCTGCGCCGCCAGCACGAACTGCTGACCGCCCGGATCGAGAAGCTGCAGAAGATGGCCGCGGCCGTGGAGCACGCCATGGAGGCACGCACGATGGGCATCAACCTGACGCCGGAGGAGAAGTTCGAGGTCTTCGGCGACTTCGACCCGGACCGCTACGCGGACGAGGTCGAGGAACGCTGGGGCGACACCGAGGCGTACCGGCAGTCGCAGCGCCGTACCGCCTCGTACACGAAGGAGGACTGGAAGCGGATCAACGGGGAGATGGACGCGATCCACCACCGGATGGCCGCCCTGCTCGGCGACGGCGTGCCCGCCGTCTCGGAGGCGGCCATGGACGTCGCCGAGGAGCACCGCCGGTTCATCACGCGCGCGTACTATGACTGCGGGCACGAGATGCACGCCTGCCTCGGTGAGATGTACGTCGCCGACGAGCGCTTCACCGCCACGTACGAGGCCGTCCGGCCCGGTCTGGCCGTGTACATGCGGGACGCGATCGTGGCGAACACGGCCCGGCACGCCACGCCGTGACGTCCTGGCCCGGGAGCGCGCGGGGTTCGCTCCCGGGCCCGCTCGAGTCACAGCATTCCCCCGGTGATCCCACAGGGCATCCTGGAGTCACCGGTGGAACCTGGGGCGGCCACATCACGTTGATAGCTTTGTGCGGCCCTCCATGGGCGCCGTAGCCGCCTTCACCCTTCAGGAGCCCGGACCCGTGATGACACTCGCCCTCGGCCCGAGCTGGCTGGATCCCAACTACCTGCTCGACACCTACAGCATCTGGGGCCTGCTGCTCATCGTCTTCGCCGAGTCCGGCCTGCTCATCGGCTTCTTCCTGCCGGGTGACTCACTGCTGTTCACCTGCGGCCTGCTGATCACGTCGAAACAGCTGGACTTCCCGCTGTGGGGGGCGATCGCCCTGATCTGTCTCGCCGCGGTCCTCGGCGACCAGGCGGGCTACATGTTCGGCAAGAAGGTCGGCCCCTCTCTGTTCAACCGGCCCGATTCACGCCTGTTCAAGCAGGAGAACGTCACCAAGGCACACGAGTTCTTCGAGAAGTACGGCCCGAAGTCCCTGGTCCTGGCCCGGTTCGTGCCGATCGTGCGCACGTTCACGCCGATCATCGCGGGCGTCAGCGGCATGAAGTACCGCTCGTTCCTGATCTTCAACGTCATCGGCGGTGCCCTGTGGGGCGCGGGTGTCACCCTGCTCGGCTCCTGGCTCGGCAACATCGCCTTCGTCAAGACCAACATCGAGGCGATCCTCATCCTGATCGTCCTCGTCTCCGTGATCCCGATCGCGATCGAGTTCCTGCGGGCCCGCGGCAAGGAGAAGAAGGCCGCCCGGGCCGCTGCGCAGACCCCGCGGCAGCAGGCTCCCCAGTACCAGCAGCAGCCGGTCATGGACGCCGCGACGACCCAGCTGCGCCGCATCGAGCCGGACCAGCCGTACGGCGACCAGTACGAGCAGCCCTACCAGCAGCCCCGGCAGCAGGAGCAGCACTGGAACCAGGGCTACGACCAGCAGCACCCGCAGCAGCAGTACGGCCAGCAGGGGTACGACGAGCAGCACTACGGCCGGCAGCAGCACGGTCAGCAGGGTCAGGACTACGGCCGGCAGCAGCACGGTCAGCAGCAATACGGCCAGGACCAGTACGGCCAGGACCAGTACGACCAGAACCAGTACGACCAGAACCAGTACCCGTACGACTACCCCCGGCAGTAGCCCGGGGCGCGGGGGCTCCGCCGCCTAGAAACCGCGGGTCCGTTTCGCGGCCCGGCGCTTCCCGGGGGAGCGCACCCGCAGGAACAGCCGGAAGGTCTCCGACCCGAGATTGACCCCGATGGCGATGGCCATGGCCAGCGACGCCGCGTTCGCCAGCGACACCAGCCCCTTGTCCACCTCGTTCTGCGCCATGCTCAGCAGCCCGAAGTACGTCGCCGACCCGGGCAGCAGCGGCCCGATCGCCGCCGTCGTGTAGGGCAGCGCCGACGCGAACCGGTAGCGCGACAGCAACTGCCCGAAAAGGCCCACCAGCCCCGCCGCCACGGCCGTGGACGCCACCGGCGAGATGTCGGCGACGTAGTGCATCGCGCCGTACACCGTCCACGCCACGCCTCCGTTGAGAGTGACCCACAGCACGGTCGACCGTTCCTGCTGGAGCAGCACCGCGAAGGTCAGCGACAGCAGCATCGACGCGGCGATCTGCACCACCGGCCGCTCGTTGATGATGAGCGCCGCGTCCGGGTTCAGCTTGCCGCCGACCTTGACGCCGAAGTAGAGGACGACCAGCACGCCCGCGACGATGCCGACGAAGAAGTACATGACCTCCAGCAGACGGGCGGAGGCGGTGATGTAGAAGCCCGTCAGCCCGTCCTGCACCCCCGCGACCAGCGCCCGCCCGGGCAGCAGCGCGAACAGGCCACCGGTGACGACAGCGGACGCCTTCACGTCGACGTGTGCCAGCGCGAACGCCACCCCGATCGCCGCGGGCGGCATCGCGGCCACGGTGAACTGGTAGAACTCCGGCAGCCCGCGACCCGCGCACAACCACGCCAGCCGGTCGCCCAGCATCGCGCCGACGGCCGCCGCGAAGAACACGATCAGATCACCGCCGACCAGCACGGAGGCCGCACCGGCCAGCAGCCCGTTCGCCAGGGTCAGCGCCCAGCCGGGGTAGGGGTGCCGGTTGCGGCGGATCTCCGCCAGGCGCCGGTACGCCTCCTCCAGGGAGACATGGGTCTCGGGGTCGGTGAGGTCGTCCACGAGCCGGAACACCGCAGCGAGACGCGTGTAGTCGGTGCCCCGCCGTCGTACCGTCCGGGAGGCCGTCACCGGATCCTCCACCAGGGACGGCTGGTGCGAGATCGACAGCAGCGTGAAGGTGACGTTCGGCTCGCACCGGTCCAGGCCGTAGGACCGGCACACCGCGAACATCGCGGCCTCCACGTCCTCCGCGCCCTCGCCGCCGGCCAGCAGCAGCTCGCCGATACGCAGGGTCAGGTCGAGCACGCGCGGGACGGCCGGGCCTTCCTCCTCCTCGCGCTGCACCGCCTCCGGGGCCGGCCGCTCGGTCACCGGCATGCGCAGCATCGTGCGCATCCGGTCCTGCCAGGGGGCGTCCTTGACCAGGCTGACCAGCGGCACCCCGGTGGCCGGCGTGAACGCGCCCGGCGCGTCCTTGGCGCTGTAGGTACGCGGTGTGCTGAACGCCGAGCCCTCCGGCTCGGCACCCGGCGACTGCGGCGCCTCCAGCCCCTCCGGCACCGCGAACTCGGACGTCGTCTCCGACTCAGCGGTGTTCTTCAGGACGTCCAGTCCCGCGGGAATGGCGAACTCGGACGTGATCTCCGGGTCGTATCGCGCCTCGTCCGACCGGGGCTTGCGCTCCTCCGCCTCCGTCACCTCGCACCGCTCCCTGCCCTACGCCTTCCGTACGCCTCAGTATGCGCACACGTACCCGGAGGAGCCGTATCCGTGTGTCTATGCGAACGCATACGTGCGAACGGGCCGCACGCGTACGCGTGCGGCCCGTTCGCGGGAGAGGGGCTCAGTGGCCGCCCTGCTCCTTGAAGCGCTTGTACGACCGCTCGATCTCCACCTCGGCGTCCGTACGGCCCACCCAGTTGGCACCCTCGACCGACTTGCCGGGCTCCAGGTCCTTGTACACCTCGAAGAAGTGCTGGATCTCCAGGCGGTCGAACTCCGACACGTGGTGGATGTCGCGCAGGTGCTCCACACGCGGGTCGGTGGCCGGCACGCACAGCAGCTTGTCGTCGCCGCCCGCCTCGTCCGTCATACGGAACATGCCGATCGCGCGGCACTTGATCAGGCAGCCCGGGAAGGTCGGCTCGTCAAGGATGACCAGCGCGTCCAGCGGGTCGCCGTCTTCGCCGAGGGTGTTCTCGACGAAGCCGTAGTCGGTCGGGTAGGCGGTCGAGGTGAAGAGGCGACGGTCCAGGCGGATCCGACCGGTCTCGTGGTCCACCTCGTACTTGTTCCGCGAACCCTTCGGGATCTCGATCGTGACGTCGAACTCCACCGGTGGCTCCTCCATGATCAACACATAGTTCTGGTGGTTAAGTGTCCCTCACGCAGGTGTGTGATCGCGAAAGGGGCTGGTGGTCGTGCCAGAGCTCGGGCCTTGGCGAGCGGCGAGACCGCAGGTGGCGCGGATGGTGAACGCCGTCCGACCGCGTCTGGCGGGCGCCGTGACGGCCGCCCGGCCGCGGATCGTGCGGCTGACCAAGGCCGTGCGAGTCGGCCCTGCGCACCTCCCCCGTCTCCCCCTGTCGCGCACCGTCAGGTCCTGGCAGTACACCGCGGGCGCCGTCACCGCCGGCCTGGCACTGGCCGTCGGCGTGGTGACCGTCGCCGGTCCCTGGGACGCCAACGGTCAGCGTACGGCCGAGCGGGACCGGGCCGCCGCTCTGGAGCGGTCAGGTGGCGCAGATCACGGCGGCGCCGGTACGGCCGCGGGCGCACCGCTGCCCGCCCCGAGCGCCGCACCCGTCCTGGCGGGCCTGGGTGACGCCACGACCACCGTGGACACCAAGAAGGCGGCCCCGGACGGAAAGACGTTCTCGGACGTCCTCAGGCCCCTGCTGGACGCCCCCGCGCTGGGCGGCCGCCGCTCCGCGGCCGTCGTCGACGTCACGACCGGCGAACGTCTGTACGGCTCCGACGCCGGCGAGGCCCTCACCCCCGCCTCCACCACCAAGATCGCCACCGCCGTCGCCGCCCTGTCCGCCCTCGGCCCCGACCACCGCCTCACCACCCGCACCGCCCTCGAACCCGACACCCGCGAGCTCGTCCTGGTCGGCGGCGGTGACCCCACCCTCACCGCAGGCACCCGGCCCGGCGGCTGGGCGAGCCTGCGGGCGCTGGCGGCGGACACCGCGAAAGCCCTGGGCGAGCGCGGCATCCGCGAGATCACCCTCTCCTACGACACCACCCTCTACAGCGGGGCCGCCCTGCACCCCATCGGCCCCAACGACAACCTCGCCCCGGTCAGTGCCCTGGGCGCCGACGAGGGGCGCACCGACGGCTCCACCAGCGGTCCGGCGGCCCGCGTGAGCGACCCGGCGGCGGACACGGCGGCCAAGTTCGCGGGCTTCCTGAAGGGCGCCGGCATCACGACCACGTCCCCCGGCCCCTCCAAGGCCAGCACGCGCGCGGAGACCCTCGCCACCGTCACCTCGCCCCCGCTGGCGGCCCTGGTCGAGCGGATGCTGACCAACAGCGACAACGACATCGCCGAGGCCCTGGCCCGCCACACGGCCCTCGCCGGCGGCGAGAGCGCGAGCTTCGCCGGCGGCGCCAGGGCGATCGCCACGCAGCTGCGCAAGTTCGGCCTGCCGCTCTCGGGCGCCTCCTTCCACGACGGCAGCGGCCTCGACCGCGACGACCGGCTCACCGCCGACCTCCTCACCGGCCTCCTGGTCAAGGCGGCCGACCCGGACCGCCCCGGCCTGCGGCCCGTCCTCACCGGCCTGCCCGTGGCCGGCTTCACGGGCACCCTGAGCAGCCGCTACACCGACGGCGCGGCCGGCGTCGTACGCGCCAAGACCGGCACCCTGACCGGCGTGAACACCCTCGCCGGCACGGTCGTGGACACCGACGGCCACCTCCTGGCCTTCGCCTTCCTGGCCTCGGACACGACAGACGCCCTGCAGGCCCAGTCGGCCCTGGACACGGCCGCGACGGCACTGGCGGGCTGCGGCTGCCGGTGAGACGCCGCCACCGCCGGCCGCCCACGGCCTGTCCCGACCCCGGCCGCGCACGGCCTGCCCCAACCCGCACCGCTCACGTACGGTTGACAACATGACGAGCTTCGGTGGCACCGCATCTCCCGGGATGGTCGACTGGAACCTCGCGGTGGCAACCGCGACACGGCTCGTACGACCCGGCCCCGACGTCAGCCGCGACGAGGCCAGGGCCGTCGTCGCGGAGCTGCGACGGCACGCGAAAGCCTCGGAGGAACACGTCCGGGGCTTCACTCGTATGGGCACCGAGGAGACCCACGACACCCCCGTCCTCGTCGTCGACCGCCCCGGCTGGGTCCGCGCCAACGTCGCAGGCTTCCGCGAGATCCTCAGGCCACTGTTGGAGAAGATGCAGGAGCGCCGCGGCAACAACCCGGGCAGCGCCGTCCTCGGCGCCGTCGGCGGCAAGGTCACCGGCGTCGAACTCGGCATGCTGCTGTCGTTCCTGTCCTCCCGCGTCCTCGGTCAGTACGAGACCTTCGCCCCCGCCGGACGCGACCTCCCGGCCGGTGAGAACGGCGCCGGCCGGCTGCTGCTCGTCGCACCCAACATCGTCCACGTGGAGCGCGAACTCGACGTCGAGCCGCACGACTTCCGCCTGTGGGTGTGTCTGCACGAGGAGACCCACCGCACCCAGTTCACCGCCGTGCCCTGGCTGCGGGACCACTTGGAGGGCGAAATCCAGTCGTTCTTGGCGGAGACCGACGTCGACCCGATGACCTTCCTCGAACGCATCCGGGAAGCGGCCCAGTCCCTGGCCGGCGGCCGTCCCGAAGGCGAGGAGGAGGACGGCGGACGCTCCTTCGTGGAGCTGGTCCAGACCCCCGCCCAACGCGAGATCCTCGGCCGGCTCACCGCCGTGATGTCCCTCCTGGAGGGCCACGCCGACTACGTCATGGACGGCGTCGGCCCCAGCGTCGTACCGAGCGTCGCGGAGATCCGCGAGAAGTTCCAGCAGCGCCGCGCCAAGGGCGCCTCCCGCCTGGACCTCGCCCTGCGCAAGCTGCTGGGTCTGGACGCCAAACTGAGGCAGTACCGGGACGGCGAACGGTTCGTCCGGGCCGTCGTGGACCAGGTCGGCGTCGACGGCTTCAACCGCGTGTGGACCTCGCCCAACACCCTGCCCACCAAGGCGGAGATCGCCAAACCGGCGGACTGGGTCGCACGGGTGCACCGCAAGGCCGATTCGTGAACGACACGAGGGCGTCGTGAAACGAATCCGGCCGACGGCAGGCGAACGCCCCTCCAATCACCCGTCCGAGGGAGCGTGAGCCATGCGTAGGCGTGCAATGCTCGGGGAACGGCCCGCTTCTGTCACCATCTACACACTCTGAGTGACCGTACGCGGGCTCACCCCCCGAAAACTTCATGAAGGGAACCGGACATGGGTCCCCATCCTGCGGTCGCGGCGATACGCCTGGCGGTCCGCCGCGTCCTACACGACATCCTGAACGACCATCAGACCTCCCGCGCGCTCGCGGGCCGGCACCCGGGCCCGGCGTCCGAGCGGCCCCCCTCCCCGCTCGTCCTCGTCGCGTGCTCCGGCGGCGCCGACTCCATGGCCCTCGCCTCCGCCCTCGCCTTCGAGGCCCCCAGGCTCGGTGTCCGCGCCGGCGGGGTCACCGTCGACCACGGCCTCCAGCCCGGCTCCGATCTCCGCGCCGACGAGGTCGTCCTGCGGCTGCGTGAACTCGGCCTCGCTCCCGTCGAGTCCATCGCCGTGACCGTCGGCCGCGAAGGAGGGCCCGAGGCCGCGGCACGCGACGCACGCTACGCCGCCCTGGACGCCGCCGCCGAACACCACGGCGCCACCGCGATCCTGCTCGGCCACACTCGCGACGACCAGGCCGAAACCGTCCTGCTGGGCCTCGCCCGCGGCTCCGGCACCCGCTCCCTGTCCGGGATGGCCGCGGTCTCGGGGGCCGGCGGCCGTTACCGGCGCCCCTTCCTGCAGCTGGACCGGCAGACCGCCCGCAAGGCATGCATGGTCCAGTCCCTCCAGGTCTGGGACGATCCGCACAACGCGGACCCGGCCTACACCCGCTCCCGGCTCCGCCATGAGGGCCTGCCCGCCCTGGAGAAGGCCCTCGGCAAGGGCGTCGTGGAGGCACTCGCCCGCACCGCCCAGCTCTCCCGCGACGACGCCGACGCCCTGGACGCCTGGGCCAGCCAGGCGGAACCCTCCGTGCGGGACGCGGCCGGCCTGCTGGAGTGCGCGAAGCTGTACGCCCTCCCGCCCGCCGTACGCCGCCGGATCCTGCGCCGCGCGGCCATCGAGGCCGGTGCCCCCGCAGGTGCGCTGTTCGCCCGCCACATCGAGGAAGTCGACCGCCTGATCACCGGCTGGCGCGGCCAGGGAGCCATCAATCTCCCGGGCAAAGTCGTCGCCCAGCGGCAGGGTGGCAGACTGGTGATTCGGCAAGGCTGAATTTCCGACCTCTCCCGGAGTGACCCTCCGGCGGGCCGGGCGGCGGAGGCCGTGGATGCGGCCGTAAGTGCGGGACGACCGAAAGTGATGCGGGTGGACGCGAAAGACATGGGTGCCGACCTCCAGCAGGTGCTCATCACCAAGGAAGAGATCGACGCGAAGCTGGTCGATCTGGCCGCGAAGATCGACGCGGAGTACGCGGGCAAGGACCTGCTGATCGTCGGCGTCCTCAAGGGCGCGGTGATGGTCATGGCCGACCTCGCCCGGGCGCTGTCCACCCCCGTCACCATGGACTGGATGGCCGTGTCCTCCTACGGCGCGGGCACCCAGTCCTCCGGTGTCGTCCGCATCCTCAAGGACCTCGACACCGACATCAAGGGCAAGCACGTCCTGATCGTCGAGGACATCATCGACTCCGGGCTGACCCTGTCCTGGCTGATCAACAACCTCGGCTCCCGCGAACCGGCCACCCTGAAGGTGTGCACCCTGCTGCGCAAGCCGGACGCCGCCAAGGTCGCCATCGACGTCGAGTGGGTCGGCTTCGACATCCCGAACGAGTTCGTCGTCGGCTACGGCCTCGACTACGCCGAGAAGTACCGCAACCTGCCGTTCGTCGGTACGCTCGCGCCTCACGTCTACGGCGGCTGAGCCAGTCGGCCCAAGCCCGGCAGGACGATCGGGAACCCCAGCGGGTTCCGCGCCGTTGAAGCATGCAGAGGCGGGTTTCCCAGCCGTCGAAACGGCTCCGTGCGGCTTCGCGCAACAATGCTGGGGTACCGTCAGAAGAACTGTCTTATCAAACTCACTATGGCAGGAGGGACGGGGCGGCACCGCTCCGTATGGATGGACGTGAAGCGATACTTCCGTGGGCCGGTCATGTGGATCGTGCTGGCCGTCCTTGCCGTGGTCGTGTTGATGCAGGTCGTCGGCTCGTCCGGCGGCTACAAGACGGTGGACACCGGCCAAGTCGTGGCGGCGATCAACGACAACAAGGTCGAGTCGGCCAAGCTCACCACCGGTGACGAGCAGAGCATCAAGGTCACGCTCAAGGACGGCGTAAAGGTCGAGGGCAGCTCGAAGATCCAGGCGAGCTACATCGGCGACCAGGGCTCCCAGCTCGCCGGCAACCTGCAGAACAAGTACCAGGACAAGCAGATCCCGGACGGCTACACGGTCTCGCCGTCCAAGCAGAACCCGTTCGTCGGCGTCCTGCTCTCCCTGCTGCCCTTCGTCCTGATCGTCGTCGTCTTCCTGTTCCTGATGAATCAGATGCAGGGTGGCGGTTCCCGGGTCATGAACTTCGGCAAGTCCAAGGCGAAGCTCATCACCAAGGACACGCCCAAGACGACCTTCTCCGACGTCGCCGGCTGCGACGAGGCCGTCGAGGAACTCCAGGAGATCAAGGAGTTCCTCCAGGAACCGGCCAAGTTCCAGGCCGTCGGCGCCAAGATCCCCAAGGGTGTGCTGCTCTACGGCCGCCCGGGTACCGGCAAGACCCTGCTCGCGCGCGCCGTCGCGGGCGAGGCCGGCGTCCCGTTCTACTCGATCTCCGGTTCCGACTTCGTCGAGATGTTCGTCGGCGTCGGTGCCTCCCGCGTCCGTGACCTGTTCGAGCAGGCCAAGGCGAACGCCCCGGCGATCGTCTTCGTCGACGAGATCGACGCGGTCGGCCGCCACCGCGGCGCCGGCCTCGGCGGCGGTCACGACGAGCGCGAGCAGACCCTGAACCAGCTGCTCGTGGAGATGGACGGCTTCGACGTCAAGGGCGGTGTGATCCTGATCGCTGCCACGAACCGCCCGGACATCCTCGACCCGGCGCTGCTGCGTCCCGGCCGCTTCGACCGCCAGATCGCGGTCGACCCGCCGGACCTCCAGGGCCGTAAGGAGATCCTCAAGGTTCACCAGAAGGGCAAGCCGGTCGCGCCCGACGTCGACCTGTCCGCCGTCGCCCGCCGCACCCCCGGCATGACCGGTGCCGACCTCGCCAACGTGCTCAACGAGGCCGCGCTGCTCACCGCCCGTGGCGACCAGAAGCTGATCGACAACAAGGCGCTGGACGAGGCGATCGACCGTGTGGTCGCGGGCCCGCAGAAGCGGACCCGGATCATGTCGGACAAGGAGAAGAAGATCACCGCGTACCACGAGGGCGGTCACGCCCTGGTCGCGGCGGCCTCACCGAACTCCGACCCGGTGCACAAGATCACCATCCTGTCCCGCGGTCGCGCCCTGGGCTACACGATGGTCCTGCCGGACGAGGACAAGTACTCGACCACCCGCAACGAGATGCTCGACCAGCTCGCCTACATGCTGGGCGGCCGGGCGGCCGAGGAACTGGTCTTCCACGACCCGACCACCGGTGCCGCGAACGACATCGAGAAGGCCACCAACCTGGCCCGCGCGATGGTCACGCAGTACGGCATGACCGAGCGTCTCGGCGCGATCAAGTTCGGCGGCGACAACAGCGAGCCCTTCCTCGGCCGTGAGATGGCTCACCAGCGCGACTACTCGGAAGAGGTCGCCGCGCTGGTCGACGAAGAGGTCAAGAAGCTCATCGAGACCGCGCACAACGAGGCCTGGGAGATCCTGGTCGAGAACCGCGACGTGCTCGACCAGCTCGTCCTTCACCTGCTGGAGAAGGAGACCCTGGGCAAGGAGGAGATCGCGGAGGTCTTCGCCCCGATCGTCAAGCGCCCGCCGCGGCCCGCCTGGACCGGCTCCTCCCGCCGTACCCCGTCCACCCGCCCGCCGGTCCTCTCCCCCAAGGAGCTGGCACTGACCAACGGCGCGAACGGCTCGGCAGCCGCGATCAGCACGACCAAGTCCACCGCCACGGAGTCCGCCCCGATGACGGAGCAGACCCCGGAGGACCGCCCCGAGAGCTGACCGTGTTCCGGCCGCCAGGGCCGGAATGAACGCCGCGCCCCCCAGGTTCTAGCCTGGGGGGCGCGGCAGTTTTGTATGCCCGCGGGTAAGACGTACAGGAACGAGGCATCAGATGACCGACCCCGTGACGCTGGCCGGCGACGGCTTCATCGGCGATTTCGATGAGAAGCGCGCCGAGAACGCTGTTCGCGAACTTCTGATCGCGGTCGGCGAGGACCCGGACCGTGAGGGCCTGAGGGAGACGCCGGCTCGGGTGGCACGGGCCTACCGGGAGCTTCTCGCGGGACTGTGGCAGGAACCCGAGGACGTTCTGACGACCACGTTCGACCTGGGGCACGACGAGATGGTCCTGGTGAAGGACATCGAAATCGTATCTTTGTGCGAACATCATCTGCTGCCGTTCCACGGCGTGGCGCACGTGGGTTACATTCCGGCCGAGACAGGCAAGATCACCGGCCTGTCCAAGCTGGCGCGCCTGGTCGAGGTCTTCGCCCGCCGTCCGCAGGTGCAGGAGCGGCTCACCACCCAGATCGCGGACTCCCTCGTACGGATCCTCGAGGCGCGCGGCGCGATCGTCGTCATCGAGGCCGAGCACATGTGCATGTCCGTGCGGGGCATCCGTAAGCCGGGCGCCAAGACGACCACGTCGGCTGTCCGGGGCCAGCTGCGGGACGCCACGACCCGCGCCGAGGCAATGAGCCTGATACTGGCGCACTGACCTGACCGTCAGTGGGCGGTACCCCCCTCGGTCAGTGGAGTCGAGCGCCGATCGAGGGGATCGCCCGGTCACCGGCCGCCTGGACCGGCCCGTGAGCCCTGGTGGACGTCAGGCCACCGGCTCCGCTCCCGGGTGGTCCTGGTCGTCGTCCTCGGGGAGTTTGCAGACCCGTTCGAGGAACAGGGCCGCCGCTATCACGCCGAGGCCGGCCAGGACCGAGAGACCGGCGTAGATCGCCTGGTCCCGGCGGGTGGGGATGTCCAGCAGCTCCAGCAGAAAGACGCCCGTGCCGCCGTACATGCCGGCGACGAGGGCCGCGACCAGGGCGCTGGCCTGGCCGAAGACGACCGCCCGGGCGGCCATCAGCGGGTCGACGCCTTTGGCGCCGGGCCGGCGCTCGCGCTGGGCCTTGAGACGGGCGCGCAGCGAGAGCGCCGTGGAGAGCAGCACCACCGCGATCAGCGCGAGGACGATGGGGGCGGCCAGAGGCACGCTGGGGAGGGTCCCGACCGAGTTCCACAGGCGGGCACCCGCCCAGGACAGGACGCCGGCCACGACGAACACGCCCGCCAGCACCCTGATGCGCAGCTCTCTCACGGTGTCCCTTCAGCTCCCCCGGCCCCTGCCGGACGGTGGTCGTCCTGGTCGTGGCCAGTGCCGGACGGTGGTCGTCCTGGTCCTGACCCGTCTAGACCTTAACGACTACTCGGGCAGCTGGAGTTCCAGGTCCTGGCGGTGTGCCACGCCTTCTCGGGTGACGGCCGCCAGCAGCTCGGCCACCGTGCCGCGGCCGGGGAGCTGTGCCTGGGGGTCCACGTCGTGCCAGGGGGCGAGCACGAAGGCGCGTTCGTGGGCGCGCGGGTGGGGCAGGGTGAGGTGCGGGTCGTCCGAGGTGACGCCGGCGTAGGCGACGATGTCGACGTCCAGGGTGCGCGGGCCCCAGTGCTCGTCCCGGACGCGGTGGAACGCCTCCTCGACGGCGTGTGCCCGCTCCAGCAGGGACGCCGGGGGCAGGGTCGTCTTGAGGACCACGACCGCGTTGAAGTACGACGGCTGGTTGCCGGGCGCCACGCCCCACGGAGCGGTCTCGTACACCGGTGAGACGGCCTTCACGCGGACGCCCGGGGTGTCCTCCAGGGCGTCGACGGCCCCCTGGAGGGTCTCCAGGCGGTTGCCGAGGTTGGAGCCGATGGAGATCACGGCCCATTTGGGGTTGCTCAGCGTCGTGTCGGCGGCGTCCACCTGCTCGACGACCGAGGCGGGCACCGGCTGCACGGTCGGGTCGCTGTGACCCTGGCGGAAAGGTCGGGTCATACTCGGCTCCGGATGATGGTGACGGTCACGTCGTCGAAGGGGACGGTGATCGGCGCGTCCGGTTTGTGGACGCAGACCTCGACCTCCTGAACGCCTTCGTGCTTCAGGCAGGTCTGGGCGATCCGCTCGGCGAGGGTCTCGATGAGGTTCACCGGCTCGCCCTCGACCACGGCCACGACCTCCTCGGCCACGATGCCGTAGTGCACGGTCTTCGTCAGGTCGTCGTCGGCCGCGGCCGGCCGGGTGTCCAGGCCGAGGACGAGGTCCACGATGAAGGTCTGGCCCTCCTCGCGTTCCTTGGGGAAGACACCGTGGTGCCCGCGGGCCTTGAGGCCGCGCAGCGCGACACGATCCACGCGAATCACTCCTGCAATCGTCGGGAACGACCGGCCCGTACCGCGTGCGGGCGGCACACCGGCCTCAGACGAATCTACCTGCGGGCACCGGCACAGCCGGGCCGTGGGGGCGTGCGCCTGGGCCGGTGCCCGCAGGGTTCACCGGGCGTTTTCCCTGGGGAACCCGGCACTGTCATGGGCTGGTAGCCGCTCATACCCGGGGGTAGGTGATTCCAACCACTTCCCGTTCCCGGCGAGGCGGCGTGCACCGGACCGGGTCCCCGGTCTTCCGCTCTGTGCGGTTCTGCGGTGCGTCCGGAGTGTGTCCACCCGTTCAGGTGAGGGGGCCGTCGTCCGGGTTCACGCCATTGACGCCGGTGTCCCCGTCGTCGTTGTCGTCGCTCTCGGTCAGGACGGGGGAGGCGTGGTGGGACCAGAGCTTCCAGCCGGAGGACGTGCGCCAGAACACGTTCGTGGCGACGACGAGCTGGCCCACCAGCGGTCCGAGTTCCGCGCCCTCCTCCGGGGCGGGGCCGCCGCTGAGGATGTTCTCGGTGCAGCTCACGAGGGCGGTGTCACCGGTCACGGAGACGTGCACGTCGGTGAGGAAGAACTGGATGTAGTCGGTGTTGGCCATGATCAGGGCGTATGACCTGAGGACCTCGCCGCGGCCGGTGAGCACGGGCCAGCCGGGGTGCACGCAGGAGATCACGCCGGTGTCCGCGGGGTCGTGGTACTCGTCGTCCACGCCCAGGTCGGAGGGGGTGAGCCAGAGGGAGGAGACCTCTTCGAAGTCGCCGCGTTCGAGTGCCTCGTAGAAGGCGGTGTTGGCGGCCTCCACCTGCTCGACGTCGGTATGGGGGGCGCTCACCTGTCTCCTTCCGCCCGGTGCTCGTCGTGGGTGCCCGGTGCGGCGCCCGTCGTGCGCGCTCCCTCCAGGGCCCGTGCCACCCGTACCGCGTCCGCCGTGGCGCGTACCTCGTGCACGCGCACCGCCCAGGCGCCGGCGTGCGCGGCGAGTGCGGAGACGGCAGCCGTGGCCGCGTCGCGCTCGCGGGCCGGCGGGGGTGCTCCCTCGGGGCCGGCGAGGACGCGGCCGAGGAACCGCTTGCGGGAGGCGGCGACCAGCAGGGGATGACCGAGGGCGCGCAGGCGCTCGAGGTGGGCGATGAGGACGAGGTCGTGCTCGGCTTCCTTGGAGAAGCCGAGGCCCGGGTCGACGACGATGCGGTCGGGGGCGACGCCGCCGGCCAGCACGGCCTCCACGCGCGCGTGGAGTTCGTCCATGACTTCGGCGACGACGTCCTCGTAGGCGCCCTTGACGTTGCCGCCCTGGAGGAAGCCGCGCCAGTGCATGACGACGAAGGGGGCCCCCGCGGCGGCGACCACGGGGATCATCGCGGGGTCGGCGAGGCCGCCGCTGACGTCGTTGACGAGGGCGGCGCCGGCCGCGAGGGACTGTTCGGCGACGGAGGCCCGCATGGTGTCGACGGAGACGACGACACCCTCGGAGGCGAGGCCGCGCACCACGGGGATGACCCGCCGCAGTTCCTCGGCCTCGTCCACGCGCGTGGCGCCGGGGCGGGTGGACTCGCCGCCCACGTCGACCAGGTCCGCGCCCTCGGCGACCAGGTCGAGGCCGTGCTTGACGGCGACGGTCGTGTCGAACCAGCGGCCGCCGTCGGAGAAGGAGTCGGGGGTCACGTTCACAACCCCCATGACCGCGCACCGGTCCCATGCCGGAAGGCCGGCCACTCGGCCGCGCCCGCTGATGTTGTTCATACGTTCAGCGTAGGCCCAGGGCGGCGCCGGGAACGCGCGGCGGCCCGGGCGAAGCCCCGGTGCTGGAGGGGGTGGGGCCGCCACCCGGGCCGGTCCGCGGGCCGTACCGCGGCGCATGCGGGTTCAGGCCGCTCGGACGTCCCGTTCGGTCCCGGCGTGCGCGCACGGGCGCTCGGCAGCGGCCCGGCGCCGGCGCAGGAAGCGGGGCAGCGGCAGGGCGAGGTCGACGAAACCCTCCGCCTGCATGGCGGCGAAGCCGATGCGGGGCAGGTCGGCGGAGGCACGGTAGACGACGAACCGGGGTTCCCAGCGCGGCTGGAACTTGGCGTTGAACTTGTACAGCGACTCGATCTGGAACCAGCGCGAGAGGAACACGAGCAGTCCGCGCCAGGCACGCAGCACCGGACCGGCGCCGATCTTCTCCCCGCGCGCGAGGGCGGAGCGGAACATCGCGAAGTTCAGCGAGACGCGGGTGATGCCGAACTTGGGGGCGGCCTGCAGGGCGGCGACGATCAGCAGTTCGTTCATGCCCGGGTCGGCGCTGCGGTCCCGGCGCATCAGGTCCAGCGACACGCCGTCGTGGCCCCAGGGCACGAAGTGGAGGACCGCCTTCAGGTCGCCGTACTCGCCCGGTTCGTCGTCCGCCTTGTGGGCGGTGGCGATCAGGCAGTCGCCGTCGGTGGCGTCGCCGATGCGGCCGAGCGCCATGGAGAAGCCGCGCTCGGTGTCCGTGCCGCGCCAGTCCTCCGCCGCCTGGCGGATCCGCTGGAGTTCGACCTCGCCGAGGTCACGGATGCGCCGCACCCGCGTTTCGTAGCCGGCCCGCTCGATGCGCTTGACCATCTGGCGCACGTTGCGCATCGCGCGTCCGGCGAGCGAGAAATCCGCAACGTCGACCACCGCCTCGTCGCCGAGTTCGAGGGCGTCCAGGCCGGTCTCGCGGGTCCACACCTCGCCGCCCGTCTCCGAGCAGCCCATGACGGCGGGCGTCCAGGAGTGGGCCCTGGCCTCGTCCATGAACCGCTCGATGGCACCCGGCCACGCCTCCACGTCACCGATGGGGTCGCCGCTGGCGAGCATCACCCCGGAGACGACGCGGTAGGTGACGGCGGCCTTGCCGCTGGGCGAGAACACGACCGCCTTGTCGCGGCGCAGCGCGAAGTGGCCGAGCGAGTCACGCCTGCCGTGTTTCTCCAGCAGGGCGCGCAGCTTCACCTCGTCCTCCTCGGTGAGGCGGGCGGCCGGGTGCTCCGGGCGGAAGGCGAGGTAGATGGTGGTGACAGCGGTGATCCAGCCGAGTGCGCCGAGGGAGAAGGCGACGGTCCAGGACGTGTTGCCCTGGTAGTCGACCGGGCCCTCGAAGCCGAAGAGGCCGTAGATGACGTGCGTCAAGCGGTCGGCCAGGCTGGGGTCGCCGATGGTCCGGTTCGGGTGAACGCTTACGATGACCAGGCCGAGCATGAGGGAACCGGCGCTCATCAGGACGAAGTTCGCGAGCGCGCGCCACCTGCTGCGGGGATCGGGCAGGGCGGCGAACTGGTCACGGTGGCGCAGCAGGGGAACGAGCAGCGCGACCGCGATGAGTACACCGATGATCGAGTGCCGGTACCCGAACTGCGCCAGGGCGCCCGCGGGGAGCAGTGCGACCGCGGCCCGCCAGGCCCGGCGCTTGCGCCGCTTGAGCCCGTGCGCGAGCAACAGCAACAGCACGCCCGCGCTGAGCGAGAGTGCCGCCGCGAAGGGCCCGAAGGAGCCCGGCAGCACCTCGGCCAGGGCGTGCATACGGCTGTGGCGGAAACGCGGGAACACGCCCGCGGCAATGTCCAGGAGGCCCACGATCGCGGCTGCCCGGCTGACCAGAGCGGGAACGGCATCGGGACGTGGACCGCGGAGCATGCGCCGCGTTCGGCTGGATCGACCCGGAACCTCGCCCGACATTTCCCCATCTATCCTGATAGACATCGTATCCCGTAGTTCTGCGAGAGACCTTGAACCCGGTGCCGATCGGGGCATCCGGCGACATTGCGCCCTCTAGGACGGTGTCTTGGGGAGAGAGGTTCACTCCCCACCGGAAAGTCCGGTCAAAGGCAAAGGAAAGCCCCGGGCAAACCCTCGCGACCATGCGTGGGCACGGCACGGGCGGAAAGCGCAGGCAGGAAACAGCCCATGGGTCTCACGAGCAACAAAGTGCTGGTGCTGGCGATAGCGATCGCCGCCGTGCTGTTCATCGGCACGGTGTGGCTGTGGCCGCGCCTGGCCCGGCAGAGCTGGCGGGCCGTCAGCGGACGGGTCGGTCTGATGCTGTTCACCCAGGTGGCGCTCTTCGCCTCGGTCGGGCTCGCCGCCAATCAGGCATTCGGGTTCTACGCCAGCTGGGCCGACCTGTTCGGCAAGGAGACCGACCAGGGGATCGTCGTCGACCACTCGGTCAACGGCAGCACCGGCGGGCCGCTCCAGGTGGTCTCCACCTCCAGTGTTCCGGGTGTGCGTGCCACGCGGCCGGAGCTGGGCGGGCAGGTCCAGAAAGTGGACCTGGTCGGCCGTACGACGCACATCGGCGCACCGGCCTATGTGTATCTGCCGCCGGAGTACTTCCAGCCGCAGTACCGCACGCGTACGTTCCCGGTGGCGGTCGTCCTGACGGGCTATCCGGGCACCGCGAAGTCGCTGGTGGACAAGTTGAACTACCCGAGCACGGCGCAGCGCTTGGCCAAGGACGGGCGGATGCAGCCGATGATCCTGGTGATGCTGCGGCCGACCGTGGCGCCGCCGCGGGACACCGAGTGCGTGGACGTGCCGGGCGGCCCGCAGGCGGAAACGTTCTTTGCCAAGGACCTGCCGGATGCCGTCCTCTCCCACTACCGGGCCGGCAAGCAGCCGGGCAGCTGGGGCGTCGTCGGCGACTCCACGGGCGGCTACTGCGCGCTCAAGCTCGCCATGCACCACCCCAACGTGTACACGGCCGGCGCCGGTCTCTCGCCGTACTACAAGGCGCCGATCGACCCCACGACCGGTGACCTCTTCCACGACGACGAGAAGCTGCGCAACCGCGCCGACCTGTGGTGGCTGCTGGACCACGAGGCCGCGCCGGACACTTCGCTGCTCGTCACCAGCAGCAAGGTGGGAGAGAAGAACTACAAGGACACGATGAGGTTCATCGACCGTGTCCAGGCCACCAACCGCACCCGGATCTCATCGATCATCCTCGGAAGCGGCGGGCACAACTTCAACACCTGGAAGCGCGAGATCCCACCGACCCTCCAGTGGATGAGCGGGCGGCTCGTCGACCACTGAGCCGTGGAAACCCTGACGCCCCGTGAAGCCCGAGGGATGGCTGTGTTTTTACGGGGCGGGGGCCCACGATCCGCCTACGCGCGGTAAGTTTCTGGCCATGCCACGTGGACGCCACCGCCATTCCCCTCCTCTGCACCGGCTGTTGCCTCCCTCGGCGATCGCCGGCGTCTCCGCCGTCTGCGCGCTGGGTCCCTGGGTGTTCTCCGAGGCCACGGTGTTGCGGGCGCTGGCCGCCGTCGCCGCGGCGACGGCGGTCGCCGGCGCGGTCGTGATGCGCCGCTGGGACACCCAGGCGGGCCGGCAGGTCGCCGAACTCACGCGTGCGCGTGCCGGCGACGAGTGGCGGTACGAGGAACGGGTCGCCGAACTGGAGACCGACCTGGAGGAGTCCCGCGAACTGCGCACGAAGCTGGAGCAGCGGCTGCGCGCCAAGCGGGCCGAACTTGCCGGTCTGCGCAACGAGCACGCCGCCCTGCTCCGCCGGTACGCCACCGCGGAGACCGAGCGGGCCAGCGCCCTGGAGGGGCGGCGGCTACTGGAGATCGAAGCGGCGCCGTCCGAACCGGGCCCCGCCGGCTCGTCGCTGCCCGCCCTGCCGCCCGCGCGGAGCGGCGAGCCCGCGACGGCCTCCGGCGCGTCCGACGCCACCGAGTCCGCCGGTGCCTCGGGGACTTCCGAGGGCGGCCCGGCGGCGTCGGTGGTGTTCTCGGCCGAGGGCGCACCGCTGTACCGGCAGGCCCTGAAGGCTCTGTCCCGGTTCGACCGGAAGGCCCCGACCGGCTCCGTGGACGAGGCCGAAGCCGAGCCCGGGGCCGAGGCCGAGCCCGAGTCCGCGGGCGGGGTTGAGCCGGAGTCCGTGGGCGGGGTTGAGCCCGGGGGCAAGTCCGAGTCTGTGGGCGAGTCCGGCCCTGTGAGTGAGTCCGGCGGCAAGTCCGAGTCCGTGGGCGAGTCCGGCCCCGTGAGTGAGTCCGGGCTCGCGGTTGGCGCCGGGGGAGAGCCGATGGGCGAGGGCGCCGCGGCGTCCGAGGCCGGTCCGGAGGGGGACGAGCCCGCGGCGGAGCCTGTGACCGCCCGGCTCGAGTCAGTGCAGCCGGGCGGGTCCGTGGCCGGTGCGCCCCAGCCGTCCGAGTCGGAGACGCCCGAGTCCCCCGAGTCCCCCGCGTCCCCCGCGTCCCCCGCGTCCCCCGAGGATGCCGAGGGCGCCGAGGGGGCCGTGGTTGAGGACGGGTTCGCGGCCGAAGGAGAGGGTGCCGAGGGCGCGATGCGGGACGGCGCCGGTGCGCCGCCGGCGGCCGAACTCGCCCCGGCCGTGGGCCGGCCGCCCGCCGGGCACTTCACGGTGCCGACCGCGGTGGCCGTCGTACCGGCCGGGCCGGCGCGGCGCCCGGTGGTCGAGGGCGGCTTCGACTTCTTCGGCACCCAGAAGGGCGCGACGAAGGCCACGCTGGACTCCGTGCAGAACGAGGACCTCGCCGACGTCGTCGGTGCCGAGGCCCTCGCCGTGCACAAGGCCGAGTCCGAGGCCGGGTTCAAGCCCGCCGACGAGCGGTCCCGGGGAGTCGGCCAGGTCATCGACCTGACGGCGCACGACGAGACCGAGCACATCGACGTCCAGGGGCTGCGCAGCGCGGCTTCCTGAGCCACCGTCAGCGACACACATCGGCGCATCGGGCCCGGCCTTCCCACGAGGGGAGCCGGGCCCGATCCGTCGGTACGACAGGTGGGCGCGGGCCCGCGGGGACGCGGGCGTAGGTCCGTGGGGACGCGGAGGCAGGCCCCGGGGAGGGGAGGCAGGCCCCGGGGATGCGGGCGTAGGCCCGTGGAGAGGGGTAGGCAGGCCCCGGGGTGGTGGAGGCAGGCCGCGGGGATGCGGGCGTGGGCCCGTGGAGAGGGGTAGGCAGGCCCCGGGGTGGTGGAGGCAGGCCGCGGGGATGCGGGCGTAGGCCCGTGGGGATGTGGGCGTGGCCCGTGAGCATGTGGGCGCGGAGGTGTGGAGGCAAGGCCCGTCGGGATGTGGGCGCGGGTCCGCGGGGCGGTCAGCCGGACGTCATCCAGCGGTCCGGGAGGGCGTCCCTGCGGCCCGTGCGGGACCTCTCCGCCTGCTCACCGAGGAGCCGCGCGGCCTCCTCCGCGTCCCGCAGCCGGGCCGTCACCGTCTTGTCGGCACCGGTGTCCACGTGGACGTCGGCGAGTCCCCAGCAGCGTTCCCAGGGGCCCTGGGTGAGCCGTACGCTCTGCACCTTGGCGTGCGGGACCAGCGAGAGCCGGCGGCACAGCAGGCCGCTGCGGGCGGCGAACACCGTGCCGGTGACCGCGAGCCGGTGGCCGCGCCATCGCACCGGCACGCACCACCTGGCCCGGCGCGGCGCCCGTGACAGCTCCCGCGGCGCCGTCATGCCGGGCAGCACGCGCGCGACGACCGACTCGGCCACCACGCGCGGGGCGACCGGTACCAGCACCGAGTTGGCGGATCCGGCCACATCCAGTTCCACCCGTACCCAGCCGGGCAACCGCCACAGCAGCGGTTCCACGATGCGCACGGTCTGCACCCGGCCGGGCGGCACCGTCTCGTGGGTACGGTCGAGCAGCCCGTGGTCGATGTGCAGGCCGTCCGGGGACTCGCTCACCGTCCAGTCGAACTCGGTGACGAACCGGCCCACGCTGCTCGCGCCGGCCGTGCCGAGCAGGGGCAGGGCGCTGGCGAGGACCGTCCACACGTTCTGGGTGACGAGCCAGAGCACGGTGGGGACGATCAGCGCGGCGCACAGCGAGCCCCAGGTGGCGCCCGTCAGCACCAGGGAGCGTGCCAGCTCGCGCGGGGGCACGCGCAACAGCGCGTGCGCCGGCGCCTCTCCGACTTCCTTCGCGGTCTCGGGCGCGAAACCCGCCGCGCGCGCGAGCAGTTCCGCGCGCAGGGCGCGCGCCTCCCGCTCGCTGAGGAAGGCCAGTTCGTCCTTGTCGTCGGTGCCCACGACATCGATCCGCAGCTTGGCGACGCCCGCCAGGCGCGCGAGGAGCGGACGGGAGACGTCCACGGCCTGCACGCGCTCCAGCCGGATGTGCGCGGTGCGCCGGAACAGCAGACCGGTGCGTATGCGCAGTTCGGTGTCGGTGACCGCGTAATGCGTGAACCACCACGACAGGAAGCCGTAGAGGCCGGCCGCCGGTACCAGTACGGCGAGGCCCAGCAGGAGCATGGCGTGGGTCAGCCGGGCGAGCTGCTCCTGTGCGCCGCCCGGGTCGTGCGCCGCCCATCCGGCCAGCACGGCGAGCGGCGCCCACGCCCGGCGGAAGGGCGTGACCGGGTGCAGCCGGCGCTCGGTGACGGGCGGGCGCTCCGGTGTGCCGCCGTCCGTGCCGGCCGCGTCGGCCGGGCGGTCGGTGCCGTCCGTGCCGTCCGTGCCGGCCGAGCGGTTCGCACTGTCCGTGCCGGCCGAGCGGTTCGCGCTGTCCGTGCCGGCCGAGCGGTGCGTGCCGTCTGCGCTGGCTATACCGTCTGCCCGGTCCGTGCCGTCCGTGCCGTCCGTGCCGTCCGTGCCGTCCGGGCGGGTCGGGGGTGTCACAGGCCCGCCGATCGTGCCTCGCCCAGCTCCGTGAGCCGGTCGCGCAGACGTTCCGCCTCGGCCGGGTCCAGGCCGGGGATCGTCGCGTCGGTCGCGGCGGCGGCCGTGTGCAGCTGTACGGTGGCCAGCCCGAACCGCCGCTCCACGGGCCCGGAGGTCACCTCCACCAGCTGCATCCGCCCGTACGGCACCACCGTCTCCTCGCGCCACAGGACGCCGCGGCTGATCAGCAGGTCGTCGGCGCGCTCGGCGTACCGCCAGGAGCGCCAGTTGCGCCCCAGCAGCCGCCAGCACCAGGCGGCGAACGCCGGCGGCAGCAGTGCGCAGGCCGCCCAGGCGGGCCCCGCGAGAAGCCCTGGCAGCAGCCCGGCGGCCACCGTGAGCACCCCTGTCCACACCGTCAGCAGCAGCCGGCGCACGCGCAGCAGACCGGGCTGCACGCCCCGCCACACCGGCTGGTCCGCCGGTGCTCCGGTCCCTTCCAGGCTCCCCGTTTCCATGAGGCCAGCGTACGTAGGGGAAACTGGGGCCATGACTCCCACGACGGAGACCACGGTCGGTATCGGCGGCGCGGCGGAGAGCACCGACATGGTGCTCAACATCGGGCCCCAGCACCCGTCCACGCACGGCGTCCTGCGGCTCAGGCTCGTGCTGGACGGTGAGCGCATCCTGCGCGCGGAGCCGGTGATCGGTTACATGCACCGGGGCGCCGAGAAGCTCTTCGAGGCACGCGACTACCGGCAGATCATCGTGCTCGCCAACCGGCACGACTGGCTGTCCGCGTTCTCCAACGAGCTGGGCGTGGTCCTCGCCGTGGAGCGGATGCTCGGCATGGAGGTCCCCGAGCGGGCGGTGTGGACGCGCACCCTGCTGGCGGAGCTGAACCGGGTGCTGAACCACCTGATGTTCCTCGGCTCGTACCCGCTGGAGCTGGGCGGGATCACGCCGGTGTTCTACGCGTTCCGGGAGCGCGAGGTGCTGCAGAACGTCATGGAGGAGGTCTCCGGCGGGCGCATGCACTACATGTTCAACCGCGTCGGCGGCCTCAAGGAGGACCTGCCGGCCGGCTGGACGGCACGCGCGCGTGATGCCGTCGCCGCCGTGCGTTCGCGCATGGACGTCTTCGACGACCTGGTGCTCGGCAACGAGATCTTCCGGGGGCGCACGCGCGGGGTCGGTGCGCTCGCTCCGGAGGCGGTGCACGCCTACGGCGTGAGCGGACCCATCGCGCGCGCCTCCGGCGTCGACTTCGACCTGCGCCGCGACGAGCCGTACCTGGCCTACGGCGACCTCCAGGACGTCCTGAAGGTCGTGACCCGCGGCGAGGGCGACTGTCTCGCCCGGTTCGAAGTGCTGCTGGAGCAGACCCACAACGCCCTGGACCTCGCCGACGCCTGCCTGGACCGCATGGCGGAGCTGCCGCCCGGTCCGATCAACCAGCGGCTGCCCAAGGTGCTGAAGGCGCCCGAGGGGCACACGTACGCGTGGACCGAGAATCCGCTCGGCATCAACGGCTACTACCTGGTCAGCAAGGGCGAGAAGACCCCGTACCGGCTGAAGCTGCGTTCGGCGTCGTACAACAACATCCAGGCGCTGACCGAGCTGCTGCCGGGCACGCTGGTGGCGGACATGGTGGCGATCCTGGGGTCGCTGTTCTTCGTGGTCGGCGACATCGACAAGTAGGCCGCCTCCGGGGGAGGCCGTCGCCGGGTGGGCCGTCTCCGGGTGGGCCGGCGGTGTGGGGGCCGTCTCCTGGTGGGGCCGTCCCCGGGTGGGCCGGCGGTGTGGGGGCCGTCTCCTGGTGGGGCCGTCCCCGGGTGGGTCGCATCCGGAAGGGCCGACGGTGTGGGGGCCGGATCCGAGTGGGCCGGCGGACGTGGGTCGGCGGGGCTCACCCGCCGGGCGGGTCCTGGGGGCTCGGGTCCGGCTTCAGAGGGTCGGGGATGCCGACGGGCTGGAGCAGCCAGCCGAAGTCGCCGAGGCCGCCCGGTGCGGTGAGTTCCGCGGCCTCCCCGGCGCTCGCGAGGGCGCGCACGTAGGCGGAGGGGTCCGTGGAGGCCAGTGCGATCGGGGGGCGTGCGCCGGTGATGTCCAAGGCGCGCAGGGCAGCGCGTTGCGTGAGCAGGCTTGCGCCGGAAAGCTCGCGCGCCGTTTGGCCCGCACCCGGTGCCGCCGCGCACGCGTCCAGGGCCACGTGTGCCGTGATGTCGCACGAGCCGTCCGGCACGGGGGCCGTCTCGCGCCCCTCCCGGAAGCCGGTGAGCGTTCCGAACGGGGGGCGCGTCTCCACGGTGTGCGCGTAGTCCACGGCCACCGCGAGCCCCCGTGCCACCCGGTCCACGGCCGACGCCCAGGCCCGGTCCCGGGGCAGTCCGATCTCCGCCCGCAGCCCCTCCTCGGCCGGCAGCGGCCACCAGCGCGCGAGCCAGTCGGCCTCCGCGCCCGTCACGGGCTCCCCGAGCCGCTCGGAACCGTTCTCCGTGACGAGTACCAGCCGGGGCACGCCCGCGGAGTCGGCCTCCACGACGTCCACGGGGACGTTGTCCAGCCACTCGTTGGCGAACAGCAGCCCGGTGACCGCGTCCGGGAGTCCGCTCAGCCAGGTGATCCGTTCGTCCAGGCCCGCCGGGCGGTCGGCGATCTCGACGGCGTACGCACGCACGCGTGCGGCCACGTCGGCCGGCAGGGCGGCGAGCACTCCGGTGACCAGCTCGCCCCGCCCGGCGCCCATGTCGACGAAGTCCAGCACCGCGGGCCGCCCGAGCGCCGCGTCGATCCGGCACAGCAGCCGGGCCACGGCCCGGGCGAACAGCGGTGAGGCGTGCACGGAGGTGCGGAAGTGACCGGCCGGCCCCTCCGGGCGCCGGTAGAAGCCACCGGGCCCGTACAGCGCCGTCTCGGCCGCCGCGCGCCAGCCGCGCGGGCCGGAATTCCCGCGGGGTCCCCCCGCCGTCGTCTCATCCGTCACCGGGACAGACTAGGCACACAGATGATCACCGCCTCCACCTTGCGGAGTACGCGCGCCGGGCGCGGATCGGCCCTCCGGTTGACCCCTGCACCTATCCGGTTTCCCTACTCTGGGTTACGTGCAGCGCCTCTACGACTTCCTCCGCCGCCACCCGACGTGGGTCGACGCCTTCTGGGCCGTCGTCCTGTTCGGGATGTCCGGGCTGAGCGTGGTCACGTTCGACGGGGTGCGAGGTCACCACGGGTCGGTCGCCGCGGGGATGGCCGTTTCCGTCACCCTGTGCGTCGTCGTGGCGCTGCGCCGCCGTTTTCCCGAGCCGATGCTGCTGCTCGCCCTCGGGACCGGACTGGCCCAGCTGGTCCTGGACGTCGAGACGACCACCGCCGACTTCGCCATGCTGGTGATCACCTACACGGTCGCGGCGATAGGCGCGCGCTGGTCCTCGCGGCTCGCGCTCGGCGTCAGTCTCTGCGCGGCGACCGTGGCCCAGATCCGCTGGCCGACCGATCACAGCAGCTTCGCCGGGGAGATCGCCATAGCGGTCTTCCAGACGGTGCCCTTCGCCCTCGCCTGGGTGCTCGGCGACTCCATGCGCACCCGGCGCGCCTACTTCGCCCAGCTGGAGGAGCGCGCGGCCCGCCTGGAGAAGGAGCGCGAGGCTCAGTCGAAGGTCGCGGTGGCCGCCGAACGCGCCCGCATCGCGCGCGAGCTGCACGACGTGGTCGCGCACAACGTGTCGGTGATGGTGGTGCAGGCCGACGGTGCCGCCTACGTCATGGACACCGCACCCGCCCAGGCGAAGGTGGCCCTGGAGACGATCTCCTCCACCGGCCGGCAGGCCCTGGCCGAGATGCGCCGCCTGCTGGGCGTGCTGCGCACCGGTGAGCACCAGGAGGGCGGGGAGTACGTCCCGCAGCCCGACGTGGAGCAGATCGACGACCTCGTCGAGCAGTGCCGCAGCTCCGGCTTGCCGGTCGACTTCAAGGTGGAGGGCACCCCGCGCCCGCTGCCCAGCGGAGTGGAGCTGACCGCGTACCGGATCGTGCAGGAGGCGCTCACCAACACCCGCAAGCACGGCGGGCCCAACGCGGGCGCGAGCGTCCGGCTGGTCTACTTCGACGACGGTCTCGGCCTGCTGGTCGAGGACGACGGCAAGGGCGCCCCGCACGAGCTGTACGAGGAGGGCGGTGTCGACGGGCAGGGCCACGGCCTGATCGGCATGCGCGAGCGGGTCGGCATGGTCGGCGGCACCCTGGACGCCGGACCGCGTCCGGGCGGAGGATTCCGCATCAGCGCCCTGCTCCCGCTCAAAACGGCGCACTGACCCGGCCGCATGCCCACGATCGACCCCCGCACCTCCCCTGACGACGGCGGCCGTAGACGGCGTACGACGGCAGGGGCGGCAACCGAAGACACAGAAGAGGACCCGATGACGATCCGCGTGATGCTCGTCGACGACCAGGCGCTGCTGCGCACCGGATTCCAGATGGTGCTCACCGCTCAGCCGGACATGGAGGTCGTCGCGGAGGCGGGCGACGGCGTGGAGGCCCTCCAGGCGCTGCGGTCCACCGCCGTCGACGTCATCCTGATGGACGTCCGCATGCCGAAGCTGGACGGTGTGGAGACCACCCGGCGGATCTGCGCGGAGCCGGACGCGCCGAAGGTGCTCATCCTCACCACGTTCGACCTGGACGAGTACGCCTTCTCCGGGCTGAAGGCGGGTGCCTCCGGCTTCATGCTCAAGGACGTGCCGCCCGGTGACCTGCTGGCCGCGATCCGTGCCGTGCACAGCGGTGACGCGGTCGTGGCGCCCTCCACCACCCGGCGCCTGCTGGACCGCTTCGCGCCGATGCTGCCCTCCGCGGGCAAGGAGCCCCAGCACAAGGAACTGGAACGGCTCACCGAGCGGGAGCGCGAGGTCATGGTGCTGGTCGCGCAGGGCCTGTCCAACGGCGAGATCGCGGCCCGGCTGGTGCTGAGCGAGGCGACCGTGAAGACCCATGTGGGCCGCATCCTGACCAAGCTCGGCCTCCGCGACCGGGTGCAGGTGGTCGTGCTGGCGTACGAGACGGGGCTGGTGCGCGCGGGCGGCCACGGCTGACCGCAGGCGACGGGGCCCGCTACCGGAGTATGCCCTCCAGGAAGTCGCTGCCCAGCCGGGCGACGACGGTGACGTCCAGCTGGTGCAGCACGTACCGGCCGCGTCGGCGGGTGGTGACCAGGCCCGCCTTCTTCAGGAAGCCCAGGTGCCGGGATATCTCGGGGGCCGTCATCCCGTGCACCCGGGCCAGTTCGCCGGTGGTGTAGGCGCTGCGCGCCAGATGGCGGCAGAGCCGCATGCGCACGGGATGGGACAGGGCGGTCATCCGCAGCGCGAGCTGTTCCACCGAGGGCGGGGCCGCCAGTTCGGGTGAGCCGACCGGGTAGTGCAGCACCGGCTGCCAGCCGTACCGGTGCAGGACGCTCAGGTGCGGCCAGCCCAGGCTCGTCGGAACGAGCAGGAGGCCGCCGTCCGCCGTCGCCGAGCGGCCGCTGCCCAGCTTGTCGACCGTGATCGTGGCGGCTTCCTCGTCGAGCGTCACGGTGGGCGACACCGCCTCCAGCGCCTCGGCCAGACCCCGGCGCAGCAGGAGGTCCGTCTTATGGCGGGCGTCCGCCGCGAGCTGGTGCCGCAGCCTCGACCAGGTATCCGCGAAGAACGCCTCGTCGCAGTCCCGTACGAACTGCCGCAGCCAGTCCCGGATCCTCGGCGGATCGGCCAGCAGCCGCTCGGTGAACCGCACCTGCCGGGGCCCGCGCGAGGCGGCCAGTTCCAGCGCCCGGCGGCGCACCTCGGGGTCGGAGAGCGTGGAGGAGCCGCGCGAGCAGTACGGCAGCGCGCAGGTGAACTCCATCGCGGCGTCCACGAACTGTTCGTCCGTCAGCTTGTCCAGCAGGTCGAGATCCTCGGCGAGGGTGGCACCGGGCAGCGTGCTCCGGCCCGCGACGCCCGCGAACGGCAGGAACAGGTCCGAGAAGGTCGAGCGCCACAGGAAGTCCGCCTCGCACATCCGGTCGGCGAGATGCGAGTCCAGCCGGGCGTTCACCCCGGCCACCCAGCCCTGCAGGCCGGGGTGGTGCCCCGGCTCCGACAGCGCGTGCAGCGCCATGCCCAGCTCGGCCAGGGGCGAGGTGACGACGGCGATCCGGTCCGGACGCAGCCCCGCGATGTCGATGCGCACGCTCATGTCCCCATGGTGCCCGCCGCCACCGACATCCGGGTTCTCGATTGACGGGGGGCGTCAATCGACGCGACTTCCCGTCCGGAGCGGCGCAGTCTGGAGCACCGGGGCAGCCGCGGAGCCCGACCCGGTCACCGAGCGGTCGGTGACAGCGATCAGTCAGCGATCAGTCGATCAGCGATCGGCCGGCGATCACTCAACGTCCCCAGAAGGCCATCCGCCATGAGCATCACCCAGCAGTACCTCCTCGACAGTTACCGCGCCCGTCAGCACGGCGAGCCGGAGCCGCCCGCGCCGGGCCGCCACGACACGGCACTGGTCCGCGACATGCGCGACTACCGCCGTTTCCGCGCCGTCATCGCCGAGCGCCCGGCGCACGGGCGCCTACGGCACGCCCTCGCACGCTGGTTGCGCCCCCGCGTACTCGGCTGAGCCGTGCGGCCGGGCGCGCTCGGCTACGCCCGCTCCGGCAGGCGCTCCACGAAGTCCCGTACGGCCGCGCGTACGTCGTCCGCCGTCCACTCCAGGCCGGCGGAACGGACGACGACCTCCGTGCACGCCAGTCCGGGGCCTTTGGCGTCCCAGGCGTCCGCGAAGAGCATCACCGAGGTCTCCTCGGCCTGGCGTACGGCCGCGTCGGCCACCACTTCGGGCGCGTACGGCAGCCAGACCTGGAACTCGTGGGTGTGGGGCACCTCGGGGTGGACGCGGGCCCAGGGCACCCCGGCCGCCGCGAAGCCCTCGCGCAGCGCCTCGGCCACCACGCGCGCGTGCCGCACGTACTCCGGCAGCCGGGGCAGCTCACGGTCCAGGCCGATGAGCGCGGACAGGGCGGTCGGGAACTGCTGGAAGATCATGCCGCCGTACCGGTGCCGCCAGGTCTTCGCCTCCTCCACCAGCGTCTTCGGGCCGGCCAGCGCGGCGCCGCCGAAGCCGCCGACCGACTTGTAGAGCGACACGTAGACGCTGTCGGCCAGGCCCGCGATCTCCGCCAGGGAGCGCTCGAAGTGCTCGGTGCACTCCCACAGGCGCGCGCCGTCGAAGTGCACCACCGCGTCGCGCTCCCGCGCCGCGTCGACGACCTCGGTCAGCTCCTCCCAGGTGGGCAGCACGAAACCGGCGTCCCGGAGGGGCAGTTCCAGCATCAGCGCCCCGAAAGGCTCGTCGAAGTCGCGTATCTCGGCCGCCGTGGGCAGCCGGGTCCCGTGGCCGACCCTGACCGGACGCAGGCCACTGACCTGGCTGAACGCGTGCCGCTCGTGCACCTCCGGATGGGACAGCGGGTGCAGGGCCACCGTCGGGTCGCCGGTCCGGGCCGCCCAGCAGCGCAGGGCCACCTGCTGGGCCATGGTGCCGGTCGGGAAGAACGCGGCGGCCTCCGTGCCGAGCAGCGAGGCGACCCGCTCCTCCAGAGCGGCCACGATCCGGTTGCCGTAGACGTCGGCCGGCTCGTCCAGGTCGTAGACCTCGGGCGCCGCGTCCACCAGGTGCGCGAGGCGATCGCGGATCGAGCTTCCCCAGCCCGCGCGGGACAGCGTGCGCCGCGCCCGACGGTGTGCGGCGGCGCGCCGCTCCCGCGCCTGTTCCGGTGTCGGTTGCCCGGTGCTCTGCTCCGTGCCTTGTCCGGCTGTGTCGGTCATGCCGTGGATCATGCCGTGACGGGCCGTCGCGGGCACCGGGATTTCGGCGCGACGGCCCGCCGCGGAAGGCGTTGTGCGGCGTGGCGAAACCCACAGCCTGTGGACAACCGGTCGGCGCCGGACCGAGATAGCGTTAACATGACGAGAAATCGTCCGGTACCCAGAGCGGACTGGAACGGGAAGGCCACTGTCGCGTGAGTACAGTCCACCAGCCAGACCTCAAGGACCGCCCCGCGCGGCTCACCGTCGGCGTCGTCGGCGCCGGTCGGGTGGGCCCCGCGCTCGCCGCGTCCCTCCAGCTCGCCGGGCACCGCCCGGTGGCCGTCTCCGGCGTCTCCGACGCCTCCCGCAGGCGCGCCGAAACCATGCTCCCGGGCGTCCCGCTGGTGCCGCCCGCCGAGGTCCTCCAGCGCGCCGACCTGGTACTGCTCACGGTCCCCGACGACGCCCTGCCCGGCCTGGTCGCCGGCCTCGCCGAGACCGGCGCGGTACGGCCCGGACAGCTGCTCGTGCACACCTCCGGCCGGTACGGCGCGCGGGTGCTCGACCCCGCCCTGCGCGCGGGCGCGCTGCCGCTGGCCCTGCACCCGGCGATGACCTTCACCGGCACACCCGTGGACGTCCAGCGCCTCGCGGGCTGCTCCTTCGGCGTCACCGCGCCGGAGGAGCTCCGGCTGGCCGCCGAGGCCCTGGTGATCGAGATGGGCGGCGAGCCGGAGTGGATCAGCGAGCGGAACCGCCCGCTGTACCACGCGGCCCTCGCCCTCGGCGCCAACCACCTGGTGACCCTGGTCGCCCAGTCCATGGAACTGCTGCGCACGGCGGGCGTGGGGGCGCCCGACCGGATGCTCGGCCCCCTGCTCGGCGCCGCCCTGGACAACGCGCTGCGCTCCGGGGACGCCGCCCTGACCGGGCCGGTCGCGCGCGGGGACGCGGGCACGGTCGCCGCGCACGTCGCCGAGTTGCGCGAGCACGCCCCGCAGACCGTGGCGGGCTATCTGGCGATGGCCCGCGCGACCGCCGACCGCGCGCTCGCCCACGGCCTGCTGAAGCCGGAACTCGCCGAGGACCTCCTCGGGGTACTCGCCGACGGAGGCCACGCAGGCGACGGAACCGGGGGCACGAACGGCACCGAGGGCACGAACGGCACCGAGGGGAACGACCGATGACCACCGCCCTGCTGAGCACCGCCGAAGAGCTGCACGCGCGCGTGCGCGAAGGCCGCCGCGCCGTCGTGATGACCATGGGCGCGCTGCACGAGGGCCACGCGACCCTCATCCGCTCCGCGCGCGAGATCGCCGGCCCGGACGGCGAGGTCGTCGTCACCGTCTTCGTCAACCCGCTCCAGTTCGGCGCGGGGGAGGACCTCGACCGCTACCCGCGCACCCTGGACGCCGATCTGAAGCTCGCCGAGCAGGCGGGCGCGGACGCCGTCTTCGCGCCCTCCGTGGACGAGGTGTACCCGGGCGGCCGGCCTCAGGTGCGCATCTCCGCGGGACCCATGGGCGAGCGCCTGGAGGGTGCCTCGCGGCCCGGCCACTTCGACGGCATGCTCACCGTCGTCGCCAAGCTGCTGCACCTCACCCGCCCCGACGCCGCCCTGTTCGGGCAGAAGGACGCCCAGCAGCTGGCCCTCATCCGGCGCATGGTGCGGGACCTGAACTTCGGCGTCGAGATCGTCGCCGTACCCACCGTGCGCGAGGAGGACGGGCTCGCCCTGTCCAGCCGCAACCGCTACCTCTCCGCGGACGAGCGGCGGACCGCGCTCGCGCTGTCCCGCGCGCTGTTCGCCGGCCGGGACCGGCACGCGGCGCAGGAGGCGCTGCGCGCGCGGGCCCGGGAAGTGCCCTCCACGCACGCGCGTGCCGAGGCCCTGAGCGCCATAGGGGAGTCCCGCGCGGCGGCCGACGCCCACGCGGTCGCCACCGCCGCGCCCGGCGGCCCGGCGGCCGTGCGCGCCGCGGCACGCCAGGCCCTGGACGAGGCCGGCCGCTACGACCCACCGCTCCGCCTGGACTACCTCGCGCTGGTCGACCCCGCCGACTTCACCGAGATCGGCGCCGACTTCACCGGCGAGGCCGTCCTCGCCGTCGCCGCCCGGGTCGGCTCGACCCGGCTGATCGACAATCTTCCTCTCACCTTCGGAGCCGCCTCGTGACCAGCACAGGCATACGACTGCACGCACCCGCGCCCGGGTGGAACATCTCGGCGGACGTGGTCGTCGTCGGCTCCGGAGTGGCCGGCCTGACCGCGGCACTGCGCTGCGAGGCCGCGGGGCTGACGACGGTGGTCGTCACCAAGGCCCGCCTGGACGACGGCTCCACGCGCTGGGCGCAGGGCGGCATCGCCGCGGCCCTCGGCGAGGGCGACACGCCCGACCAGCACCTCGCGGACACCCTGGTGGCCGGCGCGGGCCTGTGTGACGAGGAGGCCGTGCGGATCCTCGTCACCGAAGGCCCCGACGCCGTACGACGGCTGATCTCCACCGGCGCCCACTTCGACACCGACGACGAGGGCGACATCCACCTCACCCGCGAGGGCGGCCACCACCGGCGCCGGATCGCGCACGCGGGCGGCGACGCGACCGGCGCGGAGGTCTCCCGGGCGCTCGTGGAGGCGGTCAGCGAAGCGATGCCGTCCGGCACCCGCGCGCGCGGGCTGCGCACCATCGAGAACGCGCTCGTGCTGGACCTGCTGACCGACGCCGACGGCCGTACGGCCGGTGTCACACTGCACGTGATGGGCGAGGGCCAGCACGACGGCGTGGGCGCCGTGCACGCCCCCGCCGTGGTGCTCGCGACCGGCGGCATGGGCCAGGTGTACTCGGCGACCACCAACCCCTCCGTGTCGACCGGCGACGGCGTGGCGCTGGCGCTGCGCGCGGGCGCCGAGGTCAGCGATCTGGAGTTCGTGCAGTTCCACCCGACCGTGCTGTTCCTCGGCACGGACGTCGAGGGCCAGCAGCCGCTCGTCTCCGAGGCGGTGCGCGGTGAGGGCGCGTACCTGGTCGACGGGGACGGCGTGCGCTTCATGGTGGGCCAGCACGAACTGGCCGAGCTGGCGCCCCGCGACATCGTCGCCAAGGGCATCCTGCGGCGGATGCTGGAGCAGGGCGCCGAGCACATGTACCTCGACGCCCGGCACTTCGGCGCCGACATGTGGGAGCACCGCTTCCCGACCATCCTGGCCGCCTGCCGCGCCAACGGCATCGACCCGGTCACCGAGCCCATCCCGGTCGCTCCGGCCGCGCACTACGCCTCCGGCGGCGTGCGCACCGACGCGCGGGGACGTACGACGGTCCCGGGCCTGTACGCGTGCGGCGAGGTCGCCTGCACCGGTGTGCACGGCGCCAACCGGCTCGCCTCCAACTCCCTCCTGGAGGGCCTCGTCTACGCCGAGCGGATCGCCGCCGACATCGTCGCGGCCCACGCCGAGGACGGCCTCCCCGCGCGCGTGCCCGCACCGGCCCCGTACCCCGAGACGCCCGCGCACCCGCTGCTGGCCCCCGAGACCCGCTTCGCCATCCAGCGGATCATGACCGAGGGCGCCGGCGTGCTGCGCTCGGAGGAGTCCCTCGCCAGGGCCGCCGCACAGCTCCAGCGGCTGCACACCGACGCCCGTGACGCCCTGGACGAGAACGGCAAGACCGCCGAGCCCGGTGTCGACACCTGGGAGGCCACCAACCTCCTGTGCGTGGCCCGCGTCCTGGTCGCCGCCGCCCGGCTGCGCGAGGAGACCCGCGGCTGCCACTGGCGCGAGGACCGCGCCGAGCGCGACGACGACACCTGGCGGCGCCACATCGTCGTACGGCTCAATCCGGACCGGTCGCTGGCCGTACGCACCACGGACACCGCAGACTTCCCCCCTACCCGGTACCACCCCAGCGCCCAGGAGCAGTGACGAACGTGAGCACCGACGACCTTCCTCTCGCCCCCACCGGCGGCTGTGGCGACGGCTGCGCCTGCGGCGCGGAGGGTGACGAGGAGTACCTGGAGTGCGGGCTCGACCCCGCGCTCGCCGAGCTGCTGGCCGCCGCCGGACTCGACCCCGTCGAGGTCGAGGACATCGCCAACGTCGCCATCCAGGAGGACCTGGACGGTGGCGTGGACGTGACGACCGTCGCGACCATCCCGGAGGACGCCGTCGCGACCGGCGACTTCACCGCGCGCGAGGCCGGCGTCGTGGCCGGCCTGCGGGTCGCCGAGGCCGTGCTCTCCGTCGTCTGCACCGACGAGTTCGAGGTCGAGCGGCACGTCGAGGACGGCGACCGGATCGAGGCCGGGCAGAAACTGCTGTCGGTCACCACGCGCACGCGCGACCTGCTCACCGCCGAGCGCAGCGCGCTGAACATCCTGTGCCGGCTGTCCGGCATCGCGACCGCCACGCGCGCGTGGGCGGACGCGCTGGACGGCACCAAGGCGAAGGTCCGCGACACCCGCAAGACGACTCCCGGCCTGCGCTCGCTGGAGAAGTTCGCGGTCCGCGCCGGCGGGGGCGTCAACCACCGCATGTCGCTGTCCGACGCGGCTCTGGTGAAGGACAACCACGTGGTGGCCGCCGGCGGTGTCGCGCAGGCGTTCAAGGCCGTACGGGAGGCGTTCCCGGACGTGCCGATCGAGGTCGAGGTCGACACCCTGCACCAGCTGCGCGAGGTCGTGGACGCGGGCGCCGACCTGATCCTGCTGGACAACTTCACGCCCGGCGACTGCGAGGAGGCCGTCGGCATCGTCGGCGGTCGCGCCCTGCTGGAGGCGTCCGGGCGGCTGACGCTGGCCAACGCGCGCGCGTACGCCGACACCGGCGTGGACTTCCTGGCCGTCGGCGCGCTCACCCACTCCTCGCCGATCCTGGACATCGGCCTGGACCTGCGCGAGGCGGAGTAACGGCCATGCTCCTCACGATCGACGTCGGCAACACGCACACCGTCCTCGGCCTGTTCGACGGCGAGGACATCGTCGAGCACTGGCGCATCTCCACAGACCCGCGCCGCACGGCGGACGAGCTGGCGGTGCTGCTCCACGGCCTGATGGGCATGCACCCGCTGCTCGGCGACGAACTGGGCGACGGCATCGACGGCATCGCCATCTGCGCGACCGTGCCGTCGGTGCTGCACGAGCTGCGCGAGGTCACCCGGCGCTACTACGGCGACGTGCCGGCGGTGCTGGTGGAGCCGGGCGTGAAGACGGGCGTGCCGATCCAGTTCGACAACCCCAAGGAGGTCGGCGCCGACCGCATCATCAACGCGGTCGCGGCGAACGAGCTGTACGGCGGTCCGGCGATCGTCGTCGACTTCGGCACGGCGACCACCTTCGACGCGGTCTCCGCGCGCGGGGAGTACGTCGGCGGGGTCATCGCCCCGGGTATCGAGATCTCGGTGGAGGCCCTCGGGATCAGGGCCGCGCAGCTGCGGAAGATCGAGGTCGCCAGGCCCAGGAACGTGATCGGCAAGAACACGGTCGAGGCCATGCAGTCGGGCGTCGTGTACGGCTTCGCCGGGCAGGTCGACGGAGTGGTGAGCCGGATGGCCCGGGAGCTGGCCGACGACCCGGACGACGTCACGGTGATCGCCACGGGCGGCCTCGCTCCGGTGGTGCTGGGCGAGTCCGCGGTGATCGACGAGCACCAGCCGTGGCTGACGCTGATCGGGCTGCGCCTGGTGTACGAGCGGAACGTGTCCCGGCTGTGAGGGACGGCCGGCGCCCGCCCGGGCGCCGGCCTCACCGGTGCCCCTTGACGAGGGGCCGGCCCCCTGGCCGCCTTACCGGTGACGCCCGATGGGGAAGCCCTGGCCGCCTTACCGGTAACGCCTGATGGGGGACCCCCAGCCCCCTCACCGGTGCCCCCTGATGAGGGAACCCCGGAGCGACACGCAGCGACACAAACATTCTGATCCGTCACTTTTGTCCGATTAGCGATAGCGTCGCCCGCATGCCCACGCCATACGGATCCCGCGGCGGCATGGCGTTCGGCGCGGAGGAGCTGCGTGTGCTCCGCCGCGCCCTCGCCCTCGCCCTCCACCCCGGCCACGCTTCCGCCGAGGACGTGCAGGACTGCTTCCGGCTCTCCGAGTCGCTCGACGAGGCGATGCACGAGGGGGCCAGACTGCGCGCCTTCCTGGTGGCCGACCTGGGCAGGTACCGGGCCGCCCTGCCGGGCACCACCGCCGGTTACCTCGCCGTTCTGGAGGAGGCGCTCGGAACCGGGCACCGGCCGACGCCGGACGATCTCGCCGCGCTGCGGGCACTGCGCGGGAATCCCGCTGCGGCGGCGCTGCTGGACCGCTGTCAGGCGCTGGCCGAGCAGGACGTGCGGGCACGATTCGCACAGGGGGCGCGCAAGGTGCCCGCGCCCGCCGTGCCGCCCGCGCGGACGCGTCTGTCGGCCCTTGCGGGCGGTGCGGGCGGTGCGGGGGAGCCCGGGGTCCGGCAGGGCGACGGACAGGCCGAGGAGCCGCCGAAGCCCGCGCCGAAGCCCGCGCCGGGCCCGGTGGAGCGGCCCACGCCGAGGCCGGCGGAGTCGGAGCCGGTCTCGCCGAAGCGGCCCATTCCGACGCCGGGTGAGGTCTTTCCGCGCCGCAAGCCGACGCCGCCGACGGGTCCGACGGAGTCGCGGCAACTGGCCGCGGGCTGACCCCCCTCCAGCCGGCCTGACCTCCCCACCGGGGGCTCCGGTGGGGGGACTCGCCGTCCGCGTGACGGTGGCTGGTGTGGGTGGTTCGTGTACCCCGACCCTTTCGCCCCTTCCTCCGTGGATACTCTGGAGACATGGACTACGTCTCCGCGCTCGTGCCCCCGGTCGTCATGGCCGTGTTCTTCATCGGTCTGGTCAGGGTGATCGTGAAGACCCAGGGCGGGGCCGCCAAGGCCAAGGAGGACGCGGCCGTCGACGCCGCACTCGCGCGCGTGGAGGGCACGCGCCAGGCCCCCGCCGTCGACGCCTGAGCCGACCCGCTCCCCGTCCCGGCGAGCCCCGGCCGTCGGGCCCCCGAGCCCAGGACCGGCCCGGCGGTACGACTCACCGCAGCCCGCCGCTTTCCGAGTCGTACGCCCTTTTTGTTCGCGTTTGCAGCTCTAGCGCACGTCCGGCACGCCATTGCCGGGATCTCCCACTATTGTTCTGAGCTGTGCCTCGCCCATTGGGAGAACTCGAAGACGCGGTCATGACGCGGGTGTGGAAGTGGAACCGCCCGGTGACCGTTCGAGAAGTCCTGGAAGACCTCCAGCAGGAACGCTCCATCGCGTACACCACCGTGATGACCGTTTTGGACAATCTCCATCAGAAGGGCTGGGTGCGCCGTGAGGCGGAAGGCCGGGCCTATCGATATGAGGCCGTGTCGACACGAGCCGCGTACGCCGCCGCCCTGATGAACGACGCCTGGTCACAGAGCGACAACCCGGCCGCCGCTCTCGTCGCCTTCTTCGGCATGATGAGCGACGAACAGCGCCAGGCCCTCAGGGACGCCGTACGCATCGTCCAGGGTCCGGAAGAAACCCGGGAAGCTCCTGTGGCCCGGCAACAGGAAGCCCCCGTGGCGCGGCAACCAGAAGCTCCCGAAGCCCGGCAAGAGGAGAACCCCGGCTCGGCGCGGGGCGCGGACGGGCGATAGCGTCCGCTCATGTCAGCAGAGCGTCCCGAAGTCTCCGCAAAAGCCATCACCGTCCGGCGGGCCCGGACCAGCGATGTCCCGGCCGTGCGCCACCTCCTCGACGCCTACGTCCGCGACCGCATCCTGCTCGACAAAGCCACGGTCACGCTTTACGAGGACATCCAGGAGTTCTGGGTCGCGGAACGCGACGACAACGCCGAGGTGGTCGGCTGCGGCGCGCTGCACGTCATGTGGGAGGACCTGGCGGAAGTCCGCACTCTGGCGGTGAAGCCCGGCCTCAAGGGCGCCGGCGTCGGTCATCAGTTGCTGGAGAAGTTGCTCGAGACCGCACGCTGGCTCGGCGTTCGACGCGTTTTCTGCCTGACCTTCGAAGTGGACTTCTTCGGGAAGCACGGCTTCGTGGAGATCGGGGAGACGCCGGTCGACACCGATGTGTACGCGGAGCTGTTGCGTTCCTATGACGAGGGCGTCGCCGAGTTCCTCGGTCTCGAACGAGTGAAGCCGAACACCTTGGGCAACAGTCGGATGCTTCTGCATCTGTGATCGTCATTGCCCAGGTTCCCTATGTCCGAAACGCGCATGTTTCCGGACGCGGGCGGTCCGCTGAGTCACTCCCGAGGGTTTGTGTTTTTCCGGCAAAAGCGGTTTGCTTTCCGACGTACTGCAGTACTGCATATAACAGGGGCGGCGAAACGGCGGACGCCGCACACCCCTGGCCCTCAACGTTATCGATGAAAGGAAATACGGTGGCACAGAAGGTTCAGGTCCTTCTTGTCGACGACCTCGACGGCGGCGAGGCGGACGAGACCGTGACGTTCGCGCTGGACGGCAAGACGTACGAGATCGATCTCACGACCGTCAATGCGGACAAGCTGCGCAGCCTTCTTGATCCCTATGTGAAGGGCGGGCGTCGTACCGGCGGCCGTGCCTCGGGTGGGCGTGGAAAGGCGCGTGCCGCTTCCGGCGGCAACCAGGACACCGCGGCGATCCGCGCCTGGGCGAAGGAGAACGGTTACGAGGTCAATGACCGCGGCCGTGTTCCCGCGTCGATTCGTGAGGCATACGAGAAGGCCAACGGCTGATTCCGCCGGTCGGCGGGATTGCCGGCGCGGTTGCTCCACAGCCGGGCCCGGTGGCACTGCGCTGCCACCGTGTCCACCAGTCGTACGAGATCGGGGGCGGTCCCCTCGCGCCCCACGCCCGACCCGGCCGGCATGGCCGGTACGGCCGGCAGCGAATTCACGACCTCGCCTCCCGGCCCGGGGGGCCGCAGCCACACACCGGCCACGGCCCCCTGAACGGAAGCGGCCCGCGCGGGTTCGACGCGCGCTGAGCGGGCCCCCGGGGAATCAGACCGTACGGATTCGAGCCGTACGGATTCGATCTGTGCGGGTGCGAGCCGTGCGGGTGCGTGCTGTACGGATGTGAGCCGTGCGGTAGTGGTCCCTGCGGGCGGTGGCGGCGCCTCCAGCGTGCCGTTCTGCCCGAGGACCCGCAGGTCCAGGGGCACCGTTCCCCACTCCAGCCAGTCGAGCAGTCCGGGCAGCTCCTCCGCGCTCCCCGGGGCCACCAGCAGCTCCATCCGGTCACCCCGAAGGATGACCGGAGAGCCCGGTGCGAGATGCCGGAGCGCTTTCGCGCCCGCCTCGGCCGGTACGTCGAGCACGTCGAACCGCACTCCCGTGAGCAGCCGCAGCGGCCGGCCGGGCACTGTCGGCCAGCCCAGACCGTTCTCGTACCAGTGCCGGGCCCGGGCGTCCGGGTCGATGGGACGACGGGGGAGGGGGACCGTGGAGGTCATGGGGACTGAGCCGACCATGCCGAGTCCAACCGCCGCAGTGGCGTTCGGGTTACGCTGGGTGCGCCATCAGCTGCGCAGAGTGCCGGAAGAGGGGGCGCGTGGGGGTCCGGGGAGGCGCAAGGTTGTTCGCCCGTAGCGGAGCGAACCGGTGCGCGCGGCATGGAGTCTCCGTCCCCGCGGGTAAGACATGCCTAGTGGGAGGGGGCGACACGCAGTACGGGCCGTCTCACGTTCGCCATCGGCGTACTGGCGAGTGGGGTAACTGCCTGGCCTGCGGGAACATCGTCTCGCACCATCGGGTTGGAGCATATGTCGGCGTTCGGGGTCAGGAGGCCATCGACGGTGTCGGCAGTTGGAATGAGCGGTCCCCGCTTGCGGGACTAAGCTGCGGAAGGACAGGGAGGGGAAGTTCCCCCCACTGCCTGACCGCTCTGAGGAGCGATTAACGATGTTCGAGAGGTTCACCGACCGCGCGCGGCGGGTTGTCGTCCTGGCTCAGGAAGAAGCCCGGATGCTCAACCACAACTACATCGGCACCGAGCACATCCTCCTGGGTCTCATCCACGAGGGCGAAGGTGTCGCCGCTAAGGCCCTGGAGAGCCTCGGCATTTCGCTTGAGGCGGTCCGCCAGCAGGTGGAGGAGATCATCGGGCAGGGTCAGCAGGCCCCGTCCGGGCACATCCCCTTCACACCCCGTGCCAAGAAGGTCCTGGAGCTGTCGCTCCGCGAGGCCCTTCAGCTGGGCCACAACTACATCGGCACGGAGCACATCCTGCTCGGCCTGATCCGTGAGGGCGAGGGCGTCGCCGCCCAGGTCCTGGTCAAGCTGGGCGCAGACCTCAACCGGGTGCGGCAGCAGGTCATCCAGCTGCTCTCGGGTTACCAGGGCAAGGAGACCGCCACCGCCGGCGGCCCGGCCGAGGGCACCCCCTCGACCTCTCTCGTCCTGGACCAGTTCGGCCGGAACCTCACCCAGGCCGCTCGTGAGTCCAAGCTCGACCCGGTCATCGGGCGCGAGAAGGAGATCGAGCGGGTCATGCAGGTGCTGTCCCGCCGTACGAAGAACAACCCGGTGCTGATCGGTGAGCCCGGCGTCGGCAAGACCGCCGTCGTCGAGGGTCTCGCCCAGGCCATCGTCAAGGGCGAGGTGCCCGAGACGCTGAAGGACAAGCACCTCTACACGCTGGACCTCGGCGCCCTGGTCGCCGGCTCCCGCTACCGCGGTGACTTCGAGGAGCGCCTGAAGAAGGTGCTCAAGGAGATCCGCACCCGCGGCGACATCATCCTGTTCATCGACGAGCTGCACACGCTGGTCGGTGCGGGTGCCGCCGAGGGCGCCATCGACGCCGCTTCCATCCTGAAGCCGATGCTGGCCCGCGGTGAGCTGCAGACCATCGGTGCGACCACGCTGGACGAGTACCGCAAGCACCTGGAGAAGGACGCGGCCCTCGAGCGCCGCTTCCAGCCCATCCAGGTCGCCGAGCCGTCCCTGCCGCACACGATCGAGATCCTCAAGGGCCTGCGCGACCGGTACGAGGCGCACCACCGGGTCTCCATCACGGACGAGGCACTGGTCCAGGCCGCCACCCTGGCCGACCGTTACATCTCCGACCGCTTCCTGCCCGACAAGGCGATCGACCTGATCGACGAGGCCGGCTCCCGGATGCGTATCCGCCGGATGACCGCGCCGCCGGACCTGCGCGAGTTCGACGAGAAGATCGCCGGCGTCCGCCGGGACAAGGAGTCCGCGATCGACTCGCAGGACTTCGAGAAGGCCGCCTCCCTGCGCGACAAGGAGAAGCAGCTCCTGGCCGCCAAGGCCAAGCGGGAGAAGGAGTGGAAGGCCGGCGACATGGACGTCGTCGCCGAGGTCGACGGCGAGCTGATCGCCGAGGTCCTCGCCACGGCCACCGGCATCCCGGTCTTCAAGCTGACCGAGGAGGAGTCCAGCCGCCTGCTCCGCATGGAGGACGAGCTCCACAAGCGGGTCATCGGCCAGGTCGACGCCGTCAAGGCGCTGTCGAAGGCGATCCGTCGTACGCGTGCCGGTCTGAAGGACCCGAAGCGTCCCGGTGGCTCGTTCATCTTCGCCGGCCCGTCCGGTGTCGGTAAGACCGAGCTGTCCAAGGCGCTCGCCGAGTTCCTCTTCGGTGACGAGGACGCGCTGATCTCCCTCGACATGTCGGAGTTCAGCGAGAAGCACACGGTGTCGCGTCTCTTCGGTTCGCCCCCCGGCTACGTGGGCTACGAAGAGGGCGGCCAGCTGACCGAGAAGGTCCGCCGCAAGCCGTTCTCCGTCGTCCTCTTCGACGAGGTGGAGAAGGCCCACCCGGACATCTTCAACTCGCTGCTGCAGATCCTGGAGGACGGTCGCCTGACCGACTCCCAGGGCCGGGTCGTGGACTTCAAGAACACGGTCATCATCATGACGACCAACCTCGGCACGCGGGACATCTCGAAGGGCTTCAACCTCGGCTTCGCCGCCGCGGGTGACACGAAGACCAACTACGAGCGCATGAAGAACAAGGTGTCGGACGAGCTCAAGCAGCACTTCCGCCCCGAGTTCCTCAACCGCGTCGACGACGTCGTCGTCTTCCCGCAGCTGACGCAGGCGGACATCCTGCGGATCGTCGACCTGATGGTCGGCAAGGTGGACGAGCGCCTGAAGGACCGGGACATGGGCATCGAGCTCTCCCAGTCCGCCAAGGAGCTGCTGGCCAAGAAGGGTTACGACCCGGTGCTGGGCGCGCGTCCGCTGCGCCGCACGATCCAGCGCGAGGTCGAGGACACGCTCTCGGAGAAGATCCTCTTCGGCGAGCTGCGTCCCGGTCACATCGTGGTCGTGGACACCGAGGGCGAGGGCGACGCCCAGACCTTCACCTTCCGGGGTGAGGAGAAGTCGGCGCTGCCGGACGTCCCGCCGATCGAGCAGGCGGCCGGCGGTGCCGGGCCGAACCTGAGCAAGGACGCGTAAGCGCCCTGCCGACGGCCGAAGGAAGGGGCCGGTGCCTTTGGGGCACCGGCCCCTTCCGTTGTCCCCGGGTGCCGTCTCGGAAGGCGCAGGGCGGGTGCACGGGGCGCGTACCTCGGTGTCCGTCGCCCCGTACACGGCCGCGCCCGGCCACGAGGCCCACCGTCAGGGCCGTCCTCGTACCCCAGCTCGCAGCCCTGGTCGCCGCGCACCCGCTGCGCGAGGCCCGGTACTCCCAGCCGTCCGGCCGGGCTGCCCCGAGCGGGCGGCCGACCGCGGTGAGAGAACCCGTCGGCGCCGGGAGCGTTACGACAACTGTCCGTCGTAGTCCGGGAGTTTGTACGTCTTCTCGGCGTGACCGCCCGACAGGTCGGTGGCGCTGTTGCCGATGTTCGCGATGATCGTGTAGCCGTCGTTCTCGATGTCGACGCGCTGGGCGGTCTTGTAGGCGGCGACGTCCTTGAAGAGGTCGAACAGGCCGCGGACGTGGAGGCCGGAGACCTCGTAGCCGTCGTGCTCGAGGTTGTACTCGGTGGGCCAGTACAGGATGCCGGGGCGGGCGGTGACGAAGAAGAGGGAGACGCCGTGGTCCTGGGCGTAGCGGGCGACGTCCTGTACGGGCCTGTTGGCCGGTTGCGGGTAGCTGAAGCCGAAGTCGGTCTCCAGCGTGGTGTTGTCGATGTCGAAGACGATCGCCTGCTTCTCGCCGGGCCCGGCGGCGGCGATGCGGTTCTTCAGGTACGGCAGGGCCTGGTCCATGACCGCCTGGCAGTCCTTCTGCCAGGTGGCGTGGTCGACCTTCGCGGCCGTGCCGGCGGCCACCGCGGTGGTCGTGCTACCTGCCGCCTCCGCCGCCTGGGCGGGGGCGGCCAGCGCGGCCAGGGCGGCCACGGATACGGCGCTCGCGGAGATGCGGCGCGCCCAGGGGCGTGTGGTCATCGGTGAGGGTCCTCTCACGTCCGTACGTCATGTCCGTACGCGGCCTGAATGTCAGGGGCATGATCTGTGGCGAGAGTGGCGCGAGGGGAACCGTAGGGTTACTGGAGGGTAGGCGCCTAGAGGGCTGCGTCACATTTCTTTGGCCGCCGGTTCGACCCGCCGGTGATAAGCGGCACAGGCGAAATGTCCGGTACTAGCCCTGATAGTGGGATCAGTCAGGCGGGCAAATCGGGCGAAATGTGGACCTAGGGCCTGGAGGGTCATGGGGGAGAATGACGTCGTCAGAGGCTTGTCGGGTGCGGGGCGCGACTGTCAAGAATGCCGTTGGTTTCGCGGTCATCTACTACTTGGTGCCGTAGTTGGGCCGTTTTGGGCTTGATGCCGTGCTCGGTTACCAAGGGATGGCCGCTCCGGACGAAGGTCTGTGCGCCGGGTGGCCGACTTGTCTCCGAGTTCACGAGGTCACGATGTTCCGACGCTTCACGTCCCGCTCCACCCGTACGTCCTCGCAGCGCAACCGCGTGGCCGTCCTGGCTGCCGGAATCGGCGCCACGGCCGTGCTGGGGACCGGGGTCGCGAGCGCCGCGGCGCCGTCCGCCGCCTCCTGGGTCGACCCGGTGAAGAAGTACACGCTGTCCGCCAGCTTCATGCAGGCCGGCAGCCACTGGGTCGCCAAGCACAGCGGTCAGGACTTCGCCGTGCCGACCGGCACCGAGGTCATCGCCGCGCACGGCGGCACCGTCGTCAAGGCCGGCCCGAACGGTGCGGGTGACGGCCCGGCGTACGGCAACGCCATCGTCATCAAGCACGGCAACGGCACCTACTCGCAGTACGCGCACCTGTCCCGGATCGACGTCAGGATCGGTCAGATCGTGCGGACCGGCCAGCACATAGCCCTGTCCGGCTCCACCGGCAACTCCACCGGGCCGCACCTGCACTTCGAGATCCGTACCACCCCGAACTACGGCTCCGCCGTCAACCCGGTCGCGTTCCTGCGCGCCAAGGGCGTGACGGTCTGACCTAGGCCGTGTCGCGGGCGTGCTCGTGCGCCTGCTTGACCAGGTCCAAGGCGACCTCGAGAACGGCTGCGCGCTTCTTCTCGGGGTCGCCTTCCAGGTCCTGCATCACGAACATTCCGGCGTGCAGCGTGAACATCGCGCTGACCGAGCGCACCTGGTCCACGAGCTGCGCCTCGGGATTGATGAGGATGTCCCGCAGGCCGCGCATCCGGTCCTTGAAGGTGTCGCCGATGCGCAGTTCACGCACCGTCGCCTGGTTCTCCTGCATGAAGCGGAAGAGCGGTTCCGCGCCCGCGAGCGCCACGCTGTAACGGCGGAGGATCTCCTGCTTCGTCTCCAGGGTGTGCGGCTGCTGCCTGCCCCACTCGATCAGTTCCTCGATCGGCTTCGTCAGGTCCTCGAAGAGGCTGACGATGATCTCTTCCTTCGTCTTGAAGTGGTAGTACAGGGCTGCTTTGGTGACGTCGAGTCGCTCGGCGATCTCCCGCAGGGAGGTCTTCTCGTAGCCCTGCTCCGCGAAGAGTTCGAGCGCGACGTCCTGGATGCGCTGGCGCGTGTTGCCGCGGCGCTGCTGCTTGGTGCCGTCCATGGTGACGCCCATCCTCGTACTCCTCGCGCTCCGGCGGAAACTTACTTGACGCCCGGCTAGTAGCGCGTCTACTTTCCTAGTCTAGTGAGCACTAGCCGGGCGGCAAGTAAGTATGTCGCAGGGGGAAATGGGAAGACGATGGCGGACACGGTCGAAGAAGGCAAGCAGGGCAAACAGCCCAGGAGTGTGCGAGTGGTGCTGCTCGCACTCATGATCGCGATGATGCTCGCGATGCTCGACAACATGATCGTGGGCACGGCGATGCCGACGATCGTGGGCGAACTGGGCGGTCTGGAGCACCTCTCCTGGGTCGTCACCGGCTACACCCTGGCCACCGCGGCCTCCACCCCCGTGTGGGGCAAGCTCGGTGACATGTTCGGGCGTAAGGGTGCCTTCCTCAGCTCTATCGTGATCTTCCTGATCGGTTCGGCACTGAGCGGCATGGCCCAGGACATGGGCCAGCTGATCGGGTTCCGGGCCGTGCAGGGTCTTGGTGCCGGCGGTCTGATGGTCGGCGTCATGGCGATCATCGGTGACCTGATCCCGCCCCGGGAGCGGGGCAAGTACCAGGGCTTGATGGCCGGTGTCATGGCACTCGCCATGATCGGCGGCCCGCTGGTCGGCGGCACCATCACCGACAACTGGGGCTGGCGCTGGGCCTTCTACATCAACCTGCCGCTCGGCGCGGTCGCCCTCGCGCTGGTCACGGCCGTGCTGCACCTGCCGAGGAAGCGGTCCAAGGCGGGCATCGACTACCTCGGTGTCGTACTGCTGACCGTCGGCATCACCTCGATCGTGCTGGTCACCACCTGGGGCGGTACCGAGTACGCCTGGACCTCCGCGCGGATCATGGAGCTGATCGGCATCGGTGTGGCCGCGCTGATCGGGTTCGTCTTCTGGCAGACCCGGGTCTCCGAGCCGGTCCTGCCGCTGCACATCTTCAAGAGCCGCAACTTCACCCTGATGTCGCTCATCGGCTTCATCACCGGCTTCGTGATGTTCGGCGCCACGCTGTTCCTGCCGCTGTACCAGCAGGCGGTGCAGGGCGCCTCCGCGACCAACTCCGGTCTGCTGCTCCTGCCGATGCTCGGCGCGATGCTCGTGACCTCCATCATCGCCGGGCGGATCACCACCAGCAGCGGGCGGTACAAGATCTTCCCCATCGTGGGCGGCGTGCTGATGGTGATCGGGCTGTACCTGCTGTCCCTCATGGACACGGACACCACCCGCCTCACCTCCGGCCTCTACATGGTCGTGGTCGGTGCCGGCATGGGCTGCCTGATGCAGATCACCATGCTGGTCGCGCAGAACAGCGTGCAGATGAAGGACATGGGCGTGGCCTCCTCGTCCACCACCCTGTTCCGCACGCTCGGCTCCTCCTTCGGCGTGGCCATCATGGGCGCCCTGTTCAACCACCGGGTCCAGGACGTCATGGCCGAGCGGGCCGGCGCGCTGGGCAAGGGCGTCACCGAGAAGTCGGCGCAGCTGGACGCGGCGAGCCTGGCGAAGCTGCCGGCCGCGGCCCGGGAGGCGTACCAGCACGCGGTGTCCGCGGGCACGCACTCCGCGTTCCTGCTCGGCGCCGTGATCGCGGTGCCGGTCCTGATCGCGGCGCTGTTCGTCAAGGAGGTGCCGCTGAAGGGCGGGCCGCAGAAGCCCTCGGCCGACGGCTCCGACACGGCGCCGACGGCTGTGGTCGAGGCCGTCTGATCCTTCCCCGAGCTCGCGAAGGCCCCGGTAGGTGTCCGCCCCGGGGCCTTCGGCCTTTTCCCCGCCCCGAGGACGCCGGTCGAACACCCGGCACTGAGCCGTTCGCGCCGGTCGGCGCCGATGCCGGAGCCGTTTCAGGGGCGATGCCGAAGTCGGTGCCCGAGTCGATGTCACAGGCCCGTGGCACCATCGGCCCATGGACAAGATCCGGCGCCTGCGTCTGGCCAAGGACGCCATGGACCGGGACTGGGCCGACCCGGGACTCGACCTGGACGCGGTGGCGGCACATGCCGGGTACTCGCGCTATCACTTCCTGCGCGCCTTCAAGGAGGCGTACGGCGAGACGCCCGGCCAGTATCTGACCCACCGGCGGATCGAGCGCGCCGAGGAGATGCTGCGCAGCGCCAATCTCACGGTGACCGAGATCTGCACCCTGGTCGGCTTCAGCAGCCTCGGCACCTTCTCCGCCCGTTTCAAGGCCCGGACCGGCCTCACCCCGAGCGCGTACCGCACCGAGCACGTGGGCCACGGCGCCGCCCTCATACCCGGCTGCTACGCCATGCTCTGGGCCGGCGGTTTCAACACCGCAACATCGAAGAAGCGCGCCGAGCCCGGCCCTGCCTACGGTGACGAGCAGGAACAGCAGCCGCACGACAGGAGCACGCAGCCATGATCAAGGGCCTGGGCATCACCACCGTATGGACCAACGACCAGCAGCGGACGAAGGCGTTCTTCACCGAGAAGCTGGACTTCGAGGTGCGCAGCGACCTCGCCATGGGCGACATGCGCTGGGTCACCGTCGGCGCCAAGGACCAGCCCGGCGTGGAACTGGCGCTGATGAGCCTGGACGGCCCCGGCCTGGACCCCGAGTCCGCCGAGGCGCTGAAGAAGCTCGTCGCCAAAGGGGTGCTGGGGGCCGGCGCGTTCCACACGGACGACTGCCGGGGCGACTACGAGACGTTCCGGGCGCGCGGGGTGGAGTTCCTCCAGGAGCCGAAGGAGCGGCCCTACGGCATCGAGGCGATCTTCCGGGACGACAACGGCAACTGGTACTCGCTGACCGAGCGCAGCGCGGAACTGGACTTCTCCAAGGACTTCGGGTGACCGCGGAGCCCGTCGTACTGCGGGACCAAGGGGAGCCGGTGGTACCGCGGGTCCAAGTGGGCCCCGGGCTACCGCCCGACCAAGCGGAGCCCGTCGTACTGCGGGACCAAGGGGAGCCTGTCGTGCCGCCGGACCACCGGCTCTAGTTGCCGCCCGACGGCGGCAGCATCGGATAGCTGCCGGTGCTGGTCGGGGCGTGCTCCGGCAGCCACAGGACGGCCACCGCGCCCTCCGCGGGAATGTGGGCCGGCGCCCCCGCGGGCCGTACGTTGCGGAACGTCAGCCGGGCGCCGAGTACGCGGGCCTGGCCGGCCGCGATGGTCAGCCCCAGCCCGTGGCCCTTCCCGGCGCGGTCCTTGCTGCCGGTGCGGAACCTGCTCGGCCCCTCGGCGAGCAGCTCCTCGGGGAAGCCGGGACCGTGGTCGCGGACCCGGATGACCCGGCCCTCCACGGTGACCTCGATCGGCGGCCTGCCGTGCCGCGCGGCGTTGGCCAGCAGGTTGAACAGCACCCGCTCCAGCCGCCGCGGATCGGTGGTCACCTCCGACTCGTGCACCACCCGTACGGCGATGTCCGGATCCTTGGCCGCCGCCCGGCGCGCGACGAACTCGCCGAGCATGATGTCCTGCAACTCCGCCCGCTCCGAGGCGCTGTCGAGCCGGGCCACCTCCAGGACGTCCTCGACCAGCGTGCGCATCGCCTTCGCCCGGTCCAGGACCAGTTCCGTGAGCCGGCCGGGCGGCAGCAGCTCGGCGGCCGTCAGCAGACCCGTCACCGGGGTGCGCAGCTCGTGCGCGATGTCGGCGGTGACCCGCCGCTCGGCCTCCAGGCGCTGCCGCAGCGCGTCCGCCATGGCGTCCACCGCCCGCGCGAGATCGTCGGTCTCGTCCCGTACGACCCCGCCGATGGCCGCCCGCACCCGGACGTCGGTCTCGCCCTTGGCCACCTGGTTCGCGGCGGCTGCCGCCTTGCGCAGCCGGCGGGACAGCTGGCCGCCGATCAGCACGCCCAGCGCGCTGCCGCCGAGCACCACCGCGACCGAACCGATGACCAGGGCCTGGTCCAGGTCCTTCAGCATGTCGACGCTGCGGTCCGGCAGATGGATGTGCACGGACAACACGCGCCCGTCCTTCACCGGTACGGCCGCCCAGATGTCCGGCTGCCGGCCGTGCTGGGAGACGTCACTGACCCGGCGGCCCCGCTCGACGCTCTCGCGCAGCCCGTCCGGCAACTGCGGATCGTCGACCTTGACGTACGGGAAGACGGGCCCCCGGTTCAGCTCGTAGTTGCGCTGGGCCAGCAGCAGGCGGTCGTTGGCCAGCTCGCGTGCGTTGTCCAGCATCGAGACCCGGGCCGCGTTGTGCACGACCAGGCTCAGCACGATCGCCACCAGACCGGCCACCAGCGCGATCGCCGCACTGAGCTTCCACCTCAGCCCGGTGCGCAGGCCCACCCGCTCCACGCGCCGGACCGGGTGCCGAAGAATCCCCCGCATGCCGCCGCTCCGCTCAGGCCTTCAGCTTGTAGCCGAAGCCGCGGACCGTCTCGATCCGGTCCTGGCCGATCTTCTGCCGCAGCCGCTGCACATGCACGTCCACGACCCGCGTGTCACCGCCCCAGCCGTAGTCCCACACACGCTCCAGCAACTTGTCACGGGAGAGGACGGTGCCGGGCGCGGACGAGAACTCCAGCAGCAGCCGCATCTCGGTCGGGGTGAGCGCCACCGGCTGCCCGCCCCGGCGCACCTCCATACCGTCGGTGTCGATCTCCAGCTCTCCGAAGGTCAGCGTGCCGGCGACCGCGGACGCGGGCGCCTCCGTCTGCGCGGCACCGCCGGCGTGCCCGAAACGGCGCAGCACCGCGCGGATCCGGGCGACCAGCACGGCACCGTCGAACGGCTTGGTCACATAGTCGTCCGCGCCCGCCTCCAGGCCGAGGACGACGTCGATGGAGTCGGCGCGCGCCGACAGCATGATCACCGGCACGGTCGACTCGTCCCGGATCCGACGGCACAGGCTGACCCCGTCCAGACCCGGCACCATGACGTCCAGCAGCGCGATGTCGGGGCGGTTCGCCCGGAACGCCTCCAGGCCCGACAGGCCGTCGGGCATCGCGGTGACCGCGAAGCCGTCCCGCTCCAGGGCGAGCTGGGTGGCCTCGCGGATGACGTCGTCGTCCTCGACGAACAGGACGTGGGTCTGGTCTGCCATCCCGGTGCTCTCAGTCCTCATGGTGTGCGTGTGGGTCAGTTGTCCGGTGCGGGCTGCGCGCCCCCGTCGGCGGCGTTGCTGTACTCGTTGCGGGTGGGCTTCCCCGGGGCGAACCGTCCCGCCTTCCATGTGTAGGGGGTCACGACGTCACCGGACGGGCTGGAGATCGGGTCGCCCTGCTCGTAGTACTGCCGGAACACCGACAGCGTGCCTCGGTCGATCTCGGCGTAGACCGGGGACTCCTCGCTCTTGAAGACGTTCTTGAACGCGCCGCCCTCGTCCCGGTACACGTACGAGGCGATGCCGACCCAGTCGGCACAGGTCATCACGTTGATGACGACGTCGTCCACCGGGGCGTCGGTCAGGTCGCCGTAGGAGACGTCGACCTGGTACTTGTCGCCGTCGCACGGCTTCAGCTCCCGCTTGACCGCCCCGGACACCTGGGGGTCGCTCTTGAGCAGCGCCACGGCGTCCACCCGGCGGTACCTCTGGGAGGCACTGGGGGAGGGGGAGGGGGAGGTGACGGATCCCGCCACCGCCGAGCCGTGCGCCGGGCCCTCGTCCCGGGCGCCCGTGCCCCCGCTGCCGCACGCGGCGACGAAAAGGGCGAGGGCGGCGAGCGCGGCCCCCACCGCGATCACCGCCTGTGTACTCCCTCGGACCCGGTCGGGTCCGGCCCCGGTCAGGCCGCGCAACGCTCCCGCTCCTCACGCTCCAGCGCGCGTGCGTCCAGATCGCGGGCTTCCAGCTCCTCACGGAGCCGGGCGAGCGCCCGGTGCAGCGTGCTCTTGACCGTACCGGCCGACATGCCGAGGGCCGCGGCCGTCTCCTCTGTGGACATCTGCTCCCAGTGTCGCAGCACCACGACACTGCGCTGCTTCGGTGCCAGCACCTTCATGACGTCCATCAGCAGGGCCCGGTCGGCGTGCTGCTCGGTGGAGTCCTCCACGGAGGCGTCCGGCAGCTGCTCGGTCGGCACCTCCTCCAGCTTGCGTGCCCGCCACCACTCGGTCCGCGTGTTGATCATGACTCGGCGCAGATAGGCGTCGGCGAGCCGCTTGTCGGCGATGCCCTCCCAGCGGCCGTACGTCCGTACCAGCGCGGTCTGCAGCAGGTCCTGGGCGTCGACCGGGTCGGGCACCAGCCGGCGGGCGCTGCGCAGCAGCGCGTCCTGCCGAGTCCGGACGTACTCCTCGAATTCGAGCACCTCGCCCTGGGCCATGATCAACCGCCTCCGTTCCCCGTTGTCCCTCCGGCGCCTGCCGGAAGTCCCGCTGCTTCCGCGCCCGGTGGTCCGCCGGGCACGAAGAAGAAGCTACGGAGTGGTTGTCACGGGGCTGTGCGGACCAGCCTGCGGCTGGCAGTCGGCTATCCGTCGGTTGTGTAACAGAAGCGGGAAAGGGGTAAGGCGGAGAGGATTTATGCCCCGGTTCGGGATGATGTGCCCCGCCGAGTCCTTCGTAACGGACGCCTGGGGACTGTGACCTGGCTGTGTGTCAGCCCAGCGGCAGCCGGTACAGGCCGCCGGACAGCGGCTCCACCAGACCGTCCGCCACCAACCCGTCCAGCGCGCGGGCCCGCTGCACCGGCTCGTGCCACACCCGGTCCAGCATTCCCTGCGACACCGGGGTGCGTGCCTCCCGCAACACGGCCAGCAGCTTGCCGCGCACCTGCCGGTCCGTACCGGCGTACGTCTGCCCGCGCCGCGGGGGTCCCGCGTGCTCCGGCTTGCCCGCGAGCCGCCAGGCGCACTGCGCGGCGATCGGGCACCGCTGGCACCCCTCGTTCCTCGCCGTGCACACCAGCGCGCCCAGTTCCATGGAGGCGGCGGCCCACCGCGCGGCGGTCCCCTCGTCCTGCGGCAGCAGCTCCCGCGCCAGGCGCCGCTCGGCGGCCGTGGTCGCGTTCGGGGGGTACTGCACACCCGTCACGGCCCGGGCGAGAACCCGGCGGACATTGGTGTCCAGCACGGCGTGCCGTTGCCCGTAGGCGAACGAGGCCACCGCGGCGGCCGTGTACTCGCCGATGCCGGGCAGTGCCAGCAGTTGCCCGTGATCCGTCGGCACGTCCCCGCCGTGCCGTTCCGTTATGGCGACCGCGGCGCCGTGCAGGCGCAGGGCGCGACGCGGGTAGCCCAGCCGGCCCCAGGCGCGCACCGCCTCGCCCGGTGGCTCCTTCGCGAGGTCGGCGGGGCGCGGCCAGCGGGACAGCCACTCCTCATAGACGGGCAGCACCCGGTTCACGGGGGTCTGCTGGAGCATGAACTCGCTGACCATCACGCCCCACGGGCCCGCCTCCGGGCGGCGCCAGGGGAGGTCGCGGGCGTGGGCGTCGAACCAGGCGATCACGGGGGCGTGGAGCATCTCAGTCATGGCCTTTCCGATCCTGCCATGGGTTGGCGGGCAGAATGGGTGACGGCGCGGTCACCGAGGGTGGCGAAGCGTGAAGAACCGTGCCGCCTGCGGAAGTTGCCGGGATGATGATCCGGAAAAGTTGACGCCGGCGCGGCGGGTGGCGCGAGCAAGCGCTCAGATCTCTCGTACAGTTTGCGCCGTGGGATCTCTGCGCAATCCGGTCGGGCCGCTTCCCTCCACCATCTACTGGCGTCGGAGGGTCGTACTGCTGTCCGTGTTCGCCCTGTTGGCACTGGTGATCACATGGATCGTCACCGCCGGCGGCGGGGGCGGAAAGAAGAACGCCGACGGCTCCGACGGCAAGAATCCCACGCACACCATCACGCCGGGACCGACCCCGTCCGGCTCCGCGATCAGCCAACATCCCGGCGGGCGCGACGAGTCGGGCGGCGGGGACACCGGCGGCGGGTCCGGCTCCGGCGGCAGCGGTTCCGGCTCCGGCGGCGACGCGGAGGGCGCCACCGACGGCTCCGCCGGTTCTTCCGGCTCCGGTGGCTCTTCCGGCTCCGGTGGCGGCTCGGGTACGGCCGCCGGTGGCGGCGACGTCGGTGCGGGCGATGCGCTCCCCGCGTCCTCCACGCTGCCCGACTGCACTTCGGGAGCGGTGGCGTTGAGCCTGCGCAGCGAGCACAACTCCTACTCGCCGGACCAGACGCCGACCTTCGAACTGACCGCGAAGAACAGCTCGTCGGCCGACTGCGGGGTCGATCTCGGGCCGAAGAGCACGGTGTTGACGATCACGCCGGCGGACGGGGACGACGCGTACTGGTCGTCCGCCGACTGCCCCAGGAGCGCGGGAAGCCTGGTGTTCCGGGTGCCCGCGGGCGAGAGCATCACGTACACCGTGAAGTGGGACCGCAAGCCGAGCGCCCCGCAGTGTGCGACGCCCCCCGGGGGTTCGGCCAAGCCAGGCACGTACCTGCTGGAGGCCAAGGCGCCGGGGTACGGGAAGCAGCAGGCTTCGTTCGTGCTGTCGGCCGACTGAATACCGACGGCTGGGCCCGGGCAGGGGTTGGACCACTTGCCCGCGCCGACGGGGTGCCGCCGCGTCCACCCGCGCCGCCTCTGGCGGCACAACCACCTGCTGCCCCTGGCGGCACAACCACCTGCGCTGGACGAGGCACAACCACCTGCGGCTGGGCGCGTACGACGCGCCCCGAGGGGCGCGGGGAACTGCGCGACGAGGCCCCACGGACTCGCAGCCGCGAACCCGCGACGCCTCCCGAGTCTGAACTGCGCGACCAGGCCCCACGGACCCGCAGCCGCGAACCCGCGACGCGTCCCGGGTCATCAGGCGCCCGGCCCTCACTCAGACGTACCGCTCCAGGATGGAGGACTCGGCCAGGCGCGACAGCCCCTCCCGTACGCTCCGCGCCCGGGCCTCGCCCACGCCGTCGACGGTCTGCAGGTCGTCCACACTCGCGGCCAGCAACTTCTGCAGACCACCGAAATGCTCCACCAGCCGGTCGATGATGGCGCCCGGAAGGCGCGGAACCTTGGCCAGCAGCCGGAAGCCCCGCGGGGACACCGCGGAGTCCAGCGTCTCGGGGGAACCGGTGTAGCCCAGCGCACGCGCCACCGTGCCCATTTCGAGCAGCTCGGCGTGGGAGAGCGCGTCCAGCTCGGACAGTGCCTCCTCGACCGTGCGTGAACGCTTCGCCGTCGGCTCGGGGACGTAGTCCCGGACGACCAGCTCGCGGTCGGGCTCGACCCCGGCGATCAACTCCTCCAGCTGGAGCGCGAGAAGCCGGCCGTCCGTGCCCAGTTCGACCACGTATTCGGCGATTTCGGTGGCGATACGGCGGACCATCTCCAGCCGCTGCGCGACCGCCGACACGTCCCGGACCGTCACCAGGTCCTCGATCTCCAGCGCCGACAGCGTGCCCGCGACCTCGTCCAGCCGCAGCTTGTAACGCTCCAGGGTCGCCAGCGCCTGGTTCGCGCGGGAGAGGATCGCCGCGGAGTCCTCCAGGACGCGGCGCTGACCGTCCACGTACAGGGCGATCAGGCGCATCGACTGGGAGACCGAGACGACCGGGAAGCCGACCTGCTTGCTCACACGGTCCGCTGTACGGTGCCGGGTCCCGGTCTCCTCCGTGGGGATCGTCGGGTCCGGGACCAGCTGGACGCCCGCGCGCAGGATCTTCGACAGGTCCGACGAGAGCACGATGCCGCCGTCCAGCTTGCACAGCTCCCGCAACCGGGTCGCGGTGAACTCCACGTCCAGCACGAAGCCGCCCGTGCACATCACCTCGACCGTCTTGTCGGAGCCGAGGACGATGAGCCCGCCGGTGTTGCCGCGTAGGACGCGTTCCAGACCGTCACGCAAGGCCGTGCCGGGTGCCACGGCGCTGAGCGAGGCGCGCATCAGGCCATCGGAACCGGCACTCCCACCGGACTTTCCGGGAGCTGCTGCCCGGTCGTTGGCTGCCACTGCACTCCTCCGGTCGCAGGTTCTGCCGCGCTCCCGTTCCCGCACTCGGTTCGTACGGACGGGCGAGACCTGGGCAAAGTCTACCGGCGCTCCTCCGCCTCCCGTGGGGCCTCTCGGCGACGGGAGCGTGGCAGAACCCGGAGCGCCTCCCCCATGTCGGCGACTTCCAGGACCTTCATGCCGGCCGGCACCTTGCCCGGATCGGTCGGTACGAGCGCGTGCGTGAAGCCCAGCCGGTGCGCCTCGGCGAGCCTGCGCTGCACGCCCGTGACCCGTCTCACCTCGCCCGCGAGCCCCACCTCGCCGATCGCCACCAGGTTCTTCGGCAGCGGGGTGTCGCTCGCGGCGGAGGCCAGCGCGAGCGCGACGGCGAGGTCGGCGGCCGGCTCCGACAGCTTCACGCCACCGACCGTCGCGGAGTAGATGTCCCGCTTGCCGAGCGCGCTGATCCGGCCGCGCTGCTCCAGCACCGCCAGCATCATCGAGACACGCGACGTCTCCAGACCCGACGTCGTGCGCCGCGGGGAGGGGATCTGGGAGTCGACGGTCAGCGCCTGCACCTCGGCCACCAGCGGGCGGCGGCCCTCCAGGGTGACGGTCAGGCAGGTGCCCGGGACCGGCTCGGCCCGACGGGTCAGGAACAGGCCGCTGGGATCGGCGAGACCCGTGATGCCCTCGTCGTGCAGCTCGAAGCAGCCGACCTCGTCCGTCGCCCCGTAGCGGTTCTTCACGCCGCGCACCAGGCGCAGGCGCGCGTGCCGGTCGCCCTCGAAGCTCAGGACGACGTCCACCAGGTGTTCGAGGAGACGGGGGCCGGCGATGGCGCCGTCCTTGGTGACATGGCCCACCAGCAGCGTGGACATGCCGCGTTCCTTGGAGACGCGGATCAGAGCGCCGGCGACCTCCCGGACCTGGGCCATGCCGCCGGGCGCGCCGTCGATCTCCGGGGAGGCGACCGTCTGCACCGAGTCGAGGATCAGCAGGGACGGCTTGACCTCGTCCAGGTGTCCGAGGACGGCGGACAGGTCGGTCTCGGCGGCCAGGTACAGGTGGTCGTCGAGAGCGCCGATGCGGTCGGCGCGCAGCCGCACCTGGCTCGCCGACTCCTCACCGGTCACATAGAGGGTGCGGTGCTCCGCGCTCGCCGACTTGGCGGCCACGTCCAGCAGCAGCGTCGACTTGCCGACGCCCGGCTCGCCCGCGAGCAGGACGACCGCGCCCGGTACGAGGCCACCGCCGAGCACCCGGTCCAGCTCGGGCACGCCGGTCGAGCGGGCGGTGGCCTGCCGGCCGTCGACCTGGCCGATGGGCAGCGCGGCGGCGGACACACGACCCGGTGCCGTCGTCCGGACCGCGGGCGCGCCGTACTCCTCGACCGTTCCCCACGCCTGGCACTCGGGGCAGCGGCCGAGCCACTTGGCCGTCTGCCAGCCGCACTCGGTGCAGCGGTAGGACGGTCGGTCCTTGGTGGTCTTGGTACGGGCAGCCATGCGGAAACCGTAGCCCGCGGCACTGACAACGGGGCCGGGGACCGTGCTCGACCGGCCGGGGAGCACGTACGAGTGGCCCGTTATCGGCCACCACCCACCGTGATCCGGCCGCGGAATAAAGGGTTCCTGTCCCCTTATGAGGGATCGTTTCACCCGTACGGATTAAAAGTGCTCAAGGTTCCAGAAGGGGCACTCCGCAGCCGCCTACGGTCGCACGGGTGATGAGCAGCAGTCCGGAGACGACCCCCCGCACGAACGGAGCGCACCGGGCGCACCGCGAGCCGCGGGACGCACGACGCGAGTCGCGAGAGGCACGCGACCGCGCCGCCGCACGCACCCTCGCCCAGCGCACGCCGGCGCGCTACGAGCCGTACCTGGACGGCCTCTTCACCTACTGCATGTCGGTGCTGTGCGACCACGACGCGGCCACCGCCGCCCTCGGCGACGTCCTGGCCCTGGCCGAGCGACGCGGCCAACGGGGCCCCGAGGCCGCCGGCGACCGCAGGGCCTGGCTGTACGCACTGGCCCGCTGGGCATGCCTGCGCAAGCTGGCCGAGGCCAAGCAGAAACGTCAGGCCACCCACGCGGCGGGCCGTACCCCGGCCGGCCGGGACACCGCGAAAGGCACACGGGCGGGCACCGGGAGGGCGTCCGCAGGCGCGGGCGGGGACCTGGGTGGAGGCGCGGTCGGTGCCTCGGGCGGGAGCCCGGGTGGAGGCGCGGGCGGAGGGGACGGGATCGCGGACGCGCCCCTCGCCCAGGACGTCCAGGAGCGGCGGCGCCGTGAACTCGCCCTGCTGGCCTGGCCCGAGGCCGCCGGCACCACCCCCGAACAGCGCGAGGCCCTGGAACTGGCCGTCCGCCACCACCTCGCCCCCCACGAGGTCGCCGCCGTCCTCGGCATGGAGCCCGCCGCCGCGCGCGAGCTGCTCGCATCCGCCGCCTGTGAGGTCGAGCGCACCCGCGCGGCCCTCGCCGTCGTCGAGACGGGCGGCTGCCCGAGCGTGGCCCATCTCACCGGCGACAGCCGGATGGTCCTCAGCACGGCCCTGCGCCGCGAACTGGTCCGGCACGTCGACGACTGCCCGCGCTGCCGCCGCACCGCCGAGCGCGCCGTCGCCGGCCGCTGGCCCGGCGCCACGGTCACCCCTGCCGAACTGCCCGTCCTGGAGGCCCCGCGCGGGGCTCTGCACATGACGCTGGCGCACCACACGCGCGTGCGGGGCGCGGCCGTCCCCCGCTTCGACCGGCGCGGCTTCCCGATGGACCCCAAGGACCGCGCGGCCCGCCGAGACCGCCTGCGCGCGCGTGCCGTCACGACGACGGTCGTCGCCACGGTCGTCGCGGCACCCGTGCTCGCCCTCTGGGCCGCCTACCGGGGCGGGCCGGCCGGGGAGGGCGAGGGCCCCTCCGCGACCGCGCGTGAGGCGCAGGGTCCCGACGCACTCGGCGGCGACACGGCCGGAGGCTACGAGAACGCGGGGAACGCCAGCGTGAAGCCGGGCCCCCGCGTCGGCAAGGACGGCAAGGCGGACGTCTCCGTGGAGGTCGTCAGCGTCGGCGGAGCGGGCGAGAAGGGCCCGGGACAGCTGGCCGTCGGCGCGGCCAACGACGGTGACACGACCCTGATCACCCTCACGGCCTCCGGTGCGTCCGAGGTCCGCTGGTCGGTGTCCACGTCGGCGGCCTGGCTCTACTTCAGCCAGTCCTCGGGAACGCTCGGCCCCGGCCAGACGTTGACGATCAAGGTGTACGTCGACCATCTGCGCGAGCCGTCCGGCCACTGGCAGGCGCGGGTGGCGGTGGCTCCGGCGGGCGCGGTGGTCTCCATCGACGGGTACGGCACGGCACCGAGCCGCCCGCCGACCCGCCCCCCGTCCGCCGACCCCAGCACTCCGACCCCGCCCGGCACACCCCCCACCGAGCCGCCCGTCACCCAGTCCCCGCCGCCCACGGACCCGACACCCACCCCGACGACCCCACCACCCTCCGACACCCCACCCCCGACGCCGACCCCGACGCCGGCCCCGACGGACACCGACACTCCTGGCCCGTCGGGCGGCTAGGGGGCCGGGGCCGGGAGGTGGCGGGGCCGTCGGAGTGGAACCCCCCAAGGCCGGGAGGCCGAGGGAAGCAGGGTGCGAAGGGAGCAGGGAGCGGGGCCCCAGGAGGCCCGGAGGCCGAGGGGCCGAGAGGCCGAGAGGCCGAGAGGCCGAGGGGTGGTTACGGCGTCGGGTCGGCCGGGTGGGGGGCCAGCATCGGCAGCTGTGACGCCAGTCGCTGTTCGCACAGCTCGACCAGGCGGTCGTAGCCGGCCTTGCCCATCAGTTCGATCAGCTCGGGGCGGTAGGAGACGTACACCGGTTCACCGGCTCCGTGCGCCGACGTCGCCGAGGTGCACCACCAGTGCAGGTCGTGGCCGCCCGGCCCCCAGCCCCGGCGGTCGTACTCACCGATGGACACCTGTAGCACGCGGGTGTCGTCCGGCCGGTCGATCCAGTCGTACGTCCGCCGGATCGGCAGCTGCCAGCACACGTCCGGCTTGGTCTCCAGCGGCTCCCGGCCCTCCCGCAGCGCCAGGATGTGCAGCGAGCAACCCGCCCCACCCGCGAACCCGGGCCGGTTCTGGAAGATGCACGAGCCCTGGAAGGGCCGGGTCTGCCGGGACCCGTCCTCGTCCTCGGAGACCCACCCGCCGGCCGTGCCCTCGTCGTGGTGCTGCCAGATCTCCGGCGTGAGCCGGGCCACATGCTCGGCGACCCGCTTCTCGTCGTCCTCGTCCGAGAAGTGCGCGCCCAGCGAACAGCAGCCGTCGTCCGCGCGGCCCGCCTGAATGCCCTGGCAGCCACTGCCGAAGATGCAGTTCCAGCGAGAGGTCAGCCATGTCAGATCGCAACGGAAGACCTGCTCGTCGTCCGCCGGATCAGGGAACTCCACCCAGGCGCGGGCGAAGTCGAGCCCCTTCTCGTCGCTCATCTTCGCCTTCTTGGATGGTTTGGCGGCCTTGTGAGCTTTGTCCGCCTTGTCGACCTTCGCCTTTTTCGTCTTTGGCACTCGTCCAGGGTAAGTGGCCCAGCGCCGCTCCGGGGACCGAGGACGAACGTTCTGGCAGTAGCGTTTCGTACATGAGACTCGGTGTCCTGGACGTGGGTTCGAACACGGTGCATCTGCTGGTGGTGGACGCTCACCCCGGCGCGCGCCCGCTGCCCGCGCATTCGCACAAGGCCGATCTTCGGCTCGCCCAACTCCTCGACGACAGTGGTGCCATCGGCGACGACGGCATCGACAAGCTGATCGCCGTCGTACGGGACGCGCTCCAGGCCGCCGAGGACAAGGGCGTCGAGGACCTGCTGCCGTTCGCGACCTCGGCGGTCCGCGAGGCCACCAACGCCGACGACGTCCTCACCCGCGTGGCCGACGAGACCGGGGTACGCCTCCAGGTCCTCAGCGGCGCGGAGGAGGCCCGGCTCACCTTCCTCGCCGTGCGCCGCTGGTTCGGCTGGTCCGCCGGCAAGCTGCTGGTCCTGGACATCGGCGGGGGCTCCCTGGAGATCGCCTACGGCATGGACGAGGAGCCGGACACCGCCGTGTCCCTGCCCCTGGGCGCCGGCCGCCTCACCGCCGGCTGGCTGCCCGGCGACCCGCCCGCCCCGGAGGACGTCCGCGCCCTGCGCCGGCACGTCCGCACGGAGATCGCCCGCACGGTCCTTGAATTCAGCCGCTCCGGCACCCCCGACCACGTGGTCGCCACCTCCAAGACCTTCAAGCAGCTCGCCCGCATCGCCGGCGCCGCCCGCAGCGCCGAGGGCCTCTACGTCCAGCGTGAACTCAAGCGCGCGTCCCTGGAGGCATGGGTGCCGCGGCTGGCGGGCATGACGGCGGACCAGTGCGCGGAACTCCCCGGAGTCTCCGAGGGCAGGGCCGGTCAGTTGCTGGCGGGGGCGCTGGTGGCCGAGGGCGCGATGGACCTCTTCCGCGTCGAGAGCCTGGAGGTCTGCCCGTGGGCCCTGCGGGAGGGCGTGATCCTCCGGCGTCTCGATCACATGGGAAGCGATTAGCCCCCCCGACAGGGGCGTGGGCGACGGCGCGACCCACCGCGACGCACCGGCAGCCGCGCGCATGGCAAAGCTCACAACGGCGAACAGGCACCCAACACCGGCACCACCCAACGCCGTAAGGTGACGGACGTGGCTGAACCAACTGACGTGCGCATCGCGCTGTCGACCGCCTCCGTGTACCCGGAGTCGACGGCGACGGCCTTCGAGATCGCCGCGCGCCTCGGTTACGACGGCGTCGAGGTCATGGTGTGGACCGACCCGGTCAGTCAGGACATCGAGGCGCTGCGCCGCCTCTCGGACTACCACGGCATTCCGATCCTGGCCGTCCACGCCCCCTGCCTGCTGATCACTCAGCGGGTCTGGTCCACCGACCCCTGGACGAAGCTCCAGCGGGCCCAGGCGGCGGCGGAGAAGCTCGGGGCCTCCACCGTCGTCGTGCACCCGCCGTTCCGCTGGCAGCGGCAGTACGCCCGGGACTTCGTCGACGGCATCTGGCGGATGGCGAACGAGACGGACGTGCGGTTCGCCGTCGAGAACATGTACCCCTGGCGCTACCGCGACCGCGAGATGCTGGCCTACGCCCCCGACTGGGACGTCACCAACGACGACTACCGGCACTTCACGATCGATCTCAGCCATACGGCGACGGCCCGTGCCGAGGCCCTGGACATGGTCGACCGCATGGGGGACCGGCTCGGGCACGTGCACCTCGCCGACGGCCGGGGCTCGGCCAAGGACGAGCACCTGGTGCCCGGCCGCGGCACCCAGCCCTGTGCCGAGCTGCTGGAGCGCCTGGGGCACACGGGCTTCGACGGCCATGTCGTGATCGAGGTCAACACCCGGCGGGCGATGTCCGGCGCCGAGCGTGAGGCCGATCTCGCCGAGGCGCTGGCGTTCACGCGCAAGCACCTGGCCTCGGCGGTACGGGTGCCCCGGCGATGAGCGAGACCGCCCCCCGCCGCCGCGGCCGTCCCCCGCGCACCGAGTCCGGCGACACCCGCGACCGCATCCTCACCGCCGCCCGCGAGGAGTTCTCCGCGCGCGGGTACGAGAAGACGTCCGTACGCGGCATCGCCAAGTCCGCCGGCGTGGACTCCGCGCTCGTCCACCACTACTTCGGCACCAAGGAGCAGGTCTTCGCGGCGGCCATCGAGGTCGCCTTCGCCCCGGCCCTGAACGCCCCGAACGCGGTGGCCGACGGCCCGGTCGACGGCGTGGGGGAGCGGCTCACCCGATTCGTCCTCGGCGTCTGGGACAACCCCACGACCCGTGCGCCCCTCCTGGCGATCCTCCGGTCCGCCGTGAACAACGAGACGGCCGCCGCCGTCTTCCGCCGGCTGGTCGCCTCCCAGCTGCTGCGCCGTGTCGCCGCCCAGCTGGACCTGCCGGACGCGGAGCTGCGCGCCGAGCTGGCGGCCGCGCAGATCGTGGGTACGGCGATGATGCGCTACGTGATCAAGCTGGAGCCGCTGGCCTCGGCGGACCTGGAGCAGATCATCGCGCGGGTGTCGCCGGTGGTGCAGGCCCATCTGACGCAGCCCTGACCGCCTGACACGGCCTTGGCGGTCTGACGCGGCCCTGCCGGCCTGGCGCGGCCCTGACAGCGCCGATTCGTGAAACGCTTGTCCCGCATTTCGGACAACTCTGTCCAGCCCTTGGAGCACCGGCGTACGCTCGACCGTACAGTCAGAACTCTCTGGCAGCTGGTCTAGAAGGAGCGAGCGACGATGCCCGAGCTGAGGTCCCGCACAGTCACCCACGGCCGCAACATGGCGGGCGCCCGCGCCCTTATGCGCGCCTCCGGTGTACCCGGTGCGGACATCGGCCGGAAGCCGATCATCGCCGTCGCGAACTCCTTCACCGAGTTCGTGCCGGGCCACACCCACCTCCAGCCGGTCGGCCGGATCGTCAGCGAGGCGATCAAGGAGGCCGGCGGCATCCCGCGCGAGTTCAACACCATCGCGGTCGACGACGGCATCGCCATGGGTCACGGCGGCATGCTGTACTCCCTGCCCTCCCGTGACCTGATCGCGGACTCGGTCGAGTACATGGTCGAGGCCCACTGCGCCGACGCCCTGGTCTGCATCTCCAACTGCGACAAGATCACCCCGGGCATGCTGATGGCGGCCCTGCGCCTGAACATCCCGACGGTGTTCGTCTCCGGCGGACCCATGGAGGCCGGCCGCGCCACCCTGGTCGACGGCACGGTCCGCACGCTCGACCTGGTCGACGCGATCTCCGACGCCGTGAACGACAAGATCTCCGACGAGGACATCCTCCGTATCGAGGAGAACGCCTGCCCGACCTGCGGCAGCTGTTCCGGCATGTTCACCGCCAACTCGATGAACTGCCTGACCGAGGCCATCGGCCTGTCCCTGCCCGGCAACGGCTCGGTCCTCGCCACCCACACCGCGCGCAAGCAGCTCTACGTGGACGCGGCCCGCACGGTCATGGACATCACCCGCCGCTACTACGAGCAGGACGACGACACGGTCCTGCCGCTCAACGTCGCCACCTTCCAGGCGTTCGAGAACGCCATGGCCCTGGACATCGCGATGGGCGGCTCCACCAACACGATCCTGCACCTGCTGGCCGCCGCCCAGGAGGCGGGCGTCCCGTTCGGCCTGGACCAGATCGACGCCGTCTCGCGACGCGTGCCCTGCCTGGCCAAGGTGGCCCCGAACGTCGCCAAGGACCGCACGTACTACATGGAGGACGTGCACCGCGCCGGCGGCATCCCGGCCCTGCTCGGCGAGCTGCACCGGGCCGGCCTGCTCAACGAGGACGTGCACGCCGTGCACAGCCCCTCGCTGGCGGACTGGCTGAAGACCTGGGACGTCCGCGGCGGCTCCCCCTCCCCGGAGGCCGTCGAGCTGTGGCACGCGGGACCCGGCTGCGTCCGCTCCGCCGAGGCGTTCTCCCAGTCCGAGCGCTGGGAGGCCCTGGACGAGGACGCCGAGGGTGGCTGCATCCGCTCCGCCGAGCACGCGTACTCCAAGGACGGCGGTCTGGCGGTCCTGCGGGGCAACCTCGCCGTCGACGGCTGCGTGGTGAAGACGGCCGGCGTGGACGAGTCGATCTGGACCTTCGAGGGCCCGGCGGTCGTCTGCGAGTCCCAGGAGGAGGCCGTCCGGCGCATCCTCACCCAGGAGGTCAAGGACGGCGACGTCGTCGTCATCCGCTACGAGGGCCCCAAGGGCGGCCCCGGCATGCAGGAGATGCTGTACCCGACCTCGTACCTGAAGGGCCGCGGCCTCGGCAAGACCTGCGCCCTGATCACCGACGGACGCTTCTCCGGCGGCACTTCGGGTCTGTCCATCGGCCACGCCTCCCCCGAGGCGGCCTCCGGCGGCACGATCGCCCTGGTCCAGGACGGCGACCGCATCCGCATCGACATCCCGGGCCGCTCGATCGAGCTGCTGGTCGACGACGCCGAGCTGGCCCGCCGCAAGCAGGCCCTGAACGGCGTCTACGCCCCCAAGGACCGCGAGCGCAAGGTCTCGGCCGCCCTCCGCGCCTACGCGGCGATGGCGACGAGCGCGGACAAGGGCGCCGTGCGTGACGTGTCCCGGCTGGGCTGACCGGTCGTAGCTGGGGCCGCCTCCCGGTGGAGGCGGCCCCTGCGCCGTCCCGCGGGCCCGTGGCTCACCAGGCCGCCGGCGAGCGGCCGTCCACGGCGAAGACGGTGCCGTCCGGCGCGGTGGCGCAGACGCGGTCGCCCACCGGCACCGGGGCGGGCGGTGTGCTCATGACCTGGGCCGAATTGGCGCCCAGGCGCGCGGGAGTCTGCCCGATCAGCCGCCCCCCGCGGGCGTCGACCGCGAGCAGCCGGCCGTCGCTCGCGGTGAAGTACACCCGCTCGCCCCGCACGACGGGCAGCGAACCGCGGCTCACCGACGTCTCCAGATGCCACAGACGCCTGCCCGACGCCACGTCCACGGCGTCCAAGGAACCACCGGTGGCCAGCACATAGACGACGTCCCCCCGCACGGTGGCGTGCGCGCCGTCCAGTACGGCGGGCAGCGCGACGCGCCGCGTGGCCCCCGGCCCCGGGGTGTAGCGGACGATCTCCTCCGCGCCGTAGCCGCTGTCGACGGCCAGGAAGAACACCGAACCGTCGCCCTGGGCGGCGAACGGCTTGAGCCAGCCCCGCAGCCGGACGTCCCACCGCACCCGACCGGTCCGCGGATCCACCGCGCTCACCTGGGTGCTCGCCCCGTCGGCCGACGTACGCGTCGCGTACACGGTCCCCTCCGCCGCACCCGGGAACGTCACGAACGACGGCATGCCCTGGCCGGGCAACGCCCGCCGCCACCGCGTGGCACCCGTCGCTCCGTCCACGCCGGTGACCGTGCCGTCGGCACGCGCGAGCAGGGCCGTACCGCCGGCGTACCGCACCGTCGTGCCCGTCGGCAGCCGGCGCTGCCACACGTCCTCGCCCGTGGCCGGGTCGAGCCCCGCGAGCCGCGGGCCACCGTCCGTGTACGGCTGCACCAGTCCGCCGGAGACGACCGGCGGCCCGCTCGTGGACCGGGTGCCGACCGAGCGCCGCCACAGCAGCCTGCCATCGGGCGCGGACAGCGCGAAGACGACTCCCGGCCGCGCGCAGAGCAACTTCCCGGCGTCGTACGCGCATTGCGGCATGCCCGAGCCGCCGACCGCAGGGTGGGCCGTCCAGCTGCCGGAAGCCGCCGTCAGGGCCGGCGCGCTCTCCTTCTCGGGGGCGTCCTCACCGAACCACCCGGACAGCCCCGGCAGCCCGCCCAGCGCGGCCGAGACGAGGGCGCCGGTCAGCGCCAGCCCGACAGCCGCGGCTGCCGGCCCCACCCGTCCGCGGCGCGGGATCCGCCCGGGCCACCGCCAGGCCCGCCCGGCCCGCTCGGCACCGCCCGGAACCGCCGGCGCGGGCCCCTCCTCGCTCCTGCGCTGCGCCGGTATGAACGCCTGGGTGTCGTACGAGGCCGCCACCGAGCGCAGGTCCCGCATCAGCTCGTCCGGGGTGGGCCGGTCCGCGGGCTCCTTGGCGAGGCACCGCCGCACCAGCGGCGCGATCCCCTCCGGCACGCCGGTCAGGTCCGGCTCGTCATGGACCACCTGGTAGGCGACGACATACGGGCTGTCGGAGTCGAACGGCCCGCGCCCGGTGGCCGCGTGCACCATGACCGAGCCCAGCGCGAAGACGTCGGCGGCCGGACCCACCTCACGGGGCCGCCGGAACTGCTCGGGCGCCATGAACGGCGGCGTACCGATCAACTTGCCCGTCTCGGTGCGCAGTTCGCTGTCTTTCGGCCGGGAGATGCCGAAGTCGATGACCTTCGGCCCGTCCTCGGCGAGCAGCACGTTGCTGGGCTTCAGATCCCGGTGCACCACACCGACCCGGTGGATGTCACGCAGCGCCTCGGCGAGCCCGGCCATCAGCCGGCGCAGCTGCTCGGGAGCCATGGGGCCCTTCCGCTTCACCTGCTCGGAGAGGGTCGGCCCGGGGATGAACAGAGTGGCCATCCAGGGTCGTTCGGCTTCCGGGTCGGCGTCCACGACGGACGCCGTGAAGGCGCCGCTGACCCTCCGCGCAGCGGCCACCTCCTGCCGGAAGCGGCCCCTGAACTCGGGATCCCGGGCGAACTCGGCGTGCACGACCTTCACCGCGACCTTCATCCCCGAGGTGCTCCGGGCGAGGTGTACGACCCCCATGCCGCCGGATCCCAGACAGGACTCCAGCCGGTAGTGACCGGCATGTTCAGGAAGTTCCGCTTCCGCGCCCGCTCCGGTCTTGCGCTGTGGCGCCATGGACCACCCCCGTGCTGTTCGTCCGTGCGCGCGACGCACGGAGCCTAGTCGATGACTCGTACGAGACAGAGGCGGCTTGCTAGCGTCTGCGTCGAGTCGCGCGGACGCGTTTCGCGCCGCATTGCGACCAGTTCCAGGGAACCGACGGGGGAGGACCACGTTCATGTCCGTTGACCGTGCACAAGAGGCCGAGGCCATCGACAACGGCGCCGACAGCGCCGACGGCGTGACGGCGCAGGCTGCCGCCGTACGCACCTATGCCGTCGCCCCAGGCGTCCGGCTGAACGTCCGCAGCGGCCCCGGTACCGGGTACAACCTGGTCCGCGTCCTGCCGGAGGGCGTCCGGGTTCCGATCTACTGCCAGACGCCCGGCACGACGGTGTCCGGCCCCTACGGCACGACGAACATCTGGGACCTCGTCGACAACGGCGAGTACGTCTCGGACGCGTTCGTCCACACGGGCAGCGACGGCTACATCGCGGCCCGCTGCGGCTGACCGACCCCACCACGCGGAGAACCGACCGGTCGGGGGGCTGACCGGGGCAGGGGGCTGACTGGAACGGGTGTCCGTCTGGGTCGGGTGTCCGTCTGGGTCGGGTGTCCGTCTGGGTCGGGCGTTCGTCTGGGCGGCGTCCGCCTGGGCCGGGCGTCCGTCTGGGTCGGGAGCCCGTCCGGCCTCGGGTTCCACAGGGATCGGGTGGCGGTTTGGGCCCGGAACCGTCCGGAACGCAACTGTCCGGAACGCGGCTGGAGCTGTCCGCGGGGGAGGCGTTCCCGGGCCGGCCGCTCCCCGGCCGTGGGGCGCCTGTTCCCGCCGGGGTGCCGGGCCCGGGGATCCGCCCCGCTCGGGAGCACGCTCGCACCCGGAGCCATAATCGTCCCGTGAGCGACGAAACCGGCACCCCGGACACCTCGGCGGGTTCCACCGACGGCGCGGCCGAAGGCGACGGCGCGGTCCCGGGCGGCGGCCCCCGCCCCGAGCCCCTGCGCTTCTTCGGCACGTCCTGGGTGCACCACGACAACGGCTACGCGGCCCGCCGCGCCGGTGTCGCTGTCGGCTCCCTCGCCGCTGCCGCCGGCTCCTGCCTGGTGCTCCGCTTCGCCTTCGACGGCATCCGGATCGCCGGCACCGGCTCCTTCGTGACCGTGCTCATCGTCGCCATGTTCGCGATCTGCAGCGCGCTCGCCTTCCGCAACACCTGGGAGGGTTTCGGCAAGCGCCACGACCCGCAGCGCCAGGCATCCCTGCGCGGCCTGCTCGCCATCGGCTTCGTCGGCTCCCTCCTCGCCTACTTCTTCCGCTCCCTCACCGAGGCGCCGGGCGAGAAGCTGCACCGCGCGGAGCACGAGAAGGCGCGCGAGGCCCACGAACGCCGGGCCACCCGCCGCACCGGCAATCCTTCGAAGAAGAAGCGCCGCCGCTAGGACGCCGACAGGGGGCCACGGGATCCAGCGGCCCGCACCGGAGCGGAAGCGGCCCGCCCTGCGAGCGCGGCGTGCCGTAGGCGTGAGCCCATGACCGCCTCCCAGCCGTCGCCGCCCGACCCGCGCGCCTTCACGCCGCCCGAGCCGGGTCCTTTCACGCCGCCCGAGCCGGGTCCTTCCACGCCGCCCGAGCCGGGTCCTCCCACGCCGCCCGAGCCGGGTCCTCCCACGCCGCCCGAGCCGGGTCCTGCAACTCCGCCGCCCAGTACGCCGCGAACCGCCGACACCCACCTCGCCGGCATCGGCAGCCACTCGGCCTTCCTCATCACCCCGGACCAGCGCAGGACCGCCTTCCTGCAAGAGGAGCGCGCACGCCTCCTGCCGGTCTTCCCGGACGGCCTCGTGCAGGAGAGGTACGACGTCCTCCTGAGCGTCGCCCGCAAGCCCTGATCCGACGCTTCCGCCTTCCGACCCCTTGACGTCCCGATCCCTCCCGGCAGATTATTCATCACGTGATGAATAATCTGCCGGGCCCTCCGTCCCAGCCCCTCACCCCCGCCGTCGACGCCGACGACCTCACCGTCGTCCGCGGACCCCGCACGGTCCTGCGCCACCTCCGCTTCACCGTCCCCCGCGGCCGGATCACCGGCCTGCTCGGTCCCTCCGGCTGCGGCAAATCCACTCTCATGCGCTCGATCGTCGGCACCCAGGCCAAGGTCACCGGCACCCTGAACGTCCTCGGCCGACCAGCCGGCCACCCCACCCTGCGCAGCCGCATCGGCTACGTCACCCAGGCCCCCTCCGTCTACGACGACCTCACCGTCCGGCAGAACCTCGACTACTTCGCCGCGATCCTCGACCCCGGCCGCGCCACCGCCGAACGCCGCCACCAGTACGTCACCCAGGCCATCGCCGACGTCGACCTCACCAGCCACGCCGACACCCTCGCCGGCAACCTCTCCGGCGGCCAGCGGGGCCGCGTCTCCCTCGCCGTCGCCCTCCTCGGCACCCCCGAACTCCTGGTCCTGGACGAACCGACCGTCGGCCTCGACCCCGTCCTCCGCCGGGACCTGTGGAACCTCTTCCACGACCTCGCCGCCACCCGCGGCACCACCCTCCTCGTCTCCTCCCACGTCATGGACGAGGCCGAGCGCTGCGACCGCCTCCTCCTCATGCGCGAGGGCGAGTTCCTCGCCGGGGGCACCTCCCGGCCCGAGGCCGGCGGAGACACCCCGGACGCCCTGCGCACCCGCACCGGCACCGACACCGTCGAAGCCGCCTTCCTGCGCCTGGTCGACGAGGCGGCCGACGCGGACCGCACGAAGGAGAGCACCCGATGAGCCCGAACCCCATGAGCCCGAACCCGACGAGCCCGGACCCCATGAGCCCGGTGACCGCGACGACCCCGCCCACCCCCTCGGACCCCAGCGCGCTCAACGCCTACCGCACCGCCGCCACCGCCGCCCGGGTTTTGCGCCAGCTGCGCCACGACCCGCGCACCATCGCGCTGCTGATCCTCATCCCGTGCGTGATGCTGATCCTGCTGCGCTATGTCTTCGACGCCAGCCCCCGCACCTTCGACAACATCGGCGCCTCGCTGCTCGGCGTCTTCCCGCTGATCACGATGTTCCTGGTCACCTCCATCGCCACCCTGCGCGAACGCACCTCCGGGACCCTCGAACGCCTCCTCTCCATGCCCCTCGGCAAGGCCGACCTCATCGCCGGCTACGCCCTCGCCTTCGGCAGCCTCGCCATCGTCCAGTCCGCCCTCGCCACCGGACTCGCGGTCTGGCTCCTCGGCCTGGACGTCACCGGCTCCCCCTGGCTGCTCCTCCTCGTCGCCCTCCTCGACGCCCTGCTCGGCACGGCCCTCGGCCTCTTCGTCTCGGCCTTCGCGGCCTCGGAGTTCCAGGCGGTCCAGTTCATGCCCGCGGTGATCTTTCCCCAGCTCCTCCTCTGCGGCCTGTTCACCCCGCGCTCCGACATGCACCCCGTCCTGAAGGGCATCTCCGACGCCCTGCCCATGTCGTACGCCGTCGACGGCATGAACGAGGTCCTCCACCACACGGACATGACGGCGACCTTCGTCCGGGACGTCCTGATCGTGGCGGGGTGCGCGCTCCTGGTGCTGGGCCTCGGGGCAGTGACGCTACGGCGGCGCACCGCCTAGCCCGGGGCCCGGCGGAATCCAGCCGCCCAGCCCCGTTCCGCCCACCGGACAACCACTCCGCACACCCCACCCCGGTGCGAAACTGATCCACATGAGCCAGAAAGTCGCAGTCCTCGGCACCGGCAAGATCGGCGAAGCCCTGCTCAGCGGAATGATCCGGGCCGGCTGGGCCCCCGCCGACCTCCTGGTCACCGCCCGCCGCCCCGAACGCGCCGAAGAGCTCCGCAGCCGCTACGGAGTCACGCCGGTGCCCAACACCGAGGCCGCCAAGACCGCCGACATCCTGATCCTCACGGTCAAGCCGCAGGACATGGGCACCCTCCTGGACGAACTCGCCCCGCACGTTCCCGCCGACCGCCTGGTCATCAGCGGAGCGGCCGGTATCCCCACCTCCTTCTTCGAGGAGCGCCTGGCCGCAGGCACCCCCGTCGTCCGAGTCATGACCAACACGCCGGCCCTCGTCGACGAGGCCATGTCGGTCATCTCCGCCGGCAGCCACGCCACCGAGCAGCACCTCGCGCACGCCGAGGAGATCTTCGGTGGCGTCGGCAAGACCCTCCGCGTCCCCGAGAGCCAGCAGGACGCCTGCACCGCGCTGTCCGGCTCCGGCCCGGCGTACTTCTTCTACCTGGTCGAAGCCATGACCGACGCCGGCATCCTGCTCGGCCTGCCCCGCGACAAGGCCCACGACCTCATCGTCCAGTCCGCGATCGGCGCCGCCGTGATGCTCCGCGACAGCGGCGAGCACCCCGTGAAGCTCCGGGAGAACGTGACCTCCCCGGCCGGCACCACCATCAACGCCATCCGCGAACTGGAGAACCACGGCGTACGGGCCGCCCTCATCGCCGCCCTCGAAGCCGCCCGCGACCGCAGCCGCGAACTCGCCTCCGGCAAGAAGGACTGATCCCGGCCGACCCACACCACCCTGCGGGCGACGGCCCACCCGCCGCGCCGCCCGCGGAGCTCTACCGGCCGACTACCGAGCGGCGCTCAGCGAAGGCTCCGCCACGGGCGGCAGCAGCCCGATCGCCCTGTAGGCCGTATCCACCGTCGGCCGGGCCAGTCCCCGCGCCTTCTGCGCCCCATCCCGCAGCACCCCCTCCACATACGCCGGGTCAGCGCACAGCTCCCGGTGCCTGGCCTGGAGCGGTCGCAGCACCTCAACCACCGCCTCCGCGGTGTCCTTCTTCAAAGAGCCGTACGAGTCGTAAACGTCCGCCAGTGACTCAGGGTTCCCGCCCGTGCACGCAGCGAGAATGTCCAGCAGGTTCGTCACCCCGGGCCGGCCCTCCCGGTCGTACACGACATCCCGGCCGCTGTCGGTGATCGCCCGCATCACCTTCTTGCGCACCGCGTCCGGCTCGTCCAGCAGATAGACGACCCCCGCCCCCGAGTCGTCCGACTTCCCCATCTTCCGCGTCGGGTCCTGCAGGTTCATGACCCGCGCCGCCACCCGCGGAAGCGTGGTCCTGGGCACCACGAACGTGTGCCCGTACCGCTGGTTGAACCGCACCGCCAGATCACGGGTCAGCTCCACGTGCTGCGCCTGGTCCTCCCCGACCGGCACCTCGTCCGTGCCGTACGCCAGGATGTCGGCCGCCATCAGGACCGGGTACGTCAGCAGCGACAGCCGCACGCTCCCACCGCGCTCCCGCTCCTTGGCGGCTTTCTCCTTGTACTGGATCATCCGCCGCATCTCGCCGTCGGTCGCCACGCACTCCAGCAGGTACGACAGACGCGAGTGCTCGTCGACATGGCTCTGGAGGAACACGGTGCACACCTCCGGGTCGAGCCCGGCCGCCAGCAACAACGTCGCCGTCTGCCGACTGAGCCTGCGCACCCGCGCCGGATCGTGGTCCACGGTCAGCGCGTGCAGGTCCACCACACAGAACAGCGCATCCGCCCGGTGCTGGTCCACCTCGGCCCAGCGCCGCATGGCTCCCAGGTAGTTGCCCAGGGTCAGGTGCCCGGTCGGCTGGATCCCACTGAAGACCCGAGTCATCCCCACTCCACCTTCTGATCGGGACCGCCGCCCCTGCGGCCGGCCCCCTTCAGTCGGAGGGAGATACAAGAACGGCCGCCGAAGCGGCGGCCGTTGGGTGCATACGTGAGTCGGCCGCCGTCAGGCGGCCCACCAGAACTGGGTGCACGTACGCGTCATCACGTCCTCCACAGTACGCCTCCGGAGTGCCCCTGGGGGGTGAGTTGACACGCCCCGCGCCGATCCGTACTGTTCTCCGAGTTGTCCGACGTGAGCGCCGACCTCGGTCGGTCCCCGGACAGCCATTCCGCAAGCACCACCCACTCTTTCGACGCCTCGGCGCCGACTGCATTGGCGCGCGTATTTGCGAAATGTGGAATCCGCGTTCGAAAGGACGCAGGCCCCCGATTAGCTCGGGAGTCAGGAATCCGCTAAAGTCTCACTCGTCGGAACGGCCCAAGGGCCGGGAAGACAAGCCCCCTGACTGGGAGTCAGACGCCGAAAGGATCTGATAGAGTCGGAACCGCCGGAAAGGGAAACGCGAGAGCGAGAACCTGGAAAGCACCGAGGAAATCGGATCGAGAAAAGATCTGATAGAGTCGGAAACACCGAAGGGAAGCCCGGAGGAAAGCCCGAGAGGGTGAG
>NZ_JBITZL010000009.1:0-330424 GCF_044546845.1 Streptomyces sp. NPDC053076 | reverse complement strand
GGTACTGCAGGGGGGACCCTGTGGGAGAGTAGGACGCCGCCGAACAATTTTTGAGAAAACCCCCGCATCGGGCCGATGCGGGGGTTTTCTGCGTTTCCGGGACGATCTCTCATTCAGACGATCTCTGATTCAGAAGGCGACCTGGACGGTGGTCGACGAACAGCCGGCCCCGTAATTCTGGTGAACGGGTCCACAGGTGCGGGCTACCGTGGCCACATGACCACGCTGCCCAGGAATGACTACGTCGTTCGCGCCATACGTCCCGAGGAGTGGGAGCGGGTGAAGCAGCTGCGGCTGGACGCGCTGCGGGATCCGGTCGCGCATCTCGCCTTTCTGGAGGTGTACGAGGAAGCGGCGGCCCAGCCGGACTCCTTCTGGCAGGACCGGGCCCTGCGATCCGGTGAGGTGCCCACGGCCCGATCCGGTGAGGTGCCCACGGCCCGGCAGTTCATCGCGGAGGCATCCGACGGGACGTGGGCCGGCTCGGTCACCCTCCTCGTGGAGGAGGCCGGGACGGAGGACTGGGCCGGGTTTCCGGTCGAGCGGCGGCAGGGGCACATGGTCGGTGTGTTCGTACGGCCCGAGCACCGAGGGAACGGGCTGGTCGAAGCGCTGTTCGACGCCGGTGTGGAGTGGGCGTGGGAGCGAGGGGCCGAGCGGGTACGGCTGTTCGTGCACAAGGAGAACACGCGCGCCCAGGCGGCGTACCGAAGGATCGGCTTCGAGCCGAACGGCCGGGTCGTGGCGTTCTCGAAGAACGAGGGGGAGACAGAGCTGGAATTCGTCCTGGAGCGGCCTTCATAGAGAGGCAGTTCCTGGTGCGGCATCCTGGACCGGCAGTTCCCCGAGCTGCCTTCCTGGACCGGCAGTTCCTGGAGCTTCCCCCTAGACCGGCAGTTCCTGGTGTGGCCAGCGGGCGCGGGCCTGTTCCCGGGAGCGGAGCAGCGCGAGTGTGGGCAGGCCCTGGTCGTTGCCGGGGGCGAGGAGGGCCGGCAGCTCGGGGAAGGGGGCCACGGCCGCGATGTCGTCCAGGACCAGGGTGAGTGGTGGGTCGAGCCGACCGGAGGATGACCGTTCGGCCATGCGCCGGCCGTGCTCGACCACGCTGGAGACGAGGGCCGTCAGGAGGGGCATCGCGCCGGGATCGCTCCTCGGGTCCTCGATGGATTCACCGACCACATACAGCGTGCCCCCTTCGTGGACGAAGGAATCCAGGGCCAGCGCATCAGTTCGGTTGGGTGTGCAGGACTCGCGGATGTTGACCGTGAACAGCGCCGACAGCGCCCTGCTCGTCAGTTCCTGGGCGATGTCCCGGCGTTCCGGATGCGCGGTGAGCGCCGCCTCCAGCTCGCCGGCGGCGCCCGCAGCGGCCTTGGGGTGCGTGCGGAGGGTGCGGACGGCGTCCTGGACCTGCGTGCCCTGGGCCCAGCGGTGGACGTGCCGGATGGTGCGGTTCTCCAGGGCGGCGGCGTGGAGGTAGCTGCGCAGGAGGGTGACCGCGGTCTCCGCCACCGCCTGGTCGATCTTCGCGGTGGGCTGTACGGGGGCGAGCAGTGCTGCCGCCCTGTGCAGTGCCGTCTGTTTGTCCTCGCAGCCGCGTGTGGGGGACCAGTGGAGTCGGGCCGGGGTGTCGCAGAGGTGGACGGGGTCGTAGAGCAGGGTGGGGCCGAGTTTGGCCTTGGCGTCCTTCGTCTCCGCCCACAGGGCCGGGTCCGACGTCACCACGAGGGCCGGGCCGGGCGCGTCCTGGACGGCTCGCGCCGCGGTCGTCCGGCGGGCCGCGGGCGGGGCGTAGAGCACTGTGCGATCGACGCGTTCGGTTTCCCACGGGCCCGCCGGTGCAGCGGTGGGCGGGACGACCGCGTGATGGACGCGGCCGGTCTCCCACGCGCCCGTCGGTTCTCCGGTGGCCGGAGCGCCGGTGGGCGGTGCCTGCGGGACCGTTTCCTGGAGGGGCCGCGTCGGCCGCGGCTCCGGCTCGGTGCGGGGTGCGGGCAGGTCGTACCGAGGGTCCGGCTCGGTGCGGGGTGCCGGCACGTCGTACCGCGGCTCCGGCGGTACGGGCTGCCGGGCGGTGTGGCCGGCCGCCCGCCGGGCCGCCCGCCCCGCCCGCCAGCGAGCCATCGTGCCCATGGCGAACACCGTGCAGACGAAGAGAAGCATCAGCTGGCCGATGAACAGTCCCCAGAACAGGCCCCAGCCGGACAGCTGAGCCGACGGGGTGTCCGGCCAGGCGCCGGGGAGGTCGTGCGGCCGGCCGATGAGATGGCGCATGGCCAGGGGAGTGCGGGAGAAGGTGACGCCGTCGGGCCAGCCACCCTGGGCGAACCAGGCGGCGAGGCCCGTGGCGGTCCACACCAGGACGGTCATCCCGAGGAGGAACGCGAGCATGCCGATCAGCAGGCCGTCGGGGATGCCGCCCTGTCCGTCCCGGCGGCTGTCACGGCGATCGTCCGGTCTCACCCTGCATCCCCCTTACGCCACCGTCGACTCGGAGTCGCCCAGGTGCTGTTCCACGAAGGCCGCGGCCCGCTGCTCGGCCTCCAGTTCGGCCGCGCGCAGGGCGTCGTCGGCCGCGAGTTCGGCGGAGGACTCGGTCATCGCGCGGTCGGTGAAGACCAGCGGGCGTTCCGTCTCCGTGATCAGGTGTTTGACCACCTGGACGTTGCCGTTGACGTCCCAGACGGCGATGCCGGGGGTGAGCGTCGGGATGATCTCCACGGCCCACCGGGGCAGGCCCAGCACCCGGCCGGTCGCCCGGGCCTCGTCGGCCTTCTGGGCGTAGATCGTCCGGGTCGACGCCATCTTCAGGATGGCCGCCGCCTCCTTCGCCGCGGCCCCGTCGACCACGTCGGACAGGTGGTGGACGACCGCTACGAAGGACAGGCCCAGCCGGCGCCCGAACTTCAGCAGCCGCTGGAACAGCTGGGCCACGAACGGGCTGTTGATGATGTGCCACGCCTCCTCGACCAGGAAGATGCGCTTCTTCCGGTCGGGGCGGATCCAGGTGTGCTCCAGCCACACTCCGACGATCGCCATGAGGATGGGCATGGCGATGGAGTTGCGGTCGATGTGGGACAGGTCGAAGACGATGAGGGGCGCGTCGAGATCGATGCCGACCGTGGTCGGGCCGTCGAACATGCCGCGCAGGTCACCGTCGACGAGCCGGTCCAGCACCAGGGCGACGTCCAGGCCCCAGGCCCGTACGTCGTCTATGGCGACGTTCATCGCCTCGGCGGACTCAGGCTCGGGGTGCCGTAGCTGCTCCACGATGTCGGTCAGGACGGGCTGGCGGTCGACGATGGTCTCGTTGACGTACGAGTGCGCGACCTTCAGGGCGAAGCCGGCGCGTTCGTCCAGGCCGTGGCCCATCGCCACCTCGATGATCGTCCGGAGCAGCGCGAGCTGGCCGGTCGTGGTGATCGCGGGGTCCAGCGGATTGAGCCGGATCCCGTGGTCCAGGGCTGCCGTGGGGTCCAGCCGGATGGGTGTTATCCCCAGCTCCTGCGCGATGAGGTTCCACTCACCCACCCCGTCCTCGCCCTGCGCGTCCAGGACGACGACCTGGCGGTCCTTGAACCGCAGCTGGCGCAGGACGTACGTCTTCTCCAGCGCCGACTTGCCGTTGCCGGACTCGCCGAGGACGAGCCAGTGGGGGGCGGGGAGCTGCTGGCCGTAGAGCTGGAAGGGGTCGTAGATGTAGCCCTTTCCGGAGTACACCTCGCGGCCGATGATGACACCGGAGTCGCCGAGGCCGGGCGCGGCCGTGGGCAGATAGACGGCCTGGGCCTGGCCCGTGGAGGTGCGCACCGGCAGTCGGGTCGTCTCCACCTTCCCGAAGAGGAAGGAGGTGAATGCCTCGGTGAGGACGGACAGCGGATCCCGCATCGGTGAATCAGCCCCTACCTTCGGATGCCGGTGGCGAAGGGAAGTGTGTTCACGAAGGCGCGGTGGTGCTCTCGGTCGCACCACTCCAGCTTGAGGTACGACTTGCCGGCGGAGGCCCTTATCGTCCGCTTGTCGCGGGCGAGGGCCTCCGGTGAGCGGGAGGAGACGGTGATGTAGCCGACGAGGTTGACGCCCGCCGCGCCGCTGGCGAGGTCCTCGCCGCGCTGGTCGAGGCGGTTGTGGGCGGCGATGTCCCGTGGGTCGACGGTCCGGTTCATCTTGGCGGCGCGGGACGCCTCGGCCTCGTCGTTGGTCTTCTCGGTCAGCATGCGCTCGATGGCGACCTCGGTGGGCTCCAGGTCCATGGTCACCGCGACCGTGCGGATGACGTCCGGGGTGTGGACGAGGAGCGGGGCGAGGAAGTTCACGCCGACCGGGGTCATGGGCCACTCCTTCACCCAGGCGGTGGCATGGCACCAGGGCGCGCGGGTGCTGGACTCCCGGGTCTTGGCCTGGAGGAAGGTGGGCTCCATGGCGTCCAGTTCGGCCGGCCAGGCGTTGCGCCGGGTCATCGCCTGGATGTGGTCGATGGGGTGGTCCGGGTCGTACATGGAGTGGATGAGCGAGGCCAGCCGGCCCTGACCGAGCGGCTGCCGTACCCGGATGTCGGCCTCCTGGAGCCGCGAGCAGATGTCGGTCAGCTCACGGGCCATGACGACGGCGAGCCCGGCGTCCCGGTCGACCTTGTTGCCGTGGGCGCGGGCGGCGCGGGCCATGGCGTGCGCCTCGGCGGCCAGTTCGCGGTTGTAGTGCATGCAGGCGACGAGGTAGGCGCGGTGCTGCTCGCTGCTGGTGGACACCATGGACTGCAACTGGTCGTAGGACCGCTGGAGCCAGTCCGGGGAGCGGCTGTCGCCGCGCAGGGTGACGTCCTTGGCGTGCGCGTCCGGGTCGGCGGGCAGGGTGCGGGCGAGCATCTGCAGCCGGGTCACGAAGCCGTCCCCGTTGGCGACGTGCTTGAGCAGGGTGCCGAAGCGGTCGACCAGGGCCTCCTGGTCCTCGGAGTCGCGCAGGCCGACGCCGGGGCCCTCGATCTCGATGGCGGCCGTGACCGTCTTGCGGTCGGCGTGCAGGAGTACGGCGATCTCGTCGGGGCCGAAGGGCGCGGCGAGCCAGGAGATCCGCCCGATGCCCGGGGGCGGCCCGACCTCCACCTCCCGGCCGTCGATGCGGGTCCCGGCCTCCATGGCGACGGACCGGTAGGCGGCCCCGTTCTTGAGGGTCCGCTTGTAGCTGCGGTTGATCTCGAACCACTTGTAGAAGGTCCGGCGCTTGTACGGCACGTAGACCGCGGCGAGCGCGAGCAGCGGGAAGCCCGTCAGCAGCAGGATCCGCAGGGACAGGACCGGTACGAGGAGGCCGCACATCATGCCGAGGAACGCGCCGGCGATGATCAGTGCGATCTCGCCGGACTCGCGGTTCCGTCCGACGATCGCGTTCGGCCGGGCGCGGCCGATGAGATACGTACGGCGGGGCGTGACCGGATGGGACAGGTGGGACTCGGTCGTCAACGCCCTTCACCTCCCGAGCGGTTGTTGCGGGTGTTGCTGGCGTGCGGGGTGTTGACCGGGCTGGCCGCGCGGGGCGCGGGCGTGGCGGAGGGGACGGCTCCGCCGGTGCCTCCGGTGGGGGTACGGCTGCTGTGGGCGGCGACACCGCCGGAGGCGGGGTTGGCCGGGCGCGGGGTGCTGCCGCCCTGCCCGCCGCCTCCGTTGCTGTCGGCGCGGGTGCTGTGGGTCTTGATGCCCTGGGCGACGAGGGTGGCGGGAGAGCTGATGACGGCGGCGGCCTTGCCTTCGGCGCCCTGCATGATGCGGTTGTTGCGGCCGCTCGCGATCTCGTCGCCGAAGCCGGGGACGAAGCGGTAGATCGCCGCGCTGGCGAAGATGGCCAGCAGGATGATGGCGAGGCCGGAGACGACGGCGGAGAAGGCGTCGGGGCCGTTGCCGCCGGAGAGCGCGCCGGCGAGGCCGAGCACGATGACGATGACGGGCTTGACGAGGATGACGGCGATCATGATGCCGGCCCAGCGCCGTACGTGCCCCCACAGGTTCTTGTCGACCAGCCCCGCGTAGACGACGGTGCCGAGGAGGGCGCCGACGTAGAGGAGCGCGGCCCTGATGACGAGCTCCAGCCATAGGACGCCGGCGGCGAGGATGCTGACCAGGGAGACGACGATCAGCATGATGGGGCCGCCGCCGATGTCGGTGCCCTTGTTCAGGGCGCCGGAGAAGGTGCCGAAGAAGGTGTCGGCCTGGTCGCCGGTGGCCTTCGCGAGGACGTCCGTCACGCCGTCCGCCGCCGAGACGACGGTGTACAGGATCAGGGGGGTGAAGGCGGAGGCCAGCACGGTGAGCCAGAGGAAGCCGACGGCTTCGGAGATGGCGGTGGTGAGCGGCACGCCGCGTACGGCCCGCTTGGCGACGGCGAGCAGCCACAGCAGGAGCGTCAGGATGGTGGACGCGGCGAAGACGACGGCGTACTGCTTGAGAAACGCCTGGTTGGTGAAGTCGACGCTGGCGGTTTCCTTCACGGCGTCACTGAGCTTGCCGATGGTCCAGGAGGCGGCGTCGGCACAGCCCTTGGCGACCGAGGCGAGGGGGTCGAGGGTGTCGGTGAGGGGGTTGTTGGGGGTGACGCCGGAGGAGCCGCCGGAGGAGCCGTTGTCCCTTTCGCAAATTTCGCGGGCGGCACCATGGATGAGGTCACACGTGTCGCTGCTCTTCGTCGCTGTGGGTGTCGGCGAGGAAGGCGGAGTGGGTGCGGCAAAGGCACGTGTGGCCGCTAGGACCGCAGCCGTTTGGGCGACGGCGACTGTGCCGGCCAGCCTGAGTACGCTTCGGTTAGCGGGCATAGGTGAACCCTCCGTACTCATCGACGGCCTTCGACATCTCATCGGCACTGGAGGCCCTGTCGTCGCCGGGGACAGGAGCAGGGCCCTCCTTCTGGGAGTGCGTGACGATCTTCCAGTCCTCGCCGACCCATTCAAGCTTCATGGTGATGGTGAACCAGCTGTTGGTGACGGGATTCGTGGAATTCTCGCCCGCCAGACCGAGCAGGCCACTGCACCACACCTCGACTGTGACCGTGTCGCCGGCGGCCTCGGTGACCTTCGTACCGACCGGACTGGTGCGGGAGACGAACGTGTAGCCCTTCGGGGCGGTGCCGTCGTCGTTCAGGCCGAGACTCTTGTTGAAGGCGGGCGTGTATGCCTGGTCGAAGGCCGTCTTGGAACTGGTCACTCGGCTGGGGGTGATGACGGCTTGCAAGACGTAGTCGCGGCCGGATTTGTTGAACATGTCGGCCGATCCCAATGCCACCGCGTAGTTCGCCGCGGCGCTCTGTGCGCCCTGCTCCGTGTGGGCGAAGCCCGTCGGGATGTTGCCGGTCCTTGTTTCCACCGGCTTGGATCCGCTTGCCGCGGTTGACGCTGCCCGCGGCTGGTCGTCCTTCACTGACGGCCCGTCGGCAGACGAGTTGTCCCCCCGATTGGCGAAGGCGATGGCGGCGATGAGGAGGACGACCACGCCGACCACCGTCACCAGGCTTCTGGAGGAGGAGCGGTTGGGGCGGCGAGGGGCGCCGCCGTAGGGGTCGGTCTCCGGGAGGCGGGTCCGGGTCTGCCCCGTCTCCGCGTAGTCGCTGTAGTTCTGCTCGTCTCCGGGACTCATGCCGCGTACGCCCCCTCCACCTCGTAGACATACGACGGTAGCCGTGCTGGTTCCCGCGCGGGCGCGGTGTGGTGACTCGACATCAGGGAAACGCAACCTCAGCCGGTGGGCACGACGGGTGGGTGGGGTGGAGGGGACAGCCGCTGCCGGGCGTGCCCGGAAGGGGTGGGGCTACACCGCCATGCCGTACACGATGGTGAACAGTGTGCCGAGGGAGCCGATGATGAATACCCCGGTGAGGCCGGCGATGATCAGGCCCTTGCCCTGTTCCGCGCTGAAGGTGTCCCGGAGGGCCGTCGCGCCGATGCGCTGCTTCGCCGCGCCCCATACCGCGATGCCGAGGCAGAGGAGGATGGCCACGGCCATGACCACCTCGATCATCACCTTGGCCTCGTTGCCCAGGCTGCCGAAGGGGCCCCAGTCCGGAGCGATCCCGCCGATGATGGTGTTGATGTCTCCCTTGTCGGCCGCAAAGAGCATGTAAGTCACCGCCCCTGGTGGGTAGTTCCGCGTGTGCCCCTGCCGTGTGCAGAGGACAGGCATCATTGTCGCCGACAACGTCGCCAACGTATGTCGACTTGACGTCATTGACTGACGGGTTTCGTACGAATGGCGCGTACGGTCACTCTGTGTATCACGGCAGGTCACGCCGGGCAATGAGGTCCGACCGGAACCTGTCGTGTGGTTCTGTCGTTGACCCCCTTTACGACCTGGCACGGTTTCTGACGGCCGGTCGGGTGAGATGCCGCCTCGATGTTCTCACGGGTGCGGACACGGGTGGTCGGAGCCGCCCGAGGACGTGCGCTCCGAGGATGTGCGGTCTGAGGGCGTACGGTCCGACGATTGTCCCCGCGCGCCCTCTGGCCGGTGCGACCACCGGGCGCCCCGGCCGCCGCTGTCACGGTGCTGCTCCGCTTCCCGTCCCCGGGCTCCTCTCGGTGCGGTGGTGACGGGGCTCGGAGGTTTACAGGAAAAACTCAGGGAAGTTGAAGCGCGTTTCTCACCTTCGCGGGCAAGAGTGAGACGTGATGAAGCGCATCCCCCGCATCTCGGTCACCTCACGGCCCGCGCTGCTCGGAGCTGTGGTGCTGCTCGCCCTGACCTCGGCCTCCGTGGCCGCCGCCGACGACGGGCGGGGACCCCTCGGGGTCACCGTCGACGCCGACGCGACCCGGCGGAGCGGCCGGGTGGGTGCGCTGTTCGAGGCGGACGATGGACCGGTGGGCGGCCACTTCTGTACCGCGTCGGTGGTGCACAGCCCGCAGGCCGATCTCCTCGTCACCGCGGCGCACTGCGTGGACGCGGACAACGGGGACCTGGTGTTCGCGCCGGGCTACCGGGACGGGCGGGCGCCGTACGGGATGTGGAAGGTGACGCGGCGGTTCCTGCCCGACGGGTGGGTCGAGGGCCAGGACGAGGACAGCGACATCGCCTTCGCCGTCGTCGCCGACCGGGGTGGCCGGCGGTTGGAGGAGGTGGTCGGGGCGAACCGGCTCGCGACCGGGACGGCCACCGGTGCCACCGCGGTGACCGTCACCGGCTATCCCGACTCCCGGGATACGCCCATAACCTGCACCAACAGGCCGGCCCGTGAGAGCGGTACGCAGCAGCGCATCGCCTGTCCCGAGTTCACCAGCGGCACCAGTGGCAGTCCCTGGGTGAACGGCGACAGCCATGTGGTCGGCATCCTGGGCGGCCACGAGAAGGGCGGCGCCACGGCCGACATCTCCTACAGCGTGGTGCTGGGGAGAGCGGCGGCGGAACTGTACCGGGACGCGACGGAGAACCCTTGACGGGGTGGTGCCAGGGGCGGTGTTGTACTGGTGACAGGAGAGGTCTCGGCGCTACGTCAGTGGCTTTCCGGCCTTGCAGGTGTCAGTCTTTTCGACAGCGTTCGTGTACGAGACGATGAGCTGCTTCATGGCATTCGCATCCCGGTGGTCTGAGGTAAATACTTGGAAGGCAGTGAACAATTCGCTGCCCAGAAGTTTCTTGCTTACGCACTTACGCGTTTTCCCGAATGCTTCGTTGCCGGAGTAGAGGAACCTGCCCCCATCGGCCTGATGGCTGAGCTCGGAATTCGGCTGTCCCGCCACGAAGTAGGCCGTGTCGTGGTCACCCGACAGCCAGTGCTCACTTGTCTGGACAGCGAGGCGGGTGTCGACCCGAACCACGCAACGTGCAGTGTTTCCATTGGCCACTTCCTGCTTGACACTCAGTTTTCGGCCGGGTGGTAGGAACGGAGCGAGAGCCTTGGCATCGACTGGAATGCCGCACAACGATTGTGGGGGTGCATACTCGCGCTCTTCGTCCTCACCGCTGCACCCGGAGAGCGTGACGAGAAGAGTGGAAGCGACGGTTACGGTGGCCGCGAGACGCAGCCCTGCAAGTGGCCGGCGGGCGTACATGGACTCTCCTTGTCCAGTTGTCTCAGGGAATGTCAGCGGCACTGCCCGGAGACTGGCCGTGAATGATGGCCCAGGCATTGTTATAACCCTGATTCGCTGCGTTGCCTGCGTAGACCACGAGATCCGGGTTCAGGTGATAGTGCTGTACCGCGAGTTCAGCCGCCCGTTCTGTGTACTTTCCATTTTGGTCATGGCCGTGCTGCCAGACCATTCCTTGTGTGTCCTGGGCGTTGTCCGCGGCGTTCCCCTGGGCGTCTTGGAAAATCATCTGCAAGACCGATCCGGTCGCGGTACCTGCGGCCCCGCCGACAACCGCCCCGGCCAAGGGTGACCCGATGAACGAGGTGCCGGCGCCGACGACGGTGCCGATGCCGCCGGAGAGCAGGTTCTGGTACTGGGCGACGGCATGATCGAAGGAGTCGTCTCGTCCCTTCGCCCAGCTGCCGATTGCCTCCATGCGTCCCATGCTGAGCGTCCCGGAGATTTTCTCCGCTCTTCTCCGCCACGGTCTGGACGAGGAGGGAGTGATCGCTGGTGAAGCGCCGGTCGGCAGGCAGGTCGGGGTTCAGGTGGTAATCCATCAGTCTCGACATGTAGGCCTTCCGGCCCACCTCGACGGCGGCGTATCCCTCGGGATTCTGTCCCACGGCGAACAAGAACTTGTCCACCTCCCGGTGATCGAGGCGGGCCGCGGAGCCGTCGATGGGATACAGCTTGTCTTCATGGGGCACGTCGCTGATCGCCCGGTTGATGTCCGGTAGGTATTCCGAAGCGATTTGGCCCATGCTGTCGGACATGTAGCCGCGGTCCGTGAGGAGTTCCGGTGTGTCGGCGGTGGCGGAGACGATCTCCTGGAACAGGTAGGTCTGGCCGCTGGTGTGCGCCGGTGTGTCGGGAGTCGGCATCTCTCCGGCGGGGTGCCCGGTGGTCGCCGCCTCCAACGCCTGGGCCAGGTAGTTCTGGCCGGCGATGCTGTGGACGTCGTGGGTGTCGTGGATATCCATCGGCCACTGCCGCTGCTTGAAGAGGTACTCGAAGTCGGAGACGGCCTTCTCGTGGTCTCCGTCCTTCGGGACGAAGTCCTCGTTGAAGAAGTCCGTGGCCGCCGCGGGATTGTTCGCCAGGCCCTTCAGGTATCCGTTGAGCGGATCCCATCCGCCATCGGTGCCCTCGTAGTTCAGGCGCGGGCAGATGTTCGCCTGCCAGGCGACGTTCTTGCCGTCGTCCGTGTAGAACCGTTCGGTCCTCATCAGGGCGCGGCCGTAGTCGGTCATGAAGGTGTCTTCGAAGTCGCCGTTGCGCATCAGGTTGCTCATCACCTGGAAGCCGAGCACGCCGCCGTGGTCGCCGACCGGCTTGTTGCCGAGAGTGATCACCTGCTGCTTCCACGCCGTCATGCCCGAGCTGTCCGACTGGCTGGCGGTGGCCAGGGTCAGACTCAGGTTCTTCTGGAGGTCGTCGAACTGGTGTCCGCGGTCGTAGGCCAGATGCGCGCCCTCGCGTCCGTCGTGGAGACCCAGCCAGAACGCCATCGTGCCCTTGGGGCCGAGCCGCTCGGCGAACTCCTCCGCGAACAGAGGGTCGCTGTGGTACTGCTTCAGGCCGGCGTTGATCGCGTCGAAGTCCTCGGCGGTCAGGTCCTTCGGATCCTTCCGCGCCAGCTTGGCCAGCTTGTCGGCCTCCTGCACCGCCTTCGCCGCCTGGTCGCGGTCCTTGTAGACGACGTCGGAGAAGCCGTACTTGCTTTCGTCCATGAGCGCCATGAGGACGTCGGAGGCGGTGCCGTCACTCGTGGCGGCGTGGTCGAGGATCTTCTGCACCTCGTCGCGCAGGGCTTTCTCGTCCGCGACGCTGTGGCCGGGAACCTCGGTGCCGTGCGCGGCGCGGTCGGGATGGACGGCCATGGTGACGGTGAAACCGCCGTCGCCCGACGGCAGCACGGTGAGGTTCTTTTTCCGGCCGTTCTCGATGACCTGGTGCAGCCGCTCCTTGTGGCCTTTCAGCTCGTCCCTGGTGTCCCGCAGGATGTTGTGGACCGACGCCGCCTCCTTGGCGGCGTCACCGAACTCACCGGCGGTCTTGCCGACGAAGCCCTTGGAGACATCGGCGTTGACGCCGTGCCAGTCGGCCTTGACCGCCTTGTCGTGCAGGCCGTCACGCGCCTGTTTCCGCAGTTCCGTCAGGTTGCGTACGAGCAGGTCCCAGTCGTCGACGGCGTCGTCGAGCAGCTTGAAGTTGGCGTGGTAGAGGTCTTCGAACTTCACTGGACGGTCTCACTCACCGCTCCTTCTTCGGGTAGTACACCGGGTTCTTGTCACCCGGCTCTCCCACCCGGTCGTCGAACCCGGCGTCCAGCGTGTCGATGCTGCTCATCGCCCGCCCGATGTGCCCGTCGTCACCGCCGTGGATCTTCTGGGTGACGTGCATGTGGTGGGAGATCTGGGCGCACGCGTCCTGCAGTGACGTCAGCTGTTCGTCCCATCGCCGGGCTACGTGCTTCAGGGCCTTGCCCAGCCTGAAATCCTGCTTCGCGAGGTCGGCGGCTGCCGACTCGGTCGCCGACTGCGCGACCCGGGCCTTGGTCCGCAGCTGGTCGTGAAGCGAGTGGGCCTCTTTGCCGATCCGCACAAGATCGGCGTTGCCGACCTTGAGGTCGCCGTACGTACTGCTGCCGCCGCCACCCGGGTCGGCCAAGTGGTTGAGCTGCGTCTTGGTGGAGCCGCGGTCCTTCGCGTCGGTTACGAGTCGGTTCCACTCTTCCCAGGGCATCCGATCCACCTCCCCAGCTGGCGCGGCCCGCCTCGCCGCGGTCCGCCGTTGCGGGTGTCAATGTATGGGCAGGGCAGCGCGTTGTGAGGCTTGGCCGATGTTCTCGTGCCGTGACACGTCGGCTTTTAGACTGCTGCCGGTGGACTGGCCGATGACGAGGGGCGGTTGACGGTGCGTAGGACGTGGGTCGTCGGTGGCGCCGTCGTGGGCGGCGGGTTGAGCTTCGTCATGCTGCTCGTCGTCGGCGTCTACGTCGTGGCCGGGAACCTGGTCAACGGGGTGACCTCGGGGAGCCGGGGGCTGGCCAAGGGGGCCGTGCCGGCTGCCTACAAGCAGCTCGTGCAGCAGTGGGGCAACCTGTGCCCGGCGCTCAGCCCCGCGCTGCTCGCCGCCCAGCTCTACCAGGAGAGCGGCTGGAACCCGACCGTCGTCAGCCCGGCCGACGCCCGCGGCATCGCCCAGTTCATCCCCAGCACCTGGGCGACCCACGGCATCGACGGCGACGGTGACGGCAGGCGGGATATCTGGGACCCGGACGACGCGATCCCGTCGGCCGCCTCGTACGACTGCGAGCTGGCGAAGTACGTGAAGGAGGTGCCGGGCGACGTCTCCGACAACATGCTCGCCGCCTACAACGCCGGTGCCTACCGCGTCATCAGGTCCGGCGGGGTCCCCGCCATCAGCGAGACGCAGAACTACGTCCAGCGGATCCGCAGCCTGGAGAAGAGCTTCGCCGCGCCGGTCACCCGGATCGATCCCACCCGGCAGGCCGCCGGTGCCATCTCCTTCGCGCAGAGCCGGCTCGGCACGCCGTACCTGTGGGGCGGCAACGGCACGGCCGACCAGGGCGGGCGCTTCGACTGCTCGGGCCTGACCAAGGCCGCGTACGAGAAGGTCGGGATCGGTCTGCCGCGGGTCGCCAACGACCAGTACAACGCCGGACCGCACCCCTCGCGGGACCAACTGCTGCCGGGTGACCTGGTGTTCTTCTCGGACGACCACAACGACTCCCGGGCCATCCGGCACGTGGGTATCTACGTCGGCGGCGGGTACATGATCGACGCCCCGCGCACCGGCGCCGTGATCCGTTTCGACCCGGTCGACACCCCCGACTATTTCGGCGCCACTCGGGTAACCGAGGATGGCGCGAAAGCGCTCCCCACGACCGTGTGAACCGAGCGTGAAGTCGCCCCCTGAGCTGCGATGATGAGTCTCTCTTCGATAACGTCTGCGTGATCATTCAGTGGAGAGTGGAACGTATTGACGGTGGCCGTGCGTTCCTGTTGACGTAGCCGAGCGGACGTCAGTGCGGCAGTGCAGCGGAAGCGGATCTACGAAACACGGGGGGCAGGAGCGACGCACACCCGGTGCGTCCGGACGAACGACGAAGGGGCCGCAGCACCATGGCTGTACTCGCCGAATCCGGATCGAACCCCGACGTCGGCCTGCTCTACGACATCAATGGCCTGGCCAAGGGCGCTCCCGGCTGGTTCGACCGGATCATGGAGTTCGTCGGTGAGTACGGCCTGCTGATCGCCATGGTGCTGCTGGTCCTGTGGTGCTGGTGGACCGTGCGGCGCCGCGGCGGCGGGGACGCGGCGTCCTCGGTGGCCGCGCTGGTGTGGGCCCCGCTCGCGGCCGGCCTCGCGGTGCTGGTGAACGTCCCGATACGCGGTTTCGTGGAGCGCCCCCGCCCCTTCGTCGACCACCAGGGCCTGGACGTCCTCGTCGACGGCAAGTCCGACTTCTCCTTCGTCAGCGACCACGCGACGATCACGATGGCGCTCGGCGTGGGACTCTTCGTCGCCAACCGCCGCTTCGGTCTCGCCGGTATCGGTCTGGCCCTGCTGGAGGGCTTCTGCCGGGTCTACATGGGCGTGCACTATCCCACGGACGTGGTCGGCGGCTTCGCCCTCGGTACGGCGGTGGTCCTGCTCCTGTCCCCGCCGGCCATGGCCCTGCTCACCCCGCTGGTGCGGGCCGTGGAGCGTTCGCCCCGGGCGGGCCGGCTCGTCCGGCGCCGGCCGGCGGCCGACAGCGGCCGGGACGCCCTGCTGCCCAGCGCCCGCAAGCCGGTGGAATCCGAGGAGCGCGACCTGGCGGCCTAGCCCTACGCTCCACCGCATGACCAAGTTCCTCGCCACGGTGTGCCTGCCGCCCACCCCGCCCCACCGGGTGCCGGACGCGATAGCCGTGGCCATGGCGCCGTACGACATGAACGCCACCGACGACTGGAATCCGGTGGGGGAGTGGGACGGGTGGATGATCCACGTCCGTCCCGGGACCCCGTACGTCGTCCGTCCCGAGCACGACGGTGACCCGAGGCTCCTCACCGCCGGCACCGTCCCCCCAAGCGCGGCCGACCTCGCGCCGCTCGGCCCGCTGGAGTGCTACGGCGGCCCTCGCGGACTGCTCGACCTGGCCGCGATGCGCCGGCGGGCGGTACGGGGGCGCGAGGCGCCGCACGCCGCCCGGGTGGAGGACCCGCGCGCGGTCGTCCCCGGTCACGCCCTGCTCACGCTCGACGGCCGCTGGCGGGACGCCGGCACCGAGGGCTACCGGGAGTGGGCCGCCGGCCATCTGGAGCGCCTCGATCCGGAGGCCGTCCTGGTGGACGTGCTCTGCCACTGCTGACGGCTCCGGCCGCCGCGGGCCGGGGTCGGACCACTCGGCGGTCACGCTCTCCGCGGGCCGGGCTCACGGCTCTCGGCGGTCACGCTTTCCGCGGGCCGGGCTCACGGCTCTCGGCGGTCACGCTTTCCGCGGGGCAGGGTCAGGGCTCTGGGGGCCTCCGCGGGGCACGGCCGCTGTGCGCTACAGCCCCTGGCCGTAGGAGAAGAAGCGCTGCGGGTCGTAACTCTTCTTCACCTTGGCCAGGCGGGCCGCCGCGTCCCCGTAGTACGCCTTCTTCCAGTCCTTCAGTGTCGAGTCGGTGTAGTTCTGGTAGGCGGCGCCCGAGGCGTACGGCTTCATCGCGTCATGGGCCGAGGCCAGCCAGGACTGGGCGGTGCCGCCGGAGGCGCCCGCGCCCCAGGAGGCGATGTACTGGGCCAGCATCCGGGAGCGGCGGTGGACGAACGCGGTCGCGGTCGGGGAGACCCGGTTGACCGCGCCGCCGAGCGCCGTGAACGCGATGCTGCCCCCGCCGCCGCGCACCGCGGCGATCTGCTTGAGCACCGTCTGGATGCCGGCCGCGGACAGCGAGCGGTCGAAGAAGTCGGAGCGGGCCGCGTACGTCTCGCGGCCCAGCTTGCCCTGCGGGGAGCGGCCCGGGGTGGAGCCCGGCAGATGGCACTGGGCGTCGGCGGAGAAGGAGGAGCAGCCGGCGTAGATCTCCATGGCCTCCTCGTAGCCGCGGCGGTGCAGGGAGACGGAGGAGGCGTTCGCGCCGGCCAGGTGGGCCAGGCGGTCCACGGCGTTCTGGAGTTCGCCGTAGGTGCCGAGGGAGAAGCAGGACACGGAGATGGCCGGGGTGCGGCCCGGGGAGCAGGACAGGTGCAGGGAGGACCAGATCTCGTCGGGCTGGCTCGGGCCCCACTCCTGCCATGCCTTGAGCACCTTGGCGGCCTTGGACCAGGGCCAGGTCAGGTAGGCGGTCACGGCCTGTGGCGCGGCGTGCGTCGTGAAGTGCAGCTCGGTGACGACGCCGAAGTTGCCGTTGCCGGCGCCGCGCAGCGCCCAGAAGAGGTCGGAGTGGTGGGTGGCGTCGGCGGTGAGCTGGGTGCCGTCCGCCGTGATCAGGGTGGCCTGGGTGAGGCTGTCGCAGGTCAGGCCGTAGGCGCGGGAGGCGACGCCGTGGCCGCCGCCGAGCACCAGGCCGGAGACGCCGACGGTGGGGCAGGAGCCCGCGGGTATGGTCACGCCCTTCGCGGCCAGTCCGCGGTAGACGTCGATCAGCTTGGCGCCGGCGCCGACGACGGCCTGGCCGCCGCTGACCCTGATGCGGTTGAGCCGGGAGACGTCGAGGACGAGGCGGTTGTCGCCGGAGGAGTAGCCGGCGTAGGAGTGGCCGCCGTTGCGGATCGACACCTTGATGTGGTGCGCGTGGGCGTACGCCAGGGTCGTCCGGATGTCCGCGGCGTGCGCGACGTAGGCCACCGCGGCCGGCTTCAGGCCGTCGAAGCGGGTGTTGTACAGCCGATGGGCCGTCGTCCAGGAGGCGTCGCCGGGCCGTACCAGGCTGCCGTCCAGGTCACGGGCGAGGGCGGCCCAGTTCGCCGCCGCGCTCGCGCTGGTGGTCTTCAGCGACGACAGGGAGGATGACTGCGACGGCGTACCGGTGTGCGCCGCCGCGGGGGCGGCGGAGCCGCCGCCCGCACCGCACGCGGTCAGTGCGGTCGTCGCCAGGGCGGCCGCGCCGCCCGAGATGAACGTACGCCGTTCCATGTCCGTCGCCTTTCCTCGGCCTCTCAGGACCAAGACGACGGCCCGCACCGCGGGGTTCCCCCGATCGGGTGAAGAACGCCGAACACGCGCCCGATGCAACCCGCTCGTCGGAACCTCCATGTGCCCTCTACGTAAGCATTCCGTGACCTAACCAGGCCGACGGCAGGGGTTCACCCTCCGTTTACTTCTGGCCATCGGTGGCTTCACCTGTTCTGCCTAATTTCGGCCCTACCCGGTGCGGAGTGCGGTCATGGATGCGCTCTCGCACCACTTACCCTCGCGCGCCGCCGACAGCGGCGGCTCCTGGAAGGAACCCCTGAAAGTGAAGCTTCAGCGCAAGAACCGGCTGCGCGCCCTTTCCCTCGGTGCTGTCGCCGTCACCGGCGCCCTTGCCCTGACGGCGTGCGGCTCCGACGACAACGGCGACAAGACGTCGGGCAACTCGTCCGCGGCCACCAACGCCGGGTCGGTCAAGTGCGACGACGCCAAGGGTCAGCTCCTCGCAGACGGCTCCTCCGCGCAGAAGAACGCGATCGACGCCTGGGTCAAGCAGTTCTCCCAGGCGTGCAAGGTGCAGATCAACTACAAGGGCGGCGGCTCCGGCGCCGGTGTCACCGCGTTCACGCAGGGCCAGGTCGCCTTCGCCGGCTCCGACTCGGCGCTGAAGCCCGACGAGGTCACCGCCTCCAAGAAGGTCTGCAACGGCGGCCAGGGCATCGACCTGCCGATGGTCGGCGGCCCCATCGCCATCGGTTACAACGTCCCGGGTGTCGACAACCTGGTCCTGGACGCCCCGACGCTCGCCAAGATCTTCGACAGCAAGATCACCAAGTGGAACGACCCGGCGATCGCCGCGCTGAACAAGGGCGTGAAGCTCCCCGACCTGAAGATCCAGGCCTTCCACCGCTCGGACGAGTCCGGTACCACGGACAACTTCACCAAGTACCTGATCGCCACCACCCCGGACAACTGGAAGTACGACGGCGGCAAGGCCTGGCAGGCCAAGGGCGGCCAGTCCGCTCCGCAGTCCGCCGGTGTGGCCCAGCAGGTGAAGCAGACCTCCGGCGCCATCGGTTACTTCGAGCTGTCCTACGTCAAGGACGGCCTCAAGGCCGTGTCCATCGACACCGGCGCCAGCAAGCCGGTCGCGCCCAGCTCCGAGAGCGCCACCGCCGACATCGCCGCCGCGAAGGTCGTCGGCACCGGCAAGGACCTGTCCCTCAAGCTGGACTACAAGACCAAGGCCGAGGGCGCCTACCCGATCACCCTGGTCACCTACGAGATCGTCTGCGACAAGGGCAACAAGGCGGACACCCTGCCCGCCACCAAGGCGTTCCTTCGCTACATCGCCAGCGAGGACGGTCAGAAGATCCTCCCGAGCATCGGCTACGCGCCCGTGCCCGACGAGATCATCGCCAAGGTCCGCACGACCGTCGACGGCCTGAGCTGACCTGATCCGTGAGTGCGGCCCGGTTCTCCACGACCCGGGCCGCACCGTCCGGTGCACCGCCGCCAGGAGCCGGGGCCCCTTCGGGGCGTACGGCTCCGCAGACCGGAGAACCCGATGGACATATCGACGAAAACAGACGTTCCTCCTCCTACGCCACCCCAGCCCACGGTGGTCGAACGGAAGCGCAACGCCCGTGGCGCGACCCGCCCCGGTGACCGCATCTTCCTCGGCCTGTCCCGCGGCTCGGGCATCCTGCTGCTGGTGATCATGGCCGCGATCGCGGGGTTCCTCACCTACCGCGCCGCCCTCGCCATCAGCAAGGACCACGGCAACTTCCTGACCACCTTCGAGTGGAACACCAACATCCAGCCGCCGACCTTCGGCATCGCGGTGCTGGCCTTCGGCACGATCGTCTCCTCGGTCATCGCCATGGCCATCGCGGTCCCGGTCGCGGTCGCGATCGCGCTGTTCATCACGCACTACGCCCCGCGCCGCATGTCCGGCCCGGTCGCCTACGTGATCGACCTGCTCGCCGCGGTCCCGTCCATCGTGTACGGCCTCTGGGGCGCGCTCGTCCTCGTGCCGCACATGAACGGCCTGTTCGGCTGGCTCGACGACTTCTTCGGCTGGACCGGGGCCTTCTCCTGGGACGAGGGCGCGCCGCGCTCGATGCTGACCGTCGGCATCCTGCTCGCGATCATGATCCTGCCGATCATCACCAACGTCAGCCGTGAGGTCTTCCGCCAGGTCCCGCAGACGCACGAGGAGGCGGCCCTGGCCCTCGGCGCCACGCGCTGGGAGGTCATCCGCATGTCGGTGCTGCCCTTCGGCCGCTCCGGTGTGATCTCCGCCTCCATGCTCGGCCTCGGCCGCGCGCTCGGCGAGACGATGGCCGTGGCCACCGTTCTCTCCCCGACCTTCGACATCCAGGCCAGCCTGCTCAACCCGGGCGGCGGGACCTTCGCCCAGAACATCGCCAGCAAGTTCAGTGAGGCGGACGAGTTCGGCCGTGACGCGCTCATCGCCTCCGGCCTGGTCCTGTTCGTCATCACCCTGGTGGTCAACGGCGCGGCCCGGCTGATCATCGCCCGTCGCGCGGAGTACTCGGGGGCCAACGCATGAGCACCGCAGCCGTCACCGACAAGCGCCCCAGCACCCTGCGCGCGGCCAGCCTGCCCAGGTGGACCCCGTGGGCGATCGCCGCGGGCTCCGTCGCCCTGGGCATCGGCATCAGCGCGGCCGCCGGCCTGGACAGCAAGATCCAGTGGGGTCTGATCGCCGGCCTCCTGTTCGTTCTCGGCACCTACGGCGTCGCCGCGCGCGTCGAGGGCCGCCGGCAGGCCAAGGACCGGGTCGCCACCAGCCTCGTCTGGGTCGCCTTCGTGATCGCCGTGATCCCGCTGATCTCCCTGATCTGGGTGACCGTCGCGCGCGGTGCGAAGGTCCTCGACTTCTACTTCCTGTCCCACTCGATGGGGGTCGTCGCCGACACCGAGCCCGGCGGCGGCATCTACCACGCCATCATCGGCAGCCTGGAGCAGGTCGGCCTGGCCACCGCCATCGGTGCCCCGATCGGCGTGCTCACCGCGATCTACCTGGTCGAGTACGGCCGCGGCCGGCTCGCCAAGGCCGTCACGTTCTTCGTCGACGTGATGACCGGTATCCCGTCGATCGTCGCGGGTCTGTTCATCCTCAGCCTGATGCTCATCTTCGAGATGCAGCCGTTCGGCTTCGCCGGATCGCTGGCCCTGGCCATCCTGATGATGCCCGTGGTCGTCCGCTCCACCGAGGAGATGCTCAAGCTCGTCCCGAACGAGCTGCGCGAGGCGTCCCTGGCGCTCGGTGTGCCGAAGTGGCGCACCATCCTGAAGGTGGTCCTGCCGACCTCCCTCGGCGGCATCACGACCGGCATCATGCTGGCGGTCGCCCGCATCGCCGGTGAGACCGCGCCGGTGCTGCTGCTGGTGTTCGGCAACCCGTTCATCAACAACAACCCCTTCGAGGGCGCGCAGGCGTCGCTGCCGCTGTACATCTACCAGCAGTTCGCCAACAGCGCGGGCTCGGGCGCGGCGTACGACCGCGCGTGGGCGGCCTCCCTCACGCTGATCGCCTTCGTGATGATCCTCAACCTGGTGGCGCGCGGCATCGCCCGCTGGAAGGCCCCGAAGACCGGTCGCTGAGGCGACTACCCACGGCTCCGCCGGGCGGGGCCACACAGCGACCGAGCTTGAAATTCTGGAAGTGAAGCAGACATGGCCAAGCGAATCGACGTAAGCGGACTCACCGCCTACTACGGCTCCCACAAGGCGATCGACGACATCTCGATGACCGTCGAGCCGCGCTCGGTGACGGCGTTCATCGGCCCCTCCGGCTGCGGCAAGTCGACGTTCCTGCGCACGCTGAACCGCATGCACGAGGTCACCCCCGGGGGCCGCGTCGAGGGCAAGGTGCTCCTGGACGACGAGGACCTCTACGGCGCCGGGGTCGACCCGGTGTCCGTGCGCCGCGAGGTCGGCATGGTCTTCCAGCGCCCGAACCCGTTCCCCACGATGTCGATCTACGACAACGTGGCGGCGGGCCTGCGCCTGAACGGCAACTACAGGAAGAGCGAGCTGAGCGACATCGTCGAGAAGTCGCTCAAGGGCGCGAACCTCTGGAACGAGGTCAAGGACCGCCTGAACAAGCCGGGCTCCGGCCTCTCGGGCGGTCAGCAGCAGCGGCTGTGCATCGCCCGTGCCATCGCGGTCGAGCCGAAGGTCCTGCTCATGGACGAGCCCTGCTCGGCCCTGGACCCGATCTCCACCCTCGCCATCGAGGACCTGATCGGTGAGCTGAAGGAGCGCTTCACGATCGTCATCGTGACGCACAACATGCAGCAGGCGGCGCGTGTGTCGGACCGTACGGCGTTCTTCAACCTGGCCGCGGTGGGTCAGCCGGGCCGCCTGATCGAGATCGACGACACCGAGCGGATCTTCTCCAACCCGTCCGTGCAGGCCACGGAGGACTACATCTCCGGCCGCTTCGGCTGACGGGCCCCGCCGTTCCGGCCGAGCCGGAGCGGCGCCGATGGACCCCTCGCGGTGCTGCATGGCGGTGCCACCGCGAGGACGCAAAAGGGCCCGCCCCCGGCTCCCGGGGGCGGGCCCCTCGCGTTCCCCTCCCCGACACCTCGCGGAAGGGGTGGCGCCGGCGTCACAGGACGCCGAGGCCGCGGCCTCGGCGTTCGCGCCGGCGTCGGGGTGGACCTTGAGCGCCCACCCTCCCGGGCGGCCGTTCGGCCGGGGGAGGGTGGGCGCGGGGGACGGCGACGGGCCGGCTACAAGGCGACCAGCTTGACCACGCCGAAGGCCAGCGCGGCGACCAGCGCGGCTGCCGGCATCGTGATGAACCAGCCCAGGACGATGTTCTTGGCCACGCCCCAGCGGACGGCGTTGAGCCGCTTCGTCGCCCCCACGCCCATGATCGCCGAGGTGATGACATGGGTCGTGGAGATCGGCGCCTTGAAGATGAACGCGGTCGTGAACATGATCGACGCGCCCGTCGCCTCCGCCGCGAACCCCTGCGGCGGGTCCAGCTCGATGATCTTGCGGCCCAGCGTGCGCATGATCCGCCAGCCACCGGCGTACGTGCCCAGGGACAGCATCACCGCACAGACGATCTTGACCCAGACCGGGATCGGGTCGTCGAACGTCTCGTGGCCGGAAATGACCAGTGCCAGCACCACGACACCCATCGTCTTCTGGGCGTCCTGGAGGCCGTGGCCCAGGGCCATGCCCGCGGCCGAGACGGTCTGGGCGATACGGAAGCCGCGCTTGGCCTTGTGCGGGTTGGACCGGCGGAACAGCCACATGATCGCCGTCATGACGAGGTAACCGACGATCAGGCCCACGAACGGCGACACGAACATCGGGATGACGACCTTGTCCAGGACACCGCCCCAGAGGACGTCCGTGCCACCGGCCAGCGCCGCGCCCACCATGCCGCCGAACAGGGCGTGGGAGGACGAGGACGGCAGGCCGAAGTACCAGGTGGCCAGGTTCCAGACGATCGCGCCGATCAGCGCCGCGAAGAGGATCCCCATACCCGTGGAGCCCTTCGGCGTCTCGATCAGGCCCTCGCTGACGGTCTTGGCGACGCCGGAGCCGAGGAAGGCGCCGGCCAGGTTCATCACCGCGGCCATGGCGAGGGCCGCCCGCGGGGTCAGCGCCCGCGTCGACACCGACGTCGCGATCGCGTTCGCCGAGTCGTGGAAACCGTTCGTGTACGTGAAGAAGAGCGCGACCGCGACGGTCGCGATCAGGGCGAAGGTGTCCATCGACGCCTCAGGACTCCTTGACGGCGATGGTCTCCACCGTGTTCGCCACGTGCTCGAAAGCGTCGGCCGCCTCTTCCAGGACGTCCACGATCTGCTTGAGCTTCAGCACCTCGATCGCGTCGTACTTGCCGTTGAAGAGATGGGCGAGCAGTTTGCGGTGGATCTGGTCGGCCTGGTTCTCCAGCCGGTTGACCTCGATCCAGTACTCGGTGAGGTTGTCCATGGTCCGCAGGTTCGGCATGGCCTCCGCCGTCAGCTCGGCGGCCCGGGCCAGGACCTCGATCTGCTGCTCGACGCCCTTGGGGAGCTCCTCGACGTTGTAGAGGACGACGAGGTCGACGGCCTCCTCCATGAAGTCCATGATGTCGTCGAGGGACGACGCGAGGTTGTAGATGTCCTCGCGGTCGAAGGGCGTGATGAAGGAGGAGTTCAGCTGGTGGAAGATCGCGTGCGTGGCGTCGTCACCTGCGTGTTCCGCGGCCCGCATACGCTCTGCGATCTCGGCCCGGGCGGAGGAGTCCGCCCCGAGCAGTTCCATCAGGAGTTTCGAGCCGGTGACGATGTTGTCCGCGGACGCGGCGAACATGTCGTAGAAGCTCGTCTCCCTGGGGGTCAGACGAAAGCGCACGTGTGGTCCTCGGGGTGCTTCGGTTTCGGTCAGGCTGATGCTAGGCGCATCATCCGGCCACGGCTATCGGGCCGCATCCCAGTGTCGCCCATCGGGCGTGGTGATCAGCACGGGGGCGTACCAAGGGCTCCTTACCCCGCAAAGTTCGTTACCATATACCCACTAGGGGTATGTATCCCTTTTGTCCGAAGCTCGTCCCGAGACGGAGGCCCGCGATGACGACGACCGAGGCCGGCGCCACGCACGGCTACCACAAGCAGAAGGACGAGCACCTCAAGCGGCTCCGCCGTATCGAGGGGCAGATCCGTGGCCTGCAGCGGATGGTGGAGGAGGACACCTACTGCATCGACATACTCACCCAGGTCTCCGCCTCCACCAAAGCGCTGCAGTCGTTCGCGCTCCAGCTGCTCGAGGAGCACCTGCGGCACTGCGTCGCGGACGCGGCCCTCAAGGGCGGTGACGAGATCGACGCCAAGGTGGACGAGGCGACGAAGGCGATCGGCCGTCTGCTCCGCACCTGAGCGGGCCGCGCTCAGTCCGGATTCCGCTCCTTGGCGACCCGCAGTACCTCGTCGATGCTCTCCAGGCTGAGCCGGTCCTCGGCGGCCGAGGCCGCGATGATCAGCTCTCCGCACAGCTCGATCTCGGCGAGGGCCACGTGGTCCTGAACCGCCGTGCCGCCGACCGGAGCCACCCGCCTCACCTCTCCTCTGCCGTCACCCGCTTCCTAGGGTAGGCAGCGGTCCGCACACCGCGCATGGCACGGACGGGCTACTTACGGGAGGGCGTCCCGGACTAGTTGGCCGGATTCAAGCGCCGCCCCCGGGACCGTCCCCGGGCTCGTCCTCGGCGATCCGGCCCGCGTAGATGTCCGCGGGGGCCGGCAGCCGGACGTCCACGGGCGTGCCGAAGGCATAGAGCAGCAGGGTCGAGGCGACCGCCACGCTCGCCTTCTGCCGGCCGTTGACGAAGCTGAAGCGCTGCCGGAGCTTGCGGATGCGGCCCTGGTCGTCCAGATAGGCGTCGAACGGAACCTCGGCCGTGGCGAACCCTTTCGCCGCCGCGGCCAGGGACGCCCTGTTCCCTGCCGACGCGTACCGGGCCGCACGTCCCAGGTCGGCGGTGCCCCGGTAGTGCCGCACCGGGGTCCCGGCGACCTCGGTCCGGCCGACGAAGGCCGCCTCCCGCGCCCCGCGCAGCATCTCGGCCGCCGCGTACGGATCGGTCGCGCCGCCGGTGACCAGGTTGCCGTCGGACAGCGTGGCGGTCTCCACCCGCACCCACTTGTCGGCGGGCACGCCCGCGCCCCGGTTCTTCATGAACAGGGCGCCCGGGACGAGGAGTTCGGTAATGGGCCGGTGTTCGGAGGTGCCCGCGGGGTCCTCGGGCAGCATCACGGTCAGCCGGCCGATGCGGTGCCGGTAGTCGTAGACGCCCTTGCCGCGGATGGTGACCCGGGTACCGCCGGTGGCCATCTCCATCGAGGTGGCGGCCTTGGAGCTGCCCGCGTCCCGCAGTGCCTCGCCGGCCCGGTGCAGGGCGGTGACGGGGTCGCCCCCGCCCTTGACGTCCTCGGCGGCGGCCCCGCTGCCGGAACAGCCCGAGGCGCCGGTCCCGAGGCAGAGGAGGATGCCCACCGCGGCGACCGTCCTGCCCGCGCGTCTGTGCTGCCGCCGATCCATCGCCTGCCTACCCCCAGCCGGTGTGTCCGTCACGGGCCCCCGTCGCTCGGTTAACGACGGGTAGGGGGCGTCGTCACGCGCCGCCGGGGTGGGCGGAAGCCGCACGAGGGCGGAAGCCGCAGGAACCCTTTTCCCGCGGGCTGGGTAACGTGGGCGGGGTGGCATTCACCTCGGCGCAGCACGACGGGCCGGAGCGCGCCCGGCCCGGGCAGGAACACCTCACGACGACGAGCGAACAGGGCCGCTTCTGTGTGGCCCGGTGCAGCTGCGGCTGGCGCGGCCCCGCCCGCCGCGCCCGCAGCCAGGCCCGCACGGACGCGGAAGGGCACGCGGCCGGCCTGTGACGGCGGTGACGGACGACGGCGGCCCGCGCCGGGCCCCGGTGAGGGGGCTCAGCCCTGCCGCTCCCGCAGGTCCGACGGCCGACGGAGCGCGTCCACCAGGTCCCGGTCGCGCAGCTGGGTGAGCCGGGACCGGGCCGCGGCCGGGGAGAGCCACAGGATCCGGTCCACCTCGGCGTTCGGTGTGAAGTGGCCGGAAACCGCCTTCGCGGCCCAGTACCGCACCCGCTTCGGACGGCCGCCCGCCGCATAGTGCACGGTGGGCAGCTCGCCGCCGGGCTCGGCCGTGTACCCGGTCTCCTCCGCGACCTCACGCAGGGCGGCGGCGAGCGGGTCCTCGCCCCGCTTCAGCTTGCCCTTGGGGTGCGACCAGTCGTCGTACTTCGGCCGGTGGACCAGGCAGATCTCCAGGTCACCGGAGAGCGGGGAGCGGCGCCACAGCACGCAGCCGGCCGCCTGGACCACGGTGTCGTCCACACCGCCTCCTCGTGGGGTTCAGGGCGCGTCGACGGTCTGCCTCTGCCACGCCTGCTGGAACGCGAACCGGGCCGCCTCGACCTCGTGCCGCTGGTCGGCGTGGAGCACGCCGAGCGCGTACGCGGTGGCCGGGGTGATCCGGGGGGTACGGGCCGCCTGGGCCGCCGCCGCTGCCGCCTCCGAGGCGTCCCGGTGCCGGTTCAGCGCCTGGCCCGCCGTCAGCTGCCGTACGTCCAGGGGGGCCTCGCCGCCGTACAGCACCTCCCGGGCGTACCGGTGCAGGCGCAGCAGCAGGCGGACCTGGTGCCAGGGGCCGTCCTGGGGGTGCGGGGACGGATCCGGGGACAGGCCGTGCACCAGGGCCTCCGCGTTGTAGGGGTGGCCGGCGGTGATCAGGGGGAGCGCGGCGATGGCGTCCGTGAGGCGTTCCTCGGCCGCGGCGGCGAGCGGGTACAGGCCGGTGGTGGGGGCGGTGGGGGTGAGGGGGACCTCGCTGGCGAGTACGGCGACCTTGTCGGCGACCGCGTGGAAGCGGGAGGAGCCGAGGGCCTGGAGGGCCGTGGAGTGGGCCCGGGTCCGGGCCAGGGTCAGCTGCCGCTCCAGCAGGGCGCCGGCCTTCGCCGCGCCCACGGTGAGGTTGCCGCGTTCCGCGGCGGGCGGCGGGCCGCCGGGACCACCGGTGTTCTCCGCCGCCGCTTTCACGGGGAGGGACGCCACGCCGGCGGCACGGCCGCCCGCGGCGCGGGCGTCGACCGGCTGCGCGGGAAGCACCGCCGCTCCCGACAGCCTGTGCAGCGCCAGCAGCAGCCGCTCCAGGCGCGCCTCGTAGGCGTGCTCGAGCCCCAGGGTGCCCGACAGCCAGGCCAGTTCGGGGCGCATCTCCTCCGACCAGGCGGGGTCGAGGAGGGGGCGGAAGGTGTGCAGGCTGCCGCTGATGCGGCGGGCCGAGTGGCGCAGGGCGCGCGCCGCGTCGACGGACTCCTCCACGCTGCCCGCCCGCCCGCCCGCGTAGCCGCGCGCGGCGGCGCCCGCGCCGTTGCCGCCGCCCTCCCGGTGCAGGCGCAGGGCGCGGAGGAACTCCGTGGCCTGGGCGCGCAGGTAGCCCGCCAGGGCGTCTGCCGTCACCGCCTCGGCCGTGGGGTCCGTCGGGTCAAGGTGTCGCTGTGCCACGCCGGCGCCTCCGGGCGTCTATGAGCATCTCCTGGACGTTGCGCAGGGGTTGGCCGTCCGCGTCGGTCGCGTGTCGCGTCCACTCACCGTCCGGGCCGAGGTGCCAGGAGGCGGTGGTGTCGGACATGCCGGTGTCCAGCAGCCGGTTGAGGGCTGCGCGGTGACCGGGGTCGACGACCCGGACCAGGGCCTCTATCCGGCGGTCGAGGTTGCGGTGCATCATGTCGGCGCTGCCGATCCACACCTCCGGTTCGCCGCCGTTGCCGAAGGCGAACACCCGGGAGTGTTCGAGGAAGCGGCCGAGGATCGAGCGGACCCGGATGTTCTCCGACAGGCCCGCGACACCGGGGCGGACGGCGCAGATGCCGCGTACCCAGATGTCGACCGGCACGCCCGCCTGGGCGGCCCGGTAGAGCGCGTCGATGACCGCTTCGTCGACCATCGAGTTGACCTTGATGCGGACGAACGCCGGACGTCCCGCACGGTGGTGCTGGGTCTCCTTGTCGATCCGGGCTATCAGGCCGTCCCGCAGGGACTTGGGGGCGACGAGGAGCCTGCGGTAGGTCTCCCGGCGCGAGTAGCCGGACAGCCGGTTGAAGAGGTCGGAGAGGTCCGCGCCGACCTGGGGGTCGGCGGTGAGCAGGCCGAGGTCCTCGTACAGCCGGGCCGTCTTCGGGTGGTAGTTGCCGGTGCCGACGTGGCTGTAGCGGCGCAGGGTGTCGCCCTCCTGGCGGACCACCAGGGACAGCTTGCAGTGTGTCTTCAGGCCGACCAGGCCGTAGACGACGTGGCAGCCGGCCTCCTCCAGCTTGCGCGCCCACTTGATGTTGGCGTGCTCGTCGAAGCGGGCCTTGATCTCGACCAGGACGAGGACCTGCTTGCCGGACTCGGCGGCGTCGATGAGCGCGTCGACGATCGGGGAGTCGCCGGAGGTGCGGTACAGGGTCTGCTTGATCGCGAGGACGTCCGGGTCGGCCGCCGCCTGCTCCAGGAACGCCTGCACGGAGGTGGAGAAGCTGTCGTACGGGTGGTGCAGCAGCACGTCGCGGGCGCGCAGGGCCGCGAAGATGTCGGGCGCGGACGCCGACTCGACCTCGGCGAGGTCGCGGTGGGTGCCGGCGATGAACTTCGGGTACTTCAGCTCCGGCCGGTCGAGGCCGTGGATGCGGAAGAGGCCGGTGAGGTCCAGCGGGCCGGGCAGCGGGTAGACCTCGGCCTCCGAGATCTTCAGCTCGCGGACCAGCAGGTCCAGCACCTCGCGGTCGATGGACTCCTCGACCTCCAGGCGCACCGGCGGGCCGAAGCGGCGCCGCATCAGTTCCTTCTCCAGGGCCTGGAGGAGGTTCTCGGCGTCGTCCTCCTCGACCTCCAGGTCCTCGTTGCGGGTGATCCGGAAGGCGTGGTGCTCCAGGATCTCCATGCCCGGGAACAGCTCTTCGAGGTGGTTGGGGGCCGCGATGACGTCCTCGATCGGGACGTAGCGGCCCGGGGACGCCTCCAGGAAGCGGGTCAGCAGCGGCGGCACCTTCACGCGCGCGAAGTGCTTGTGGCCGCTGACCGGGTTGCGTACGACGACGGCCAGGTTCAGCGAGAGGCCGGAGATGTACGGGAAGGGGTGGGCCGGGTCGACGGCCAGCGGGGTGAGGACCGGGAAGATCTGGTGCCGGAAGAGGGTGAAGAGCCGTGCCTGCTCCTTGTCGGTCAGCTCGCTCCAGCGGACCAGGTGGATGCCCTCCTCCGCGAGTGCGGGGGCGACGTCCTCGTGGTAGCAGGCGGCGTGCCGGGCCATCAGCTCGCGGGAGCGGGCCCAGATCATCTCCAGCACCTCGCGGGGCTGGAGGCCGGAGGCGGAGCGGGTGGCGACGCCGGTGGCGATACGGCGCTTCAGACCGGCCACCCGGACCATGAAGAACTCGTCCAGGTTGCTGGCGAAGATCGCGAGGAAGTTCGCGCGCTCCAGCAGGGGTGTGTTCGGGTCCTCGGCCAGCTCCAGGACCCGCTCGTTGAAGGCGAGCCAGCTGCGCTCCCGGTCGAGGAAACGGCCCTGGGGCAGGACAGCGCCCCCGGTCGGGGACTCCTCGAACGTGTCGAGGTCCGCGTCCAGGTCGGGTTCCAGGTCGGAGACGGTGGCGGAGACGGCGTGCTGCCGGTGCGCGGCGATGGAGCCCACGGAGGGCTGCGGGTGCTGGGCCTCTGCTGCCTGGGTGTCTTGCTGACTCATGAACCCATTCTTCCGCGCGACGGGCGACACGGGCGCGTCGGAACGCGCGGGTGGGAGCTTCACGGTCCCGTTCCCCGCGGCGGGCCCCTCGGGGGGCGGCGAAGGCTCTGGCACGGCGGGCTTCATTGGCCGAGCGTCGCAAGCCTGGCTGAATCAATGGTTACGGCGACATGACGTGCGGGATAGCGGGGAGCGGCTCGACGGGGTCCCGGCCGCGGAAGAACCGGTCCGGTACGTCCCTCCCCCCGGTGGGGACGTACCGGACCGGCGTGCGCCCGGGGGGTCAGGCGGCCCGGTGGCGCAGGACGGCGTACGCGGCGCCGACGGCGGCCCCGGTGAGGGCCAGGACCATGCCGGTGGCGGCCAGGTGCAGGGGCCAGAAACCGGTCAGCGGGCCGTGCAGCGGCTGCCACAGGTCGCGCAGGTACAGCCGCAGGGCCACGGTGGCGGCGCAGGCGACGGCGAGCGCGGGGAGCGTCCGGCGCAGGGCCAGGCCGGCCAGGGCGCCCGCGGCCAGCCCGAACAGCACGAGCGCGGGCAGCAGCGGGCCGCGCGGGACGAAGACGCGGTCCCAGGCCCAGTTCGTGACCAGGACGTCCCGGTCGGCGGACCAGACCCGGCCGAAGGTCAGGGCGAGCACCGAGGCGCCGGCGAGCAGGGGCAGCGCGGCCGCCGCCAGCTTCGCGGTCAGCCAGCGGACGGGCGTGACGGCCTGTGTCCAGACCAGGTGCGCGGTGCCGGACTCCAGCTCGCGGCCGATCAGCGCGGCACCGGCCCAGGCGGCCACCACGCAGGGGGCGTAGCAGAGGGCCTCGCCGAGGAGGTTCATGACGTTGTCGGTGTCGGTGAACACGGTGTAGGTGCACCAGCCGCCGTTCTGCCGGCAGGCCCGGTCCCGGGGTGCGGCGGAGTAGTGCACCCAGAGCAGTTCACCGGCCGTGAGGAGCACGAAGGCGGTCCAGATCAGCAGGGCCGGGCGGTGCAGCCGCAGCAGGGTGCGGCGGGTGACCGGACGGTCGGGGGCGAGGGCGGCGGCGCTCATGCGGTGGCTCCCGGGCGGGTGGGGGCGGGGGTGGTCATGCGGTGGCTTCCTGCGCGGCCCGGACGGGCCCCGTGACGCGGCGCAGCGCCAGGAAGGAGCCGAGCACCAGCAGCCCGGTGACGGCGAGGATCAGTGCGCAGGTGGTGAGCTGGAGCGGCCAGGAGTGGGAGTAGGGGTGGAAGGTGCTCCAGCGACCGGTGAGGCCGGCGTACACGGCCCGGCACCGGGCCTCGGTGTCGCACTGCGGGACGGGTACGCGGGCGCCGGAGCGGGTCACCACGCCTTGGGCGACGTCGAGACCCGAGCCCACGGATCCCCCGTCCATCGTGGAGACGCGGGTGACCGCGGGCCACAGGTGCGGCAGGGCGATCTCGAGAACGCCCCGGAAGCACGTGATGACCACCATGCCGACGAGGAGGGCGGGCAGCGTACGGCGGAGCACCAGGCCCGCGAGCGCGCCGAGCGCGAGTCCGGCGAGGGCCAGGGCGACGGTGGTGGGGCCGTTGGCGTAGAAGGTGAAGCGGTCGTACCAGTCCTTGGCGGTGTCGATACGGCCCCGGCCCGCGTTCCAGGCGAGCCGGTGCAGCCAGAACAGCAGCGTGGATCCCGCCGCGACGGCGACCGCCGGTACGGCCAGCCGGACGGCCAGCCAGCGCGCCGGTGACGTGCCCTGCGTCCAGGCCAGCCGGGCCGTGCCGGACTCCAGTTCCCGGCCGACTAGCGCGGCGCCCGCCCAGCCGGCCACCAGCACGGGCAGCACGTTCAGGGCGACGGTGGCGTAGTTGCTGTAGTCCTTGTACCGGAGGATGGCCTCCTGGTCGTAGCTGCACCTGGCCGTGGCCGGGCAGGCGTTGTACTGCCGCCAGCCCTCGGCGGCGGCGTCGGCGAGCGGGCCGCGCAGGCCCAGCAGCAGGGCGGCCAGCGCGAGCACCAGGCCCGTCCAGGCGTACAGCGCGGGCCGGTGCAGGCGCAGCACCCAGCGGGTCAGTCGCGGCTTCCCGGCGGTCCGCGGTACGGCGGTGCCGGTCAGGGTGGCGGTCATGCGGCACTCTCCTCGGACAGGTCCGGCGCGCCGGGATTGCGCAGGTGGGCGAGGACCAGTTCCTCCAGCGAGGGCGCCGAGGTGCGCCAGTCGCCGGGGAGCGGTCCGGCCGGGCGGACCAGCGCGGTGAGCTGGCGGCCGGTGACCCGGGACTCCACCACCGTGTGGGCGCCGAGGTCGGTGGCCTCGGCGGCGCCGGACACCCGCAGGTGGGCGGCGAGCAGCTCGTCGATCTCGCCGGCCAGCCGGATCCGGCCGCCACCGACCAGCAGCAGATGGTCGCAGGAGTCCTCCAGCTCGGCGACGACGTGCGAGGACATCACGATGGTGGTGCCGTACTGGGCGGCCTGTGCCATCAGCGTGCCCATCAGCTCGTGCCGGGCCAGTGGGTCGAGGTCGGCCATCGGCTCGTCCAGGAGCAGCAGTTCGGGCCGTTTGCCGAGGGCGAGGGCGAGCGCGACCCGGGTGCGCTGGCCGCCGGAGAGGGAGCGGATGCGGGCCCTGGGGTCCAGGTCGCCGCCCGCGACGACCTGCTCGGCGACGGCCGCGTCCCAGTGCCCGGGGTTCAGGTCGGCGCCCATGCGCAGCGTCTCGGCGATGCTGAGCTGCGGATACAGCGGCTTGTCCTGGGCGACGAAGCCGACGCGGGGGCGGGCCGCGGCCGGGGTGGTGCCGAGGACGGTCAGGCTGCCCCGGGTGGGCGTGGTGAGTCCGGCGGCCAGGGCCAGCAGGGTGGACTTGCCGGCGCCGTTGGGGCCGACGACGGCGCACACGCGGCCGGTGGGCAGCCGGAACGTGCAGTCCCGCAGGGCCCATCCCGCACGGCGGCCGAACCGTTTCCCCAGGGCGTCGGCCCTCAACGCCGTGTCGCTGCTCATGACGGGTCTCCCTGGAAGTGCTTGTCGAGTACGGCAGTGAAGAGTGCGGACACGTCGTCCCGCTCCAGACCGGCGGTGCGGGCGCGTTCCGCCCACTCCTCCAGTTCCGTGCGCAGCGGGGAGTCGGCGGGGGCGGCGCCCAGGGACCGGCGGACGAAGGTGCCGAGCCCGCGCCGCGCCTCCACCAGGCCCTCGCGCTCCAGCTCGCGGTACGCCTTCAGGACGGTGTTGGGGTTGATGGCGGTCGCCTCCACCACCTCGCGCGCCGTGGGCAGCCGGTCCCCCGGCTCCAGCAGACCGAGACGCAGGGCCTGTTTGGTCTGCTGGACGATCTGCACATAGGTGGCCACGCCGCTGTGCCGGTCGATGCGGTACTCGACCATCGGGTACAACCACCCTTTCACTAATTGAGTAGTGAAAGGGTGGTGCAAAAGAGGGGCGGCCGTCAACCCGGCCGCCCCTCGCGTAGGGGTATGTCAGGTTTCGGTGCGGTACATCAGGTCCGTCTCGTGCACGAGGAACCCCAGCCGCTCGTACACCGTCACCGCCGCCTTGTTGTCGGCGTCGACGTAGAGCATCGCGGTCGGCAGCTGCTGGGCGGCCAGATGGCGCAGCCCGATCGTGGTGAGCGCCTTGCCCAGCCCGCCGCCCTGCTCGCCGGGCCGCACCCCGAGGACGTACACCTCGCCGAGCCCCTCCTCGGCGTGCACCTTGGTCCAGTGGAAGCCGATCAGCTCCCCGCGCCGCTCCGCGAGGAAGAACCCGGCCGGATCGAACCACGCCTCGGCCTTGCGGTCGTCCAGGTCCCGCTGGGTGAGCGAGCCCTGCTCCGGGTGGTGGGCGAAGGCGGCGGCGTTCACCGCGAGCCAGGCGGCGTCGTCCTTGCCGGGCACGAAGGCGCGCACGGTCACGCCCTCCGCCAGCACCGGCTCGGGCAGCTCCAGGTCGGCCAACGACCGGCGCATCTGACGCAGTTCGCGGAACAGGGTCAGACCGAGCACCTGGGCGAGATGCCGGGCGGCGGGGTGTCCGCCGTGCGCCCACACCCGCAGCCGTTTGCCGGAGGCGGCGAGCAGGGCCGAGCCGAGCGCCCGGCCGTGCCCGTGTCCGCGCTGCCCGGGATGCACGACCAGCTCGGCGGCCGGTGCCTCGACCGGGTCGGTGTCCTCCAGCTGGGCGTACCCGACGAGTTCGCCGTCGATCGTCAGCAGCAGATGCGAGACGCCCTCGCGGGCTCCCCCGCGCAGTTGCAGCCGCCCCTGCTCGGACACCGGTTGCTGCCCGTCGATCCGGGCGGCCTCACCGATCAGGCGCAGGACGGCCTCGGCAAGGTCCGGGGTGAGCGCGGAGTAGGTCTCGATGGAGCGGGCGGAAAAGCCCCGTACGGTGTCGTCGCTGCTCATGCGTACGAGGGTACGGGGCGGCCGGGGCGAAGTCCCGGCACACCGGCCGCAAAGGAACCGGCAAAGGGAAACCAGGATGTAACCCCGAACCCCCTGTCGCGCTACGCGCGTTGACCCTAGGCTGCGCCGAGCCACCACAGCCGACCCACAGGGGGGTTCTCCATGTCAGCCGCGCCCCGGCGCCCCAGACGCCGTACCTATGGCTTCCTCGCGACCGCAGCCGGTCTCGCCACGGCGGCGGCGCTGACCACCGCCCTCCCGGCGGACGCGCACGAGAGCCACCACCAGCACCGTCCGGGCCGCTACCAGGACGTCCAGCTGCTCTCCTTCAACGACCTGCACGGCAACCTGGAGCCCCCGTCCGGCTCCTCCGGCCGGGTCAGCGAACTCCAGCCGGACGGCACGACGAAGACGATCGACGCGGGCGGCGCCGAGTACCTCGCGACCCACCTCCGCCAGGCCCGCGAGGGCCACCCGTACTCGATCACCGCGGCCGGCGGCGACATGGTCGGCGCCTCCCCGCTGCTGTCGGGCCTGTTCCACGACGAGCCCACCATCGAGGCGCTCAACAAGCTCGACCTGGACGTCACCTCGGTCGGCAACCACGAGTTCGACGAGGGCGCGCGGGAGCTGGCCCGCCTCCAGAACGGCGGCTGCCACCCGACGGACGGCTGCTACGCGGGCGAGAAGTTCAAGGGCGCGAACTTCCCGTACCTCGCGGCGAACGTCCTGGACGACAAGACGAAGAAGCCGATCCTGAAGCCGTACTGGGTCTGGCGGAAGAACGGCGTCAAGATCGGTTTCATCGGGGTCACGCTCGAGGGCACCCCGGGCATCGTCTCCGCCGACGGCGTCAAGGGCCTGACCTTCAAGGACGAGGCCGAGACCATCAACAAGTACGCCAAGGTGCTCCAGCGGCAGGGCGTGAAGTCGATCGTGGCCCTGATCCACGAGGGCGGCTTCCCGGCCTCCGGCTCCTACAACTACGACTGCGACGCCGCGGGCGCGGGCAGCGGCATCTCCGGCCCGATCGTGGACATCGCCAAGAACGTCACGCCGGCGGTGGACGCCCTGGTCACCGGCCACACCCACAACGCCTACGTCTGCACGGTCCCGGACCCGTCCGGCCGGCCCCGCATGGTCACCTCGGCGGCCTCCTTCGGCCGCCTGTACACCGACACCACGCTGACCTACGACCGCCGTACCGGCGACATCGTGCGTACGGCGGTGAAGTCCGCGAACCGCGTGGTCACCCGGGACGTCCCCAAGGCGCCGGACATGACCGACCTGATCGGGAAGTGGAACACCCTGGCCGCCCCGATCGGCAACCGCGCCATCGGCTACATCTCCGCCGACGTGAACAACACCGGCACCGAGTCCCCGATGGGCGACCTGATCGCCGACGCGCAGCTGGCCCACGGCCGTGAGCTGGACCCGAAGACCAGCCTGGCGCTGATGAACCCGGGCGGGGTCCGGGCCGGCCTGACCTACGCGGCCAAGGCCGCCGAGGGCGACGGCGTGGTCACCTACGCCGAGGGCTTCACGGTCCAGCCGTTCGCCAACACCGTGAACCTCCAGGACTTCACCGGCGCCCAGCTGATCCAGGTGCTCAAGGAGCAGGTGAGCGGCGTCAACGAGGCGGCGCCGAAGATCCTCCAGCCGTCCGCGGGGCTCACCTACACCCTGGACCTCACCAGGTCCGGCGCGGACCGCGTGGTCACCGGCTCCATCCGGCTGAACGGCGCCCCGGTCGACCCCGCGGCCACCTACCGGGTCGCCACCAACAGCTTCCTCGCGGGCGGCGGCGACGGCTTCCCGACGCTGGGCCAGGGCACGGGCGACCTGGTGGGTGCGGACGACCTGACGGCCCTGGAGAAGTACCTGACGGCGAACTCGTCGGCCACGAATCCGATCGCCCCGCCGAAGGCCGACCGGATCACCGTCGTGCGGTAGAAGACCGGCAGCAGAACCTGTGTGAACACCTCCGCGGCCCCGAGATACCCCTGAGAATTCCTCTGAAGGGGTATCTCGGCAGGCCGTCGGCCCCGGCCCCGGTGCCGGCACGCGAGGACACGATGACCCTGCGCCGCCGGCGGCCTCAGCCTTTCTTGTGCCGGTCGAACCAGATGGTGGCGGCCGTCGGGGCCAGCCCCGCCCAGAAGACGATCTGCGGAACCGTCCGGTCCGTCCACGGCAGCTGGGTGAGGAGCAGCGCGCAGAGCATGGCCCAGGCGGCCTGACCGAGCACGATCCGGGGCCAGCGGCGGCGCCGGATCAGGGAGCGGATGTTGTACTGGACGCCCTTGCGCAGCCGCCGGAAGCGCAGCAGCGCGCCCACCGCCCAGAGGGCGGCGAACGGGACCAGCGTCCACAGCCGTTGGCCGACGGGCACCGGCAGGTCGCGCTGGGCGTGGCCGTCGGTGGCGAAGAGATCGAGCATGACCCCGGCGAGCGCCACGCACAGCAGGGCGAGCCAGCGCACCCCGCGCAGCAGCCGGTACGAGGCGTCGTCCAGGCCCTGCCGCAGCTGTGCCGAGTCCGGGGTGACGGCGAGGGCGTCGGCGTACAGCGTGGCGGACTCGGCGGCCTTCACGCCCGGTGCGGCGGCGGCCTCCCGGGTGCGCCGGGCCAGGGCCTGCGGGTGGTTCGGGTCGAGCCGCAGGATGGCCTCGTCCATCTCGGCGGCGACGGCCCGGTCACCCGACAGGGAGGCGATGCTCCAGCGCACCTCGTACGGGAACACCTCCTCGGGCGCCAGCCGGACGGCCTCGCGGGCCAGTTCGTCCGACTCCCGGAGGAAGGAGACCATGGCCTCCCGGGTGACCTCGCCACCGTTCGCCTGCCCGAAGCGCAGCACCCGGATGCGGTACAGCCAGGAGCCGAGCTGCGCGTACCCGGCCCAGTCGTCGGGGTCCAGCCGGATGACCTCCCGCAGGATCTCCTCGGTGTCCACGAGCCGGCCGGTGGCCTGCAGGGCGAAGGCACGCTGCATGAGGGCGTCCGTGTCGTGCGGGGCGAGCGCGAGCGCCCGGTCCGTCGCCTCCAGCGCCCGGTCCGCCTCGCCCTCCACCCGCAGATGGCAGCGGGCGAGCCGGACCCAGGCGCGGACGTCCTCCGGGTCCTCGGCGAGCCGCTGCGCGAGCAGCGTCTTCGCCTCGTCGTACCGGCTCAGTGCGTACAGGGCGTCTGCCCGCTCCAGGGCGGGGTGCAGTCCGGTGCTCACAGCTTCCGCCGCTTCTTCAGGTAGGTGATCAGGTCGTCGTACGTCCCGCCCTCGTTGGCGAACATCGCCACGTTCCGGGCGGCGGCGAACCACGGCTCGGCCGACGGAACGACCTCTTTCGCGGCGGCCAGCAGGTCCTTCATGGTGATCAGGCGCACCGTGCCGGTCCGGGCGGAGTCGAGGAGGGCACGCTCGGCGGCGGCCTCGCAGACATGGGCCAGGTCGGCCCCGGAGAGCCCGTCGGTGGCCTTGGCGAGCTTGGGCAGGTCGATGTTCTCGATGGGCCGGTCGCGCAGGTGGTACCGGAGGATCGCCTCGCGGGCCGGTGCGTCGGGCGGCAGCACGAGCAGGGTGCGGTCCAGCCGCCCGGGCCGCCGCAGGGCGTTGTCCACGTCCCAGGGAACATTGGTGGCGGCGAGGACGAACACCCCCTCGTTGGCGGCGGAGTCGATGCCGTCCAGCTCGGTCAGGAGCTGGTTGACGGTGTTGCGCATCCCGCTGTGCGCGGTGCGGCTGCGCTTGGCGCCGAGCGCGTCCAGCTCGTCCAGGAAGACCACGCAGGGAGCCTGCCGGCGGGCGGTCTGGAAGATCTCGTGCATGTTGCGCTCGGAGTTGCCGATCCACATGTCGAGCACGTCGTTGACGGACACCGACAGGAAGGAGGCGCCGAGTTCCCCGGCGACGGCCCGCGCGATGAACGTCTTGCCGCATCCGGGCGGTCCGTACAGCAGCAGCCCGCCCCGCAGGCTCTTCCCGTACAGCTTCCGCAACTCGGGATTGCGCAGCGGTGCGAGAAAGGCGGCCTCCAGCCGCTCCTTGACCTCCCGCATCCCGCCGACGTCGGCGAGCCGCACGGCACCGGGCTTGTCGACGTCCCACGCGCCGGCGTCCCCTGGGTCTCCCTCCCCGTCGGCCCGCACCGGGACCTCGACGAACCGGGGCGGTACGACATCCCCGACCTGATCCTCCGCGGCCTGCCAGTCGAAACGGGGCCGGCCACCGGACACCGTCGCCCGCGGCTCGACGGGCACCTGACGGCCCTCCGGGGCCGGTGCCTGCGGGGCCTCCTGGGCCGGAGCCTGCCGAACCTCCTGGGCCGGTGTCTGCGGGGGCACCCCCATGGCCCGGACCATGAGCTGCCGGGCCTGCTCGTCCCCGGGCGCGTGCTGCAGGGCGACGGCCACCTCCGCGACGGCCGCCTCGGACTGACCGGTGTTCAGGAGCAGTTCGGCCAGGTGCAGTCGGAGTGGCACGTCGGCGGGCGCGGCGGCAACCGCCGTACGCAGGCTGTGTATCAGCGGTGAGTCTTCCGGCATGGCGCTCACCCTACGGAACCGGCCCGGGGCAGGACGCGGCAGGCGTCCGGTCCCCCGGCCGGTCGCCGGTATCACCCGGCACATGCGCCGGGCGCACGGCCTCGGCCGGACCCGGATCGCACGTCTGCGCGCCATGCCCGGGCGCGACGGAGGGACCGGGTCAGCCGGCGGGCGTCCCCGGCGGCGGGGTCGACGCCCCCGGCAGCCGTACCGTCGCCACCGTGCCGCCGCCCTCCGCGCGGTCCAGGGTGACCTGGCCGCCCGCCTGCTGGACCGTACGGGCCACGATGGACAGGCCGAGGCCGGAACCCGGCAGGGCCCGCGCGCTGGGGGAGCGCCAGAAGCGGTCGAAGACGTACGGGAGTTCGTCCTGCGCGATGCCGGGGCCGTGGTCGCGGACGGTCAGCACGCCCTCGCTCAGCCGCACCTCGACCGTGCCGCTCCCCGGGCTGAACTTCACCGCGTTGTCGAGGATGTTGACGACCGCCCGCTCCAGCGCGGAGGGCTCCGCCCGGACGAACCAGGGCTCCAGGTCCGCGGTGATCGACAGCTCCCGGCCACGCAGCCGGGCCCGGCGCAGGGCCTCCTCGACGGTGTCCTGGAAGGCGACCACCTGGACCCGCTCACCGCGCTGTCCCTCCGAGCGGGACAGCTCCTGGAGGTCACCGATGAGCGCGCCCAGTTCGGTCATCTGCGCCTTCACCGAGGCGAGCAGCGCCTTGCGGTCCTCCGGCGGGATCGGCCGGCCCGTCTCCTCGCTGCGGGTGAGGAGTTCGATGTTCGTGCGCAACGACGTCAGGGGTGTACGGAGTTCGTGACCGGCGTCGGCGATCAGCTGCTGCTGGAGGTCGCGGGAGCTGGCCAGCGAGGCGGTCATCGAGTTGAAGGACCGCGACAGCCGGGCGACCTCGTCCTCGCTGTCGTCCGCCACGGGGATCCGGACGCTCAGATCCTCGGTACGGGCCACGTGCTCGACGGCCTCGGTGAGCTCGTCGACGGGCCGCAGCCCGACCCGGGCGACCGCGAGCCCCGCGGCACCGGCGCCGACGACCCCGATGGCGGACACCAGCAGGAGGATCAGTGCGAGATCGTTGAGGTTCTTCTGGGTGCTCTTCAGCGGTGCGGCGACGAGCACGCCGATATTCGGCCCCCGTCCGCCGTCCGTGGTCGTGGTGGCGAGAACGGGCTTGGTGAGCACACGCAGCTCGTTGCCCTCCGTATCGGTTCCGTTGCGGAGGTAGGCCGTGTTGATCTCCAGGTCCCTGATCTCGGTCTTGTCGACCTCGGTGACCTTGATCTTGCCCGAGGCGCCCCCGAACAGGCAGACCTTGCCGTCCTCGGTGACCACCTGGGAGTACCTGTCCCCGAAGAAGTTGTCGCCCGACGGGGTGTCCGAGCAGTGGGCGAGGGCGGGCAGGAACTGGTCCGGCTGTGTCGTGTTGCGCAGGGACTTCTGCAGGTCCTTGTCGAGCTGCTCGTACAGCTTGCGCTCCACGATGAACCAGCACGTCACCGACACCGCCGCTACCGCGAAGGCCACCGCCGCCGCGACCAGCATGGCCAGGCGGGCCCGGATCGGCAGCGCACGGTAGCGGCGCGCCAGATGCTTCACTCGGCGCCGCCCTGCCGGAGGACGTAGCCCACTCCGCGCACGGTGTGGACCAGTCGCGGCTCGCCGCCGGCCTCGGTCTTGCGGCGCAGGTACATCACGTACACGTCGAGGGAGTTGGACGAGGGCTCGAAGTCGAAGCCCCACACCGCCTTCAGGATCTGCTCACGGGTGAGCACCTGTCGCGGGTGCGCCATGAACATCTCCAGCAGCGTGAACTCCGTGCGGGTCAGCTCGACCTGCCGGCCGCCGCGCGTGACCTCCCGGGTGGCGAGGTCCATGCGCAGGTCGCCGAAGGTGAGCGCCTCGTCCTGCTGCGCCTCGGCGGACACCGTCGTCGCGTACGAGCTGCGGCGCAGCAGCGCACGGATGCGGGCGAACAGCTCGTCCAGTTCGAAGGGCTTGACCAGATAGTCGTCGGCGCCCGCGTCCAGCCCGGTCACCCGGTCACCGACCGTGTCGCGGGCCGTGAGCATCAGGATCGGGATCGTGTCCCCCGCACCCCGGATGCGGCGGGCCGCCGTCAGACCGTCCATGCGCGGCATCTGGATGTCCAGCACCACCAGGTCCGGCCGGTAGGCGGCGGCCTTGTCCAGGGCATCCGCGCCGTCGACGGCGACCTCCGTGCCGTACCCCTCGAAGGCGAGGCTGCGCTGGAGTGCCTCGCGTACGGCCGGCTCGTCGTCGACGATCAGGATGCGCTGGGGGTCACGGTCGCCTTCGGCGGGGCTCATCGCTCGCGATTCCTCGGGGTGCGGTGGGTCGGGTTGGTCGGCTGTCTCTCAGCGTGCCACGTCCCGCGGGCCGGTGAGCGACACCCGGGGCGGTCAGGCCCGGACCGTGCTCAGGCGGTGCAGCGGCACCTTGCGGCGGTGCGGGCGGGCGGCGGAGGTGCGCAGGCCCATCAGCTGGGGGACCGGGTTCACGGTCACCTCCGGGGCCCGGGGTGCCGGCACGGGCACGTGCAGCTCGGACACGATGGACAGGGCCAGGGTGAGACCGGCCGGACCGCGCTCGGCCTTGTGGTGGGGAACGTGCTTGATCATGACCTGCTCCTTGCTGTCTCGCGCACTGCCGCGCTGTGTGGTGCTAGCTGTCGGAGCCCGCCCGCAGTTTCGCCAGGTCGGACTTGACGGTGTTGACGGGGATGGCGAAGCCGAGGCCGATGCTGCCCGCGTCCGAGGACGAGGACGCCTGGGAACCCGACGAGTACATCGCGGAGTTGATGCCGATCACCTGACCGCTCGAGTCGATCAGCGCACCGCCGGAGTTGCCGGGGTTCAGGGACGCGTCGGTCTGGCTGGCCTGGTACGTGGTCGTGGACGAGCCGGTGTCGCCGTTGAACTCACGGCCGCCGAACTGGAACGGCCACTGCCCGTCGCCGCCCTGGCCCTGCCCCTGGCCCTCGTCGGTGGACACGGTCACGTCCCGGTCGAGGGCGGAGACGATGCCGCTGGTGACCGTGCCGGTCAGCCCCTCGGGGGAGCCGATCGCCACGACCGAGTCGCCGACCTGGACGCCGCTGGAGTCACCGAGCGCCGCGGCCTTCAGCCCCGAGGCGCCCTGTAGCTTGATCAGCGCGAGGTCCTTGGAGCTGTCGGTGCCGACCACCTCGGCGGTGTAGCTCTTGCCGTCGCTGGTGCGCACCTTGATCGAGGTGGCGCCGGAGACGACGTGGTTGTTGGTGACGATCTCGCCGCCCGAGGTGATGACCACGCCGGAGCCGGTGGAGGAGCCGCCCGCGAGCGTCGCGTTGACCTCGACCACGCTGGGGCTGACCGCGGAGGCTATCGCGGCGACGTCGCCCTTCTTGGAGGTCGGCACCACGGTGGTGCTGCTGCCGGCGGTGGCGACCGCGTCCTTGCCGGTCAGTTCCTGGAAGGCGTAGGCCGTGCCGCCGCCGACCGCCGCCGCCACGATCGCGACCGCCGCGAGGAGGGCGACGGGCCCCCGGGTGCGCTTCTTCCTGTGCGGCGCGGGCTGCATGGCCGGCTGGTGCGGAGGCGGGGGCGGCCACTGCGGGTTCACGGCCGCGGAGTAGGTGGGCGGCTGCTCGTATGTGCCCTGGCTCTCGGTCATGACATAAGAGTCCCCCGTGACCATGAGAGCTTCCTGAGCGCACCCTGAGAAGCCCGGCAGAACCTCGTTTGCCCGATATGAAGGTCCCGCGGATCAGCTCAGGCAGCCGCAGCTCGTGCGTACCACCAGCCGCGACGGGAACGTCTTCAGCCGCTCGCGCCGCGATCCGGGGATCCGCAGCCCGTCGTCCAGCACCAGGTCGACCGCCGCCCGGGCCATCGCCGAGCGGTCCGAGGCGACCGTGGTCAGCGGCGGGTCGGCGAGCGCGGCCTCCTTGATGTCGTCGAAGCCGGCCACCGCCAGCTGCCCCGGCACGTCGATGCGCAGCTCGCGCGCGGCCCGCAGCAGACCGATCGCCTGGTCGTCGGTGGAGCAGAAGACCGCCGGCGGCCGGTTCGGGCCGGAGAGGACGTCGAGCGCCACGCGGTAGGCGTCGTAGCGGTTGTACGGCGCCTCGAACAGCCGGCCCTCGGTGGGCAGCCCCGCCTCGGCCATGGCCCGCTTCCAGCCCTCGACGTGGTCGGAGACCGGGTCGCCGACGGCCGGCGTCTGGGCCGTACCGCCCATGCAGGCGACGTACTCGTAGCCGTGCTCCAGCAGGTGCCGCACGGCGAGCTGGGCGCCGCCGAGGTCGTCCGTCACCACGGCCACGTCGTCGATGGCCTCCGGACGCTCGTGCAGCAGCACCACCCGGGCGTCCCAGGCGTCGATCTCGGCGGCGGCGGAGTCGTTCAGGGCGTGGGAGACGAGGATCAGGCCCGAGACGCGCATGCCGAGAAAGGCGCGCAGGTAGTGGACCTCGCGCTCGCCGATGTAGTCGGTGTTGCCGACCAGGACCATTTTCCCGCGCTCGGAGGCGGCCTGCTCGACCGCGTGCGCCATCTCGCCGAAGAAGGGCTGGCGGGCGTCGGGAATGATCAGACCTATGAGGTCGGTGCGCCGGGAGGCCATCGCCTGGGCGACCCGGTCCGGGCGGTATCCCAGCTCCTTGATCGCGGCGAGGACACGCTCGCGCGTGGCCGGGGCGACCGGCCGGGGTCCGTTGTTGATGACATAACTGACGACGGCGGTGGAGGTACCAGCCAGCCGTGCCACGTCATCCCGAGTCACCTTGGCCACGCGCGGAGTCTACGCGGATTGACCCGCTCTGGGCAGGGCGTATCACATGGCGGCCGGGTGAGGGGAATGCCCCGTCCGAGTGCCTCTCACGCGGCGCTCACGCCTCGGCGGGGACCTCCGTACCGTCCAGGACGGCGGATGCGTCCGCATCTTCCCGCTTTGCCCGCCCGGACTTGCCCTTGGCGTCCTCGGCCGACCGGTCGGGCTTCTCGGGCGTAACGAATCGATAACCGACGTTCCGGACGGTTCCGATCAGCGACTCGTGCTCCGGGCCGAGCTTGGCCCGCAGCCGCCGTACGTGCACGTCGACCGTCCGGGTGCCGCCGAAGTAGTCGTAGCCCCACACCTCCTGCAGCAGCTGGGCGCGGGTGAAGACCCGGCCGGGGTGCTGCGCGAGGTATTTGAGCAGCTCGAACTCCTTGAAGGTCAGGTCCAGGACCCGTCCCTTGAGCTTCGCGCTGTACGTGGCCTCGTCCACCGACAGATCGCCGTTGCGGATCTCCATCGGCGAGTCGTCGTTGACGATCTGCTGGCGTCCCATGGCGAGCCGCAGCCGGGCCTCCACCTCCGCGGGGCCGGCCGTGTCGAGGAGGACGTCGTCGATGCCCCAGTCGGCGGTGACGGCGGCGAGACCGCCCTCGGTGACGACGAGGAGCAGCGGACAGCCGGGACCGGTGGACCGCAGCAGCTGGCACAGGCTGCGGACCTGGGGCAGGTCGCGCCGGCCGTCGACCAGGATGACGTCGGCGCCGGGTGTGTCGACGAGGGCCGGGCCCTCCGCCGGAGCCACCCGCACGTTGTGCAGGAGCAGGCCGAGGGCCGGGAGTACCTCTGTCGACGGCTGGAGGGCGTTGGTCAGGAGCAGCAGAGAACTCATGCGTCTGGTTCCTCCTCGGTCCCTGCGAGGACGCGTGCGGACGGGTACTGCTCTGCGATCCCGGGGCCCCGTACACCGGCGGTCACCTGAGGTTTCCCGCTGTGTATACAACGCTTCCGAAAGCACGAAAGGACCCGGGGGCTACGCTGCCCGAGTCCTCTGCCAGCAGAATAGCCCACATGAGCAACCGACCGGCAGGTCATGTGGCACGTTCCACCGTTCGTCCGCATCGCGAGACAGGCAGACGGGGCGCTATCCGGACGTTCCTGTGCACGCCAGACGGAATTCCGGTCGATTCCGTATACGATCCGGGCGCCGTTGTATACGAAGCGTCTCCGCACGCGCCGGATGCCGCCTCTTTTCCCTCCCGTGACCTGGTGTTCGTGGTCGCGCACGGCTTCACCGGGGACGTGGACCGGCCACACGTACGACGGGTGGCCGGCGTCCTGCGCGGTTACGGCGCGGTCGTCACCTTCTCCTTCCGCGGCCACGGACGCTCCGGTGGCCGGTCCACGGTCGGCGACAAGGAGGTGCTGGACCTCGCCGCCGCCGTGGAGTGGGCCCGCGGATTCGGGCACGCACGCGTGGTGACGGTCGGCTTCTCCATGGGCGGCTCGGTGGTCCTGCGGCACGGGGCCCTGCACCCCGGAACGGTCGACGCGGTGGTCTCGGTGAGCGCGCCGGCCCGCTGGTACTACCGGGGCACGGCCCCCATGCGCCGCCTGCACTGGCTGGTCACCCGCCCCGAGGGCCGCCTGGTCGGCCGGTACGGGCTGCGTACGCGCATCCACCGCCGCGACTGGGACCCGGTGCCCCTGCCACCGGTGGAGGCGGTCTCCCGGCTGGCCCCGACCCCGCTCCTCATCGTCCACGGCGACCGCGACGGCTACTTCCCGCTCGACCACCCCCGGATGCTCGCCGAGGCGGCCGGCGACCACGGCGAACTCTGGATCGAACCGGGCATGGGGCACGCGGAGCACGCGGCGGACGACGCCCTGATGGCCCGGATCGGGGACTGGGCGGCGTCGGCGGCGGGCTAGCCTTGCCCCGCACAGATTTTCTTTCCCTGCCGTCGATTGAGGATCGAGATGCCCAAGGTCACGGTGCGCTACTGGGCCGCCGCCAAGGCCGCGGCCCAGGTCGCCGAGGAGCCGTACGAGGCGGACACGCTGGCCGGCGCGCTGGCCGCCGTGCGCGCGCGACACCCCGGTGAACTCACGCGGGTGCTGCAGCGCTGCTCTTTCCTCATCGACGGCGACCCCGTCGGGACCCGCGCACATGAGACGGTACGGCTGGCCGAGGGCGGCACGGTCGAGGTGCTCCCGCCGTTCGCAGGAGGGTGAGCGATGACCGACCAGCCGTATCAGGGCGGCCCCTACGAGGGTTACGACCCCTACCAGCAGCAGCACTGGCCCGGCCAGGAGCCGCAGTACGGGCCCGGCCAGGAGCCGCAGTACGGGCAGCAGTCCGGCCACGATCCGGAACTCACCCAGCAGTGGCAGGGCCAGACCTGGGAGACGCAGACGCACGCGCCGGTGCGGGCGGCGGAGACGGCGTACCTGCCGCGGCAGGAGCAGCAGCCGTACCAGCAGCCCCACCATCAGGAACCGCAGTACCAGCAGCCGTACCAGCAGCCGCAGCACCCGCAGCAGTCGCAGTACGAGCAGGGGCAGCAGCAGGCGCAGTACCAGCAGCCGCAGCCGCAGCAGTCGCAGTACGGGCAGGGGCAGCAGCAGGCGCAGTACGAGCCGCAGCAGCCGCAGCCGCAGCATCGGTCGCCGTACGGGCAGGGGCAGCGGCAGGCGCAGTACGAGCCGCAGCAGCAGTTCGGTGAGTCGTACGGGGACGAGGCGTACCGGCACGGGGCGTACGCGCCGGAGCCGTACGCGTCCGCCCCGGAGCCGACGCCCGCGCCCGCGTCCGCGCAGGCACCCGAACCGGTGGCCGAACCGGCCGCGGACTCCGCCGGACCCGTCTACGGTCCCGCCACCCTCGCCGGCAACGCGCGGATCACCGATGCCCAGCGGGCGCGCCTGGAGGGCCGTTCCCCGATCATCGGGCCCGGCATGCAGCCGGCGCTGCTCACCGCCGCGCTGGGCCTGCTCCTCGCCGCCTCGGCCCCCGTCGCCTTCTACGCCCTCGTCGTACCGCTGGTGCTGCTCCAGGCCGTGACGGCCGCGGGCTGGTTCCGGCTGAACGGCATGTGGCCCGCCCGGCAGGGCATCGCGCTGGCGTTCGCGGGCGCGCTGACGGCCGACGTGGCGGTCCTGGCCGTCGGCCGCGACCACGCCCTGGTGGCCATCCTCGGTTCGCTCGGCCTGTGGGTCCTGCTCTCCCTCGTCCTCCAGCTGCGCTCGCACGCCTCGCCGGACGAGCGGATGTACGGCCTGATGGCGACGGTCGCCTCGGCCGCGCTCGCGGTCATGGCGACGGGCTTCCTGGCCGCAGACCCGCACGCGGTGTCGGTGGGCGCGGTGGCGGTGGCGGTGGCCGTACTGGCCCGCGCCCTGCCCCTGCCGGCCCCCGCGTCGGTGGTGGTCGCCCTGCTGGCGGCGGCCGGCGCGGGCATCGCCGTGGGCGGCATGACCGGCTTCGGGACGAAGGGAGCGCTGCTCGGCGGCGCCGCCGGAGCCTGCGCGCTGATCGGCCACCGGGTGGCGAGCTACGACTACCCGTCCCGCTTCGTCCACTTCACGGCGGGTGTGGCCCTGCCCCTGTCGGCGGCGGCACCGGTGGTGTGGGTGCTGGGGCGGGCGCTGGGTTAGTCAGGCGTCGCGCTTGACGCCGTCGACGAAGGCCGCCCAGGCGGCGGCCTGGAAGACGAGCGCTCCGCGCGCGGGGGCCTTGCTGTCTCGGACGGGAACGAGGGAGGGGAAGCCGTCGGAGACTTCGAGGCACTGGCCGCCGTCGGAGTTGCTGTAGCTGCTCTTGCGCCACGTCACGTTGCTGAGATCGATGGCTCGCACGTCGCTTCCTCCAACATCCGCAGGATGAACTTCCGCGATCCGGCCGGGGACAGGGCTGTATCGCGCACCGCATCATAAGCGCGCTGGAGACGCTCAACCTTGCTTGGTTCTGGGATCAGTTCGCCGTGTACGTCGTTCTCGGCGTATGCCACGGTACGGGTGTCCAGCAGCCGGAGGAACATCAGGTCCGTGCTTGCGAGGCCATGAAAACTGGTACAGAACGGCAGTACTTGAAGGGTGATGTTCGGGCGCTCCGACATTTCCACCAAGTGCTCCAGTTGCTCCCGCCACTCGCCCCGGTTGGGCAACGGTGTTCGCAGGACGGCCTCGGAGAGGATGCTGCGGAACGGCGGCGCCTCGCCTCCCTCCAGCAACTCCCGGCGACCGATGCGGGCTTCGACCTGCTGATCCAGCTCCTTTCCCTTGATCCCACCCGCCGCCAACGCTTCGCGTGCGTACGCATCGGTCTGCAGAAGTCCCGGCGGCCTGCTCACGCCGTAGTGCCAGAGGCTGACCGCCTCCGACTCCAGCACCATGTACCGCCGGTACTGCTCCTTGAACTGAGTCGGGTCCGCCAGCGCCAACTCCCACAGCGTCACCAGCAAACCCGGTGTCCCGTAGTACTGGTCCAGCGCCTGTACGACCTCGGGGCCGCCCAGTGTCTGCCCGCTCTCCATCTTGCTGAACAGGGACGAGTCCCACCCCACCTCCTTCGCGAGGTCCCGCAGGCTCAGTCCGCGCTCGCTCCGCAGGTGCCGTAATTCCTCGGCGAACCGTCCCCTCGGCTCCTGACTCCGCCCCGTGACCACCAGTCGCTGCGGCATCGTGCTCCCGTTGAATTTGTTGAATTTGGTCGGCCCCGCGTTGAATTTGGGCCCCTCACCAGCCCAAACGCCATTTTGATGCGTCATGCTCGTGGGTATCCGAACACGCAGCGTAGCTCCACGTACGCGCTGCGTTCAGGTGTTCATGGAAAGGAGCTGGCCAGTGATGGCAACGACGTCGGAGCCCTACGAGCCCGGACGCCTCCTCTACGACCCCGTCACCGACAAGGTCGGCGAGTACCGGGACCGCGCCGGTCCCTACGTGCTGCTGCGGCCCGTCGGCGGGGGAGTGGAGTGGCAGGCCGATCCGGGGGCGGTGCGGCCGGCCACGGACCGGGAGCGGATCGGCGCGACCGTCCGGGCCGTCAACCACCGGGCCCGGACACTGCCGTCGCTGCCCGCGCCCCTGGACGACGCGAGCAGGCCGCCGCGTCCGGTCCCCGGCTGCGCCTCCTGTCTGGAGCTGGCGGAGCGGCGGGAGGCCTCCCGGGAGGCGCACGACCGCAGCGCCGAGAGTGACGCGAACGTGCTGCTGCGCCAGCACCAGCGCAAGGAGCACCTCGCGTGACGGCCGGGGATCTGCCGTACGAGGCGTGCCGGCGGGCGCAACGGGAGCACACGCGGCCGGGAGGCCGGGCGGATCAGTGGCCCGCCTACGCGCTTCCGCCGTTTCACCCCGGCGCGTACGGCGGGCATGAGGCGCGTGGGACGGCGGGCGCCCGGCCCGTGCCCCGGCGCGGTCCGCGTCCCGTGCGCCGCTCCGGGCGCCGGTGGGACGGGGCGGCCATGAGCGGGATGCTCATCGCCCTCTGTGTCGGCGCGCTGCTCGCGGCGGTCATGCTCGCGAGCGCCCGGGGGCGCTGTTGACGGGCCCGGCGGACAGCCGAAGGGCCGCACCCCCACTGGCGTCCAACCCAGGGGATACGGCCCTTCAGCTCGTCACCGAGCCCTCTTCGGCCCGCTCAGACCGCGATCGCGACCTCGGCGAGCCCGCCCTGCTGGGCGACCACCGTGCGGTCCGCGGTCCCGCCCGGCACCAGGGCGCGGACGGTCCACGTGCCCTCGGCCGCGTAGAAGCGGAACTGGCCGGTCGCGGAGGTGGGGACCTCCGCCGTGAACTCGCCGGTCGAGTCCAGGAGACGGACGTAACCCGTCACCGGCTCGCCGTCGCGGGTCACCTGACCCTGGATCGTGGTCTCACCGGGCTTGATCGTCGAGGCGTCCGGGCCGCCGGCCTTCGCTCCGCACATGCTGTTTCTCCAGAGGGGTCTGACCGGGAGGTCGGTCGGGATGGGTTACGGGACTTACTTGTTGGCGCCGAGCTCGATCGGCACGCCGACGAGGGAGCCGTACTCGGTCCAGGAGCCGTCGTAGTTCTTGACGTTCTCCACGCCCAGCAGCTCGTGCAGCACGAACCAGGTCAGGGCCGAGCGCTCACCGATGCGGCAGTAGGCGATCGTGTCCTTGGCGAGGTCCACGCTCTCCGCGGCGTAGAGCTCCTTCAGCTCGTCGTCCGACTTGAACGTGCCGTCGTCGTTGGCGTTCTTCGACCACGGGATGTTGCGGGCCGACGGGACGTGGCCCGGCCGCTGCGACTGCTCCTGCGGGAGGTGGGCCGGGGCGAGCAGCTTGCCGGAGAACTCGTCGGGGGAGCGCACGTCGACCAGGTTCTGGGAGCCGATCGCGGCCACGACGTCGTCGCGGAAGGCGCGGATCGAGGTGTCCTGCGGCTTGGCCCGGTAGTCCGTCTTCGGGCGCTCCGGCACCTCGTCGCCGGCGACCAGCTCGCGGGCGTCCAGCTCCCACTTCTTGCGGCCACCGTCGAGCAGCTTGACGTTCTCGTGGCCGTAGAGCTTGAAGTACCAGTAGGCGTACGACGCGAACCAGTTGTTGTTGCCGCCGTAGAGGACGACCGTGTGGTCGTTGGCGATGCCCTTCTCCGACAGGAGCTTCTCGAAGCCCTCCTGGTCGATGAAGTCACGGCGGACCGGGTCCTGGAGGTCCTTGGTCCAGTCGATGCGGATCGCGTTCTTGATGTGGTTCTTCTCGTAGGCGGACGTGTCCTCGTCGACCTCGACGATGGCGATGGCCGGGTCGTCCAGGTGCTCCTGCAGCCAGTCGGCATCGACCAGGACGTCGGTGCGGCTCATGCTCTTTCTCCTCCGGGGCAGTTGCGGCGGGGTGTGCGAGTGGAGCGGGTGCGCGCTCGGTTGCCGGGCGGCACACGGGGGCCCTTCCAGCAGGGCAGGGGGTGAGATGCGGAAGTCGGGGACTTTCGCTCAGAAGGGGCGACAGAGCATGGCGGCGACGCGGCACAGGTCGACTGCCCGCCGCTTCGTGAGATTCGCCTGTCCCCGCGGCTGGAGGACGCTCGTCGGATACCGCATGCGGTCGATCGTAGGGATGTCCGGGCGGGCGTGTCACCGGTGTGTCAGATGGCGAGATCCGATCGTCCGCATAGTGGGACGAGAAAAGCGTCCGGAGGGTCCTCGCGGGACCTCCGGACGCTCGGGCGCCTCGGGGCATCTACGGTGCGGACAGGGCCGTCTCGCCAGTCGGACAGCCGGTGTCCTGCGGGCGTTTCCCGGCCCCTACCCCGCCAGCCTGACGCCGGAACCCTTGACGCTGATCTCCACGCCGTCCGGCGCGGCCTGCACCTTGTCCAGCTTGATGCCGCCGGGCAGCTGGTCGACGGCCTGCTGGAAGTCGGTGATCGTGCGGATGCGGTCCTCGGCGATCGCGGCGGCGCCCAGCTGGGGCAGCGAGTCCGCGTGGACCTCGACCTTGTCGTTCACCACGCTCACCGAGCTGAGCACGGACACCGTCCGCTTGATGCCGAGGGACGACACGGTGCCCTCCACGGCCACCTTGATCTTCCCGTTGCCGCCGTCGGAGAGGCCGACGACCTTGGCCGTGACCCCGGGGGCGACCTCGGTCGGCTCGGACTTCGCGGTCTTCAGCAACTCGGCGTAGGAGATCGTCGCGGTTCCGGTCGCGGTGGCCGCGGTGGCGGAGCTGTAGTCGCCGGAGAACTCGACACCCTTCATGTCGGCCTTGAGGTCGTCGACCCGGATGGTCTGGCCCGCCTTGCCGGTGGCCGCGTCGTAGCTCTTGATGCCGACCTCGACGTCGTCCAGGGAGCCGCCGGCGACCTGGGTGAGGAAGGGGAAGCCCTTGATGTCCACGTCCGGGGTCGCGGCCAGGTTCTCGCTCGTCTTCAGCTTGTCCGCGGCCTCGCCCTCCGCGAAGTGCACCGCGACCCGGTCCACGATGACGAACAGCGCGCCCAGGATCACGACGACGATCAGGAGTATTCGCAGGGCTCGCATGTGGTGGTTCCCCCGGGTCGGTGACGGAAGCGGAGTCCGGATACGGATACGCCACGGTAACCCTGCGGCGCCCGGCCGTGCGGGGATTGTGGATCAGTTGTGACAGGGGCCGCCGGACCTACCCTGGAACCATGTACGCCCGGCGACGGCACATCTACTTCGCCATGATGGGGACCTGCATCGGTCTCTTCGTCCTGGCCTGGGCGGTCGTGCGCATCTGGTCCGTCCCGGCCGCCGTGGGCCTGTGCGTCGTGGCCATGCTCATCCCGCCGGTCGCCGCGATGGTCGCCAACCGGCGGGGCCCGGAGGACCGCTGGTGGGACGACCCCTCCGGCGACCCGAAGTCGGACGAGTGGTGGGACGAACTGGACGGCAAGAAACGTCCGAGGCCGTAAGGTTTTCCGGCGGCTCAGGGGCCGTGCGACCGGCCGTTCCGACCTGCCGTTCCCGCCTAGCGTTCCGACCTGCCGTTCCCGCCTACCGTTCCGACCGGCCGTTCCGACCGGCTCAGTAGACGAGCGCCTGCGTCTCGTCCCCCAGTGCCTCCTGGACGAAGACCTGGGCGCCCGCGATCCGTACGCCCTCGATGACGTCCTTCTCGGTGATCTCCCGGCGGGCGGCGCACTGCGTGCACAGCGTGACGCGTCCGGCGGCCAGGATCGAATCGAGCAGGTCCGGCAGCGGCGCGGCGTGCGGCAGCTCGAACTCGGCGGCCCGCCCGGGCAGCGCGAACCACGACGACTCCCCGGTCAGCCACAGCGAGACCTCCACCCCACTGGCCACCGCAACCGCCGCCACCGTGAACGCCTGCGAGCAGCGCTCGGGGGCGTCCGCCCCTGCCGTCACCTTGATCACGAGCTTCTTCGCCATGACCGAAGCGTAATCCGCTTGCAGAGCGAGCTGCTCGTCTGAGCAGACCTCGTCAGGAGGGTCGTGACCCAGCCGCGTAAGCTGGGCTGCGGCTCTGTCGTATGACCACCCTCGCTCAAGGAGCACCCGTGGAGATCTTCTTCGAAACCCTGCTGGTCCTGGTCTGCGTCGGCGTGCTCGCCTTCGCGTTCCTGACCGTGAAGAAGCTGTACCAGGGCCAGCGCTGACCCCCATCCAGGAAAGCTTCCGCTCATGATCGAGATCCCGTCCGACCTGCACAAGGACCTCGTCCCCCTCGCCTTTCTGCTCGGCACATGGGCCGGCGCGGGCGTGCACGACTTCCCCGGCTCGGAGAAGTGCAACTTCGGACAGGAGGTCACCTTCGGCCACGACGGCCGGGACTTCCTGGAGTACCACTCCCGCACCTGGGTGCTGGACAAAGACGGCAACAAGGTCCGCCCACTGGAGACGGAGTCCGGTTTCTGGCGGATCGACGCCGACCGCAAGGTCGAGGTCACGATGACCCGCGACGACGGTGTCATCGAGATCTGGTACGGCGAGATGGCCGACAAGAAGCCGCAGATCGACCTGGTGACGGACGCCGTCGCCCGCACCGCCGCCTCCCAGCCGTACAGCGGCGGCAAGCGGCTGTACGGGTACGTGAAGAGCGACCTGATGTGGGTCGGCGAGAAGCAGACCCCCGAGGTCCCGCTGCGCCCCTACATGTCGGCCCAGCTGAAGAAGGTCGTCACCCCGGAGGACGTCGAGCGCTGGGCCAAGGCCCTGCCGGACGATATGCCGGACGACGGCATCGCCTTCTTCAAGTAGTCCTAGACTCGGCGGTGTGGTGACCACCGATTGGAAGAGCGACCTCAGGCAGCGCGGCTACCGGCTGACGCCGCAGCGACAGCTTGTCCTCGAAGCCGTCGACACCCTTGAACACGCGACCCCCGACGACATCCTCGTGGAAGTGAGGAAGACGGCGTCGGGGGTCAACATTTCCACCGTCTACCGGACGCTGGAGCTGCTGGAGGAGCTGGGCCTGGTCAGCCACGCCCACCTCGGGCACGGTGCGCCCACCTATCACCTCGCCGACCGTCACCACCACCTGCACCTGGTCTGCCGGGACTGCGAGGACGTCATCGAGGCGGACGTGGAGGTGGCCGCGGAGTTCACGGCCAAGCTGCGGGAGCAGTTCGGGTTCGACACGGACATGAAGCACTTCGCGATCTTCGGCCGGTGCCAGGACTGCTCCCGGAAGGGTTCAAGTACCACGTCGTAGGCTTGCCATATGAAGAGCCCCCTGCTGTCCCTGCCCGGCGCCGTCCCCGCCGAGGGCGTGGACGAAGGTGTCGCCGCCCATTACGGCGACTTGTTCCGTGAGCAGCGCGCACTCGCCGACGGCAACGGTTTCGTCGACCTCTCGCACCGCGGTGTCGTCACCGTCACCGGCGAGGACCGGCTGAGCTGGCTGCACCTGCTGCTCACCCAGCACGTCAGCGAACTGCCCGTGGGAGAGGCCGCCGAGGCCCTGATCCTCTCCGCGCACGGGCACATCGAGCACGCGCTGTATCTCGTGGACGACGGTACGACCGTATGGGCGCACGTGGAGCCCGACACCCAGGACGCACTGATCGCGTACCTGGAGTCGATGAAGTTCTTCTACCGGGTGGAGGTGGCCGACCGGACCGCCGAGTACGCGGTCGTCCAGCTGCCCGCCGGGTCCATCGCCGAGGTGCCGGAGGGCGTCGTCGTACGCGAGACGGCGTACGGCCGGGACCTGTTCCTGCCGCGCGCCGGCCTGGAGTCCTTCGCCGCGAGCCACGGTCCCGCGGCCGGGCTCCTCGCGCACGAGGCACTGCGGGTGGAGCACCACCGCCCCCGCCTCGGCTTCGAGACCGACCACCGCACCATCCCGCACGAGCTGGGCTGGATCGGCACGGCGGTGCACCTCCAGAAGGGCTGCTACCGGGGTCAGGAGACGGTCGCCCGGGTGCAGAACCTGGGCAAGCCGCCGCGCCGGCTGGTCTTCCTGCACCTGGACGGCAGCGACGTCCATCTGCCGGTGGCCGGTACCGGGATCCGGCTCGCGGACGAGGGCCCGGAAGGCCGCAAGATCGGCTTCGTGACGACGTCGGTACGGCACCACGAGCTGGGCCCGGTGGCGCTGGCGCTGATCAAGCGGAACGTGCCGGTCGACGCCAGGCTCCTGGCCGGCGAGACGGCAGCCGCGCAGGAGGTCGTGGTCGAGCCGTAGCGCTGCGCCGCGCGGGCCGTCCCGCGGCGCCGTCGCGGTCCGGCGGGTCGCCCGGCCGGCGGGTCCGTCATGGCCGGCCGCGCGGTTCCTGAGTGGCCCCTGGGGGCGCTCAGATCTCCAGCAGCACGGTGAACGGGCCGTCGTTTGTCAGGGACACCCTCATCTGCGCGCCGAACCGGCCCGTCGCCACTGTCGCGCCCAGGGCGCGCAGCTGGGCCACCACCTCGTCGACCAGCGGCTCGGCGATGTCCGCGGGGGCCGCCGCGTTCCAGGTCGGACGGCGGCCCTTGCGGGCGTCGCCGTAGAGGGTGAACTGGCTGATCACCAGCAGCGGGGCGGCGATGTCACTGCACGACCTCTCGTCGTGCAGCATGCGGACCGACCACAGCTTGCGGGCCAGCTGGGCCGCCTTCTCCTTGGTGTCCTCATGGGTCACACCGACGAGGACGCACAGCCCCTCGCCCTCGATCGCGCCCACCGTCTCGCCGTCCACGACGACGCTCGCGCCGTCCACCCTCTGCACCACCGCACGCATGCGGACCATCATGCCCGGTGCTCGGCGCCCGTCCGCAGGGGGCCCAATATGGCTCCGTTACCCCCCATCTAGGGCCGTTCGGGGGGACTCGGTCACATTGCGGCCAGTTGGGGTGGCACCATGCTTCCACACGCCGGTCGAGGGGACGGTCACAAGCAGATGAGCACACCGAGTACCAGCGGGCGGCCGGGAACGCAGGGGACGCACCGGCCGCCCGCGCAGCGCGCCGACGGCCCCGCGGGCGCGGCGCTGCGGGCCGAGCCGCCCGAGCACGACCTGGCCCGGCTGAGCCTGCCCGAGCTGCGCGCCCTGCGCCGGGACGCCCAGCGTGACGAGGCGGACCTCAGTTATGTGCGGCGCCTGTTGCAGGGGCGGATCGACATCCTGCGCGCGGAGTTGGGCCGGCGCGGCCGGACGTCCCTGCCGGCGCCGGCCGACGGCTCGGTGGTCGACCGGCTCCCGGAGATCCTCCAGGACGCCCCGGCCAGACAGCGCTCCTCGGCCCGCCATGTCACGCTGGGCACCCCGCACAACGAGGAGTACCGGCGGCTGGCCGCCGAGATGCTCGGCGAGGTCGAGCTGTCCGACCTGACGGCGCGCACCGATCCCGAACTGACCGCCGGGATGGGGAGACTGGTGTGTTACGAGCAGGAGGTCTCGCGGTGCCGGCAGCGGTTGCAGCGTACGGCCGACGACTGCAGCGGGGAGATCGCGCGGCGGTACCGGGTCGGCGAGGCACAGGTGGACGACCTGCTGACGTGACGTGACGCGACCGGCCGCGGACGGGGCGAGCGTGGGCGCACGAGAGGGCGCCGCCTCCGAGGAGGCCGACGCCCCGGTGTGCCCGTCCGGGCGGCTGTGCTGCCCGGACCCTCGCCGCAGCTCTCCCTTCCGGCGACACTGACGGTGTATCCGTAGCGAGCTGTTCAGTTGTGGCTGTGCGATGGTGCCCGTCTTCAGTTGTGGCTGTGCCGTGCCGGGCGTCCGGCTCCCCTCCGGAGAGGACCCCCGGCCAACCGTCGCTGACTCCGACCACGTCGGAGGACTTGGTCACCAAGTTAGGCAACACGGCGCCCGGTTGGAAGTGTCCGGTAACCATCTGACGCACAACTATAGGAACCTGGCGAAAAGTTGTACGGTTCGCTCGTGGACCCGAAGCACGTCTTGGCCAGTGGACGTACGAGGTCGCAGCGGCCCCGCTCGTCCCACCGCGAGATAGCCGACGAACTGCGCAGCCGGATCAGGTCCGGGGTGCTGCGGCCGGGTGCGCGCATGCCCACGCAGGCCGCGCTGGCCGACGAGTTCGGTGTCGAGCGGGGCGCCGTGCGGCAGGCGTTGCGCATCCTCCAGTCGGAGCACCTGCTCACCAACGTCTCCAAGGGCAGTCCCGCCACCGTGGCGGCGGCGCCGGGGCCGACGCGCCCCCGGGCCGGTCCCGCGGCGCCGCCGGAGCCCACCATGGTGGGTCTCGCCCCGCGCATCGCCGCCGCCTTCGCCGCCCCGCACGTGCGGATCGACGCGCTCTGTCTGACCTCGGTCTCCCTCACGCTGGCGATCGGCGAGCCGCTGCGGCGGATTCACGCGGGGCAGTTGCAGCCGGCCCGGATCGACGTCCGGTTGCTGCTGCCGAGCCGGGACATCGACCTCGCCTTCCCGGCGCCGGTGGACGCCGACGACGGCGGCCTGCTGCACCGGCGCTGGCTGGCCCAGCGCAACGCCCAGGGCATGGTGCTGCGACAGAACCTGCTGGCGTTGCGCGGCTCGCACGACATCGACGTACGGGTCTGCTTCCGGGCCCTGCCGTTCACCCCGCCGGTGAAGCTGTACCTGCTCAACGGCGCGGAGGCGCTGTTCGCGTACTACACGCTGGGGCGCAGCGAGCGGGAGATCGAACACGAGCACGTGGAGCTGTACGACGCCGACGGCACCCGGTCCATGCTGTTCGCCTTCGAGCAGCCCGCCGGGCAGCGGGACGTGGCGTTCGTGGAGCAGTCGCAGAAGTGGTTCGACGCGCTGTGGCAGACGATCAGCTCGGATCTGGTATTCACTCCGTGACCGCCCGCACGGCGCGGAGTCGTGGTTTGTCCACCTGACCCAGGAGCGTGCGGCAGTGACGGACAGCAGAAGGCTCACCCCCCAGGAGATCACCGGCACCCTGCGGGAACGCATCCGCACCGGTGAACTGAAGGCGGGCGAGCGCCTGCCGACCCAGGCCGAGCTGGCCGAGGAGTTCGGCGTGGAGCGCGGTGCCGTACGGCAGGCGCTGCGGACGCTGCGAGAGGACGGCCTGCTCAGCGTCGTCAGCAAGGGCAGCCCACCGCGGGTCGCCGCGCCGGCTCCCGCGCACGAGGAGCCGCAGCCGACCATGGTGGCCCTCGCCCCCCGGCTGGCCGAGGCGTTCTCCGCGCCCCACGTGCGCATCGACGCCCTCTGCCTGACCGCGCAGAGCCTGCTCCCCGCCCTCGGCGAGCCGCTGCGCCTGATCCACGAGGGGCGCCTCCGCCCCGAGCGGGTCGACGTCCGGATCCTGCTCCCGTCCCGGGACATCGACCTCGCCTTCCCGGTCCCGGTCGACGCCGGCCCCGGCGGCGATGCCGTCCACCAGCGCTGGCTGCAGATGCGCAACGCCCAGGGCCAGGTGCTCCAGTACAACATCCAGGCCCTGCGCAGCACCCACGACATCGACACGCACGTCTGCTTCCGGGCCCTGCCGTTCACCCCGCCGGTGAAGCTGTACCTGCTCAACGGCACGGAGGCGCTGTACGCGTACTACCTGGTCACGCGCCGCGAGGAGGCCACCGAGTGCGGAACGCTGGAGATGTACGACACGCTCGGCTCCACATCCCTCCTCTTCTCCTTCGACCAGCGGACCGGGCAGCGGGACGCGGCGTTCGTGGAGCAGTCGCAGAAGTGGTTCGACGCCCTCTGGGAAACCATCACCACGGACCTGACACTTTCCTAGTGACGTCAGACGCGCCTTCCGCCGCGAGAGAGATCGAGCAACTCCGGGAACTGGTCGCCCCCGCCCGGGTCGTGCTGTGGGACTTCGACGGGCCGATCTGCCGCCTCTTCGCCGCGCACAGGGCCGAACAGGTGGCCGTCGACCTCGTGGAATGGCTGGAGCGGCAGGGACCGCGCGGGCTGCTCACCGAGTCCGAACGCGAGACGCCGGACCCACAGGTCGTCCTGCGCGCCCTGGCACGCCGGCAGCCGGGCGGCGGCCTCGTCGCCGCTCTGGAGGAACGGCTCACCCGGGAGGAGCTGCGGGCCGTCGCCTGCGCGCTGCCGACCCCCTACGCCGACCCGCTGATCCGCACCTGGACGGCCGTCGGTGTCCGGCTGGCCGTCACGACCAACAACTCGCCCTGCGCCGTCCGCGCCTATCTGGAGTCCCGGGGCCTCGTCGGCTGCTTCGCCCCTCATCTGTACGGCCGCACGCGGCACCTGGACCACCTCAAGCCGCACCCGCACTGCCTGCACCGCGCCCTGAACGCGATGGGCGCCGCCCCCGCCACGGCCCTGATGCTCGGCGACGCCCCCTCGGACCTGGCCGCCGCCCGCGCGGCCGGAGTGCCGTTCCTGGGGTACGCGCGTCATGAAGGCAAGGCGAGAGCGCTGCGCGCGGCGGGCGCTGGGCACGTCGTACGGTCGCTGGAGCCGTTGCTGCACGTTCTCCGCGGTGACCGGCCCGTACGGTAGGCCGTACGCGGCCGGCCGGGTGTGTCGGGGCTTGCCCCCGGCACCGCGGACGCCGAGGCTGTTCGGGGTCCCCGGCGCGGGCGACCCGTCCGAGGAGTGGATGGAACGGCATGGCTGGTGCGTACGACGACGTCAGGGAGGCGTGGGAACTCCTGAGCGCCGGGTCCGGCCCGGGTTGTGTGCTCTTCGACTTCGACGGGCCGCTGTGCCGGTTGTTCCCGTACGACCGCTCCATGCCGCTGGCGAAGGCCCTGCGGAGCACCGTCGAGGCCGCCGGCCTGCTGGACGTCCTCTCCGCGGACGAACTCACCGACAAGGACCCGCACGTGGTGCTGCGCGCCGTCCACCGCGCGCGGCGGGACCGGGACCTGGGCGACCTGGTGGCGCGGCTGGACCGGCAGGTCGGCGAGGGCGAGCGGATCGCGGCCCGGAGCGCGTTGCCCACCCCCGGCGCGGACGGGCTCGTCGCACGGCTGGCCGAGCGCGGCATCCGGCTGGCCGTGGTCACCAACAACGCCGCGGTCGCGGCCGACGACTACCTGCGCGCCAGGAACCTGCGGACGAGTTTCGCGGCCGTCCACGGCCGCGCCGCCGACCCCGACCTGATGAAGCCGCACCCGGACGTCCTGCACCGCGCCCTGCGGGGCCTGGGCCTGCCGCCGGAGGAGGCGGTGATGATCGGGGACACCCCGACGGACTTCGTGGCGGCGGAGCAGGCGGGTGTCCGGTTCATCGGCATCGGGCGCAATGCCCTCAAGCGGCGGCGGATGCGCGACGGCGGGGCGAAAGTGGTGCTGGGGTCGTACCAGCCGCTGCTGGAACTGATCTCGCGCTGAGCGGGGTCCGGTGCGCCCCTCTTCCTGAGCGGACCTGCGAGCGGGCACCATGAACGGTACGGTTGCAACGCGCCTGCCGGCGGGGGGATTTGGTGGCGGAGAGAACTCTGCGGAACAGGGTGGCGGCCGGCTGGGCGCGGGCCGAGGGCACGGTGTCGAAGATCGTGCTGCTGGCCGTGTTCGGCGTGAACCTGATCGCTCAGTTCGTGAAGCCGGTGGGCGACGCGCTCCAGGACAACGTCTACATCGGTGGGGCGCTGCTCAGCCTGGTGGGTTTCCTGCTGTACAGCGAGGTGCAGCGGCTGAACGCGGCGCATGAGACCCAGCGGGAGACCACGGAGAGCCTGCGGGACTCCCTCCGGGCCCTGACCGAGCAGCTCTCCCGGCTCGGTGACGCCCAGAGCGCGGTGGCCGGGGTGCCGATCCTGCAGAGCCAGGTGCTGGAGGAGTTCCACAGCGCGCTCCAGGACAAGGAGAAGGTCAAGTTCCGCATCATGTGTTTCACCGGGGAGACCGTCGTCACCAGCCTCAAGGAGTCCCTCCAGGCCCTGCCCGCCAACGAGCGGCGCGAGGTGACCGTGCGGTTCCTCGTCCCCGACTTCCTCCAGCGGATGGACGTGCCCGGTCAGGTGGTCGACGGTCACGCCTGCGACTCGCCCGCTTTCCGCGCCAGTCTGGACGATCAGGTCCGCCGCTACGAGAGGGACCTGAAGCAGGCGCGGTTCCGGATGCGCGACCGCCGGCAGGGGACCCTGGCGGTCGAGTTCCGGGTACTGCACTTCACGCCGGGGGAGAAGCTGTATCTGATCGACGACAGCTTCATGAGCCGGGGCTCCTACGACAAGGTCGTGCTGTGGCCCGACGGCAACGGCACGACCGTGGTCGACCTCATCGGCAACGAGGTGATGCTCACCTGCTGGCGCTGGGGCGACGGGCGGCGGGCGCGGGACACCATCAGCCGCAAGCGGGAGTTCTTCGACCTTCTGTGGAGCACGGCCCGGTCACTGACGGAATCCGCGCCGCTCCCCGCACCCCGCACCGGCCGGACCGGCGACTGACCCGGTTCTCTCCCGGCTGCGTAGGCTCCCCCCATGGGTGAGATGGGCCTGCGCGAGCGCAAGAAGCGGCAGATGTACCAGGACGTGTCGGACATCGCCGTACGGCTGTTCCTGGAGCGGGGCTTCGACGCGGTGTCCGTGGCGGAGATCGCCGCCGCGGCCGGGATCTCCAAGCCGACCCTGTTCCGGTACTTCCCGGCCAAGGAGGACCTGGTCCTGCACCGGATCGCCGACCACGAGACGGAGGCCGCGCGGGTGGTCGCCCAAGTGGCCGACCCGGTGGACGCGCTGCGCCGGAACTTCCTGGCCGGCCTGGAGCGGCGCGATCCGGTCACCGGGCTGAACGACCACCCGCAGGTGCTGGCCTTCCACACCCTGCTCTACGGCACCCCGTCCCTGGTGGCGCGGGCGTACGCCCATCAGGAGCGGTCGGAGGCGGCGCTCGCCGGGGCGCTCGGGGGCGGGCTGGACGCGCGGCTGGCCGCCGGGCAGATCATCGCCGTCCAGCGCATCCTCGCCCAGGAGAACTGGCGGCGGATCGCGGCGGGGGAGCCGGTCGAGGAGGTGGCGCCGGACGCGGTGCGGGACGCCGAGCGGGCGTTCCGGCGGCTGGCGGAGGGGCTTCCGGGACTGAGGCCGACGGTATGAGACTCGGTTAAAAATGTAACTCGGTAACGTTTCGCCGGTAAGCTGGCGCCATGACGTCACTCGAGCCCGCCCTCACGGACACCCTGCACACCGAGCGCGCCTACCACGACACCTGCCGTACGGCCCTCACCGCGATGGTCGAGGGAGCCGCCGAACAGGTCGTCGTCGGCGAGGACGTCTCCGCCTCCGGAGCCGACGCCGAAGTCCTCGGCCACCGCCTGCGCAGCCAGGCCAAGGCCATGCGCGAACTCCCCGCCGGGCCGCTGTTCTTCGGCCGCCTGGACTTCGCCGGCGGCGACCCCGAGCACGGCGGGCAGAGCTACCACGTGGGCCGGCTCAGGATCACCGAGGACCCCACCGCCCCGCCCCTGGTGGTCGACTGGCGGGCCCCGGTCTCCCGTGCCTTCTACCAGGCGAGCGCCCGCGACCCCCGGGGCGTCGAGGTGCGGCGCCGGTTCGGCTGGGCACCGGGCAGCCGCGGCGAGTCCGCCGACCTCACCGGGCTGGAGGACGAGCACCTGGGCCGGGGCGAGTCACGGACCAGCGACATCGTGGCCCGCGAGATCGAGCGGCCCCGCGTCGGGCCCATGCGGGACATCGCCGCCACCATCCAGCCCGAGCAGGACGACCTCGTACGCGCCGCCCTCGGCGCATCGGTGTGCGTCCAGGGCGCGCCCGGCACCGGCAAGACCGCCGTCGGCCTGCACCGCGCCGCCTACCTCCTGTACACCCACCCCAAGCGGCTCCAGCGCACCGGACTGCTCATCCTCGGCCCCAACCGCACCTTCCTCCACTACATCGCCGAGGTGCTGCCCGCACTCGGCGAGACCGGCGTACGCCAGTCGACCCTGCTGGACGAGATCGCCCGGCACCCGGCGACCGGCTCCGACCCCGTCGCCACGGCCACCGTCAAACACGATCCGCGCATGGCCGAGGTGCTGCGCCGGGCGCTGTACGCGCGCGTGACCACCGACGGCGTGACCGACCTCGCCGTACCGGACGGCTCCTACCGGTGGCGGGTGCCCGCCGGTGAACTGGCGGCGATCGTCGCGGAGGTCCGCGCCGAGGAACCGCCGTACGCCGTCGGCCGCGAGCGGGTGCGCACCCGGGTGGTACGGCGGCTGCGCGAGCGGGCCGAACGGCGCTCCGGGACGCTGCCCGCCTCCTGGGTGCGCCGCATCGAACGGGCCCGGCCGCTCACCGCCCAGCTCGACGCGGTCTGGCCGAAGGCCCGCCCCGAGGAGGTCCTCGCCGAACTCCTCACCAACGGCGCGGTGCTGGCCCGGGCCGCCGACGGCCTGCTGGACCCCGAGGAGCAGGCGGCGCTGCGCCGGCCGCGCCCGCCGCGCTCGGACAAGTCGGCCCGCTGGTCGGCGGCCGACCTGGTCCTGCTCGACGAACTCGCCGGGCTGATCGAACACCCCGAGGGCCACGGTCACATCGTCGTGGACGAGGCGCAGGACCTGTCACCGATGGAGTGCCGGGCCATCGCCCGCCGGGCGGTCTTCGGCTCGCTGACCGTCCTCGGCGACCTCGCCCAGGGCACCACCCCGTGGGCCGCCCGGGACTGGTCCGTACAGCTGCGCCACCTCGGCCGGCCGGACGCGGCGGTGGTGCCGCTGACCACCGGGTTCCGGGTACCGGCGGCCGTCGTGGAGCTGGCCAACCGGCTGCTCCCCCGCCTCGGCGTCGCCGTACCCGCCGCCACCTCCCTGCGCACGGACGGGGAGCTGACCCTCCGGCCCGCCGAGGACGTGCTCGGCACCACCGTCGTCGCCGTACGCGCCGCCCTCGCCCGGGAGGGCTCCGTCGGGGTGGTCACGGCGGACGCGGACACGGACCGGGTCCGGGCGGCCCTCACCGGGGCCGGCCTCGACCCGGCCGGACCGGACACGCTCGGCGCCCGGCTGACCGTCGTACCCGCGAGCATGGTCAAGGGCCTGGAGTACGACCATGTCGTCGCCGTGGAACCGGCCGCCGTCGTGGAGGCGGAGGAGCGGGGCGCGCACCGGCTGTACGTCGTGCTGACGCGGGCGGTCTCCCGGCTGGACGTCGTCCATGCCCGACCGCTGCCGTTCTGACGGCTGCGGCATGCGGCCGGCGGAGCCGTGCAGCCGACGGCGCCGCGAAACCCCGCCCGCCGGACGGCTCGCGCCCCGGACGGCTCACGCCCCGACGTACGCCGCCAGGTGCTCACCCGTGAGGGTGGAGCGGGCTGCGACGAGGTCGGCCGGGGTGCCCTCGAAGACGACGCGACCGCCGTCGTGGCCGGCACCCGGACCGAGGTCGACGATCCAGTCGGCATGGGCCATGACCGCCTGGTGGTGCTCCACGACGATCACCGACTTGCCGGAGTCGACCAGACGGTCGAGGAGGCCGAGGAGCTGCTCGACGTCGGCCAGGTGCAGGCCCGTGGTCGGCTCGTCCAGAACGTAGACGCCGCCCTTGTCGGCCATGTGCGTGGCCAGCTTGAGGCGCTGGCGCTCACCGCCGGAGAGGGTGGTGAGCGGCTGGCCCAGGGTGAGGTAGCCGAGGCCCACGTCGGACATCCGCTGGAGGATCCTGTGGGCGGCCGGGGTGCGCGCCTCCCCGGTGCCGAAGAACTCCTCGGCCTCGGTCACCGACATCGCCAGCACCTCCGCGATGTTCCGCCCGCCGAAGGTGTACTCCAGCACCGAGGTCTGGAAGCGCCTGCCCTCGCACTCCTCGCAGGTCGTCGTGACACCGGCCATCATCGCCAGGTCGGTGTAGACGACACCGGCGCCGTTGCAGGTGGGGCAGGCGCCCTCGGAGTTGGCGCTGAACAGGGCGGGCTTCACGTCGTTGGCCTTGGCGAACGCCTTGCGGATCGGTTCCAGCAGCCCGGTGTACGTCGCCGGGTTGCTGCGCCGTGAGCCGCGGATCGGGGCCTGGTCGACGGACACCACCTCCGCGCCGGCCGGGATCGACCCGTGCACGAGCGAGCTCTTGCCGGAGCCGGCGACCCCGGTGACGACACACAGCACGCCCAGGGGGATGTCGACGTCGACGTTCCGCAGGTTGTGCGCCGTCGCCCCGCGGATCTCCAGGGAGCCCGTCGGCTTGCGCACCGTGTCCTTCACCGCGGCCCGGTCGTCGAGGTGACGGCCGGTCAGGGTGCCGCTCGCCCGCAGCTCCTGCACGGTGCCCTCGAAACAGACTGTGCCGCCCGCCGTACCGGCGCCGGGGCCGAGGTCGACGACGTGGTCGGCGATCGCGATGGCCTCCGGTTTGTGCTCCACGACCAGCACCGTGTTGCCCTTGTCGCGCAGCCGCAGCAGCAGCTCGTTCATCCGCTGGATGTCGTGCGGGTGCAGCCCGATGGTGGGCTCGTCGAAGACGTACGTCACATCGGTGAGCGAGGAGCCGAGGTGGCGGATCATCTTCACGCGCTGCGCCTCACCGCCCGACAGCGTGCCCGCCGGCCGGTCCAGGGAGAGATAGCCGAGCCCGATCTCCACGAACGAGTCGAGGGTGTGCCGCAGCGACGCGAGCAGTGGCGCCACCGACGGTTCGGCCAGGGACCGCACCCACTCGGCCAGGTCGCTGATCTGCATGGCGCAGGCGTCGGCGATGCTGACGCCCTCGATCTTCGAGGACCGGGCCGCCTCGGTGAGCCGGGTGCCCTCGCACTCCGGGCACACGGCGAAGGTGACCGCACGGTCCACGAACGCCCGGATGTGGGGCTGCATGCCCTCCCGGTCCTTGGCGAGCATCGACTTCTGGATCCGCGGGACCAGCCCCTCGTAGGTCATGTTGATGCCCGCGATCTTCATCCGGGTCGGCGCGCGGTACAGGAAGTCGTCCAGCTGCCGCTTGGTGAACGTGCGGATCGGCTTGTCCGGGTCGTACAGCCCGCACTCGGTGTAGAGGCGGTGGTTCCAGCCGCCCGTCTTGTAGCCGGGGACGGTGAGCGCGCCCTCGTTGAGGGACAGCGAGTCGTCGAACAGCTGGGTGAGGTCCAGGTCGGAGACCGTGCCCCGGCCCTCGCAGCGCGGGCACATCCCGCCGGTGACGCTGAACTCGCGGCGCTCCTTCACCGTCTTCCCGCCGCGTTCCACGCTGACCGCGCCGGCTCCGCTGATCGAGGCGACGTTGAAGGAGAACGCCTTGGGCGAGCCGATGTGCGGGGTGCCGAGCCGGCTGAAGAGGATGCGCAGCATCGCGTGGGCGTCGGTGGCGGTGCCGACCGTGGAGCGCGGGTCGGCGCCCATCCGCTGCTGGTCGACGATGATCGCGGTGGTCAGCCCGTCGAGCACGTCGACGTCGGGCCGGCCCAGCGTGGGCATGAAGCCCTGGACGAACGCGCTGTACGTCTCGTTGATCATCCGCTGCGACTCCGCGGCGATGGTGTCGAACACCAGCGAGCTCTTGCCCGAGCCGGACACGCCCGTGAACACGGTCAGCCGCCGCTTGGGGATCTCGACGCTGACGTCCCTGAGGTTGTTCTCGCGCGCGCCGTGCACGCGGATCAGCTCGTGGCTGTCGGCGACGTGCGGGTCGTTCGCCGGTGCGTCGGTCCTCATGGTCATGTTCATCGTCTCTCCGTCCGGGGGCCGCCTCCGCCACGCTAACCGCGACGGCCCGATCGGGGCTTCTCGATTCCTGACCGGATCGCCGATTGCGGCCGGGGAGGGGCCGGGAGAGGCCGGGTGCGGCCGGGGCCGGCTCCGCGAGGCCGCGTCGGGCCCGGATCTCCGGCAGACGCCGTACAGGGATCCGCGCCTACATCCTGAGCGCGAGTTCTCGTGCGTGGTCGGCTGCCGCCGGTCCACGGCTCGGGTCCGGCGCCTCGCAGAGGAAGACGAGCGCCAGCATCAGCGCGGCGTCCAGCCGGCACACGGACAGGCACGGATCACTGTCGGGCGGAACCGGTGCCGTCCTCGCGTATCCGCTGCGGATCGCTTCCACGTCGAGCTCGTTCTCCGGGTACCGGGCGTACTCGACCAGGCGCCCGAACTCCAACGAGGGAGCCCCGAGCAGGGCGTTCGACCAGTCCAGCAGGGCGACGGGCCGCCCCTGCCGGCACCGGACGTTGTCGCTGCGGACGTCGAGGTGGACGAGGCTGTTCTCGGTGAGGCCGGCGAGTCGTCCGGCGATCAGGGACGCGTCCGGCGGTTCGGGCCAGTCGTCGACGACGCGCCCGATCCGGGCCCAACGGCGCCCGATCCGTTCGGTGATCGCACGCGCCGTGGAGACGCCCTCCGACGCGACGGGCGTCAGCGGCGGCGGCGGCACCCGATGGAGCCGGGCGAGGAGTCGCCCGAGCGCGTAGGAGTCAAGGCCCGTCCCGTCATCAGGGACGTAGGCGGACAGCAGCACGTCAGGGGAGGCCGGCTCGTCCGCCAGGAAGAGTTCCCTCGCCTCCGCCACCGGCAGCCCGTGGGCGGCCAGGTGCCTCGCGATCTCGTACTCCTGACGGAGCAGGGCCCGGGTGTCCACCTGGGCGTCATTGGCGTTCGAGTCGAATCGCCGGTGCGCCAGACGTAGCGCGACGGGCCGCCCGTCGCGCCCCCGGGCCCGGTAGACGGAGAATTCCAGCCCCTGGCCGACCAGTTCCAGGCCGCTCAGGCCCCACCGTCCGGCCAGACTCTCCAACCTGGCGAAGCGCTCACTCATCACGGGTCACCATCGTGCTCGCACTCCCCTCGTCCCGTCTCAGTGAAGGTGGATCACGTCGAGGCCGTCACCAGCGGTGGGCCGTCTTGAGTGAGACGCGGTGCGGCCCGGCGTCTTCGGTCAGTCCGAGAAGGGCGCGCCCTGCGCCGTCTCGCGCTCGGCGGCGAACTCGTGGGGGGAGCTCGAACAGGACCTGGTGCCGACGAACAGTACTTCGCCGCTGCCGCATGCGCCTTGGTATCCGGCATGTCCCTCATCGATCACGATGCGGGCGGTTCGTGAGGGTCACTGCGGAAGAGCCGCGCCGGTTTCACCAGAGACTGCCTTAACTCCGCAGAGACGGGACACCAGCGCACAGGAGCCTTCGCGACCCCGGGCGACACACTCTTGCAAGCGGGTGCTTGCAATTGTTAGCGAGGGTGGGGCAAGGTGGAGGCATGGCATCGCTGAACGTCGGCAACCTCGGTGAGTACCTGCGCGAGCAGCGGCGGAACGCCCAGCTGTCGCTGCGGCAACTCGCCGACGCCGCCGGGGTGTCCAATCCGTACCTGAGCCAGATCGAGCGCGGGCTGCGCAAGCCCAGCGCGGAGGTGCTCCAGCAGGTCGCCAAGGCCCTGCGCATCTCCGCCGAGACGTTGTACGTCCGCGCCGGCATCCTCGACGCCGAGCGGGACCGTGACGAGGTGGAGACGCGCGCCGTCGTCCTCGCCGATCCCTCGCTCAACGAGCGGCAGAAGCAGGTGCTGCTCCAGATCTACGAGTCCTTCCGCAAGGAGAACGGATTCGGGATCGGCGAGAGCACCGCGGGCGAGGCGGACGGGGACGGAGCCGTGCACCAGGGGACCGGCGGCGCCGGCCGTACGGCCGGCGGAGGCGATGCCGCCGTGAATGACACGGACGCCGGTCCGCGGCGGACGGCCGGGTAACGCCGGACCAGGGCTCCGGACGCCCGCCGCGGACCACACCAACCCAGTCGAACGCGAATCCGATCCGGGAGGACCCTCACCATGGCCATCACCGACGACCTGCGCAAGACCCTCAGCGACCCGACCCCGTTCTACTTCGCCGCCGGCACCGCCGACCTGGCGCTTCAGCAGGCCAAGAAGGTGCCGGCCCTGGTCGAGCAGCTGCGTGTCGAGGCCCCGGCCCGCATCGAGGCCGTGCGCAACACCGACCCGAAGGCCGTGCAGGAGAAGGCCGCCGCACGTGCCAAGGAGGCCCAGGAGAGCCTCCAGACCAAGGTCAACGAGTTCATCGGCGCCCTCGACGTCGACCTGAAGAAGCTCGGCGAGACCGCCCAGGACCTCGCCCTGCGCAGTGTCGGCGTCGCCGCCGAGTACGCCGTCCGGGCCCGCGAGACCTACGAGAAGGTCGCCGAGCACGGCGAGCAGGCCGTGAAGACCTGGCGCGGCGAGGCCGCCGAGGAGATCGAGGACCTGGCGATCGTCGTCGAGGGCAAGCCCGAGCCGGTCGAGCTCAAGGACGACGAGCCGAAGCCGGGCGAGGTCAGGGCCGAGTCGGCCGCGGACAAGAAGCCCGTGGCGAAGAAGGCGCCGACCACCCGCAAGACCACCGCCACCACGAAGAAGCCCACCCCGCCGGCCATGTGACCGGGACCGGCGAGACGCGTGCGGGCCGGGCACCTTTGGGGTGTCCGGCCCGTTCTATGGGTACGGTGGCGGCGTATCAGGGATCGGGATTCAACGGGCGGTGGGCAGCATGCTGATGTTGGGCTTCGCGGGGTTCATGGGCATCCTGAAGATCATTTTGATGGCCCTGGCCGCGTTCGGGCTGTTCGACGCCGCGTTCCGGCGTGAGGACGCCTTTCGCGCGGCCGGCAAGCAGAACAAGGTCTTCTGGCTGATCATCCTCGGCATCGCGCTCGTGGTCAGCTATCTGTTCTCGCTCCTGTCCATCCTGCCGATCGCCGGCGCGGTCGCGAGCATCGTGTACATCGTGGACGTACGCCCCGCGCTCACGCAGGTCGGCGGAGGCCGTGGCTGGGGCCGCCGCGGAAGGGGCAGCAGCAGTGACGGTCCCTATGGGCCGTGGAACGGTGGCCGTTAGCGGCCTCCCGCCGAGGGGGTGCTTCGCCGTCGCCGGCCGCGGGCCGTCCGTGGCTTGTCGCGCCGTTACCCACGCCCCTGAGGCGAGCCGCCGCTCGCCTGCCCGAGGGGCGTGGGCGCGGGGCCCGGGGAACGCGCGCAGAGCCCCGCTCACCGGCGCCCCGGGTGAGTCCCGCTCGCCGGTACCTCGGGGCGCTCGCCCGTGTCCCGGGTGAGTCCCGCTCGCCGGTACCCCGGGCGACTCCCGCTCACCGGCGACCGGTGAGGGTGGGGCTCCCCTAGGGCTCGACCCCGCTCACGCCGCCCGGTCCAGCAGTACGACCGCCACGTCGTCGGTCAGCTCGCCGCCGTTGAGATCGCGGACCTCACTGACCGCCGCCCGCAGCAGCTCCTCCCCGCGCAGCCCCTCGGAGAGCTGGCGGCGGATCATCGCCAGCATGCCGTCCTGGCCGAGCCGCTCGCCGTCCGTGCCGACCCGGCCCTCGATCAGGCCGTCGGTGTAGAGCATCAGGCTCCACTCGGCGCCCAGCTCCACCTGCATCCGCGGCCAGCGGGCACCGGGCAGCAGACCCAGGGCGGGGCCGTTGTTGTCGTACGGGAGCAGCCGCGCCGGCCGGCCCGGGCGGGCGATCAGCGGAGCCGGATGGCCGGCCAGGCACAGGCCCGCGCGGCGGCCGTCGGGGGCGATGTCCACCGTGCACAGCGTCGCGAAGATCTCGTCGTCGGCGCGCTCGTGCTCCAGCACCTGCTGGAGGGTGTTCAGCAGCTCGTCCCCGCACAGCCCGGCCAGGGTCAGCGCCCGCCACGCGATGCGCAGCTCCACCCCGAGCGCGGCCTCGTCCGGGCCGTGCCCGCAGACGTCGCCGATCATGGCGTGCACGGTGCCGTCCGGGGTGCGGACGGCGTCGTAGAAGTCGCCGCCGAGCAGGGCCCGGGAGCGGCCCGGGCGGTAGCGGGCGGCGAACCGCAGCGCGGAGCCCTCCAGCAGCGGGGTGGGCAGCAGGCCACGCTCCAGGCGACGGTTCTCCTGCGCACGCAGCTTGCCCTCGGCGAGCCGCCGCTCGGCCGTGTCGGAACGCTTCCGCTCCACCGCGTAGCGAATGGCGCGGCTGAGCAGCCTGCCGTCCAGCTCGTCCCGGAACAGGTAGTCCTGGGCGCCGACGCGCACGGCCTCGGCGCCGCGCTCGGCGTCGCCGGAGGCGGTCAGCGCGAGCACGGCATGCCGGGGCGCGAGCTGGAGGACGTGCTTGAGCACGGCCAGCTCGTCGTCGGTGTCCCTGCCACCCGGCGCCGGGAGCGCCAGGTCCAGCAGGATGCAGTGGACGTCGTCGGTGAGCAGCCGCTCGGCCTCGGTGAGGTTGCGGGCGGTGCGCACGCGGATCGGCTTGCCGGCCGGGTCCAGCAGTTCGGGCACGATCGGCGAGCCGGCCGGATCGTCCTCGATCAGCAACAGGGTGAGAGTGGCGCCGGTGCCGTTCACGGCCGCGGCGTCGCGGTGGGCCTCTTCCTTGAGGGGGCCGCCTGCTGTGTGGGCGGCCTGCGCCTGACCACTCTCCACGGCCGGGATCGCTCTCTGCCGCGGTACGGGTACGGGCATCGTCTTGGGTTCCTTCCCTCCCCCCGAGGGCACGGCGGTGTCGAGGGGTCTCGACCCACCGACCGGGACCATAGCGGCTACGACCGCCCCGATGGAATGGTGTGAGCCGCGTCGCTCCGGCGCCCGCCGCTGTCATATGCCGCGTTCCATACCGCAGTTGGACACGTCGACGGCCCGAAGGGGATGACGAAGCTCACGTCCGGGGGGAGTTTGGGTGAGAAGGGCCGTGCGGTGGGTCACATGACGTGCGTCACCGGGCACATGGGCGAACGCCCACGCCGTGCCGCGCCGCCGCACGGCACGCACGGTCAGGTCACACCTCACGCCTCATGCGTCCGGTCACGCCTCACGCGTCACGCCTCATACGTCCGGTCACGCCTCACGCGTCCGGTCGTACGACCCCCAGGATGGGCATCGAGCCGGCGCCCGCGATCGTCACCGTGCGCCCGGGGCGGGGAGCGTGGATGATCGCGCCGTCACCGATGTACATCGCGACATGGCTGGCGTCGCCGAAGTAGATGATGAGGTCACCGGGGCGCATGTCCTTGACGTCGACGTGCGGGAGCTGCTTCCACTGCTCCTGCGAGGTGCGCGGGACGGCGTGGCCGGCCGTCGCCCAGGCTTGGGAGGTCAGGCCCGAGCAGTCGAAGGAGTCCGGCCCCTCGGCGCCCCACACGTACGGCTTGCCGAGCTGCTCGGTGGCGTACTTCACGGCCTTCTCGCCCTGCACGGACGCCTTGCCGCCGACGTCCTTGAGGGCGCCGGTGTCCAGCCAGGCGGTCTGCGCCTTGTCCGCGGCCTCCCGCTCCAGTTGGGCGAGCCGCTCCTTCTCCTTCTTCTCCAGCTGGGATTCCAGCTTCTCCGCCGCGTCGATCTGCTTCTCGATCTTCTTCTTGGCGGCGGCCTTGGCCTTGCGGTTGGCGTCCAGCTTCTTCCACCGGGCGGAGGCGTCGGCGGCGTACTCCCGCAACTCCTTCTGCGTGCGGTTCATTTCGGCCATCAGTTTGGTCGCCGCCTGCTGGCCCTGGAGCACCCGGCCGGCGCCGTCCAGGAACTGCCCCGGGTCGTCGCTGAGCAGGAACTGGGCGGTGGACGACAGGCCGCCGGTGCGGTACTGGTCCCGGGCCGCGGCGCCCGCCTGGTTCGTGAGCCTGTCCAGGTGCTGCCGGCCCTGGTCGATCTTCTTCGCCAGCGCCACGATCTCGGTGGACTGCTTCTCGGCCTTCTCCTCGGCCGCGTTGTAGGCGTCGGTGGCCACGGCGGCGTCGTGGTAGAGGGTGTCGAGCTTCTCGCGGATCTCCTCAAGGTCCTTGCCGGGCCGCGGAGTCGGTGCGGGCGTCGGCGAACCGCCGGTCGTCGGTGTGGGGGTGGGAGCGGGGGCCGCGAACGCCGTGCCCGGTGCCGCGAGGACGGTCACCGCGCACACCACGGTCAGGGCGGCCGTGAGGAGGCCGCGCTTGCCCGAACCCATACCTCTTCCCCCAAACTGATTTACCGTCAGTAACTTGGTCGTCCGAGGGATCGTGCCATGGCCGCGCGCAAAGCGACAGAGGCCGTCGGAAACCGGAATTCCCCCACCGACCGCCGGATATGACGATCTCTCTTCGGTGTGACGAACGACGCACGCGGAGCGTTCCCCGGGTCCGCCGGCGGGCGCGGGGCGCCGACGCGTCCGCGGGGCACCCCGCGCGCCGGCGCCGGGCGGTCAGCGGGCCGGCGCCAACGCCTCCCAGGCCACGGTGACTTCGCCCTGCCGCCAGCGGGCCGGGGAGTCCGTCACCGGCCAGTCGGCCGTCAGGTCCCGTACCGCGCGGATCCAGCGCTGCCGGGCGCCGTAGGAGGCGTAGGGGGCGGCGGCGGCCCAGGCGCGGTCGAAGTCGCGGAGGAAGGCGTGCACCGGCTCACCCGGGACGTTGCGGTGGATCAGCGCCTTCGGCAGGCGCTCGGCGAGGTCGGAGGGGCGGCCCAGCGAGCCCAGCCGGGTGGCGAAGGTGACCGTGCGGGGGCCTTCGGGGCCGAGCGCCACCCACACGTGGCGGCGGCCGATCTCGTCGCAGGTGCCCTCCACCAGCAGGCCGCCGCGCGAGCCGCCGCCCGCCGGGGCGAGCCGCGCGCACAGCCGCTCCCACACCGCGGCGACCTCGGCCTCGTCGTACTGCCGCAGCACGTTGGCGGCCCGGATGAGCGGCGGGCGCCCGGGCACCGGTATCTCGAAGCCGCCGTGCCGGAAGGTGAGCCCCTCCCGCTCGTACGGTCGCGCCGCCGCCACCCGTTCCGGTTCGATCTCGATGCCGACCACGCGCGCGCGGGGAGCGGCGGTGCGCAGCCGGCCGAGCAGTTCCACGGCGGTCCAGGGCGCGGCGCCGTAACCGAGGTCGATCGCCACCGGGTCGGCGGCGCGCCGCAGCTCGGCGCCGTGCACGGCCGCGATCCAGCGGTCCATGCGGCGCAGCCGGTTGGGGTTGGTCGTCCCGCGCGTCACCGTTCCCACGATGGGGGTCCCCCCGGCCGAGCGAAGCCGGGAGTGACGGAGGGTCGCTGCGCGGGCTGTCATACGTACGAGGGTAGGCGGGGCGCGGGCCCCTGACGCCCGGACCGATGGCGGCCCCGGCGGGGCGGTTGAGCCCCGCCTGGTAATGGTTCGGTAAAGACGCTTGATCGGGAAATGGCAGGGCACCCCCTCGCTGTTGCACCCCCTTGGAGGGCGCGGTGGGCCCTCCCGAGGCATGCCCGCAGCAAGGAGGACCGCCACGTGAGCCAGTACGTCAGCAGGCTCGGGCGCCGCTCCCCGTCGGCCGCCGGGCGGCTCCGGCTGTACCGCAGGCCCCGGCGGGTCGCCATGCTCTCCGTGCACACCTCGCCGCTCCACCAGCCCGGCACGGGCGACGCGGGCGGCATGAACGTCTACATCGTGGAGCTGGCCCAGCGGCTGGCCGCGATCAACATCGAGGTCGAGATCTTCACCCGGGCCACGGCCGGCGGCCTGCCCCCGGTCGTGGAGCTGGCTCCCGGCGTCCTCGTCCGGCACGTCGACGCGGGGCCCTACGAGGGCCTCGCCAAGGAGGACCTCCCGGCCCAGCTGTGCGCCTTCACACACGGCGTCATGCAGGCGTGGGCCGGCCACCGCCCCGGCTACTACGACCTCGTCCATTCCCACTACTGGCTCTCCGGCCACGTCGGCTGGCTGGCCGCCCAGCGCTGGGGAGTCCCCCTGGTGCACGCCATGCACACCATGGCCAAGGTCAAGAACGCCAACCTCGCCGACGGCGACACCCCCGAACCGGCCGCCCGGGTCATCGGCGAGACCCAGATCGTGGCCGCCGCCGACCGGCTCATCGCCAACACCGCCGAGGAAGCCGACGAGCTGGTCCGGCACTACGCGGCCGACCCCGCCAAGGTGGCCGTCGTCCACCCCGGGGTGAACCTGGAGCGCTTCCGCCCCCTCCCCGGAGCCGGCCCGCAGGGCTCCACCGCGCCCGGCTCCCGCGCCGCCGCCCGCGCCCGCCTCGGGCTCCCGCAGGACGCCCTCATCCCGCTCTTCGCGGGCCGCATACAGCCCCTGAAGGCGCCGGACGTCCTGCTGCGCGCCGTGGCCGTCCTGCTGGAGGAGCGCCCCGAACTGCGCTCCCGTATCCAGGTCCCGGTCGTCGGCGGTCCCAGCGGCAGCGGGCTCGCCAAGCCGGAGGGCCTGCAGAAGCTCGCGGCCCGGCTGGGCGTCGCGGACGTCGTGCGGTTCCGTCCGCCGGTCGGCCAGGAGCAGCTGGCGGACTGGTTCCGGGCCGCGTCCGTCCTCGTCATGCCGTCGTACAGCGAGTCCTTCGGTCTGGTCGCCATAGAGGCGCAGGCGGCGGGGACCCCGGTGCTCGCCGCCTCGGTCGGCGGTCTGCCGGTGGCCGTGCGCGACGGTGAGACCGGCTTCCTCGTCGAGGGTCACGATCCGGCCGACTACGCGCGCGTGCTGGCCCGTTTCGCCGACGAGCCGGCTCTCTCGGCGCGCATGGGGCAGGCCGCCGCCCGGCACGCCCAGTCCTTCGGCTGGGACACGGCCGCCGGTGCCACCGCCGACGTCTACACGGCCGCGACCCAGTCCCACCGTCGTCGCGTACGCTCCCACCATGGGTGATGTCGAGAAGGCCGGACAGGTCCTGGAGGGCGTCCTGGAGGACGCCGAACTGGAGTGGGAGAGCTCCGGGCCCGGGAACTACGTGGTCAAGCTCCCCGGTACCCGCAAGCTGTCCACGACGGTGTCCTTCCTCGTCGGACGGCACTCCTTGTCGCTGAACGCCTTCGTCATCCGCCACCCCGACGAGAACGAGCCGGGCGTCCACCGCTGGCTGCTGGAGCGCAACCTCAAGCTGTACGGCGTGAGCTACGCCGTCGACCGCCTCGGTGATATCTACGTCACCGCCCGCCTGCCCCTCGCCTCCGTCACCCCCGACGAGATCGACCGCATCCTCGGCCAGGTCCTGGAGGCGGCCGACGGCGCCTTCAACACCCTGCTGGAACTGGGCTTCGCCTCCTCGATCCGCCGGGAGTACGAGTGGCGGGTGTCCCGGGGCGAGTCGACACGGAACCTGGACGCGTTCGCGCATCTGACGCGGCGTCCGGCCGACTGACCCCGGGCCGGCGGGACGGTCAGGAGGGGTCCGGCTCGGGCTGCGCGCTGCCGCCGCTCTTGTCGAGTGCGTCGGCGAAGGCCCTGAGGGCGTCGGCCAGTTCCTTCTTGGTCGGCAGCTGATCGACCTTCTTGTCGAGTTCCGTGATGCGCCGGTTCAGCTCGGCCAGATCGCCGGAAGAGGTGGGCGCCGGGCTCGGCCCGGTGCCTCCGGTGCCGTCGCCGTCAGTGCCACCGCTGCCGGCGGAGCCCCCGCCGACGGTGGAGCCGTCGCCGTCGGTCCCGCCGCTGCCGGTGGAGCCCCCGCCGATGGTGGTGCCCCCGTCGTCGGTCCCGCCGTCGCTGCCGTTCACGCCGACGGTGCCCCCGTCGTCGGTGCCCGCGGAGTCCCCGTCCGGCGGGACGGTGCTCGTGACCCCGTGCCGGGGGCGGGAGTCGTCGCCCGACGTCGCCGCCAGGGCCACCCCGACGCTCAGGCCGACCAGGGCCACGGCACCCGCGACGGCGGTCGTGAGCCGTCTCAGCGGCAGGGGACGGGACTTGATGGATGGATCGCGAGGAGTCTGCGCTTCCTGTGCTTTCTGTAGGTCATCCATGGCGGGGACGCTAACCCGTCGCGATCACCGGACGGAGGACTTCCGCGCGACTCTTCCCCGCCGAGGCCCGCTGATGGCATGCTCACCGCCAACGCACTCCTGAACCGCATTCACATCCATGAATTGAGGCGGGTGGACATGAGCAACGCGCACCTCCCCAGACGGGCCCTGCTCGCGGGCGCGACCGCGGTGGCGCTGGGCGCCGCGACCGGCACCGCCCGGGCAGCGCGACCGCCGAGCCTCTGGCGGGAGTTCACCCGCACCCCGCTCACCCACCCGCAGATCCCCTACATCGGCCGGGCGGGCTACCGGGGCGGAGCCACCCGCTTCACCCGGCCCCGGACCGTCGCCGACGTCACCGAGTACGGCGCCGTACCCGACGGCACCACGGACTGCGCCCCCGCCATCAACCGTGCCATCGCCGCAGCCGGAAGGGCCGGCGGTGGCACGGTCACCATCCCGCCCGGCACCTTCCGGATCGACGACGTCATCCGCATCGGCGACTCGAACGTGGTCCTGCGCGGTGCCGGCAGCGGCCGTACGACGCTGTACGCGACGAAGAACCTCACCGAGCTGATCGGCGCCTACGGCTCCCGCTACGGCGGCGACAAGTCCTCCTGGTCCTGGGCGGGCGGCCTCCTCTGGCTGGCCCCGCGCGCCCGCTACGACTCCCTGACCGCCGCCATCAAGGCCCGGGCCTGGCCCTTCGAGGGCTGGACCGGCAACCGGCGGGACGAGTGGACCACCCTGACGACCGTCGCACCGGCCAGGCAGGGCTCATGGACGGTCACGGTCGCCGACGCCTCCGCGCTGCGCCCGGGCCGGCTCGTCCTGCTCCGCCTCGCCGACGACCCCGCCCACACCCTCCTCCAGCACATGGCGGGCGGCGGCCCCGGTCCGGCGTCGTACGTCTGGGACGACAAGACGAAACTGACGTCCTACGTCCCCTACGAATGGCCCGTCCGCGTCACCCGCGTCCACGGCCGCCGCGTCACCTTGGAACGCCCCCTCCCGCTGGACCTCCGCCCGGCATGGGACCCCCGGCTGACCACGCACGCGGGGGAGTTGACCGGGTCGGGCGTCGAGGGCCTGACCCTGGAGGCGGTCGAGACCCCGCAGTCGCCCCACCTGCTCGACAAGGGCTACAACGGCGTCGTCCTGCAGTGCGCCTACGACTGCTGGGTGGACGACGTCACGGTCCGCCACGTCGACAACGGCTTCGGCCTGGTCGCCGCCTCCGCCTGCACCCTGCGCCGCACCCGGGTCGCCGGTCGCGGCTCGCATCACCCGTACTTCTGCCGCGAGGGCTCCCACGACAACCTGATCGAGGACTTCACCATCGAGGAGCGCACGGTCCCCGCACCCGCGGGCACCCAGCTGCACGGCATCAACGTCGAGGGCCTGTCCTCCTACAACGTCTGGTCGCGCGGCGACATGCGGATGGGCACCTTCGACAGCCACCGGGGTCTGCCCTTCGCCGACGTCCGCACCGACATCACGGTGAACAACGACGGCCGGCACGGCGGGGACGCCAGCGCCGGACCGCTGTTCGGCGCACGCTTCACCCACTGGAACATCCGGGTCACCAACGGCCGGGCCGGACTGATGAGGATCGACGGTCTCGCCCCGTACTCGGCGACGGTGGGACTGAACGAGGTCCGGGAGTTCGACCAGATCGACGTCCCCGACTTCACCGGCGACCTGCACTCCCGCCTGGAGCTGTACGGCACCACGGACGCCGTGCGCCCGCGCAACCTCCACGAAGCTCAGCGGGCCCTGCTCCGGTAGCGCCCCGGGGTGACCCCGACCAGTTTCTTGAAGTGCCGGGTGAGATGGGCCTGGTCGTAGAACCCGGTCAGCGACGCCACCTCGCCCGGGGGCACCCCGTCCAGGAGCAGCCGCCGGGCGCGGCCGACCCGCCGTGACATGAGGTACTGATGCGGGGCTATGCCGTACGCCCCGCTGAACGCCCGGACCAGATGCGCCGGATGGGCGTGCAGCAGGGCGGCGGCCTCCTCCAGCGCCACCCCTTCGACGACCCGCGTGTCCAGCAACTCCCGCAGCTCCCGGGCGACGACCGGGTCCTGGGACCGGCGCGGTGGACCGGTGCGGCGCCGCAGATGCCCGCGCAGCCGCTCCGCGACGAGGGTGAGCCTGCTCTCCGCCTCCAGTTCGTCACCGGGCCGGGCGAGGGCGGCGTGCAGCCGGCCGACGCGCAGCCGGAGCAGGGGATCGCGCAGATCGGGCGTGTCCACGGCCGGGCCGATCAGCTCGTCCCCGAGCCGGCTGCCGTCCAGGTAGACGACCCGTTTCCGGAAGCCGCCGGGAGTGGCCGGCGAGCCGTTGTGCGGAACGTGCGGTGGCAGCAGGGACACGGTGTCGTGCGGGGTGCCGTGCTCGTGCCGGTCCAGGTCGTACCGTACGGCCCCGTCGTCCACGATGAGCAGCGTCCAGGCGTCGTGGACGTGCATCGGATAGGCGTACTCGGTGAAGCGGGCGTGAAAGACCTCGGTGACGCCCGGGACCCGGGGACGCCACGCGGTGACTTCCTGCCCGGTGGCCATGCAAAGAACGTACAAGACGCCACCGCACGCCGACCGGCAGTCTCAGTCCATGAACGAGCCCCTGCACGAGTCGGTGAGCGCGCCCATGAGCACGGAACCCGTCCGCTTCGACACCAAGATCGCCGTACTGCTGCGTGCGGACCTGGAGTCCTGGCAGCGCCTGAACGTCACCGCGTTCCTGGTCAGCGGCCTGGGTACGACGGTCCCCGAGGTGATCGGGGAGCGGTACGAGGACGCGGACGGCGTCTCCTACCAGCCGATGTTCCGGCAGCCGGTGCTGGTCTTCGAGGGCACGAAGGAGACCCTGAAGGCGGCCCACGGCAGGGCACTGACCCGCGCCCTGCCGTGTGCGGTGTTCACGTCGGACCTGTTCGCCACGGGCAACGACCGCGACAACCGCGCGGCGGTCCGGGCCGTCCCGACGGCCGACCTGGACCTGGTGGGGCTGGCGGTGTACGGCCCCCGGAACGGCGTGGACAAGGTGCTGAAGGGCGCGCGGATGCATCCGTGAGTCCGGCTGACCCGTGAGTCCGGGTGCGTCCGGCGCCGGGGTGCGTCCGTGAGTCGGGGTGCGTCCGGCGCCGGGGTGCATCCGCGCGTCCGGCTGCACCCGTGAGCGCCGCTGTCCTTCCTCAGCCGAACATGCCGGGCACGTAGTCGCCCGCGGGCTGCTGGACCATGACGTTCACCCGGTTGTAGGCGTTGATCAGGGCGATGATGCCCACCAGGGCGGCGAGTTGCTCCTCGTCGTAGTGCTTGGCGGCGTTCGCCCACGCCTCGTCCGTGACCCCGCCGGCCGCGTCGGCGATGCGGGTGCCCTGCTCGGCCAGCTCCAGGGCGGCCCGCTCGGCGTCGGTGAAGACGGTGGCCTCGCGCCAGGCCGCGACCAGGTGCAGCCGCGTGGCCGTCTCACCGGCCGCGACGGCGTCCTTGGTGTGCATGTCGGTGCAGAACCCGCAGCCGTTGATCTGGCTGGCCCGGAGCTTGACCAGCTCCTGGGTGGCGGCCGGCAGCGGGGAATCGGCGATGGCCTTGCCCGCCGCGTTGAAGTGCTTGAAGACCTTGCCGACGACGGGGCTGGCGAAGAGGTTGAGGCGAGCGTCCATGACCTGCTCCTGGGTGGGTGCGGCTGCTTGCACCTCTCTGACGGACAGGCGCGGCCGGATGTGACACGGCCGGGAGTGAGCTGGATCACTGCCGCCCGGGTGACGCTGCCCCCCCGGGCGGTACGGACCGCCGCTCCCGTGCCGTTCAAGCGGTCCGGGCCGCCGCTCCCGTGCCGTTCAGGCGGTACGGACCTCCACCCCCGTGTCCGCCGGCACCGGCGCCGGGGCGGGGTGCTCCGGGGGCAGGCGCCGCATGAGGAGGCCGTAGCCGACCGCGGCCGCCGTGCCGACCGCCGCGCACATCCCCCACAGCCACTCCGCGCCGAGGCGGTCGATGACCGTGCCCGACATCAGCGGGGCGACCAGGGCGGCGACGGACCAGGACAGGGTGTACATGCCCTGGTAGCGCCCGCGGCCGTGCACGGGGGAGAGGCGGACGACGAGGCCGGTCTGGATCGGGGCGTTGACGATCTCGGCCAGGGTCCACACGCACACGGTCAGCATGAAGACACCGACCGACCCGGCGAACGCGGTCAGTCCGAAGCCGTACCCGGCCAGGAGCGAGGAGGCGACCAGCAGCGTGCGCGGGTCGCGGTGCTCGATGAAGCGGGTGACGGGGAGCTGGAGCGCGACGATCAGGATGCCGTTGACGGCGATGGCCAGGCCGTAGTCGGCGGGGGAGAACCCGGCCCGCCCCATGGCCACCGGCAGCCCGACCGAGCCCTGCTGGAAGACCAGGGCGGCCAGGAAGGACAGTCCGACGACGGCCATGTACCGCCTGTCCCGCAGCACCGTGCCCAGCCTGACGTCCCCCTCCGCCTGCCGGGCCGTGGCCGTGGGCCGGGACTCCGGCAGCTTGGCGAAGACGACGAGCGCGCAGGCCAGGGTCATCCCGGCCTCGATCAGGAACCCGGCGAGATAGCTGAACTCGGCGATGAACCCGGCGGCCGCGGAAGAGACGGCGAAGCCCAGGTTGATGGCCCAGTAGTTGAGCGAGAAGGCGCGCACCCGGTCCTCGGGGCGGACGATGTCGGCCATCATCGCCTGCACGGCCGGCCGGGAGGCGTTGGAGGCCATGCCGACGACGAAGGCGACGGCGGCGATGGCGACCGGGGTGGTCATGAACCCCAGCAGGGCGACGGAGCCGGCGGTGGCGGTCTGGGCGATGAGCAGGGTGGGCCGCCTGCCGAGCCGGTCGGCCATCACCCCGGCGCCCAGCGAGGAGACGACCCCGCCGAGCCCGTGCAGGGAGGCGACGAGCCCGGCGTACGAGGCGGAGTAGCCGCGGTCGAGCGTGAGGTAGAGGGCCATGAACGTGGCCACGAAGGCACCCAGCCGGTTGACGAGGGTGCTGGTCCACAGCCACCAGAACTCCCGGGGGAGTCCGGAGACGGACTCCCGGACGGCACTTCTCACACGGGCTGGTGACATCGACGATCCCCCACGTCTGTAAGCGGCTCAAGCGGCAGCCACAACTTACAAACGGCGGTCTCCGCGCCGCCAGTCAATTAGCGGGTCGCGTCAATCGACCCGCTGCGCCTCCTCCAGCCCGGCCGGCCGTGCCTGCCTCCTGGGCCGCCCCACGCGACGTGCGGCCGGCCGTCGCCGGGACACCTCGCGCGGCTCGGCCGGGTACGAGGCGGTCGGCGGCACCCGCTCGAAGCGGCTCTGGAACGGGAACCTCCGCTCCAGGAAGGCGTGGATGGCCGCCTGGGCCGGTGCCCGGTCCTTCGGGTCGGTGTCCACGTCGTTGAGGCAGAAGAAGTCCACGTCCTCGCCGGCCGCGAGCCGCGCCAGCCGCCGCCGCATGTCCGGCGTGCCCAGCTGCACGTACCGGAAGCTGTAGTCGGCCGGCACGGCACGGCCCGTCGCGATCGCCCAGTGGTGGTGCAGCGTCGACGCCGGAGCGACGTCGGCGGTGGACCGGAAGCGGGAGTACGACGTCCGCTCCAGCTCCTCGATGCCGATGCCCTCCATCTCCCGCATGACCGACAGCAGTTGCGGGTGCGGGGTGTGCAGCGACTTGTGCGTGATGTACCTGCCGTGGAAGCGCCGGATCACCTCGCGGGTGTTCTTCCCGGCGGAGTTCGGCGCCGGCTCCAGCGGGTGCGGGGCGCCGACCCCGAGCTTGAGCGGGGACAGCGGGATGCGGGCTATGCCGCTGCCGTGGAAGAAGTGCTCGGCGCGCACCGGGCGGTTGATGAAGACGTCGTCGTTGAAGTAGAGGTAGTGCTCGGACAGGCCCGGTATGTGGTGCAGCCGGCTCTCGATCGCGTGCGAGTTGAAGACGGGCAGCGCGTCCTTCGGGAGGATGTCCCGGTGGTCGATCACGGTCAGGCCCGCCACGTCCGGATCCAGCCAGGCCGGTGTCTGGGAATCGGTCACGAGGTAGACGTGCCGGACGAATCCGGCGTACATCTCCAGCGACCGCAGCGCGTACTTCAGCTCGTCGTGGCTGGTGTAGCGGGAGGCGCCGGTCTCGCGCGGGGCGATGACGTTGTCGGAGGCCGCCTGATGGGCACGGCGCTTCGCGGCCAGCACCGGGTCGTCCCCGTCGACCCAGGTGTACACGGCGTCGACGGGGAAGCACACCTGGTCGATACCGGGCTCGGCGAACGCCGCGAAGGTCGGCACACCGCGCCGGGGCCCCGCGAACGTCGCCGGCCGCTGCTCGGCCGACGTGACCGGCTGCTGCTCTGGCGCCGTGTCCGGACGCTCACCCGCCACCGCGGCGGGTTCCCCCGCCACGGCCACCACGACCGGCTCTCCGGCCACCACGACCGACTCTCCGGCCACCGATGACGGCTCTCCCGGCACCGCGGCCGGCTGCCAGGCCGTCGCCGGGAGCACCTCGGAGACGGCGTTGCGGCGCGGAGCGACCAGCGCCGGACCGAAGTCGTCCTGGAGCCGGGTGCCGGGCACGGTGAGGTACGCGGGTTCCGCGCCCAGGTCCCGGCCGTACCGCCAGAACTCGATGTCGCAGCCCGTCTCCAGGCCGCCGAGCACCTGCCCCGCGGGCCCCAGCCGCACCACACCGGTCCGCAGGACCGGCGCCCCGCGCAGCGCCCGCGGCAGCCTCCCGTCGGCCCACAGCACCGCCCGCGTCACGGCACCGTCCGCGCCCACCGCACCGACGTACCCGGCACTGCGGGCGAGGTCCTGCCGGGCCCGGGCGAGGACCGCGCCCCGGTACGACTCCTCCACGCCGACCACCGGCCGCGGTACCCCGGGCCCCCGCTCGGCGGGGACCAGGAAGTACGGGACGCCGGCCGCCTCCAGCACCGCGCACACCTGCTCGAGGTCGGCGGCGGCGGCATCCGCGGCGGTGTACCCGGTGACCGTACGCCCGTACAGCCGCACCGGTCCGTGGCCGACGCGGCGCAGCCCCGGGACGGCGGCGCGCAGCCGGCGACGGGCCGGGGCCACGCGCAGCGCCCAGAGCCGGGCCGCCAGCCACAGCCGCAGGCCCACCAGGAGGCCACGGGCGGCCCGCAGACCGGGCGGCGTCGCCGCGAACCTGTGCCGGATGTCGATGGCCATGACCGGGCCCGTCAGTTCTGCGACTCGGAGGAACCGGAGGTGGGGTCCTGCTTCTCGAAGGGGCTCGGGAAGGGGAAGTAGTTCTCCAGGAACTCGTGCATCCGGACGCTGACCTGCTCCCGCTCCTCCGGCGGCACGTCGACGTCGTTGAGGCAGAAGAAGTCGAAGCGGCGGTTGCGGCGCAGGTCCGCCAGGCGCCGCTCGGCGTCCGGCCGGCTGATGTTCACGTACCGGAAGCTGAACTTGCCGGGCACGCCACGGCCGGTCATCAGCGCGTACTGGTACAGCAGCGGGGCCGTCATGGCGATGTCCTGCGGCGAGCGGAACCGGGACGCGGTGGTGCGGCGGACGTCCTCGGGGAACAGCTCCTCCAGCGCCTGGAGCGCCCCGCGCTGCTGCGGCAGCGGGGTGTGCATGAAGTTGTTCGTCGTCATCCGCCCGAACTTCTCCAGCAGCAGCCCCCGGACGTTCTTGCTGGCGGAGTTGGTCGCCGTCTCCTCGGCGTGCGGCTTGCCGATGCCGATCTTGAGCGGGGACACCGGCACCTTCATCAGACCGCTGCCGAAGAAGAAGTGCTCCGGGGTGACCCGGCGGCCGACGAACACGTCGTCGTTGAAGTACAGGTAGTGCTCGGACAGGCCCGGTATGTGGTGCAGCCGGGTCTCGATCGCGTGCGAGTTGAACACGGGCAGCACGTCCGCCGGGAAGATGTCACGGTGGTCGACGACCGTGATCCCCGGGGCGCTGTCGTCGAGCCAGTGCGGCTTCTGGCCGTCGGTCACGATGTAGATGTGCCGCACGAAGTCGGCGTACATCGCGAGCGAGCGCAGCGAGTACTTCAGCTCGTCGTGGCTGGTGTAGCGGGAGGCGTTGGTCTCCTTGTCCAGGATCTCGGCGATGCCGTTCTCCTGGTAGCGGGCCCGCTTGGCCCGCATCGCCGGCTCCTCGCCGTCGACCCACGTGTAGACGATGTCGACGGGGAAGGTGACCTGGTTCACGGTCGGCAGGGTGAGCGGGAGGAAGCTCGGCAGCTCGCGGTCGCCGACCCGCACGGTGGCGGGCTTCTGCTCGCTCGCCGGCAGCACGTCCGTCACCCCGTTGTTACGGGGGGTGATCAGCGACTCCGCGAAGACGTCCTCCGACGCCTGCGGCTGTACCTTGGCCAGCCGCCGGGGGCCGTCGGCGGAGGCGAGCAGCGCCGCGCCGTCCTCCCAGAACTCGATGTCGCAGGCCAGCTCGGGCCCGGCGAGCAGCTGGCCGGCGGGGCCGAGCAGGTTCTCGCCGACGCGCAGCACCGGGGCCGTGCGCAGCTGGGCGGGCAGCAGGCCGTCCAGGAACAGCGCGGGGTGCTTGAGCTGACCGCCGGGCAGGGGGCGGCCGATGAACACGGCCGTACCCGCGTTCCGCGCCTCCAGGGCGGTGAGGAAACGCTCACGGTCGACGATGTTCACACCGACCGTGTAGCGGGTCCGGGACGGCGGGACCAGGAAGTACGAAATGCCCTCCTGCTCCAGCGCGGCGACCACGATGTCCAGGTTGGACGCGGCTGCCTCGGCCGCGGTGAACCGGTCCACGACACGGCCGTAGAACCGCTGGCCACGCACGGCCACCGGGCGCAGCACCGGATCCGTGACCGCCGCCTTCCGGCGTCGCCGCATGGTACGCAGCTGCCACACCCGCTCGGCGGCCTTCCGCTCGACTCGCGGTCGTATCCGCCGCGCAAAGGAACGCACGGTCACGTTCTGTGCTCCTCTTCCTGCTGCCTGAACCCTCTGGCGATTACCAGACAGATGAATGTTCTGAAAGGTTGTACACGAGTTAACCCGATTTTGGTGAGGGGCCGACCAGCCAACAGGGCTTATGCGGCCCGGTGTGTCAGGGCCCACACGCGCGGGGCGGCTCTCAGGCCCCTTAGGTAGGCTCAAGGCCATGGCCGACGCACCGTACAAGCTGATCCTCCTCCGTCACGGCGAGAGCGAGTGGAACGCGAAGAACCTGTTCACCGGTTGGGTGGACGTGAACCTGAACGAGAAGGGCGAGAAGGAGGCAGTCCGCGGCGGCGAGCTCCTGAAGGACGCCGACCTCCTCCCGGACGTGGTGCACACGTCCCTCCAGAAGCGCGCGATCCGCACGGCTCAGCTGGCCCTGGAGTCCGCTGACCGGCACTGGATCCCGGTGCACCGCTCCTGGCGTCTGAACGAGCGCCACTACGGCGCTCTCCAGGGCAAGGACAAGGCGGCGACGCTCGCCGAGTTCGGCGAGGAGCAGTTCATGCTCTGGCGCCGCTCGTACGACACCCCGCCCCCGCCGCTGCCGGACGACTCCGAGTTCTCCCAGGCCCACGACGCGCGCTACGCGACGATCCCGCCGGAGCTGCGCCCGGACACCGAGTGCCTCAAGGACGTCGTCGTCCGCATGCTCCCGTACTGGTACGACGGCATCGTCCCCGACCTGCTGGCCGGCCGCACGGTCCTGGTCGCCGCCCACGGCAACAGCCTGCGCGCCCTGGTCAAGCACCTCGACGGCATCTCCGACGCCGACATCGCGGGCCTGAACATCCCGACGGGCATCCCCCTCTACTACGAGCTGGACGCCGACTTCAAGCCGCTCACCCCCGGCGGCAAGTACCTCGACCCCGAGGCGGCGGCAGCCGCGATCGAGGCGGTCAAGAACCAGGGCAAGAAGAAGTAGCCTGCATGATCATGCCCCCGACCTGCGCATACGGCGCGAGGCGGGGGCATTTTCACGGCCTGGGCCCCAGTGGGACCTCAGCGCGGAGGGTCCTGCGCCGGCCGGAGTGCCTGGCGGAGAGCCTTCCGGGACGGACGCGGCTGCTCGGCATGAGGTGTGCGTACACCTTCAACGTGAGTCCCGGGTCGGAGTGCCCGAGGTACTCGGTGACGGCCTTGATGCTCTCGCCCGCGTCCGGCAGCACCGACGCGTAGAAGTGCCGCAGGGCGTGCATGCCGTGCTCGCGCGCGGCGGAGTGGTCGTGTCGTCACCGTTCCGTCACAAGTAGTCGCCGCACGGAACCCTGCCGCTCTCCCGCCCTGTCTGCACTCACGTACCACGACCACGCGTACCGCGGGGCACAACCGACGACCGAAACCCGCGGACGAGACGACTCAGGGGGACGACAGCATGCGTCACAGCAACGGCATTCGCAGGGCGGCTCTGGCGACGACGGCGGTCACGGCCGTCGCGGCGGCGGTGACCGGCATCCTGCCCGGCACCGCCATGGCGGCGAGCACCACCACCTCCACCCCGCCGCCCGCCTGCCCGGCCTCCGCCCTCCAGGTCAGCGCCTGGGAGGCCGTCCACCGGCCCGTCGGGACCGGGACCGGGGCGGCGGTCGTGCAGTTCACCAACGTCTCCCGGAAGACGTGCGTCCTGAAGGGCCATCCGACGGTCGCGGGCGCCGGCAACGGCTCCCCCGCCCACAACACCCCGCTCAAGGTCACCCCCACCGGCAGGGCGGCCACCGTGACGGTCCGGCCGCACGGCAAGGCGTGGGTGAAGCTGACCTTCGTCCAGGTCCAGGGGGAGGCCGACGGCTACTGCGTGTCGGGCAAGGACCCGGTGACCTATCCGACGATGGTCATCGGGCTGCCGCACTCCGGGAAGCACCAGGTCGCCCTGAACGAAGGGGTGTGGGCCGAGTGCGACAACAAGGTGACCGTCACCCCGGTCTCGGCGGTCAAGCCTTCCTGACCCCACCGTCCCCACAAATCGACCAGCCTGCACGACGATCGGCTGAGGTTCAGACAGGGCGCATCGAGGGTGCTGGCCGTCAGCCGAGCGCGCCGAAGCTGGGCCGTCTCAGGGCCGTCCGAGGCCGCTCGGCAGTGGCCAATGACGACCAAGGACGACCACCAGGCGCACATGCCCACCGCCTCTGAGCAGCGAAAACGCAGGTCGCCGAGATCCCCGGCAAGACCCAGGGCAAGAAGAAGTAAGCCCTACTGATCAAGCCCTCCACCTGCGAGTTGTCCGCTGGTGGAGGGCTTGGTGCTGTCCTGAGACCGTGAGCTGCCGTCTCAGGCACCGGGCGTTGCGCTGCCGAAGACGGCGGCCACGGCCTTGCCGCGGCGGGGCTGCCGTTCTCAACCGGCGGAAGCCGGCCTTCAGTTGGCTCGGAAATTGACGCTCCGTCGACCCCCGCGAGTCTGCTCGACCGGGTGCCGCTGTCAGGAGGTGAGGATCGAGACGCCGTCTCCGAGCAGCTTCAGTCCGAGCACGAAGAACAGGACCGCCATCACCGCGACGTTGTGCTGGGCTGCCCAGTCCTTCCAGTTGCCGAGCGTGTTCCTGGCTCGCTCTCCGCCGAGCAGGAAGACCCCCAGTGGCGTGAGCAGACCGAGGGTGGCGATCACGACGAAGATCGCCAGGGACCCGATCTGCTGCCCGACCGGCAGTCCGGCTGAGCCGATCGCGGCGCCCGCGGCGATGGTCAGCGGGGCGTTCTTGGCGTTGAGTGCGGCCAGGGCCACTCCGAGACCGAAGATCTTGACCGGCGTGAGGCGGTCGATGGCGCTCATCCACTTCGGCAGCTGCGCCTGCGAGGGATCCTTCGGACGCCGGTGCCACTGCCGGGCACCGAAGGCGACCAGGAGCACACCCAGAGCGAGCTTGAGCGCTCCCACCCAGGTGGCCGGGTGGTTGTGAGTGGTGGCACCCGCGGGGGAGGAGATCGCCAGCATCACCGCGCCCAGTGCCGAGAGCCCCAGCAGCCAGCCGACGGTGAAGAGGACTCCGTTGAGGCGTCCGCGGGGCGTGGCGAGGATGAGGATGACGGCGATGATCGGGAGCGGGCTGATGGCCACGGCGGCCGCGAAGCCCAATATGTCACCGAGGACTTTGCCCATGGTTGCCTCTGCATCCGGGGGAAAAGGGGTTGGCGCAAGCCGGTACGCCGGCCGCCTCGTTGGCGCAACGGGTTGTCGGTGCGTTCGGCTGCGCCGCTGTCTTCTCGTCTTCTCGGCCGCGCGGACGCCGTTGCACGAGAGGGCCGCACTCATGGCCAGCCCGAGAAGGATGACGACGACGTACTCGGTACGTCGCAGCTTCCATCTTCCTGCGCCTGACTGGATCTGTCCTCGGGAGCCGCTCAGGCCGGCGGAAGCGGCACAGTACGTGATCGGCCCTGGTGCGGGGCGATGCGACGTGGTGGGGCCGGGCTCCACGGTGCGCTGAATTCCCGGGCGTTCACCCCGGTCGCCCCGAGGTCCGGGGGCCGAGATGCGTGGCAGCACGTCCCCGGTCAGGATTGAGTGGTGAGGGCGATGGCGCCCCATACGGAGGCGCCTGGCGACCCTCGCACTGATCCGTGGCAGGAGAAATCTCACGATGACTGCGACGACAGGTGCGACTCAATCAGCTCACCCCGAGCGTCCGGGCAAGTCGGACGGGGTGTCCCACGAGTTCACCGTCTTCACCAAGATCAAGCCGGGTGAGGCCGATGCGCTGCGTGAAGATCTCACCATGCTCGGCGACGCCACGAACAACGAGAGGGTCCATGAGGCGGTGCGCCAGATCGGCACGCTGCACGACGCACGGCACGTGATCTTCGACAACGACACCCGGTTCATGTTCGCCAGCGTCTTCGACGGCTCCTGGGACGCCTACATCGACGACTTCGCCCAGACGGTGGTCGGAGAGCGCTTCGACAAGGTCTTCTCGCACAGCGAAGGGTTCCCCGGCGTCAAGGATCCGGGCGTGAAGGACTGGTTCGTCGCCCACCAGGAGCCCGCGCGGGTCTTCGTCAGCGCCTACCCCGACCTGACGGTCCAGCAGATATGGAAGGACCAGCGCGTGGACGAGGCGTTCCAGCAGGTACTGGACACCCCCGAGTTCCGGGCGGCACTGGACAATCCGGCCAACGCGGAGCTGGTGGCCACGCCCGCCTTCCAGAAGCTGCTGGAAGAAGCCTCGGCCTAGAACCCGGACGCGGCCACCCGCGGGCCACCCGCAGAGCCGACCGACATCGGTGGACCGCGACGGTGGGTGCGAGCCGGCCGTTGCGGCGCTGCTCAGGCGGTAACCGACGTGGAGGCATGAACGATCATGAACGCGGTGGACAGCGGCAGTGCGGCCGACGTGCGCATCGAGATCGACGACATCCAGAGCGGGGCACTGCGGCCGCGACCCGTGCCCTACCAGGGGAAGTACGTCTTCCTGCGCGTCGACGACCGTCGGGCCGGCCGGGAGCTGGTGCGGCGGCTGCTCCCGTTGGCCTCGGGTGGTCTGCCCGACGTGGACCTGACCCAGGATGCCTGGGTGGCCGTGGCGTTCACGTACCAGGGACTGAAGGCCCTGGGAGTGCCTCAGGAGTCGCTGGACAGCTTTCCGCAGGCGTTTCGTGAGGGCATGGCCGCCCGGGCGGAGCGCATCGGTGACGTGGGCGAGAGCGCGCCGGACCACTGGGAAGCACCGTTCGGAACGGGCGACGTCCACATCGCGTTGAGCGCACTCTCCTCCGACGCGGCACAACTGAACGAGGAGCTGGAGCGGGCCCGTGTCGCCTGCGAGGAGACGCCCGGTGTCCAGGTGATCTGGCAGCAGGACGTCCACCAGCTCCCGACCGGGCGCACCACCCTCGGCTTCCGCGACGGCATCAGCCACCCGAACATCGAGGGCGTCGGCCTGCCCTGCTCCAACCCCCAGGAACCGCCCCTGAAGGCCGGCGAGTTCATCCTCGGCTACCCCGACGAGACCGGCAATCTGCCCCCCATGCCCCGTCCTGATGTGCTGGGACGCAACGGAACGTACGCGGCCGTTCGCAAGGTCCGTACCGACGTCGCGGCCTGGCGGCGGTACCTGCGCGCGAACAGTGCCGGCGCCGAGGAGGAGGCACTCCTGGCGGCGAAGATGATCGGGCGCTGGCCCAGCGGGGCACCGCTGGCGCTGGCGCCGGAGCACGATGATCCGGAGCTGGCGGCCGATCCGCACCGCGTCAACAACTTCCAGTACCGGGAGAACGACGACCGCGGGTACCGGTGTCCCGCCGGTGCGCACATCCGGCGTACCAACCCCCGCGATGCCACCATCATCGGCGACGCGCGGATGCACCGCCTCATCCGCCGCGGCACCACCTACGGCCCGCCGCTGCCCGAGGGTGTGCTGGAGGACGACGGTGCCGACCGGGGCCTGGTCGGAGTCTTCCTCGGGGCCCACCTGGAGCGGCAGTTCGAGTTCATCAAGGCCGAGTGGGTCAACGACGGCAACTTCATCGGCTACCCCGGCGAGAAGGACCCGGTGGCGGGGCACCACGGCGGGACCGGCAGCGTCACCATCCCGGCCAAGCCGGTCCGCCGTCGCCTTCAGGACCTGCCCAGCTTCGTGGTCACCCGCGGTGGCGAGTACTGCTTCGTGCCGGGTCTGCGTGCCCTGCGCTGGCTCGCCGAACTGGAGGACTGAGGGGAGATCCGGCCGCCGAGGAGGTCCGTTTCACGCTCTCCGAGGCCCGTTTCACGCTCTCGGAGGAGAGGTCGAAGTCATGGCAGCACAGTTCGTCCCCTACACGCCTGACGTCGAGGTCGAGGACCCGGACTTCGAGAAGAACGTGCAGACGGTGATCGAGAAGACCGAGAACTACATCGCCGAGTCGGTCGAGGGCGGCGGCACCGGACGGGCCCTGCGCGACGCCCACGCCAAGGGCTACGGGCTGGTCAGGGGTGAAGTGGAGATCCTGGACGGGCTGCCCCCCGAGTACGCCCAGGGCATCTACGCGACTCCGGGCATTCACGATGCGCTCATCCGCTTCTCCAACGGCTCGCCGCACGCCGGAGCCGACGCGCGACTGGGCGCCGCCACCGGACTGGCGCTGAAGATGTTCGACATCCCCGGCCCCACCCTGCTGGAGGACGAACCGGACACGGGCACGTTCGACTACGCCAACATCAACGGACCGATCTTCTTCTGCAACACGGTCGAGCACTACCTGTTCATCCAGGAACTCTTCCTGAACGCACCGGCCTACTTCTCCCAGGGCCGACCCGGCGCACACCGCTTCTTCACCGAGTTCGTGACCGGAAAGGGAACGCTGGACCAGGACAACTGGGCGTGGGACGAGTTCCTGGCCTTCCTGCGTCTGGCGAAGACCCCGCCGGCGAACGTGCTGCTGTCCAGCTACTGGACCATGGGCGCGGTCAGGCACGGGGACTACATCGCCAAGGTGCGCTTCACCCCCGATCCACGATCCGCCGCCTCGGTGGTCCGGCGCGTCATCGACCCGGCCTCGGCGGCGGAGGTCTTCCGGCCGGCCCTGGAAGGTGAACTGCAGGAGCGGCCCTACGCCTTCGACATCCAGGTCCAGCTCTGCACCGACCTGGAGCGCATGCCGGTGGAGGACACCACCGTGGAGTGGCCCGAAAAGCTCTCGCCACCGGTCACCGTGGCCCGGCTGCGGCTGCCACAGCAGGACATCTCCAGCCCGGAGAACCTGGAGAAGATGGACGCGCTGTCCTTCACGCCCTGGCGGGTGACCGCCGAGCACGCGCCCCTCGGTAACATCATGCGGGCCCGCAAAGAGGTCTACCGGCACTCGTCCATCCATCGCCACAAGCTCAACCAGCAACCGCGCACAGAGCCGCGCAGCGTCGACGAGGTGCTCGGCCCGGGCCGATGAAGCCGTCCGGTACGGCGGCGAGTGCCCACCCCGCTCACCGGTCAGCGGCGTCCCGGTCGGGGCTGCGTCCGGTGATCGAGCGGTGGCCGTCCGCTGAGCGATTCCGGCTTCCGTCCCCTCCGGCCTGCTGACGCCGGAGGCCGCGGAAAACGCGCAGATACTTTCCGCGCCCTGGGAACTCGGATGCCGGCGGGATGCCGGCGGAGCATCCCGGCCGAGCGTCTGCCGCACCGGGGGTGATCTCCATGCCGCCCGAGGGATCCGGGTCGTCGGGACTGCCGTCCGAGGCCGAGGCCGAGGCCCGAACGCGGGTCAGCGAGACCCTGGCCGCCGCCGCGCGGGGAGCCGAGGAGCCCCGTGCGGTACCGGGCGCGCTGTGCGCCGCGTGTGTGCGACTGCTGCCGGTCACCGCGGCCTCGGTGTCGATCTCCGGCGGCAAGGGCGTCCGCGTGACCTGGTGTGCCAGTGACCGGGTCGCCGCCCGGATGGCGGAACTTCAGTACACCGTGGGTGACGGCCCCTGCCAGAGCGCGCTGGACGAGGGCGCCCCCGTCCTCGCCGCCGACCTGACGCAGGGCCCCGCCGCCCGTCGCTGGCCGATCTTCGCGCACGAGGCGGTCGGCCTGGGGGTCCGCGCGGTGTTCTCGCTGCCGCTCGGCCCCGGCGGCGCCGCCGTCGGCACCCTCGACCTGTACAGCGACCGGGTGGGCGGGCTCGCGGACCTGGACCTGCGGACCGCGCTGTTCGTGCGGGACGCGGTCACCTTCGCGCTGATGGATTTCCAGTCCGCCGACCGAGCCGCGCACGGCGGCAGCGGAGAGGACACCGACGCGGACACGGAGGACAGGGTGGCGTCCTGGGTGGCGGCCTCCGAGGCCGACCACACCGAGGTCTACCAGGCGGTCGGCATGGTGATGGTGCAGCTGGACGTGGACCCCGAACAGGCCCTGGACCGGTTGCGGGGCCGCGCGTACGCCGACGGCCGCACGGTCAGTCAGCTGGCCCGGGAGGTCCTGGCCCACCGGCTGAGCTTCCGGCCGGAGGCGTACGGCGGCGATACCGGACGCTGACAGCAGCGGCTCCGGACGACACGCCCCGCCGGCTCCCGTACGCCGGGACACCCAACCCGTCCCGTACGCCGGGGCACGACCCGACCCCTGCCGTACGCCGGGGAACGCCCCGACCGGTGCCTGGCCACGCCCTGCCCGCGGGTCCGGCGCCTCACGCCTCCAGCGACACCGGATGCACCTCGTCCGCCCGGTGCCCCGCCCGTTCGTGGACGCGCTGGACGGCCTCCGCCGAGGGCGCCTCGGACAGGCAGTAGACGATGCCGGACTCCGGGTCCGCCCAGGCGTGCTCGAAGTGCACGGACTCGTCCCGCTCGATGGCGAGGTCGGCCTGGTGCGCCTCCATCAGCTGGTCGGCCGTGATGCCCTGCATACCGCGGTGGACGTCCATGAACTTGGCCATGGCCACAGCTCCTTCCCGCACGTCTTCCCCCATGTCCATGCTGCGCCCGGCGGGATGGATGGGCATCCGGTACGGCGAAGGGCCGGTGCGAACCGTGTTCGCACCGGCCCCGGGGTGGCGTTCAGCCGCACTGGCAGGGGTTGCCCGACTGGCACCCGCAGCCGCAGCCCGAGCCGCAGCCGCACGCGCCGAACAGCGGCAGGCTCCTGATCTCGGTGGGCTGCTCGGTCTCGCGCTCCTGTGTGGGGTCGGACGTGGTGCCGGGGGATTCGGCCATGGGTCCCTCCTAGACCTAGGGGCAGGGGTGCCCTCGCCCATTTCATGCCCGCCCGGCCGGGCGCATCAACGGCGCACGGAGGCGCCCGGCCGGAAAGCCCCCCGCTCCGCCGGGCGGTTACGCGCCCTCGATGCCCGTCACCGGCTGGATGTCCTGCTGAAGATCGTCCGCGTGCTCACCGGTGACCAGGTAGACCACGCGCTTGGCGACGGCCACGGCGTGGTCGGCGTACCGCTCGTAGTAGCGGCCCAGCAGGGTGACGTCCACGGCCGTCTCGATGCCGTGCTTCCAGCGCTCGTCGATCAGGTGCTGGAAGAGCGTGCGGTGCAGGAGGTCCATCTCGTCGTCGTCCTGCTCCAGCTGGAGGGCGAGGTCGACGTCCTTCGTGATGATGACCTCGGCCGCCTTGGCCATCAGGCGCTGGGCGAGCTGGCCCATCTCCAGGATGGTGGCGTGCAGGTCCTGCGGGACCGCCCGCGAGGGGAAGCGCAGCCGCGCAAGCTTCGCCACGTGCTGGGCGAGGTCGCCGGAGCGCTCCAGGTCGGCGGACATCCGCAGCGAGGTGACGACTATGCGCAGGTCCGTCGCCACCGGCTGCTGCCGGGCCAGCAGGGCTATCGCCCGGGCCTCCAGGTCGTGCTGGAGCTGGTCGACCTTCTGGTCGGCCTCGATCACGCTCTCGGCCAGCTTCAGATCGGCGTCGAGGATGGCGGTCGTGGCGCGTCCGATCGCCGATCCGACCAGCCGGGCCATCTCCACCAGTCCGTCGCCGATCGAGTCCAGTTCCTCGTGGTACGCGTCCCGCATCAGGGTTCCCTCTCGTGCGTCATCGTTCGGGGGTCGTTCGGGGGTCGTGGGGGGCCGTCACGTCACGCGTGCGCCCCCTGGCGAAACCGGCGGTACGAACCCCACGCTGCCACGCTGTGCCCCGTACGCGTCTGTTTCCGCCACCCCAAATGAACCAATGCTGGCTCCAAGGTGAACTCTGGGCGACGAGTGTTCGAGGTCGCCCTCGGACGGCTGTGGGCATCTCGCACGGCATGCCTAACCTTGAGGCATGGACGTGAACGCGGCGGTCGCCGCAGCGGCAGCGATCGCCGGGGTGCTCACCGGTGTCATCGCCGTGCTGGCGTTCCGCTGGAGCGAACGCGACCAGAAGCGACCGACCAGGACTTCTTTGCATACCGATCCCGTACTCCCGCCCGGCGTGGACACCGTGCTGTCGGTGCTGCGCTCCTCCGCTGTCGTCCTCGACGAGGCCGACGCCGTGGTCAAGGCCAGCTCCGCCGCCTACGCCCTGGGGCTGGTGCGCGGCGGCACACTCTCCGTGGAGCCGATGCTCCAGATGGCCCGGGACACCAGGAGGGACGGGGAGATACGCCAGGTCGAGCTGGACCTGCCCCGGCGCGGCACCGGACGGGGCGAGGCCCTCGCCGTCTCCGCGCGCGTGGCCCCGCTCGGCTCCCGCCTGGTCCTGCTGCTGGTCGAGGATCTGACCGAGGCCCGCAGGATCGAGGCGGTACGACGCGACTTCGTGGCGAACGTCAGCCATGAGCTGAAGACGCCCGTCGGCGCGCTCTCCCTCCTCTCCGAGGCCGTCATGGACGCCTCCGACGACCCCGAGGCGGTACAGCGCTTCGCCGGCCGTATGCAGATCGAGGCCACCCGCCTGACCAATCTGGTCCAGGAGCTGATCGACCTCTCCCGGGTGCAGAACGACGACCCGCTGGAGGACGCCGAGCCCGTCCGGGTGGACGAGCTGGTCGCCGAGGCCATGGACCGCTGTCGCCACCAGGCGGGTACGAAGCAGATCACCATGGCCGCCGGTGGCACGGCCGATCTGCATGTCTGGGGAAACCGGGGCCAGCTGGCCGCGGCCCTCGGAAACCTCGTCGAGAACGCCGTCAACTACTCCCCGGCCCGCACCCGCGTCGGCATAGCCGCCCGCCGGATCAACGCCCCAGGCGGCGACATGATCGAACTCGCCGTCACCGACCAGGGCATCGGCATCTCCGAGAGGGACAAGGAGCGCGTCTTCGAGCGCTTCTACCGCGTCGACCCCGCCCGCTCCCGGGCCACCGGCGGCACCGGTCTGGGTCTCGCGATCGTCAAGCACGTGGTCGCCTCGCACGGCGGGGAGGTCACGGTCTGGAGCGCCGAGGGTCAGGGCTCCACTTTCACCCTCAGACTGCCGGAGGCGGGCGCGGCACGCGACCGCGCGCAACAGCACCCCGATCTCGAAGACGAGGCCGGGGCCTCCGACTCATCCCCGTACGAACCGCTTCCCGCCCCGGAGGTCCTTCCGTGACCCGAGTGCTCGTCGTCGAGGACGAGGAGTCCTTCTCCGACGCCCTGTCGTACATGCTCCGCAAGGAGGGCTTCGAGGTCGCCGTCGCGGCGACCGGCCCCGACGGCCTGGACGAGTTCGAGCGCAACGGCGCCGATCTGGTCCTGCTCGACCTGATGCTGCCGGGCCTGCCCGGCACCGAGGTCTGCCGCCAGCTGCGCGGCCGCTCCAACGTCCCCGTGATCATGGTGACCGCGAAGGACAGTGAGATCGACAAGGTCGTCGGTCTCGAAATAGGAGCGGATGACTACGTCACCAAGCCCTTCTCCTCCCGCGAGCTGGTCGCCCGCATCCGGGCGGTGCTGCGCCGCCGCGGCGAGCCGGAGGAGGTCACCCCGGCCGCACTGGAGGCGGGCCCGGTCCGCATGGACGTCGACCGCCACGTGGTGACGGTGGCCGGCTCCAAGGTCGACCTGCCGCTGAAGGAGTTCGACCTGCTGGAGATGCTCCTGCGCAACGCGGGCCGCGTGCTCACCCGCATGCAGCTCATCGACCGGGTCTGGGGCGCCGACTACGTGGGCGACACCAAGACCCTCGACGTCCACGTCAAGCGCCTGCGCGCCAAGATCGAGCCGGACCCGGGCGCGCCGCGGTACCTGGTGACGGTGCGGGGGCTGGGTTACAAGTTCGAGCCGTAGACCGACCGTGTCGGCCGTGCGGTGAAGCGCTTGCGCCGGTAGCGCCGTCAACCGTCCGGTCGGCGGAGCGGCGGCGGACGCGTACGACGAAGGGCGGCACCCCGCTGCGGGGTGCCGCCCTTCGTCGTACGGCTGGTCAGTGGCCGGCGGCCGACTGCGAGGCCGAGCCGCCCGGGGTGACGGGGGAGCCGGAGGCGGAGCCGGACGGGGTCGGCTTGCCGCTCTTGCCCGGCTTGCCGCTGCTGGAGGCGCTCGCGCCCGGGGCGCCGGTGCCGGACGCCGAGGCCGACGCCGAGGCGGAGGCGGACGGGATCTGGGACGGCCCCCACTTGTCGAAGTAGCTGGTGGCCGGAACCACGAAGGCGCTCAGGCTGACCTTGCCGGTCTTGCTGAAGGTGAAGGTGATCTTCTGTGCGTTGCCGTCCTGGACGGACTCACGGCCGCTGGGCAGCGCCGCGGAGGCGTTGCCCTGGCCGCCGAGGATCAGAGAGCCGCCCGCCGGGACGGACAGGCTCTGGCCCTTGGGCGCCTTCAGCTCGGCGGACGTGCCGCTGCCCTCCAGGACGACCGACTGGAGGGTCTCGGGGCTGCTGCCGGAGTTGAACACGGTCGCGGAGATCACCGCGGGGCCCGTCGACTTCAGGTCGGGCTGGGTGATGACCAGGGCATTCTGGATCTTGATGTCGCCCACGCTGGTCGCCGCGTTGTCCGGCTTGATCTCCAGGGTCTGCGCGTCGTTGCCGGCGCCACAGGCGGCGAGCGAGGCGATCGAGAAGACGATGGCGGAGGCGGCGAGGGCGCCGCGTCGAAGGCTGCTGCTCACGGCGGCGGCAACTCCTTGAACGCACGGGCGGCTCCCTGATAAAGCCACCCTGAGTGTCTGTCAGCGGCCTTAGGTTACCGAGCCGTCCCCACGCCACCGCACCCGACCCTCCCCCAAGACCTGCCCTTCCCTCCAGGTGGGGGTACCCGCCGGGGCTCATGTGACTCCCCGGTCACATTGCTGAACCGCTCGTCTGTCATTCACATAACGCGACGGTGCGCCCTCTCATCACCCCTTGCGAAATTTCCGTGGAGGAATGCGCGGACCCCCCCCGATATCGATCACGGAGCACCCCTTCGGCAGCCGTTGATCAATTCTGGATTCGTCTCACATCCCCCTCCGGTCACCGAACGGAGTAGCGGAAGTCGTACGCTTGGGATCAGACAAATCGGGACGTTCCGCCACTTGGAACGGGCTCGCGGGGTGTGTAACGTACGCGTTTCCCCCTGCCTGGAGAGCCCCTCCGACCTGCGAATACCCGCTTCCGCAGGCTCCTCGCAGCACGTTCCGGTTGCTGTTGTCAAGCCCCGAGATATGCCCTGACCTGCGAAAACGCCATTCAGAAGACGCCGTATCCGTGTTACTCTGGATAGCCACGGAAGGGGTACCTGTCACATGACGTTCAAGGTTGGCGACACCGTGGTCTATCCCCATCACGGGGCCGCGCTGATCGAGGCTATCGAAACTCGCCAGATCAAAGGCGTGGACAAGACCTACTTGGTGCTGAAGGTCGCCCAGGGTGACCTGACGGTACGTGTGCCAGCGGACAATGCGGAGTTCGTCGGCGTGCGTGATGTGGTCGGTCAGGATGGACTGGACCGGGTCTTCGAGGTGCTGCGCGCGCCGTACGCCGAGGAGCCCACGAACTGGTCCCGTCGTTACAAGGCAAACCTGGAGAAGCTCGCCTCCGGCGATGTCATCAAGGTCGCGGAGGTCGTGCGCGACCTGTGGCGTCGCGAGCGCGAGCGCGGACTGTCCGCCGGTGAGAAGCGCATGCTCGCCAAGGCTCGCCAGATTCTGGTGAGCGAGCTGGCTCTCGCGGAGAACACGAACGAGGACAAGGCCGAGGCCCTGCTCGACGAGGTGCTCGCCTCCTGACGCGCAGCGGCAGCGAACCCTCGCTTCCGGCACGCTCAGCACAGTGAAATGCCGCGGTGCCCGATGACACTGATCCTGTCGCCGGGCGCTGCGGCATGTTCGTCCCCGCAGCGGGTGTTCTCCGGGGAACTCTTTGGATCAACCCCCTGGCACGTGACGTGCCGGGCCCGGGCGGAAGGCTCGACCAGGGTCACGGAAAGGGTCCGGTCAAGGCATCGCGCCCGGCACTCCTCAGGCCATACCCACGTAGGTCGAGCACACAAACCTGACAGGATCCGATGTCTGACGAATCACGCCCCACGCCCGTGCAGACCCCCGTCGCCGCCGTGATTCCCGCCGCCGGCCGGGGCGTGCGCCTCGGTCCGGGCGCCCCCAAGGCGCTCCGCGCGCTCAACGGAACGCCCATGCTCATCCACGCGGTCCGCGCCCTCGCCGCGTCCCGCCGTGTCTCGCTGGTGATCGTCGTGGCCCCGCCGGACGGCGCCGCCGAGGTCAGGTCCCTGCTCGACGCGCACGCGCTGCCCGAGCGCACGGACTTCCTGGTCGTGCCCGGCGGTGAGTCGCGCCAGGAGTCGGTCCGCCTCGGCCTGGACGCGCTGCCGCCGGAGCACAGGATCGTCCTCGTGCACGACGCGGCCCGCCCGCTCGTCCCGGTCGACACGGTCGACGCGGTCATCGAGGCCGTACGCGACGGCGCCCCTGCCGTGGTGCCCGCGCTGCCGCTGGCCGACACGGTCAAGGAGGTCGAGCCCGCGGCCGTCGCCGGTGACCCGGAACCGGTCGTCGCCACCCCGGCGCGGGCCCGGCTGCGTGCCGTCCAGACGCCGCAGGGTTTCGACCGGGCGACCCTGGTCCGCGCCCACGAGACGGTCACCGGCGACGTCACCGACGACGCGAGCATGGTCGAGCAGCTGGGCCTGACGGTCGTGGTCGTTCCCGGCCACGAGGAGGCGTTCAAGGTCACCCGCCCCCTGGACCTGGTCCTCGCCGAGGCGGTCCTGGCCCGCAGGAGGCTGAACGATGGCTTCTGAGCTTCCCTTCGCGCTTCCCCAGGTCGGCATCGGCACCGACATCCACGCCTTCGAGGAGGGCCGCGAGCTGTGGTGCGCGGGCCTGAAGTGGGAAGGGGAGGGGGCCGGTCTGGCCGGGCACTCCGACGCCGACGTCGTCGCCCACGCGGCCTGCAACGCGCTCTTCTCCGCCGCCGGGCTCGGTGACCTCGGGCAGCACTTCGGCACCGGCCGCCCGGAGTGGTCCGGCGCCTCCGGGGTCGCCCTGCTCACCGAGGCCGCCCGGATCGTGCGCGAGGCGGGCTTCGTCATCGGCAACATCGCCGTCCAGGTGGTCGGCCCCCGCCCGAAGATCGGCAAGCGCCGTGACGAGGCGCAGAAGATCCTCTCCGAGGCGGCCGGCGCACCGGTGTCCGTCTCCGGAGCGACGACCGACGGCCTCGGCTTCCCGGGCCGCGGGGAGGGACTGATGGCGGTGGCGACGGCACTTGTCGTGCGGGTGAGCTGACGGCGTGCGAGGGTACCCACACGACCACCAGTCATCCCTGCACTCCGGAGGGTGCCCATGTCCGCCGCTCTGTCCGACCGCCTGAAGTCCGTGCTCGACGACAAGGTGTTCATCGTCGTCGGCACCATCCAGCCCGACGGCAGCCCGCAGATGTCCCCGGTCTGGGTGAAGCGCGACGGCGACGACGTCCTCTTCTCCACCACGGTCGACCGGCGCAAGTATCTGAACCTGGAGCGCGACTCCCGGGTGACGGTCGTCGTGATGAACCCCGAGGAGCCGTACGAGTACGCCGAGATCCGCGGCATCGCCGAGCTGACGACGGACGGCGGCCCGGAACTCATCGACGAACTGAGCCGCAAGTACACCGGCAAGGACTACGCGGACTTCAACCCGGCCTCGGCCCGGGACGCTCAGCGGGTGGTCGTACGCGTCCGGCCGCGCAAGGTCGTCGGGAGTATGTGAGGGGGACGCCTCCGGGCCGGCGCGCCTCCCCCGGGACGTGAAACGCCTTCCCGCCGGGGAGGCGCATGGCACTGCCCGGCGCCCACTACCCTGGAGTGGTGACTATTCGCCTGTACGACACCAGCGCCCGGCAGATCCGTGACTTCACCCCGCTCAAGCCGGGCTGTGTCTCGATCTACCTGTGTGGCGCCACCGTGCAGGCGGCACCCCATATCGGCCACATCCGCTCGGGCCTCAACTTCGACATCATGCGCCGCTGGTTCGAGTACCGCGGCTACGAGGTGACGTTCGTCCGCAACGTCACCGACATCGACGACAAGATCATCGCCAAGAGCCGCGAGCAGAACCGGCCCTGGTGGTCGATCGGGTACGAGAACGAGCGCGCGTTCAACGAGGGCTACAGCGCCCTCGGTTGCCTGCCGCCGACGTACGAGCCGCGCGCCACCGGTCACATCACCGAGATGATCGAGATGATGCAGGGCCTCATCGAGCGCGGGCACGCCTACGAGGCCGACGGCAACGTCTACTTCGACGTGCGGTCCTTTCCCGGTTACCTCCAGCTGTCCCGGCAGGAGCTGGACAACCTGCTCCAGCCGTCCGGCGAGGGCGAGACCGGCAAGCGGGACCCACGCGACTTCGCCATGTGGAAGGCGGCGAAGCCGGGCGAGCCGACCTGGCCGACCCCCTGGGGCCCCGGCCGCCCCGGCTGGCACCTGGAGTGCTCGGCGATGGCCCACAAGTACCTGGGCACCGCCTTCGACGTCCACGGCGGCGGCCTCGACCTGATCTTCCCGCACCACGAGAACGAGATCGCCCAGGCCAGGGCCTTCGGCGACGACTTCGCCCAGTACTGGGTGCACAACGCCTGGGTCACCATGGCCGGCGACAAGATGTCCAAGTCGCTCGGCAACAGCGTCCTGGTCAGCGAGATGGTCAAGCGGTGGCGCCCGGTCGTCCTGCGCTACTACCTCGGCACCCCGCACTACCGCTCGATGATCGAGTACAGCGAGGAGTCGCTGCGCGAGGCCGAGTCCGCGTTCGCGCGGATCGAGGGCTTCGTCCAGCGGGTCACCGAGCTGACCGGGAAGACCGTCGACCCGGCCGCCGAGGTCCCCCCCGCCTTCGCCGAGGCGATGGACGACGACCTGGGCGTCCCGCAGGCCCTCGCCGTCGTGCACACCACCGTCCGGCAGGGCAACAGCGCACTGGCCGCCGACGACAAGGAAGCCGCCGTCGCCCGGCTCGCAGAGGTGCGTGCCATGCTCGGCGTCCTCGGTCTCGACCCGCTCGACCCGCACTGGGTCGGCGAGGGCGGCGACCGGGGCGAGGACCTGCACGGCGTGGTCGACAGCCTCGTCCGCCTGGTGCTGGACCAGCGCGAATCGGCCCGCGCCCGCAAGGACTGGGCCACCGCCGACGCCATCCGCGACCAGCTGGGCCAGGCGGGACTCGTCATCGAGGACGGCCCCCAGGGACCCCGCTGGAGTCTCGGCCCGCGCTGAGCTCCGGCGCTTGATCGATTGTGCCGCCCGGCCCTCCGGGCGGCACACTGCAAAGACGTACGCATCCGCACGCACCACAGAGACAGGTAGGTCATGGCCGCGAACAACCGTCGCATGTCCGGCAAGAAGGGCGCGCAGGTCGGCAGTGGCGGCCAGCGACGCAAGGGCCTGGAGGGCAGGGGGCCGACCCCGCCGGCCGAGATGCGCAAGGGCCACAAGAAGAACCGCATCGCCAACGCCAAGGCCAAGCAGGCCGTACGCCGCCCCACGGCCCGCGGGCGCGGCGGCAAGTCCGCCTCCGAGCTGGTCGTCGGCCGCAACCCCGTGGTCGAGGCGCTCCGCGAGGGCGTGCCCGCCTCGACCCTCTACGTCCAGCAGTTCATCGACAGCGACGAGCGCGTCCGCGAGGCCCTCCAGCTCACCGCCGAGCGGGGCGGCATCAACCTCATGGAGGCGCCGCGCCCCGAGCTGGACCGCATGACGAACGGCCTCAACCACCAGGGCCTGGTCCTGCAGGTCCCGCCGTACGAGTACGCGCATGCGGAGGACCTGCTCGACGCCGCGGCCGACGGGGGCGAGGACCCGCTGGTGGTCGCCCTCGACGGCGTGACCGACCCGCGCAACCTGGGCGCCGTCGTCCGCTCGGTCTCCGCCTTCGGCGGCCACGGCGTGATCGTCCCCGAGCGCCGCTCGGCCGGCATGACCGCCGGCGCCTGGAAGTCCTCCGCCGGTACGGCCGCCCGCACGCCGGTCGCCCGCGCCACCAACCTCACCAGGACTCTGGAGGCGTACAAGAAGGCCGGTCTCACGGTGGTCGGTCTGGCGGCGGACGGCGAGGTCGAACTCGGTGACCTGGAGGCCCTGGGCGGCCCGGTCGCCATCGTCGTCGGCAGCGAGGGCAAGGGCCTGTCCCGCCTGGTCGGCGAGACCTGCGACTACCGGGTCCGGATCGCGATGCCGGGCGGCGCCGAGTCGCTCAACGCCGGTGTGGCCGCGGGCATCGTGCTGTACGAGGCGGCGCGCAGGCGGAGCTGAACAAGGATCCGGACGGGACTGAACACCCGTCCGGAACTTCACCCTCACGGGGTAATTGAGGCGCCCATATGGCGCTCGGAGTGGGCTTGACGGAGCCCGGACACATCCGGCCGGTCAAAGCAGTGTCCTAACGTCACGTCACTCGGTTAGATGAGTGTGGACACCAGAACACCCCGCACACCCACGGGGGACCGCTCGTCGGGATTCGACGACGCTCCCGCGCTGAGCATGGTGAAGGTGCCGAGCGATCCGGCGCAGGTCATCGTCAATCACGCCAGCTTCCGCGTGCAGCTGGGCGCGACGGCGAGGGGCACCCAATCCCCGCGGATCTCCCGGCACCTGAGCGCCGGCCAGGAAGCCGCCCGGATGCCCGTCGTGGGCACGGCGGGCCGGGCAGCCGCCACCGGCCGCCGCCGCCCCGTCGTGTGGAGCGGCAAGTCCGCCCCCGACGACACCGGCGCCCACCGGCTTCTCCAGGCCGTGCGAGGCAGCAGCGTCCGCCACGCCGACGAGCCCGAGGCCGGCGCCACCCAGGTCATCCCGCGCGTCCAGACGGGGTACGCCGACACCTACGACGGATTCGACCAGACCGTCGAGACGCCGGTCATGGGCCACCAGCGCACCGCCCCGGACGGCACCCGCCTGCTGCCGCACATGCGCACGGTCACCGGCGCCTACGACGACCCGTCCTACACCGACGCCGGCTACGAGCCGTACGACACCTACCCGGCCGACACCGACTCCGACTCCGGCACCGACCCGGACGCCGACGACCCGCGGCCCGTCAGGCGCCAGGGCGACGACCCGGCCCGGCACGCCTACTACCCGGGCCGCCGGATGAACCTCGGCGTCGTCCTCCTGCCGCTGCGCATCTTCCTCGGCTTCATCTCCATCTACGCCGGCATGGGCAAGCTGTGCGACCCCGTCTACTTCGACGGCGGCAAGCGCGGCTCCATGGTCAAGTGGCTCAACACCCTGCACCCCTGGGACGTCGCCGAGCCGCTGCGCCAGTTCGCCCTGCAACACCCGGTCGGCTCCGGTCTGGTCATCGCCTTCCTCCAGGTCGTCGTCGGTGTCCTGACCATCCTGGGCTGCTGGCAGCGCGTGGCCGCGGTCGTGGGCGCCCTGCTCTCGGCCGCCCTGATCGTCACCGTCAGCTGGAAGACGGTCCCGGTCTACGACGCCCCCGACATCATCTACCTCGCCGCCTGGTCGCCGCTGGTCATCGCCGGCGCCCCCGTCTACTCCGTGGACGGCCGCCTCGCGGGCGGCGCCTGGCGCCGGCTCGGTCCCCGGTCCGACCTGTGGGAGCTGCGCCGCTACGTGCTGCGCCGTGGCGCGCTGATCACCGCCGTCACGGTCGGCCTCACCCTGCTCGTCGGCTCCCTGCTGGGCGGCGCGGTCCGTGACTCCAGCCGCGTGGTCGTCCCTGGCCCCGGCGAGGCGCCCCGCAACCAGCTCCCCGGCTCCCCGCTCCCGCAGAAGCCCGGAAAGCGGCACAAGGAGACCCCGGCGGCCTCCTCCTCGCCGACGGACGACGCCACGGCCGGCGCGAGCCCCTCCGGAACGGCGACGACCCCGGGGACGAGCCGTAGCACCGGCACCACCACCACGACGCCCAGCCAGACACAGGGCACCACGGGCCAGGTCCCGCCCCGCCAGACCTCTCCCACGGGGGGCGTCCCGAGCACGACGGCGGGTCCGACGAGCACGGGTGGCACGAGCACCTCCGGCGGCGGCACGACGTCGACGGGCGGCACCACCGGCTCGGGCGGCACCTCCTCCTCCGGTCAGCAGGGCCTGGTGGGCGGGCTGCTGGGCTAGTGCTGTGACCGGAAAGGTTCACCGGCTCGCGGCGCCCGGCACGGCACCTCGCCGCGTTGTCGCATCACCCGAGTACATCCAGTACGCGGGTGATGCTCCGCCTTGCGATGCACCGCACCGGACGCCGCGAGCTTTCGGCAAACCTTTCCGGCCACAGCACTAGGCGGTCGGATCGCGAAGGGCCCCGTACCGGGTAGGTACGGGGCCCTTTCGCTGCGTGATTCCCGAGAGGCGCGGGCGCTGTGCCGACAGCACCCGCGACGCGCCCGGGCTACCGTCCCAGAGCCGCCAATTCCCTGGCCGCTTCCGTCAGGTCCTTGGCCGTGTCGATGGCCCGCCAGTACGCCCCCTGCGGAATGGGGAACCCGGCCAGCTTCTTCTCCCGGGCCAGCCGCGGGAACGTCGTCCGCTCGTGATCCCCCCGCTCGGGCAGCAGGGAGGCGAACTCGGGCGAGAACACGTACACACCCGCGTTGATCTCGAACGCCGACGGCGGCGCCTCGATGAAGTCGGTGATGTGCCCGAACCCGTCGGTCTGCACCGCTCCCCACGGGATCCGCGGACGAGCCAGCGCCAAGGTCGCGAGCGCGTCCCGCTCGGCGTGGAAGTCGGCCATGTCCCGCAGGGAGAACCGCGTCCAGATGTCGCCGTTCGTGGCGTACCAGGCCCGGTCGGGATGGGGCAGATGCGCTGCCGCGTACCGCAGGCCACCGCCGCGGCCGAGGGGCTCGCTCTCCACCACGGTGGTCACGGAGACGGGCAGGTCGGCCGAGTCGAGCCACTTCTGCAGGACGTCGGCGAGGTGGCCGCAGGAGACCACCACGTCCGTCACACCCTCCTCGGCGAGCCAGGTCAGCTGGTGGCCGATGATCGGAGTGCCCGTGCCGGGGATCTCGACCATCGGCTTGGGCCGGTCGTCGGTGTACGGACGCAGCCGAGAGCCCTGGCCACCGGCCAGGACCACGGCTTGAGTGGGGCGCGACGTGGCGTTCGGATGGGTCATGACCGCACTGTACGTGGCGCCCCAGCGCTGTGCGTCGGCGGCAGCGTGCTCCGCGGGGAGCCGCTGCCGGCCTGCCGGCCGCTGCCGACCTCTCAGCCCGGCCGACCTCCCGGCCCGGTCGGCCTCTCGGCCCGGCCGGGCTCAGCTGTGCGCGGCGAGGACGCCCGAGGCGAAGGCCGTGTCGCACACCGGGCGGGCGTACGACTGGGCGCGCGAGGCGCCGTAGATGCGCACCGCGGCCGTGCCGAGGGCACGGGCGATGGAGGAGCAGTGCCGGGCCAGCGCGGGGTGCCCGTTGACGGCGCGCTGGAGGTGGGTGAGGACCACGCCGGGGTCCTTGTCCTGGAGCTCGGTCATCAGCTGGTCGCGGAGCACGTCCTGCGGGGCACGGGCGGCCGTCTTGGCGGGGAGCTCCGCCGACGAGACGTCGGAGGCGGTCAGCACCGAGCCGGCGGGGTTTCCCGTCCAGTTGACCCGGGTGACCGCGAGAGTCCCGGAGAGCACCAGGACGACGGGCAGGACGAGGGCGAGAGTGCGGCCGATCCGGCGGGCAGGGCCGCCCCGGTGGCCGCGTCGCGTCTGTGGGGTGGTGGAGTGCTTCACGCGTGTGAGGGTAGCGCCCGGTGACGACGCGAAGACCCTGTGTCACCCTTATGGGGGATGAGATCGCGCCGCTTTCTGGGTAACGGGTTGACGACCGCCGCCCGAAATGGTTGCTGTGCCGGGGTATCCGCACCCCACGCCGCGCCCCATGCGAAGGGCCCCGCGGTCCGGCCGCGGGGCCCTGTCGTCCGTCGTGGCGCGGGTCAGTCGGACAGCCGCTCGCCCGTGGTCGTGGAGAACACGTGGATCTCGCCGGGCCGCGGCACGACGTGCAGCGTGGAGCCCTTCTCCGGTACCTGGCGGCCGTTGACGCGGACGACCAGGTCCTTGACCTCGCCGCTGACCTCGGCGGTGCCGTAGACGTAGCCGTCGGCGCCCAGCTCCTCGACGACGTTCACCGAGACGGCGAGGCCCGCCGGGGCGTCCGCGCTGTCCTTCGTCAGGGACGCGGCGGCACCGCCGCCCAGCTCGACCACGTCGAAGTGCTCGGGACGGACGCCCACGGTCACCGTGCGGTCACCCTTGTCGGCGGCGGTCTTCAGGGCCTCCCGGTTGACGGGGACCACGCTGTTGCCGAACTTCACGCCGCCGTCGGTGATCGGGACCTCGACCAGGTTCATGGCGGGGGAGCCGATGAAGCCGGCGACGAAGAGGTTCGCGGGCTTGTCGTACATGTTGCGCGGCGAGTCGACCTGCTGGAGCAGACCGTCCTTCAGCACGGCCACCCGGTCGCCCATCGTCATGGCCTCGACCTGGTCGTGGGTGACGTAGACGGTGGTGATGCCGAGACGGCGCTGGAGGGACGCGATCTGGGTGCGCGTCGACACACGGAGCTTGGCGTCCAGGTTGGACAGCGGCTCGTCCATGAGGAAGACCTGCGGCTCACGGACGATCGCGCGGCCCATGGCGACACGCTGACGCTGACCACCGGAGAGCGCCTTCGGCTTGCGGTCGAGGTACTCGGTGAGGTCGAGGATCTTCGCGGCCTCCTCGACCTTCTGCCGGATCTCCGCCTTGTTGACACCGGCGATCTTGAGCGCGAAGCCCATGTTGTCCGCGACCGACATGTGCGGGTAGAGCGCGTAGTTCTGGAACACCATGGCGATGTCCCGGTCCTTGGGCGGCAGGTGCGTGACGTCGCGGTCACCGATGCGGATGGCGCCGCCGTTGACGTCCTCCAGGCCCGCGAGCATCCGCAGGGAGGTGGACTTTCCGCAACCCGACGGGCCGACCAGGACGAGGAACTCGCCGTCCTCGATCGCGATGTCGAGACCGTCGACGGCGGGCTTGGTGGAACCCGGGTAGATCCGGGTCGCCTTGTCGAACGTGACAGTGGCCATGGTGAATGGGCCCCCTTCTACCGGCAGGAACGTGCCGGACGATCCGTTGTAGGAAGGTGGTTGGTGTAGTCCACACAGGTGAACTGGGTCAGGACGGTACCTGCCGTTCACTCGCTCTGTCAGTACTTCCACCCCTGTGAACTTCGCCGAAATTTTCGACGAGGCCGCGCCGGGACGTGGGTACACTGCACAGGCACGGACGCGCCACACGCGCGTACGGGCCTCCTTAGCTCAGCTGGTCAGAGCGCCGCTCTTGTAAAGCGAAGGTCGTCGGTTCGAATCCGACAGGGGGCTCTTGGGTTGAACAGCGCGAACGCCCCGGCCGATGATCGGTCCGGGGCGTTCGACATCCACGGGTGACATCAACCGGGGCGGTCACTCACGATCGACACGGCGCCTGAGCAGGCGGTCCATGTGGCTGATGGCCTCGCGCTGCGTGTCCGAGGTGACGTGCGTGTAGACGTCCATCGTGATGCTGATCTGGCTGTGGCCCAGGATCTCCATCACGACGCGGGGCGCGACACCGGCCGCCGTGAGGAGCGTGGCGCAGCCGTGCCGGGCGTCGTGCAGACGGATGCGGCGAAGGCCGGCGGCGTCGGTGATGCGGAAGAACGACCGGTTGACGTTCTGCGGGTCGATCGGGCGGCCGGTGCGGGTCGTGAAGACGTACGCGGACGGGGACAGCTCGACCCCCTTGAGCCGCGCGGCCTCCCTCTGCCGCATCCGGTGCCAGCGGAGCGCCGCCAGGCAGATCAGGGGGAGGGGTACGGGACGCGCCCGGCCGCTCTTGGTGGTGTCCTCGTAGAGCTCCCCGCCCACGCGCTGCACCTGATTACTGATCCGCAGCACCCGATGGTCGAGGTCCACGTCCGACCAGCGGAGCCCCAGGATCTCGCCGCGCCGTAGGCCCATGGAGACCGCCAGGACGAAGGCGGCGTACAGCGGATCGCGGCGGGCCTCTTCCAGGAACCTCAGCGTTTCGTCCAGCGTCCAGGGAGTCAGCTCCCGGCGGGGCACCTTCGGGGCCTCTACGAGCGATGCGGCGTTCCGCGTCACCAGCTCCTCACGGCAGGCCGCGGTGAGGGCGGTCCGCAGCACGCGGTGCGCCTCTTTGGCCGTGGCCGGGGAGGCCCGGCGCGACACCTCGGCGACGAACGTCCGCACGTGGCGGGGGCCCAGGGCTTCCAGGCTCTTGGAGCCGAGCAGCGGCACGAGGTAGAGGCGCACGTGCATCGCGTACTTGCTGTACGTCGTCCGCTTGCGGTTGGGCTTGATGAAGTGCTCCAGCCAGTACGGCAGCCACTCGGCGAGCTTGGCCGACCGGGTGGGCACAGGCACGCCCTGGTCGACCTTAGCGAGCAGTTCCCGACGTTTGGTGTCGCACTCGGCCCAGGTCTTGCCGTAGGCGAACTTGCGGGCACGGGTGCCGTCGGGCTGGAGCACGTACACCGCGCACTGGTAACGGCCGTCCTTGCGCTTGGTGATGGTGCCGGCGCCGTTCGGGTTGCGCTTGCGCTCGCCGGCCATCAGGCGGCCTCCTCGATCTGGCCGAGGATGAAGTCCTGGACGGCGCCGGCGGGGATGCGGCGAGCACCGTCGATCTTGATCGAGGTCAGGCGGCGCGAGCGGATCAGGTCGTAGACCTTGGAGCGGCCGATCTTAAGCCGGGCCATGACCTCCGGCACGGTCAGCAGTTCCGGGACAGCGGTGGTCATTCTGCGGCTCCTTCCAAGGCGTGCAAGGCGTGTAGCTCTTCGCGGGCGATCTCGCGGTTGTGTTGGATGTCGCGGCGGATATTGGCGGCGAGCCAGGATTCGCCGGGAGTGTGGCCGTGGCCGGCGTAGGTCCAGTGGGCGAGGGTGAGGGTGGTGGCTTCCTCGTCGTCGGGGCCGGGCAGGCCGAGGGCGGCGCGTTGCTGGGCGGCGCGGTAGTCGGCGCGGACCTGGCGCAGTGCGCCGAGGGTGGTGGAGTAGCGGCGGGACTTGGTGGAGAAGTGGCCGCGGAAGCCGAGCATGTGCGCCCAGTCGCGTAACTTCCGGTCGGGGTAGAGCGGGTGGAGGTCGAGGCAGGCGGCGATGAGCCGGGCCGGGTGCTCGGGCACCTCGAGGAGGGCCAGGGCCTCTTTGTTGCCGATGCGGCGGTCCACGGTGCCGGTGGTCTCGGCGGCCTTGGTGGCGTACTTGGCGACATAGGAGGCGACGGCCTGTTCGGTGATCTCCTCACCGTGGCCGAAGGCACCGATCGGCTGGACGTCGAGCTGGGTGCCCCACCGCAGCGTGCGGGCCGGCTGAGTGCGCGCCGGCTGCTCGGGGTCGGGCTGGTAGGTGGCCGGGGGTACGTCGACGGCGACGCGGGCGGCGGCGGCATGGATGGCGTCGGTGAGCAGGTTGAGGGTTGCCCAGGCCGGGGGCGGGCTGTCGGGTCCTTCGGGGCCGTCGAAGCGGATCACGGCGTGAAAGTGGACGGCCCCGCGCTTCTGGTATTCGGCGACCTTGCCGAAGGAGACCCGCGACTGTTCGCGAGCGGCCTTCTGCGTGAGTCCCGCTCGCTTGGCGATCTCGCGGCGCAGGTAGATCGTGAAGTAGCGCCACAGATCGGAGGCGTGGTTGTTCCAGAGCACGGCGCCCGCGTAGTCGTACGTGTCGGGGTCGAGAGGGGTGCCGAGTTCGGGGGCGTCCTCCTGGTGGTGGGTGCCGCAGCGGCAGGGCCGGTTGCCGGGCCGGTTGTGGACCGGGCCGAACGAGGGCGCGGTGAGGGTGGCGAAGACCCGCGGGTGGTCCCGGATCGTTTCAGGGGTGCCCTTGGCGGGGTCGCCGACGAGGCCGGCGCGGATGAGGTGGTAGGTGTCCCCGGCGTAGGTCCAGGCGCAGGCGGGGCAGCGGGAGGCCCGCCGGTTGCCGCAGGCGACGCGGAGGATGCCGCCGGGTTCGGTGTCGGTCGAGTACGAGTGCAGGACCTGGCCGGTGGCCGCGTCGCGGGTGACGGTCGAGCCCATCAGGCGGATGGGGTCGGTGCAGCCGCCGGTGCGGCGGATCTGCTCTTGGAGAAGGTCGAAGCCGTATGACCCGGCCAGCCTCAGCACGTCGGCGAGGGTGGCCGGGTCCAGGCCCGCCATGGTGGCGGCGTCGGTCACGCGGCACCGTCCGCGGTTTCGGCGATCCGGTCGAGGACCGAGGCGGCTTCCTCGGCGACGCGAGCCAGGGCGCGCAGGGCGTCGGCAGTGCCCGGACGGGCGATCAGGGCAAGGTCGACGAACTCGCCTCCGACACGGAGGCTGATGAAGCCTTCGTCCTCGGGCGTGGGGGCGAACACGCTCAGGCGGGCGGTGGTGTCCGGCTCCAGGTGGGCGGAGGTGGTGATGGTCCTCATGGCTGCGGTCACCTCCCGACGCGGGCGAGGCAGGCGGCAGGCGCGGTGTCCGAACCCTTGCAGGCCGGGCAGGCCACGCGGAGGGTGACGCGGGTGCCGTCACGGTGGCGGCTGCCGGTGGTGATGTGGGCGGCGGCGAAGCCGTCGCAGTCGCGGCAGATCCGCGCGGGCGGCGTGTGCTGGGGCATCATGAGGTTTCCCTTTCGGGTCCGGTGGATCTGGAAGTGGTGCAGGCGCCCGGAGCGGCGGAAGTTTGGCGACCGAGGCCGCTCCGGGGGCCGTCATGGGCGGGTGTTGCGCCTGCCGTGGCCCTTGACCGCGTACATCGCCGCGTCGGCGGCGGCCAAGGCGTCGGTGAGGGTCCGCACCGGCAGGTGGGAGCAGTAGCAGCGGCCGACCGATGCCGAGACCGGCAGGGTGTGGCCGTCGTGTTCGAGGGGCCCGTTCAGGGCGAGTTGCAGGGCCTGGAGGCCGGGGGTGCGGCCGGGGTCGGTGATGATCGCAGCGAACTCGTCTCCGCCGAGGCGGCCGGCGATGCCGTAGCGGCCACACCAGGTGTTCAGCCTGCGGGCGGTGGCGGTGAGGACCGCGTCTCCGGCGGCGTGGCCGTGGGTGTCGTTGGTGGCCTTGAAGTCGTCCAGGTCGATCAGGAGGACCAGGGCTGCGGGGTGCTTGGCGAGCAGCTGTTCGGCGCGGGTGGTCCATCCGGCGCGGGTGTGCAGGCCGGTCAGCGGATCACGGCGGGCAGTGGCCAGGCGGCGGACGAGGAGACCGCCGTGGACGGCCCAGCCCAGGGTGGGTAACGCGGCGGCGATCACGTGGGTGTCCATCGTTCAGCGTCCCTTCCGCAGGTCGGTGATGAGGAAGCGGAGCACGACGGCGGTCACGGCGACCGACACAGCGGTGATGGCGACCGCCAGGAGCATCGAGACGAGGACGGCGCCGACGACCAGGACCACGGCGGTGCCGCCGCCGACGAGGGCCAGCACGGTGCCGGGGGTGAGCTGGACGGCCGGCCGCTGAGAGACCGGCGCGGGGACGGCCGGGGCCGGGGCCTGAACCGCGGGGACCTGAGCGACCATCTGCGCCGGGGTGGTGGTCGGAGCGGGGGCGGTGTCCGGGGGCGGGTACTTCGGTGTGAACACGGGGGTCTTCCTCCTGTCAGGCGGTGCAGCGGTGGGTGCGGGCGGCGAGTTCGGCGGCGGAGCGGTCGCGGTGTTCGGTAGAGAAGCCACAGCCGGGGGCGGTGCAGGCGGCGGTGTGGCGGGTCTGGCCACGGCCGTTGTTGTAGGTGCCGACCTTGACCGGCCCGATGCGGATCACGTCGTAGAAGCGGTTCGGGCGCACGGGTGGACCTCCCTGGGTCTCAGGCGAGTTGGAGTTGGGCGGCGATGGCTTGGCAGGTTGAGGCGGGCAGGCCGAGCCGGGCGGTGAGCGCGTCGGCGGTGATCTGCTCGCCCGTGCTGTTGCGGTGTGCGTCGGCGATCGAGCGGGCGTGGTCGAGCAGTGCCGGCGGAACAGCCGGGGCGACGGGAGGCTTCACAGGCGCCGGGGTCAGTTCCGGAGCCGGGGTCGGGGCTTGGACCGCCGGTTCGGGGGTGTCGCGGTGCACCTCGATTTCCGGGGCGGCCGGTTCTTCGTCCGGCTCCGGTTCCACGGCGGCCGGGGCGGGGGCGTGGACGAGGAGGGTTCCTCCGAGGAAGGCGAGGGCGGGCCATCCGGCGACGAGGATGCGCAGCCAGGCGGGCACCTGGTGCAGGTTGAGCAGTCCGGCGGTGGCGACGTTGGCGCCGAGCGAGGCCGCCAGGGCGATGGCGAACCAGGTCCAGGACGAGCGGTCCCGGCCGGCGCGGAGCCGACGCCAGGCGGCGACCAGCAGCAGGTCGACCGAGACCGGGTACGCCCACGCCTTCCATCCGGACTGCCCGGCCGCCGCAGCCAGGTCATGCAGGTGCGCGAAGGACAGGGCACCGGCGATCACGGCTTGGATGAGGACGGCATCAGGGCGCAGCGAGCGGTTCACGACGATCCCCCTACTCCGTGACCGGCAGCGGCTTGACCAGCGACGGACCTGTCTCCGGGGCGTCGGCGGGCACGTGCGGCCGGAACCGGTCCAGGGCAGGCAGGTCCGGGACGAGGTGGGCGAAGTCCCGGCACGCCGCCTTCGCCTCATCCCGGGACGTATGAGGGGTGCGGATCTTCGCCCAGCCACCGGAGGTATCGGCCGCCACAGCGGTGCCGGGGCGTTCGGCGGGGATCAGGGAGGCGGCCGCGACGGCATCCGGAGCGACGTCGGCGAGGCCCATTTCGGCGGTCTGCTTGTCGTTGACCCGGTGCACCACCCGGCCGGTGAGCTGGGCGCGGAGCATGGTCGCGCCCCTGCCCAGCTCGGAGCCGAAGCGCTGGCCGCACACCTCCAGGTAGATGCCGACCGCGCGGGCCATCTGCGCCAGCCGGATCAACGCGGTGACGATCCGCTCCCGCCGCTCCTCATCCTTCTTCGAGGAGATCAGGAACAGTTCCGCCACCTCGTCGACCAGGACGACGACGGGCACCGGCCGTAACCGCTCGGGCAGGTCCCACATGTCCGAGACGCCGTGCGCGCTCAGCAGGTCGAAGCGGGACTCCATCTCCCCCACCAGCACATCCAGCAGAGAGGCCGAGTCGTCCGGGGTGGTGACCAGGGCCGACAGCCGAGGCGCGTAGGCGGAGTGTTCGACCCCGCGCTTGCAGTCGATCCCGACCAGCGCCACCGGCAACCGGGCCAAGCCCTTGATCAGGTTGCGCTGATAGACGGACTTGCCCGAGCTGTTCGCGCCGAGCGTCAGCGCCATGGGCACCTGGCGGTAGTCCCGGACGAACGCAGTGCCGTCCTCCCGCAGCGCCACCGGCACCGCCAGCCCCTCAGGGCGAGCCCCGCGCGGCAGCCGGACCTGACGCAGCACGTCATAGCCGGTCATCCGCAGCTCGACGTACCCCGGCTTGGTTTCGGCGATGGTCACCGAGTGCACGCCCCAGGCATGCCGCAGCCGCTCCGAGGCGGCCATCAGGTCGGCAGGTTCCAGGCCGGCGGGAAGCCGCAGCGTCACCCGCAGCCCGGTTGAGGTGCCCCGGACGCGGCGCACCTTCGGCGGGACCGGCAGCACCTCACGCCGGGCCACGTTCCGGGCGAGGAAGGCCCGCATGCGCGACGGCTGCACCGTCAGCCCGCACACGTCCATCGTGGAGCGGTAGGTGAAGGTGAACCGGCCCCAGGTGACCGGCAGCCCGACCAGCGACCAGTACACGCGCGGCGCGCGGACCCTCGCGTAGCCCAGACCGCCGGCCCCTGCGAGGACTCCAGTGGTCTCCAGGACCGTGGACACGTCGGTCATAGTCAGGCCATCGGGGTGATCGCGACCGCGCGGAACGAGATGCCGTGCCGCTTCTGGCCGTTGAACTCGTTTTCCCAGTCCCGGGCCTTCAGGCCGACCACCTTCACCGGCATGCCCGGCGCCAGGCCCTCCGGGTAGCCGTTCTCGGGGACGGTGACCTGGTAGAGGTTGCCCTCCCCCTCGTCCGAGACCAGCAGGCCCACCGTCGACAGGGCGGCACCGGTCTCCCGGTCCATCGCCCGCTCACCGGTTTTGGCGTTGGCCAGCTTCGGCGTCGGCGCGGTCGCCACGAACACCACAGCGGTCGACGTGTCGATCTTGAAAGACGGCATGCAGCACTCCTTGAGTCGAGGTCTGTGGGCAGCACGAAAAAGGCCCATAGTCGTCGCTGTCCTAGGACTGCGAGCGACTTGTGGAGACTTTGGCACGCAGTCCTGGGACTGTCAACAGTCCTGGGACTGTGCTTGACTTGGTGTGTCGAGAGGAGTCGGACGATGACGCCCAAGTGGCGCGAGCTGGCGGACAAGCTGGCTGAGCAGATCAAGCGGGGTGACTACGCGCCGGGCAAGCAACTCCCGCAGATCAGGGAGCTAGTTGCAAAGGGCGAGGGCTCAAAGTCCACCGTCCACCAGGCCTACAAGGCTCTTGAGGCCGAGGGCCTGGTGACGTCCTCTCGCGGACACGGCACCGTCGTACGCGAGCGGGTACCGCTAAAGCGACTCGGCATTGCCAGGTACGACAAGGCCAAGTGGCGTGACGGCGACGAGGTGGCGTTCATCGCCGACCGCGTGGCCTCTGGCCGCAGCTACCGCCGGAACGAGCAGACGCAGACGGTCAGCCTGGTGGAAGCCCCACCAGCGGTAGCAGCTGCGCACGGCCTCCCGGAAGGCGCCGAGGTATACGCGCGAGCGAGGCTGGTGAAGGAAGGTGACCAGCCAACCCATACCATGACCAGCTACTACCGGCCCGAGCACGTCGAAGGCACACGGCTGGTGGACCCGACCCCCGGACCGGCCGGCCGAGGCGGCGGCTTCCGGGTGCTGTACGACGCGGGCTACGAGATCGACCACATGAAGGAAGAGCTGTTCGCCAGAGCTCCCACGCCCGATGAAGTGAAGCTCCTGCAGCTCCCGCCGGGCGAACCCGTCGTCGAGTTGCATCGGACGACCTACACGGCCTCTGGCACAGTGGTCGAGTTCGCGATCGGTGTGCACGCGGCTTCGCGCTTCGCCTGGGAGTACGACTTCAAGGTCCCCGACTCGGCGAAGGAGAAGGGGCAGTGATGATCTCTGCACAGGCATGGGCCGACACTCGACGCCTGTGGGACTACCACCAGATGGGCCACACCCTGCGGCCGTGCTCAGTCGCCATCGGCCTGGGCAGTCACGACCTGGGTGTGGCCGAGACCGCGGTAGACCTGTACAAGCGCGGCATGGCTCCACTGCTTGTGTTCACGGGAGCCACCAGCCCCACGACGCGGGACCGCATGCCCCGAGGTGAAGCCGTGCACTACCGAGAACGCGCGCTTGAGCTTGGCGTCCCCGACTCAGCCGTCCTTGTGGAGCCGCGTGCACGGAACACGGGGGAGAACATCCGCTTCTCCCGAGAACTGTTGGAAGAGGCCGGCGTCGACGTGTCCTCCGTCCTGCTGATCAGCAAGCCGTACGAGGAGAGGCGGGCCTACGCCACTGCGCGCAAGCTGTGGCCCGGAGTCGAGGTCGTCAGCGCTTCCAGCCCGATGACGCTGGACGAGTACGTCGACTCCATCGGGGACGCCCGGTTGGTCATCGACATGCTTGTAGGAGCGCTACAGCGACTGCTGATCTACCCGGCGCAGGGCTTCATGATTGGCCAGCCCGTGCCGGACGACGTACTCGAGGCATACGACCGACTGTGCCACGACGGCTTCACCAGTCGACTCCTGGCTACCGGCCAGCCCTCTGCCTGAGCGATCCTGCCTGTGACCGCAGCTTGATGTCGGATCCCAGCTGATGCCTGACGTTCTGGTCCCAGGTGATGCTTGACGGTGGGCCTAGACAACGTAGGGAGCCCCGTGGGGCTTGTTCGCTTTCACGTTACGGACCGGGACGTCGGTCGTGCGCCGGACCACCCGGATCTGGCCGTCCAGCTCGACGCTGATCGTCGTGTCGGACACGTGGACGGTCACGGTCTGCCCTGCGTACGGACGGCCGAGGGAGACGACCTGGCGGCAGATCATGACGGTGCCGACCGCGCTGACCCGCCGCTGCACCCGCACGGGCTCGGTGCCCGGACGCGGCGGCGGTCCGGCCGGACGCAGGCCCCGCAGCCTGCGGACTTCCTCACCGGTCAGCGGGTTGGTCCGCACCCGCAGCAGTTCCCGCGAGGACGGATCGAAGAACGACAGCGTCTCCTCGTCGATACGGATACCCACCCGGCGGCCTCCGAGGATCTCCGCCGCCAGCATCTGGTGCCCGCCCAGGCCCACCAGGCCGCTGTTGTTCACCACCCGGTCCACCTCGAACGCCGCCCCGTCGCTGGCAGGCAGCGGGGCCGGCCCCGCCGGACGTCCGCCCCGGACCGCCAGCCGTCCCAGATCCGCCACCGACAAGTGCGACCGCACGGTCTTGATCCGCGCCCCGGCGATCAGCAGATGGATCACCTGCGTGTCGGCCCAGAACGTCACCGTCAGCCCTGAGCGGGCCGGTCCCAGCCAGAACTGCTTGCCCGCGACCTGCAGATTCCCACTCGCAGGCACCACCCGCTCGAACTCCACCGGCCCACCGGGCTCCACCGGAACCGTCGCCGGGACCAGCTCAGGAAGGCTGGCCGGCTCGGGCGACACTTCAACCCGATCCAGCTCCGCAGGAGGTGTCCGCTGCTGCGGCACCAGCGCAAGCACTCCGGGGATCTTCAGGCCCAGTACGTCCCGCTCCTGCTCAGCAACCGGTGTGAACCGGTCACCCGGAGACTGCATGTCCAGCGCCTGATGCGGACGCATGGAGTTGTACTCCTCCACCCACGCATCCAGTGCCGCCTGAGCCGCCCCGATGCTCTCGAATGCACCGCAGTCGTCAAGGAGTTCACGCCGCAGCGTCTGATGGAACCGCTCGACCTTGCCCGTCGTGGTCGGCGAGGCCGGCTGGGTGAGACGGTGCGCGATCCCGTTCTCCCGGCAGATCCGGTCAAACAGCACCTCACCACCCTGCCCGAACCGGTCGGTGAACTGCTTGCCGTTGTCGGTCAGCACCTCCTCCGGCACCCCGAACGCCTGCAAGGCCCGGGCGAAAGCGGCACACACCGCCCTCCCGGTCGCCCGCTCGACCACCGACGCGATCACGCAGTACCGGGAATGGTCATCCACCCCGGTCACGACCTTGGCCTCGGTCAACTCCCCGGTCACCGGGTCGACCAGCATCACACCACCGACGATGTCCATCTGCCACAACTGCATCGGCCGATCCCGCTGCCAGCGCTTGTAATCCGACCGCTTCCGACGCCGCACCCCCGGCTCCACCAGCCCATGACGGACCAGGATCCGATACACCGTCATCCGCGACGGCGCCGGACTCACCGTCCCGGACCGCTCCAGCACATGAGCGATCCGCCGCGGACCCCAGCGAGGATGCTTGCGCCGCAACTCGCACACGGCCGCCTCGACCTCGGCGGACGCCTGATGCGGACACGACGCCGGCCTACGTGACCGGTCCGCCAGACCCGCCAGGCCCGCGGCGGCATACCGGGACTTCCACCCGCTGACCGTCTGCCGCGACACCCCGAGCTGGGCGGCGACCTCGGTCACCGTCGCACCCGCCAATACGGCCAGGACAGCCCGGTATCTCTGCTCGACAACCGACAACTCCACCAGCGCCAATCCCGGCCTCCTGCCACACGCCGCAACGACGCGCACCAGAAAAGCCGATCACGGCCACTGTCAACCATCAGCTGGGACCGAAGTGTCAAGCATCTACCGGGACCGGACATGACCGCAGCTTGAGAGCTGTTACAGGTTTCTCTACCTCATCAAGGCCCGCGCACGGCGCGGGCGCGCGCCGCCTTGTCGGCGGGGCCGCCGCCCTGTCTTCGCCAGCGGCGGCCCCGCCCGGCGGCGCGCTGCGTGCATGCGGGCGGAGGTAGGAAAACCCTCTATGGCTGGGGCCGGTCGGCTCCACGGCTTTAGGCAGCCAATTTGGCGCGAGCCTCGAAGATCATGGCCCCAACGTCGTGCTTTACCGGGCAGGTCCACAGACTGCCCGACGCGCCGGAAGCTTACGGGGCCATGATCACTCGCGCCAAATCAGCTCCAGCCCAAAGCCGCTCCACCGACCTAATCCGTTCGCCTGCTATACGGACTGACGAACTAGGTCCAGCGCTTCTTTGAACCCGGCGTGAACTCTGAATACTTCCGACGACGCGTTGAAGCGAGCCCGTGGGTCTCGGTAGCGCCACACATATTCCGACCCGCCACCCCGGCCACCCGGCTTCAAGTAGCCAACCACCGAGAATTCAAAAAGCTGTCCCAAGGCGAAGATTGGATCTACGTCTGAGAGGCTTGCGCGTCGCGCCCAAGTTGATCTGAAATCCTCTAAGGCGAACTGAAGAGAGCCCAGCTCTTTGACTACCTCCAAGTATTCCTTGTACTGAGGTACATGTTTGGCTATCTCGTCATCTAGCTCATTGAGGAGGTAGTCCGAGTAGCCCGATCGGGCCTCGTGGACAACTTGATTGTCAAATTGCTCGCCAGTGGCGAAAATTGGTTGCTTATACTGCGCCAACACTTCATTGCAGAATTTGATTATGTCTCGAGGTCGCAGAAAAGTGCGGTCGCAGATATGTTTGTACTTGGTCTGCCTGCTAGGCATCTCTCGCGTCTCATCGAAAACCATTTCCCAAGAGATCGCCTCGCTGCCGTCCCCTCCCAGGACGCGGCCGAAGCGACTCTCCATCAGGCGCTTGAGGGTCAGGCCGCCAATGCTTTCGTGCCATTGAACCAGTTCAGAGAAGTTTTCCGTGATTTTGTTCTTGTCTTCGAACTGAAGATCTTGGTAGATGTCATCGCGAAGGAAGACCACCACGTTCAGCTTCTTGCCCCGGTCTCGGGCCGCCAAGAACAGATCCCGAGCCGCAAGGATAAGGCCGATAAGTCGCTGAGAGTAGGCCGGGTCCGACTTGACGAAACCCAGGTCGAGTTGATCAAAGCAGATGTAATACGCGTTTTCGGGATTTAGTGCGCGGAGGATGTGCTCCTGGATTGCGCGATTCACCTCCTGAATATGTGGGGGGAGTTCCTTGACTCTGACTCGCTCCCCGCTTATATCAATGAAAGGAAGCTTGAACGTCCCCTTGAACCGGAGTTCCCTATCCGGGCTGAAGAGTTGCCGCACATCCGGATCGCGCGATCCGTAAGAGTCCACGACGAAGTCTTCGAGCGCCTGTACGGAATCGAAGGACTCGTCGCTCCAGGGCTGGCTTTGGTCGGAATTCAGGAGGAGCTTCGCCAATCCCATTAGAGTTAGGTACTTCCAGCTATGGAAATAGCGGCGCTCCTCGGGGACGCCAGTCTGCGCCTGAAGGTCGTGATGATGCCACGGGTAGTCGTCGAATGAGTGACCGTAGGAGAATTCGCAAGGAGAGTGTTCGGTGAGTATCCTCTTGAAAATTGCCGTTTTACCTGACCCTTTTCTGCCCAGAATCAGGAACCTCTTGTTTTGCTTAGCGGCAAGGTAAGCGGGATGATCCTGAAAGCACTCCCGTAGTAGCTCGTCGGCGTCCGCGTCGACAGCTCCGAAGTTTTCGACGTCTGCAATATTACGCACAAGCCACCCCGTAGCCGTCTCAGTAGCCTTGATCGTCGGGTCAGCTTATCTCCGCACATGGCGATATAGGGAGTGTTTCATCCATCTGGCTGCTAGGGCTCACAGCAACCGGACGCTGGCCAGCAGCCGTTTTGGCTGAATCACTCCCTTGTGTGCGGTTTTGGCGCGTGTCACACAGTTGAGAGGCGGGGTGATCGGGCGGAGGGGGACGCTGCATGTCCGTGTCGAGTGACGAGCCAGTAATGCCGTCGGCCTGGACGATCGAGAGGTTCGGGCGGCATGCCGGCGCGCTCGCGGCTGCCGTGCCGGTGCAGCTGGCCAACGCCCACGCGAAGGCTCATGCCGCACATCTTGCGGTGGGGTTGAAGAAGCGGAGTCCCTACGGTGTCGCCCTCGCAGGACTGGTGCGCGAGTACCTGGCGCAGACGGCGCGTGAGCTGGGGGAGTCCGTGCGCGACGTGCGAGGGTACGAGTACGCAGTGATCAACGATCACGCACTCTTCCCCTACAGGTACGCAGACAAGCCGAGGCCGCTTGATCGTGCACGGTTGCCTTCGAACGCGTCGCCCACCCGACGTCGACTGTTCCGGGCGCACGGGCCTCAGCCGCCAGAGGCGCTGTTCGACCTCGATGACGGGCTGGCGACGGAGGAGCACCTGGGGCTGCACGAAGCCTTCGAGGAGCTGGGGGCTTCTACCAAGCTGATCTGTGTCTTCTTCACGGCCGATGCGGAGAGCGGCATCCATGCCATTCACTGGGGAGAAGCCCACCTCGAACCGGACCGAACGTTCACGTGGCTCTATAAGGAACAGCTCCCCGTCGCTCCTGTGCCGCTTGAGTGACCTGCGAGACCCGCCGCTGTCGGCAGAAGGTCCGGCTGACATCACCAGCTGACATCAACGCTGCCGGACCAGGGCGGACGACTACGGCCTCAGCTGGAGTGCTGGGCAGCCGCGAGGGCCCGTTCCGGGAGGTGGCCTCACCCAGCGAGCGAACTTGTAAAGCGAAGGTCGTCGGTTCGAATCCGACAGGGGGCTCTGTCGGCCCAGGCGGGACACCTCCCACCTGGGCTTTTTCTTGGCCGTCGGCGGGCGGTTCCCTATGGGCGTTCCCCGGTCGGGCGGCCGTCCCCCGCGTCCCACGCCCGCCGGGGATGTCAATCACGAACCGGACGACACCGGCGTGCGTGAATCGGCTCATGGGAATCAACCGGGGCCTGAACGGGGTGTGGGCGTACGTCCGCAGTGCTCCCGGCACCTATGTGTGGCTGGGGATCCTGTTCGTCACGACCGTGGCGCTGCACCACATGCCGCCGGAGTTCGAGGAGCACTTCCTGCGGCACCGGTCGACGAACATCCATGAGCTGTCGCGCAGCCCCGTGCGGGTCCTGGTGACGAGCGCGATGTGGATCGAGAGCGGGCACTGGGTGCCGTACGCCTTCCTGTACACGGTGTTCCACGCACCGGCCGAGCGCTGGCTGGGGTCCGCCCGCTGGCTGGCGGTGTGCGCGCTCGCCCATGTGCTGGCCTCGCTGATCAGCGAGGCCATGCTGCTGGCGGCGATCCGGCAGGGCATGGCTCCGCCGGCGGCGGTCTACACGCTCGACATCGGGGTGAGCTACGCCTTGGCCGGGGTGAGCGCGGTGCTCGTGTACCGGATCGCCGCGCCCTGGCGGTACGCGTACCTGTTGGCGGTGCTGGCCGTGTGCGTGCTGCCGCTCGCCGCCGGGCCGAGCTTCACCGACGTCGGTCATTTCCTCGCGGTGCTGCTCGGTCTGGCCTGCTGTCCGCTGGTCAGGGGGCGCGGAAAAGCATGGAATCCGAAGGAGACACTGGCCGCTCTCAGGGGTTAACGTCCCGGCCATGAGCAGCTGGTCTAGCAGTGTCGTCAACGGTGGCATCTCGTTCTGGTACGCGGACGACGGCCTTCCGGCGGTGCGGGAGCCGCTGTCCGGGGACGCGTCGGCCGATGTCGTCATCGTCGGCGGCGGATACACGGGCCTGTGGACGGCGTACTACCTGAAGAAGGCGGCGCCTTTCCTGCGGATCACCGTGCTGGAGCAGAAGTTCTGCGGGTACGGCGCCTCAGGCCGCAACGGCGGCTGGCTGTACAACGGGATCGCGGGCCGCGACCGGTACGCGCGGCTGCACGGCCGTGAGGCCGCCGTGCGGTTGCAGAAGGCGATGAACGACACGGTGGCCGAGGTGATCGCGGTCGCCCGGGCGGAGGGTGTCGACGCCGACGCGCACCAGGGCGGTGTCCTGGAAGTCGCCACCACCCCGGCGCAGTTGGCGCGGCTGAAGGCGTTCCACGAGCACGAGCTGGCGTACGGCGAGAAGGACCGGGAGCTGTACGGCGCCCGGGAGACCGCCGAGCGGGTCCGGATCGCGGATGCGGTCGGCTCCACCTGGACCCCGCACGGTGCCCGGCTGCACCCGGTGAAGCTGGTCAAGGGGCTCGCGGCGGCCGTGGAGGCGCTCGGCGTCACGATCCACGAGTCGACGCCGGTGACGGAGATCCGCCCCAAGCACGCGGTCACCCCCTACGGCACCGTCCGCGCCCCTTACGTCCTGCGCTGCACCGAGGGCTTCACGGCCTCTCTCAAGGGCCAGAAGCGGACCTGGCTGCCGATGAACTCCTCGATGATCGCGACCGAGCCGCTCACCGAGGAGCAGTGGGCGGGCATCGGCTGGGCGGGCCGCGAGACCCTCGGCGACATGGCGCACGCCTACATGTACGCCCAGCGCACGGCCGACGGTCGTATCGCGCTCGGCGGCCGCGGGGTGCCGTACCGCTTCGGTTCCCGCACGGACAACGACGGCCGGACGCAGGCGTCGACCGTCGAGGCGCTTCGCGAGATCCTGACCCGCTTCTTCCCGTCCCTGGTGGGGGTGCGGATCGAGCACGCCTGGTCCGGTGTCCTCGGCGTCCCGCGCGACTGGTGCGCGACCGTCACGCTGGACCGCTCCACGGGCCTCGGCTGGGCGGGCGGCTACGTCGGCTCGGGCGTCGCCACCGCCAACCTGGCCGCCCGTACCCTGCGTGACCTGGTGCAGCAGGACTCCGGGCAGGGCGGCCGGACCGAGCTGACGGATCTGCCCTGGGTGAACCACAAGGTCCGCAAGTGGGAGCCGGAGCCCTTCCGCTGGCTGGGTGTCCAGGGCATGTACGCCACCTACCGCACGGCCGACCAGCGTGAGCGGCTGCACCCGGGCGCGGAGTCCTCGCGGCTGGCGAAGCTGGCGGACCGGGTGGCGGGGCGGCACTGACCCGTCGTGGCGGCACCGGCCCGTCGTGGCGGCGCTGGCCGGTCGTGGCGGTACTGGCCGGTCGTGGCGGTACTGGCCGGTCGTGGCGGCGCTGGCCGGTCGTGGCGGCACCGGCCCGGCGTGGCGGCAGGCGGCCGGGACGCGGCGGCCTTGCGCTTGCGGGCTCCGCACCCCGCTCCCCTCAGGGTTCCAGCACGACCTTCCCGACGGTGCCGCGCCGCTCCAGCGCGCGGTGCGCGGCGGCGGCCTCGGCGAGCGGGAAGCGGGTGACGGCCGGGCGCAGCCGGCCGTGGGCGGCCTCGGCGAGGGCGCGCAGTTCCAGCGCACGCAGGCCGCCGGCGCGTTGGAGCATCGCCGGGCCGAGCACCGACTGCGAGACGCCGTCGACGAAGTGGCCCCGGCCCTGTGCGATGCCCTCAGCCGTCCAACCGAAGACCAGGTGGCGGCCGTCGGGGCCGAGCAGGGCGACGGCCTCGCGGGCGACCTGGCCGCCGACGCCGTCGTACACGATCGTGGCGGGCGTGCCACCCAGGTGGGCGCGGACCTTGGCGGGCCAGTCGGGGTCGGTGTAGTCGACGGCGAGGTCGGCGCCGTTCGCCCGGACCCGGGCGGTCTTCTCGGGACCGCCGGCGAGCCCGATCACGACCGCGCCGGCGTTCTTGGCGTGCTGCACGAGCAGGGTGCCGATACCGCCCGCGGCGGCCGGTACGACCACCACGTCGTCCGGCCCGGGCTCGGCGAACTGCGCGATGCCCAGTGCCGTACGGCCCGTGCCGATCATGGCGACGGCCTCGGCGGGGTCCAGGTTGTCCGGGATGTCGTGCAGCCGCTCGACCTCGGTGACGGCGAGTTCGGCGTACCCGCCGGGTGCGAAGCCGAGGTGGGCCACGACCCTTCTGCCGAGCCAGATCCCGTCCACGCCCTCGCCGAGCGCGTCCACGACACCGGCGACCTCCCGGCCGGGCACGGTCGGCAGGGCGGGCAGCTCGGGCGCCGGACCCCGGTTCCCTTCCCGCAGGGCCGCGTCGAGCAGATGCACTCCGGCGGCGGCGACCGCGATGCGGACCTGGCCGGGGCCCGGTACCGGGTCGTCGGTCTCCTCGTAGGTCAGATGGTCGGCGGGCCCGAAGGCGTGCAGGCGTACGGCGTGCATGGGATCCCCCGTGATCGAGGCTCTGCGTGCCGGCCCGTGACCGGCCGGCACTCGGTGGCCCCAGCCTCCGACCTCAAGCGCACTTGAGGTCAAGGGCGGGATTGTCAGTGGCGGGGTGCAGCATGGGCGCATGGTGAGGCGAGCGACGGGAAGCCGGCCCGGGGGCCGGGCGGCGGTGCGGGGCGCGCGGCGGCCGGAGGTGCGGTTGCCGGCTCTGGAGGCGTGGGCCGGGGACGAGCTGGAGCCGGACGGCGACTACGACGGGCTGGAGTTCCGGGAGCGGGACCTGGCCGGGCAGGACGGCGTGGGCGCCCGGTTCATGGACTGTGCGCTGACGGGCTGCGCGGTGGACGAGACGGCGCTGGGCCGGGCCCGGATCCTGGACTCGGTCCTGACCGGGCTGCGGGGCGTCGGCACGCAGCTCGCGGAGTCCACGTTCCGCGATGTCGAGCTGGTCGACGCGCGGCTGGGCGGTACCCAGCTGCACGGCGCCGTGCTGGAGCGGGTCGTGATCCGGGGCGGCAAGATCGACTACCTGAACCTCCGTGAGGCCCGGCTGAAGGATGTCGTTTTCGAGTCCTGTGTGCTGGTCGAGCCGGACTTCTCGGGTGCGCGCCTGGAGCGGGTGGAGTTCGCGGACTGTGCCCTGAGGGGGGCCGACTTCGGCAATGCGACGCTGAAGGACGTGGACCTGCGCGGTGCCGTGCCGCTGGAGCTCACCCGTGGCCTGGACCGCCTGTCCGGCGCGGTGGTCAGTACGGGACAGCTGCTGGATCTGGCGCCCGCGCTGGCGGCGGAGCTGGGGATCCGGGTGGAGTAGGGGAGCGAGCCTGTCCGGCGGACGGCGGACGGCGGACGAGGGCCGGGGACGGGGGCCGCCGGGCCCGACTGTGGGGGCCGGGGGCGCCCTCCCGGACGGAGGCGCGGGCCTACGGCACCGTCCGTCGCGGGCCGCGCGGAGTCACGGCACGCGCGGAAAGCGGGCCTGGAGTGTCCACAGGGCCGGGTTCTCCGCCAGGTCCTCATGGAGGTCGGTGAGGTCCGCGATGAGGTCGTGCAGGAAGTCACGGGCCTCGCGGCGCAGTTCGGCGTGGGAGAAGGACAGGGGGGACTCCTCGGCCGGCACCCAGTCGGCGGTGACGTCCACCCAGCCGAAGCGGCGCTCGAAGAGCATCCGGTCGGTGGACTCGGTGAAGTCCAGCTCCGCCCGCTGCGGCCGGGCGGCGCGGGAGCCCATCGGGTCCCGGTCCAGTCGCTCCACGATGTCGCACAGCGCCCACGCGAAGTCCAGCACCGGTACCCATCCCCAGGCTGTGGACAGCTCCCGGTCCGTCTTCGTGTCCGCGAGATACACGTCACCGCAGAACAGGTCGTGCCGCAGCGCGTGGACGTCCGCGCGGCGGTAGTCGGTCTGCGGGGGGTCCGGGAACCGGTTGGAGAGGGCGTAGCCGATGTCGAGCACGGAAGAGATGGTGTCACGCCCGGGTGCCGGCCCCGGCACATAAGATCACTGTCATGTCCAGATCCGTACGCCGTGTACCGGCTGTCGCGGCCCTGCTCGCCCTCGCCCTCACCGGCACCGCATGCGACGGCGGAGTCCACGGCACCCCGGGCGGCTCCGGCGTACGCGACCCGTACTTCCCGAAGGCCGGCAACGGCGGCTACGACGTCGGGCACTACGACCTCACCCTGGACTACACCCCCGCCACCCGCCGTCTCACCGGCACCGCCGTCATCACCGCCCGGGCCACCCAGGACATGTCCGCCTTCGACCTCGACCTCGCCGGGCTGCGCGTCGACTCGGTCACCGTCGAGGGCAGGAAGGCCCGCTTCAACCGCGCGGGCCAGGAACTCACCGTCCGCCCGCACGACGACCTGAGCGAGGGCGAGACCTTCCGCACGACCGTCCGCTACTCCGGCGTCCCGCGCACCCTCACCGACCCCGACGGCTCCGAGGAAGGCTGGCTGCCCACCGCCGACGGTGCCCTCGGCCTCGGCGAACCCGTCGGCTCCATGGCCTGGTTCCCGGGCAACCACCACCCCGGCGACAAGGCCGCCTACGACCTCACCGTCACCGTCCCCGAGGGCCTCCAGGCCGTCTCCAACGGTGAGTTGACCGGCCGGTCCACCAAGGGCGGCCGTACGACCTACCACTGGCACACCGCCCAGCCCATGGCCGGCTACGTCGCCACGGTCGCCATCGGCCATTACGACCTCGTCCGCTCCACCGGACCGCACGGGCTGCCGGTCCTCGTCGCCGTCGACCCCAGCCAGGCGAAGGCGAGCAAGAAGGTGCTCGCGAAGCTGCCCGCGGTCATCGAGTGGGAGGAGACCAACTTCGGCCCGTACCCCTTCTCCTCCACCGGCGCGATCGTCGACCGGCCGGGCGACGCCGGATACGCCCTGGAGACCCAGAACCGGCCCGTTTTCCCCGGCGACCAGCTCGACACCGAGACGCTCGTGCACGAACTCGCCCACCAGTGGTACGGCGACTCGGTCACCCCGAGGTCCTGGCGGGACATGTGGCTCAACGAGGGCTTCGCCACCTACGCGTGGTGGCTGTACCAGGAGGACTACGGCGACAAGAGCGCCCAGCAGACCTTCATGGACCTCTATGACAGCGACGACGAGGCCATCTGGGCCTACCCGCCCGCCAGGCCGTCGAGCGCCGCCCACATCTCCGACAGTCCCGTATACGAGCGCGGCGCGATGGTCCTGCAGAAGATCCGGCAGACGGTCGGCGACGACACGTTCTACGACATCATCCAGGGCTGGGCCGCCACCCACCGGCACGGCAACGCGAGCACCGCCGACTTCACCGCGTACGTGGAGAAGAAGGCCCCGCACGAGGACTTCACCGCGATCTGGAGGGACTGGCTGTACGGGGACCGCAAACCGGACCGCCCCTGAGGACGACGCGTCGCCCGGGCGCACCGGGAACCCGGGCCGCGGTGATGCCGCGGCCCCACCTCGGGCCTTCAGCGTCGGGCCTTGAGCCCCGGGTCTTGAGCCCCGGGTCGTGACCCTCGGGCCATGAGCCTCCGGCCGTGGCCTGCCGCTCACCACAACCAGAGGCTTCCGCCGTACGGCGGCCGAACCCCGGTACGGCGTCCGTCAGACGTTCACGCCGAAGTCCTGGGCGATGCCCACCAGGCCGGAGGCGTAGCCCTGGCCCACGGCGCGGAACTTCCACTCCGCGCCGTTGCGGTACAGCTCGCCGAAGACCATGGCCGTCTCGGTGGCCGCGTCTTCGGAGAGGTCGTAGCGCGCGATCTCGGCGCCGCCGGCCTGGTTGACGATGCGGATGTAGGCGTTGCGGACCTGGCCGAAGTTCTGGCCGCGGTTCTCGGCGTCGTAGATGGAGACCGGGAAGACGATCTTGTCGATGTCGGCCGGGAGCGCGGCCAGGTTGACGTTGATCGCCTCGTCGTCGCCCGAGCCCTCGCCGGTGCGGTTGTCACCGGTGTGGACGATCGAGTTGTCCGGGGTCTGCTTGTTGTTGAAGAACACGAAGTGGGCGTCCGAGTAGACCTTGCCCTGCGTGTTCACCGCGATGGCGGAGGCGTCCAGGTCGAAGTCCGTGCCGGTGGTGGTGCGGACGTCCCAGCCGAGGCCCACGGTGACGGCGGTCAGGCCCGGAGCCTCCTTGGTGAGCGAGACGTTGCCACCCTTGGACAGGCTTACAGCCATGTTGGGAGTCCCTTCCCTTGGATATCTGTGTATCTGTGCCGACGAAGCTACCGTCACCGGGTTGAACGTCGAGGGGGGTCCCGGTGGTTCCGGATGCCTTTACCTTTTTTACCGAATCGGAAATCCGGATGACGTGCACCGTGCCGACCCGGGAACATGGGATGCATGTCCGGGCCTTACTTCATCCGTGGCTCCGTCTCGCTTCCCGAGGCCGAGCTGATGTGGCGTTTCTCCAGGTCGTCCGGGCCCGGCGGACAGCACGTCAACACCAGCGACTCGCAGGTCGAGCTGCGCTTCGACCTCGCCCGCACGGAGGCGCTGCCCCAGGTGTGGAAGGAGCGGGCGCTGCACCGGCTGGCCGGCCGCCTCGTCGACGGGGTGGTGTCCGTACGGGCCTCCGAGCACCGCTCGCAGTGGCGCAACCGGGAGGCCGCCGCCGTACGCCTCGCCGCGCTCCTCGCGGAGGCCACCGCGCCGCCGCCCAAGCCCCGCAGACCGACCCGCATCCCGCGCGGCATCAACGAGCGCCGGCTGCGGGAGAAGAAACAGCACTCGGACAGGAAGCGGGGCCGCTCCGGGCGGGACTGGACCTAGGGTCAGCGCCGTGTCACATCGGTGGGCCCTGCGGCGTCAGTGTGGTGCGGGAGCACCGCGGACGACGACGGAGAGGCCGGATCCCCGATGACCGACAACGACTTTCTCGCCGAGCGGTTCGAGGCGTACCGCGGGCATCTGCGGGCCGTCGCCTACCGGATGCTCGGCTCCGCCGCCGAGGCCGAGGACGCCGTACAGGAGGCGTGGTTCCGGCTCAGCCGGTCCGACACCCGGCAGGTGGAGAACCTCGGCGGCTGGCTGACGACCGTCGTCGGCCGGGTCTGCCTCGACATGCTCCGCTCCCGCCGCTCCCGGGGCGAGGAGCCCCTGGACAGCTGGCAGCCCGCGCCGTCCGCCGAGCCGGACCCCGCGCAGAGCGCCCTGCTCGCCGACTCCGTGGGGCTTGCCCTCCTGGTCGTCCTCGACACGCTCTCGCCGGCCGAGCGGCTGGCGTTCGTGCTGCACGACCTGTTCGGAGTGCCTTTCGAGGAGATCGGGGGCATCCTCGGGCGCGCTCCGGCCGCGGCGCGGCAGCTCGCCAGCCGGGCCCGGCGCCGGGTGCGGGGCGTCGAGGCGCCGGAGGCCGACCTCGCCCGCCGGCGGGAGGTGGTGGACGCCTTCCTGGCCGCCGCCCGGGACGGCGACTTCGACGGGCTGCTCGCGGTGCTCGACCCGGACGTGGTGGCCCGCAGTGAGAGCGGTGTGAACAGCGGTGCGGAACGGGTCGCCGCCGGTGCCACGAGCTTCGCCCATCTGGCGCGCGTCGCGCGGCCGGTGCTGGTCGACGGCGCGGCCGGCCTCGCCGTGTTCGCCGACGGCCGCCCGGAGCGGGTCCTGGCCTTCACCTTCGTCGCCGACCGCATCTCGGTCATCGACATCATCTCCGAGCCGTCCCGCCTGGCGGGCCTCACCGTCGAGGAGGTCTGAGGGGGTGAACCCGCTGGTCCGCGGCGGCAGGCAGGGCTCCCGGCTGGACCCGACCGTCGGTGTCCGCCGCGGATCCGGCCGGTCGGTGCGAGCGCCGGTGTCCGCCGCGGATCCGGCCGGTCGGTGCGAGCGCCGGTGTCCGCCGCGGAATCGGCCGGTCAGCCCAACTGCCGGTACCTGCCGCGGAAATAGAGCAGCGGTCCGCCCTCGGTGCTGGGCACGCGCGCGCTGAGGACGCGGCCGATGACCAGCGTGTGGTCCCCGGCGTTCACCCGCTGCTCGGTGCGGCACTCCAGGGTGGCCAGCGCCCCCCCGACCAGCGGGGCGCCGGTGACCTCGCCGCGAATGTAGGGGATGTCCTCGAAGAGCAGCCGGTCGCTGATCCGGCCCTTCATGGCGAAGCGGCCCGCGATGTGCCGCTGGCTCTCGGCGAGGACCGACACCGCCCACAGCGGCTGCTCGTCCAGCAGGTCGTCCATGCGGGCGCCCTCGCGCAGGCTGACCAGCACCAGCGGCGGGTCGAGGGAGACCGACATGAAGGAGGTGGCGGTCATGCCGACGTCCTCCACGCCCGGCGCCTCGGGGTCGTCCGGGTCCAGCGGCGGCTCCTGCGCGGTGACCAGGACCACGCCGGCGGCCAGCCGGGACAGCGCGGCCCGGAACTCGTCGTTGCTCACCCCCTCAGCATGCCCGGTGGGCAGGGGGGTGATGGAGGAGGGAGTCTTCAGCACGCCGGAAACGCTAGTCTCCGCCCGGTGCGGGCCGCATCGGCCCTTCGCCGGAGCCGGGTCCTAGGACCAGAGGCGCATTCATGCGTGCATCATGTGCTCACGTATGCACGCTTTGTCCTTGGTGAACGCACAGGGCAAACTCAGAAACTCCACTCAATAGTTCACGTTCTTCTGTGACTTGAGTCACAAGAGGCAGGAATTGTTGACCCTGTGTACCGAGTGGGCAGCGCGCTGTGATTCAGTGGCGGGAAGCCGCGAAGAGCACCGAAATGAGCCGCCGCGAAAGACGCGGGAGAAGCGCCGAAGACAACCCTTGATTCGCTGCGAGGTCTCGGGGGGAGGGCGAGCATGGAGACCGAGTCGGAGCCGTATGTCCGCCTTGCGTCCCTGCGACAGCTGCACCAGGTCATGGCCGACATGAACACGGCACGCAGCCTGGCGGACACACTGCAGACCGTCGCCGACGGCGTCGTGGGCGCCCTCGGGTACGAGATGGCGGCCGTCAACCTCGTACGCCCCGACGGCGACCTCGTGGTCGCCGCCTTCTCCGGCAACTCCGCCGCCGAGGCCCTGATCACCGGCCGGGCCGGCTCCCGGGAGTCCTGGGACCGGCGGCTGAACATGGGCGAGCGCTGGGGCGACCTCGTCTTCATACCGCACACCGAGGGCTGGGTCCTCGACGACGACGACGTCCCGCAGTGGTACACCGACGGGCCCGCGCCGCGCTTCGAGGACGAGTGGCACCCCTCCGACCGGCTCTTCGCGCCCATGTACACCCCGGGCGTGCAGGGCGGCTCCTCCGGCGAGCTGCTCGGCGTCATATCCGTCGACCGGCCGCGCAACGGCCGCCACCCCGGAGCCTGGGGCCGCGAGGCCCTCCAGATGTACGCCTTCCAGGCCGCCATCGCGATCAGCAACGCGCGCCTGCGCGCCAACATGCAGCGCGCCCTGGTCCGCCTGGAGCGTGAGCAGCAGGCCCTGCGCGCCAGCGAGGAATCCTTCCGACAGGCTTTCGAGTACGCCCCCTCCGGCATGGCCATCGCCGAGATGGGCGGCGACCAGCACGGTCGCATACTGCGCACCAACGACGCCCTGTGCCGCCTGCTGGGCAGGCCGGCCTCCGCGATGCGCCGCTACTCCTTCTCCGACCTCGTCCACCCCGAGGACATCGGCACCCTGCTGCGCACGTCGGCGGAGGGCGGCCGCGCGGAGCTGCGGCTCGGCCGCCGGGACGGCACGTACGTGTGGGTGTCGCTGCGCAACTCGGTCGTCGCGGACGCCGCCGACGGCCCCCGCTTCCTGCTCACCCACGTCGAGGACATAGAGGAGCGCAAGCGGCGTGAGCTTCAGCTCGCCCACCGCGCCTCCCACGACTCGCTGACCGGCCTGCCGAACTCCGCCGAGCTGCGCTCGCGCCTGTCGGCCCGGCTCTGCCAGCGTCCCGCCCACGCCGACGCCCTGGCCTCCCTGGACGCGGCCTACGGTCACCCGGCCTTCGACGCCCCCGCCGGCCACGGCTTCGACTTCGCGCCGGGCGCGGAGGCCTACGAGGCGTACGACCACCATGTGCACACCATCGCCCCCGAGGACGGCCGCGACGACGGCACCAAGGGCCTCGCGGTCCTCTTCTGCGACCTCGACGGCTTCAAGTCGATCAACGACCGCTTCGGGCACAACGCGGGCGACGCGGTCCTCATCGAGGTCGCCCGACGGCTCTCGAACGGCGTCCGCGACGGCGACACGGTGGCCCGCCTCGGCGGCGACGAGTTCGTGATCCTCGCCGACGGCCTCGGCCGGGCCGACGCGCAGGACCTCGCCGTACGGCTGCGCAACGAGATCATCCAGCCGATCCGGGCCGAGGGCCGGGCCGTGCGGGTGGGCGCGAGCTTCGGTATCGGGTGGGCGCACTGCGGCATGACGGCGGACGAAGTGCTGAAGTCCGCTGACGAGCGGATGTACATAGAGAAACGATCTCGTCCCAAACAGCACCGACGCGCCGGATGATCCGCAGGTCAGCGAGCTGATGCGGTCTGAGTCACCCGTTTGGGCGAGAGAGAGCGGGTAGGCTCGCCCTTCACTACCTGTACCGCATCCGCCCGCACCTGTTGAGGAGTACCAAGGGATGACGCCCGGCAACAACGGCGCGAGCACGCCCGAGGACGACGACCCGTTCGGCTACCTGTACGCAGACGGCCAGGCCAGAGGAGCCCAGCCGCCGTCCGGTGCCGGTGGCTACGGCTACCCGAACGCGGTCAGCAGGGTGCGCGCGGTCGGCGAGCGCTCGTACGGCCAGCAGCAGGCGCCGTACGGCCAGCCGCCGCAGGCCGCGTACGGCCAGGGCGTGCCCCAGCAGGGCGCCTACGGCCAGCCGAACGCCCACTATCAGGCGCCCGAGACCCTTCCCGGCGGCCCCCCGACCGGCCGCCAGTCCATGCCGTCGGCCGGCGGCGGCCGGCGCGGCCCGAACACCAAGGGCCTGCTGATCGGCGCGATCGCGGTGGTCGCCGCGGTCGTCATCGGCATCGGCGTCGCGATGATCAACGGCAACACGGACGACGACAAGTCCGGCGACCAGGTCGGCACGGACCCGACCCAGTCCCAGGCACACTCCCCGAGCCCGTCGGCGAGCAAGGCGGGGGACGGCGAACTGCCCAAGACGGACGCCACCGCCCTCCAGTTGGTCGGCGGCGCGACGAAGGCATCGGACGTGAAGGGCGCCCAGTCCGCGGACGGCGGCTACGTGACGGGCCTGAATCAGGCAGGCGCCTCGATGACGTGGTCGATCGACAACATCCCGGAGGAGGGGCCCTACACCCTCTTCGCGCACTTCAGCGTGGTCGGTGAGGACCAGGAGATGTCGGTCACCGTCAACGGCAAGCTGTTCGGCACGAAGCTGCCTCTGAAGAACTACACGCACACCGCCGACGGCGACCTGAGCAAGGGCTGGACCACGACCTACATCTGGCCGACCTTGGCCAAGGGCTCCAACACGATCTCCGTCTCGTGTCAGTCCGGCGACAAGTGCAATGCGTTGATCGACCAGTTCTGGATCAAGAAGGGCCAAGTCAAGCACTGAGGCAGGGCCCGAACGGAGGAGGCACCGTTCAAGGCCGTGGTCACAGGGACGCGGGGTCCGTGACAGGCTCTACGCCGCGCTGGACTCCCCGGACACCGACACCCGGTCCAGCAGTTCCTCGTAGGCCGACCGGTCGAACTCGCCCGCGGCCGTGGTCCGGACGGTCGCCGCTGACAGTGCGACCGCTCGGGTCAGCCGGTCCGGCCACGGCAGGTGTTCCACCAGGCCCGACAGCAGGCCCGCCACCGCCGAGTCGCCCGCACCGGTCGGGTTGCCGTGGACGCGGGCCGGTGGGGTGGCGCGCCAGCGGCCCTCGGGGGTGACCGCGAGCAGGCCGTCGGCGCCGAGGGAGGCGACGACCGCGTGGGCCCCGCGTCGGCGGGCGTCCTGCGTGGCGCGCAACGGCTCATGGGAGCCGGTGAGTTCGGCCAGTTCGTCGCTGTTCGGCTTGATGATGTCCGGGCGGGCGGCGACCCCCCGGCGCAGCGGTTCCCCGCTGGTGTCCAGCAGAACCGGCACGTGGGCCGACCGGGCGGTGCGGATCAGGTTGCCGTAGGCCCCCACCGGCACCCCGGGCGGCAGACTGCCGCACAGCGCCACCGCCGAGGCCCCGGCCACCAGTTCCTCGTACCGGTCGAGGAAGGCGCCCCACTCGGCCGGTGCGATCTGCGGGCCCGGCTCGTTCAGCTGGGTGGTGTCGCCGGAGAGTACGTCGGCGACGGCTATGGTGCGCCGGGTCGCGCCCGCGACGGAGACCAGCGCGTCCGTCACCCCGGGCACGGCTGACAGACGTTCGCGTACCACCTCGCCGGTGGCGCCGCCGGCGTACCCGGTGACCGTCACCTCGTGCCCGAGGGCGGCCAGCACCCGGGCCACGTTCACGCCCTTGCCGCCGGGCCGCTCGACGACCTCGGAGACGCGGTGCGTGGTGTGCGCTCGCAGCGACCGCACCCGATAGGTGATGTCGAGAGCGGTGTTCAGCGTGACCGTGAGGATCACCCGGGCCGACCTCCCTCGAAGTCCATGCGCCTGTCTCGGTTTCCGGGGTCCCGATCATGCCAAAGAGACGGCGGCGGGCCCAGTGCGCGGGCCGGCCACCGTCTTCCGGACGCCGGTACGGATCAGGGCAGTTGGGGCGCTACCACCCATTCGCCCTGCCGCATCACGCCCTTCAGCGCGAAGTTCGCGTCCAGCAGAACCAGGTCGGCGTCCTTGCCGGGCTCCAGGGTGCCGATGCGGTCGGAGAGGCCGAGGAGGCGGGCCGGGTTGGTGGAGAGAGCGGTCACGGCGTCCTCCACCGACAGCTTGTCGACGGTCACCGCCCGCTGGAACGCGCGGTCCAGGGTGAGCGTGGAGCCCGCGATCGAGCCGCCCTCCACCAGCCGTGCCACGCCCTCGCTGACCTCGACCTCCAGTGGGCCGAGCATGTAGCGGCCGTCGCCGATGCCGGCCGCGTCCATCGCGTCGGTGATGAACGCGACCCGGTCCGGGCCCGCGTGATGGAACGCCAGCTCCAGCGCGGCGGGGTGCAGATGGGTGCCGTCGTTGATCAGCTCGACCGTGACCCGCTCGTCCTCCAGCAGCGCGGCGACGGGGCCGGGGGAGCGGTGGCCCAGGGCGGGCATCGCGTTGAAGAGGTGCGTGGCGACCGTGGCGCCCGCGTCGATGGCCTGCACCGTCTGCTCGTACGTCGCGTCCGTGTGCCCGATCGCCGCGATCACGCCGTGCTCGGCGAGCAGCCGCACGGAGTCGATGCCGCCGGGCAGCTCGGTGGCGAGGGTGACCATCTTCGCCTTGCCGCGTGCCGCGTCGATCAGCTTGCGGACCTCGGCCGGTTCCGGGTCGCGCAGCAGCTTCTCGGAGTGCGCGCCCTTGCGGCACGGCGAGATGAACGGCCCCTCGAAGTGGATGCCCGCGAGGTCGCCCTGCTCGGCCAGCTCGCTGAGCAGCCCGGCCTGGCGGACCAGCAGGTCCATCTCGTCGGTGACGGTGGAGGCGACGAGCGTGGTGGTGCCGTGCGCGCGGTGCGTGTGGATGGCCTTGAGGATGTCGTCCGGCGTGCCGGAGAAGGAGGCTCCGCCGCCTCCGTGGTTGTGGATGTCGACGAAGCCGGGGACCAGCCAGTGGCCGGTCACGTCGACGAGCTGGGCGTGGGCCGGCGGTTCGGCGACGATGCGCTTGCCGTCGACGGCCACTTCCCCGTCCCGCACGGTGCCGGTGGGGAGGACCACCTTCGCGCCGGTGAGTACCAGCGGGTTCGCCGTGGCCGCTCGCGCGGTTCCCCGCGCCCCTGACGGGGCGCTGCCCGGACCCGGAGTATGACTGTCCCGCTCGCTGGCCATCAGGTGCTTACCTCCGGAGTCGTGGGGTGGGTGGTTGTCAGCAGGTCCCGTGCGAGCAGCCCCGCGCCCAGGCAGCCCGCGGTGTCGCCGAGGGCGGCGGGGACGATGGCGGGCAGTTTCTGGAAGGTCACCCGGCGCCGGACGGCGTCCCGCAGCGGCTGGAACAACACTTCCCCCGCCTCGGCCAGCCCGCCACCGATGATCAGCGTGCGGGGGTCCAGCAGGGTGAGGGCGGTGACCAGTCCGTCGGCGAGCGCGTCCACCGCCTCCTGCCAGACCCGGACGGCGTTCGGGTCACCGGACGCGACGGCCTTGGCACAGTCGGCGGCGTCCGCGTCCGGGTCCCCGCAGACCGCCGCCCAGGTCTCGCTGACGGCGGACGCCGAGGCGTACCGCTCCAGGCAGCCGTGCTGTCCGCACGGGCAGGTGGTGCCGCCGGGCCGTACGACGATGTGGCCGATCTCGCCCGCGAAGCCGTGCGCGCCCGCCTCCACCCGGCCGTCGATGCCGATGGCGCCCGCGATCCCGGTGCCGAGCGGCACGAACAGGAACCGGTCGGCGCCCTTGCCCGCGCCGATGCGGCCCTCGGCGAGCCCGCCGGTGCGCACGTCGTGGCCGAGGGCGACGGGGATGCCGAGCCGCTCGGTGAGCAGCGCGCGCAGCGGTACGTCCCGCCAGCCGAGGTTGGCCGCATAGGAGGCGATGCCGCGCTCCTCGTCGACGATGCCGGGGACCGCGATGCCGGCGGCGACGGCCGGGGCGCCGTAGTGCTCGGCGCCGTACGCGCGCAGCTCGGCGGCGAAGTCGAGGATCGTCCCGACCACCGTGCCCGGGCCGCGCTCGCGTCCGGTGGCGCGGCGGGCGCGGTGGAGCAGCTCGCCGTCGTCGCCGACGAGGGCGGCCTTCATCCCGGTACCGCCCACGTCCAGGGCGATGACATGTCTCACCACGGAGCCTAGTGTGGCCCTCCCACCCGGGAGAGGTCTAGTCCACTCGCGTGGTGTAGACCTTATGTGTCCATATATTGAACGGCCAGACAGCAGGGTTGGGGCTTTGAGCGTGCGTCGGCGTACGGCAGGAACGATCGCGGTGGTGTCCGCACTGGGCATGACGGCGGTCCTCGGCGGCTGCGGGAGTACGGGCTCCTCCGACGTGACGCTCAGACTCGTCGCCGCCGACTACGGCGACTCCGCCGCCAACAGCTCCAAGAAGTACTGGGACGCCCTGGCCAAGGACTACGAGTCGCAGCACCCCGGCGTGAACGTCGAGGTCAGCGTCTACTCCTGGAACGACGTCGACCGCAAGGTCAAGGAGATGGTCGACGCCGGCGACGCCCCCGACATGGCCCAGATCGGCGCCTACGCCGACTACGCCGCCGCCGGCAAGCTCTACCCCGTCTCGGACCTGCTCTCCATCCGTACCCAGGCCGACTTCCTCTCCCAGCTCTCCGACGCCGGCGCCTGGCGGCACACGCAGTACGGCGTCCCGTTCGCCGCCTCCACGCGCGTGCTCTTCTACAACAAGACCCTGTTCGCCCAGGCCGGCATCACCCCGCCCACCACCTGGGACGACCTGGCCGCCGATGCCGAGGCGCTCAAGAACAAGGGCGTGAAGTACCCCATCGCGCTGCCGCTCGGTCCCGAGGAGGCGCAGGCCGAGACGATGCAGTGGCTGCTCAGCGGCGGCAACGGCGGCAGCGGCTACACCGACGACATCGGCACCTACACGATCGACTCCCAGGCGAACGTCTCGACCTTCACCTGGCTCAAGGACGAACTGGTCGACAAGGACCTGACCGGCCCGGTCGCTCCCGGCAAGCTCAACCGCGCCGCCGCCTTCGCCGCCTTCGCGGACGGCCAGGTCGGCATGGTCAACGGGCACCCGACGCTGATCCAGCAGGCCGCCAAGAAGGGCGTGAAGTTCGGCATGGTGCCGATGCCGGGCCGCACCGGCACGGCCAGGGCCTCGATGGGCGTCACCGACTGGATGATGGGCTTCAGGCAGCACGGGCACGCCGAGCAGATCGGTGACTTCCTCGACTTCGTCTACTCGAAGAAGAACGTCCTCGAGTTCTCCCGGACGTACGGGCTGCTGCCGGTCACCGGCTCCGCCTCCAACGCCATGAGCGCGTCGGACACGGGCGCGGACAAGGCCCTGCGCCCCTTCCTTGAGCAGCTGCCCACCTCCGAGCTGTACCCCGTCGGCAAGACCTCCTGGGCGGCGGTCAGCGCTGCCGTGAAGCAGAACATCGGCCAGGCGGTGGCCCCCGGCGGCAGCCCCTCCGGCGTACTGACCCGGTTGCAGTCGACGGCCACGGCGGCCGACAGCAGCAGCGCCAACTAGGGACTGTCGGTGCCCGGCGCTACGGTGGCCCGCATGGAACTGGGCAGCCGAGAGAAGGCCATCCTCGCGCTGGAGCGCCGGGGTTTCCCCGGCGCCGGCGCGAAGGAACGGGCGATCCGCGAGGAGCTGGGCCTGGCCCCGATCCGCTACTACCAGCTCCTCAACGCCCTGCTGGACGACGAGCGGGCCCTGGCCCACGACCCGGTGACGGTCAACCGCCTACGCCGGATCCGGGAATCCCACCGCACCGAACGCTGACCGATCCACCCGAACGGATGCGTGCTTGCGGCTACCGAGCCGAACGCCAGGCGCGTCCTTCGGCTCACCGAGCCGAGCGTAGGCCACGTGTTCATGCCGACCGAGCCGACCGGAGGGCGTCTTCTTCAGCCGGCCGAGCCGACCGGAGAGCGTCTTCTTCAGCCGGCCGAGCCGACCGGAGGGCGTCTTCTTCGGCTGGCCGAGCCGACCGGAGCGTGCGTGCTTGTGTCGGTCGAGGCGGGCGGAGGGTGTCTTCTCCGGCCGGCCGAGGCGGTTGGCGGGTGCCTTTTCGGTCGGCCGAGTCGGGTGGTGGGTGGGCGGGGCGGGGTCCAGGGGCGGAGCCCCTGGCGGGGTCTGGGGCGGAGCCCCAGGCGTATCCCGGCCCGAGCCGGATAGTGTCCCGGTATGGACCCTCTGCCCACTCCGCAGACCCACCCCGGCCGAGAAGGACTCGCCGCCCTGCTCGCGCAGCCCCGCACCGCACTGATCGGCCTCGACTTCGACGGCACACTGGCCCCCATCGTCCCCGACCCCGAACAGGCCCGCGCCCACCCCGAGGCCGTACCGGCGCTCGCCGCGCTCGCCCCGAAGATCGCCTCCGTCGCGGTGATCACCGGCCGTCCGGCCGAGGTCGCGGTCCGCTACGGCGGCTTCGACGGCGTCCCCGGCCTGGAGCACCTGACCGTCCTCGGGCACTACGGCGCCGAACGCTGGGACGCGGCCACCCGCACCGTCACCGCCCCCGCCCCGCACCCCGGCGTCGCCGCCGTCCGCGCGGAGCTGCCGGGCCTGCTGGAGCGTACCGGCGCCGGTGCGGGCACGTGGATCGAGGAGAAGGGCCGGGCCGTCGCGGTCCACACCCGCCGCGCCGCCGACCCGCAGGCCACGTTCGAGTCCCTGCGGGCCCCCCTCGCCGCCCTCGCCGCCCGGCACGGCCTGATCGTCGAACCCGGCCGCATGGTCCTGGAGCTGCGCCCGCCGGGCATGGACAAGGGCGTGGCCCTGCTCGACCACGCCCGCACCACCGGCGCCGGCTGTGTCGTCTACGCCGGCGACGACCTGGGCGACCTCCCCGCCTTCACCGCGATCGAGGAACTCCGCAAGAACGGCACTCCCGGCCTGCTGGTCTGCAGCGGCAGCACCGAGGTCACCGAGCTGGCGGAACGGGCCGACCTGGTGGTGAACGGCCCGGAGGGAGTCGTGGATCTGCTGCGCCGGCTGGCCGCTCATCTCGGCTGACCGGCCCCCGCACCCGGCTCGTCCGAACGGCCGTGGCGGCCGGCGGCTCGGCTGACCGGTACCCGCACCCGGCTCGTCCGATCCTGCCGCGCCGGTCGGCCGCTCAGCTCGGTCGGCCGGTCAGCTCGGCTGGCCGGTCAGCGCGTCCAGCTGGTCCAGGAACCACCGGGCCGGCGGCAGCGCGGTCGCGGCGGCGGCCAGCCGCTTGCAGCGCGCCGCCCGCTCCTCCGTCGGCAGGCTCAGCGCCTCGTGCAGCGCCTCCGCCGTCCCGCCGATGTCGTACGGGTTCACCGTGAACGCGTCCGCGCCCAGTTCCTCGTACGCCCCGGCCTCGCGCGACAGCACCAGCGCGCAGCCCTCGTCGGAGACGACCGGGACCTCCTTGGCGACCAGGTTCATGCCGTCCCGGATGGGGTTCACCAGCGCCACGTCGGCCAGCCGGTACGCGGCCAGAGAGCGCGCGAAGTCGTCCTTCACGTGCAGCACCACCGGCGTCCAGCCCGGCGTGCCGTAGTGCTGGTTGATCTCGTCCGCGACCCGCTGCACCTCGGCGGTGTACTCGCGGTACACGGCGAGGTCCTGGCGGGAGGGGTAGGCGAACGCCACGTGGACGACCCGCTCACGCCACTCGGGGTGGTCCTCCAGCAGCTGCCGGTACGCCAGCAGTCCGCGCACGATGTTCTTCGACAGCTCCGTGCGGTCGACCCGGACGATGGTCTTGCGGTCCGCCCCGATCTCCTCCCGCAGCGCCGCCATCCGCTCGGCCACGTCCTCCTGGTGCGCCCGCTCGCGCAGGAAGTCCGCGTCCGCGCCCAGCCCGTGCACCCCGATCCGGGTGCCGGAGGGGATGCCGGGTCCGAGCACCGCGTGACAGCAGTCCCGGAACGCGCCCGCCCACCGCTCGGTGAGGAAGGCCGCCCGGTCCGCGCCCAGGATGCCGGTCAGCAGCTCGGCCGCGATGTCGTCGGGCAGCAGCCGGAAGTAGTCCGGCGGGGCCCACGGGGTGTGCGAGAAGTGGCCGATGCGCAGGTCGGGGCGGAGCCGGCGAAGCATGCGGGGGGCCAGGGCCAGGTGGTAGTCCTGGATCAGCACCGCCGCACCCTCGGCCGCCTCCTCGGCCAGCGCCTCGGCGAACGCCCGGTTGTAGGTCTCGTACGACGCCCACTGCCGCCGGAACTCCGCGTCGAAGACCGGCTCCAGCGGGGTCTGGTACAGCATGTGGTGGACGAACCAGAGCACCGAGTTGGCGATGCCGTTGTACGCCTCGGCGTGCACGGCCGCGTCGATGTCGAGCATCCGCACCCGCTGCCCGCCCGTGTCCCCGGCCGGCAGCAGCCCGCCGTCCGCGCGCCGGACGGCCGCCCGGTCGCCGTCACCCAGCGCGGCGCACACCCACACCGAGTCCGCGTCCGAGCCGATGGCGGACAGCCCCGAGACCAGCCCGCCGCCGCCCCGCCTGGAGTGCAGCGAGCCGTCCTCGCGTACCTGATAGGAGACCGGGCCGCGATTCGACGCGACCAGCACCTGAGCTTTTTCGGCAGCAGCGCGGGTGGAAGCCATACGCCTCAACCTAGCCCGGCCCGCAAACGCTCAAACGTACGTTCCGGCCGGGAAGCCGACCGTATACGGCCCGTTCACGCCACCTTCCGGTCGGCGTACTCCGCGATCTCCACCATGGGCGGCCGTTCCTCGGTGTCCACCGAGTAGGTGCGCGGCTCGAAGCCGTCCTCGCCCCGCTCGAACTGGGTCAGCGAGGGCCGGATCAGATGACCGCGGGCCAGCCGGAGCTGGGCCGTGCGGTAGATGGCGGCGGCCATCCGGCCGAGGGCCTGGCCGTCCTGGTGGCGGTGCTTGCGCACCCCCACGTCCACCTGGGCCAGCGCGTCCAGGCCGACCAGGTGCAGCGCGTCCACCAGCATGCCCAGCTCCACGCCGTAGCCGACGGGGAAGGGCAGCTGCTCCAGCAGGGAGCGACGGGCCGCGTACTCGCCGCCCAGCGGCTGCACGAAGCCGGCCAACTGCGGCCAGTGCATGTTCAGCAGCGGGCGGGCCATCAGCTCGGTGACCCGGCCGCCCTGCCCGGCGGTCCCGCCGGGGGCGAGCGGACCGGACCCGGCGGCGAGCGGACGGTCGTACATCGCCTTGACCAGGTCCACGCCCGGCTCGGTGAGCAGCGGGCCGACGATCCCCAGGACGAAGTCGGAGGAGAACTCCTTCAGATCGGCGTCGATGAAACAGAGGATGTCCCCGCCGGTGACCAGCAGGGAGCGCCACAGCACTTCACCCTTTCCGGGGACGGCCGGGAGGCGGGGCAGTATCTCGTCGCGGTGCACGACCCGGGCGCCCGCGGCGGCGGCGACCTCGGAGGTGCGGTCGGTGGATCCGGAGTCCACGACGACGATCTCGTCGACCAGCGGAGCCCGCTCCACGAGGTCGTGACGGATGGCGGTGACGATGTCGCCGACCGTCTCCTCCTCGTTGAGCGCGGGCAGCACGACGCTGATCGTCTGGCCGGTGCGCTGCTTGGCGGACAGGATCCGGTGGAGAGGGCGATCGGCCACGGACCAGGAGCGGGTGGCCAGCCAGCGCTCGACTTCTTCCAGCACGGTCTGCGGCTCCTCACTGTTCGTGACCACACGGGTGGGCCGTGTGATCCATCTCGCGGTTCGGACGACTATCTCAACTGTCCTGGCCTTCGGTTACAGTCTTGAACAACGCCGATGACCATCGCATGTCGGGGGTCGCGCGCGTTCACAACCGAATACCGCTCATCCAGAGGGGCAGAGGGACACGGCCCGATGAAGCCCCGGCAACCCTCCAGCCGGTTCTCGTAGATCATTCCTGATCATCTCCGCGAGGCTCCCGGCTAGGGAAGGTGCCAAATCCGTCTCACGGCGAGATGCGTCGTGAGGAAGATGAGGAGAAAGGGCCTCGCCTCCATGGCTGTGCAGACAGTTGCAAGCACCAGTGACTCCACCGTAGACCTCGGTCCCGCCGCCGCCCTGAGCTGTCGCGAGTGCGGTCATCGGGTGCCGCTCGGCCCGGTCTTCGCCTGCGAAGAGTGTTTCGGCCCGCTGGAGATCGCCTACGACTTCTCCGCTCACGACACCGAGGAACTGCGCCGCCGCATCGAGGCGGGCCCCGCGAACATCTGGCGGTACGCGCCCCTGCTGCCGGTCCCGGCGGACGTCGCGGAGAAGCCCAACCTCAACCCGGGCTGGACCAAGCTCGTCAAGGCCGACAACCTCGCCCGCGAGCTGGGCGTGACCGGCGGCCTGTACGTGAAGGACGACTCCGGCAACCCCACACACTCGTTCAAGGACCGGGTGGTCGCCCAGGCCCTGGAGGCCGCCCGCGCCTTCGGCTTCACCACGCTCTCCTGCTCCTCGACGGGCAACCTGGCCGGTGCCGTCGGCGCCGCCGCCGCCCGCGCCGGCTTCCGCTCGTGCGTGTTCATCCCGCACGACCTGGAGCAGGGCAAGGTCGTCATGGCCGCCGTCTACGGCGGTGAGCTCATCGGCATCGAGGGCAACTACGACGACGTGAACCGCTTCTGCTCCGAGCTGATCGGCGACCCGGCCGGCGAGGGCTGGGGCTTCGTCAACGTCAACCTGCGCCCGTACTACGCGGAGGGCTCCAAGACCCTCGCGTACGAGATCTGCGAGCAGCTCGGCTGGCAGCTGCCTGACCAGATCGTGATCCCGATCGCCTCCGGCTCCCAGCTCACGAAGATCGACAAGGGTCTCCAGGAGCTGATCAAACTGGGACTGGTCGAGGACAGGCCGTACAAGATCTTCGGCGCGCAGGCCGAGGGCTGCTCCCCGGTGTCCACGGCCTTCAAGGCCGGGCACGACGTGGTGCGCCCGCAGAAGCCGAACACCATCGCCAAGTCCCTGGCCATCGGCAACCCGGCCGACGGCCCCTACGTCCTGGACATCGCGCGCCGCACCGGCGGTGCCGTGGAGGACGTCACGGACGCGGAGGTCGTGGACGCCATCAAGCTGCTGGCCCGCACGGAGGGCATCTTCGCCGAGACGGCGGGCGGGGTGACCGTCGGCGTCACCCGCAAGCTGCTCAAGGACGGCGTGCTGGACCCGGCGAAGACCACGGTCGTCCTCAACACCGGCGACGGCCTGAAGACCCTGGACGCGGTGGCCGGGACCGGCCTCACCGCCACCATCCGCCCGACCCTGGACTCCTTCCGAGAGGCTGGCCTCGCATGAGCGTGACCGTTCGCATCCCCACCATCCTGCGCACCTACACCGGCGGCCGGGCCGAGGTCGCCGCCGAGGGCGCGAACCTCGGCGAGGTCATCGCCGACCTGGAGAAGAACCACACCGGTATCGCCGCCCGGGTCCTGGACGACCAGGGCAAGCTGCGCCGCTTCGTGAACGTGTACGTCAACGACGACGACGTCCGTTTCGAGCAGGGCCTGGAGACGGCGACCCCCGAGGGCGCCGGTGTCTCGATCATTCCGGCCGTGGCCGGAGGCTGATTATTACCTTCGGTAACCTCGGTTACCGGCTGTACATCGAATTGCCCCCTCCGTGAGAGAAGCGGAGGGGGCAATTCTGCGTGATTGAGCGCGGTAGAGTTGGGGAACGCGGTCGTGACCTTCGGGTCGCGGGCCCTGGAATCATGCCGCCCGCCCGACAAGAAGTAGCCAAAGTGTGCGGGTTATCTGCGGCTTTTGTGCCTTTCGCGGGGCCCGACTTGCCCTGACGTCGGGTGAATTCTCCCCACTTCCCGGACCGTGCGCGTCCAGAATTCTCGTCCGATTGACCTGTTGCAGACGGCAGTTGGACAGATACATTCAGCCGCGGTCGACGCGTTCCGGCGCACGCCCCCGGCCAATGGGGGGTGAGGTCTGACCCGGGTCCGCGAAGTGTGGATCTGTGCAAGGGCCAGTAATAGGGGAGTTAGGCATGGCTCAGGGCACCGTCAAGTGGTTCAACGCGGAGAAGGGGTACGGCTTCATCGCGGTCGACGGTGGTGCGGACGTCTTCGTCCACTACAGCGCCATTCAGATGGACGGCTACCGCACCCTGGAGGAGGGCCAGCGGGTGGAGTTCGAGATCTCGCAGGGCCAGAAGGGCCCGCAGGCCGACATGGTCCGCCTCAGCGCCTGAACGTTTCTTGTCCGAAGGGCCCGCACCTCGCAGAGGGTGCGGGCCCTTCGCCGTCCCCGGTCCGGTGTTCGCGGGTGGCTGACGGCGGCCCCGTTCCCGGGTGAGGCGCTTGCACTCGACCATGCCGAGTGCTAATCATTGCGTTAGCACTCTGAAGGTGAGAGTGACAACGAAGGACCGGGTCGGTGAGGCCCGCAGGCCAGGTGGGGCAAGGAACCACGCGGCCGGCGAGCCGTCCGTCGCGGGCGCGGGCGCGGTCCGAAGGAATCACCCCCAGTCCTGGAGGGACCACTTCACATGGCCAAGATCATCGCGTTCGACGAGGAGGCGCGGCGCGGCCTCGAGCGCGGCATGAACCAGCTCGCGGACGCCGTGAAGGTGACGCTCGGCCCCAAGGGCCGCAACGTCGTCCTCGAGAAGAAGTGGGGCGCCCCCACGATCACCAACGATGGTGTCTCCATCGCCAAGGAGATCGAGCTCGAGGACCCGTACGAGAAGATCGGCGCCGAGCTGGTCAAGGAAGTCGCCAAGAAGACGGACGACGTCGCCGGTGACGGTACGACCACCGCGACCGTGCTCGCCCAGGCCCTGGTCAAGGAGGGCCTGCGCAACGTCGCCGCCGGTGCCAACCCGATGGCTCTGAAGCGCGGTATCGAGAAGGCCGTCGAGGCCGTCTCCGCCGCCCTGCTGGAGCAGGCGAAGGACGTCGAGACCAAGGAGCAGATCGCCTCCACCGCGTCCATCTCCGCCGCCGACACCCAGATCGGCGAGCTGATCGCCGAGGCGATGGACAAGGTCGGCAAGGAAGGCGTCATCACCGTCGAGGAGTCCCAGACCTTCGGTCTGGAGCTGGAGCTCACCGAGGGTATGCGCTTCGACAAGGGCTACATCTCGGCGTACTTCGCCACCGACATGGAGCGGATGGAGGCGTCGCTCGACGACCCGTACATCCTGATCGCCAACTCCAAGATCTCCTCGGTCAAGGACCTGCTCCCGCTGCTGGAGAAGGTCATGCAGTCGGGCAAGCCGCTGCTGATCATCGCCGAGGACGTCGAGGGCGAGGCCCTGTCGACCCTGGTCGTCAACAAGATCCGCGGCACCTTCAAGTCCGTCGCCGTCAAGGCCCCGGGCTTCGGTGACCGCCGCAAGGCCATGCTCGGCGACATCGCCATCCTCACGGGCGGCGAGGTCATCTCCGAGGAGGTCGGCCTCAAGCTGGAGAACGCGACCCTGGACCTCCTGGGCCGCGCCCGCAAGGTCGTCATCACCAAGGACGAGACCACCATCGTCGACGGCGCCGGCTCCTCGGAGCAGGTGGGCGGCCGCGTGAACCAGATCCGCGCCGAGATCGAGAACAGCGACTCCGACTACGACCGCGAGAAGCTGCAGGAGCGCCTGGCGAAGCTCGCCGGCGGTGTCGCGGTCATCAAGGCCGGTGCCGCCACCGAGGTGGAGCTCAAGGAGCGCAAGCACCGCATCGAGGACGCCGTCCGCAATGCGAAGGCCGCCGTCGAGGAGGGCATCGTCGCCGGTGGTGGCGTGGCCCTGCTCCAGGCTTCCCAGGTCTTCGAGAAGCTGGAGCTGGAGGGTGACGAGGCGACCGGCGCCAACGCCGTGCGCATCGCCCTGGAGGCCCCGCTGAAGCAGATCGCCGTCAACGCCGGCCTCGAGGGCGGTGTCGTGGTGGAGAAGGTGCGCAACCTGACCCCGGGCCACGGCCTGAACGCCGCGACCGGTGAGTACGTCGACCTGGTCGCCGAGGGCATCATCGACCCGGCGAAGGTGACCCGTTCCGCGCTGCAGAACGCCGCCTCCATCGCCGCGCTGTTCCTCACCACCGAGGCCGTCATCGCCGACAAGCCGGAGAAGGCCGCCGCGCCGGCCGGCGGCGGCATGCCGGGCGGTGACATGGACTTCTGATCGACCCCGGTCGATCACCCGTCCTACGGACCGAGGGCGGTACCCCCAGCTTCCGGCTGGAGGTACCGCCCTCGGGCGTTCCCGTGTTCCGGTGCGTGCTCGCTCAGGGGGCGATGCGCAGGGCGGTGAACCGCGGCCGGGCGAGATCCTCCGCCTCGTCGCGGACGGCCAGCGACACGCCGCCGCTGGTGCGCGCCGACACCGGCTTGGTGGTGGCGCGGGCCGTCAGCGAGGTCCGGCCGTTGGCGGGGTGCGGGTTGATGTCGTGGTAGGCGAGGACGATCGGCGCGCTCGTGCGCGACACGGCTGCCATGGGCCGGGTGTCCGAGCCGGTGGCGGGCGGCGCGACCTGGTCGGTCACCGTGCGCCGCGTGGCGTCGTAGTGCCAGGCGGTGAGGAACGGGGGGCCCGGTCGATTCACCCGGTTGCCGGTCGGCTCGCCATATGTCGGGAGTCACACGCCACCCGCCCGGGAGGGGGAATGCGGGGGCCGCTCACCGGCATTACTTAAGGAGTTGCAACAATGCGCACGCACATACCAGCTGGTAACCCCGTCATTCGCGAGGAGCCCCCACATGACCGTCACCACGCCCCCCGTCTCCCGGGCGGCCCGTCTCCTCTCCCGCCCGATCGCGCTGAACGGCCTGACCGTCCCGAACCGGATCGTGATGGCGCCGATGACCCGCATGTTCTCCCCGGGCGGCATCCCCGGCGAGGACGTGCGCTCGTACTACGCGCGCCGGGCCGCCGCCGGCGTCGGCCTGCTCGTCACCGAGGGCACCTACGTGGGGCATGAGTCGGCGGGCCAGAGCGACCGCGTACCGCGGTTCCACGGCGAGGAGCAGCTGGCGGGCTGGGCGAAGGTCGCCGAGGACGTGCACGCGGCCGGGGGCACGATCGTCCCGCAGCTGTGGCACATCGGCATGGTTCGCAAGCAGGGCGAGCCGCCCTTCGCCGACGCCCCGGCCGTCGGCCCCTCCGGTCTGGTCACCGCGGGCGCCGAGCCGACCGGCAAGATCATGACGCAGGCGGACCTGGACGCCGTCATCGGCGCGTTCGCCCAGGCCGCGGCCGACGCCGAGCGCATCGGCTTCGACGGCGTGGAGATCCACGGCGCCCACGGCTACCTGCTCGACCAGTTCCTGTGGGAGGGCACCAACCGCCGTACCGACGCGTACGGCGGCGACCCGGTGGCCCGCACCCGGTTCGCGGCGGAGATCATCGCCGCGGTCCGCGAGGCGGTGTCCCCCGAGTTCCCGGTCATCTTCCGCTACTCGCAGTGGAAGCAGCAGGACTACACCGCCCGCCTCGCCGAGACCCCCGAGGAGCTGGAGGCCCTCCTCACCCCGCTCGCGGCGGCCGGCGTCGACGTCTTCCACGCCTCCACCCGCCGCTACTGGCTCCCCGAGTTCGAGGGATCCGACCTGAACCTGGCCGGCTGGACGAAGAAGCTCACCGGCAAGCAGGTCATCACCGTGGGCTCGGTCGGCCTGGACGGCGACTTCATCAACGCCTTCCAGGGCGAGGGCTCCCCGGTCAAGGGCATCGAGAACCTCCTGGACCGCCTGGAGGCCGACGAGTTCGACATGGTGGCCATCGGCCGGGCGCTGCTCCAGGACCCCGAGTGGGCGGCCAAGGTCCTCTCCGACCGCTTCGACGAGCTGAAGCCGTACGACGCGGCGGCGCTGAAGAGCCTGAGCTGACCGGGCCTTCCCCCGCGCCCGGCCGGCCGGCGGCCGGGCGCTAGAGGTTGCCCATGGGCTCGATGTCGACCCGCACCGGCGTCCCCCACACCCGCAGCACCTCGTAGTCCGTGAACTCGTGGACGAGCCGGTACGCCATGGCGGGCCGGGAACCGCGGCGCTGGGCCGCGAGATACGCCTCCGCCTCGTGCCGGTCCCGGCGGGGTGTACCGCACAGCTGCCACTCCTGTCCGTTCCACAGCTCCGGCAGCCATCGCTGCTGGGGCTGCGGGCGGTCGCCGCGGACGCCGTACCGGGAGGGCGCGGTGGGGACCGGCTCGTCCGGGCGGGGCCTGTTGCCCTGGAACTCCGACCGGCGCGCGGCCCGGCGCCGGGTCTCGCACAACAGGCACCGGTCGGGGGCGCTCTCGTCCACGGGCCCTTGCGGGTGCTCGGGACAGCGGGTGGCGGGAGCACCGGTGGTGACGCTGTCGTCCAGCAGATCGAGGGCCCGGCGCAGGTCGTTCCTGATCTCGTGCAGCCGGGCCTCCGGCGTGTCGGTGGTCAGGGCCTCCCCGTGCTCGCCGAGCAGCCGGAGAGCCCGTCCGAGGGCGGTGAGCTGGGCGTGGTTCATATCGGTCGGTCGCCTCCTCCCCTCCATGGTGCCCTGCCCCGCTCCGCACCGGCCGCCGAGCCTCGCACCGGCGAACCCTGGGCGGAGTCGTGAGCACGTCGACGACCCGCACGGCCCGTCCCCGTGCCGCCCTTCACCGCTTCGACGCCGGCCACCCCGGGACGACAACGCCCACCACCCATGGCCGCCACGGCAGTTGCCCCGCCGCTTCGCGGGGTCCGGCCGCCCGGGGAGGGCAAGCGAAGCCGAACAGGTACGCCGGCCGTGGTGGAGGCGCGGCCATGGCACCCGCCCCCCCGCCCCCGGCCCCCGGGCCCCGGGTCAGCGGGGCGCCTGCGCCAGCGCCGCACGCAGGTGGCCGCCGGACTCCTCCAGAAGACGGGCGGCCGTCGGGCCGTCGACGCCCGCGAGCAGGGCCAGGATCGCCTGCTTCACCTCGCCGCCGGTCTCCGTGAGGGCCTTCTCGATCTCGGCGTCAGCCGCGCCCGTGGCCTGGGAGACGATCCGGTGCGAGCGGGCGCGGAGCTTGGCGTTGGAGGCGCGCACGTCGACCATCAGGTTCCCGTACGTTTTGCCGAGCCGGATCATCGTGATCGTCGACAGCATGTTCAGCACCAGTTTCTGGGCCGTGCCCGCCTTCAGCCGGGTGGAGCCGGTGATCAGCTCCGGGCCCACGACGACCTCGATGCCGTGCTCGGCGGCGGCGCCGAGCGCGCTGTGCTCGTTGCAGGCCAGACCGATGGTCAGGGCGCCCAGGGCGCGGGCGTGTTCCACGGCGCCGACGGCGTAGGGGGTGCGGCCGGAGGCGGAGACACCGACCACGGTGTCGTCGGGTGTGAGCTTCAGCGCGTCGAGGTCCCGGCGGGCCAGCTCCGCGGAGTCCTCCGCGCCCTCGACGGAGGTGACCATGGCCGCGGGGCCGCCCGCGATCAGGCCGACGACCTGCTCGGGGTCGGTGTTGAAGGTCGGCGGGCACTCGGAGGCGTCCAGCACTCCCAGCCGCCCGGCGGTACCGGCACCGGCGTAGACGAGCCGTCCGCCGCGGGTCATGCGCTCGGCCACCGCGTCGATGGCGGCGGCGATCCGCGGCAACTGGGCCGCCACGGCGGCGGGTACGCCCGCGTCCTCGCCGTTCATCAGCCGGGCGAGGTCGAGGGTGGGCAACCGGTCGATGTCGGCGAGCTCGGGCCGGAAGGCCTCGGTGGTCAGGGAAGCCAACTGGCTGCGCAGGTCAGAGGAGGTCATTGGGGGCGGCTCTCTCCGTGACTTTCCGATCGGGGGGCGGTGAACCTACCTGAAGGCGCGGGGCTGTGTCCGGCACGCGGCTCCGATCCCGCAGACACCCACAGCACTCACTCCTGTGGTCTAGCGCGAGGCACTCCGGTGCCGGTGGGCCAACGCCTCGTACGACGCGGCCAGCGCCGGGGCCGCGGTCTCGTACGTCTGCTGCGCCACGCCCACGAACAGACAGTCCACGACCAGCAGCTGGCTCGTCCGGGAGGACATCGCGGCGGGCCGCAGCTCCGTCTCCCGCGAGGTCGACGTGGTCAGCACGAGGTCGGCGTACTGGGTGACCGGCGAGTCGGGTCTGCCGGTGATCGCGACGGTGGTCGCCCCGTGCTCGAAGGCGACCCGGAGCGGCTCGATGACGTCCCCCGTCGACCCGGAATGGGTGATCGCGATCGCCACGTCGCCCGAGCGCAGCTGCACCGCGTTGGTGACCGCGAGGTGCGGGTCGCTGTGGGCGTGGGCTATGAGCCCTATCCGCAGCAGCTTCTGGGTGAGGTCCTGGGCGACGAGTCCCGACGCGCCTATGCCGTACACATCGGTGCGCCGGGCGGCGGCCAGCGCGGTGACGGCGCCGCCCAGCTGCACGGTGTCGATTCCGGCGGCCGTGTCGGCGAGGGTCTGCTGCTCCTCGTAGGCCAGTTTGGCGACGACGTCGGCGATGGGGTCGTCCACCGCGATGTCGGTGGTGATCGCGGGTGCCCGGCCCGACTGCTGCTGGGCGGCCAGGCCGGCGAGGGCGAGCCGCAGGTCGCGGTAGCCCGGATAGCCGAGCAGCCGGGCGGTGCGTACGACGGTGGCCTCGCTGGTGCCGGTGAGTTCGGCGAGGCCGGTCACCGTGAGTGCGGCGCAGCCGGCCGGGTCGTTCGCGACGGCCTCGGCGACGCGCTGCATGGACCGGGTCATGGAAGGGGCGAGCGTGCGCACCTTGGCGGCGAGCGAGCCGCCGGGACTGCCGAAACTTTCCTTCATGTCCTGGGTCACGAATGAAAGATATTTTCGGTTCGGTGTCGCGGTCAAGAGTGCGCACAATGGGGTGCATGGACCCCATCACCCCCCTGGAGCAGGCGTTGCACGCGGCCCGCGCCCTGGTACTCGCGGATCTGGTCGCGGGCCAGGTCGCCGAGGCGGACGTCGTCTCACTGGTGGAGGACGCCGTCGCCCAGCGGCGCTGGTGGGTCGAGCAGTGGCCGGAGGGCGCGACCTTCGTCGCCGGGCTGGTCGCCCAGGACGTGCAGGACGCGCTGCTGGACCGGTACGGCCGCTGGCCGCTGTGCCCGGTGTGCGGCTCCGGCGACCCGCACGCGCTGGACGTGGAGCCGGAACTGGGCCCCGACCCGCACTGGGTGTGCCACAAGGCGGGCGTGAAGGTCGCGTCCGTGGGTTCGCTGGGCTCGGCCACCGGCGGGATGGCCTCGTCGTGACGCTCTACATCGACCCGCCCTCCTGGCCCGGCCACGGCCGCATGTGGTCGCATCTGGTCAGCGATGCCTCGTACGACGAACTCCACGCGTTCGCCGCCGGGTTGGGCGTGCCGAAGCGGGCCTTCGAGCGCGATCACTACGACCTTCCCGCACACCGCTACCCGGACGCGGTGGCCGCCGGAGCGGTGGAGGTCAGCAGCCGCGAGGTGGTGCGGCTGCTGCGGGCGTCGGGCCTGCGCCGGCGGAAGAGGCGACAGGCTTCCTGACCCTCAGCTCCGGCGGACGTAGAGCAGGAGGGCGGCGTCCAGGTCGTGCTCGTTCTGGGCGATCCGTTCCTCCTCCACGGTCGCCCGGGTGAACCCGGCGCGGGTCGCCACGCCCTGGGAGGGCGCGTTGTCGTGCTCGATGGTCAGGGAGACCTGGTCGACGTCCTCCCGGGCCAGCGCCCACGCCGTCAGCGTGCGCAGCGCCTCGGTCGCGTAGCCGTTGCCGCGGGCGCCCACGGCGAGGTCGTAGCCGATCTCCACCCGCCCCTCCTCGTCCGGGGCGCCGTGGAAGCCGATGCCGCCGACGGCCCGGCCGTCCTCGGGCCGTACGAGGGCGAAGACCCCGAACTCCGGCCGGTGCGCACCGGCTTCGTACGCCTTCATCAGATGGGAGCAGGCTTCCCGAGTGCCCTCGTACGGGCCGCCGTCGATCCAGTCGAAGCCGCCCGTGCCGCCCAGGCGCAGATCGTCGGCGGCGGCCGGTCGGATCCCGGTCAGGATGACGCGTTCGGCGGGGACGACCAGGTTGTTGCGCCAGCGCCACCGGGTGACCGGGGCGCGGCCGGGCAGCTCACCGCGGCCGGTCGCCCACAACAGGGTGGGCCAGGGTGCGGGGCCGGGCTGGACGTGCGGGAAGAGCCAGGTCAGGACCGACTCGGCCAGCTCGGCGGGCGGCTCGTAGGCGAGGCCCAGTGCCCGGGTCATGTCGTGCGTGTGCAGCAGGACTTCGGCGACGCCCATGGCGGCGAAGCCGACCCGGTCGGCGCTGCCGAAGGGGTAGGGGTGGAAGCCGCGGACGCCGGGCGCGGCGGTGCGGACCGCCGCGGCGAGCAGCGCGCCGGTCGCCTCGACGACATGCAGCAGGCCGGTGTTGTCGGTGCCGTCGTCGAGGGTCAGGGCGAAGGGGACGTAGCCGGTCTGGGCCCGCGCCGCCAGGTTGGCCGCGTACGCGACGAGATCGTCGGCGACATGGACCGCCGTGTCATGGCAGGTCCACTCCAGTCCGGCGGCCTTCACCCCTTTCCAGTCCCGGTCCACCGCCGGCCGCAGTGCCGCCACGCAGCCCGCGACCGCCTCTTCCACCTGATCCCCGCCCATGACACGCATGGGTCGCACACTAGGCGGCCCGGACCGCTCAGGTCGACAGCATTTCCAGCTCGCCGGCGAGGTTGTGGCGGGCCGTCGCCTCCCACTTCTCCTGTCCGTAAGGGGTCCTGAACAGGCGTGGCAGATCCAGGAGTTGGCGCAGGACCGCGGCCCGCCCCGCGCGGAAGGCGTCGTTGGGGACGAAGTGGTACTCCGCACGGACCTCGGCGGTGTAGACGGCGTACGCCGACGGGGGCGTGGCCAGGATCGCGAGGTCGGCGTCGCACAGCACCTGGCCGTCGCGGTCGTCGTCGGCCGGGTCGTGGGTGACGGTGAGCCGGACCAGCCGGGCCACCTCGGCCGTGGTGCCGTCCGGCACGCCGGCCTCCGGCAGGGCGCGCTCGGCCAGCCGCGCGGACCGTTCCTCGTTCTCGGAGCGTTCGGGCAGGTAGACGGCGTCGTGGAACCAGGCGGCCAGGCGGACCACGTCCGGGTCGGCCGCGTAGGTCTCCAGGACGTCCACGTGGTCGAGTACGGCGGTGAGGTGGGCCACCGTGTGGTAGTGGCGTTGCGGCTCCTGCCAGCGGGCCAGCAGCGCGTCGGCGTAAGGGGCGGGGTCGGGGCCGCCGCCGGGGGCGCGGGCTGCTTCCAGGGTGCGGGCGAAGCGGAGACGCAGGGCGTCGAGGTCGGCCATGGGCCCCATTCTTCCGCGCCGGCCGACGACCGGCCTCCACCGGCCCGGCGGTCAGCCGGTGCCTTCCGTGCCGGCTCTTCGGGGCGGTTGCCCGCGGTGCCTTCCGTGCCGGCTCTTCGAGGCGGTTGCCCGCGGTGCTTTTCGTGAGGGCCTTCCGGGGCGGTTGCCCGCGGTGCCTTTCGTGCCGGCCCTTCGGGGAGGTTGCCCGTCGTTCAGCTCGTGACGGACGCCCGGACGCGCCCTTAGCGTGATCTCCATGACGGACATGCTGGAAGTGCGCGATCCCGAACTCCCCGGACGGCTGCTGGCCGCCGAACGCGACGCCCTCGTACCGCTGCTGCGTTCCCGCCCCGACGCCGATTTCTCGCTGCCGACGGCCGCGTGCCCCGGGTGGACGGTGCGGGATGTGCTGGCGCACTGTTCCGCCGCGCTGATGCGGGTGGTGGAGGGCCGGCTCGGGAAGGGGGCGTTCTCGCCGGAGTCGAACGACCGGGACATAGCCGACCGGGCCGACTGGACGAACGCGCGGGTCGTGACGGAGCTGGAGCGCGGGATGACCGAGGCCGGGCCGGTGATCGCCCGCGGGGACGGGGAGCTGGACGTGATCGCGCTGGGGGAGTGGGTGCACGCCGGGGACGTGCGGGAGGCGTGGGGGGCGCCGGGGGCCTACGCGGGGGCCGGACTGCCGGACGCGCTGACCTTGCTGGCGCGGGTCACCCGGGAGAGGGAGCGCGTGCCGCTGCACGCCGACCTCACCGATGTGGACGAGCCGCTGCGGCTCGGGGCGGTGGCCGCCGGCGGTCCGCCCGCCCGGTACATAGGGGACGCCGCCACGCTCGTACGTCTGTACGCGGGACGGCCGGTGACAGATGGGACGTATGAGCTGGCCGGGGCCCGTGAGGCGGAGTTGAACATCTTCGGGTGAGTGGTGGATCCGTGGCACTCCGGGACCCGCGTACTCTTAAATTGGACTAGACCTATAGTCGCCCGATGAATGCCGATGAATGGGGTGCCATGAGCAAGCGTGCAGTCCTGGAGGTGATCGCCCTCGACGTCGAGGACGCGGTCGCCGCCCAGGCCGGAGGCGCGGACCGGCTGGAGCTGGTCACCGAGATGGCGGCCGACGGGCTCACCCCCTCGCCCGCCACCGTCGCCGCGATCCGTGCCGCCGTCGACATCGACCTGCGCGTGATGCTCCGCCTCGCGGACGGGTTCGCGGCCGGAGACGTGGACCGGCTGGTCGGGGTGGCCGGTGAGCTGCGGCAGGCCGGGGCCGACCAGTTCGTGCTCGGCTTCCTGGCCGCGGACGGCGGTGTCGACCTGGCCGCGGTGGAGCGGGTCGTCGGCGCGCTGGGCGGCTGCCGGTGGACCTTCCACCGGGCGATCGACCGGGCCGCCGACCGGGACGCCCTGCGCAAGCAGCTCGCCGACCTGCCCGGCCTGGACACCTACCTCACCGCCGGCTCCGCCGCGGGCGTGGACGACGGCCTGCCCACCCTGCTCGCGGAGGCGACGCACGACGGCGAGCCCGGGTACGAGCAGCAGATCCTGGTCGGCGGCGGACTGCGCCTCGACCATGTGCCGCGGCTCCGGGGCGGCCGGATCGAGGCGTTCCACATCGGTGGCGCGGCCCGCCCCGACGGCTGGCGTGGGCCCGTCTCGGCGGTCGCGGTCGCGCAGTGGCGTACGGCGCTCGACGGGGACGCCGGCTAGTCCTTCACCGGGTGCAGGCACACGGTGGACATGCCGTCCACGCTGTACTGGAGGTAGGCGATGTAGTCCCCGGTCGCGCAGTAGCCGTTCTTCGGCTCGGTGATGAGGTACTGGGCGTCCGCGGAGTCGCAGGGGACGTTTCTGAGGTCCTGGTGGGGCCACTCGCGGTCGTTGTGCGCGCACGCACCGATGGAGAGCGGCTCGCGGTTCTTCCTGGGCTGGAAGTGGACGCCGCTCGGCTCGGTCGAGGAGCCGATGGACATCAGGACGGGCACGGCGATCACCAGCGCGGCGAGCGCGCCGAGCGGGAGGAGCCCGATCAGGCCGGCCGGCCGCCTCAGCACCGGGCGCCCGGGGTCCAGCGGCGGGCGCCAGGCGGCCGTCGCCGGTGCCGGGAGTTTGCGGATCCGGGCCAGGGCGCCGAGGTTGACCAGCAGGGTGACCGGGGTGATGAGCATCGACAGCGCACCCCACCAGCCCCGCGCCAGGGTGTCCGACTGCATCTGCCGGAACACGGCGAGTCCGCAGGTGCGGCACAGCACGCCCCGCCGCCGCAGGAACCGCATGACCACCACCATGCCCTGGTGCCCGCGGACCGTCACCGGCGCGGCGGGCAACGCCCCGCACACCTCGCACCCGGGTCCGGGGCCAGGTCCGGGCCCGGGGCCAGGACCGGCGACGGGCGGATACGGCGCCGGGGGTTGCTGGTGCGAGCCGGGGGGCTGTTGGTACGCGGGGGGTTGCTGGTGCGAGCCCGGGAGCTGTTGGTACGCCGGGGGCTGCTGATACGAACCTGGAGGCTGTCGGTAGGCGCCCGGGGGCTGGTGGTACGTACCCGGGGGCTGTCGGCAGGCGCCCGGGGGCGGCTGCTGCGGTCCCGGCTGCTGCTGGTCGGGGTACGCGGAGTGCGGAGGCGGCGAGCTCAACGGGTGCCTTTCCAGGGGGACATGCCGGAACGGCACAGCACCCTACTCGGCGAGCTGCGCGGGCAGCGGCGCCGAGTGCGTCACGGTCAGGCCGGACACCGCGCGGGTCAGCGCCACGTACAGGCGCCGCAGCCCGGTGCGTTCGTCCGGCTCGCCGGCCACCACCGCCTGCGGCTCGTCCAGCACCACGTAGTCGTACTCCAGGCCCTTGGCGAGCGAGGCCGGGACGAGGGTCAGCCGCGTCTCGCGGGTGGTCTCCTCGCCGGGTGCGAGGAAGGGGATACCGGCCGCCGTCAGGGCCTCGGCGAGGTCCGGAATCCGGGCGTCGGCGGCGATCAGGCCGGTCGACCCCTCGTTGCGCAGCGACTCCGCGCACGCGGCGACGACGTCGGTGGTCCCCGTGGCCGCGCGGACCTCGAAGAACCCCGGGTTCTCCCGGACGGAGGCGACCGGGGTGAGACCGGGCGCGATGTGCGGCAGCAGCCGGGAGGCGTACGCGATGACGTCCGTCGGCACGCGGAAACCGGCCGTCAGCTCCTCGACCGCCCCCTCCGGCTTGCCGAGGTGGTCCAGCGCCTCCGCCCAGCTCCGGGTCGCCCACGGGGTCGTGCCCTGCGCGAGGTCGCCCAGCACGGTCGCGCTGCCGGTGGTGCAGCGGCGGCCGACGGCCCGGTACTGCATCGGGGACAGGTCCTGCGCCTCGTCCAGCACGACATGGCCGAGCGAGTGGGTGCGCTGGACCAGGTCGGCCACCTCGTCGATCAGCACCGCGTCCGCCGCCGACCACTTGGCCGACTTCACACTGCGCACCGGCTTGGCCCACAGGATCGTCTGCCGCTCGTCCTCGTCCAGGATCCCGGCGGCGTGCTCGGCGAGGAACTCCGGCTCACCGAGCAGCCGCAGCACCAGCTTCGCCGGGTCCACGGCCGGCCAGACGGCCTTCACGGCCGCCTTCACCGCGCTGTTGCGGGCGACCGCGTCCTGCACCCGGTCGTCCGGGGCCTCCCCGGACCGCTCCATCTGCACCAGCACCGCGTGCGCGATGCGCTGCGGCAGGGCCTCGCGGGCCGCGCCGTAGCGGATGTCCCGGGCCAGCAACTCGCGGACGATCTGCTCCAGTTCGTACGCCGGAACCCGCCAGCGGCGCGAGCCGCGCACGACCACGACCGGTTCGGTGGGCATGGTCACGTGCGCGTACAGGGCACGCCTGAGGACCTCGGCCATCCGGGCGTCGCCCTTGACGAGCGCGGCGGCCGCGTCGTCCGTGCCGCGCACCTCGACCGTGGCGACGAGGTCGTCCACCGTCGCCTGCCGGACGCTCAGCTCGCCGAGCGCGGGCAGGACCTGCTCGATGTAGTGCAGGAAGGACCGGTTCGGTCCGATGACCAGGGTGCCGGTGCGGGCGAGCCGTTCCCGGTGGGCGTAGAGCAGATACGCCACCCGGTGCAGGCCGACGGCGGTCTTCCCGGTGCCGGGGCCGCCCTGCACACAGACCGTGCCGGACAGACCGGAGCGGACGATCTCGTCCTGCTCGGGCTGGATGGTGGCGACGATGTCCCGCATCGGGCCGACGCGCGGCCGTTCGATCTCCCGCTGGAGCAGCTTGCTGGTGGTGGCGGCCTCCGACGGATCGGCCGGGTCGGAGAGGTGCTCGTCCTCGTACGCGGTCAGGTCGCCGCCGGTGTAGCCGAAGCGCCGGCGCAGTCCGACGTCCATGGGGTCCTTCTTGGACGCCCGGTAGAACGGCTGCGAGACCGGTGCGCGCCAGTCGATGACCATGGGATCGCCGCCGGCGTCGTGCACATGCCGCCGCCCGATGTAGAACTGCTCTCCCTCGGCGCCCTCGGCCTCTTCCGCCGCCGGGGCGTGCAGGTAGTCGAGCCGGCCGAAGAACAGCGGGGTGTGACTGAGGTCCGCCAGCGCCTTGATGCGCTCGTCGATCTGGCGGGCCAGCACCTCGGCGTTGACCCAGTTCGCGGTGACGTCGCGGATGTCCAGGGCCTCCACGTCCTCGCGCATGGCACGCAGGGCGGCGCGGGACGCGGCGAGGTGGGAGCGCTCTCGGGAGAGGGGGTCGGCCGACTGGTCGGCCGGCCGGCCGACGGACGATTCGTGGGCTGGCGCGGACAAGGGGGTGCCTCCGGTGGGCCTGCTGTGTGGCGACGACGACGATGCCGTCCGGTTTCCGGCCGGGCGGCGGCGCTCCGAGGGGGAGGCGGGCAAGAGCGAGGATTCTAGTGAGGCGGCGGGACGCGCGCCAATGAGTTTCCGTCCGGCCGTCCCCTAGGGGACGGGGGCCTTCCGGCCTAGGGGCGGGGTCCATCCGGAGATCTACTGGGACCCATGGACCGATGCACGTCTTATGTCCGACGTTCCACCATGGAGGCATGAGCGCAGCGACCATCACTCCAGCTTCCGTCCGGCCGCCGACCGGGGCCACGGCCGTGGACGGCCCGCACCACCATCCGCTGGGCAACGCCCTGCGAGCCATGAAGGTGTTCGTCGAGGCGGCGTTCAGCGTCGTCATCCTCGGCGAGTACGGCGAGGAGGCGGGCATACGCCGCAGATGACGGCATAGGGTCGCGTCCGTGCGGAAACGGATGGCCCTGCTCCTTCTCGCCCTCTCCCTCGCCTCCTTCGTCACGCTGTGCGCCCTGCGCGGCGCACCCATGGCCGATCTCCTCGTCTACCGGGCCGAGGGCGCGGCCGTGGCCCACGGCACCGATCTCTACGGGTTCACCATCACCGAGTGGCGGCTCCCCGCGACCTATCCGCCCTTCGCGGCGATCCTCTTCGTCCCGGCGTCCTGGCTCCCCGCACCAGTCGTGAAAGCGGCGTTCCTGGCGGGCAACGCGCTCCTGCTCGCCGTCTTCGTCATCCTCTCCGCCCGTCTGGCCGCGCGCTCCCTGCCCCTGCCCCTGCCCCTGCTCTGCACGGCCACCGCGGGCGCGCTCTGGCTGGAGCCGGTCTTCCAGACGCTCCTGTTCGGCCAGATCAACCTGGTCGTCGCCTGCCTGGCCCTGTGGGACCTGACCCGGCCGCCGGGCGCCCGCGCCAAGGGCCTCGCCCTCGGGATCACGGCCGGCATCAAGCTCACCCCGGCCGTGTTCGTGGCCTACCTGCTCCTGCGCGGCCGGATACGGGAGGCGGCGACGGCGACGGCGGCCTTCGGCGCGACGGTCGCGCTGGGTGCCGTCCTGCTCCCGTCCGCGAGCGCCGACTTCTGGACCCGGCGCCTGTACGAGACCGGCCGGGTGGGCAAGGCGTGGATCGTGGACAACCAGTCCCTGCGGGGGCTGGTCGCACGCGCCCTGGGCGACCCCGAGCCGGGCCTCGTCTGGGCGGTCCCGGCGGCGGCGGTCGCGGTGACGGGCCTGGTACTGGCGGCCCGTGCCCGCCGGGACAGCCACGGCATCCTGCTGACCGCGTTCACGGCCCTGCTGATCTGCCCGATCAGCTGGACCCACCACTGGGTGTGGTGCGTGCCGCTGCTCGCCGTGCTGCTCGCGGAGGGGCGCATCCGTACGGCCGCACTGGTGGCCCTCGTCTTCACTGCCCGCACGATGTGGCTGGTGCCCCACGAGGGCCCCCTGGACCTGGAACTGCCGTGGTGGCAACAGCCGTTGGCGGCCGCATACCCTCTTGTGGCGCTCGGACTGCCCTTCTCGTGCGACGCCGTGATCAGCCGTCGTCCGATCGTGTCGACCGAGCCGACGGAAAAACCGGCCCCGGCCCCGAGCCCGAGGTGAAGGAGTTCCGAGCCCGAGGAGACCGAGGAGACGAGGAGACCGAGGAGAAGGAGTCCGGACCGGCCTAGCCGTCGGCCAGGATCTCGTCCGCGTCCACGATGCGGTAGGCGTAGCCCTGCTCGGCCAGGAAGCGCTGCCGGTGGGCGGCGAAGTCCTGGTCGAGGGTGTCGCGGGCGACGACCGAGTAGAAGTGCGCCTGGTGGCCGTCGGCCTTGGGGCGCAGCACCCGCCCGAGCCGCTGGGCCTCCTCCTGCCGGGAGCCGAAGGTGCCGGACACCTGGATGGCGACCGTGGCCTCGGGCAGGTCGATGGAGAAGTTGGCGACCTTGGACACCACCAGCACGCTGATCTCGCCCTGACGGAAGGCATCGAAGAGCTTCTCGCGCTGGGCGTTGGAGGTCTCGCCCTTGATGACGGGGGCGTTCAGGTGCTCGCCCAGCTCGTCCAGCTGGTCGATGTACTGGCCGATGACGAGGATCTGCTGCCCGGCGAAGCGGCGGACGATCGCCTCCGTGACCTTCCGCTTGGTCGCGGTGGTGGCGCAGAAGCGGTACTTCTCCTCCGTCTCGGCCGTCGCGTACGCCAGCCGCTCGGAGTCGGTCAGATTCACCCGGACCTCGACGCAGTCGGCCGGTGCGATGTAGCCCTGCGCCTCGATCTCCTTCCAGGGCGCGTCGAACCGCTTGGGTCCGATGAGGGAGAACACGTCCGACTCCCGGCCGTCCTCCCGCACGAGGGTGGCCGTGAGCCCCAGCCGGCGGCGCGCCTGGAGGTCGGCCGTGAACTTGAAGACCGGCGCGGGAAGCAGGTGCACCTCGTCGTAGAGGATCAGCCCCCAGTCCCGGGAGTCGAACAGTTCCAGGTGCGGGTAGACGCCCTTCCGCCTGGTCGTCAGCACCTGGTAGGTGGCGATGGTGACGGGGCGGATCTCCTTCTTCGTGCCGCTGTACTCGCCGATCTCGTCCTCGGTCAGCGAGGTCCGCTTCACCAGTTCGTGCTTCCACTGCCGGGCGGAGACGGTGTTGGTGACGAGGATCAGCGTGGTCGACTTCGCCTGGGCCATGGCCCCGGCACCGACCAGCGTCTTCCCGGCGCCGCAGGGCAGCACGACGACACCGCTGCCGCCGTGCCAGAAGTTCTCCACGGCCTGCTTCTGGTACGGGCGCAGCGCCCAGCCGTCCTCCAGCAGCTCGATCGAGTGCGCCTCACCGTCGACGTACCCGGCGAGGTCCTCGGCCGGCCAGCCCAGCTTCAGCAGCGTCTGCTTGATCTGCCCGCGCTCGGAGGGGTGCACCACGACGCTGTCCGGGTCGATCCGGGCGCCGACCAGCGGGGCGATCCGCTTGGACTTCAGCACCTCTTCCAGCACCGGCCGGTCGGTGGTGGTGAGGACGAGTCCGTGCGCGGGATGCTTGCTGAGGGTGAGGCGGCCGTAACGGTCCATCGTCTCGGCGATGTCCACCAGCAGCGCGTGCGGCACGGGGTAGCGGCTGTACTGCACGAGGGCGTCGACGACCTGCTCGGCGTCGTGCCCCGCGGCCCGCGCGTTCCACAGGCCGAGGGGGGTGACCCGGTAGGTGTGGATGTGCTCGGGCGCCCGCTCCAGTTCGGCGAAGGGCGCGATGGCCCGCCGGCAGTCGTCGGCCCGCTCGTGGTCGACTTCCAGGAGCAGGGTCTTGTCGGACTGGACGATCAGTGGACCATTCACGCGCGGCACACCCTTTCCACAAGGCCAAACGTCCAGTGTGCCTCATCGAGACGAACTGTCCGGGGCTCAGGTGGCCGCACGCCCACGACCTGCGGGAACGTGCGCTCAGTCATCCGCGAGTTCCGCGACCCCCGTGACCCGGTGCAGCGGGTACGTCCGCACCTCGTCCGCCGTGTGGTCGTACGCCGTCACGAAACCGCCCTCCACCCGGATCGGGGCGATGACCCGCTGACTGGCGGCGCCCTCGGCGTTGACGTAGCCGATCCACACGGAGTCACCGGTCAGCACGGCGGCCTGCATGGTGGCGAGGGTCTCGGCGGACGAGGTCCGCGGCAGCTCGCCGCCGGCGAGCGGCTCGCCGGCGGGCTTGCGCGGGGCGGTGGCGGCCACGTCACCGGCCCGGATCGCGCGGATCGCCGCCCCGAGCAGCGTGGCGTCGGGCGGTGGCGGCCCCTCCGGCACCGGCTCGGGCGCGGTGCGCGGCGGAGTGCGACGGGCGTGGGCTCGGCTGATCAGGACATCACCCTCCGCGGACTCGGCGGCGGGCGCGTACCCCATCGCGCGCAGCCCGTCCAGCAGCGTCGCCGGATCGGTCGGGGCGGCCAGTACGGTCGGCGCCAGCCGGCGCAGCCGCAGGGCGGCGGCCCGCTTGTCGGCGAGGATCTCGTTGAGCAGGGCGTCGTCGTCGCAGCGCACGTACGCCGAGGCCGCGCCGATCCGCAGATGGCCGTGTCTGCGGGCCACGTCGTCGATCAGATAGGCGAGCGGCTGCGGCACCGGGGTGCGGGAGTGCTCGGTGAGGAAGGCGTGCAGGTCGGCGGCGGTCCGTCCGGCGTCCAGGGCACGCCGGACGGACCCGGGCGTGAACCGGTACACGGTCGCGCCGCCCTTGGACTCCACGTCCGCCAGCACGTCCAGCATGTCCGCCAGCGGGCGTCGCAGCGGGCCGGGGGCGACCGCCGTCAGGTCGGCCTGGAGCAGGACGTGGTCCAGCGGCTCGGGCAGCAGCGGGGCGAGCAGCCGGGCCGCGGCGGCGGTGGCGACGGCCTGCTCGGCGGCGGAGAGGGGCGCGAGCCGGTCGGGCGTGCGGTGGTGGTGCACCGGGAGCTTGTCGCCGGGCCCGGCGGAGGCCGGGGCGCCGGTCCCCGCCGTGGCGGACCCCGCGGAGTCGGATCCGGCAGCGGCGGCCGGCGCCCCGAGCAGCGCGCGTCCCTGCGCCGCCAGCGCCCCCCGCCCGGTCACGCCCAGCAGTTCCGCCTCCGACAGGGTCCAGCGGGCCAGCCGGGAGCGCAGATCGTCCTCGCCGTCTCGCTGGATCCCCCGCAGCGGCCGTTCCCAGCGCAGCCGGGCCAGCACCGACTCGGCGTCCGGGGCCGCGCCCCGCGGCAGCCCGGCCAGCAGGGCCAGCACCCGGTGCCGGACCTCGGGCGCGGCGGACCGGTCGAGCCCCGGGCCGAGCGCCGACAGGGCCCGGTCCTTGGCGTCCCGGCCGCCCACCAGCCCCGGAGTACGGGTGGCGGTCAGCCAGGTGTGGGCGAGCCGGGCCCAGCGCTCGGCCGGTGGCTGCTCCAGCCACTCGTCGTAGGCGGGCGTCGCCGCGTACCGCTCGTCGACCTCCCCGTCGGAGGCGATCAGGCCGGCGGCGTACGTCAGTTCGGCCCAGAAGGCGGCGACCGGCTCGGACACGTCCAGTGCCACGGCGGTCCGCTTCAGGTCGCGCACGCTCAGTCCGCCCGCCCGCAGCACGGCCGGCCCGCCCTCGTCCCAGTCCTTCAGCAGCTCCTCCACGGTGGCCAGCGCGGTGTACGCCTGCCCCGCCGCGGTGGCGTCCACCACCTGCGGACTGTGGGCCGCGGCCGGCACCACGGCGGGCGGCTGCGGTTCGGGCGTGCGATGGGCGCGGCCCGCGCGCAGGTGCAGGGCGACCTCGCGGGGCAGCACGACCGTGCCGGGGGCGGTCGGCAGCAGCAGGCCGCGGTCCAGCAGCCAGCGCAGATGTGCCGCCGGTTCGGCGGTGACCTGCCCGTACGGCGGCCCCCACACCAGCCGGGACAGCACCTCCCGGGCGGGTTCCGGGGCCCCGGCGAGCAGCTTCGCCATCTTCTTCCGGTGCGTGAACAGCCCGGTCAGCGCGGTCACGGCGGACACCGAGTCGTGCGTCGACGGCAGCCCGGCCGTCGACACGATCTCCTGGATCCGCCCGGGCGACATGCCCGAGGTGGCTTCCTGCACGGTCGGCCCGAGCCCGGTCGGGGACGGATGCTGCGGTGAGGGCGCGAGCAGTTCGCGGGCGGTCCGCACCAGCCGCAGCCGGTCGTCGTCACCCCACACCAGCGCCTGCTCGCGCAGGGTGCCGACGGCCCTCGGCAGTGCGTCGGCCACCGTCTCGTCGCCGGCGTCCCCGGCCATCAGCCCGAGCAGGGTGTCGTACGACGCCGGGTCCGGGGCCACGGCCAGCGCCTCCGCGGTCTGCAGCGCGAACCGGTCCAGCCGCTCCAGCGCGCGCAGCACCGAGGCGCGCGTGCCGGCGCGCGTGGCGAGCTGGGTGAGATCGGTGGGTACGGGGGTGATGAGGTCCGGGCGGCTGCGCAGCAGCCCGGCCAGGGAGGCGTCGTCCCGCGCGCGGAGCGCCTCCGCGAGGGACCGAGGGGCTGAGTGGGCCTCAGGGCTCATCCGGCCAACGTTAGCGGACATCCCGCCCGCACCGGAGAGACCGGCCCCGCCCAGCCCGCCCGGCAGCCGGGGTGAGAGCCGGAAAGACACAGCCTGTCCGGCGCTCGGGTGGGGGTCGCAGGGGCACACGGCGCGTCCGGTGTTCGGGTGGAGGTCGGAGGGGTACACGGCGCGTCCGGTGTTCGGGTGGAGGTCGGAGGGGTACACGGCGCGTCCGGTACTCAGGGTGGGGGGCGCAGGGGCACACCGCGTCCGGAGTTCGGGTGGAGGTCGGAGGGGTACACGGCGCGTCCGGTACTCAGGGTGGGGGTCGCCGGGGCACACGGTGCGTCCGGTGCTCGGGAGGGGGCGGGAGGGAAGGAACACTGTCCGGTGCTCGGGTGGGGGTCGCAGCGGCACACGGCCCGTTCGGTGCTCGGGAGGGGGTCGGAGGGCGAGGCGGGGTCTTGGGGGTGGTGGGCCCGGGACGGTCGGCCCGACCCGGGCAACCGGGGAGAAGCGGTACCGTCCTCACCGGGGTTTCAGTCGGCGCACCCCGGAGGGGTTCCGTGGGGATCGAGAGCGATCAGGTCGTCTACGAGTATCTGAGTCGCGTCGGAGACATCGCCCAGCAGCGTCAGCTGCCGTCGGCGACGCGGATGCGGCTCGTGTCGGAGCTGCGGAACGAGATCGACCGGTGCCGGGCGAAGACGACGGTGGACTCACCCGCCGCCGTCCGCCGCATCCTGGACGGTCTCGGCACTCCGGACGAGGTGGTCGCGGTGGCCGGCGGCACCGGCGGTCTCCCGCAGCCGCCCCCCGCCGCCGTACCGGAACAGCCTTCCCCGGGGAAGCGGGCGCCGGAACCGGTGGAGCGGGAGCGGCCGAAGGGACTGCGCCGGGTCGTACCGCGCCCGCGGCCCGCCGAGCCCGAGCCGCCGATGCGGCGGGGCACCGCGGCCCCACCGCATCTCGCCCCCGCGCATGAACTCGGGGACAGCGTGGCAGCGCCCGACTGGTGGCGCGTGAGCACCGGTGGCGTCCTGGGGGACACCGACCCGGTGCCGGGATTCGTCGGCGGTGTGGAGATCCCGGATCTGCTCAGACGGCCCCCCACGGACGCTCCCACAGGGGCTTCCGCGAAGGTCCCCCCAGGGGCTCCCACCGACGAGGCGGCCCAGCTCACGGCCGGCCCCGCCGAGACCGCGCCCGAACCCGCCCCGCGCCGCCGCCGTTTCCTCCCCGGGCCCGCCGCCGGCTGGTCCAACCCCCTGCTGCTGCTGGCCGCAGCCGCGCTCGTCGCCGGAACCGTGCTCGGCAACTGGTTCGCGCTGCTCCTGGGCTGGGCGATCGCCTACGGCTCCCGGCGGCTGACGGCCGCGGAGACCAAGTGGGCGGTGATGGTGCTGCCGGGCACGGCGGTCACGGCCGGGCTGGTGTGGCTGTGGGGGCGCAACGACGGCCGCTGGGGGGAGCCGATCGCCCAGGGCCACATGAACGACGCCGTCGGTGAGACCTGGCCGTGGGTGGTGCGGGGCGCGGCGGTGGCGTCGGCCGTGTATCTGGTGTGGCGCTCGCAGCGGAAGAGGTAGTGGGCCGCGGTGACGGGTCGGCGCCGGGTGTATGACCGGCCGTCAGCCGTCAGCCGTCAGCCGTCAGCCGTCAGCCGTCAGCCGTCAGCCGTCAGCCGTCAGCCGTGAGCCGTGAGCCGTGAGCCGTGAGCCGTGAGCCGTGAGCCGTCAGCCGTGGGCCGTGGGCCGTGAGCCGTCGGCCCACCGCGGGTGCGCAGGGCAGGGCGGGAAGACGTCCGGTCGCCGTCCGCGATGAAGCGGCAGGGCCGTGACCGGCTGGTCGCGTGGTTCCCCGCGCCCCTTCAGGGCGCTTGCGGTGCGCCGGTGTCTGTCGAGCAGGCCCGCCCGCACCCCCCCGACGGCGGCACCCGGCACAATGTGCCCCATGGCCTCCACCCTCACCGTCGGCTTCGACCTCGACATGACCCTCATCGACTCACGGCCGGGCATCCGTGCCTGTTACCTGGCCCTGGCCGAGCGGACCGGGACGTTCATCGACGCCGATCTGGCGGTGACCCGGCTCGGACCGCCGCTCGTGGAGGAGTTGATCCAGTGGTTCCCGGCCGAGCGGGTGCCGGAGATGGCCGATCTGTACCGGGAGATGTACCCCTCCATAGCCATCGCCGCGACGCCCGCCATGGACGGCGCCCGGGAGGCGATCGACGCGGTACGCACGGCCGGCGGGCGGACGATGGTGGTGACGGCGAAGTACGAGCCGAACGCCAAGCTGCACCTGGCCCACCTCGGCATCGAGCCGGACGTGGTCGTCGGTGACCTGTGGGCCGAGCAGAAGGCGGCGGCACTGCGCGAGTACGGCGCCGGCGTGTACGTCGGCGATCACGTCGGCGACGTGCGCGGGGCCCGTGCGGCAGGTGCGTTTTCGGTCGCCGTCGCGACCGGCCCGTGCCCGGCCGAGGAGCTGAGGGCGGCCGGTGCGGACGTCGTCCTGGCCGGTCTCTCCGCCTTCCCCGCGTGGCTCTCCGGCTACCGCGAGGCGCCCGGGGCCGCACCCCGCGCCTGACGCCGGCCGGCGGTGACCGACCGCAGGACACCGGCACCGGCGAGGAGGAATCCGACGGCCATGAGCATGCTCAGACCGAACATGTAGGTCGGAAAAGGCTTCGCTCCGAAGAACAGCGGGGCCACCGTGACGAGGGTGGCCACGGCCCCGAGGAAGAAGACGACGGCACCGGCGCGGATCAGTCGGTCACCGGGCACGGCGGAATTCGCTTGGGTTTTGTCACGCACCGGACCAGGGTAGTTCCCTGCGCGAGAGAACAACCGGGGGACGTCTTGTCACCCGCCCGAAGACCATTAGCCTTGGTAGCGCTCGGTATCGGCGGGTCATGGTCGACCCGCCCCAGTGCTATCAAGAGCCGTTTCCGAAGTAGTTTTCCAACGAGTACGAGGACGAGGACAGACGTGCCTACCGGCAAGGTCAAGTGGTTCAACAGCGAGAAGGGCTTCGGCTTTCTCTCCCGCGACGACGGCGGTGACGTCTTCGTCCATTCCTCGGTTCTCCCCGCCGGAGTCGATGCGCTCAAGCCGGGACAGCGCGTGGAGTTCGGCGTCGTCGCCGGTCAGCGTGGTGACCAGGCGTTGTCGGTGACCGTGCTCGACCCGACGCCGTCGGTCGCCGCCGCCCAGCGCAAGAAGCCGGACGAGCTGGCGTCGATCGTGCAGGATTTGACGACCCTTCTCGAGAACATCACGCCGATGCTGGAGAAGGGCCGTTACCCGGAGAAGACTTCCGGCAAGAAGATCGCCGGTCTGCTCCGCGCGGTCGCCGACCAACTGGACGTCTGAGCCTCCTGCCCGGGCCCCCGGAATCGGGGAATCCGTCAGGGAAACACGAGCGCATCCGGGCCGAGGGGCGGTACGAGCCCCTCGGCCGCCGCACGTGTGAGCAGGCCGCGGATCGCCGCGTGGCCGTCCTCGCCGAGGTCGGCGGTGAACTCGTTGACGTACAGCCCGATGTGCTGGTCGGCGACGGCCGGGTCCATCTCCTGGGCGTGCGCCATGACGTACGGCCGGGAGACCTCCGGGTCGTCCCAGGCGGCCCGCACGGAAGCGCGGATCGAGTCGGCGAGCCGGCCGAGCGTCTCGGCGCCCAGCGAGCGCTTGGCGATGATCGCGCCCAGCGGGATCGGCAGCCCGGTCGTCCGCTCCCAGTGCTCGCCCATGTCGGCGAGCTTGTGCAGCCCGTAGTCCCGGTAGGTGAACCGGGCCTCGTGGATCACCAGGCCCGCGTCCACCTTGCCGTCCCGCACGGCCGGCATGATCTCGTGGAACGGCATGACCACGATCTTGCCGACCCCGTCCGGCAGGGTGTCCGCGGCCCACAGCCGGAACAGCAGGTAGGCGGTCGACCTCTCGCTCGGCACGGCGACCGTACGGCCCGTCAGGTCGGCCCCGGCCTCCCGCGTGAGCACCAGCGGCCCGCAGCCCCGCCCCAGCGCGCCCCCGCACGGCAGCAGCGCGTACTCGTCGAGCACGTACGGCAGGACGGCGTACGACACCTTCAGCACGTCGAACTCGCCGCGCTCCGCCATGCCGTTGGTGATGTCGATGTCGGCGAAGGTCACGTCCAGCGCGGGGGCGCCGGGGACGCGGCCGTGGGCGAGCGCGTCGAAGACGAAGGTGTCGTTCGGACAGGGGGAGTACGCGATCTGCAGCGGCTCATGCGTCATGTGCGTTCCAACTCTCCAGTGCGGGGGCGAGCTTCCCGAAACCCTCGGTGAGGGCGGCGAGGGCGTCGCCGATGCGCCAGGCGGCCCGGTCGCGGGGGCCGACCGGGTTGGAGACCGCGCGGATCTCCAGGACGGGCACACCGTGCGCGGCGGCGGCCTCCGCCACCCCGAAGCCCTCCATGCCCTCGGCGAGCGCGCCGGGGTGCCGGGCGCGCAGGGCGGCGGCGCGGCCGGCGGTGCCGGTCACCGTGGAGACGGTCAGGATCGTGCCGGTACGGGCGCCGGTGGCCTCGGACACGACTCGTACGAGTGATTCCGGCGGGCGGTGGGTGATGGTTCCGAAGCCGAGTTCGGTGACCGGCAGGAAGCCGTCGGCGGTCTCCGCACCCAGGTCGGCCACGGTGATGGCGTCGGCGACGACGAGCGAGCCGACGGGCGCCCCGGGGGGGAAGCCGCCGCCGATCCCGGCCGAGACGGCCAGGGCGTAGGGACGGCCGGCCAGCGCGGCGGCGGTGAGGGCGCCCGCGGTGCGGGCGGCGGCGAGCGCCGGACCCACGCCGGCGGCGAGCAGGTCCCAGCCCGCGGCCGTACGCCACAGGGTCGCGCCCGGCAGCCGTACCTCCTGGGCCGCCGCGGGCAATGCCCGGGCCACCGCGTCCCGCTCGGCGGGGACGGCGGTGGCGATCAGGACCGGGGCGGAAGACGTGATCAGGACTTCTTCAGCTTGAAGGACCAGTAGCCCTTCTTCGTCTTCTCACCCATCTGGATCGCGAGCGTGTTGGTGTCGCCCTGGGTGCCGTACTGGAGGTTGAAGAACGCGCTGCTCGGGATCGTGCGGTACGTCTCCTTGCTGGAGTCCGTGAACTGGCGGCCGTTGACCAGCACGATCCAGCCCGCGTCCGCGATCTTCGTGTCGACGCCGATGCGGACGGTCTCGTCCTGACCGACCTTGATCGACTTGGCGTCGCCGGCGTTCTTGACGCAGTCCTTCACCGAGTCGGCGTCCAGCGCCTTGCCGTCGTTGTAGCAGAGGGCCTCGGAGTTGACCGAGTCCCGGCCGACGGTGATCGTCGCCACGGGCGACGGCTTGTCGCAGGCCGACAGGACGAGCAGTCCGGCGGAAACGGCACCGGCGACAGCGACGGCGCGGCGGCGTCGCACAACGGATTGCAGCGTGGTCATGGCCGAAGGCTATCGGGCGGCCGGAGCCGTCCGCCCACGTGGGGTCCGGCGTGCCCGGTTCGTTACGCCACGCGTGCCCGCGACCGCGCCGGGAGCGGGAAAGCCGTGCCCGGATCGTTACGCCGGTCGGTGTCGTACGGCGTACGCGACCCTGTGCCGTGGCCGGTCGGCGTCCCCTGCGGCGTCACGCCCCTGGGCCGTGGCCGGTCGGCGCGCGGTGTCACGCCACCCTGTGCCGTGGCCGGTCCGCGCGCGGTGTCACGCCACCCTGGGCTGTGGCCGGCCGCTGTGCCGGGCCGAGGCGACCAGCCCCCGCATGGTGCTCAGCCAGCCGGCGGCCACGAAAGCGGCGCCGACCAGCAGCCCCACCGTGCCGTTGAGCGGCATCACGATGCCGACGGCACCGCCGAACACCCACGCCATCTGGAGCAGCGTCTCCGAGCGGGCGAACGCCGAGGTCCGCACCAGCTCCGGCACGTCCCGCTGGATCAGCGCGTCCAGCGCCAGCTTGGCCAGCGCCTGCCCGAACCCGGCCACCGCCGCCAGGCAGGCCACCAGGAACGCCCCGAAGAACAGGCCGGCGACGACCGAGGCGCCGAGCACCACCGCGACGACGGTGACGATGATGATCTCCGGAGCGCGTGACCGGAGCCATGCCCCCACGGCCGTCCCCAGGGCGTTGCCCGCGCCCGCCGCGACCCCCACTATCCCCAGCGACACCGCCGCGTTCTGCCCGGTCAGCGGATGCTCGCGCAGCAGGAAGGCGAGGAAGAAGATCAGGAAGCCGGACAGACAGCGCAGGGCGGCGTTGGCGCCGAGCGCGTGCGTGACGGCGGGCCCGACCGTGCGCAGCCCCGGCCGCTTGGCCAGCCGGCGGCACGGCCCGTGCAGATGCTGTTCGTCGGCCGCGAGCAGCGCCACGTCCTCGCCCTTGGCCGAGTCCACCGTGGGCGGCAGGGAGAACGACAGAAACGTCCCGCCGACGAAGATCAGAAAGGCGCCGTAGAGCGGCCACGGATCGCCGAGCGCGTGCAGCCCCGCCCCGACCGGCGCGGCGGCACCGGTGGCCAGCAGCCCCGCGAGCGTGACCCGGGAGTTGGCCTTCACGAGCGAGAACCGCGGCGGCAGCAGCCGCGGCACGACGGCACTGCGGACCACGCCGTACGCCTTGGACGCCACCAGCACGCCCAGCGCCGCCGGATACAGCTCGAGACCGCCGGTCGCCACCGCCCCCGAGATGACCAGCGCGAGCAGTGCCCGCGCCAGCATCGCCCCGGCCATCGCGGCCCGCCGCCCGTGCGGCAGCCGGTCCAGCAGCGGACCGATGACCGGGGCGAGGACCGTGAACGGCGCCATGGTGATGGCGAGATAGAGAGCGACCCGCCCGCGCGCCTCGTCGGTGGGCACGGAGAAGAACACGGTGGAGGCCAGCGCCACGGTGACCATGACGTCCCCCGCGCCGTTCACCGCGTGCAGCTCGATCAGCTTGCCCAGGCCCGACTCGCCGGCGCCATGCGCGTGCGTGGCCCTGCGGATACCCCGCGCCGTGCCGGTGAACGGAAAGTGCAGGGCACGGCCCATCGCGCGGACGGCACCACCCACCCGGCCCGAACCGCCGCCCCGATCACTCACCTTGTCCGCGGCTGCCACGACGTTCATAGTGCCCCGAGATGCGGCCGGATAGTGCGGTACGGCACGGATGGCGGCGTACGACTCCGCACGGCCGCGCCCTCCGGTCCGGTCCGGCGGGCACAGGTGGGCGGGTGGGAATATCCACGAATCCCGCCCGGTGTAGCGTGCCTATCTCAGCCATAACGCAGAATGGATGGCAGAGGTGCGCCCGGGCGCGCGGATGCAGACGTCGATGCGGTCCCCAGGTCCGCTCCGTAGGCGAAACCGCCGGAGGCAGCCGCACTCGACGAGACGGCGTAGGAGAGAAGCGATACCTGTGAGCGCGACAACGCGAAGCCGCACCCCCGACCGCCTGTGCGCCGAGGCCGTCGACCTCGCCCGCGCCGCCGCCGAGGAGGCCGCCGCACCCGGCGTGGTCGGCGAGCACACCGGCCTGGTGGCCGAGGGTGACCGTGTTGTCACGCACTTCTTCGAGTGCAAGGAGCCGGGCTACCGCGGCTGGCGCTGGGCCGCGACGGTGGCCCGCGCCTCCCGCGCCAAGCTGGTGACCCTGGACGAGGTCGTCCTCCTGCCCGGCCCCGACGCCCTCCTCGCCCCCGAGTGGGTCCCGTGGAGCGAGCGCCTGCGCCCCGGCGACCTCGGCCCCGGCGACCTGCTCCCCACCGACCAGGACGACCTGCGCCTGGAACCCGGTTACGTGGGCGAGGAGGAGCCCCCGCCGGACTCGCCCGTCTCCGAGGAGATGCGGGAACTGGCGGAGGCCGAGGACGCCGACGTCACCCCCGGCGCCCCCGCCGTCCAGCCGACGGTCCCCTCCCGCGGCTCGATCGCCTCGGTGGCCGAGGAACTCGGCATGCGGCGCGCGCGGGTGCTGTCCCGCTACGGCCTGCACAGCGCCGCCGACCGCTGGGAAGACGCCTTCGGCCCCCAGACGCCGATGGCGCAGGCGGCCCCGGCCACCTGTGTGAGCTGCGGCTTCCTTACCCCGATCGGCGGCTCCCTCGGCCAGGCGTTCGGCGTGTGCGCCAACGAGTTCTCGCCGGCGGACGGCCGTGTGGTCTCCCTCGCCTACGGCTGCGGCGGCCACTCGGAGGCCGCGGTCATGCCGAAGCCCCCGCAGCCGGCCCAGCCGGTCATCGACGAGACCCGGGTCGACCCCTTCCCGCTCCGCCCGGCCCGCGACTCGGGCTCGGTCCCCGAGACGAGCGACGAGGAGACGGCGGAACTCGGCCACTCCTGAACCCCGGCGGCGATGGACTACCCGGCGGTCAGCCCGGTCTCGTGGACGGTGTGCAGCGTCTGGTCCGTGTGCGTGCGTTCCAGGCGCAGGCGGGCCGAACGGCCTTGCAGGGTCAGGGTCATGAGCTGGTTGCCGAACCACGGCCCGCCCTGTTTGCGCCATCGCACCGGCGGCCGGGCGCAGCGTCCGTGCCGGGCCAGGAGCCGCCCCAGCAGACGGGCCGGGGCGCTCCAGCCGAAGCGGAAGCCGATCCGCATCATCAGCGGCACGGAGTTGTGCACGGGTGAGCAGGTGAGCTGGACGACGGGGACGGCGGGGCCGCCGGACGGCCAGGAGGCGCGCGCGATGTAGCCGTGGTGCACGTCCCCGGACAGGACGCACACGCTCGCCGGGGCGTCCGCCCTGGACCCTGCCTCGGCGATGAGACCGGCGAGGTCGGCGAAGGAGCGGGGGAAGGCCGCCCAGTGCTCCAGATCGGCCCCGCGCCGCAGGTACTCGCCGAAGCGGGCCCAGCGGTCCCCGCGTGCTCCGGCGCACAGGGCCGCGTCCCACGCCTCGGTGTCGTGCACCAGGTGCGGCAGCAGCCAGGGCAGCGAAGTGCCTATCAGAAGGTGGTCGTAGGAGCCCTGCTCGGGCAGCACCTGCTCGCGCAGCCAGGCGGCCTCGCCCGGGTCGAGCATGGCGCGGCGGTCCTCGTCCAGGACGCGTGCGGCCCGGGAGTCCACCATCACCACCCGGACCCGGCCGAAGTCGCGCCGGTAGCTGAAGCGGACCGAGGCGGGGTCGGCGTCGGCCCGTTCGGCGAGGGCGCGCAACGCGTCCGTGCCGTCCGGCGTGGCGTGGACGGCGGCCCAGGTCGGGTCGGCGGCCAGTTCGGCGGGGGAGAGGTTGCCCAGGTGCTGGTGGACCCAGTAGGACATCAGGCCGCTCAGCAGCCGCTTCTGCCACCAGTCGGTGGCGCGCATGTCGGTGAGCCAGGAGGCGGAGGTGTTCCAGTCGTCCACGATGTCGTGGTCGTCGAAGATCATGAAGCTGGGCACGGTGGACAGCAGCCAGCGGACCTCGGGGTCGAGCCAGGATTCGTAGTAGAGGTGGCAGTACTCCTCGTAGTCGGTGACCTGGGCGCCGGGCGGCTCGTCGAGGTCACGGCGCCCGGCCAGCCAGCGCCGGGTCTCCTCGGAGGTCTCGTCCGCGTAGACCTGGTCGCCCAGCAGGAGCAGGACGTCGGGGCGGTCGGCGTCGGGATCGGCCGCCAGCCGGACGGCGAGGGTGTCGAGGGCGTCCGGGCCGACCGGGTCCTTGCCGTCGGCCGGGGGCGCGGCCCAGCGGCACGATCCGAAGGTGACCCGGACGGCGTCGCCGGCGCCGGGTGCCCGGATGACGCTGGGCGGGAAGCGGGAGTCGGGCAGCGGCCACACGGGGGTGTCGTCCAGGAACACCTCGTACGACGGTGCGGTGCCCGGTGCCAGTCCGGTCACCGTGACGAGCGCGTAGTGGTGCCCGGCCACCTGGAAGGTGGGGGCCGTTCCGCTCGCGCCGTCGGAGCAGCGCACCCGTGCCGTGCAGGGCCGGCTCGTCTCCACCCACACGGTGGCGCACGAGCCGTCGGTGTACCTCAGCAGCGGTCCCAGACGCAGTTCGGCCACGTGATCGCCTTCCTGTCTCGCATCGTACGGAAAGGAACGGCCGTGGAGACCGTACCGGGCGGGCGGCCGGCGGTCGCCCGCCGGTCATGTGACGCGTCTGCCTCCGTCCGGCGCGGGCATGCGGGAGAGGACAGCGCCGGGATCCGGAAGCGGGCGCCGCACGTGGGCGGATCGGTCCGCGGGTCGTCGGTCGTGGCGGGCGAGGGGAGACGGGGACGATGGGGACGGTGGTGCACGTCCCGCAGACGCGGGACATGATCGGGGACGAACTCTCCGGCGACGAGGCGTTCACCGCGCTGCGGCGCTACGGAGGGGTGCGGCTGCTGCTCGACGCCTTCTCCCGGTTCCGCTACGCCGACGGTTTCACCAACGCGCGCGCCCTCGGTTTCCAGATCGTGCTGGGCATGATGCCGTTCACCATCGCGCTGGTCGGGCTCGCGACGGCCGCGCACACGGAGAGCGTGGGACGGGTCATCGAGCTGACCTTGGGCAGGATCGTGCCGGGTACGGGCTCGGACGTGATCCAGGACGCCCTGCGCGGCACCCGCCGCACCGCCGGGTCCGATACGTGGAGCACGCTCGCGCTGTGCCTCGGACTGCTCTTCTCCGTCCTCAACCTGGCGTCGGCCATGGGCCAGGTCGAGCGGGGCGCCAACCGCATCTACGGCATCGAACGGGACCGGCCGTTCCCGCGGAAGTACGGCCGGGCGGTGCTCCTCGCGTTCGCCGCCGGGGTGCCGATGGTGCTGGGTTTCCTGGTCCTGGTCGCGGGTGAGGCCGTCGGTGCCGCGACGACCGAGGCCCTGGGCCGGCCCGGGCCCCCGGCGTGGTGGGGTGTCCTGGACGTCCCCGTGGGGACGGCCCTCGCCTGGATCGCCTCCGCCGTCATCTTCCGCTGGTCGCCGCGCCGCAGCCAGCCCGGCTACACGTGGCTGGCGTTCGGTTCCGCCGTCCACCTGGTGCTGTGGGTCGCCGCGACCTGGCTGCTGACGCTCTACGTCTCCCGCAGCGGCTCCTTCGGCAGCGTGTACGGGCCTCTCACGGCCTTCGTGGCGCTGCTGCTGTGGGCCAACCTGACGGGTGTCGCGCTGTTCCTGGGCATCGCGTTCGCCGCGCAGCTGGAGGCGGCGCGCGCCGGCCTGGGCCGGGCCGTGCAACCGGACCCGGGCCCGGGCGCCTGAGACACCGGCGCGCGGCGCCGACCGCCGCGCGCCGGGGCGGGTCAGGAGCCGACGATCCGGCGCACGTTGTCGACCGAGCCGCAGCCGGCCTTCAGCTGACGCTCCCGCTCCTCCAGGAACGCCACGCCCAGCTCCTCGCGCCGTTCCATCGCCACGTTCTCGCGCGCGCCGTTGAGGATGGTGCGTTCCTCCTCGTCGGTGTGGTGGGCGATGGCCTCCACCAGCTCCTCCAGCTTCGAGTCCCATTCCTCGGAGCCGACCTCCTCGACCTCCATGAGGTCCAGGAGGGCCTTGTTGCCCTCGTCGTGCTCGTGCTCGCCGTGCTCGACCTCTTCGTCCTCGATGTTCTTGTACCGCTTCAGGGCCGGATAGACCTTGGCCTCCTCGGCCAGGGCGTGTGCGATCAGCAGGTCCGCGAACTCCTCCAGGGCCGTCGCGCGGTCGGCTTCGACGCTGCGCATCCGGCGGAAGAGTTCCTCCATGCGCCGGTGGTCCTGAAGGATGAGCTCGACGACGTCATGTGTCTGGGCCATGGGACGGACACCACTTTCGTGCGAACGGACGGGTTTCCACCGCATACCCCCACCGTGCGCGTTGATTGCCTCCCGGCTCCGTGGCCACCACGTCCCTTCGGCCTCCGGCCCGCCCGCGCTGTACCTTCGTCCTCACGCGGATGAGGAGAGTGAACGTGAGCAAGTTCGTGCGGCCGGCGGCCGAGGGTGCCGATCCCTTCGGGACGGCCCGTCTGCGTCGCGGCGTCCTCGACGCCTGGGTGACCAGCCCCGCCCGGTTCCGGGAGGACGCCAACGCCGAGGAGGACCTCGTCCTGGGCGGCTACCGGGACCGGCTCGTCGTCGAGCTGGCCCAGAACGCCGCCGACGCCGCCGCGCGGGCCGGGGCGCCCGGCCGGTTGCGGCTCACCCTGCGTGACGGTGTGCTCGTGGCCGCGAACACCGGTGCCCCGCTGGACGCGGCCGGTGTCGAGTCGCTGGCCACGCTGCGAGCCTCCGCGAAGCGGGACGCCGAGACCACGCACGGTGCCGTCGGCCGGTTCGGGGTCGGTTTCGCCGCCGTGCTCGCCGTGACCGACGAACCGGCGATCGTGGGGCGGCACGGCGGGGTGCGCTGGTCCCTCGCCGAGGCCCGGGAGCTGGCCGCCGGGACCGCCCGGCACAGTCCGGGGCTGGGCGACGAGGTGCGGCGCCGGGACGGTCATGTGCCCCTGCTGCGGCTGCCTTTCGCCGCCGAGGGCACCGCTCCGGAGCCGTACGACACCGCCGTCATCCTGCCCCTGCGGGACGCTGCCGCCGCCGATCTCGCCGAGCGGCTGCTCGCCGGTGTCGACGAGGCCCTGCTGCTGGCCCTGCCGGGGCTGGAGGAGGTCGTCGTGGAGGTCGGCGACGAGGCGCCGCGCACTCTCAGCCGCCGTACCGACGGTCCCTTCACGGTCGTGGAGGACTCCCGGGACGGCGTCACCAACTGGCGTTCGGCCTCCGCGCACGGACCGCTCACCCCCGACCTGCTCGCCGACCGGCCGGTGGAGGAGCGGCTGCGCCCCCACTGGTCGGTGACCTGGGCCGTGCCCGTCGACGCCTACGGCGCTCCGGCCCGGCCCCGCACGAGTCCGGTCCTGCATGCTCCGACGCCCAGTGACGAGCCGCTGGGCGTGCCCGCGCTGCTCATCGCCTCCTTCCCGCTGGACACCACCCGGCGGCACGCGGCCCCGGGCCCCCTCACCGACTTCCTGGTGCAGCGCGCGGCCGACGTCTACGCCGACCTTCTCGCCGGGTGGCGGCCGGTGGGTGCGGGGATCATCGACCTGGTTCCCGGGCCGCTCGGGAAGGGCGAGCTGGACGGGGCGCTGCGGCAGGCCGTGCTGGAGCGGCTGCCGCGCGCCGCTTTCCTGCCGCCGGCCGTCGAGGCCAAGGCCGACGACGAGCTGCCGGAGGCGCTGCGGCCCCGGGACGCCGAGATCGTGGAGGGCGCCGGGGCCGACACCGTGCGGGTGCTGGCCGAGGTGCTGCCGACCCTGCTCCCGGCGGGGCTGGAGCGGCGCGTCGAGCTGCGGACCCTCGGGGTCGCCCGGCTGCCGCTCGCCGACGCCGTCGACCGGCTCGCCGGGCTGGAGAAGGAACCGGAGTGGTGGTGGCGGCTGTACGACAGCCTCGCCGGGGTGGATCCCGAGCGGCTGTCCGGGCTTCCCGTGCCGCTCGCCGGGGGCGCCTCCCAGGCTGTGGGCACCGGGGGAGGGCGGACCACCATCGGGCCCCGGCAGGTGCTGCTGCCCACCGCGGACGCGGCCCGGATCGACGCGGACGTCCTGGGGCGGCTCGGGCTGAAGGTCGTCCACAGCGATGCCGCGCACCCGCTGCTGGAGAAGCTGGGCGCGCTGCCCGCCACGCCGCGTGCGGTGCTGACCACCCCGCAGGTGCGGGCCGCCGTTGCCAACTCCCTGGAGGAGGACGGCGGTCCGATGTGGGAGGAGGACGCGCTGGACGCCGAGGAGCTGGCCGAGACCGTGCTCGCCCTGGTCCGGGACGCGGGTCTCGAACCGGGGGACGAGCCCTGGCTGGGCGCTCTCGCGCTGCCCGACGAGGACGGGGAACTGGCGCCCGCCGGAGAGCTGGTGTTCCCCGGCAGTGCCTTCGCCCGGGTGATCCGCGAGGGTGAACTGGCCGCCGTGGACGAGGAGCTGGCCGAGAAGTGGGGGGAGCAGCCGCTGGCGGCGTGCGGGGTGCTCGCCGACTTCGCGCTGGTCCGCGCCACCGACGTCGTCCTGGACCCGGACGAACTGGAGCCCCGCGAGGGCGACTTCGCCGAGCCGGACGACGTGGGGCTGCTGGACGCCGTGGACGTGTGGTGCGAGGACATCCTCGACCGGTTCCCGGACAGTCCGGTGCCGCCCGTGGCCACCGAGCTGGTCGCCGTGCGCGACCTGGACCTGGTGGACGACGACCACTGGCCCGAGGCGCTCGCCCTGCTGGCCCGGCCGCCGCTGCGGGACGCGCTGACCCAGTCCGTGCGCGTCCTGCTGCCCGACGGCACCCACGAGGTCGTACGGCCGTACACGGCCTGGTGGCTGCGCGGGCACCCGGTGCTCGACGGGCGGCGCCCGGCCGGTCTGCTCGCGGCGGGCGGGGACCCGCTGCTGCACGGGCTGTACGACGAGGCCGACGCCACCGGGTTCGAGGACGAGCAGGTGCTGCGGGCGCTCGGGGTGCGCACCTCCGTCGGCGCGCTGCTGGACGAGCCCGGCGGCGGCGCCGAGCTGCTGGACCGGCTCGCCGATCCGGATCGGCCGGTCACGTCCGGCCAACTGCACGGGCTGTACGGCGCGCTGGCGGAGCTGGATCCCGAGCGGGTGACCCTTCCGGAGGAGCTGCGGGCCGTCGTGGACGGGCGGGTGGAGGTCGTGGAGGCCGGTGCGGCCGTCGTGGTCGACTCGCCGGACCTGCTGCCGTTCACCTCCGGAGTGCCACTGCTGCCGGTCCGGCCCGCGCGCGCCGCCGAGCTGGCCGAACTGTTCCAGGTGCGCCGGCTCAGCGAGTCCGTCACCGGTGAGGTGCACTCCGAGGGGACCGAGCACGACGTACCGGACCCGGTGCGGGTGCTGCTCGGGCCGCGGACGCAGCGGACGTACGTCGAGCACGACGAACTGGTCGTGGACGGCGTGGAGATCGACTGGCGGCTGACCGGCGACGGCGTGCTGCACGCGGCGACTCTGGAGGGGGTCGCGGCGGGGCTGGCGTGGGCGGCGGGGCAGTGGCCGCGGCGCTTCGAGGTGGCCGCGCTGCTGGAGGACCCGTCACGCACGCAGGAGCTGGCACGGGACCGCTGGTTCGACTGAACCCGGCCCCTCCTTCCTCTCCCGGCAACTCCTCCACGGAATTCTCACCGGTCGTACAACCTTTCACTTTGTCCTCGCGTCACATCTGCGGAGTCATCCGGCTCCCCAGATCTCAACGTGGGGACAACTCATGCGCATCCGTGCCTCTGTCGCCGTCGTCGGCGGCGCCCTGGCCCTCTCCGCGCTCGCCGTTCCGGCCGCGCAGGCCGACGGCAGTCAGGGCGACACCAAGATCACCAAGGTGGTCGTGGACGGCGACGGCAAGGTGTCCATCGGCACCTCCGCAGCGGTGACCGTCAAGGTCAGCGTGACCGCCACGGACAACTCGGGTATCAAGGGCGCCGACGAGTTCGACCTCTACGGCCCCGACAACGGGTACGCGACGACCGGCAAGCCCACCTGCACCAAGGTCAACGCCACCACCTCCACCTGCACCGCCTCGGTGAAGATCGACCCGAAGACGGACTACCTCACCAACAAGAGCGCCGGTACCTGGTACGTGGACGCGTGGATCGACGCCGACGACGGCGACTACCTCTGGAAGGAGAAGGCCGGTTCCTTCTCCTTCCAGCGCACCTCCAAGCTCACCGCCAACGCGGCCCCGGAGCCGGTGAAGAAGGGCAGGACCATCACCGTCACGGGCGCCCTCAGCCGCGCCAACTGGGAGACGCTGAAGTTCGGCGGCTACGGCTCGCAGTCCGTGCAGCTCCAGTTCCGCAAGAAGAGCGCGAGCGCCTACACCACGCTGAAGACCGTCAAGGCGGACTCCAAGGGCAACCTGAAGACCACCACCACGGCGTCGGTGGACGGCTACTACCGCTTCTCCTTCGCGGGCAACTCCAGCGCCTCCGCGGTCAGCGCCGCCGGTGACCTCGTCGACGTGCAGTAAGCGGCCGGAACCCCAGCGCCACACCACTCAGGGACAACACATGCGCATTCGTGTCACCGTGGCCGCCGTCTCCGGCGCCCTGGCCCTCTCCGCGCTCGCGCTGCCGGCCGCGTACGCGGCGGACGGCGGCTCGTCGTACCGGGCGGACGTCGCCGCGGCCCTCGCCCAGCACACCGCGGGCAGGACGGGCCTGACCGCCACCGCCGCGCCCATCGGCGACCTGGACGTGTCCTTCTCCGACTTCCGGATCACCAAGGTGATCAAGGTCGGTACGACCGTCACGGCGTCCCCCGTGGTCACCTACAAGCTGACCCACGGCGCCGACGTCGACGTCACCGACGACATGTTCGCCACCGGACCGCTGATCTACCGGGGTCCCGCCGAGGACCCGGAGAACGTCCAGGGCGGCGACGAACCGGCCACCTGTGTGGAGACCTCGGCCACCACGGCCACCTGCAAGGGGCCGATCGACATCGACCCGCGCGAGACCGACCGCGACCTGAAGCTGTTCAACTTGCAGGCCGGCACCTGGCACGGTGCCGCCGTCGCCCTGGACTTCGGCAGCGAGAAGACGGCCGTGCAGTTCGGTCTGGGCTCCACCCTGGTCCAGCGCAACGCCCGGCTCACGGTCGACGCGGCCCCGGAGCCGGTGAGGAAGGGCAAGACCCTCACCGTCACCGGCAAGCTCGCCCGGGCCGACTGGGAGGACCACAAGTACCACGGCTACACCGGCCAGTCCGTGAAGCTCCAGTTCCGCAAGAAGGGCTCCAGCACCTACACCACGCTGAAGACCGTCAGGACGAACTCCACGGGCAGCCTGCGGACGGCGGCCAAGGCCACGGCCGACGGCTACTACCGCTTCTCCTTCGGGGGTACCAGGACCACCCCGGCGGTCAACGCCGCGGGTGACTTCGTCGACGTGAAGTGAGCGGCACCGTTCCGGTCCGGGAGGGCGTGCCTCTCCCGGACCGGAACGTTTCCTCTCAGTTGTGTCATGCGCTGGTAATCCCCGATCCAAATCTGGCCGAGAAGCGCTCTTGCCGTACAACCAGGTCGGTGCCTCGCGTATCTGATCGCGTGAGTCGACCGACTCCACGATCACTTCTCCCTCCTAGGGAACGCACATGCGCATTCGTGTCACCGTGGCCGCCGTCTCCGGCGCCCTGGCCCTCTCCGCCTTCGCCGCGCCCGCCGCCCACGCGGTCGCCGCGGCGCCGAACGTCACCTTCTCCGACATGAAGATCAACGGCGGTAAGGCGATCAGCATCGGCGCCACCTCCACGGTCAGGGTCACGGCGACCTACACCGTCACGCACCCCACCACGGTCTCCATGGCGAACGTCCTCACCGGCCCGCTGCTGTACCGCGGTACCTCGGCGAAGGACGCCGACACCCTCGTCGGCAGCGACGACCCGGGCACCTGCACCACCGTGGACTCCACCACCGTGAACTGCTCGGCCACGATCACCATCCCCGCCGACGAGCTGTACAACTCGGACGCGGGCACCTGGAAGCAGGGCGGGGTCGCGGTCGACAAGAACACCCAGGCCCAGAAGTGGCAGGACGGCCTCGGCACCCTCCCGGTCCGCCGCGCCACCAAGCTCACCACCGACGCCGCCCCCGAGCCGGTGAAGAAGGGCAGCACCCTCACCGTCACCGGCAAGCTGACCCGTGCCGACTGGGAGCACGGCACGTACGGGGTCTTCAGCAGCCAGTCCGTCAGCCTCCAGTTCCGCAAGGCGGGCAGCACCACCTACACCACCGTCAAGACCGTCACCTCGTCCTCCACGGGCACCCTGAAGACGACGGTCACGGCCGGCTACGACGGCTACTACCGCTTCAGCTACGCCGGCTCGACCACCGCGTCGGGCATCAGCGCCGCGGGTGACTACGTCGACGTGCAGTAGCACCCGGGGTCCTTCGTGTGGACCAGGCCCGCGAGCCCGGCATGATCCGAACGAGAGGCCCTAGTCCGGGAAGCGGCGGTCGACCCATCTCCACGAGCACTCCAGGACGACCGCCGCCACCACGGCCACGCCGACCGCTGTCCACGGCATCATCAGGCCGACCAGTCTCAGCGCGAAGAAGTCCTGCAGGGCGGGGACGGCGAGGACCAGCAGGAAGGCCACGCCCATCGCGGCCACCAGGGCCATCCGCCACCAGGTGTAGGGGCGGGCGATGATCGCCAGCACCCACATGGAGATCAGGAACAGGGTCAGGGTGGCGGCGCTGGTCTCCGCGTCGAGGGCGCCGGCGCCGGAGTAGTGGTGCCGGGCGAGCAGATACGTCACGAAGGTCGCCGCTGCGGCCATCACCCCGCCGGGGACCGCGTACCGCATCACCCGGCGCACGAAGTGGGGTCTGGCGCGCTCCGTGTTGGGGGCGAGCGCCAGGAAGAAGGCCGGGACGCCGATGGTGAGCGTGGACAGCAGGGTCAGGTGCCGGGGCAGGAAGGGGTACTCCACCTGCCAGCACACCACCAGCACCGCGAGCAGCACCGAGTAGACCGTCTTCACCAGGAACAGCGTCGCCACGCGCGTGATGTTGCCGATCACCCGGCGGCCCTCGCCGACCACCGAGGGCAGGCTCGCGAAGCTGTTGTCCAGCAGCACGATCTGGGCCACCGCCCGCGTGGCCTCCGAACCGGAGCCCATGGCGACCCCGATGTCCGCGTCCTTCAGGGCCAGCACGTCGTTCACGCCGTCCCCGGTCATCGCGACCGTGTGGCCGTTCGACTGGAGCGCGCCGACCATGTCCCGCTTCTGCTGCGGGGAGACCCGCCCGAAGACGGTGGCCGAGTCCAGTGCCTGCGCCATCGCCGGCCCCTCGGCGGGCAGCCGCCGCGCGTCCACCGCCGCACCCGCCAGGCCCAGCTTGGTGGCGACCGCGCCGACCGACACCGCGTTGTCCCCGGAGATGACCTTGGCGCGGACGTCCTGCTCGGCGAAGTAGCGCAGGGTGTCGGAGGCGTCGGGCCGCAGCCGCTGTTCCAGCACGACCAGCGCGGTGGGGCGGGCACCCCGGGCCGGCTCGGTGTCGTCCAGGTCGCGGCGCGCGCGGGCCAGCAGCAGCACCCGCAGGCCCTGCTCGTTGAGCCGCTCGGTCTCGGCCAGAGCCGGGTCGTCGGCGCCGAGGAGGACGTCCGGGGCGCCCAGCAGCCAGGTGCTGGTCTCGCCGTCGCCCTCGCTGAACGCGGCCCCGCTGTACTTGCGGGCGGAGGAGAAGGGGAGCGACTCGACACAGCGCCAGTCCACGCTGTCCGGATAGGCGTCGATGATCGCCTGGAGGGAGGCGTTCGGGCGGGGGTCCGACTCGCCGAGCGCGCCGAGCACCTTGCGGACGTACCCCTCGTCCGCCCCGTCCAGCGGCCGTAGCCCGGTGACGTCCATACCGCCCTCGGTGAGGGTGCCGGTCTTGTCCAGGCAGACGGTGTCGACGCGGGCCAGCCCCTCGATGGCCGGCAGCTCCTGCACCAGGCACTGCTTGCGCCCCAGCCGGATGACCCCGATCGCGAAGGCCACGGAGGTGAGCAGCACCAGCCCCTCGGGGACCATCGGCACGATCCCGCCGACCGTGCGGGCCACGGCGTCCTTGAGGTCGTCGTTCTTGACGACGAGCTGGGTGATGACGAGCCCGACGGCCGCCGGGACCATCATCCAGGTGACGTACTTCAGGATCGTGGAGATGCCGCTGCGCAGCTCTGAGTGGACGAGTGTGAAGCGGGACGCCTCCTCGGCGAGCTGGGCGGCGTATGCCTCGTGGCCGACCTTGGTGGCCTGGAACGCGCCGCCGCCCGCGACGACGAAGCTGCCGGACATGACCGGGTCGCCGGGGCGCTTGACGACGGGGTCGGCCTCACCGGTGAGCAGGGACTCGTCGATCTCCAGCCCGTCCGCCTCCGCGCACACGCCGTCCACCACGATCTTGTCGCCGGGGCCGATCTCGATCAGGTCGTCCAGGACGATCTCGTCGGTGGCCACCTCGGTCGCCACGCCGTCCCGCCGTACCGTCGGCCGGGCCTCCCCGATCACCGCGAGCGCGTCCAGGGTCTGCTTGGCCCGCCATTCCTGGACGATGCCGATGCCGGTGTTGGCGAGGATCACGAAGCCGAAGAGGCTGTCCTGGATCGGCGCGACGAACAGCATGATCAGCCAGAGCACGCCGATGATCGCGTTGAACCGGGTGAAGACGTTCGCCCGGACGATCTCCCCCAGCGACCGGCTGCCGCTCACCGGCACGTCGTTGACCTGCCCGCGGGAGCGCCGCTGCGCCACTTCGGCGGCGGTCAGCCCCGTCGGCCGGCTCCTGGGCAGGGCCACGGGGTGGACGGGGTCGAGTTCAGCGCCCGCGTCTATATGGCTCATGCATTCGACGGTACGTGCGGTTTTGCCCGCTCACCTGCCGAGCCCGGCCGATGTCCGACGGGGGGAGGACCGGGGTCCCGCCCAGGTCGTACGGCCACTTCGTACGGCTACTTCGCGCCGGCCGCCTTCAGTGCCGCGTCCCGCTTGATCGCCGCGTCCCGCTTGCGGACGTACCAGACGCCGATCAGTCCCAGCCCGCCCCCGGCCAGGCAGGTCCACAGCCACCACAGGTGATCGTGGTCGTCGAACCAGCCGTAGAAGGGCAGCTGGACGAGGAAGAGCACGAACCACACGATCGTGCCGCCGGTGATGGTGGCGACCACGGGGCCCTCCAGGGGCTCGGGCGCCTCGTGCTTGGGGGTCCACTTGGCCATGGGAGACAGCTTATGGGCCGCAGGACGCCCACCGGCCGGGTGATCAGGTCTACGCGCGGAGATAGCGATCTCTCTCTCATATCTTCATACTGAAACCGTTTGTCTTTGGCCACTTCCGTTCATACGAAACTCCAACGAGGCTCGGGGGAACCCCGTTGGTGATGAGGTCCCGCATGTCCACCTCGGCACCCGCCAAGGCCCCCACGCCCGAAAAGCCGGGCGGGGCACCCGTCTTCGGCGCGCTCGACCGCTACTTCAGGATTACCGAGCGCGGCAGCTCCGTGGCCCGTGAGATCCGTGGCGGTCTGGCCACCTTCTTCGCGATGGCGTACATCATCGTGCTGAACCCGATCATCCTCAGCAGCGCGAAGGACATGTACGGGCACCACCTGGACAACGGCCAGCTGGTGACGGCGACCGCGCTGACGGCCGCGTTCGCCACGCTGCTGATGGGCGTCATCGGCAATGTGCCGATCGCGCTCGCCGCGGGGCTCGGTGTGAACTCGGTCGTCGCGCTCCAGCTGGCGCCCCGCATGTCCTGGCCGGACGCCATGGGCATGGTCGTCCTGGCCGGCTTCGTGGTCATGCTGCTGGTCGCCACGGGTCTGCGCGAGCGCGTGATGAACGCCGTGCCGTTCGGACTGCGCAAGGCGATCTCGATCGGCATCGGCCTGTTCATCATGCTGATCGGCCTGGTCGACTCCGGCTTCGTCACCCGCATACCGGACGTCGCCCAGACCACCGTCCCGCTTCAGCTGGGCACGGGCGGTCACCTCACCGGCTGGCCGGTGCTCGTCTTCATCCTGGGCGCGCTGCTCACCTTCGCGCTGATCGTCCGCAAGGTGCCGGGCGCGATCCTCATCTCCATCGTCGGCATGACCGTGCTCGCGGTGATCATCAACGCGGTCGCCACGATCCCGTCCTGGGGCCTGACGGTGCCGAAGTGGCCGGGCAACCCGGTCGCGACCCCCGACTTCGGCCTGGTCGGCCAGGTCAGCCTGTTCGGCGGCTTCTCCAAGGTCGGCGTGCTGACCGGCATCCTCTTCGTCTTCACGGTCCTGCTGTCGTGCTTCTTCGACGCGATGGGCACGATCATGGGCGTCAGCGACGAGGCCAAGCTGACCGACGCCGAGGGCTACATGCCCGGCATCAACAAGGTCCTCCTGGTCGACGGCCTCGCGGTCGCCGCGGGCGGTGCCAGCTCCTCCTCGGCCACCACCGCCTTCGTGGAGTCCACGGCGGGCGTCGGTGAAGGTGCCCGTACCGGCCTCGCGAACGTCGTCACGGGCGGCCTGTTCGCCGTGGCGCTGTTCCTCACCCCGATCGCCACGATGGTCCCCTCCCAGGCGGCCACCCCGGCGCTGATCGCGGTCGGCTTCCTGATCCTGTCGAACTCCATCAAGGAGATCGACTGGGCGGACTACACGATCGCGATCCCGGCCTTCGTGACGATGCTGATGATGCCGTTCACGTACTCGATCACGAACGGCATCGGCATGGGCTTCATCACCTTCACGGTGCTGCGCCTGGTCGCCGGGCGGGCCCGGGAGATCCCGGTGCCGATGTACGTGGTCTCGGCCGTCTTCGCCTTCTACTACCTGATGCCGGCCCTGGGTCTCACCTGACCCCGCACGGGAGCCCTCACGTGACCCGCGGTACCTCCACGGGAGCCCTCACGTGACCCCGTAGAACTTCTCCGTCTCCTCGACGGCGGTCTGGAACCGCTCGTCGAAGTCATCCCGAATGAGCGTCCGGACGACATAGTCCTGGACGCTCATTCCTCTTCTCGCCGCGTGGTGCCGGAGCCTTTCGAGCAGCTCCCCGTCCATCCGCAGGCTGAGCACACTGGTCCCCATGCGTACGAGGGTCGCCACACCCGGCCACCCCATGCGTCACTTTCCGGAACCGGCTCACCCGTACGGGTGATCAGAGGGTTCAGTGGCGGGCGTCACGGGCGTCGTGGGCGCGTCCAAGTGGTCTTTAGTCAGAGTAATGAGTTACCCTAAAGAACATGCCGGACCTTACCCATGGCGACGACGCTGCCGCCGTGAACGCCCTCCGCTCCGCCGTGATGCGGCTGTCCCGTCGGCTCAAGCACCAGCGGGTCGACGAGTCGCTGAGCCCCACCGAGATGTCGGTGCTCGGCACCCTCTTCCGCTGCGGCTCGGCCACCCCGGGCGAACTGGCCCGCAAGGAGCACGTCCAGCCGCCGTCGATGACCCGCATCGTCGCGCTGCTGGAGGCCAAGGGGCTGGTCCGGCTGGAGCCGCACCCCGATGACCGGCGCCAGAAAGTCGTCAGCCAGACCGAACAGGCCGAGGCGATGCTCGAAGAGAGCCGCCGCAAGCGCAACGCGTTCCTGGCCGGCCTGGTCGAGGGCCTGGACGAGGACGAGTGGGCCGCCCTGCGCGCCGCCGCCCCCGTGCTGGAGAAGCTCGCCCACCTGTAAGCACGCCGTCCGAGGAGGCGAACACTGTTGAGTTCGGGATCCGGAGCACCTTCCGCCCCCGCACCGACCGCTACCACCCCCGTTTCCCCCAAGTCCTCGATGTTCAGCTCGCTGAGGATCCGGAACTACCGCCTCTTCTTCATGGGCCAGGTCGTCTCCAACACCGGCACCTGGATGCAGCGCATCGCCCAGGACTGGCTGGTCCTCAGCCTCACCGGCTCCTCCGCGGCCGTCGGCATCACGACGGCCCTGCAGTTCCTGCCGATGCTGCTGTTCGGTCTGTACGGCGGCGTCCTCGTGGACCGCCTGCCCAAGCGGCCCGCGCTGCTGGTCACCCAGTCCTCCATGGCCGTCACCGGACTCGCGCTCGCCGCGCTGACCCTGACCGGCCATGTCCAGGTCTGGCACGTCTACGTCGCCGCCTTCGCCGTCGGGCTCGCCACGGTGGTCGACAACCCGGCCCGCCAGTCCTTCGTCTCGGAGATGGTGGGCCCCGACCAGCTGCAGAACGCGGTCAGCCTGAACTCGGCGAACTTCCAGTCCGCCCGGCTCGTCGGCCCCGCCGTGGCCGGCCTGATGATCACCGGTGTGGGCACCGGCTGGGCGTTCCTCGCCAACGGCCTGTCCTTCGCCGCGCCGATCGCCGGCCTGCTGCTGATGCGCGCCCGTGAGCTGCACGTGGTCGAGCGGGCGCCGCGCGGCAAGGGCCAGCTGCGGGAGGGGTTGCGCTATGTGGCGAAGCGGCCCGAGCTGATCTGGCCGATCGTCCTGGTCGGCTTCATCGGCACCTTCGGCTTCAACTTCCCGGTGTGGCTGTCCGCCTACGCGGACGACGTCTTCCACGCCGGAGCCGGCGCCTACAGCCTCTTCAACACCCTGATGGCCGTCGGTTCCCTGGTCGGCGCCCTGCTGGCGGCCCGGCGCGGCACGGCCCGGCTGCGGGTACTGATCGCCGCCGCGGTGGCCTTCGGCACGCTGGAGACCGTGGCCGCGGTGGCACCGTCGTACTGGCTGTTCGCGCTGCTCATGGTGCCGATCGGGATCTTCGGCCTGACGGTGAACGTCACCGCGAACACCGCCGTGCAGATGGGCACCGACCCGGCCATGCGCGGCCGGGTGATGGCCCTGTTCATGATGGTGTTCATGGGCGGCACGCCGCTGGGCGCGCCGGTGGTCGGCTGGATCACCGACACCTACGGCGCCCGGATCGGCTTCGCGGCCGGCGGTGTGGTGTCGGCCGTCGCGGCCGGCGCGATCGGCCTGGTCCTGGCCCGCATCGGCGACCTGCGGCTGTCGGTGGGCTGGCACCGCGGCCACCCGCGGGTCCGCTTCGTCCCGCGCGAGCGGGAGCAGCTGGCGACGGCCGCCTGAACGTCCCGGAACGCCCCGGAGGCCGCGCCTGAACGTCCCCGACGGCCCCGGGGAGGCCGCCTGAACGCCCTGGACGGCCCCGGCGGGTGCTAGCGGACCTTCCGGGCCAGCACCTGTCCCGGCCAGTCGTCCGGGCCGTGGGTGTAGGTGTGCGTCGGAGTGAAGCCGTTGGCCTCGTAGTAGGCGACGAGCGCTCGGTCCCCGCCCGCGTAGCAGTCCACCCGCAGCAGGCCCACGCCGGCCCGCCGGGTCACCTCGGCGGCGTGCGCGAGCAGCGCGCTGTCCGCGCCGTGCCCCTTGAAGCGGCGGTCGGAGGCGAGCCAGTGGACGTACCGCTCGGGCTCGCCGGGTGGCGGAAGGTGGGACAGGTAGGAGCCGGGCCCGTCGGTGAGGGTGAGGGTGGCGGCCGGCACGCCGTCGACCTCGGCGATGTACGTGGTGCCCTCGGCCATGGCGCGCGCGACCGCCGCCACCGTCCGCTCGTGCGTCGACAGCGGCTCGGTGCCCCACTGGACGGTGCGTCCCTGTGAGACGAGCCACTCCACGCTGCTGTCGAGCATGCCGAGTATCGCGGGCAGATCGTCGGGGCCGCCTTCACGAATGGTGATCGTCATCGCCCCATCATGCCCGCCGGGGTCTGGGATCGTGAGGGTCATGAGACTCTTCGCCGCCGTACTGCCCCCGGAGGACATCGCGGACGAACTCGCCGCGGAAGTGGCCCGGTTGCGGCAGCTGCCGGGCGCCGACCGGCTGCGCTGGACCGGCCGCCCCGGCTGGCACTACACCCTCGCCTTCTACGGTGAGGTCGCCGACGACCTCGTCCCGGCCCTGTCGGACCGCCTGGCCCGCGCGGCACGGCGTGCGGCACCTTTCTCCCTCGCCGTCGCGGGCGGCGGCCAGTTCGGCCGCGGCCGCGCGCTGTGGGCGGGTGCCCGGGGAGGGGTGGAGGAGCTGCGGCTGCTGGCCGACCGGGCGGAGGCGGCGGCACGGAAGGCCGGGGTGCCGATGGGCGAACACCGCCGCTACAAGGCCCATCTGACGCTGGCCCGCAGCCGGGACGCGGTGGACGTACAGCCGTACGTCGGCCTGCTCCGCGAGTTCACCGGCCGGAGCTGGAACGTCACCGACGTGGCGCTGGTGCGGAGCGATCTGCCGCGGTCCGGAGTGCCGGGGGAGCAGCCCCGGTACGTGGTGGTCGACCGCTGGGCGTTGGCCGGGGCCGGTTAGTCTCGCATACGTGGACCCGAAAACCCGGAACCGGATCATGGCCGGTGCGCTTGTGTTGTTGTTCGTGCTGGTGGCTTTGGCCTCGGCCATGCGTTAGGAGCGGTGGGGAACCGCGGCCGTCCCCCGGCTGCGAGCCGTCCGTGGCTGGTCGCGCGGTTCCCCGCGCCCCTTGCGGGGCGTCTACCAGGCGAAGGCTTCCGGGGACGGGCCCAGGCCCGGGAAGATCTCGTCCAGGCCGGTCAGCAGTTCCTCGCTCAGCTCCAGCTCCACGGCCCTGAGTGCCGACTCCAGCTGTCCGGCGGTGCGCGGGCCGACGATCGGGCCGGTCACGCCGGGACGGCTCAGCAGCCAGGCCAGGGCCACCTCGCCGGGCTCCAGACCGTGCTTGTCGAGCAGGTCCTCGTACGCCTGGATCCGCGCGCGGGCCGTCGGATCGCCCAGGGTGTCCGCGGCCCGGCCGGAGGCGCGGCGACCGCCCTGCACCTCCTTCTTGATGATCCCGCCCAGCAGACCGCCGTGCAGCGGCGACCACGGGATGACGCCGAGGCCGTACTCCTGCGCGGCCGGGATGACCTCCATCTCGGCGCGGCGCTCGGCGAGGTTGTACAGGCACTGCTCACTGACCAGGCCGATGGTGCCGCCGCGGCGGGCGGCGGCCTCGTTGGCCTGGGCGATCTTGTAGCCGGGGAAGTTGGAGGAGCCGGCGTAGAGGATCTTGCCCTGCTGGACGAGGACGTCGATCGCCTGCCAGATCTCCTCGAACGGGGTGCTGCGGTCGATGTGATGGAACTGGTAGACGTCGATGTGGTCCGTCTGGAGCCGCTTGAGGCTGGCGTCCACCGCGCGCCGGATGTTCAGTGCGGAGAGCTTGTCGTGGTTGGGCCAGGCGGCCGTGCCGTCGGCGGCCATGTTGCCGTACACCTTGGTGGCGATGACGGTCTTGTCGCGCCGTCCGCCGCCCTTGGCGAACCAGTTGCCGATGATGGACTCGGTCCGTCCCTTGTTCTCGCCCCAGCCGTACACGTTGGCGGTGTCGAAGAAGTTGATGCCCGCGGCCAGTGCCGCGTCCATGATCGCGTGGCTGTCGGCCTCGTCGGTCTGCGGGCCGAAGTTCATCGTCCCGAGGACGAGCCGGCTGACCTTGAGTCCCGTGCGTCCGAGCTGCGTGTACTCCATGGTCCGACAGCCAACGGCCTGGAGTGCGCTCTAGGCAAGGGCCTCGGGGCCCGCGTGCCTGACGTTGCCGAACCGCTTGCCGAGCTTGGCGCCGAGTTCGCCGGCCATCAGGTCGAAACGGGGTTCCATGACGTGGTCCTCATTCGTGGATCGGGTACCGCGCGGATCCGTCGGCGCGGCGTCGTGACGACCACGAGATGCCGGCCGGGCCGCCGGTGTGACGACCGCGCCCAGGTGACCCGCGCCACTCCATCCCGGGGCCGACGGGTTGTCAGAGGGGTGCCGTAGGGTGCGCGCAGTCCCACCACCCCTGGAGATTCCCCGTGACTGTCCCTGCCCGGCTCCGTGCCACCGTCCCCGCGCTCCTGCCGGCCACGGAGGCGGACTTCCCCGAGCTGCTCGGTCCCCCGGGCCGCCGCCTGCTGGCCCAGCGGGGCGACGACGCGCTTCTGGTCCAGCCGTTGGACGACTCCTTCGTACCGGCGGGGGACCGGGTGCGGCTGCCCGCGCCGTGGCCGCGCCGGCGCGGGGAGTGGGCCCTCGCGCCGGACGGGACGCTGGCCGTGTTCGCGGGCGTGCACGCGGTGCGGGCGGTGGAGCCGTCGGGGGTGACACGGTGGGAGGTGCGGCACGGCTGCTGGTACGGCGCCTGCCGCGAGATGCACCGGTCGTACGAGGAGTACGGCGACCGCGAGGACCACCGTCACCCCGAGGGCGGTTCGGCCGCCTTCTCCGTGGACGGGAAGTTCGTCTGGGCGCACGTACGCGGGCCGTTGGCGGTGGGGGAGCTGTCCCCGGACGTCGTCGACGAGTGGCTGGTGCTGGACGCGGGGGACGGGCGGGTGCTCGCGCGGGCCGACGCCGAGGCAGCGGCGGCGGGCAGCTTCCATCTGCCGCACCCGTGCGACCCGGGGCAGATGGGGCTGAGCATCGGGGAGGGCCAGGACGGGGCGCCACTGCGCTGGGGCCGTTGGGACGGGCGGGAGTTGTCCGTCGCGTACCTGGAGGGCGATCTGGTCCTGACGGGCGTGAGCCCCTCGGGCGGGCGGCTGCTGACCGTGACCCACCAGCAGGACGGGCTGGCCGTCCGGGACGCGGGCGGTGCGGTGGTGGACGGCCAGGAGTGGGACGCCGGGACGGCCGTCCCCCGGCATCCCGCCGCCGAGCCGGAGAACGACGAGGCGCTTCCCTACTGGGACTACGAGGGCGGCTTCCTCGACGAGACCACCCTGATCGGCTCGACCGTGGAGAGCGACGAGGAGTGGGGGGAGGGCCGGCACTGGATCATCGGCACGGCGGACGCGCGCACTCCGGTGGAGGTCGCCTACCCGGTGCCTGTCGGCAGCCGGCCGCCCACGGCCCTGGGCGACGGCGGGTGGGTGACGCCGAGCGAGTCGGGGGACGCGCTGTACGTGTGGGAGCGGGACTAGACGCCGCCCGGCGGATCGTGTGACCGCTTCTGGTTCGGGTCGTCGGCATGGGCGTGGGGTGGGGAGATCCGACGAACGCGAGGCCGGGGACTGGGTGGCTGCGGGGCACGCCTTCGTCCGGGCCGCGATGGAGGGCAGTACGGAGGGTGCCGAGCCGGCGAAGGCCACGAGTGCGGGCGCACGGTACAACGACAGGCACCGCGGGGACGAGGCGCCGGAAAGCGGTCAGCTCGTTCCAGCCGCGTACGCCTGTCCGACTCCCCACGCCTGCCACATCGCTCCCGCGAACGCCTCCGCGATCAGGTGCTCACCGCGCGCGTTGGGATGCGTGCCGTCGTAGGTGTCGGTGTGGATGTCGTAGGACTCCGGCGGCGAGGCCAGCAGCAGCGGTGACCGGGGCTCGTCGAGGTCGGCGACGGCCTTGGCGAGCAGCGTGTTGAACAGGTCCACCTGCTCCGCGAAGGACGGGTCGGCCGCCGCCCGGATGTTCGGGATGACCGGGAGCAGCACCATCCGGATGCGCGGCTCCGCCTCCCGCGCGTTCGCGACGAAGGCCCGTACGTTCTGCGCCGTCTGCTCGGCGTTCGTGTAGAAACCGAGGTCGATCAGGCCCAGGGAGACCAGGAGGACGTCGGCGCGGTGGGCGCGTACCGCCTCGCCGATCAGCGGGGCCATGTGCAGCCAGCCCTCGCCCCAGCCCGCCAGGTGGGCACGCGGGAAGCCGGGTGCGGCGTAGGCGAGGGACGTCGGGGCGTCGGCCTGCTTGTCGTACAGCGCCTCCCGCGGACCGACGAAGGTGAAGGGGCCGTCGTGCGTCGCGCACAGGTGTCGCCACAGACGGTGACGCCAGGTGTGTTCGCCCGCGCTCCCGATGGTCATGGAGTCACCCACGGGCATGAACCTAAGCATTCGCTCATGATGGACGATCGCCGGAGATCTTGGGATCGGTGGGGCCTGTGAGGCGGACCACGTCACCTGAACCCCCGCGGGGAATGGCAGGCTTGGGCCATGCGCCGACCGTTCGCCGTTCTCGCCGGGTTGCTGCTCGCCGGTGCCTGCGCGTTGCCCGCCTCCGCCGCCGACACGTCCGGCGACCAGGGGTTCACCATGAAGGATCCGCGGATCACGGAGTCCAGCGGGCTCGCCGCCTCCCGGCTGCACCCCGGCATCTACTGGACGCACAACGACAGCGACGACGGGCCGTACCTGTACGCCGTGGACAGTGCCACGGGCAGCACCGTCGCCCGGATCACCCTGCGCGGCATCGGCTCCCCGCGTGACGTCGAGGCGATCTCCATCGGGCCGCACAACGAGATATACGTCGGTGACATCGGCGACAACTTCGGCGGCAAGTGGCCGTACGTGTGGATCTACCGGCTGCCCGAGCCGAAGCGGCTGACGGACCAGACGGTCACCGCCACGCAGTACGTCGTGAAGTACCGGAACGGGCCGCGCGACGCCGAGTCGCTGCTCGTCCACCCGAAGACCGGCCGCGTCTACATCATCGACAAGAAGGAGGACGGCGGGCACCTGTACGAAGGCCCGGCCACCCTCTCCACGTCCGGCGCGAACGTCTTCGAGCCCGTCGCCCCCGTCGACCTCTGGGCCACCGACGCCGCCTTCTCCCCGGACGGCGAGCAGCTCGCCGTGCGCGGCTACTTCGGCGGCGTGTACTACGACTGGAACGGCGGCCGGATCAAGGGCAAGAGCCGGCTGGAGGTGCCCTTGCAGGGGCAGGGCGAGTCCGTGTCGTACTCCGCCGACGGCACCAAGCTGATGTACGGCAGCGAGGGCGCGGACAGCGCCGTGCAGGCGGAGGACGCCCCTGGCCGGCCCGCCGCGAAGTCGCCCTCGGCGAGCGGGAGTGCGGGCGCCACCGGGGACGGGAGCGGCAGTCCGGGCCTCAAGACGGGTGCCCTGATCGTCGCGGCCGGCGTGGCGGCCTTCCTCGGGCTGCGGTGGCTGCGGCGGCGCTGAGCGGCATGACGGCCGGCCGTACCGAGGTGTGCCGCAGGTCTTGACGTGCGCATGGTGTCTCAGTTTCCTGGGACCTGCGCGGCAGGTGGGAGCGCTCCCATCGAAGGCGGGGCCGCGCCTCCCGAGAGGAAGCGACACATGTTCCGCAGCTTGCGAAGAGCGCTGTGTGCTGCTGCCGCGGTGCTCGTCCTGCCCCTGGCCGGGACGTACTCGGCACAGGCGGCCGACCCGCCGACGGCCGCGGCCCCCGGAGCCGGGTACTGGCACACCAGCGGCCGGCAGATCCTGGACGCGTCCGGGCAGCCGGTGCGCATCGCCGGGATCAACTGGTTCGGGTTCGAGACCAGCAACCAGGTGGTCCACGGCCTGTGGTCCCGCGACTACAAGAGCATGATCGACCAGGTGAGGACGCTGGGCTACAACACCCTCCGGCTCCCCTACAGCGACGACATCCTCAAAGCCGGCGCCGCTCCCAGCGGCATCGACTTCTCCACCGGCAAGAACGCCGACCTCCAGGGACTCACCTCCCTCCAGGTGCTGGACAAGATCGTCGCCTACGCGGGACAGGACGGCCTGAAGGTCATCCTGGACCGGCACCGCCCGGACTCCGCCGGCCAGTCGGCGCTCTGGTACACCGCCGCCGTGCCCGAGACGACCTGGATCACCAACCTCAAGGCCCTCGCCACCCGCTACCGGGGCCAGGACACGGTCATCGGCATCGACCTGCACAACGAGCCGCACGATCCGGCCTGCTGGGGCTGCGGCGACCAGGCCACCGACTGGCGCCTGGCCGCCCAGCGCGCCGGGAACGCGGTCCTGTCGGTCAATGCGGACCTGCTCGTCTTCGTCGAGGGCGTGCAGACGGTGGGCGGCGTGTCCGGCTGGTGGGGCGGGAACCTGATGGGCGTCGCCCAGTACCCCGTGCGGCTGAGCGTGCCCGACCGGGTCGTCTACTCCGCCCACGACTACGCCACGAGCGTCGCCCAGCAGAGCTGGTTCGACGATCCGTCCTTCCCGGCCAACATGCCGGGCGTGTGGGACAAGTACTGGGGCTACATCTTCAAGCAGGACATCGCCCCGGTGTGGGTGGGCGAGTTCGGTACGACGCTCCAGTCGGCCGTCGACCGGAAATGGCTGGCCGCGCTGGTGGACTACCTGCGGCCGACGCCGGCGAACGGCGCCGACTCCTTCCAGTGGACGTACTGGTCCCTGAACCCCAACTCCGGTGACACCGGCGGCATCCTCAAGGACGACTGGACGACCGTCGACACCGTGAAGGACGGGTACCTGGCGAGCGTCAAGGCGCCGTTGTTCCCGGGCAGTGGCGGCGGGAGCGGTGGCGGTGGCGGAGGTGGCGGTGGCACCGCCGCGTGCAGTGCCACCTACGCCGTCAGCAGCGACTGGGGCAGTGGCTTCAACGCGGACGTGAAGGTCAGCAACACCGGCACGGTAGCCCTGAAGTCCTGGAAGGTGACGTGGACCTGGGGCGGCGCGCAGAAGGTCACGTCCATGTGGAACGCGAGCTACACGCAGGCGGGCGCGGCCGTGACGGCGGTGAACGCCGCGCACAACGGCAGCGTGGCCGCGGGGGCTTCGGCGAGCTTCGGCTTCGGCGGAGCGCCGGGCGGCGCCACGGCACCCTCGCTCACCTGCACGGCGACATGAGGAGAGGGCGCCCGGTACGGCACCGGGCGCCCTCAGCCGTCCAGCGGGCAGGGCAGGGTGGGCCGCGCGCGGTTGGGGGCGCAGGTCACCAGGGCCACGGAGAGAAAGACGGGCCGTTCGAGGTAGAAGCCGAGCGAGACGTCACCGCCGTACGCCAGCCGCTCGCGGGCGCGGGTGAGGAGGGTGGCCAGACGGTCACCGTCGCGCTGCGCGGGGGACGCGAACCGGGGCGCGTACGCGGCCAGCCGCTCACCCAGCCAGGCCACCGCGGCCGCCGGGTCCGGCCAGCTGCCCCGCACCAGCGAACACGGCTTGACCAGCCAGTTTGCCGTCTCCAGCGGGGGTAGGTCGGCGGCCGGGAACTCGACGGCGGCCATCCGGTGGCGCTGGGCCGGCTCCGGGCTGCTGCCGGGCGGGGGCGGCTCGGGGTGGGGCGGGCGCCGCAGCGCCTCCTGGTCGAAGCGGGGCTTGGGGCCGGTCCAGAGGTAGGCGTGGTGGTGCACCTGGGTCCTCTTCGGGGGTGGACCCAATGCGTTCCGGCCCGCTCGGAGGCGGGCCGGAACGCATCGGACGGGGCGGGACGGTCAGCGGGCCGGACCGAACCGCGCGGGGTCGATCCCGGCGGTGCTCAGCTCCTCCGTCGTGAACCGCAGGGGCTCCTTGTCGGGCCGCTTGCTGTCACCGAGAGCCCAGGCGTCCGCGCCGATACGGGCCAGGGTCACGCACGACTCGCCGTCCGGGTGGGTGTTTCCCCCGCACGCCGTCACGAACGAGGCGCCGTCGATGTCGAGTGCGTAGAGGTCATTTCCGTTCACCATCGGTGCACCTTCCTGCTCCGCTGCGGGAGTCCATGGGGACGGGGGGAGAGGGACGGGTTGTGCACGCCCGAGGGGTGGTCCCGGATCTCGGTCGCGTGCCGCATGGCCCGCGTGACGTCACCGGCTCGCCTCCAGGCGATGAGCTGCCGCCAGTTCGCGGCGCACACGTCACAGCCGGCGGCGGGTACGCAGTCCAACAGCCACGCGTCAAAGCCGCTGGGCGGTTGCGCCGAGGGCCTCTGCTGAGCGTTCGCCATGAGTGTCACCGTGTCTCCCCGAGTGGGTGTGGCTTCGGGGGATGACCGTAGGGGGCGGGTGAGCGGCAAGAAGCCGAATATTCTCGCTTATTCTCGCGTGGTCACTCTGGATGCATGGACATTCACTCAGAGGCACCGTCATGCTTGCGGCACCGACATCACCGAGCCCAAGGGGGCGTACGTGGCACGCAGGTTACGGTTCAACGGGACGGGGAGTGGTGAGGATGGCTGCCCGTCTGTGCATGAGGACTTGGACAGCGGGGAGGTGATCGTCCACGGTCCACCGCTCACCGAACCGGAGGAGGTCGAACAGCTTCAGCACCTCTCGGACGGAGAGGTGGCGATCGTGGTCCCGAGGGAGCTGTTGGTCGACTGGACACCTAAGGAGCGGACACGGAAAGTGCGAACCATCGGCCTGGACGAGTTCAGCGCTCTGTTCGGCAAGTTCGAGCACACCGCATGGCGGTTGGAAACGCGGCGGCGCTACGCGAGCGACGAAGCCACGGACACGTACCGGCAGTTCGTGGAGACCGGTCATGTCAACTGGACGTACGACCACCCTTACTGCAAGACGATCCGCGAGCAGACCGCTCAGGGCAAGCGCGTCGAACGGGTGCGGATCGTGGATCAGCCGCCTACCACGGGTCAGCTCTACCTCCTCGACAACGCCAAGCGGAACAGCGTCATGGGAGAGGACATCCGCAACCTGGGGCGTGCCGACGCGGAGCGACTCCACCTGCCCGCCGAGGACTTCTGGCTGTTCGACAGCCGCCTCATCGCGCTCCTGCAATTCGACGACGACGATCAGCTCACGCACGTGGACCTGAGCACCGAACCCGCGGAGGTGGTGCGCTGCTGCATGGTGCGGGATGCTGCATGGCACCACGCCGTACCGTGGAAGCAGTTCACGGTGGAGATGCACAGCGACGCGTAGGAGCATGAGCGGGTATCGGTGAGCACGGACTATCAGAGGGCGCGTGCGGAACTGGGCCGCAGACTCCGAGAATTGCGCGCCGAAAGCCCCGATGGCCGGCTCACCGGTACGGAACTGGCCCAACGGCTGGGGTGGCCTCAGTCGAAGGTCAGCAAACTGGAGAACGGCAGGCAGACGCCGACGGACGATGACCTCCGGGCATGGGCCGAGGCTGTGGGGCGTCCTGCTGTCTTCGCTGAACTGCGTGCCCGACTGAGGGGTTTCGAAAGCCACATTCGCTCCTGGCGGCGCCAGCTCGCGGCGGGTCATGCCCCCGTGCAGGAGACATGGAACACCTTGGTCGGGGAGTCCCGGACCTTGCACGTGTGGGACAACTTCGTCGTCAACGGCATGCTCCAGACCGCTGACTACGCTCGGAACCTCTTTGAGCGCTACGCGGAATTCCGGCGTTCTCCAAAGGACGCGGAGGACGCGGTGCGAGCCCGTATGAAGCGGCAGGAATGGCTTTACCAGCCGGGCAGGCAGTTGAAGACGCTCATGTGGGAGGGCGCGCTGCGGGCTCAGGCGTGTCCGCCGGAGGTGCTCGCAGCGCAACTGGATCGCTTGCTGGGAGTGGTGGGCATGGACACTGTCCAGCTGGGAATCGTGCCCTGGGACGCCGCACTGCGTTTGCCGCCGGCGAATGGGTTCTGGATCCTGGACGACCGGCTGGTCACCGTCGAGGACTGGCACGCCGCACTCTGGCTGGACGACGCGGAAACGATTGCCCTCTACCGCCGCGTCTGGGACACCCTCGCCGAGTCGGCCGTCTTCGGCGCCGACGCCCAGCAGGTGATCGCTCGCGTCCGCCGGAGCATCAAGGTCTGAGGACGTACGGCCGTACCACGTCCTCGGAGGACTCCCACAGAGGTGCCCGCGCCGTGGGCGGAGCCTGCCAGCACTCCTCGTCGCGGGGGAGGGGGAGCCGGTGGCCGGCCGCGCGGGAGCGTCTGGCCCAGCGGCGCCAGCGGGCGTCGTAGGGGTCCGGCAGCCGCCACACGTAGGGGTCCGGGGCGCGCACCTCCCGCGCGAGGTCGATCGGCGCGGTGCCGGAGGAGGCCGGCCGGGTGAACAGGCGGGTCAGCGCCTCACGAAGGGTCCGGAGCACCGGGCGCCTCCGCAGGGGTGAGCGTGAAGCGGGCCCACACGGTCTTGGTGTACGGCCCCTGTCGATGCCCCCATGCGTCGGCCAGCGCCGCCACCAGGGCGAGGCCCCGGCCCCCTTCCTCGTCCGGGCCGGGGTTGCGGGGCCGGGGAAGCCTGTCCCGGTCGGGATCGGAGACCTCCAGGAGCAGGTCCCGCCCGCACAGGACGAGCGTGACACGGACGCGGGCGTGGGAAATCCAGCAGTGGCTCACCGCGTTGGTGACGAGTTCGTTCGCCGACAGGGTGATCTGGTCGGAGAGTTCACCGGTGACGCCCCAGTTGGCGAGGGCTTTGCGGACGTGCTGCCGGGCTGTCGGTACGTGCCGGCAGTGCGTGGGGATGCGGAAGGTTTCGGTTGCGGGCATGGGGGTGCCGTACCTCCTGACGAGACGTCAAGATGCGGAAATGAAAGCGCCGTGCACCCATGAGGCTAGAGCCGCATTGGAGATAGCCGCAATGCGTAGAGGTGCATACATGCTGTTAGACGTATGTTCGATGTCGGCATGCTCTACAGTTTCGTTGCGACGAGAGGGGGCGGGATGCCTGTAGGTGGACGACCGACTGTTCGCAGTAGGCGACTTGGCGCTGCACTCAAGACGTACCGGCTGGCGGCGAAGATGGATCAGGTCCAGGCCGCCGACGTGATTGCCGCCCACCAGACCAGGGTCAGCCGCATCGAGACCGGTCATGTGTCCGCCCGCCCGCTGGAAATCCGGGCCATGCTCGAGGCGTACGGTGTGACCGACTCCGAAGTCCGGCAGAAGCTTGAGGAGTTGGCCCGCCAGGCAAAGCGGCGCGGCTGGTGGCTTGAGCACGCCGCACACCTGCGGCCGGATTATGTCGATCACATCGCGTTGGAGGACGACGCGACGTACATCCGGGAATGGCAGCCGGTATTGGTGCCCGGGCTGCTACAAACTCCGGCCTACGCGGAAGCGGTTATCGCGGCCACTCCTCACTACATCGCTCCCGAACGCATCGCCCAGTTGGTGAAGGTGCGCGAGGCGCGTCAGGCGAAGATCCAGGAAGGTGGCGCGACGTACACGGCCATCCTGTGGGAAGCCGTCATCACCCAGCCGATGGTGAGCGTCGATATACACCGGGAACAGCTGTCCAAGATTCTTGAGGTGAGCGAGCGCAAGAATGTCACCGTCCAGGTACTGCCGTTCAGTGCGGGTGCGGTGGCCGGCTCGACGTACGCCTTTTCCTCCTTCAGCTTCGAGTCCGAGCCGACCGTCGAAGCCGTGACCATGGAAAACTTGCGCGGCACCTCGGTCCTTGAGGCACCTGAGGATCTTGCCGCTTACGCCAACGCGTTCGACCATCTACGATCGGCAGCACTGGCACCGGATGCCAGTGCGCGGCTCATGCGGAGCGCACTGCGAAGTAGCAAGGAAAACACATCGTGACCGAGGTCGTAAGCAGCTTCCGGAAGTCGTCGTACTCCGCTGGAGAGGGCAACTGCGTAGAGGTCGCCGACACGGCCCCCGGCGGCCGAGCCGTCCGCGACAGCAAGCAGGACAACGGCCCCCTCCTCACCGTCTCCCGCGACAGCTGGCACGCCTTCATCCAGCAGTTCGCGTAACGCATCGCACGCACGAAGGGCGCCCGGAGTTCACCGGGCGCCCTTCAGCGATGTACTGGAGAGGTCAGAGCTTCTCGATGACGTAGTCGACGCACTTCGTCAGCGCCTCGACGTCCGCCGGGTCGATCGCCGGGAACATCGCGACGCGCAGCTGGTTGCGGCCGAGCTTGCGGTACGGCTCGGTGTCCACGACACCGTTCGCGCGCAGCACCTTGGCGACGGCGGCGGCGTCGATCTCGTCGGAGAAGTCGATCGTGCCGATGACCTGGGACCGCTTGGCCGGGTCGGTGACGAACGGCGTGGCGTACTTCGACTCCTCCGCCCAGCTGTACAGGCGGGTCGAGGAGTCCTTCGTGCGGGCCGTGGACCAGGCGAGGCCGCCCTGGCCGTTGAGCCACTCCAGCTGCTCGTTCAGCAGGAAGAGGGTGGCGAGGGCCGGGGTGTTGTACGTCTGGTTCTTGCGGGAGTTGTCGATCGCCGTCGGCAGCGAGAAGAACTCCGGGACGTGGCGGCCGGAGGCGTGGATCCGCTCGGCGCGCTCGATCGCGGCCGGGGAGAACACGCCGATCCACAGGCCGCCGTCGGAGGCGAAGGACTTCTGCGGGGCGAAGTAGTAGACGTCCGTCTCGGCGATGTCGACCGGCAGGCCGCCCGCGCCGGAGGTGGCGTCCACCAGCACGAGCGCGCCCTCGTCGGCGCCGGCCACCCGCTTGATCGGCATGGCGACGCCGGTGGAGGTCTCGTTGTGGGTGAAGGCGTAGACGTCGACGCCCGCCTCGGCCCGCGCCTCCGGGTGGCTGCCCGGGTCGGCGGCGATGACGGTCGGCTCGGCGAGCCAGGGGGCGCGCTTGGCCGCCTTGGCGAACTTCGAGGAGAACTCACCGAAGTTCAGGTGCTGCGACTTGTTCTCGATCAGGCCGTGCGTGGCGATGTCCCAGAAGGCGGTGGAGCCGCCGTTGCCGAGGACCACCTCGTAGCCCTCGGGCAGGGAGAACAGCTCGGAGATGCCCTCGCGGACCTTGCCGACCAGGTTCTTGACCGGCGCCTGACGGTGGGAGGTGCCCAGCAGGGACGTACCGGTGGCGGCGAGGGCGTCCAGCGCCTCGGTCCGCACCTTGGAGGGGCCCGCGCCGAAGCGTCCGTCGGCGGGCTTGATGTCAGCGGGAATCTGGATGTCGGCCACGAAAGGAGGTTAGCCGCTGACGGAAAGCGAGGTGGAGACGTGTCCGTTCGATGAGACGAGATCACCGGGACGTGGACTTGTGATGTTGTACGACGATCAGCGTGGGGCTGTGGATAACATGCGGTGACTGTCCGTGATCGGATGCATCCTGGACCCATGACGGATCGTGCGGATGTGGATCGGGCGGATGCCGCGGATGCCGCGGATGTCGCCGAACTCGCGGGAGCGCTGCGCAAGGCCGTCCGGGGCGAGGTCGGCTTCGACGTCACCGCCCGGGCGCTGGTCACCATGGACGCGTCCAACTACCGGCGGGTCCCGCTGGGGGTCGTGGCGCCCGCAGACGCCGACGACGTGGCCGCCGTGCTGGAGGTGTGCCGGGCGCGCGGGGTCCCGGTGGTGGCGCGCGGTGGCGGCACGTCGATCGCCGGGCAGGCGACCGGCACCGGTGTGGTGCTGGACTTCACCCGGCACATGACCGCCCTGCTGGAGCTGGACCCGGGCAGCCGTACGGCCGTCGTGCAGCCCGGGCTCGTCCTCGACCGGCTCCAGGAGGCCGCCGCCCCGCACGGACTGCGGTTCGGTCCCGATCCCGCCACGCACAGCAGGTGCACGCTCGGCGGGATGATCGGCAACAACTCGTGCGGCTCCCACTCGGTCGCCTGGGGCACGACCGCGGACAGCGTGCGGGAGCTGTCCGTCGTCACCGCGCGCGGACAGCGGCTGCGGCTCGGCCCCGGCTGGGCGGGCGCCCCGGACGGCCTGCGGGAGCTCGCGGACGGGGAACTTGCCCGGCTGCGCACGGGCTTCCCGGAGCTGCCCCGCCGGATCTCCGGCTACGCGCTGGACGCGCTGCTGCCCGAGAAGGGCGCGGACGTCGCCCGTTCCTTCTGCGGCTCCGAGGGCACGCTCGGCATCCTCACCGAAGCCGTGACCCGGCTGGTGGCGGACCCGCCCGCGCGTGCCCTGGCCGTACTGGCGTACGCCGACGAGAGTGCCGCGGCCGAAGCCGCCGTGGGCCTGCTGCCGTTGCGGCCGCTCACGGTGGAGGGCATGGCCGCCGACCTGGTGCCGGCCGGGGCCGGGCTGCCCGCGGGAGGTGCCTGGCTGTTCGTGGAGACCGGCGGGGAGACGGCGGCCGGGGCGCGGGCGCGGGCGGCGCAGATCGTGCGCGCGGCCGATGTCGTGGACGCGCTGGTCGTGACCGACACGGCGGACCGGCGCGCGCTGTGGCGTATCCGGGAGGACGCGAGCGGCACGGCGACACGTATGCCGGACGGCACGGAGGCGTGGCCCGGCTGGGAGGACTGCGCGGTGCCCCCGGCCCGGCTCGGCGGCTACCTCCGCGACTTCCGGGCCCTGCTGTCGGCCCACGGCCTGCGCGGCGCGCCGTACGGCCACTTCGGCGACGGGTGCATCCACGTCCGCATCGACTTCGACCTGCTCACCGAGGCCGGCGTCGGCCGCTTCCGCCGCTTCTCCGAGGAGCTGGCCGACCTGGTGGTGGCCCATGGCGGCTCGCTGTCGGGGGAACACGGCGACGGTCAGGCCCGCGCGGAACTGCTGCCCCGCATGTACGGCGCGCGGACGGTGGCGCTGTTCGAGCGGGCCAAGGCGGTCTGGGACCCCGACGACCTGCTCAACCCCGGCATGCTGGTCCGCCCGGCGCGGTTGGACGAGAACCTCCGCTTCTCCGTCCTGCCCCGCCGCCCGGTCGACGTGGCCTTCGGCTACCCGGCGGACGGCGGTGATTTCGGCGCGGCCGTCCGCCGCTGCGTCGGCGTCGCCAAGTGCCGGACGACCACGGCGGCCGGGCCCGCCGTGATGTGTCCCTCCTTCCGGGCGACGGGCGAGGAGGAGCACTCCACGCGCGGCCGGGCGCGGCTGCTGCACGAGATGCTGGCGGGCGAGGTGGTCACCGACGGCTGGCGGTCCACGGAGGTCCGGGACGCCCTCGATCTCTGCCTGTCCTGCAAGGGCTGCCGCTCGGACTGCCCGGTCGGCGTGGACATGGCCACCTACAAGGCCGAGTTCCTGCACCACCACTACGCGGGCCGCCGCCGCCCCGCCGCCCACCACAGCATGGGCCGGCTGCCGGAGTGGCTCCGCTGGACCACCCGCACACGCCTGGCCCCGGTGGTCAACGCGCTCACCGCAGTGGGGCCGCTGGCCCGCCTCGGCAAACGGTTGGGCGGGATAGCGCCGGAGCGGAAGATCCCGCGCCTGGCCACGCGGACGTTCAGCGGGTGGTGGAGCGGGCGGGGGCCTGCGCGGACGGACGGAGACGCGCCGGCTCAAGGAGCCGGGAGCCGGCCGGGCCGGGGCGGCTCCGGTGATCTGGTCGTCCTGTGGCCGGACACCTTCACCGAGCATCTCTCCCCTTCCGTCGGCCGGGCCGCCGTCCGTGTGCTGGAAGCGGCCGGCCTCCGGGTGGCCCTCCCGCCCACGCTGCTGCCCGGCCGTCCGGTGCTGAGCCGCCTGCTGCCGGGTCGCCCCCTGCTGGGCCGTCTGCTGTCGGGCCGTCCGATGCCGGGCCGCCTGCTGCCGGATCGCCCGCTGCCGGGCCGTCCCCTGCCGGGCCGTCCCCTGCCGGGCCGCCCGCTGCCGGGCCGTGGGGCGATCGGCGACGGCAGGACACGGGCGGTGACCGCACTGCTCACGGTGCGCCGAGCCCGGGTCTGCTGCGGCCTGACCTACATCTCCACCGGCCAGCTCGACCGCGCCCGTGCGGTGCTGCGCCGCACCCTGGACCTGATGGAACCGGTGCTGCGGGCCGGCGTCCCCGTCGTCGTCCTGGAACCGAGCTGCGCCGCCGCCCTCCGCACCGACCTGCCGGAGCTCCTGTCCGACGACCCGCGGGCCGCCCAGCTGGCCGCCGCGGTCCGCACGTTCGCCGAAGCCCTGGAGCGGCACGCCCCGCACTGGAGCCCGCCCACCGTCGGCCGCCCGGTCGCCGGCCAGACCCACTGCCATCAGCACGCGGTGCTCGGCGACACCCCCGACCGCCGACTGCGCACCGCGGCCGGCCTCACCGGCGAACTGAGCGGAGGCTGCTGCGGCCTGGCGGGCAACTTCGGATTCGAGAAAGGCCACTTCGACGTCTCCCGGGCCTGCGCGGAGGAACAACTCCTGCCCTCGGTACGGCAGGCACCCGAGGGCGCGGTGATCCTGGCGGACGGCTTCTCCTGCCGCACCCAGCTGGAACAGCTCGCCGGGATCCGGGGCCGGCACCTGGCGGAGGTGCTGGCGGAGGCGCTGGAGGAGGGCGGTACGGCGAAGTGACCGGGAAATACGCGCGCGTGGCGGTTCCGTCCGGCCTCCACGGCGCACTGTCCGCCCTGGAAGCGGTGATCCCACCATCCGGGACAGTTGCTTAAAGGGTTCACGCACCTGTCGAAGTCCATTACCCTGGACTTGACAGTACATCTCGATGAACGAATTTGACCAAGGACCAGGACCGCCCGTGACCGCCACACCCAGCACCACCACGCAGAGCCCGGTCACCCCCGCCGGAGGACAACAGCGCCTCGGCCCGCTCGGCCCCGTCGGGCTGGTGCTGGCCGGGTGTGTCTCGGTGCAGTTCGGCGGTGCCCTGGCGGTGACCCTGATGCCCCGGGCGGGTGCGCCGGGCGTGGTGGCCCTGCGCCTCCTCGCGGCGGCGGTCGTCCTCCTTCTGGTCTGCCGGCCCCGTCTGCGCGGGCACTCGCGCGCGGACTGGGGCACGGTGGTCGTCTTCGGCATCGCCATGGGCGCGATGAACGGCCTGTTCTACGAGGCGGTCTCCCGCATCCCGCTGGGCCCGGCGGTCACCCTCGAAGTCCTCGGGCCGCTGGCCCTGTCCGTCCTGGCCTCCCGGCGCGCGATCAACGCGCTCTGGGCCGGCCTGGCCCTCGCGGGCGTCTTCCTGCTCGGCGGCGGAGGCTTCGGCGACCTGGATCCCACAGGTGTCGCCTTCGCCCTGGGAGCGGGCGCCATGTGGGCGGCCTACATCATCTTCAGCGCCCGTACCGGCCGCCGCTTCCCCCAGGCGGACGGCCTGGCCCTGGCCATGGCGGTGGCGGCCCTCCTCTTCCTCCCGATCGGCATAGCCTCGGCGGGCACCCGCCTGCTGAACCCCACCACCATCGCCCTGGGCTCGGCGGTGGCCCTGCTCTCCTCGGTCCTTCCCTACACCCTCGAACTCCTGGCCCTGCGCCGCCTGCCCGCCTCCACGTTCGCGATCCTGATGAGCCTCGAACCGGCCATCGCGGCGACGGCCGGCTTCCTGATCCTCGGCCAGTCCCTGTCGGCGACGGAAGCAGCCGCCATCGCCCTGGTCATCGCGGCCAGCATCGGCGCGGTCCGCAGCCAGGTGGGCCGTGGCAAGGCCCGGGTGGAACCGGCCCCGGAAGCCTGACGCCCCACCCCACCCGCCCCGGGAAGACCCCGGTGGGCCGGAAACCCCTCCGGCGCCCCACCCGGGAAGACCCCGGTGGGCCGGAAGCCCTCCCGGCGCCCCACCCGGGATCCCCCCCCGGTGGGCCGGGGACCTCTCCGGCGCTCCGCCTGCGGATGCCGTACCGCTCCGGCACACTCCTGATGGGGGCGAAGCCGGACCGGGAAGGCGGTTCTCATGGCCGATGCGCGTGACGCGACCCACCGTCCCCCGAGTCCTGTGAGGATCACCGCCCGTGGCCGGGCCGTCCTCGCCGATCCCCGGATCAATCGCGGTACGGCGTTCACCGAGACGGAACGCCGCGCCCTGGACCTCGTCGGTCTGATCCCGCCCCACGTGCTCAGCCAGGACGAGCAGGCCGAGCGCGCCTACGCGCAGTACCGGGAACAGCCCAGCGACCTGGCCAAGAGCGTCAACCTGACCAATCTGCACGACCGCAACGAGGCGCTGTTCTACCGGCTCGTCGGCGACCACCTCGAGGAGATGCTGCCCATCGTCTACACACCCACCGTGGGCACGGCCATCGAGCGCTACAGCTACGAGTACCGCCGCCCGCGCGGCATCTACCTCTCCGTGGACGCCCCCGGGGACATCGAGCGCTCCCTGCGCGCGAGCGGCCTCGGCGCGGACGACGTCGACCTGATCGTGGCCACCGACGGCGAGGGCATCCTCGGCATCGGCGACTGGGGCGTCGGCGGCATCGACATCGCCGTCGGCAAGCTCGCCGTCTACACCGCCGCCGCCGGCATCGACCCCCGCCGCACCCTCCCCGTGATGCTCGACGTCGGCACCAACCGCCAGGACCTCCTCGACAACCCCCTCTACCTCGGCAACCGGCACCCCCGCGCCGGCCGCGACACCTACGACGCCTTCATCGACGCCTACGTCACCACCGCGGCCAAGCTCTTCCCGGGCGCCCTGCTGCACTGGGAGGACTTCGGCACGGCCAACGCCCGCCGCATCCTCGACCGCTACCGCGACCAGGTCTGCACCTTCAACGACGACATCCAGGGCACGGGTGCCGTCAACCTCGCCGCCGTCCTGTCGGGCGTGCGCGCCGCCGGGGTGCCCCTGCGCGAACACCGGATCGTCGTCTTCGGTGCCGGCACGGCGGGCATCGGCGTCGCCGACCAGCTCCGGGACGCGCTCGTCGCCGAGGGGATGTCCGGCGACGAGGCCACCGCCCGCTTCTGGTGCGTCGACCGGTACGGCCTGCTCACCGACGACCAGGGCGACAGGCTCCGCGACTTCCAGGCGCCCTACGCCCGCCGGGCGGACGAGGCCGACGACTGGCGGCGGGACGACAGCCTGCCCGGCATCCCCCTCGGCGAAGTGGTCCGCCGCGTCCGCCCGACCATCCTGATCGGCACCTCCGGCCAGGGCGGCGCCTTCACCGAGGAGATCGTCCGCGAGATGGCCGGCCACACCGAGCGGCCGATCATCCTGCCCATGTCCAACCCCACCGACCTCGCCGAGGCCACCCCCGCCGACCTGCTCGACTGGACCGACGGCAAGGCCCTGGTGGCCACCGGCAGCCCGTTCGAGCCCGTCGAGCGGGACGGGACGACGTACGAGATCGGCCAGGCCAACAACGCCCTGGTCTTCCCCGGCCTCGGCCTCGGCGCGATCGTCGCCCGCGCTTCCCGGATCACCGACCGCATGCTCCGCGCGGCGGCCGACGCCGTGGCCCGCCGGACGGACGACACGGACGTCGCCCGGCTGAACGCGCCGGTCCTGCCGCCCATCCGCGACCTGCGCGGCACCTCGGAAGCGGTCGCCGTCGCGGTCGCCCGCACGGCGATGGAGGAGGGCGTCGCCCGCGCCGACGTCGGCGACGCCGAGTCGGCGGTGCGCGCGGCGCGCTGGGAGCCGGTGTACCCGCCGGTGGAAGCGGTCTGACCGGCCAGATCGAGCCACACGTTCCGGCCGGTCAGGGGGCGGCCCGCCCCCTGACCGGCATTGCTGTGTACGTTGGCGGTGATGGTCCGCGCCACACGTCGAGGCGCCGGAGACAGCTAGGGGACAAACGAGCACATGGCACGCGTCGCCGTCATCACCGCACCCAACATCGGCTACCGCAACACGGGAATGCTGACAGTCGACCTGGCCTTCGAGTCCCTGCGACGGCGTACGGGCAGTGAGATCGACGCGAGCTGGTACACCCTCCACCTGCCGGAGACCGTGCCCCTGCGCGCGGGTGTGCGGACCACCGACCTCCCCTTCCGCTTCCAGCCGCTGACCGAGCACCTCGACACCCTCCGCGACCACGACGCGGTCGTCTTCTGGGGCGACTTCCTCCACACCCGGCACTATCTGGCCCAGGACGCGACGAACCGCCTGCTCGACTTCGGCATCGCCGCGGACCGCGACGCCGCCCGCGCCCTGCTCAACCGCACCCTGCTGCTGGCGGACCAGCCGGACGAACTCCTCGCCCGCACCCTCAGCTACGGCGGCACGATCCTGCACAACACGCAGTCCGACTACGAGGACAAGGAGTACGGCCCCCTGTTCTCGCGCCTGATGACACGCGGGCACCGGGTCTGGGTGCGCGACCCGCTCTCGGCGGCCAAGCTCGCGCACCTGCGCGGGGACCGTACGACGGACCACTTCGGTTCGGACGCGGCACTGCTGTCCCGCCCGGGCGACCTCGACCACCTCCCGAGCACACGGTGGTCCGAGGACGTCCCGGAGGGCGGAGCGATCGGCGTGTTCCTCGGCGCCCGCACCCCGATCCCCGAGTGGCTGCCCGCGTTCTGCCAGCGCCTGTCCGACCGTTTCGGCGCGCCCCTGGAGTGGCTGCCGTGGTTCGACCGGGACGTCCCGGCGCGGGTCGGCCACATCCCGACCCGCCCGGGTGACCGCACCGTCGGCGACCTGGTGAAGGTCCTGCCCCGCTACCGCCTGGTCATCACGGACACCTACCACCTGTGTGTCAACGCCTGGGGCGCCGGCACCCCGGTGGTCTGCGTCGGCGCGCCGGAACCGAGGCCGACGACCGACGACGACTACCTGACACTGAGCGACGTCAAGAAGCACGTGTTCCACATGGCGTACGACGCGACGGACTTCTACCTGTCCACCCTGACGGACACCCCGCAGGCGTACGAACGCCGGGCCGATCTCTTCGCCCACCTGGTGGAAGGCGGCGGAGCGGACGCCGTCGCGGCACGCATCCGCGACCACGCCGACTACTCGGCGACCGCCTTCACCCAGACCCTGACGTCGCTGCTGCGTTAGCCCTTCCCCGCCGCCTCGAAGACCGACCACGCCCCGACCGCCCCGACCGCCCCGACCGCGCCGACCGCGTCCCGGCCACGCCCCGGCCACGCCCCGGCCGCGGCAGCGGGGCGGGGCGAGGCGGCGGGGCGAGGCGGCGGGGCAGCAGTGAGACGGGCGTCGGGGGTGGCGGCGGGGCGGGCGTCGGGGGCTTGAAAGGCATGGGCCTGTCACCCGGAGCGAGAGAGCGCGCCCACACCCGGAACAAATTCATGCAAGCGTGCTTGATTGTTTCCGCCCTCGCTGACATGCTCCCCTCATGGCCGACCCGACGCCCGTCATCGACGACCTGCGTGCCGAGAGCGACGAACTCGACCGGCTGGTGGCCGAGTTGAGCCCGGAGCAGTGGACGCTCCGGACTCCCGCCCCCGGCTGGACCCTCGCCCACCAGATCGCACACCTCGCCTGGACCGACCGCTCGGCGCTGCTGGCGGTCACCGACGCGGACGCCTTCCACACGCTGGTCGAGAAGGCGCTCACCGCCCCCGGCTCTTTCGTGGACGAGGGTGCGCACGAAGGCGCTCGACTCCCGCCCGCCGAACTGCTCTCGACCTGGCGAACGGGACGCGCCGCTCTCGAACAGGCACTGCGCACCGCACCGGCCGGTGCCCGCTTCCCCTGGTACGGCCCGCCCATGTCCGCCGCCTCGATGGCCACGGCCCGACTGATGGAGACCTGGGCCCACGGCCTGGACATCGCCGACGCGCTGGGTGTGGTGCGCCCACCCACCGACCGGCTGGGGCATGTGGTCCGCCTGGGCTTCCGTACCCGTGACTTCGCCTACACCGTCCACGGACTCACCCCGCCCGGCGAAGAGTTCCGGCTGGAGCTGACCGCGCCGTCAGGCGCGTTGTGGGTCCACGGACCCGCGGAGGCCACGCAGCGCGTCACCGGCCCCGCCCTCGACTTCTGCCTCCTGGTGACCCGGCGGGCCCACCGCGCCGACCTCGCCCTCACCGCCCTCGGCCCGGACGCCGACCGCTGGCTGGACATCGCCCAGGCTTTCGCGGGGCCGCCCGGCGCGGGCCGCGCGCCGAACGGAACCGGCCGGTGAAGCCGCTCCGCACAGGCAACTTCTCCGGCTTCTACGGCGACCGCTTCGACGCCCTGCGCGAGATGCTCACCGGCGGCGAGGTCGACGTCCTCACCGGCGACTATCTCGCCGAACTGACCATGCTGATCCTCGGCCGGGACCGGCTGAAGGACCCCTCCGCCGGATACGCCCGCACCTTCCTGCGCCAGCTGGAGGACTGCCTCGGCCTCGCCCATGAGCGCGGGGTGAAGATCGTCACCAACGCGGGCGGGCTCAATCCGGCCGGACTGGCGGCAGCCGTGCGGGACTTGGCCGGCCGGCTCGGACTGCCCGTCCGGGTCGCCCATGTCGAGGGCGACGACCTCGCCGGCCGCCACCCCGGCACCCTCGCCGCCCACGCCTACCTCGGCGGCTTCGGCATCGCCGAGTGCCTGCGGGCCGGCGCGGACATCGTCGTCACCGGGCGCGTGACGGACGCGGCCCTCGTCACCGGGCCAGCCGCCGCCCACTTCGGCTGGCGGCCGGGGGAGCACGACCGGCTGGCGGGCGCCGTCGTCGCCGGGCACGTGCTGGAGTGCGGCGCGCAGGCCACCGGCGGGAACTACGCGTTCTTCGGTGAGGGCGACGTACGCCGGCCCGGCTTCCCGCTCGCCGAGATCCACGCCGACGGCAGCAGCGTCATCACCAAGCACCCCGGTACCGGCGGCCTGGTCGACGTCGGCACGGTCACCGCCCAGCTGCTCTACGAGACCGGAGGCGGCCGGTACGCCGGGCCCGACGTCACCGCCCGGTTGGACACCGTACGGCTGAGCCAGGACGGGCCGGACCGGGTGCGGATCGACGGGGTGCGGGGCGAGGCGCCGCCGCCGGCCCTGAAAGTCGGCCTCAACCGGCTCGGGGGGTTCCGCAACGAGGTCGTCTTCGTCCTCACCGGACTCGACATCGAGGCCAAGGCCCGCCTCGTGCGGGCGCAGCTCACCGACTCCCTCGCCAAGACGCCGCCCGCCGAGGTGCGGTGGGATCTCGTCCGCACCGACCGGGCCGACGCCGACACCGAGGAGACGGCCAGCGCCCTGCTGCGGCTCGTCGTACGGGACGCGGACGAGCGGGTCGTCGGGCGGGCGCTGAGCGGGGCGGCCGTCGAGCTGGCGCTGGCCAGTTACCCGGGCTTCCATGTGCTGTCCCCGCCGGGGAAGGGCGCCCCCTACGGGGTCTTCGAGGAGGTGTACGTCTCCCAGGGCGCCGTGGACCAGGTGGCCGTCCTCCACGACGGACGCCGGATCCCGGTGCCGCCACCCGAGGACACGCAGCCGTTGAGCGAGGTGCGGCACCCGTCCCTGCCCGAGCCCCTGCCGCCCGGCACGACCCGTCGCGCGCCGCTCGGCCTGGTCGCCGGGGCGCGCAGCGGGGACAAGGGCGGGAACGCCAATGTGGGGGTGTGGGCCCGTACCGACGACGCGTGGCGCTGGCTCGCGCACGAGCTGACCACCGAAGCATTCCGGCAGCTGATACCGGAGAGCCGGGACCTGCCGGTCACCCGGCACCTCCTGCCGAACCTGCGGGCCCTGAACTTCGTCGTCGAGGGCATCCTCGGCGCCGGCGTCGCCGCCCAGCACCGCTTCGACCCGCAGGCCAAGGCCCTCGGCGAATGGCTGCGCTCCCGCCACCTGGACATCCCGGAGACCCTGCTGTGACGGTTCTGCAGACCGCTCTCGATCCCACCGGCCCCGACTACCGGACCCACCGCGAGGCCATGCTCGCCAAGCTCGCCGATCTGGAGGCCGAGCACGCCAAGGCGCTCGCGGGCGGCGGCGAGAAGTACGTCGCCCGGCACCGGGGGCGCGGCAAGCTGCTCGCCCGCGAGCGCATCGAGCTGCTCCTCGACCCCGACACGCCCTTCCTGGAACTGTCCCCGCTGGCCGCCTGGGGCAGCGACTACCCCGTCGGCGCCTCCCTGGTCACCGGCATCGGTGTGGTCGAGGGCGTGGAGTGCCTGATCACCGCCAACGACCCGACCGTGCGCGGCGGCGCCAGCAACCCGTGGAGCCTGAAGAAGGCCCTGCGCGCGAACGACATCGCTCTGGCCAACCGGCTGCCCTGCATCAGCCTGGTGGAGTCGGGGGGCGCCGACCTGCCGTCCCAGAAGGAGATCTTCATCCCGGGCGGCGCCATCTTCCGGGACATCACCCGGCTGTCCGCCGCCGGCATCCCGACCATCGCCGTCGTCTTCGGCAACTCCACCGCCGGCGGCGCCTACGTCCCCGGCATGTCCGACCACGTGATCATGGTCAAGGAGCGGGCGAAGGTGTTCCTCGGCGGCCCGCCGCTGGTGAAGATGGCGACCGGCGAGGAGAGCGACGACGAGTCCCTCGGCGGCGCCGAGATGCACGCGCGCGTGTCCGGCCTCGCCGACCACTTCGCGCTGGACGAGCCGGACGCGCTGCGCCAGGCCCGCCGGGTCGTCGCCCGCCTGGGCCACCGCAAGGCCCACCCCGACCCCGGCCCGGCCGAGCCGCCCAGGTACGACCCCGAGGAGCTGCTGGGCATCGTCCCGGGCGACCTGAAGATCCCGTTCGACCCGCGCGAGGTGATCGCCCGGATCGTGGACGGCTCCGACTTCGACGAGTTCAAGCCGCTGTACGGCACCAGCCTGGTCACCGGCTGGGCAGCCCTCCACGGCTGGCCGGTCGGCATCCTGGCCAACGCCCAGGGCGTGCTGTTCAGCCCCGAGTCCCAGAAGGCCGCCCAGTTCATCCAGCTCGCCAACCAGCGCGACATCCCGCTGCTCTTCCTGCACAACACCACCGGCTACATGGTCGGCAAGGAGTACGAGCAGGGCGGCATCATCAAGCACGGCGCGATGATGATCAACGCGGTCAGCAACAGCCGGGTCCCGCACCTGTCGGTCCTCATGGGCGCGTCGTACGGCGCCGGGCACTACGGCATGTGCGGGCGGGCCTACGACCCGCGCTTCCTGTTCACCTGGCCCAGCGCCAAGTCCGCCGTCATGGGCCCGCAGCAGCTCGCCGGCGTGCTGTCGATCGTCGCCCGGCAGTCGGCGGCGGCGAAGGGGCAGCCGTACGACGAGGACGCGGACGCGGCCCTGCGCACCATGGTGGAGCAGCAGATCGAGTCCGAGTCGCTGCCCATGTTCCTGTCCGGGCGGCTGTACGACGACGGCGTCATCGACCCGCGCGACACCCGCACCGTGCTCGGCCTGTGCCTGTCCGCCCTGCACACCGCGCCCTACGAGGGCGCGCGCGGCGGCTTCGGCGTCTTCCGGATGTGAGGGATCACGTGATTTCCAGTGTGCTCGTCGCCAACCGCGGTGAGATCGCCTGCCGTGTCTTCCGCACCTGCCGTGAGTTGGGGATCCGGACGGTCGCGGTGCACTCCGACGCCGACGCGGACGCGCTCCACGCGCGCGTGGCCGACACGGCGGTACGGCTGCCGGGCGCGGCACCCGCCGAGACGTATCTGCGCGGCGACCTGATCGTGACGGCGGCCCTGGCGGCCGGCGCCGACGCCGTACACCCCGGCTACGGCTTCCTCTCCGAGAACGCCGACTTCGCCCGCGCGGTCGTGGACGCCGGCCTGATCTGGATCGGCCCGCCCCCTCAGGCCATCGAAGCCATGGCGTCCAAGACCCGCGCCAAGCGGCTGATGGGCCTCGCACCCCTGGACGCGGCCGAGGTCACCGAGGCCGTCCTGCCGGTCCTGGTGAAGGCGGCGGCGGGCGGCGGGGGCCGCGGCATGCGGATCGTGCGCCGCCTGGAGGAGTTGCCGGCCGCGCTGGAGAGCGCACGCGCCGAGGCCGCGAGCGCCTTCGGCGACGGCGAGGTCTTCGTGGAGCCGTACCTCGAGCACGGCCGCCACGTGGAGGTGCAGATCCTCGCCGACACCCACGGCACCGTCTGGCCGCTCGGCACCCGCGACTGCTCCCTCCAGCGCCGCCACCAGAAGGTCATCGAGGAGGCACCGGCGCCCGGCCTCGGCGAGGGACTCGCCAAGGAGCTGCGGGCGCTGTCCGTGCGTGCCGCCCGCGCCGTCTCCTACGTCGGCGCCGGCACGGTCGAGTTCCTGGTCGCCGACGGCCGCGCCCACTTCCTGGAGATGAACACCCGGCTCCAGGTCGAACACCCCGTCACGGAGGCGGTGTTCGGCCTCGACCTCGTCGCCGAACAGATCCGCGTCGCGGAGGGCCACGCCCTGGCGAGCGAACCGCCGTGCGCGCGTGGCCACGCGATCGAGGCCCGCCTCTACGCCGAGGACCCCGCCCGCGACTGGGCCCCCCAGGCCGGCACCCTGCACCGCCTCGCCGTACCGTCCGGCGTCCGCCTGGACACCGGCTACACCGACGGCGACACCATCGGCGTCCACTACGACGCGATGCTCGCCAAGGTCGTCGCCCACGCCCCCACGCGCGCGGAGGCGATCCGCAAGCTCGCGGGCGCGCTGGAGGCCGCCGCGATCCACGGCCCCGCCACCAACCGGGACCTGCTCGTGCGCTCCCTGCGGCACGCAGAGTTCACGGCCGCCCGCATGGACACCGGTTTCTACGACAGCCACCTCACCGAACTCACCGAGCCCGCCGCCGACCCCCTCGCCCCCCTGGCCGCGGCCCTCGCCGACGCCCACGGCCGCTCCCGCTTCGGCGGCTGGCGCAACGTCCCGTCCCAGCCGCAGGTCAAGCGGTACGCGACGGGCGGCGAGGAGCACGAGGTGCGCTACCGGCACACCCGGCAGGGACTGACAGCGGACGGGGTACGGGTCGTCCACGCCGACGCGCACCTGGTCGTCCTCGAAGCCGACGGAGTGCGCCGGAGGTTCACCGTCTCCCGCCACGGCGATCAGGTCTTCGTCAACCGCACCACCCTCACCGCCCTGCCCCGCTTCCCCGACCCGACGGCCCAGGCCGCTCCGGGTTCCCTGCTAGCGCCGATGCCCGGGACGGTCGTACGCGTCGCCGAGGGCCTCACGGAGGGCGCGACCGTCGAGGCCGGCCAGCCCCTGATCTGGCTGGAGGCGATGAAGATGCAGCACCGGATCTCGGCGCCCGCCGCGGGCACGCTCACCGCCCTGCACGCCAGGCCGGGGCAGCAGGTGGAGCCGGGCCTTCTGCTGGCGGTGGTGCAACCGACCTGAGGGGCGCGGGGAACTGCGCGAGCAACCACACACAAGCCGCACTCGGAGGACTCGCATGACCACGCACATCGAATCCGAAGAACACCAGGCCCTGCGGTCCGCTGTCGCCGCCCTCGGCAGACGCTACGGCCGCGACTACCTCGTCCGCACCGTCGCCGAGGGCAAGCCGCCCGCCGAACTCTGGTCCGAGGCGGGCAAGCTCGGCTACCTCGGCGTGAACCTCCCGGAGGAACACGGCGGCGGAGGCGGCGGCATCACCGAACTCTCCATCGTCCTGGAGGAACTGGGCGCGGCAGGCTCACCCCTGCTCATGCTGGTGGTCTCCCCGGCCATCTGCGGCACGGTGATCTCCCGCTTCGGCACGGACGCCCAGAAACGGGCCTGGCTCCCCGGGATCGCCGACGGCACCCGCCTCATGGCCTTCGGCATCACCGAACCTGACGCCGGATCCAACAGCCACCGCATCACCACCACGGCCCGCCGGGACGGCACCGACTGGCTCCTCACCGGCCGCAAGGTGTTCATCTCCGGTGTCGACATAGCCGACGCCGTCCTGATCGTCGGCCGCACGGAGGACGCCCGCACCGGCAACCTCAAGCCCTGCCTGTTCATCGTCCCGACGGACGCCGAGGGCTTCCAGAAGCGTCCCATCGACATGGAACTCAAAGCCGCCGAGAAGCAGTTCGAGCTGACCCTGGACGACGTACGGCTGCCCGCCGACGCGCTCGTCGGTGACGAGGACGCCGGTCTGCTCCAGCTGTTCGCCGGACTGAACCCCGAACGGATCATGACGGCCGCGTTCGCCATCGGCATGGGCCGCTACGCGCTCGCCAAAGCCATCGAGTACGCCCGCGACCGCACCGTCTGGAAGACCCCCATCGGCGCCCACCAGGCCATCGCACACCCCCTGGCACAGGCCCACATCGACCTGGAACTGGCCCGGCTGATGATGCAGAAGGCGGCCCACCTCTACGACCGCGGCGACGACATCGGCGCGGGCGAGGCCGCCAACATGGCCAAGTACGCGGCGGGCGAAGCCTGCGTGCAGGCCGTCGACCAGGCCGTGCACACCCTCGGCGGCAACGGGCTCACGCGCGAATTCGGACTCGCCTCGCTGATAACGGCCGCACGCGTGGCCCGTATAGCACCGGTGAGCCGGGAGATGATTCTCAACTACGTCTCCCACCAGACCCTGGGTCTGCCCAAGTCGTACTGAGGCGACCGTCATGGAGGAACCGTGTTCCGCAGCGAGTACGCAGACGTCCCGCCCGTAGAACTCCCCATCCACGAGGCCGTCCTCGGCCGCGCCGCCGCCTTCGGCGACCAGCCGGCCCTCATCGACGGCACGGACGGCACCACCCTCACGTACGAGCAGGTGGACCGGTTCCACCGGCGCATCGCCGCCGCCCTCGCCGCCGCGGGCGTCCGCAAGGGCGACGTCCTCGCCCTGCACAGCCCCAACACGATCGTCTTCCCGACCGCCTTCTACGCGGCCACGCGCGCGGGTGCCGCCGTCACCACCGTGCACCCGCTCGCCACCGCCGAGGAGTTCGCGGGGCAGCTCCGCGACAGCGCGGCCCGCTGGATCATCACCGTGTCCCCGCTGCTGGGAACCGCCCGCCGGGCCGCCGAAATCGCCGGCGGCATACGGGAGATACTCCTGTGCGACAGCGCGCCCGGGCACCGCTCGCTGATCGACCTGCTCGCCTCCGGCGGCCCCGAACCGGTGATCGACATCGACCCCGCCCAGGACATCGCCGCACTGCCGTACTCCTCCGGCACCACCGGCCTCCCCAAGGGCGTCATGCTCACCCACCGGCAGATCGCCACCAACCTCGCCCAGCTGGAACCCGCCGTCCCGGCCGGCCCCGGCGACCGCATCCTCGCCGTCCTGCCGTTCTTCCACATCTACGGCCTCACCGCCCTGATGAACGCGCCCCTGAGACACGGCGCCACCGTCGTCGTCCTGCCGCGCTTCGAGCTGGAGACCTTCCTCGCCGCCATCGAGAACCACCGCATCACCGGCCTGTACGTCGCCCCGCCGATCGTCCTCGCCCTCGCCAAGCACCCGGCCGTGACCCGCTACGACCTCTCCTCCCTCACGTACGTCATCAGCGCCGCCGCCCCGCTGGACGCCCAACTCGCCCGCGCCTGCTCCCAGCGGCTCGGCCTGCCCCCGATCGGTCAGGCGTACGGCATGACGGAACTCTCCCCCGGCACCCACGTCGTCCCCCTCGACCGCCTGCACGACGCCCCCGCCGGCACGGTCGGCAAGCTCATCGCCGGCACCGAGATGCGGATCGTCTCCCTGGACGACCCCGGCAAGGACCTCGGCACCGCCGAAGCCGGCGAGATACTGATCCGCGGCCCCCAGGTGATGAAGGGCTACCTCGGCCGCCCCGACGCCACCGCCGACATGATCGACACCGACGGCTGGCTGCACACCGGGGACGTCGGACACGTCGACGCCGACGGCTGGCTGTTCGTCGTGGACCGGGTGAAGGAACTCATCAAGTACAAGGGCTTCCAGGTGGCCCCCGCCGAACTGGAGGCACTCCTGCTCACCCACCCGGGCATCGCCGACGCCGCCGTCATCGGCACCGACGACGAGAACGGCAACGAGGTCCCGCACGCCTTCGTCGTCCGCCACCCGTCCGCCGACGGCCCGACCGAGAACGACATCCTGCTGTACGTCGCCGAACGCGTCGCACCCTACAAACGCGTCCGCCGGCTCACCTTCGTCGACACCGTCCCCCGCGCGGCCTCCGGCAAGATCCTGCGCCGGGAACTCCGGGAGCTGACGTGACCTCGATCAGCCGCACGCGCGCGCGTGCCGTGGAAACCCTCAGCCTGGACGCCGCCGACACCCGCAACGCCCTCTCGGCGGCCCTCGTCGGCGAACTCGCCGCCGCGCTCACCGACTGCGGCGAGGACCCCGGCGTACGCGCCGTCGTCCTCACCCACACCGGCACCACCTTCTGCGCCGGCGCCGACCTGCGTGACCCACCCGACCCGGACGCCCTGGTGGCCCTGCTCCGGCAGATCGTCGAACTGCCCAGACCCGTCATCGCCCGCATCACCGGACACGTCCGCGCCGGCGGCCTCGGCCTGCTCGCCGCCTGCGACATCACCGCCGCGGCCACCACGGCCACCTTCGCCTTCACCGAGGTCCGCATCGGAGTCGCCCCCGCGGTGATCTCCCTCCCGCTCATCCCGCGCACCGACCCCCGTACCCTCGCCCGCTACTACCTCACCGGCGAACGCTTCGGCCCGGCCGAGGCCGTACGCCTGGGACTGCTGACGGCGACCGCCGACGACGTGGACGAAGCCCTCGCCCCCGTCCTCGACGGCCTGCGCCGCTGCGCCCCGCAGGCCCTGGCCGAGACGAAACGGCTGCTCACGGCTAGGGTGCTGGAGACATTCGACCGGGACGCGGCGGACCTGACCGCCCTCTCGGCCCGGCTGTTCTCCTCCGACCAGGCCCGGGAGGGGATGACGGCCTTCCTGGAAAGACGTGAGGCGGCATGGGTGGTGTGAGTACGACCGAACGCGAGCGCGTTCCCAAGCAGGACCGCAGCCGGGCCACCCGGCAGCGGCTCCTGGAAGCCGCCGTGGCCTGCCTCGCCGAACACGGCTGGGCGGGCTCCACCGTCGCCGTCGTCGCCGAACGCGCCGGCGTCTCCCGCGGTGCCGCCCAGCACCACTTCCCGACCCGGGAAGACCTCTTCACCGCGGCCGTCGAGTACGTCTCCGAAGAACGCTCCCTCGCCCTGCGGGCCTTGTTCCCCGAAGGCGCCGCCGACCGCCGCGCCGTCGTCGCCGCCCTCGTCGACCTCTACACCGGCCCCCTCTTCCGCGCCGCCCTGCACCTGTGGGTCGCCGCCTCGGACGAGGACCCGCTGCGTCCGCGCGTGACCGAACTCGAGGCCCGCGTCGGCCGCGAGACCCATCGCATCGCCGTCGACCTCCTCGGCGCCGACGAATCCCGCCCCGGTGTCCGCGAATCGGTCCAGGGACTCCTGGACATGGCCCGCGGCCTGGGCCTCGCCAACCTCCTCACCGACGACACCGCCCGCCGCGAACGCGTCGTCGCCCAATGGGCGACGCTGCTGGACAACGCCCTCGACTGACCCCCGGCAACGCGCCCCCCGGCACCCGCACCCCCCGGCACCCGCACCTCCCGCCGACGCCGACAGCCGCCCGGCGACGGCCCCGCCCGGCAACGCACGTCCCGCCGACGCCGACAGCCGCCCGGCGACGGTCCCTCCCGGCACCCGCACGTCCCGCCGACGCCGACAGCCGCCCGGCGACGGTCCCTCCCGGCACCCGCACGTCCCGCCGACGCCGAGACCCGACCCTGGGGCGGCAACGGCCTGGCGTATCTCCCGTCGATCCGGGGCCCCACCTGTGAAGCAGGTCACAGGCGCTTCCCGTGGCCCGCAGTACCCTTGCCCCATGCTTCCGATGCTCGTCCGACGCCGCCACGTGGACTACGTGCGCGTCACGAGCATGGGCTGTCGGCGCTTCTCCGCCTGACCCAGCCCCCTGTATCTCCCTTTTCTTCCCTTTTCCGGCACCGGGGGCCGCCACACCCTCGGCGGCCACCCGTGCCCCGTACACCCTGCGGACGCACCCCATGACCACGCACACAGCGACGTCGTACCACCAGCTCCCGATCATCGACCTCTCGGCCGCCGACCACGGGCCCCAGGCACGCGCACTGCTCCACGCCCAACTGCACAGCGCCGCCCACGACGTCGGCTTCTTCCAACTCGTCGGACACGGCGTCACCCCGGCCGAGACCGACGCGCTGCTCACCGCCATGCGCGCCTTCTTCGCCCTCCCGGAGGCCGACCGGCTCGCCCTGGACAACATCGGCTCCCCGCACTTCCGCGGCTACACCCGCACCGGCGACGAACGCACCGGCGGCGCCCGTGACTGGCGCGACCAGCTCGACATAGGCGCCGAACGCCCCGCCCGGATCCCCAGGCCCGGCGAACCCCCGTACTGGTGGCTGCAAGGCCCCAACCAGTGGCCGGCCGCCCTCCCCGAACTCCGCACGGCCGCCCTCGCCTGGATCGACAGGCTCAGCACGGTCGCCCAGCGCCTCCTGCGTGAACTCCTGACCGCCATCGGCGCCCCCGCCGACTTCTACGACCCGGTCTTCGGCGACCACGCCCACCCGCACCTCAAGCTCGTCCGCTACCCCGGCAGCGCGGCCGACGGCACCGACCAGGGCGTCGGCGCCCACAAGGACTACGGCTTCCTCACCCTCCTCCTGCAGGACACGGTCGGCGGCCTCCAGGTCCAGCGCGAGGACGGCCGCTTCCACGACGTACCGCCCATCGAAGGCGCCTTCGTCGTCAACCTCGGCGAACTGCTGGAAGTGGCGACCAACGGATACCTGCTGGCCACGAACCACCGGGTCGTCAGCCCGCCCGGCGCCACCGAGCGCTTCTCGGTCCCGTTCTTCTACAACCCGCGCCTGGACGCGAAGGTGGACCCACTGCCCTTCCCGCACGCGTCACAGGCCCCCGGCATCACCACGGACCCGTCGAACCCCCTGTACGCCGAATACGGCTACAACGAACTCAAGGGCAAACTCAGAGCCCACCCGCTGGTGGCGGAACGACACCACGAGGACTTGCTCGCCGCCGCGTGAAGGACAGAACGCCGCGCGAAGGACAGAACGCCGCGCGAAGGACAGAACGCCGCGCGAAGGACAGGCGCCGCCTGAAAGACAGGGTGCCGCCTGAAAGACAGGGTGCCGCGAAAGACGGGGCCGCCTGAAAGACGGGGCGCGAAGCGCCTGTCTTTCAGGGGCGCGGGGAACTGCGCGACCAGCCACAACCGACCCGCAGCCGCCGACGCGCGCCCCCGGCCCCCGCTCAGTGGGCGACACCCACAACCGACCCGCAGCCGCCGACGCGCGCCCCAGACACCCGCACCCGCACCCGCCCCGCCCCGCTCAGTGGGCGATATCCGCATACCCTTCGATGTCCTGAGGCCGCCGCGCCCCCGGCCCCACATACCGGGCAGAGGGCCGCACCAGCCTCCCGGTCCGCTTCTGCTCCAGAATGTGCGCCGACCACCCGGCGGTCCGCGCACACGTGAACATCGACGTGAACATGTGCGCCGGCACCTCGGCGAAGTCGAGCATGATCGCGGCCCAGAACTCCACGTTGGTGGCGAGCACCCGATCCGGCCGACGGTTGTGCAACTCCTCCAGCGCCGCCTTCTCCAACGCCTCGGCCACCTCGAACCGCGGCGCCCCCAGCTCCCGAGCCGTACGCCGCAGCACCCGGGCCCGCGGATCCTCGGCCCGGTACACCCGGTGCCCGAACCCCATCAGCCGCTCACCCCGGTCCAGCGCCTGCCGGACGTACGCCTCCGCGTCCCCCGTGCGCTCGATCTCCTCGATCATCCCGAGCACCCGGGACGGCGCACCGCCGTGCAGCGGCCCGGACATCGCGCCCACCGCACCCGACAGCGCCGCGGCGACATCCGCCCCCGTGGAGGCGATGACCCGCGCCGTGAACGTGGACGCGTTCATCCCGTGCTCGGCGGCGGACGTCCAGTAGGCGTCCACGGCCGCCACATGCTTCGGATCCGGCTCGCCCCGCCAGCGGATCATGAACCGCTCCACCACCGAGTTCGCCTTGTCGATCTCCCGCTGCGGCACCATCGGCGACCCCTGCCCGCGCGCCGACTGGGCGACGTACGACAGGGCCATGACGGCGGCCCGTGCCAGATCGTCCCGAGCCTGCCCCTCGTCGATGTCGAGCAGGGGCCGCAGCCCCCACACCGGGGCCAGCATGGCGAGCGCAGACTGCACGTCCACGCGGATGTCGCCGGAGTGCACCGGGATCGGGAACGGCTCGGCGGGCGGCAGACCGGGATTGAAGGCGCCGTCGACGAGCAGCCCCCACACGTTCCCGAACGAGACCTGCCCGACCAGGTCCTCGATGTCGACGCCCCGGTAGCGCAGGGCACCGCCCTCCTTGTCCGGTTCGGCGATCTCCGTCTCGAACGCGACGACACCTTCGAGCCCGGGTACGAAATCGGACATCAGGCGGCTCCTAGTGATGTGTGGGCGGCGGTCTTCCCGGTGATGCCCCGATCCGCCGGCGGTCACCCATGGTCAACCCAACCGCAAGGGGGGACCAGCACGATAACTCCCGGTGCCGCGCTTGGGGAGACCACTCGACACTGAGTGCCATACCCGTTCGATACGGCAAGATGACCGCGTGACCGACCGCGACCCGCTTCCGGACCCCGTCCTCGACCCCGCCGCCATGCGCAAGCAGTACCGGGCCGACGGGCTCGCCGAAGAGGACCTCGCCACCCATCCGATGGACCAGTTCGCCCGCTGGTTCGAGGACGCCGCCCGCGCGACCCTGCACGGCACGCTCTACGAACCCAACGCGATGGTCGTCTCCACGGTGGACGTGACGGGCCGCCCCAGCTCACGCACGGTCCTGATGAAGCAGTTCGACACCGACGGTTTCGTCTTCTACACCAACTACGACTCCCGCAAGGCCCGCGACCTCGCGGAGAACCCGAACGTCTCGCTGCTCTTCCCCTGGCACCCGCTGGCCCGCCAGATCATCGTCACCGGCAGCGCCCGGCGCACCGGCCGCGACGAGACCGCCGCCTACTTCCGCAGCCGCCCGCACGGCTCCCAGCTGGGCGCCTGGGCCAGCGCCCAGTCCACGGTGATCGCCTCCCGCACCGAACTGGACGCGGCGTACGCCGAACTCGAGGCGCGCTACCCCGAGGACGAACAGGTCCCGGTCCCGCCGCAGTGGGGCGGCTTCCGCGTCGTCCCCGAGACGATCGAGTTCTGGCAGGGCCGCCACAACCGGCTCCACGACCGCCTGCGCTACGTCGCCCAGCCGAACGGCGTCTGGAAGGTCGAACGCCTCAGCCCCTGACCTCCGGGCCCACCGCCTGGCCCCTGACCTCCGGGCCCACACAGACCTCCGGGCCCACACAGACCTCCAGACCTCCGGGCCCGCACAACGCAGACGACCCGCGGGCTGGGTTCCTCCAGGGAGGAGCCGGCCGGACGTACCGGCAGCCCGCGGGTCGGGTGACTGCTTGAGACTGGGCCGGCTGCGTGCTCGCACACGCTGATCCGGCACCGCACATGGTGTGGTGACGGGCGCTAGCCCGCAGTCACCTCACGCGTCCGGTTTCCATACATCTGCCGAACCACCTCCCTTCTCGTGTACCGACACCCTAAGAAGGGTCCGGGAGGCGCTCAACTGTTTTTTCGAGCCGCCTGTTTTCCGGGGGCCGTGGCATTGATCCATGCCATCTTGCGGGAACAGGATGTGGGCTGTGTCACGTTCCAGTTGAATAAGGGCCAATTAGCGAACCGAGCGCCGTGTTCACGTGCGCGGATGCAGCCTCCAGGGGGTCCAGGTGAGTGCTTCGCGGCGGAGTGGGACCACCGACGAGCTGGGACCGGACGAGCCCGAGGAGCCGGGAGGCTCCGACCTGCTCGCCGCTCTGCTCGACGGGATGGACGCGGCCCTGTGCGCCTTCGACGCCGACGGCGTGGTGACGCACTGGAACCGGGAGGCCGAGCGGATCCTCGGGTGGACGGCCGCCGAGGCCGTGGGGCGGCACGGGTTCGCCGGGTGGGCGGTGCGCAGCGCCGACGCCGAGGAGGTGCAGGCCCGGCTGATGTCGGCGATGCACGCGCCGGGGCGGCAGGTGCACGAGTTCGCGCTGGTGACCAAGGACGGCGGGCGGGTGCTGGTACGGACCCAGTCCGCCGCCGTGCGCGGGCCCGAGGGGAAGCCCGCCGGGCTGTACTGCGCGTTCAGCGAGGTGCACGCGCAGATCGATCTGGAGCGGTCGATCGCGCTGAGCGAGGCGCTGTTCGAGGACGCGGCCTGGGGTGTCGTGCTCGTCGACGCCGATCTGCGGCCGGCCGTCATGAACGCGTACGCGGCGCGGGCGCTGGGCGTGGGGCGTACGTCGGCGCTGGGCCGGCCGCTGGGTGAGCTGCTGACGCAGGGCGCGGAGGAGCTGGAGGCCGCCCTGACGCATGTCCTGGCCGAGGGGGCCCCGCCCGCGCCGGCCGAGATGTGGGTGGCCGTGCGGACGCCGGAGGGCGAGACGCGGCGCTGCTGGCGGAGCGGGTTCCTGCGGCTGGCCTCGCCGCTCGCGGAGGAGCCGGTGCCGCTCGGTGTCGGCTGGCTGTTCCTGGACGTCACGGAGGCGAGGCAGGGGCAGCAGGAGGCGTCCCTGCTGCGGTTCCGGACGAATCAGCTGCATCGCGCGGCCCGGGCCGCCGCCGAGTGTGAGGACCCGGTGGAGGCGGCCACCGTTCATCTCGATTTCGCGCTCGCCGGCTTCGCCGACCACGCGCTCATCGACGGGGTGGCGGGCGGCCCGCACGCGGAGGGCGACGCGGCCTCGGGCCCGGTCCGGCTGGTACGGCTCGTGGCCACGCCCGCGGGGGCGCCGGGACCGAGCCTGCTCACGGGTGCGGCCGGGCTGCCCGCGCGCTACGAGGAAGGGCATCCGGCGTTGCAGTGCGTGCAGCGGGCCGGGAGCGTGCGCGCGGACGCCGGGTCCGTCCCGGCCGAGCGGGCGCGGGAGTGGGCGCTGGAGCGGCAGTGGCCCAGCGACGCGGTGCACGCGCTGTGCGCGGTGCTGCGCAGCCGGGGGCGGACGCTGGGTGTGGTGACCTTCCTGCGCGGTGCCGGCCGCAACCGCTTCGAACGGTCCGACACGGCCTACGCGGAGGACGTCGCCCTGCGGATCGCGGCGTCCCTGGACCTCGGTGAGGCGATGCGGGGGCGGCCGGGGGACCAGGTCCCGTAGGGCCCGGTCCGGTCGTGGCGGCGTGTCAGTGGTGGTGCGTCAGTGGCCGTAGAAGATCCGGTCGCCGTACTCCGTCATGACCCGGCCGTTCCACTCGTGTCCGCCGTCGACATTGCCGGAGCGCAGCAGAGGCGGCTCGATGCCGCGGTCGGCGAGGGTGGCGGCGGTGGTCGCCATGACGGCCTGGAGCAGGGCGGTGGTGACGACCGTGGAGGCGGGGGCGAAGGGCGCCGGGATGGTGTCCAGGGTGAGTTCCGCGTCGCCGACGGCGATCTTCGAGTCGAGGACGATGTCGCAGTGGTCCTTGAGGAAGGTGCCGGTGGTGTGCCGGGACTTCGTCTCGGCGGCGTACGCCACGGAGGTCACGCCGATGACGTGTACGCCGAGGGTGCGGGCGTGCAGGGCCATCTCGACGGGGAGGGCGTTGCGGCCGGAGAGGGAGATGATCACCAGGGCGTCGCCGGCGCGGAGCGGTGAGGTGTCCAGGACGGCGCTCGCGAGGCCGTCCACGCGTTCCAGGGCGGAGCCGAGGGTGGCCGGGGTGACGTCGACGCCGACGACGCCGGGGACGGCGAGCAGGTTCATCAGGGCCAGGCCGCCGGCGCGGTAGACGACGTCCTGGGCGGCCAGCGAGGAGTGTCCGGCGCCGAAGGCGAACAGGCGGCCGCCGGCGGTGACGGTGTCGGCGAGCAGGGTGCCGGCCGCGGTGATGGCTTCGGCCTCCTCGTCGCGGACCCGGTGCAGCAGGCCGATGGCGGCGTCGAAGAACAGGTCGGCAGGCGTGCCGTCGCTCATGCGGTGCCCCTTCGCAGCGTCTGTGTCGCGGATCACGGTGCGGTCTGGACCAGTACGGTGTCAATACGGCCCGTACCACTGGTGCGGTCTGCGTTTTCCCGGTACCGCCCGCTTGTCAGTGGGATCCGGCAGAATTGATGTCAGGGCCAGCGCACGCCGGCCGGGCGGCCGGCAGAGGTAATCGAGGGGCACGTATGTCCGGACTGATCGACACCACGGAGATGTATCTCCGCACCATCCTCGAGCTCGAAGAGGAAGGCGTCGTCCCCATGCGTGCTCGCATCGCGGAGCGGCTGGACCAGAGCGGGCCGACGGTGAGCCAGACGGTGGCGCGGATGGAGCGCGACGGTCTGGTGTCCGTGGCCAGCGACCGGCACCTGGAGTTCACGGACGAGGGGCGCCGGCTGGCGACGCGCGTGATGCGCAAGCACCGCCTGGCCGAGTGTCTGCTCGTGGACGTGATCGGGCTGGAGTGGGAGCAGGTGCACGCGGAGGCGTGCCGGTGGGAGCACGTGATGAGCGAGGCCGTGGAGCGGCGCGTGCTGGAGCTGCTGCGGCACCCCACCGAGTCGCCGTACGGCAATCCCATCCCGGGTCTGGAGGAGCTGGGCGAGAAGGACGGGGCGGATCCGTTCCTGGACGAGGGCATGGTCTCGCTGGCCGACCTGGACGCGGGGGCGGACGGCAAGACGGTCGTCGTCCGTCGTATCGGCGAGCCGATCCAGACGGACGCGCAGCTGATGTACACGCTGCGGCGGGCGGGCGTGCAGCCCGGTTCGGTCGTGAGCGTGACGGAGTCGCCCGGCGGTGTGCTGGTGGGCAGCGGTGGCGAGGCGGCCGAGCTGCAGGCGGACATCGCCTCGCACGTGTTCGTCGCCAAGCGCTGAGACGGAGAGGGCCCCGGCGCCGTGTGGCGCCGGGGCCTGTCCTCCCCTGTGCTGACCCGGAGCCCCGAGCTCCCAGGGTCATCCCCCTCGGACCGGCTTTTCCCCGAGCGGTCCGCCTCCCGCCAGAAGAGATCCCCTCGGCTGCGGCGATCATGCCCTGCTGGGTGTCACTCGAATGAGGGGTGTTGTCCGCAGATACGGAATCTTCGAATGGGTATTCGATAATCTGAGGCAGCTGGACGACGGGACAGGCGGAGGCTGGGGGGTGCCAGGTCGATGGCACGGCGTATCGATGTGACGGGAGCGGGCGGGGTACGCCTGGCCGCCTGGGAGTTCGCCGAGCCTCCGAAACCGGAGGCGGAACCTGCCCCTCCGCGAGGGGGGCCGGGCGCCCCGGCGCAGCAGGCGGAGGCCGACGCCCCGGGCGTGCTGTTACTGCACGGCCTGATGGGCCGTGCCTCCCACTGGGCGGCCACCGCCCGCTGGCTCGCCGGACGCCACCGCGCCGTGGCGCTCGACCAGCGCGGCCACGGCCGGAGTGACAAGCCCGCGCGGGCCGCGTACACCCGCGATGCCTACGTCGAGGACGCCGAGGCCGCCGTCGAACAGCTCGGTCTCGGCCCCGCCCTCCTCATCGGCCACGCCATGGGGGCGCTGACCGCCTGGCAGCTCGCCGCCAAGCGCCCCGACCTGGTGCGTGGCCTGATCATCTGCGACATGCGGGCCTCCGCGCTCGGCGCGGCCTCGCAGCGCGAGTGGGCCGACTGGTTCCGCTCCTGGCCCGTCCCCTTCGCCAGCCTGGCCGACGTCCGCAAGTGGTTCGGCGAGGACGACCCCTGGGTGGAGCGGCCCAGCCCGGCGCGCGGGGCGTTCTACGCCGAGGTGATGCACGAGTGCGAGGACGGCTGGCGGCCCGTGTTCGAACCCGAGCAGATGCTCAGCTCCCGTGAGACATGGGTCTATGACGCCCACTGGGAGGAGCTGGCCCAGGTGCGGTGCCCGACGCTGGTGGTGCGTGGCGTGGACGGTGAGCTGGGGCGGGCGGAGGCGCAGGAGATGGTGCGGGTGCTGCCGCGGGGCCGGTACGCGGAGATTCCCGACGCGGGGCACCTCGCGCACTATGACCTGCCGGCGGCCTGGCAGGGGGCTGTCTCACCGTTTCTTGAGGCGCTGCCCGGGGATTGGGCGCTGCCCGGGGAGTGAGGGCCTGGGCGTCTGCCGGTTTGCGGGTTCGTCGGCCGACGCGGGCGCGCGGCGGGTTTCTCGCGCGGTTCCCCGCGCCTCTTGAGCCGGCGCACCGCACCTCCCTCCAGGGGTGCGGGGACCGAGCGACCGGCCGCGAACGACCGGCGGCCGCCGACGTGCCGGCAACCAGGCAGACGGGTGGGCGGGTGGGCGGACCGGCTACCGGTCCCGGCCGCAGGCATAGGCCAGCGGCGAGATCAACTCCTCCGCGTCCGGCAGCCAGCGGTTCGCCGGGGTGGGCCGGCAGGCCCACTGCACCGCCCCGCGGGACCCGAACCGCGTGGGCGGCGCCGCCACGTACCCGCCCTCGCCCAGCGCCACCAGATCCAGCGACGGCAGCGACCAGCCGAGCTTGCGCACCAGCTCCGCCACCTTCACCGACGCCCCCGGCAGCACGAAGAACTGCATCCGCCGGTCCGGCGTCAGCGTGACCGGCCCGAGCGACAGCTCCATCCGCTCCATCCGGGCCAGCGCCAGGAATCCCGCGCTCTCCGGGACGGACAACGCGTCGAACGTCCGCCCCGTCGGCAGCAGGATCGACGCCGTCGGCTGCCTCTGCCACATCCGGCGCGCGACGGTCGCACTGCCGGTCGCCTGGGTCGCCCAGTCGGGGCGCGCGGGGTGCGCACCCGGCGCAGAGCAGGTGGCGTCGTCGCACGAGCAGCGCTGCATCCCGTCGACGGCTTCCAGCCAGGTGCCCGGGAACACGTCCCAGTGCCGCTCCTCGGCATAACGTACGGCGGTCTCCAGCAGCGATTCCCCGCGCTGCTGCGGAATATGACCGGAAATCTGAGTGTTTTCGGCGCCCGCGATCGTCTCTTCCACGCCTCACTCAACTCCCGCGTTCACCTTGAGTTACGGCTGTACCGCGCGCGGGGGAGGAGCATCGATTCGGCAACCGGGGCGCATGGGTGCACGGGCGGGGGCGCGTGGGAGGAAGCGGTGCGTGGGGTGGGTAGCAAGGGCTGGGGGTGGCGACGGCCTTTACCCCGGCAAACCGCACATGTCACGCATTGACGGTATGTCGGCTGGGCAGTGATCTTCCCGGCCGGAGCCGCACGCTCCAGCCGCACGCTCCAGGGGATCGCACCGCAGGGGGTAGCAATGGCCGCAAGGCCTCTCGTGGCGAGGCAGCCGAACGAACGGCTGCAGGCACTCATCCAGGAAGCGGGGTGCTCGAACGCCGGGCTGGCCCGGCGGGTCAACATGTGCGGCGCCGAGCACGGACTCGACCTGCGCTACGACAAGACGTCCGTGGCCCGCTGGCTGCGCGGCCAGCAACCACGGGGCCGGGCCCCGGCGATCATCGCCGAGGCGCTCGGGCGCAAGCTCGGCCGGACGGTCACGATCGACGAGATCGGCATGGCCAACGGCAAGAACCTCGCATCGGGGGTCGGTCTCCAGTTCTCGCCGACGGTACTGGGCGCCATCGAGCAGGTCTGCGAGCTGTGGCGCAGCGACGTGGGGCGCCGGGACTTCCTGTCCGGCTCCTCCGTCGCGGCCTCCGCGCTGGTCGAGCCGAGCCGCGACTGGCTGATCTCGGCGCCGGACGCCCAGGTGGCCCGGCAGGCCGGCCCGCGCGTGGGCCAGGCCGACGTGGCCGCCGTCCGGTCCATGACCCAGGCACTGGTGGAGCTCGACCACCAGTACGGCAGCGGGCACGTACGCCCGGTCGTCGTGCACTACCTCAACAGTGTCGTCTCCGGGCTGCTCGCGGGCTCGTACCGGGAGGCGGTCGGCCGGGAACTGTTCGCCGCCGTGGCCCGGTTGACCGAACTGGCCGGGTACATGGCCGTCGACACCGGCCAACCGGGCCTCGCCCAGCGGTACTACATCCAGTCGCTGCGGCTCGCGCAGGCCGCGGGGGACCGCGGGTACGGCGGTTACATCCTCGCCGCGTCCATGAGTCACCTCGCCGCGCAGCTCGGAAATCCGCGCGAGATCGCTCAGTTGGCCCGGGCGGCGCAGGAGGGGGCGCGCGGGGCCGTGACCCCGCGCGCGGAGGCGATGTTCCACGCCGCCGAGGCGCGCGGGCACGCGCTGCTCGGCGACGTACGCGCGGCACAGGCGTCCGCCGGCCGGGCGGTCGCGGAGATGGAGCGGGCGGACGGCTCCTCCGGTGCCGACCCGGTGTGGATCGCGCACTTCGACGAGGCGTATCTGGCCGATGAGTTGGCGCACTGCCACCGCGACCTCGGGCAGGCCGAGGAGGCGGCGCGGTACGCCGAGCAGTCGCTGGCCGGGCACCCGGAGTCCCGGGCCCGCCGGCGGGCCATCGGCTATGTGCTGCTCGCCACGGCCCAGGTGCAGCAGCGCGAGATCGAACAGGCATGCAACACCGGCATGAGAGCGGTGGAGTTGCTGGAGACACTCCGCTCCAACCGGGGCGCCGAGTATCTGGACGACCTCCAGCAGCGCCTGGAGCCGTTCCGGGACGAGGCGGTGGTGAGGGAGTTCGGGGCGCGCCTCGATCTCCAACAGGCCGCCTGAACAGCACGCCGCCTGAGCAACAGGCAGCCTGAGCGGCACGCCGCCTGAGCGGCACGCCGTCTGAACACGGGCCCCGCTGCTCGGTGAACGCACGGGAAACGGCACCCGGTGTGCGCCGGGTGCCGTAGAACAGCGCCTCGCGGGGCGGATCTGTTACTGCTGTCACAGGAAGGAAGATCACGCCCAGAGCTGCGTGGCACCCGGCTCGGGGGACCCGGTAGCGTGAGCCGACGATTCACAAGGTCCCCCATTAGTAGGAGTCCCGGTGACGCAGAGTGGACAGGGCGAGGAGCCCTCGGCGCGGCCCGCGCGCGAAGGCATCGTGCTGCCCTCCGACGGAGGCGAGCCCCTGCTGCCGGGCATGACCGCGACGCCCGCGCCCGCCGGCCCGGCCGGCGGGCAGGCATGGGGCGGTACCTGGGGCCCGGAGCAGCAGGCGCCCCAGCCGGGCCAGGGCTGGCCCCCGGCGGCCCCTCAGTGGAACGGCGCCGAGCAGCCCCCGGCCGCCACGGGCCCCGGCCCGCTGCCCCCGGAGGGAGCGCCCGCCCCGTCGTACGGCGGTCAGGCACCCGGTTACGGCGGCCAGGCCCCTTCCTACGGCGGTCAGGCCCCGGCCCAGGGCGGCCAAGCGCCCTCTCACGGCGGTCAGGCACTCGGTTACGGCGGGCAGGCCCCTTCCTACGGTGGGCAGCCCACGGCCCAGGGCGGTGGGGCACCTTCCTACGGGGGCCAGGCACCCGCCTACGGCGGCGAGGCGCCTTCTTACGGCGGTCAGCGCCCGGCCCACGGTCCCGGCGGAGGCCAGCCCGGTCCCGGCGCCTACGGGGCGGCTCAGCCCGCCTACGGCACGCCGGACGCCTACCAGCAGCACCAGCAGCCGTATCCGGCGCAGCCCGCCGCCCCGCTGCCGGACGCCTACCCGGCCGCCGCCCCGCTGCCCCCGACGGCGGACGCCGCGACCCAGTACATCCCCCCGGTCCCCGGCGGGCCCGGCGGCCCCGTCGCCCCCGTTCACGAGGGCGCCACCCAGTACCTGCCGCCCGTGCAGGCCGCGCCGGCCGACGGCGCCACCCAGTACATCCCGCCGGTCACCGCGGGGCCCACGGGCCCCGGAAACGAGGCGGCCACCCAGTACATCCCGCCGGTGACGCCCGGCGCGCTGCCGCCGGAGTCGGGAGGCGAGGAGACGCGGTACCTCGGCCAGGTGCCCCGGCAGGCGGCGCCCGCGTCCTCCGACGCGGAGGCCACGCAGTTCATCCCGCCCTACGCCGCCCAGGCCCAGGCGCAGGGGGCGGACCGGCAGCCGCCCGCCGAGTTCGACAACCTCTTCCGCGGCGGCGCGGCGGCCGACGACAGCCCGGCCGGCTCCACCCAGCAGCTCCCGCGCGTCCAGCAGCCGGACGCCCACCCCGGTCCGGCGCAGTCGTCGTACCGCCCGGCGCAGCCGTCGTACGACGCGGAGCCGGACGGCGGCGGGCGGCGCAGTGGCCGCTCGCGGCTGCCGCTGATCGCGGCCGTCGGCGTCGGCCTCATCGTGGTCGGCGTCGGTGCGGGCGCGCTGCTCAGCGGTGGCGGCGGCAAGGAGCAGGGCGGGGACGACAAGGACCAGACGGTCGCCGCCACCTCCCCGGCCACCCAGGACTCCGCCTCGCCCACCGTCGACCCCGCCCGGCAGCAGGCGGTCGAGCTGGACAAGGTGCTCGCGGACAGCGGCAGCAGCCGGGCCTCGGTGATCCAGGCGGTGGCGGACGTCAAGCAGTGCGACAACCTCGACCAGGCCGCCGGCAACCTGCGGGACGCGGCCAAGCAGCGCAACCAGCTGGTCACCCGGCTGGGCAAGCTGTCCGTGGACAAGCTGCCGGGCAACGCCGATCTGACGGCCGCGCTGACCACGGCATGGCAGGCGTCCGCCGCGGCGGACAACCACTACGCCGCCTGGGCCGGCCAGGCCAAGAGCCACAAGGTCTGCCACAAGGGCCATGCCCGCACCACCAACGAGACCCAGGCCGGCAACCGGGAGAGCGGCACCGCCAGCGCGCAGAAGACGAAGGCGGCGGCGCTGTGGAACGCGATCGCGACGAAGTACGGGCTGACCCAGCGCCAGCCGACCCAGCTGTGACGGCCGACCCAGCTGTGACGGCCGGCCCAGCTGTGACGGCCGGCCCAGCTGTGACGGTCGGGCCGGCCGTGCGGGGCCCCCGGACGGGGGCCCGTCAGGGCACGTCGGCGCGTTCCAGGACGGAGGTCATGTCGGCGATCCCGTCGTCGCCGCCGATGCCCTTGCGGGCCGCGACCAGCTTGCCGTCCTGGACCACCTGGAGGGTGACGTCGGCGTTGACCAGCCGCGGGAAGCCGACCCCGGCGAGCTTGCTCTCGTAGGGCCAGTACAGGGTCGGCGTGAGGCCGCCGGTGGAGACCCGCAGGCCGTCGTCGAGGGTGCGCCGCACGGTGTCGGCGCTCACCTCGCCGTCGCCGATCCTCTCCAGGACGGCCTTGAGCACGGTGTAGGCGATCCAGGTGGTCTGCACGCCGGCGTCCGCGGGGTCGATGCGGTTGTCGCCGAAGGCCGCCTCGTTGATCACCTTCTTCATCGGGGCCCAGCGGGGATCGGAGGCGACCGGGTACCAGCTGGTGATGTACGCCCCCTCGTACGGTCCGGACGCCCCGCCCGTGGTGTTGATCACCGTCTGGTCGACGCTGCCGAGCACGGTCGCCGTGCGCACGGCCGGGTAGTTCTCGCGGGCCCGCCGGAAGGAGTCCATGAAGGTGTCGGTGCGGTCCCCGAGCGCGGGCACCACGCAGCCCTTCCGGGCCACGTCCTGGGTGGCGTAGCGCAGCGCCTGGTCGGCCTGGTCGCCGTACTCGGTGCTGTCCTCGGCGGCGAGCCGGTCGCCGGCGACCGAGTGGCCGCCGGATCTCAGTCCCGAGTCGAGCATCGCGGGCAGCTCGTCGCCGGCGATGCTGTCGGGGCGGACCAGGGCGACGTTGCCGCAGCCGGCCGCGAGGGCCTTGCCGAGGCCCGCCAGGAGGGTGGGCTGGCCGCCGTTGACCGGATAGGACATGGCGCCCGTGAACTCGTCGTTGGTGACGCCGTAGCCGCCTATGTAGGGGATGCCGGCGCCTTCCAGCGGGGCGAGGTAGGAGTCGGCGAACTGGCTGTAGGAGCCGACGACCGCGACCACGTTCTCGTTCGCCGCCCGCCGGGCGCACTTCGCGGCGCCCACGCTGTCGTTGTGGTCGTTGCAGGTCAGGACGTCGAGTCTGCGGCCGTCGATGCCGCCGTGGGAGTTGATCCACTTCGCGTAGGCGAGGGCCATCGCGGGCATGCCGGGCTTGTTGGTCGCGTCGGTGTCCTGCGGGGCCCAGGTCATCACCCGGATCGGGTCATCCCCGGAGCCCCCCGTGGCACCAGGGATGACCCCGCATGCGGCTGCGAGCGACGCACAGACGGCCACAGCGCCCGCGGCGAGGGCGATGGCTCTGACGGGGCGGGAAAGGTGCGTGCGGGGGGTGTCGCGGGTGCGTCGCCTGCCGGTCATGGACCCGCACGATTCCCTCACACCGCTAACCGGGGAGTGACTCTCGGTCGATGAAGGGTGACATGGAGGTGAATTACAGGGGCCGGTGGGATCCGGGGAACGAGGAACGTACGATCGATGACCGTGCAAGGTTCGGAGAACTCTTCCCGTCGCGGCCGTCGCTCCTCCACCATGGGCGGCATGCCCTTGAACGACATGCCGTGGTGGCGGTGGCGCAGCAACGTGCGCTCGGCGCTGCACATGCTCTCCGACCCGGTGTTCCAGCGGGAGGTCTGGCTGGCCGGCGCGGACGGCTACGGCGACGTGACGGACGCCGTGTACCGGCTGGTGGAGGACACCTGGCTGGACAACTGGTCGGCGGAGAAGTACGTCGGCACCATATTCCGGGATTCGCAGGAGGCGGCGCTCGTCGACACCGCCGTGCTGCGGGTGCTGCGGATCATGCACCAGGTCGGCCCGGACGCCCCCGTCGCCGCGTACGTGGACGACGCCGGCTGGCCGGACGCGGTGCAGGCGGCGCGTGACGCGCACGTACGGATGTCGCTGAGCGACGGCGACGACCCGGACGCGCCGCCGAAGAGCCTGGAAGTGCTGCGGATCCTGACGAGGTCCGCGTAGCGGACGCCGGCCCCCGGCGGGTGGCCGGTATGGGACCCTGTAGTGCATGACTGAGCAGTCCGCCTCCTCCGCCGCAGCACCGGCCGACCAGTACGTCCTCACGCTCTCCTGCCCGGACAAGAAGGGCATCGTGCACGCCGTGTCCAGCTATCTGTTCATGACCGGCTGCAACATCGAGGACAGCCAGCAGTTCGGCGACCACGACACGGGGCTGTTCTTCATGCGCGTCCACTTCTCGGCCGAGGCGCCGGTGACGGTGGACAAGCTGCGGGCGAGCTTCGCCGCGATCGGTGACTCCTTCCACATGGCCTGGCAGATCAACCGGGCCGACGACAAGATGCGCATCGTGCTCATGGTCAGCAAGTTCGGGCACTGCCTGAACGACCTGCTGTTCCGGGCGCGGATCGGCGCGCTGCCGGTGGAGATCGTGGGCGTGGTGTCGAACCACACCGAGTTCAAGGAGCTGGTGAGCTCCTACAACATTCCCTTCCACCACATTCCGGTCACGAGGGACACCAAGGCGGACGCCGAGGAGAGGCTCCTGGAGATCGTGCGGGAGGAGGGGGTCGAACTGGTCGTCCTCGCCCGCTACATGCAGGTCCTCTCGGACGATCTGTGCAAGCAGCTCAGCGGCCGGATCATCAACATCCACCACTCGTTCCTGCCGAGCTTCAAGGGCGCGAAGCCGTACCACCAGGCGCATGCGCGGGGTGTGAAGCTGATCGGGGCGACGGCGCACTACGTCACCGCGGACCTGGACGAGGGGCCGATCATCGAGCAGGAGGTCGAGCGGGTCGGGCACGACGTGACGCCGGACCAGCTGGTCGCCATCGGCCGCGATGTGGAGTGCCAGGCCCTGGCGCGGGCGGTGAAGTGGCACGCGGAGCGGCGCATCCTGCTCAACGGCCGACGGACGGTGGTGTTCGCGTAAGGCCCGTTCCCTCGGGGGCGGTGCGCCTACTCGGGCACCGTGAAGTAGCGGGCGAAGGCCGGGATGACGTCCGGCTCGCCGACCCCTCCGTCGCCGTCGGTGTCCAGGGCGGCGGCGGTCGCCTCGGCGAGAGCGTCGGGTACGTGCAGAACCCGCAGCACGCGTGCGGCGTCGGCGATGCCGATGCGGCCGTCGCCGTCCGTGTCGGCCACCGCCAGGGCCGCGTGCAGGAACGGACGGGCGATCTCGGCGAAGCGGTCGGGGTTGTCCCGCAGCCGCTTGACCGCACCGGTGACGAACTCCTCGCGGGTGATGCGCTGGTCGCCGTCCCGGTCGGCGATGCCGGCCATGCCCTGCCAGAACGCCTCCGCGCCCAAGTACAGGGCCTGTCCCTTGTCGGAGCGGGCGGGCACCGCGAACTCGGCGAGCAGCGCCTTGGCCGCCGCGCTGAAGTCCTCGCGGTCGATGCAGCCGTTGCCGTCCTGGTCGAAGGTGGCGAACCGGGCCGCGATCCTGCGCTCGTACTCGGTGCTGTCCATGTCTGTTCGGACCGCCTTACGTGAGGGTCGTACGGGGAGGTCAGGTCGATCGGTGGGCCGGACCTGGCTGGGAGCGTACGACGCGGGTGGCCGTCGGACGGCGGAAAACCGGCGACTGTGCCAAGACCGGGGGAATTCTGCGACAACAGTGTGGCCGGGTCGCGGGGGCGTGACGGCCGGTCAGGCGGAGAGCGGCCCCGCCTCGTCGGTGGTCGCGGAGTCGAGGTCGGGGCGGACGTCGAACAGGCGTCGGACACCGAGCGCACCGAGCACGCGGTTGACGTGCGAGCCGTCCTCGGCGCCCCGGTCCGGCAGGATCAGCCGCAGCCGGCCCTGACAGGAGCGGATCAGCCGACGGGCGGCGATGAGGACGCCGACCCCGCTGGAATCGCAGAAGAACACGTCGGAGAGATCCACGACGAGGCTGTGGTGTCCCTCGGCGACGACGTCGTGCACGCGCTGGCGCAGTACCGGCGAGGTCATCAGGTCCAGTTCCCCGGAGACCCGGAGCACGGCCCACTCGCCTTGTTCGACGCCGGTCACATTGAATGCCACGGCCACGCCCCTCCGCTCGCCGGATCGCCCGGAACCGCCCGGAAACGGAAGCAGTTCCTACGTTTCATTCCGCGCGGCTGCCCAGCGGCCGTTCCCTGAAACGTGATGCGGCAAACGACCGGCGATCGACAAGGGGCTTGTTTCGGTCACTATCGATCCTGTTCGATCAGAGATGCACGCGTCCCGCGTGAAGGTTGTGTGAAGAGGGCACTATCACCTGCGACGCTCCCGGGGGCGCACGTTGACACAAAGGGGCGTGCACTGTCGGACGTGCCGACTACATTCGAGAGGACAGGACCGACAGGCTGGACGGGCCGGACACGGTGAGGGGAGGGGACCGCATGGCCAGGAAGGACGTACCGCCCCGCTGGGACCGCAAGATGCAGCAGCGGCTCGCCCGCGGTGAGGCAGCCGCCCTCGGCGAGCTGTACGACCGGTTCGCCTCCCTCGTGCACAGTCTCGCCCACCGCGTCCTCGGCGAGGAGCGGGCCGCCGACGCGGTCACCCGCGAGGTCTTCGCCCACGTCTGGGAGCACCCCGAGACCTACGATCCCCAGCAGGGCCCGCTGCGCTCCTGGGTCGCCGCGGTCACCCACCGGGTCGCCGTGCAGCGGCTGCGGGACCGGGAGGAACGGGAAGAGCCGCGGCGCGAGGAACTGGAGAGCACGGTCCGCCGCGCCTCGGTCGCCGCCCGCGCCGACTTCATCGTGCACTCCATGCCCGCCCCGCTGCGGGCCGCCCTGGATTCGGCCTACTTCCAGCGCCGTGACTACCGCCAGACCGCGGCCGACCTCGGCGTCACCGAGGACGAGGCCCGCCGCCGGCTCCGCCTCGGCCTGCAACTGCTCTCCACCGCCCACGACACGGGCACACCGCCGGGATACCGGGGTGCGGTGTGAACGGGGACCTGGGAGACGGTGTCACCGGGGACGGCGGCGGCGCGGGGGACGCCCCGGGTGACGTCGGCCGCCCCGGACCGGCCTCGGCCCCGCGCATACCCACCCCCCGCGCTTCCGTGGAGGACAGCGGGCTTGCGCTGCCCGACCTCGCCGACCTGGGGGACCTCGCACCCGTGCCGCTCGACCTGTCGCACGACGTCCTGAAGTCGCTGCTCGGCGCCTGGGCGCTGGCCGCGTGCTCGGCCGCGGAGACGGCGGCCGTGGAAGACCACCTGGGCGGCTGCGGTGGCTGCGCCGACGAGGCCCGCCGGCTCCGCGAGGCGGTCGGCCTGCTCCACCAGCCGGAGAGCCTGGACCTGGACCCCGCCCTGCGCACCCGCGTGCTGGGGAACTGCCTGAGCCGTCGGCCGCCGCGCATCCCGGTGCCCGACTGGGCGGTACCGTACGACGCCGAGACCGCGCGACTGGACGCGCTGCTCCAGGACTTCGGGGACGCGGAGTGGCATGCGCCGGTACGGCTGCGGTGGTTCGACGCCGACACCGCGACGAGCCGTCGTACGACGGTCGCCGGAGTGATCGCGCACCTGCTGTCGGTGGACGGCCTGATCGCCGCGGCGCTCGGCCTGACGGACCCGTTGGCCGAGGTCGCCGGGGCGGCGGAGCCGGGCGCCCTGGGGCCGGCCGGCCGCACGGAGGCGTTCTGGCGGGCATCGCACTTCCCGCCGACGCGCTCGGTGCGGGGGCCGTGGCGGGAGCAGAGTCACGGCCTGGTGCGCACGGTGTCCTTCACCGGCGGCCACGCGGGCGGACTCGGGGTGCCGTACGGCGACTTCGCGCTGCCGCTGCACGACGCGATGCTGGACCGCGCCTTCGAGTGCTGGGTGCACGCCGAGGACATCGCGGAGGCGGTGGACTACCCCTACCAGCCGCCGGCGCCCCGGCACCTCAACCGGATGATCGACCTGGCGGCCCGCCTGCTGCCGACGGTGCTCGCCGAGCGCCGCCGCGCCGGCCTGTCCGAGCCGGGCCGTGAGACCCCGCACCTGGTCCCGGCCGGCGCGCCCGGCCGCAGCCTGCGGCTGGAGATCGAGGGCGCGGCCGGGGGCGAATGGCTGATCCCCCTGGACTCACCGGCGGCGGTGGGCTCCGCGGACCTCGAGGTGGCCCATGTGGCGCTGGACGGCGTGGAGTTCTGCCGACTGGCCGCGGGTCACGTGTCGCCGGAGGACGCGGCGGTGGGCCAGGACGGCGACCGCCGGGTGATCAGGGACGTGCTGTACGCGGCGGCCAGCATGAGCCGGATGTGAGCGCGCCCGGCGACGGCAGGCGGTTCCGGGACCCGCCCGGCCCCCAGGACCTTCCTCCCGGACCCGGACCCGAACCCGGACCCGGACCGGACCGGACCGGCTCCGGGCGACCCCGTGCCGATCGGGATCCAGCGGTCGGTGGCGGCCCCACCGGCCGGCCGCGGCGAGAACCGGAGGGCGGGTCCGGCCGGCCCCGGACGGAGTGGGAGGGGCGGGTCTCAGGGCAGCGGTCCTGAGAACCGCTCCCGCAGCTTGTACTTCAGCACCTTCCGCAGGGTGTCGTTGCGCGGCAGGGCGTCCACCACCTCCAGCCGTTCCGGCAGCTTGTGCACGGACAGCCCTTCCGCCCGCAGGAAGGCCACGACCTCCGGCAAGGTCGGGCCGGCCGCTCCCGGCCGTCGCTCGATCACCGCGCAGACCAGTTCGCCGCGCTCGGTGTCCGGGAGGCCGATCACGGCCGCGTCGGCCACCGCCGGGTGCGCGGCCAGCAGGTCCTCGATCTCCTTGGCGGATATGTTCTCGCCCTTGCGGATGATCACGTCCTTCAGGCGGCCGGTGAGGACCAGATGGCCGGACTGCGTCACGTGCCCCAGGTCGCCGGTGCGCAGGAAGCCGTCGGCGTCGAAGGCCGCGGCCGTCTGGGCGGGGTCCAGATAGCCCTGGCAGACGGCCTCGCCGCGCAGCCGTATCTCGCCGTCGACGATCCGGACCGCCATGCCCGCCGGCGGGCGGCCCTCGGTGGTGGCCAGGTGCTCGGCGGTGTCCTCCGGGTCCCCCATCGTGATCATCGGGACCTCGGTCATGCCGTAGCCGTGGGTGAGCTGGACGCCCATCTCGCGCACCACGGCGCGGTACAGCTCGGGCGGCTTGGGGGCACCGCCGCCCGCGAGCAGGCGCAGGGTCGGGATCACCTTCTCGCCGGGCCGTTTGCGCTGCTCGGCCAGGAAGAGGGAGTAGAAGGCCGTGGAGCCGCCGGCCACCGTCACCCCGTGCCGCCGGTACTCCGCCAGCGCGTCCGGCAGCGCGAAGTGCTCGAACATCACCGCCGGGAAGCCGTAGAGCAGGAGCATCACCGTGTAGTCGGGGCCCGCTATGTGGGCGTAGGGGAAGGCCATCGAGCCCACGTCGTCCGCCGACAGCCGTAGCGCGTGCGCCAGGCAGGAGCCGCCCGCGATCAGGGACCGGTCCGTGTGCAGCACTCCCTTGGGGTCGGAGGTGGTGCCCGAGGTCCAGTAGATCCAGCGCACCGAGGTGCCCTCGGCGGGCGGCGGGGGCAGGACGGACGGGTCGCCGTCGGGCAGCGTGTCGTACGCCTCGAACACACCCTTGGCGCCGAGGCGGCGGGCCATCTCCGTGTGGTCGTGGCCGCGCCAGACGCCCGGTACGGCGAAGAACTCCGCCTGGGACTCGCGCAGGGCGAAGCCGACCTCCCGGTCCCGGTAGTAGGGGATGACCGGGGACTGCACGGCGCCCAGGCGGGCCAGCGCGAAGGACAGCAGGGCGGTCTCGATACGGGTGGGCAGCTGCCAGGCGACCACCGTGCCGGGGCGCACGCCCATGCCGTACAGGCCCGCCGCGACACGCTCGGACCGCGCGCGCAGTTCGCCGAAGGACAGCCGACGGCCGGCCTGGAGGAGGACGGGACGGCCGGGGGTGACGGCGGCCCGGCGGGCGACCAGCTCCCACAGTGTGCGGGCGGAACTCAGGGTGTGCGGGGTCTCGTTCACGGGTGCCCCCTGCTTGGCTGACGAGTCGTCAGGTGACATGCTATCTGACGGGCCATCAGATAAGCAGGGCCCAGCCCAGTACCGTCCGGCGGAGGGGACCCATGGCGACCGAACTGCCCCGCATCATCAGCGTCGACGACCACGTGATCGAGCCCGCCCACCTCTTCGAGACCTGGCTGCCCGCCAAGTACCGGGACCGCGGCCCCAAGCCGCTGACCGCCGGGATCGGGGAACTGGCCTACGTCGGGGGCAAGTACCAGATCACCATGGATCCGCAGGGCCAGCCCACGGACTGGTGGATCTACGAGGACCTGAAGTTCCCCTACAAACGGAACATCGCCGCCGTCGGCTTCGACCGGGACGAGATGACCCTGGAGGGCATCACCCGGGAGCAGATGCGGCGCGGCTGCTGGGACCCCGAGGCACGGCTGGAGGACATGGACCTCAACCACGTCGAGGCCAGCCTCTGCTTCCCGACCTTCCCCCGCTTCTGCGGGCAGACCTTCGCCGAGGCCCACGACAAGGAGGTCGCCCTCGCCTGCGTGCGCGCCTACAACGACTGGATGGTGGAGGAGTGGTGCGGCGGCAGCGGCGGCCGGCTGATCCCGCTGTGCCTGATCCCCCTGTGGGACGTGGAGCTGGCCGTCGCGGAGATCCGGCGCAACGCCGCGCGCGGGGTGCGGGCCGTCACCTTCTCCGAGATCCCCACCTACCTCGGGCTGCCCTCCATCCACTCCGGCCACTGGGACCCGTTCTTCGCCGTCTGCCAGGAGACCGGCACGGTCGTCAACATGCACATCGGCAGCAGCTCCCAGATGCCCGCCGCCTCCCCGGACGCCCCGCCCGCCGTCCAGGCGTCCCTGAGCTTCAACAACGCGATGGCCTCGATGATGGACTACCTCTTCAGCGGGGTGCTGGTGAAGTTCCCGAGGCTGACGCTCGCGTACTCGGAAGGGCAGATGGGCTGGATCCCGTACGCCCTGGAGCGCGCCGACGACGTGTGGGAGGAGCACCGCGCCTGGGGCGGGGTCAGGGACCTGATCCCGGAGCCGCCGTCGACGTACTACTACCGGCAGATCTTCTGCTGCTTCTTCCGCGACAAGCACGGTGTCGCGTCCCTGGACGCCGTCGGCCGCGACAACGCCACCTTCGAGACCGACTACCCGCACGTCGACTCGACCTTCCCGCACACCAAGGAGGTCGCCCTCGACCATGTGAAGGGCCTGGACGACGAGACCGTGTACAAGCTGATGCGGGGCAACGCCATCCGCATGCTGGGCCTGGACCTCGACACCTGATGGACCTCTCGGACACGCCCGAGGAGGAGGAGTTCCGGGCCCGGCTGCGCGAGTGGCTCGCCAAGGCGCTGCCCACCCTGCCCGCCGAGCCGTCCCCGGACGACTGGCCCGGCCGCCGCGCCTACGACCTCGGCTGGCAGCGGATGCTGCACGACGCCGGGTACGCCGGCGTCCACTGGGACGCCTCCCCGACCCTGCGGATGGTCTTCCTGGAGGAGACCGAGAAGGCCGGCGCGCCCTACGTGGGCGCCAACTTCGTCGGACTGCTGCACGCCGGGCCGACGATCGCCGCCGAGGGCACCGCCGAGCAGCGGGCGCGCTGGCTGCCGCCGATCCTGCGCGGCGAGCAGGTGTGGTGCCAGGGGTTCAGCGAACCGGATGCCGGATCCGACCTCGCCTCGCTGCGCACGCGCGCGCGGAGGGACGGTGACACGTACGTGGTGACCGGGTCCAAGATCTGGACCTCGCACGCCGAAGTCGCCGACTGGTGCGAGCTGCTGGTCCGCACCGATCCGGACGCGCCCCGGCACCGGGGCATCACCTGGCTGGCGATGCCCATGGCCGCCGACGGCGTCACCGTACGGCCGCTGCGCACGCTCGCCGGCTCGGCGGAGTTCGCCGAGGTGTTCCTGGACGAGGTGCGGGTGCCGGTCGCCAACCGGGTGGGGGAGGAGAACGACGGCTGGCGCGTCACCATGGTCACCCTCTCCTTCGAGCGTGGCACCGCCTTCGTCGGCGAGGTCGTCGCCTGCCGCCGCGTCCTTCGTGAACTCGCCCGCACGGCCCGGGGGAACGGGCGCTGGGACGATCCGGCGCTGCGCCGCCGGCTGGGCCGGCTCGACGCGGAGTTCCGGGCGCTGTGGCGGCTGACCCAGTGGAACGTCAGCGAGGCGGAGGCGAGCGGCGGGGTGCCGGGCGTCGGCGGCTCCGTCTTCAAGCTCCGTTACTCGCACGCCCGCCAGGAGCTGTACGACACCGCCGCCGAGGTCCTCGGCCCGGACGCCCTCGACCTGGACCGGCCCTGGGTGCTCGACCGGCTGTCCTCGCTGTCGTACACCATCGCCGCCGGCACCTCGCAGATCCAGCGCACCATCGTGGCCGAGCGGATCCTCGGCCTGCCGAGGGGGAGATGAGCGTGCGTCTGCGACTCACGGACGACCAGCGGGCGCTGCGCGAGGGGGTGCGGGAGCTGCTGGCGCGGTGTTTCGGGCGGGAGGCGCTGCGTGCCGCCGTCGACGCCCCGGGCCGGCTGGACCGGGCGCTGTGGCGCGCCCTCGGGGAGGCGGGGTTCTTCGCGCTGCGGCTGCCCGAGGCGGACGGCGGGGTCGGCCTGGGGCTGCCGGAGGCCGTGCTGGCCTTCGAGGAGGCGGGCCGGGCCCTGCTGCCCGGACCGCTCGTGGCCACGCATCTCGCGGCCGGCGATGTGCCCGGCGCGGCGCTCGGGGAGACGGTCGTGGCGGCCGTCGACGGGGGGCTGGCGGAGTGGCTGGAAGCGGCGGACGTCGTCCGCGGGGACGCCTCCGGTGCCGTACCGCTGCGGTCGGTGGACCCCCTCACACCGCTGCACCGCGTGCCCGGCACCGACACCCGGGCCCCCGGCACCGACACCGGCACCCGGGCCCCTGGCACCGGCACCGGCACCCGGGCCCCTGGCACCGGCACCCCAGGCCCTCTCCACGGCATCCCGGACCTCCTCGCCGACACTCCGGGCCCCCTCCTCGGCACCCCGGGCCCCCTCCTCGGCGGTCCAGGCCCCCTCCTCGGCGGTCCGGACCCCGTCGCCGTGCTCCTCAGCGCCGCCGAGCAGCTGGGCACGGCCGGACGGGTGTGCGAGCTGGCCGTGGAACACGCCCGGACCCGGAAGCAGTTCGGGCGGCCGATCGGCGCCCTCCAGGCCGTCCAGCATCTGTGCGCGGACCTGCTGGTGCGGGCCGAGACCGCACGTGCCGCCGTCTACGCCGCCGCCGTGACCGCCGACCCCGCCGACATCGCCGCCGCCCGGCTGCTCGCCGACGAGGCCGCCGTACGGGGGGCCCGCGACTGTCTCCAGGTGCACGGCGGCATGGGGTTCACCTGGGAGGCGGACGTGCATCTGCACCTCAAACGGGCCTGGGTGCGGGCGCGGCGGGCCGGGGGAGGCGCACAGGGTGAGGAACTGCTCGCCGCCGCCCTGGCGGGCTGAGCCGCCGGTGACGTCGCGGTCCGTGACACCCGGGAAGCTTTGGCCCACGATGTAGCGGACCGTGGTCGCACGGAATCACGGAGCGTTGATATCCGGTTGTGTCCTTCGTGGGGCTCGTCACGGCCCGGAGTCGAGTACCCGCTCCGGTACCTTGTGGTGGATGCGAGTGGCTGCGCGTACGAGCCGTGCCGGCGGTGCCCCTGGGGCGGTGCCGGGCCGCGCGGTGCGCTCCGCTGCTCGCGGGGCGGTCCGGGCCGTTGCCTCCGCCTGTTCGACTCCCCGTAACGAGCGTCGCACAGTATGCCCTACGCGTACTCCTTCGCGCGGGAATATGCCCGAAGCGCTTGTTGGGGTGACTGTACGTCAACCATGCTGTCTCGCAAGGGATTCACAGTCCGTGACCCTTGCTCTGGCCGTTGTCCTGGCCATGCAGAGAGTGGCTACGATCGTGGCCCTCGTCGTGATCGTCGCCGCGGCCGACGCCGTGGCGGGCGGACGGCGCGGGGACATGTGTCCGCCGGTTCGGATGGTGTGAGCGGTGCAGGTGCTTCAAGTGCAGCTGGAGATCCGGCCAGACCCCGCGGAGGTGGGGCGGGCCCGGAGGTGGGCGCGCTCGCGACTCGCCGGGTCGGGGATAACGGCCGACGAACCGTTGGCCGAGACCCTGATCCTGCTCGTCTCCGAACTCGTGACCAACGCCGTGGTGCACACCGGCCGTCCGGCCGTGCTGCGGCTCCGCCTGCCCGGCCCGGTGGCCGAGAACGGCGCGTCGGCCACGGTGCGGGTCGAGGTGGCCGACACCAGCGCCCGCGCACCCGTGCCCCGTTGTGCCGACGACGACGCCACCGGCGGCCGGGGCCTCGCCCTGGTGGACTGTCTCGCCGACCGCTGGGGCTGGAGCCCCGAGGACGCCGGCAAGAGCATCTGGTGCGAACTGGACCGCTGCGCACAGGCCCGGGGGAGCGCGGCGATGGCGTACGGGGGCGGACTGTCCGCGTACGAGGATCTCGCCTTCGAAGCGGTGTAGCGGCCCGCGGTCGTGCTGCGCCGCGGATGCGACCGTGCGCGGGTCGTGCGATCAGGGTGTCACCACCCGTGCGCGCACGGCGTTGACGTCCCCCGGGCACCTGATCAGGCTTGTGGGCGCCGATTCGCCGCGAGGGGACGGCGAGGGCCCGGCTGCCGTCGGCCCCCGCCGAGCGTGGGTCGCGTCGGGTGGCGGCGCGCGTGACGGTGGGGGGAGGCGCGCCGCCAACCGCGGACCCGCCGCCGTTCAGAGGATCGCCACCGGTGCCACGGGCGTGCCTGTCGCGCCCACGAACGGTTCGGGCATCGCCGACAGCAGGAACGCGTACCGGCCCGTTTGTCCACAGGCTGTGGACAACTCTTCGAGATTCCAGTTCTGGCCCTGCAACATCCCCATCTCCACCAGATGCAGCGCGTGCACGGGCAACCACAGATTCTCGATCTCGGGCGGAAATATCTCAAATGTGAGCGTGTCGTTCGCGACGGCGGCCACATCGCGCGCGTGGAACCACTCCGGGCAGCGCACCGAGAGTCCCGGTGACGGATAGCCGTACCCGTGCCTGTCCCCGGCCAGATACACCTGGAGCTGCCCGGTCCGCACCAGCACGATGTCGCCGGCCCGCACCCGGACCCGGCCGTACTCCTCGGCCGCCGTCAGATCCTCCGGCGTCACCGCGTGGCCCCCGGTCAGCCGGTCCGTGCCACGCGCGCGTGCCACGTCCAGCAGCACCCCGCGCGAGACGAGGTGGCGCACCTTGTCGATGCCGCTGAACTCGGCGCCGCCGTGCGCGGTGACCGTCCGTGCCGGGCGGCCGTTGTAGAGCGTGCCGGAGTGCGAGACATGGGTCAGCGCGTCCCAGTGGGTGCCGGCCTGCAGGCCCATGGTCACCGCGTCGTCGCTGCACGCCACCGTACCCGGGCCGAACAGCTCCTGGTTGAGCTGCACCATCGCGTGCAGCGGGTTGACCCGGCCCGGGATGATCCCCGTCTGCACGCCGTCCTGTCGGAGCGGGAGGGCGAGGGGGACCCGGTGCCCGGTGCGTACCTCGCCGGCCGCCGCGCGTACCACCTCGTCCGTGACCAGGTTCAGGGTGCCGATCTCGTCCTCGGCACCCCACCTCCCCCAGTTGTTCACGCGCCCCGCGATCTCCTGGAACTCCTCCGGCAGTGTCATCCGGTGCCTCCCCGGGGCTTGTGTCCGCGCATCCGACGGGCCATAAAATCTAACGGACCGTCAGAAACCGCGGGAAGGGGCCGGGCGTGGGGAACTTCTTGGCAGGCAAGGTCGTCGCCGTGACAGGCGCCGGCCGCGGGATCGGACGGGCGGTCGCGCTGGCGGCGGCGGCGGAGGGGGCGAAGGTCGTCGTCAACGACTACGGCGTCGCCGTGGACGGCGCCTCGCCCACCAGCGAGATCGCCGAGGCCGTCGTCAAGGAGATCGAGGCGGCGGGCGGCGAGGCCGTCGCGGTCGCCGACGACATCTCCACCATGGCGGGCGGGCGGCGGGTCGTGGAGACGGCGGTGGAGTCGTACGGCCGTGTCGACGGCGTCGTGTGCGTGGCCGGCATCCTGCGGGAGCGGATGCTGTTCAACATGGGCGAGGAGGAGTGGGACCCGGTCGTCGCCACCCACCTGAAGGGCACCTTCACCGTGTTCCGGGCCGCCTCCGCCGTCATGCGGGCGCAGCGGTCGGGCACCCTCATCGGCTTCACCAGCGGAAACCACCAGGGCTCCGTCTCCCAGGCCAACTACAGCGCGGCGAAGGGCGGGATCATCTCCCTGGTGCGCAGCGCGGCGCTCGGCCTGCACAAGTACGGGGTGACCGCGAACGCGGTGGCGCCGGTGGCGCGTACCCGGATGTCGGCGAACGTGCCGATGACACTGACGGAGATCGGGGAGCCGGAGGACGTGGCCGCGCTGGTGGTGTACCTGCTGTCCGAACGGGCCGCCGCGCAGGACATCACCGGGCAGGTGTACACGATCGCCGGGCCGAAGATCGCGGTGTGGGCCCAGCCGAGGGAACTGCGCTCGGCGTACGCCTGCGGCGGGTGGACGCCGGAAGCGATCGCCGAGTTCTTGCCGGGATCGGTGGGCGTCGATCCGATGCCGATGCTTGCGCAGTTGGCGGCGATGGAGGAAGCGGCGCGGGGTGGGGACCGGCCGAACGCCCACTAGCCCGGCAGCGCGCGCCGTCCGGCGACCGCGGGTCCGTCGTGGCTCGTCGCGCGGTTCCCCGCGCCCCTTCAGGGCGCTTCGGCGCCCTTCTGGCCGCGGGCGATCGTGCCTCCCAGTGCCTCAAGGGCCCCTTGAGGCACTTCGCCGGTGCCGGCAGGCGACCCACGACCGCGGGTCCGTCCTGGCTCGTCGCGTAGTTCCCCACCCCGCTTCAGGGCGCTTCGGCGCCCTTCTGGCCGTGGGCGATCGTGCCTTCCCGTGCCTCAAGGGCCCCTTGAGGCACTTCGCCGGTGCCGGCGAGCGACCCGTTCCCCGCCCGGCACCAGCGTCCGGCAACCGAAAAGAGGTGGCGTCCATGGAGTTCGGGTTCACCGAAGAGGACGAGGCGTTCCGGAGCGAGGCCCGCGACTGGCTTGCCGCGCACGTCGGCTCCACCGTGCACCGGCGCACGTGGGAACGCACGCTGGGCAGAGCCGGCTGGATAGGGCTCGGCTGGCCGGAGCCGGGATACGGCAACCGGACCGCCGGGCTCACCCAGCAGGTCGTGTGGGCCGAGGAGTACGCCCGCTCCAAGGCGCCGCCGCGCTCCGGGCACATCGGCGAGAATCTGCTCGCGCCGACGCTCGTCGCACACGGCACGGACCGGCAGAAGTCCCGCTTCCTGCCCCCGATCGCCGCCGGCGAGGAGCTGTGGTGCCAGGGCTACAGCGAACCGGACGCCGGGTCGGACCTGGCCGCGGTGCGGACGGCGGCGGTGCGCGAGGGGGCGTACTACCGGATCAGCGGGCAGAAGATCTGGACCTCGCTCGCCCATGAGGCCGACTGGTGCTTCGTGCTGGCCCGGACCGACCCGGCGGCACGCCGGCACCGCGGGCTGAGCTTCCTGCTCGTGCCCATGGACCAGCCCGGCCGGATCGAGGTGCGGCCCATCCGGCAACTGACCGGCACGAGCGACTTCAACGAGGTCTTCTTCGACGGGGCACGCGCACGCGTGGAGCACGTCGTCGGGGAAGAGGGACAGGGCTGGCGGGTGGCGATGAGCCTGCTGGGGTTCGAGCGCGGGGTGTCGACGCTGGCCCAGCAGATCGGATTTGCCGCCGAACTGGCCGGGATCGTGGAAACGGCCGTCGAGTCCGCAGCCGTGCGGGACCCGGTCCTGCGCGCCCGGCTCGTGCGGCAGTGGGCCGAACTGCGCACCATGCGCTGGAACGCCCTGCGCACCCTCGGCGGCACGGGCGACCCGGGCGCGCCCAGCGTGGCCAAGCTGCTGTGGGCGAACTGGCATCAGCGGCTGGGCGAACTGGCCGTCCAGGCCAGGGGTGCGGGAGCGGCCGTCGGGCCCGCGGACTGGTCGGCGCCGTCGCCGTACGAGATCGACGCGGACCAGCACCTGTTCCTGTTCAGCCGGGCCGACACCGTCTACGGCGGCTCGGACCAGATCCAGCGCACGATCATCGCCGAGCGCGTGCTCGGACTGCCGGGAGAGCCGAAGGGGGCCGTGTGATGCGTGGTGTGGTGTTCGACGGCGGACAGGTCCGGGTCGTCGACGACCTGGCGGTGCGGGAGCCGGGGCCGGGCGAGGTGCTGGTCGCGGTCGCGGCGGCCGGACTGTGCCACAGCGATCTGTCGGTGGTGGACGGCACCATCCCGTTCCCGGTGCCGGTGGTGCTGGGCCATGAGGGCGCCGGGGTCGTGGCGGCGGTGGGCGCGGGCGTCACCCACGTCGCCCCCGGTGACCATGTGGCGCTGTCCACGCTCGCCAACTGCGGGACGTGCGCGGAGTGCGACCGGGGCCGGCCGACCATGTGCCGGCAGGCGATCGGGCGCCCGGGGAAGCCGTTCACGCGGGGCGCGGACCCGGTGTACCAGTTCGCGGCCAACTCGGCCTTCGCGGAACGCACGGTCGTCAAGGCCGTCCAGGCGGTGCGGATCCCCGAGGACATCCCGCTGACGTCCGCCGCCCTGATCGGGTGCGGGGTACTGACCGGGGTCGGCGCGGTGCTGAACCGGGCGCGGGTGGACCGCGGGGACAGCGTGGTCGTCATCGGCACCGGCGGGATCGGGCTGAACGTGATCCAGGGCGCGCGGCTCGCGGGCGCCCTCGGCATCGTGGCCGTGGACGCCAATCCGGCCAAGGAGGCGGTGGCCCGGCAGTTCGGCGCGACCGGCTTCCTGACCTCGGTGGAGGGCGTCCGGGACATCCTGCCGACCGGCGCCGACCACGTCTTCGAGTGCGTCGGGCGGGTGGAGCTGATCCGCCAGGCCGTCGACCTGCTGGACCGGCGCGGCCAGGCGATCCTGCTCGGGGTGCCCCCGGCCACGGCCGAGGCGTCCTTCCTGGTCTCCTCCCTCTTCCTGGACAAGTCGATCCTCGGCTGCCGGTACGGCTCCGCACGCCCCCAGCGGGACATCGCCCTGTACGCCGGGCTGTACCGGCAAGGGCGCCTGCTGCTGGACGAGTTGGTGTCGGCCGTCTATCCGGTGGAGGACTTCGAGAAGGCCCGGACGGACGCGGAGGCGGGCCGGGTGGCGCGAGCGGTGCTCACGTTCTGAGGTGCCGTCGGTCCGGCCGGCGTTCCCCTCCGAGCCCGCCGAAAGCGCGTTTTCCGAGCGCTCCTGAGCGTCCGTCATCCGCCCGCGGCTCGCTTTTCTCGGCCGCCGCCGGGCGGGGTACGCGCGTCTTTCCGGCCACCGTCAGCCAGGGCGGGACGAGTTGTCCACAGGGCGGGAAAACGGGTCGGCGGTTGTCAGTGACGGCCCCTACCGTCGAGGCATGAGCTACCGCGATGTCGTTTCCCGGCGGGTCCTGACCTGGGCCCTGGTGGCCGTCGGCGCCCGTATGCCGGTGGCCATGGCCCCGCTGGCCCTGGTCTTCCTGGTCCGTGAGCGCCCCGGCGGCTACACCCTGGGCGCGGCCCTCGCAGCCGCCTACGTCATCGGCGAGATCGTCGGCGCTCCGGTTCTCGGCATGCGCCTGGACCCCCGGCGGGCCCGTCCGCAGCTGGCCGCCGGTCTCGTCGCGGGCGCCCTCGGCTTCACCGGCCTCGGCGCGTTCCCCGGCGCGCCCGCCCCGATACTCGCCGCGTTCGCCTTCCTCGCCGGAGCCGGTCCCGCCGCGGCGCCCGGCGGGCTGCGCACGCTCCTCACCTCCCTGGTCCCGGGGCACGCGGCGGCCCAGGCGCTGTCCGCCGAGTCGATGCTCACCTTCGGCGTCTGGGCCGTCTCCCCGGCGGCCGTCACCGGCCTCGCCCTCGGCGTCGACCCCCGCCTCCCGCTGCTGCTCGAAGCCGCCCTGATGGCGTCGTCCGCCGGGGGGCTGTGGTTCCTGCCGGCCGGCTGGGCGGTGGACGAACAGGACGGGCAGGACGGGCAGGACGTGTCCAAGCTGCGCGTGCTGGCCCGTGCCTGGCCGGTGTACGTCACGGGCGCGGCCAGTCTGTCGCTGCTGGCCCTCGCCGAACTCGTCCTGCCGGCCCTGCTCGAACAGCGTGGCATCGGCGTGGGCTGGGCCGGCCCGCTGCTCACGGTGATGTCGGTGGCCTCCGCCGTCGGCGCCTTCGTGTACGGGCTGCGGTCCTGGCCGGGACGGCTGCGCACGCGCAGTGCGGTCCTGATGGCGGGGATGTCGGCCGCGGTGACCCTGGTCGCCCTGATACCCGCCGCACCGGGCATGGCGGTGGCGCTGGCCATGGCCGGACTGCTCCAGTCGGGCGCGATGCTCACCCGCAACCTGTCCCTGCGGGAGGTGCTCCCGCCGCATGCCCTGGCCGCCGGTTACTCGGTCATGTACGCCGCGGTCGGCGCAGGTTACGCGGCGACGGGCTCCCTCGCCGGTGCCCTGCTGCGGCTCGCCGCGCCCTCGACGGCGATCCTCGCGGGCGTGGCCCTGACCCTGCTGCTGGCGTCGGCCGGCTGGTGGGGCGAGATACGCGCCGGCCGGTCAGCGCGGGGCGCCGGCGCCGCCGTGCCGCTCGACGCCGCCACCGGCCCGGAAGGTGCGGCGGTACGCGGTGGGCGTGACGCCGAGCGCCGCCTGTAGGTGCTGGCGCATCGACTGGGCCGTGCCGAAGCCCGAGTCCCGGGCCACCTGGTCCATCGGCAGTCCGGTGGACTCCAGCAACTGCCGGGCGTGCTCGACGCGTTGCTGGGTGAGCCACTGACCGGGGCTGATGCCGGTCTCCTCGCGGAAGCGGCGGGTGAAGGTGCGCACCGACATGGACTCCTGCGCGGCCATGTCCCGCAGCTGGATCGGCTCGTGCAACCGGCCCAGCGCCCAGGCGCGGGCGGCGGTCGTCGTGGCCAGCTGGGGGTCGGGGACCGGGCGGTGGATGTACTGGGCCTGGCCGCCGTCGCGGTGGGGCGGTACGACGGTGCGGCGGGCCACTTCGTTGGCGACGGCCGTACCGAAGTCGCGGCGCACCATGTGCAGGCACAGGTCGATGCCGGCGGCCACACCGGCCGAGGTCAGCACGTCGCCGTCGTCGATGAACAGCACGTCCGCGTCCACCCTGACCTTCGGGAACATGCGCTGGAAGCGTTCGGCGTCGGCCCAGTGCGTGGTCGCCGGGCGGCCGTCCAGGCGGCCGGCGGCGGCGAGGACGTAGATGCCGGTGCAGATGGAGGCGAGCCGGGTGCCCGGGCGGACGAGGGCGAGGGCGGCGGCCAGCTCGTCGGTGAGCCGGCCCTCGTCGTACAGCGGGCCGGCCTCGAACGACGCGGGGACGATCACCGTGTCGGCCGTGGCCAGCACCTCGGGGCCGTGGGCGATGCGCACGGCGAAGTCGGCGTCCGTCTCGACCATGCCGGGCGGCCGTACCGAGCAGGTCATGACCTCGTACAGATACCGCCCCTGCGCGTCCCGGGGGCGGCCGAAGATGCGGTGCGGTATGCCCAGTTCGAAGGGCAGCAGACCGTCCAGGGCGAGGACGGCGATCCGGTGGGGGCGGAATTCCTCGGCGCTCGTCATGGCCCGATCGTAGCGAAGCCTGACTTTCGGGCCACTCGATGCACGGGCATGCGGGACGGAGGCTAGGGACGTGACTCAGAGAACCGCAGCCGCAGCCCCCGTCAAGGCCCCGCCCGGCCGGCGCCACCGCGTGCACCGTGCCTGGTTCGTCGCCGCCGTCACGTTCGTCACGATCACCGGCGCGGCGGCCTTCCGCTCCCTGCCCGGCCTGTTCATCGACCCGCTGCACCAGGAGTTCGGCTGGTCGCGCGGGACGATCGGCGCGGCCGTCTCCATCAACCTCGCCCTCTACGGCCTCACCGCGCCGTTCGCCGCCGCGCTGATGGACCGCTTCGGCGTCCGCCGCGTGGTGGCCGTCGCGCTCACCGTGATCGCGCTCGGCTCCGGGCTGACCGTGTGGATGACGGCGGCCTGGCAGCTGCTGCTGTGCTGGGGCCTGCTGGTGGGGCTCGGCACCGGTTCCATGGCGCTGGCGTTCGCCGCGACGGTCACCAACCGCTGGTTCACCGAGCGGCGCGGCCTGGTCACCGGCATCCTCACCGCGGCCTCCGCCTCCGGCCAGCTGATCTTCCTGCCGCTGCTGTCCTGGATCGTCGACCGGCACGACTGGCGTCCCGCCGCGGTCACGGTGGCCCTGACCGCGCTGGCCGTGGTCCCCTTCGTCTGGTTCCTGCTGCGCGACCATCCGGCCGACGTGGGCGCGACGCCGTACGGGGCGCGGGAGTTCGTGCCCAAGCCGCCACCCGTCACCGGTGCGGCCCGCCGGACGCTGGCCGTCCTCTCCTCCTCCGTCCGCACGGGCACCTTCTGGCTGCTCGCCGGCGCCTTCGCGATCTGCGGTGCCTCCACCAACGGGCTGGTCCAGACCCACTTCGTGCCCGCCGAGCACGACCACGGCATGCCCGTGACGACGGCGGCCTCGCTGCTCGCGGTCATCGGCGTGTTCGACGTCGTCGGCACGATCGCCTCCGGATGGTTCACCGACCGCTTCGAACCGCGCCGCCTGCTCGCCGTCTACTACGCCCTGCGCGGCCTGTCCCTGCTGTTCCTGCCGATGCTGCTGGGCTCCGCCGTCCACCCGCCGATGATCTTCTTCATCGTCTTCTACGGCCTCGACTGGGTGGCCACCGTCCCGCCCACGCTGGCCCTGTGCCGTGAACAGTTCGGCGAGGACAGCGCCATCGTCTTCGGCTGGGTGCTCGCCTCCCACCAGGTCGGCGCGGCCGTCGTCGCCTATCTCGGCGGCGTCGCCCGGGACGTCTTCGGCTCCTACGACCTGGTCTGGTACGCCGCCGGCACGCTGTGCGCGGCGGCGGCCCTGATGTCCCTGGTCGTCCGCCGCCCCGCCCCGGCCGTTCTCGCGCCCGCCGTGTCCTGACGAACCTGCCCGCCCGCCGGCACACCTGTCCCCTGGCATCGCCCGCCCCCTGGCCCGCCGCGGCCGGACGGCCCGCACCCCGTGCCGGCCGGCGGGCTCAGCCGCCGGTCAGCCGGGCGAACCGCCCCCGGTGGAAGAGCAGCGGCTCCGGCGGCCCGTCCGCGCCGAGGGCCTTCACCCGCCCTACGACGATGAGGTGGTCGCCTCCGGTGTGCACGGCGTGGACGGCGCAGTCGATCCAGGCGGAAGCACCGGCCAGCCGCGGCGACCCGGAGACGGGCGCGGGGTCGTACGCCACGCCCGCGAACTTGTCCGCGCCGCTCACCGCGAAGGCCCGGCACAGCTCGTCCTGCCCGGCGCTGAGCACGTTGACGCAGAAGACTCCGGCGCGGGCGATGCGCGGCCAGGTCGTGGACGTACGGCCCACCAGGAAGGCCACGAGGGGCGGTTCGAGGGAGAGGGAGGAGAAGGACTGACAGGCGAACCCGGCGGGCCCAAGCTCCCCGTCGGTCCCGGGTGCCGTGATCACGGTGACCCCGCTGGCGAAGCTGCCCAGCACCCGCCGGAACTCCGCCTGCCCCACCGGTGCCCGCTCGCCCGCGCGCACGCACCGCAACTCGGGCCGCGGCAGGGCCTCAACGGGCCTGTTCCCCAGATACCGGACGGCGAAGGCCGCCGCTCCTGCGTGTCCCATCACCGTTCCATTGAACCTGACGGGCTGTCAGGTAACAAGGTGCGGCGGTGGGCCGGTTTCCGTACGACGCCGCCGGTGAGGCTCCGACGGACTCGCCCGGGGCAGGGCGTCACCGTCCCCGGAACCCCGGTTCCCTGCGTTCCGCGAACGCCCGCAGCCCCTCCCGGGCGTCCTCGGTCGTCATGTTGATCTCCTGGGCCCATGCCTCCGCGGCGAAGGCGGCCGTGCGGTCGGTGTCGAGCGAGGTGTTCACCAGGTGCTTGGCCAGGGCCAGGGACCTCGTCGGGCCGGCGGCCAGGCGCGCCGCCCACTCGCGGGCCGTCTTCTCCAGCCCGGCGTCCGCGACGACCCGGTTGACCAGGCCCAGCCGCTCCGCCTCCGCCGCCGGCACCGTGTCGCCGAAGAACATCAGTTCCTTCGCCCGCTGCGGGCCGATCAGCCGGGGCAGGAGGTAGGCGCCGGCGGCGTCCGGGACCAGGCCGCGGCGGACGAACACCTCGATGAAGCGGGCCGACTCCGCGGCCAGGACCAGGTCGCAGGCGAAGGCCAGGTGCGCGCCCAGGCCGGCCGCCGTGCCGTTCACGGCGGCCAGGACCGGCTTCTCGCAGTCCAGCACGGCCGCGATCAGGCGCTGGGCGCCGACGCGGAGGGTGCGGGCCACGTCCCCGGCGATCCGCTCTCCGGAGGCGGTGGCGGCGCCTCGCAGGTCCGCGCCCGCGCAGAAGCCGCGGCCGGTGCCGGTGAGGACCACCGCCCGGGTCCCCGGGTCCGCGGACGCGTCCGTCAGCAGGGCGACGAGGCGGTCACGCATGGCAGGCGTCAGGGCGTTCAGGGTCTCGGGGCGGTCCAGGGTGACGTAGGAGACGTGGTCGCGGAGTTCGTGGCGGACGTCCGTCATCGGCACACCACCAGCGCGTCCAGTGCCACCGCGCCCTGCCCCTGGGGCAGCACCATCAGCGGGTTGATGTCCAGCTCGGCGATGTGCGAGCCCAGTTCGAGGGCCATGCGCTGGACCCGCAGGACCACTTCCACCAGCGCGTCCACGTCGGCCGGCGGGCGGCCCCGGACCCCGTCCAGCAGGGCTCGGCCGCGGAGTTCGCCGAGCATGGCGCGGGCCTGGTCCTCGCCGAACGGCGGGACGCGGACCGCCGTGTCGCGCAGCACCTCCACCAGCACCCCACCGAGCCCGACCGTCACCGTCGGCCCGAAGAGGTCGTCGTGACCGACGCCGACCACCATCTCCACGCCCTGCTCGACCATCTGGCACACCAGGACGCCGTCCAGCCCGACGCCCTCGTAGCGGGCGATGTCGGTCAGCTCGCGGTAGGCGTCCCGGACCTGACTCGCCGAGGTCAGGCCGATCTTCACCAGGCCCAGTTCGGTCTTGTGGGCGAGCTGCGCGCCGGACGCCTTCATCACCACGGGGTAGCCCACCTGCCCGGCCGCCCGCACGGCCGCCGCCGCGCTGGTCACCAGCTGTTCGCGCGGCACCCTGATGCCGTACGCCCGCAGCAGCTGCTTGGCCGCGTGCTCGCTGAGCTGCCGGCCGGGCTGCACCAGTGCCTCGGCCTTGCGGAACGAGGGGGACGGGGTGCGCGGGGCCGTGTCGAAGGGGGAGTGGTAGTCGCCGACGAAGCGGTGGTGGTCCAGCCAGGCGCGGACGGCGGTCAGACAGTTGCCGACGGTCCGGAAGGTGGCCACGCGGGAGGAGCCGAGCAGCACCTCCCGGTACGCCGGCTCGGTGCCGGCCGGCGAGCCCCACACCACGCACACCAGCTTGTCCGTCTCCTCCGCGGCCTCGACCAGGTCCCGCACGAGCCGGTCGCTGAGCGGCGGGAACGGGCCGGTGACCGGGCAGAGCAGCACACCGACGTCCGGGTCGGCGAGGATCGCGTCGATGATCTTCCGGCCGCGCCAGTCGCCCACCGGGTGCCCGCCGTTGTCCACCGGGTTGGCCACGCTCAGGTACTCCGGTATCCACTGGTGCAGCTCGGCCTGCTTGTCCGGCGACAGCCTCGGCAGCCGCAGCCCGGCCCCGGCGGCCAGATCGGCGACGTGCGCGCCGGTGCCGCCCGAGATGGAGCAGACGACCACACCGTCGGCCAGTGGTGGCCTCGCCCGGGCCAGCAGGGCGGCGGTGTCCTGGAGTTCGTCCAGGGCGTCGACGCGGATCACGCCGTACTGCCGCATGGCCGCGTCCACCACGTCGTCGGCGCCGGTGAGCTTGCCGGTGTGCGAGGCCGCCGTGCGGGCGCCGGCCTCGGTGCGGCCCACCTTCACGGCGACCACCGGCACCCTGCGGCGGGCGGCGCGGTCGGCGGCCAGCAGGAAGGCGCGGCCGTCCTTGAGCCCCTCCACATAGGCGGCGATGGCGCCGACCTCGGGCTGTTCGGCGAACCAGGAGAGGAAGTCGGCCGTCTCCAGGTCGGCCTCGTTGCCGGTGGGCGCCCAGTGCGAGAGCCGGATGCCCAGTTCCTGGAGGGCGAAGACGGGCCGGCCCTGGTGTCCGGACTGGGTGATCAGCGCGATGGCCGGCCCGGACAGGTCGTCCCGGAACCGTTCGAAGGCGTTGAGGTTGGTGTTCGGGCCGAGCAGCCGCAGCCCCGAGCGCCGTACCGCCTCGGTCAGCCGCTCCTGGGCCCCGGCGCCCGCCTCCCCGGTCTCGGCGAACCCGGAGGCGAAGGCCACCGCGAACTTCACCTTCGCCTCGGCGAGTTCCCCGATCACGGGCAGTGGGTCGGCGACCAGCAGCACGGCGAGGTCGACCTGTTCGGGCAGGCCGGCGACGGAGGTGACGCAGGGCAGACCGAAGACGGACGGCCGGGTCGGGTGCACCGGGTGCACCCGCGCCCCGACCCGCCCGGCCCAGTCGAGCAGCTGCCTCGTGATCTGGGTGTTGGGCCGCCCGTCGGCGTCGGAGGCGCCGATGACGGCGACGGACTCCGGCCGGAAGAACCGGGTCAGATCCGGTACGTCCGCGTGCAGCGGGCGCCCGCTGACATCGAGGTCCTCCACCCGGTCGTGGACCGCGGGGCCGGGCCGCTGCTCGCCGCAGGCGATGACCCGGGCCCGGCGGGAGTCGGTGGTGAGGGTGCCGTGGGTCGATCCAAGCATCGTTCCGCCCGCCTCCTGTGAGACAGTCACCTGCAACTGACGCCGTGTCAGATTACTGAACTGACGGTACGTCAGGAACTGGTCGGAACGGCAAAGTTACCGCCGGGTGTGAAACCGGTGGTTCTCCGCGGTGTGATACCCCCCGGCTACCGGGTGCGAAAACCCTTCGCCACGGCCCGTGCGATCCCCCGCGCGTCGATCGCCAGCTCGCGCAGCATCCCGCTGAGGGGATTGGTGAACCCGGTGAAGTACAGGCCGGGCGCCTGCGCCGCCGTACGGCCGCCGTGCGCCACCGGTCTGCCGCGCCCGTCCAGCACCCCGAGATGCCCGACGAGCCCCTCCAGCGCGCGGACGTACCCGGTCGCGGCGATCACCGCGTCGGGTGAGATCCGGCTGCCGTCGGCGAGGACCACCTTGCCGTCCTCGAACGCCTCCACGGCGGCCACGATCTCCACCCGGCCCCCGCGCACGGCGTCGATCAGGCCGACGTCCTGGACCGGGATCGCGCCCTGCCGGGCCCTGCTGTACAGGCCGGTGTCCGGACGCGGCAGCCCGTGCGCGGACAAATCCGGCGTACTGAGCCGCCCCACCGGGCCGGCGAGCCGGTCCACGAACCGCACCGGCAGCCGCCGGACCAGCACACCCGTGTACTGGGCGGCCCAGCCGAGAGTCGACCGGCGCAGGATGTGCGGGGCCGTGCGCACCGCCAGCCGCACCCGCGCGGCCCCGCCCTCCACCAGATCCACAGCGATCTCCGCCCCCGTGTTGCCGATCCCGACGACGAGCACGTCACGGCCGCGGTACGGCTCGGCGTCGCGGTAGTCGCCGGCGTGCAGCAGCTCACCGCCGTACTCCTCGCGGCCCGGCCAGTCGGGCAGCAGCGGGGTGTGGTTGAAGCCGGTGGCGACCACCACCGCGCTGCCGGTCAGCTCCCGGCCGCCGGAGGCGTGCAGCAGCCACCCGGTGCCGTCCTCGGTCCGCTCGACGCGGTGCACCTCCACCCCGGTGACGATCTCCAGCTCGTGGTGCTCGGCGTACCTCTCCAGGTACCGCACCACGTTGTCCCGGGACACCCAGCGACCGAACTTCCGGGGCATGCCGAGGCCCGGCAGTGAGGACAGCCGCCGGGTGGTGTGCAGGCGCAGACGGTCGTAATGGCCGCGCCACGAGGCGCCCACCCGGTCGGACTTCTCCAGGACCACGGCCCGTACGCCCCGCTCCCGCAGCGCGTGGGCGGCGGCGAGGCCACCCGGGCCGGCGCCGATCACATAGACCGGGCGGTCGGCGGGAGTCGCCGAAAGGTGTACGGGAGTGGGACGGGAGACTGCCATGAGCGGGAGCGTAATCACACACTCGGTTGATGGGTCTCGGTCAAGACCGGAATTGGTTGCGGATTGATCACGTGTGTACGGCAGGAGTGTCCGGGCCGTGAAAAAACCGCGCCACCGGGCCCGGGAGCGCGGGTCCGGCGGCGCGGGCCGGGTGGCCTGCCGGACTGCCGCTTCTCGGCGGTCTCCCCGTGCCCCACAGGCGCCGCACGGGGAACCCCTGCCGGCCCTCTCGGCAGAGCGGCTTATCTGACGTACCGTCAGATTCATGGATGCGATATGGCTGGACGGCGCTCAGTGGCTGGCGGTGCTGCGCATCGGCCTCGGCCTGTGGTGGCTGGAGAGCTGGCGGCACAAGGACAAGAAGGCTTGGTTCGAGCGCGGGAGCGGCATCGCCTGGGCGGGGGACGTGGCGGCGAGACACCGGTGGACGGCCGTGCGGTCGGGCTTCGAGACGGTGGTGAGGCCCCACCCGAAGCTCATGGCCTACGTCGTGGCCTACGCCGAGCTGTCCCTGGGCCTCGGCCTGATCCTCGGCTTCCTGACCCCGGTCGCGCTGGTGGCCGGCCTCCTCCTCAACGCGATCTACCTCGTTCTCATGATCCACGACTGGGCGGAACAGGGCCAGAACTCGATGATGGGCCTGATCTCTCTGGTCGGCTTCTTCGGCATGGCCTGGCAGACCTGGTCGCTGGACGCCTGGCTGGGGTGGTTCTGATGGCCGTGGCACGCCACGACGTCCCCGAGCCCGACGCCCTCACCCGCCCCTACTGGGAGGCCGCGGCGCGGGGCCGGCTGCTGATCCGCCGCTGCGGGGCCTGCGGCCGGGCCCACCACTACCCCCGGGAGTTCTGCCCGCACTGCTGGAGCGAGGAGGTGACCTGGGAGGAGGCCGGCGGCCGGGCCACGCTCTACACGTGGTCCACGGTCCACCACACCGACCTCCCCCCGTTCACCGACCGCACCCCCTACCTGGCCGCGGTGGTCGACCTCGCCGAGGGGCCACGCATGATGACGGAGCTCGTGGACTGCCCCGAGGACACCGTGCGGGCCGGGATGCCGCTGGAGGTGACGTTCCGGGACGGGATCCCGGTGTTCCGGCCGGCGCCGGACGCCCTCACTTCCACGGGTCGGTGAACGACCGGCCGGGCACCGGCTTGGCGATGAGCGCCACCGGGATGAAGAAGTTGACCTGGCCGATCGCGAACATCAAGGTGGCGAGCGCCTTCCCCGGGTAGTGCTCGGCCGCCCGCGCGTACAACTCGTCGGAGACCCGCTCGCCGGCCGTGGACGGCTGGAGCACGGCCTCCACCAGCGCCAGCGCCGCGCGCTCGGCCGCCGTGAAGTACGGCGAGTCCTGCCAGGACGCCACCGAGGTGATCCGCTCGTCCGACTCCCCGGCCTTGCGCAGGAAACCCGTGTGCAGAACGGTCAGATAGGTGCTGCCGACGATCTGACCGGCCCGCAGCTGGACCAGGCTGATCGTGGAGCGCGGCACCGAACCGTTGCCGGTGGCCTGGAAGAGCGCCGCCGACACCTGCGCCAGCTCGGGGACCAGCTCCGCCGGGTCCTCGGGCATCCGCGGGGCCATCGGGATCTCCGCCGTGATCGAACGTGTTTCCATCGCCGTCTCCTCGAACTCTCGGGTTGCTTTCACCGCCCTGACGGATCACGACGCGGAAACGTGACCGGCCTCCTCACGGCCACAGCAACCCCCTGCTCCAGCCGAACCCCGTGCTCCGGTACTCCAGGCGCACGTGCCGCCGCTCCGGGTCCCCCTGGAAGAACTCCACGGTCTCCGGCCGCAGCCGGTACAGGGTCCAGGTGGGCGACGGCTCGTCCGGGTGCTCCCGGGCCCGCTCCCAGGCCGCCTGCGACGCCTCGCGCAACTCCGCCACCGAGGACAGCTCCTCGCTCTGCCGTCCGGTCAGGGCGGCGGCCAGCGCGCCCGTGGACCGCGCGTGCAGGTCGGCCTGGCTCTCCTCGGCCGGCGCCGAGGTGACCGGCCCGCGCACCCGCACCTGGCGTCCCAGGGCCGGCCAGTAGAAGGTGAGGGCCGCGTACGGCCGGACGCTCAGTGCGCGGCCCTTGCGGCTGGTGGCGTGCGTGGCGAAGGACCAGCCGTCGACGTCGGCGCCGTGCAGCATCACGATCCGTACGTCCGGCCTGCCCTCCTCGTCCACGGTCGCCAGCGACATGGTGTGCGGTTCCGGCTGCCCCGCCGCCACCGCCTCCGCGAACCAGCTCGTGAACAGGGTCAGCGGGGTGGGAGGGGCGGTGTCCGGGTCGAACGGCCGCAGCTGTGTCGCCCGGGGGTCCCAGACCCGCAGCGACCGGAGCAGTTCATGGAGATCCTTCTGTGCCATGGGGCGAGTATCACCGGTGGTCCGGCTCTCAGTCCCGACCCAACACCACCGTCCCCGAGGAACAGAACCAGCCGCCGGTCCCCGACGCCACCCCCAGCCGGGGCAGTCCGCCGTCCCGCGCCCGGACCTGCCGTTCCCCGGCCTCCCCGCGCAGCTGCCGTACCGCCTCCACGAGCAGGAACAGCCCCCGCATCCCCGGATGCTGGGCCGACAGACCGCCCCCGTCCGTGTTCACCGGCAGCTCACCGCCCCGCACCAGCAGCCGGCCCTTGTCCACGAACGCGCCGCCCTCGCCCTTGGCGCAGAAGCCCAGGTCCTCCAGGGTCACCAGGGTCATGTAGGTGAAGGCGTCGTAGATCTCCGCGAAGTCGATGTCCGACGGTGTCACCCCGGCCCGTGCGAAGGCCAGCCGGCCGCTCACCGCTGCCGGGGAGAGGGTGAAGTCCGGCCACTCGGACATGGCGGCGTGCGAGACGTGCTCGCCGGTGCCGAGGATCCAGACCGGGGTCGTGCGGCAGTCCCGTACGTACTCCTCGGCCGCCAGCAGGACCGCCGCGCCGCCGTCCGAGCGCAGGCAGCAGTGCAGCTTGGTGAAGGGGTCGGCGATCACCGGTCCGGACGCGACGTCGTCGACCGTGATCGGGGCGCGGTACATCGCCTCCGGGTTCAGGGCCGCGTTCGCCCGCGCCTGGACCGCCACCTGGGCGAGCTGTTCGACGGTCGTGCCGTACTCGATCATGTGCCGACGGGCCGCCATGGCGTACTTGGAGATCAGCGTGTGGCCGTAGGGCGCCTCGAACTGGAGCGGGCCGCGGGCGCCGAAGGAGAGGGTTCCCGTCCTGCGGCCCGCCTTGATGTCCGCCCGTGCCGTCGAGCCGTACACCAGCAGCACGGCGTTCGCGTGGCCCGCGGCTATCGCGTCCGCCGCGTGGGCCGCCATGACCTCCCAGGTCGAGCCGCCGACCGAGGTGGAGTCCACCCAGGTGGGGCGCATGCCCAGGTATTCGGCGACCTCCACCGGGGCCAGCGTGCCGAGGCCCGCCGAGGCCAGGCCGTCCACCCGGGCGCGGTCCAGGCCGGCGTCCGCCAGGGCGCGGCGGGCCGCCTGGGCGTGCAGGGTGTACGGCGTCGCGCCGGTCACCCGTCCGCAGTCGGCGAGGGACACGCCGACCACGGCGACTTTCCTGCTCCCTGGCTCCATGAAAACTGACGGTACATCAGATCCCGTGCCGGGCGGCAGGTGTCGAGGGTCTGGGCATCACCTCCCCGGCTGCTTAATATGACGACCCGTCAGTTCTCGGAGGGATCAGCCATGGACACGCGCCTCACCGCCGAGCAGGACGGGATCCGCCGGACCCTGCGCGAGCTGCTGCACGAACGCTGCGGCCCGAGGGAGGTCCGGGCCGCCGTCGACAACCCGGCCGGGTACGACCCCCTCCTGTGGTCCGCCCTCGCCGGCCGGCTCGGACTGCCGGGACTCGCGCTCCCGGAGGCGTACGGCGGGGTCGGCTGCTCGGTCACCGAGCTGGCCCTCGCCTGCGAGGAGACGGGCCGGTGCCTCACCCCCTCACCGCTGCTCGCCACCTGCGTCCTCGCCGCCCCGCTCCTGCTCGCCCTCGGCACCGAGGCCCAGCGCGCCGAACTGCTGCCGCGCATCGCCGCCGGGTCCCTCACCGCCACCCTCGCCGTCGCCGGACCGGCGCTCGCCACCGCCCTCGGTCTGACCCGCGTCAACAGCGGGTACAGCGCCGGGGGCGGGCGGGCCGGCGGAGTGCAGGCGCGGCGGGCGGAGGGCGGATGGCGGCTGTACGGGGAGGCCGGGCAGGTGCTGGACGGGCACAGCGCGGGGGTGCTGCTGGTCGCCGCGCACGCCGGGGGGTTCGCCCGGTCGCGGACCCTGCTGTTCCTGGTGCCAGAGGACGCGGCGGGGCTGGCGCGGGTCCGGCAGACCGCGCTGGACGCCACCCGGCCCCAGGCGCGCGTTCAACTACGGGACGTACACGCGCAGTTGCTGGGCACCGAGGAGGCGGACGTGCTGTCCGCCCTCGTCGGCGCCGGGGACGCCGTGGCCGCCGTGCTCGCCGCCGAGGCCGTGGGCGCGGCGGACCGGGTGCTGGAGCTGACCGTGGAGTACGCCGGGCGACGGGTGCAGTTCGGGCGGCCCGTCGGGTCCTTCCAGGCCGTCAAGCACCGGCTGGCGGACGTGTACGTGGAGGTGCAGGCGGCACGGTCGGCCGCGTACTACGCCGCCTGGGCGGCCGGCTGCGGGGAGGGGGCCGGCGGGCTCGCGCTCGCTCAGGCGCTTCAGGCGCTGCGGTGTGCCGCCGCCGAGGGCATCCAGCTGCACGGCGGGATCGGCTTCACCTGGGAGCACGACGCCCACCTGTACTTCAAACGGGCGGCCGGGGACGAGCTGCTGTTCGGCCCGGCGTACCGGCTGCGCGACCGGGCCGCCGAGGCGGCGGGGCTCTTCACGGGCGGGGAGGTGGCGGTCTGATGGCCCTTCCCGCCGGTGCCCGGCTCGTGCAGAAGGTGTCGTCCACCCGGCTGTTCGCGTGGCTGGCCCCCCATGTGATCCCGGCGCTCGACCGGGGCGTGCACCGGCTCACCCGGGGCAAGACGCTGCTCAGCGCGCGGATGCTGCCCGGGGTGATCCTCACCTCGACGGGGGCGCGGAGCGGGCTGGCGCGCCGGACCCCGCTCGCCTGCATGCCGGAGGGTGACGGTCCGGGCTGGATCCTCGTCGGCTCCAACTTCGGGCGGACCGGTCACCCCGCCTGGACCCACAACCTCCTCGCCCGGCCGGACGCCTCGATCAGCTGGAAGGGCCGGGACGTCCCCGTCACCGCCCGGCTGCTGACGGGGGAGGAGCGCGCCGCGGTCTGGCGGGCCCTGGTGGTGTTCTGGCCGCCGTACGCCACCTACCAGGCCCGGGTGACACGGGAGATCCGGCTCTTCCGGCTCACCCCCCGGTAGCGCGAGCGCCGCCACCCTGCGGAGCTACAGCGTGGCCAAGCGCTCCACCAGCAGGAACGCGCCGATTCCGAGCATCGCCGCGCCCGAGGTGCGGGTCACCGCCCGCGCCGCCGCGGGGCGGGCCGCGAGCAGGGCGCGGGCCAGGACGCCGACGGTCAGGTAGACGGCCGCGCAGCACGCCATGTGCAGCAGGCCCAGCGTGGCCGTCTGCACGGGTACGGGGAGGTGGGTGCCCCGCAGGGTGAGGAACTGCGGGAGCACCGACAGGTAGAGGAGCAGGCCCTTGGGGTTCAGGCCGCTGATCGTGGCGCCCCTCAGGAAGAGCCGGCCGTCGGCCGCCGCCGGGCCGGCCGCGCTCGGGACCGCCGGGCGGCGCAGCACCCCCCAGCCCAGCCACAGCAGGTACCCCGCGCCCGCCACCGTCAAGGCCGTCAGCAGGCCGGGCGAGCTGGCCACCAGCACCGCCAGGCCCGCCGTCGCCAGGGTCGTGTGCAGGGCGTAACCGCAGACCAGGCCCGCCACCGCGCGCGCCACCGAGCTGCCGCGCAGGGCCGTCGCGATGACGTACGCCCAGTCGGCGCCCGGTACGCACACCAGCAGCAGGTCCACGGCGAGGAAGGAGAAGAGCAGTCCTGAGTCCATGCTGGGGACATTAGGCGCGAATGGCCCGAAAGTGTTCCCGAAGTTTGCTCATGATCGCCATTTCTGAGCAAGTATCTTCTTCATGGACGACGTGGACCGGAAAATCCTTGCCGAGCTACAGCAGGACGGGCGGCTGACCGTGACCGAGCTGGCCGCCCGGGTGCGGCTCAGTGTCTCGCCCTGCCACCGGCGGCTGCGTGAGCTGGAGCGGTCCGGCGCCATCCAGGGGTACCGCGCGGTGGTGGACCCGCCGTCGCTCGGGCTGAACTTCGAGGCGCTGGTCTTCGTGTCCATGCGCCAGGAGGACCGGGACACGGTCGCCGAGTTCGAGCGGGCGGTCAGTGGGCTGGAGCATGTACTGGACGCGCAGCGGCTGTTCGGCGAGCCGGACTATCTGCTCCGGGTGGCCACCGCCGACCTGGCCGCCTTCCAGCGGCTGTACGACGAGCGGCTGGCGACCCTGCCGGGGGTGCAGCGGCTGACGTCGACGCTGGTGATGAAGCACGTGGTGCGGGACCGGCCGCTGCCGGCGTAGACGGCGGGCGGTGGTTCACCATGTGAACCACCGCCCGACAGACAGGACTTGGACCCCGGCAAAAGAACGCGTGCCTACTTGGACGGTCTCTTGCCCGTCACGCCGAGGTGCACCAACAGGGCCAGATTGGGCTTGAGTTCGGCCTGCTTCACACCCCAGGACGAGAAGCCCTTCTGGTGGGACGCCACCGCGGCGAGCATCGCGACCAGCGAACCGGCCACCGCCGCCGGGTTCACGTCCTTGTCGACGCGGCCCTTGGACTGGAGCTGCGCGATGGAGTCCGAGAGGGAGTTGTTGACCGAGTTCAGGATCTTCATCCGGATCTTGTAGAAGCGCTTGTCCCCCTCGGCCGCTCCCAGGTCGACCACGCGCAGAATGGCGTCGTTCCGGCGCCAGAACTCCAGGAACCCGTCGACGAGTTCCTGGGCGGTCTGCCAGCCCGACTTGCCGGTCCAGGTGCGTCCTTCGAGGAGCTCGGTCAACCCCGCGCCCTCGGCCGCCATCTGCTCGGCGATCTCCAGGACGGCGCCCTCGACGTCCGGGAAGTACTGGTAGAAGGTGGCGGGCGAAGTGCCCGCCTTCCGGGCGACATCGATGACCTTGACGTCCCGGTAAGGGGAGGAGCTGAGCATCTCGCTGAGGCAGTCGAGCAGCTTCTGCCGGGTCGCCTGCCCACGCCGGCCGGCCACGCGGCCGTCGACGGTACGCACTTGTCCTGTCATGCCGTCAGCTTACCGAGGGGTGATCGGAGCGCGATTCGGCCGACTGCAAATGGGGTGCACGGGGGTATCGGGGGTGGTGTGCCTGGTCTGCGGGGTGCGCGCGACCCGGTTACTTTGACGGCATGGCCGAAAACAGGGCATCCGCGAACGAAGAGACATACGGGGAGGGCGTCCCCTGCTGGGTGGACGCCCAGCTGCCCGACGTCGAGGCGGGCAAGCGGTTCTACGGTGAGCTTTTCGGGTGGACCTTCGAGGAGTCGTACGGCTCCTCCGTCTGGGCCCGGCTGGACGGCGACCGCGTCGCCTCCCTGGCCCCCAAGACGGACGGCCGGATGCCCACCGTCTGGACGGTCTCCTTCGCGACCTCGGACGCCGAGGCCCTCGGCCGGCGGATCACGGCGGCCGGCGGGCGGGTGGTGACGGCTCCCTTCCCGGTCGGTGACCTCGGCATCGCCGCCCTGGCCACCGACCCCGAGGGCGCGGTGTTCGGGCTGTGGCAGCCCGGCAGCCACCCCGGCTTCGGGCGGCGGCACGAGCCGAACACCTTCGCCTGGGCCCAGCTGTACACGCGGGACACCGCGGCGGCCAACGTCTTCTACGGGGGCCTCTTCCGCGACGCCCTGTTCGGCGCCGACGCCGAGCCCGACTTCGGCCGCGCGGACGTCACCGAGATGTTCCCGGCCGAGATGCCCCCGCACTTCGTCACCCACTTCCGGGTCACGGACCTGGACGAGGCCCTCGGGGCCGTCCAGCGGATCGGCGGGCGGCTGCAGGTGCCACCCTTCGAGGCGTCGTACGGACGAGTGGCCATCGTCACCGACAATCAGGGGGCGTCGTTCGCGCTACTGCAACGCTGATACGTCTGCTTTGAAATGATTCGGCACGAGACACCCCGATTGTCACCGGGTTCGCAACCGGCCGCCCGGCCAGGAAGAATCGGGGTGCGTGCCGCCATGGCGGTGCGGTGGTGAGACGCTGCACTTCGGCCGCGTCCACACGTGGGCGGCGCGGTGCGTACGGGGAGGTGGCAGGCAAGTGGTGGATCAGCTGACGCAGCACGATCCGCGGCGGATCGGGCCGTTCGAGGTGCTGGGCCGGCTGGGGGCCGGTGGCATGGGGCTGGTCTATCTCGCGCGTTCGGCGTCCGGCCGGCGTGTGGCGATCAAGACGGTGCGCACCGAACTGGCCGAGGACCAGCTCTTCCGGGTCCGCTTCACCCGCGAGGTGGAGGCGGCCCGCGCGGTCTCCGGCTTCTACACCGCGGCCGTGGTCGACGCCGACCCGCGCGCCGCCGTGCCCTGGCTGGCCACCGCCTACGTCCCCGCGCCCTCGCTGGAAGAGATAGTGAACGAGTGCGGGCCGCTCCCGGCGCAGGCCGTGCGCTGGCTCGCGGCGGGCGTGGCCGAGGCGCTCCAGTCCATCCACGGCGCGGGGCTGGTCCACCGTGACCTGAAGCCGTCCAACGTGCTCGTGGTCGAGGACGGCCCCCGGGTGATCGACTTCGGTATCGCCTCCGGTGTCTCCAACACCCGCCTGACGATGACGAACGTCGCCGTGGGCACCCCCGCCTACATGTCCCCCGAGCAGGCCAAGGACTCCCGCAGCGTCACCGGCGCCAGCGATGTCTTCTCCCTCGGCTCCATGCTGGTCTTCGCGGCCACCGGTCACCCGCCCTTCCACGGCGCCAACCCGGTCGAGACCGTCTTCATGCTGCTGCGCGAGGGGCCCGACCTCACCGGTCTCCCCGAGGAACTGCGCCCGCTCATCGAGGTCTGCATGCAGATGGAGGCATCGGGCCGCCCCTCCCCGGCCGACCTCCAGGCGCAGCTCGCCCCGCACCTGTTCGGCTCCGGCTCCGACGACAGCGGTACCGCCTCCGCCTGGCTGCCCGAGAAGGCCGTCGGCCTCATCGAGTCGCGCCGCGGCGGACGCCCCGCCGCCAAGCCCGCCCCGGCCCCGGCCCCGGCCGGCGGCCCGCGCAGCGGCGGCCGGCAGGCGGTACCCCCGCCCCCGCCGTACGACCCCCCGGTCCCGCCCTCCAGGCCCGTGTCCGTCCCGGTCGGCGCCCCCGACACCGGCCCGGTCCGGCTGGCCGGCGCCCAGGTGCCCATCGGCCCCGGCCCCCGGGTCGCCGACGCCCGTGCGGCCGCCGTCAAGGCGCCCCCGCCCGAGGCCGGTCTGGTGGCCAGCTGGTCCCGGCCCCGGCCCGGCCTGGCCGGCGCCGACCCCGCCGTGCCGCCGGTACCGCCCGCGCCGCCGGAGACGGCGGCGGGCTGGCGCCCCTGGCGGTTCCGCATGTCCAACGACGTGTGGGGCACCCCGTCCGTGGACGGCGACCTGGTCTACGTCACCTCCTTCGAGGTGCACGCCCTGGACGTGGCCACCGGCCGCCGCCGCTTCAAGACGAGGGACGTCGCCTGGTCGATGGCCGTGGCGGACGGCCGTATCCACGCCTCCGACGGCCCCACCCTGTTCGCCCTGGAGGCCCGCGAGGGCGCCGATCTGTGGCGGCTGTCCACGGACGCCTGGGTGTACTCGCTCGTGGCCGACCGCGGCACCGTCGTCACCGGCACCCGCGGCGGCGGCGTCCAGGCGTGGGAGGCGGCCAACGGGCAGAAGCTGTGGGAGATCACCGGCTGCCAGACCGACTTCGAGTCCCCGGAGGCGGGTCCCGCCGTGCACGACGGCATCGTCTACGTCTGGCAGGACGCCCGGCTGCGTGCCCTGGAGGCCCGCACCGGTGAGGAGCGCTGGTCGTACCCCATCGGTGACGCGGCTTCCTGCGGCGGTGTCCCGGTCCGCCTGACCCCGGCCTCCGACGGCTGCGTCTACGTCTCCGCGGGCACCCGTGTCCTCGCCATCGACGCGGTGAGCGGCATGGTCCGCTGGCACTTCGAGGCCCCGGCGGTCTTCCTGTGCCCGCCGGCCTTCGCCCCGGGCCCGGCCGTCACCGGTGGCGGTGTCTATCTCGCCGACTACCTCGGCACGGTCTACGCCCTGGACGCCGCCGACGGCCGAGACCGCTGGCGCATCGCCACCGAGGCCCGTTCCTCCGTCGAACCCGTCCTGGTGGCCGCCGGGCACGTCCACGTCGGCAGCGGCAAGGGCCTCTACACCCTGGACGCGGTCACCGGCACGCCCAAGTGGCGCTTCCAGGCGGGCGGTGACGTGGTGGGCGCGCCCGCCGTGGCGGAGGGCCGCATCCACTTCGGCTCCACCGACCATCTCCTCTACACCCTGAAGGCCGACGACGGCCGGCTGCGCTGGAAGCTCGCCACGGGCGGCGAGATCACCGGCTCCCCGGTGGTCAAGGACGGTGTGGTGTACGCGTGCAGCAAGGACCGGTGCGTGTACGCGCTGGACGCGGAGAAGGGCACGGGAACCGCGCGGACCGCGTAGTGCGTGACGGCCGTCGTACCGGGTTCGCACGGAAGGGCTCCGGACGGCGGCCGTCCCCGGCTGACGCCACCCGGGGCACACGGCGTCCGCCATGCGGTGCGGGCCCCGGCCGACGACGGAATAAGGTGCTGGCATGTACACGCCCACACGGAAGCGCTCGCTCAAGTTCACGGCCGTACTGACCCTGGTGGTGCTCAGCCTGACCGGCTTCTCGAAGGGGCGGCATCACGGCGGCGGAGGGAGTGGTGGCGGGGGCGGGTGCAGCAGCTCGCACCAGGACCACGACAGTTCGTCATCCTCCACGTCCGGCGGCTCGTCCGGCGGGTACTACGACTCCTCGGGCGGCTCCTCGGGCGGGTCCACGTACGACTCCTCGGGCGGGTCCACGTACGACTCCTCGGGCGGGTCCACGTACGACCCCTCCTATGGCTCGGACGACGACAGCTCCGGCGGCAGCACCACGGGCGGCAGCTCCTACCGGCGCACGCACCGGCCCACCTCCACACCCTCCGGCAGCGGCAGCACCAGGGCGCCGGAGGACGGCACGGTGAAACTGGTCGGCTGCGCGACCGAGAAGCGGCCGTACGCCACGGTCGAGATCGGCAACCCGAACAGCCGCACGGAGAAGTTCACGGCCTGGGTCACCTTCCTCGACGCCGACGACAGCTATCTCTGGAGCGCGGAATCCCCGGAGGTCTCCGTCCCCGCGCACGGCAGGGCGACCGCACGGGTGCCGCTGCGCGAGCAGTACCTGAAATCCGTCGACCACTGCGAGGCGGACGAGGAGGCCCAGCTCAGGAGCTAACGCACCCGGAACTCCCGCCGTCGGCCGGCGAACAGCTCCGCCTGCCGCCCGGCCGGCAGATTGCCGAGGGCGATGAGATGCGGCGCCTGCGCGAACGCCTGCGCGCGCGCCGCCTCCCTGGCCGCCCACAGCGCGCGGACGGTCCCCTGTACCCCCTGTGGCGGATACCCGGCGAGCACAGCGGCGCAGCGCACGGCGCCCGCCAGGGCCCCACCCTCCTGTGTGATTTCGGAGACCAGCCCCACCTCGTGGGCCCGCCGCGCGGAGACACGCTCGGCCGTGCCCATGAGCATCATCCGTGCGACCTCCCCGTACGGCATCCGCTCGGCCATGAGCACGGACTCGTAGGCGCTGACCATGCCGTACGTCGTGTGCGGATCGAAGAACACGGCCGTCGGGTCGGCCACCACGAACTCGCACTCGCCCAGCAGATAGAAGGCGCCCCCGCAGGCCATCCCCTGCACCGCCGCGACGACCGGTTTCCACAGGCCGTTCGCCTTCGGCCCGACGCCCAGCAGCGGATCGTCCTGCATGTACGGCGACGACGGCTGCGGTACGACGGTGTCCCGGTCGATGCCCGTACAGAACGCCCGCCCCCCGCTCCCGGTGAGCACGACGGCCCGTACGGCGTCGTGGAACCGCAACTGCCGCCACATCTCGCCCAGTTCCCGCACCATCTCCAGGTCGATGGCGTTCAGCCGCTCGGGCCGGTCCAGTGTGACGACGGCGACGCCGGTGTCCTCGTCGACCGCCAGGCGGACGGTGGTCACGCGAGCACCCACTGCGGCAGCCCGCCGGAGAAGACCACCCGCACCCGGGCCCCGATCCGCAGCCGCGCCGGATCGACGGAGTCCAGCGGCGCCCCGGCGTGCGCGACCACGTTCCCCACGAGCCGTATCCGCGGAACCTCCTCCAGCTCCACCACGACCACGTTGTACGGCGCCTGTTCCGCGTAGTCGGGCAGCAGCGGCGGATGCGGCACGACGTAGGACCAGATCCGCCCGCGCCCCGGCACCGCCCGCCACTCGCTCGCGAAGGACTGGCAGTGCGGGCAGCAGGGCCGGGGCGGGAAGCGCGGCTCACCGCAGTCGCCGCACGCCTGGACGCGCAGCTCGCCACGGGCCGCGAACTCCCAGAAGGGCGCGCCGTCGGTGTCGGTGACGGGACTCAGCATGACGGTCAGCTCCTCAGCAGAAGGGCGGAGGTGGGCACACCCTCCCCGGCCGTGACCAGACAGGTGGTGGCCCCCGGGACCTGCGCGGTACTGGTGCCCCGCAGCTGCTTCACCCCTTCGTTGACGAGGTTGAAGCCGTGCACGTACGCCTCGCTGAGCCCGCCCCCACCGGTGTTGACCGGCAGCCGGCCGCCGATCTCCAGGGCGCCCTGTTCGGTGAAGGCGCCGCCTTCCCCCCGCGCGCAGAAGCCGTAGCCCTCCAGGGACAGCGGTATCAGGGCGGTGAAGGCGTCGTAGACCTGCGCTACGTCGACGTCCTCCGGCGTGAGGTCGGCGTGTTTCCACAGGTGCCGGGCGGCGGTCCAGGCGGGACCGGTGAGCGGGTCGTCGTTCCAGTAGTTGACCATGCCGTGGTGCTGGGCGGGCAGCCCCTGGGCGGCGGAGTGGACGTACACGGGTCTTTCGGCGCAGTCCCGGGCCCGCTCCCGGCCGACGATCACGCACGCGAGGGCCCCGTCCGTCTCCAGGCAGTTGTCGTAGAGGCACAGCGGCTCGCTGATCCACCGGGAGGACATGTACATCTCGCGGGTGAGCGGCCGGTCGTACATGACGGCCGCCGGATTCTGATTGGCCCGGTTGCGGCAGGCGAGGGCGACGTTGAACAGGTGGTCCCGGGTGACGCCGTACTCGTGCATGTACCGCCGCGTCAGCACGGCGATCTCGTCGGCGGGCCGGAGCAGCCCGAAGGGCCGGGTCCACTGGCCCGGAGTCGGCAGCTGCACCGCGGTGTTGGTCCACGGCCGAGTCCCACTGCCCCGTTTCCGGGAGCGCCAGGCGACCCCCACGGTGGCCTGCCCGGCGGCGATGGCGGCGGCGAGATGCGCGACGGTGGCGCAGGACCCGCCACCCCCGTAGCCCACCTTGCTGAAGAAGGTCAGATCCCCGAACCCGACGGCCTTCGCCAGCTCCACCTCATCGGTCTCCTCCATGGTGTAGGAGGCGAGAGCGTCGACCTCTCCCGGCGCGATCCCCGCGTCGTCCAGCGCGGCGAGCACGGCCCGGCAGGCGAGTGTCTTCTCGTCCTCGGCGAGGTGCTTGGCGAAGGCGGTCTGCCCGATCCCCACGATGGCGGTGGCGTCCTTGATCCCTGGTCCCGGCATGGTGCGGCCCCCTCTCCTGACAGGTCGTCAGATTACCGCTAATCTGACGGGTAGTCAGCAACCGGCTGCTCATCGGTGGAGGCTGGGCCGTGATCGAGTGGGACACCATCCCGGAACTGGTGCGGTCGGCGGCGGAGCGGTACGCGGACGCGGAGGCCGTGGTGGACGGCCGGACGAGAATCACGTACGCCGAACTGGGCGCCCGCGTCGACCGCGCGGCGGCGGCCTGCCTGGCCTGCGGGGTTCAGGTGGGCGACCGAGTCGCGGTCTGGGCCCCCAACTCCCCGGACTGGATCGTCGCGGCCCTCGGCGCGGTGACGGCGGGCGCGGTCCTCGTCCCGCTGAACACCCGCTTCAAGGGGGCGGAGGCGGCGGACGTACTGCGCCGCAGCGGGGCCCGGTTGCTGTTCGTGACGGGAACCTTCCTGGGCACGTCGTACGTGGCCTCCCTGCGCCGGGCGGCCGGCGAGGGCGTACCGGACGGCCGGGCCCCGCTGCCGGGCCTGCCGGAACTGGAGCAGGTGGTGGTCCTGTCGGAGGACGCGCCCACGGACTTCCGCACATGGAAGGACTTCCTGGCGGGCGGGGAGAGGCTGTCGGAGGCCGACGTACGCGGCCGCACACGGAAGCTGAACGGCACATCCCTCTCGGACATCACCTACACCTCGGGTACGACGGGCCGCCCCAAGGGGGCGATGATCACGCACGGCCAGACCCTGCGCGCCTACGAGATCTGGGCGGATCTGGCGGGCCTGGACCACACGGACCGCTACCTGATCGTCAACCCCTTCTTCCACACCTTCGGCTACAAGGCCGGGGTGATCGCCTGCCTGATGCGCGGGGCGACGATGATCCCGCAGCCGGTGTTCAACGTGGACACCGTCCTGGCGAACATGGCGGCGGAACGGATCTCGGTCCTGCCGGGGCCACCGACCCTGCACCAGCAGCTGCTGGACCATCCGGCGCGCGACGCCCACGACCTCTCGGCGTTGCGGCTGGTGGTGACGGGCGCGGCCGTGGTCCCGCTCCGCCTGGTGGAGCGCCTGCGCGGCGAACTGGGCGTGGCCACGGTTCTCACGGCCTACGGTCTCTCGGAGGCGTCCGGCATCGTCACGATGTGCCGACGCGGCGACGACCCCTCGGTGATCTCCTCCACCTCCGGCCGGCCGATCCCCGGCACGCAGGTGCGCGTGACGGACCCCTGCGGGGCACCGCTGCCCCCCGGCGCGCCGGGGGAGGTACGGGTGCGGGGCTTCAACGTCATGCGGGGCTACTACGAGGACCCCGGGGCGACCGCCGAGACGATCTCCCGCGACGGCTGGCTGAGCACGGGCGACGTGGGCGTACTGGACGAGGCGGGCAACCTCCGCATCACGGACCGCCTCAAGGACATGTTCATCGTCGGCGGCTTCAACGCCTACCCGGCGGAGATAGAGCAGCTCCTCCTCACCCACCCCGACGTCACGGACGCGGCGGTCATCGGCGTACCGGACCCCCGCCTGGGCGAGGTCGGCAAGGCGTTCGTGGTACGCAGGCCGGGCTCGGTCCTCACGGGAGACGACCTGATCGCCTGGTCCCGCCGGGAGATGGCGAACTACAAGGTGCCCAGAACGGTGAACTTCACGGACGAGCTACCCCGCAACGCGAGCGGCAAGGTGGTGAAGGGCGTTCTGCGGGAGACGGGGCAGGGACGAGGGTGAGGGACGGGGCGGTGGGTGCGTAGGAACGCATCGGCCGCGGCGGCTTCCCCTCCGCGCCGCCGCGGCCGATCCCCCGTCGTGGCTCTGGCTACTTGCCGTGCAGATCCAGGGCGGGCGGAGCGGGCGCGTGGTTCTCGAGCGTGATGATCTGCTCATCGCCCGAAAGCGCGGACGTCTGGGTGTCCTGCTTCGTGATCTCGCTCAGAGCCGGCGGCACGGGAGCGTGGTTCTCCATGGTGGTGACGTCAGTCGGCTGCTTCTCGCTGCTGCTCATGATGCTTCCCCTGGGAGTGGTGTTCAGGTGAGTCAGGTGCCTCTGTCCGGCGACTCCCCCGAGTATCGCCGGACAGAGGCGCATGCCAGGAGCCCACCCCCCGTGGGCTCGGTGCGGGGCTGACATTCCCCGATGCGTCAGCCCCTGGCATTGACTGTGCCAGGCGGTCATAAACGTTCGATGAACGCCGCCGACGGCCGGATCAGGGCGCCTTCCTCGGCGTCAACAGGCAACGTACCTCGGATGCTTCCGGAGCACCCGATTGTTCCAGCAGCAGGAGAGCCTCCTGCCAGCACGCCCGTGCTCGGTCGGACTGGCCGAGAGCGTCGAGGCTCTTGCCCAGCGTGTTCAGCACGCTGCCTCGGATCAGATCGCCACCGATGAATCCGATGGCCAGGGCCTGTTCGGCGTGCTGCGCCGCCTGAGCCTCGCGCCGGGCGGTCAGGTGCAGCTGGGCGATGCGGAAGTGGGTCGTCCCCTCCCACAGCCGTTGCCTGTTGCCCCGGAACATCTCCAGGGCGTCGGTCAGCTGGACCAGGCCCTCGGAGTGGCGTCCGGCGCGGATCAACGCGACACCCAGCGCGTAGCGGCCGTTCGCCAGGCGCAGCGTCATACCGAGCTGCTGGAAGATGGTGACACCCTGCTGGGCCAGACTGACCGCTTCCGAGGGGCGGTTCATACGTTCGTAGAGTCGCGACAGATTGCACAGCGAGTTGGCCTCACCGGGCATGTTGCCGTCCGCTCGGTATCCGTCCTTCGCCGTGGTGAGGAACTTCTCCGCCTCCTCGTAGCGGCCTTGGCTGAGGGCGATGATGCCCCGGTCGGTGGAGGCCCAGCTGATCGGGGCGGCGTCTCCCGCCGCGGAGGCGAGTGCGACGGCGCAGCGAGCTTCCTCGTCCGCCTCCGAGTAGCGTCCGGCGGCGAGGTGGACGTTGGAAAGCGCCGTCCGGGCACGGCTCTCCGCTCGGACGTCGCCGTCCGCCCGCGCGGCATCCCGCAGGGCCCTCGCCGCCGTCTCGTACTGCTTGGCGTTCGCTCCTGACTCCGCCAGGTCCTTCGCGGCCCACAGGAGATCGACGGCCCGGCCGAGCCCGCTGCCGGCGGTCTGCTGCCTGGCACAGGCCAGGAGACACTGCGCCTCCGCGAAGAGCCAGTCGAGGGCTTCCGTCCGCCCCGGGAAGGACAGGCCCTTGTACGACGTCGGCGCCAAGTGGACGACCGTGCGGTCTCCGGGCCGCTCGATGGCGTAGACGGCCGCCGCCGTAGCCAGATAGAAGTCCAGCAACCGGGACATCGCCGCGCCCCGCTCACCGGGCGGCTGCTCGTCCCGTTCCGCGCAGGCGCGGGCGTAGAGCCGTACCAGATCGTGGAACCGGTACCGGCCGGGCGCCGCCGACTCCAGCAGCGACGTGTCCACCAGGGACTCCAGCAGGTCCTCCGTCTCCTCCGCGGGGAGGTCCAGGACCGCGGCTGCCGCGGCCAGGGACATGTCGGGGCCGTCGGCCAGGCCCAGCAGGCGGAAGGCCCGGGCCTGGGACGGCTCCAGTTGGCCGTAGCCCAGTTCGAAGGTCGCCTTCACCGCCAGGTCCCCGGCCTGGAGTTCGTCCAGCCGGCGCCGCTCGTCGGCGAGCTTCACCGCCAGCACCGACACCGTCCAGGTGCGCCGGGCCGCCAGGCGGGACGCGGCGATGCGGATCGCCAGGGGGAGGAAGCCGCAGGCCGCGACGACGTCCAGGGCCGCCTCCCGTTCCGACGCCACCCGCTCCTCGCCCACGATCTTCGTGAACAGGGCGAGGGCCTCCTCCGGGGACATGACGTCCAGGTCGACCAGATGCGCCCCGGCCAGGTCGAGCATGCGCACCCGGGAGGTGACCAGGGCCGCGCAGCCCTCCGTGCCGGGCAGCAGCGGGCGTACCTGGGCCGCGTCCTTCGCGTTGTCCAGCAGGACCAGGACCCGGCGGCCGTCCAGGACCGAGCGGTACAGGGCCGCCCGCTCCTCCAGGGAGTCGGGGATCGCCGAGTCCGCCGTGCCCAGAGCGCGCAGGAACGAGCCCAGCACCGTCTCCGGTTCCGCCGGGCGCGGGCCCGTGCCCTGGAGGTCCACGTACAGCTGGCCGTCGGGGAACGCGGGGCGGGCCCGGTGGGCCACGTGGACCGCCAGGGTCGTCTTGCCCACGCCGCCGATCCCGGCCAGTGCCGACACCGCCATCACCCGGCCCTCCGCCTCGGACGCGGAGGACAGCACGTCGCTCAGCTCGGCCACGAAGGAGGAGCGGCCGGTGAAGTCCGGTACGGAGGCGGGGAGCTGCGCCGGGCGGACGGGGGCGATCGCCGGCTCCGCCACCGGTGCCGAGGGTTCCGCCAGGGCCGGGTCCGCCTGGAGGATGCGCTGCTGGAGTTCGCGGAGGCCCGGCCGGGGATCGACCCCCAGCTCCTCGGCCAGCAGACGGCGGGTGTCGGCGTACACCGCCAGTGCCTCCGCCTGCCGGCCGCTGCGGTACAGCGCCAGCATCAGGAGTTCGCGCAGCCGCTCCCGCAGCGGATGTGCCGCCGTCAGGGCCGTCAGTTCCGAGACCGCCTGCGCGTGGCAGCCCTGTTCCAGGTCCAGGTCGAGACGGGACTCCAGGAGGCCGAGGCGCCATTCCTCCAGGCGGGCCCGCTGGCCCTCGGCGTACGGGCCGGGGACGCCGGCCAGGGGCTCCCCGTCCCAGAGGGCGAGGGCCTCGTTGAGCAGCGAACGGGCCCGGCTCAGGTCGCCGGTGCCCCGCGCCTTCTCCGCGTCCGCCGCCAGGTCCTGCGCGACCGCCAGGTCCAGCGCGCCCTCACCCGGCGAGCGCACCGCGTAGCCACCGGACTCGCTGACCAGGACTCCGGAGTCGAGGATCTTCCGGAGCCGGGACGCGTACGTGCGGACCGCCGCCAGCGCCTGGGGCGGCGGCTCGGACCCCCACAGCGCGTCGATCAGCTCCGCCGCCGTGGCCGTACGGCCCTCCCGCAGCAGCAGGGCGGCCAGCAGGGCGCGCTGCTGGGGGGAGCCCGTGCTGAGCGTCTCCTCGCCGCGCCAGGCCCGTACCGGACCGAGCACGCCGAAGCGCAGCGGGCCGGACTCCGCGGTGGCCCCGGAGCCGGCACGCCGCTGCTCGGGTACTCGCGGCCCACCGTCCATGCGTTCGTCCCCCTCGGCATCACGAACAACCCCGTCAGTTTGCCTTGTTCGGGGCGGTTGCGTCAGCCGTGCGAGACGCCGATCACAGGGCGGGAGCCGTGGTCCACAAGGCTCTCACACGGTCTTCGCATCCCGGTTGCCCGTCAGCGGAGCTGACGGACCGTCAGATCGGCGCTACCGTGAACGGCATGGAGACCACACAGTTCCCGCGGATCATCTCCGTCGACGACCACACCGTTGAGCCCGCCGGGGTGTGGCAGGACCGGCTGCCGACGAAGTACCGGGACGTCGGGCCCCGGATCGTGCGCGCGCCGGTGCAGGAGATGACCTTCCTCGGCGGGCGGTTCAGGCCCGTCATGGGCGACCCGGGCGGCACGGACGGCCCGCTCGGCGACTGGTGGGTGTACGGGGACCTGCGCCGGCCGCTCACCCGCCTCGACACGGCCGTCGGCTGCGCCAGGGACGAGGTGAAGCTCGAAGTCATCACCTACGAGCAGATGCGGCCCGGGTCGTACGACGTGTCCGCCCGGCTCGCCGACATGGACGTCAACCACGTCCAGTCGGCCCTGTGCTTCCCGACCTTCCCCCGCTTCTGCGGGCAGACCTTCACCGAGGCCGCCGACAAGGACCTCGCCCTGCTCTGTGTCCGTGCCTACAACGACTGGATGGTCGAGGAGTGGTGCGGGCCCGAGGCGCACGGGCGGCTCATACCGCTCACCCTCATACCCCTGTGGGACGCCGAGCTCGCGGCGGCGGAGGTCCGGCGGAACGCCGCGCGAGGCGTCCGGGCCGTCGCCTTCTCCGAGATACCCCCGCACCTCGGGCTGCCGTCCGTGCACACCGACGACTGGGACCCCTTCCTCGCGGCCTGCCACGAGACCGGGACGGTCGTCGCCATGCACATCGGCTCCAGCAGCCGGATGCCCTCCACCTCCGCCGACGCCCCACCCGCCGTCGGCTCCACCATCACCTTCGCCAACTGCTGCTTCTCGATGGTCGACTGGCTGATGAGCGGCAAGTTCGAGCGCTTCCCGAACCTGAGGGTCATGTACGCGGAGGGGCAGATCGGGTGGATCCCGTACATCCTCGAGCGCGCGGACGTGGTGTGGGAGGAGAACCGCGGATGGGGCGGGGTCGCCGACAAGGTGAGCCGGCCACCGTCGGAACTGTTCGCCGGACACGTCTACGGCTGCTTCTTCGACGACGCCTTCGGGCTCAGGAACCTGGACGCCATCGGTGTCGGCAACGTCCTGTACGAGACCGACTACCCGCACTCCGACTCCACCTGGCCCAAGTCCCGCGAGGTCGGCGAGGCACAGATGGGGCACCTGCCGGCCGACGTGGTCGAGCGGATCGTCCGCGGCAACGCCATCGACCTGCTGGGGCTCACACCGCAAGGGCTGTGGCGGTGAGCTCCCTGGCGTACGGCATCCAGCTGCCCGTCCAGTCCCAGAGCACCCTCTACACCGAGCCGTGGGAGGCCGGGGCGGGGCCGGAGGACCTGGTCGCCGTCGCCAGGGCGGCGGACGCCGCGGGGTTCGCGTACCTCGCCTGCTGCGATCACATCGCCGTCCCGCGCCGCCTCGCCGCGGCCATGAGCACGGTCTGGTACGACCCCGTGGCCACCCTGGCCCACCTCGCCGCCGTCACCGGGCGGATACGGCTGCTCAGTCACGTGGCCGTCGTCGGGCTGCGCCATCCCCTGCTGACCGCCAAGCAGTACGCCACCGTCGACCACCTCTCCGGCGGGCGGCTGATCCTCGGGGTCGGGGCCGGGCACGTCCGGGAGGAGTTCGAGGCGCTCCGCGTGGACTTCGAGCGGCGCGGGGCCGTCCTCGACGAAGTGATCGACGCGCTGCGGGCCGCCCTCGGGCCCGAGGAGTTCCCCGAGCACCACGGGAAGCACTACGACTTCGCCGGGCTCGGCCAGCGGCCCCGTCCCGCCCAGCCGCACGTCCCCGTGTGGGTCGGCGGGTCCTCGCCCGCCGCCGTCCGCCGGGCCGCGCTGAAGGGCGAGGGCTGGCTGCCGCAGGGAGATCCCCGGGACCGGCTGGCGGAGAAGATCACCCGGATCCGGCGGCTGCGCGCGGAGGCCGGGCTCGACGGGCCGTACACCGTCGGCGCCATCGCCGAGCCGCTGTACGTCGGCCGGCCCGGCTGGGACGTCGGGCGGCGCACGGTCGCCGGGGCGCCGGAGGAGGTCGCCGAGTCGCTGCGCGCGTACCGGGCGCTGGGCGTGGACCAGATCCAGGTGCGGTTCCGCAGCCGGAGCCGGGCCGAACTGATCGACCAGATCGGTGTGTTCGGGGTGGAGGTCGCGCCCCGGCTGGACTGAGGAGGCGGTATGGGCAAGCTGGACGGGCGGGTCGTCGTCGTCACCGGGGCGGCGCGCGGGCAGGGCGAGCAGGAGGCGCGGCTGTTCCGGGCGGAGGGCGCACGGGTCGTCGTCGCCGATGTGCTGGACGACCAGGGGGAGGCGCTCGCGAAGGAGATCGGCGCCCTGTACGTCCATCTGGACGTGGGCACCGAGGACGGTTGGCGGGAGGCCGTCGGGATCGTCAAGGAGGCGTACGGGCGCATCGACGGGCTGGTCAACAACGCGGGCATCCTGCGCTTCAACTCCCTGGTGGACACCCCGCTGGACGAGTTCATGCGGGTCGTGCAGGTCAACCAGGTCGGCTGTTTCCTGGGCATGAGGACCGTCGCGCCGGAGCTGACGGACGGCGGCACGATCGTGAACACCGCCTCCTACACGGCGCTGACCGGCATGGCGGCCGTCGGGACGTACGCCGCCACCAAGCACGCGGTGCTCGGGCTGACCCGGGTGGCCGCGCTGGAGCTGGCGGGCCGCGGGATCCGGGTCAACGCCATCTGTCCGGGCGCCATCGACACCGCGATGTCGAACCCGGCCCGGCTGGACCCGGACGCCGACCCGGAGGAGATGGGCCGGGCCCTGGACGAGCTGTACCGCAAGCTCGTGCCGCTCGGCCGGGTCGGACAGCCGGAGGAGGTGGCGAGGCTCGCCCTCTTCCTCACCTCGGACGACTCCTCGTACATCACCGGGCAGCCGTTCGTGATCGACGGCGGGTGGCTGGCCGGGGTCAGCATTATCTGACGGACCGTCAGCTATTGACGGCCGCGATGGCCGGTGCCACAGTCGGCCGACAACTAGAACTGACGGATCGTCAGAAAAACTTGGGGACGGTGAACCGCCGTGGAATTCGGGCTCTTCGTACAGGGATACGTGGGAAAGCGTGCCGAGACCGACCCGCTGGCCGAGCACAAGGCGCTGATGGAGGAGACCGAGTACGTCATCCAGGCGGACGCGTCCGGCTTCAAGTACGCCTGGGCCTCCGAGCACCACTTCCTGGAGGAGTACTCGCACCTGTCCGCCAACGACGTCTTCCTCGGCTACCTCGCCCACGCGACCGGGCGGATCCACCTGGGTTCCGGGATCTTCAACCCGCTGGCCCAGGTCAACCACCCGGTGAAGGTGGCCGAGAAGGTCGCCATGCTGGACCACCTCAGCGAGGGGCGCTTCGAGTTCGGCAGCGGGCGCGGCGCCGGGTCGCACGAGATCCTCGGCTTCCTGCCCGGCATCACCGACATGAACCACACGAAGGAGATCTGGGAGGAGACGATCGCCGAGTTCCCGAAGATGTGGCTCCAGGACGAGTACGCCGGCTTCCAGGGCAAGCACTGGCAGCTGCCGCCCCGAAAGGTCCTGCCGAAGCCGTACGGGAAGTCGCATCCGGCGATGTGGTACGCGGCCGGGTCCCCCCCGTCCTACGCCATGGCCGCGAAGAAGGGGCTCGGCGTGCTCGGGTTCAGCGTCCAGAAGGTCTCCGACATGGAGTGGGTGCTGGAGCAGTACAAGACGGCGGTCGTGAACGCCGAGCCGGTGGGGGACTTCGTCAACGACAACGTGATGGTCACGACCACGGCCATCTGCGCGCCGACGCACGCCGAGGCCATCGACATCGCCGTGCACGGCGGGCTGCACTACCTGCCCTCGCTGGTCTTCCGGTACCACGACACCTTCCCGCGGCCCGAGGGCTTCCCGGTGTGGCCGGAGACGCTGCCCGAGTACACCCCGGAGTTCGTGGAGCTGCTGATCGAGGAGGAGCTGCTGATCTGCGGGGACCCGGACGAGGTGCTGCGGCAGTGCAAGCGGTGGGAGCAGGCCGGGGCGGACCAGCTGAGCTTCGGGCTGCCGGTGGGGGTCCCGAAGGAGCAGACCCTGCAGACCATCCGGCTCATCGGCGAGCACGTGATTCCGAAGATCGACACGGATCCGGTGCACCGGACCTCGCGGTTCCGGGCGGCTGTGTGAGCGCCGCCCGCTGGTGCGGGCGCGTGGTGGTCCCTCGCGCCCGCGCGGCTCAGCCGCGGGGCGGCACCGCCCGCGCCCCGTCACGTCGGACCTCTCGCCGGAGTTGAGAAGGGGGCCTCATGCTCGATCACCTCATCAAGGGCGCCACCGTCGTCGACGGCACGGGCGCACCCTCCCGCACCGCCGACGTCGGCATACGGGACGGCCGCATCGCCGCCATCGGGAAGATCACCGAAGCCGCTCGCGCCACCGAGGACGCGCACGGTCTCGTCCTCACCCCCGGCTTCGTCGACCCCCACACCCACTACGACGCCCAGCTCTTCTGGGACCCGTACGCCACCCCCTCCCTCAACCACGGGGTGACGACCGTCGCCGCCGGCAACTGCGGCTTCACCCTCGCGCCCCTCAACCCCGAGCGGCCCGAGGACGCCGACTACACCCGGCGGATGATGTCCAAGGTGGAGGGGATGTCCCTGGTGTCCCTGGAACAGGGGGCGCCCTGGAGCTGGAGCGGCTTCGGGGAGTACCTGGACGCCCTCGAAGGACGGATCGCCGTCAACGCGGGCTTCATGGTGGGGCACTGCGCGCTGCGGCGGTATGTGATGGGCCCCGGGGCCGTCGGCGGACAGCCCACCGAGGAGCAGCTCGCGGGCATGCTCCGGCTGCTGCACGAGGCCATGGACGCCGGTGCCTGGGGGCTGTCCACCACCCAGTCCCGTACGCACTCCGACGGAGACGGCCGGCCGGTCGCCTCCCGGCACGCGCGGCCGGCGGAGCTGGTGGCGCTGGCGCGGGCCGTCGGGGAGCACGAGGGGACACAGCTGGAGGCGATCGTCGCCGGCTGCCTCGACCAGTTCAGCGACGACGAGATCGATCTGCTGGTGGAGCTGAGCGCCGCCGCCGGGCGGCCGCTGAACTGGAACGTGCTCACCGTCGACGCGGCCGTACCGGAGCGGGTGCCCCGGCAGCTGAGCGCGAGCGAGCGGGCCCGTAAGGCCGGTGGCAGGGTCGTGGCGCTCACCATGCCGATCCTCACCCCGATGAACATGTCCCTGGGGACGTTCTGCGCCCTCAACCTGATACCGGGGTGGGGGCCGGTCCTCGGGCTGCCCGTGCCCGAGCGCATCGCCCGGCTGAGCGATCCGGCCGTCCGCCGGGAGATGCTGCGGCAGGCCCGGTCGAAGGAGGCCGGGGTGTTCCGGCGGCTCGCGGACTTCGGGCGGTACGTCGTCGGGGACACCTACAGCGAGGCCAACCGGGGACTCACCGGCCGGGTGGTGCGGGACATCGCCGCCGAGCGCGGACAGGACCCCTTCGCCTGCCTGGTGGAAATCTGCACGAACGACGAGCTGCGTACCGTGCTGTGGCCCATGCCGAGCGACAACGACCCGGCCTCCTGGGCGCTGCGCGCCGAGACCTGGCAGCACGAGGACGTCCTGCTCGGCGGCTCGGACGCGGGCGCCCACCTGGACCGGATGTGCGGGGCGCCGTACACCACCCGGTTCCTCGGGGACTGTCTGCGCGGCCGGCAGCTGGTCGGTCTGGAGCGGGCGGTGCGGATGCTGACCGACGATCCGGCCCGGCTCTTCGGGCTGCGGGAGCGGGGCCGGGTGACCGAGGGCTGGCATGCCGACCTGGTGCTGTTCGACCCGGAGCGGATCGACGCCGGCCGGGCCCGTCTGGTGCACGACCTGCCGGGGGACAGCCCGCGGCTGGACTCGCGGGCGATCGGGGTGCGGGCCGTGTGGGTCAACGGTGTGGCGGCGATCCGCGACGACGTGGTGACCGGGGCCGTGCCGGGCCGGGTGCTGCGGTCCGGGCGGGACACGCGGACGGTGAGCACGCGGTGAGCGAGGGGCAGCCGCTGTTCGTCGGCGGGGAGTGGGTGGCGCCGGAAGGGGGGTACTACCCGGTGACCGACCCGGCCACCGAGGAGACCGTCGGCTGGGCGCCGCAGGCCACGCCGGAACAGGCGCGGGCGGCCTGCGCGGCGGCCCGGGAGGCGTTCGGGGCCTGGTCGCGGACCGGGCCCGGGGAGCGGGCGGCGCTGCTGGGCCGGGCCGCCGGGATCATCCGGAACCGGCTGCCGCCGTACGCCGAACTGGCCCGGGCCGAGACCGGGGCGACCACCGGGACCGCCCGCGCGATGCAGGTCGGGGTGGCCGCCGCCCGCTTCCGCCGGTACGCGAGCGTGGAACCCGCCGAATGGGCCGTCGCCCCCCAGATCAACGAGGCCGGACCCATGGGCGGGGCCGGGGTGATCGGGGCGCTCGCGGTACGGCAGCCCGTCGGGGTCGTCACCTGTATCACCTCGTACAACAACCCGTGGGCCAACCCGGCCGGAAAGATCGCCCCGGCGCTGGCCATGGGCAACACGGTGGTGGTGAAACCCGCCCCGCAGGATCCGCTGTCCGTGTACCGGATGGCCGAGGCGCTGGCGGACGCCGGGGTGCCGCCCGGCGTGGTGAACGTCGTCTCCGGACGGGACGTCTCGGTGGGCGAGGCGGTGGTGGCGTCCGACGACGTCGACATGGTCAGCTTCACCGGGTCCACGGCCGTGGGACGGCGCATCGCCGAGGTGTGCGGGCGGGACATGAAACGCCAGCTGATGGAGCTGGGCGGGAAGGGCGCCGCGCTCGTCTTCGACGACGCGGACCTCGCCTCGGCCGTCGCCGGCATCGGCACCACCTTCTCCTTCTACAGCGGGCAGATCTGCACGGCACCGACACGGGTGCTGGCCCAGCGCGGGGTGTACGAACGACTGGTCGAACGACTCGGCGCGTACGCGGAGCGGCTGACGGTAGGAGACCCGCGGTCCGCGGACACCGTCGTGGGGCCGGTGATCTCGGCGGAGCACCGGGCACGAGTGGAGTCGTACGTCGAACTCGGGCGGAAGGAGGGAGCGGTCCTGGTGGCGGGCGGCGAACGGCCGTCGCTGGAACGGGGGTTCTACGTCGCGCCGACACTTCTCGCCGGGTGCACCAACGACATGCGGGTGGCGCGGGAGGAGATCTTCGGGCCGGTGGTGGTGGTGATCCCGTTCGACGACGAGGACGAAGGGGTGGCCCTCGCCAACGACTCCGACTACGGCCTCATCGACTACGTGTGGTCCGGTGACGTGGCCCGGGCCTTCCGGGTGGCGCGGCGGCTGCGGGCGGGGGGTGTGGGCATCAACACCGTCGCCCGCAACATGGAGGCCCCGTTCGGCGGCTTCAAGAACAGCGGGGTCGGCCGGGACGTCGGCGTGTACGCCCTGCACGCGTACAGCGAGGTGCAGGCCCTCGTGTGGCCGGGCTGACGGCCCGGGCTCGGCGGACGCCGGCGGCCCGCCGAGCCCGGCCCTCAGTCCACCAGGTCGACCCGTACCGTCAGCAGGTCCGTGCCGAACGCCCGTACCGCCGCGCTGTTGAAGCGGGGCAGGGCGCGCAGCCGGGCCACGGGGTCGTCCTCGGGCAGGAGATGGGCGGTGCCGTGGTGCCAGCGGCCGGCGAGGCGGACCCGGACCGCGGGTTCGGCCTGGATGTTGCGCACGTACTGCGACGTGAGGCCGAACTCGGAGACCAGCCAGAACGAGTTCCCGACCAGGCGCCCGCCGACCGGGGTCTGCCGGGCCAGTCCGGACTTCCGGCCAGTGGTCTCCAGCAGGGTCTGGAACGGCAGGCGCCGGTTGAGCGGGTTGGCGACGTGGCGCTGGAAGAGGGTGACGAGGCGGTGCTTGCGGCCTGCGCGGGCTGACATGTCCTCGGGTTCTCCTGCTCTCTCGGGGCCCCACGGACCTTCCCCGCGCACCGGCGGAGCGGGACGCGTGGCGGGCGTGGCGGCCCCGTGCACGGCGTGCGATGCGTCGACGGCCCGGCGGCCGCCGTGTGTCAGCCTCCCTCGCGGCCATGATCCAGCACAATGGGGAAGCCTGACGGGCGCGTCTTCGGACGGCTGCACGGTCAGGTCCCGGATGTCCGGGCAGGCGAAGGAGTTGGACCGGGCGGGACACGGAGCCGGCGCGATCGACCCCGCCCGCTGCCCCACCCCGGACGCGCCGGGGGACGCCAACGGACCGCGACCGCGCCGGAGGCCGAGAGCCGCGCCGCCCGCCGGCTGGACGCGGTCGCCGGTATCGTCGCGCTGCGCCGGGCCACCCGCCGGGAGACGGGCAGCCCGGACAGCGTGCGGCAGGCAGGCGCCGCACAACCCGGCTGCGGCCGCCGTCAGCGGCGTCCGAGGAAGATCGGGTTGGTGAACGCGGCCAGCGCCCCCGGCAGCGGTCCCGCCGCCGTCTCGTGCCGGAGTTCGGCGCGGACGTATGCCGCGTACGCCGGGGTCGTGCGCCACTCCACCACCCCCGAGCCGGACACCGGCAGCGGGTCGCTGGTGAACAGAACGCCCTGGTCGGTGACGAGACGGACCGAGCAGCGCGGGGCGCCGGTGGCCTCCAGACGGACCGTCACCGGGGTGTCGAGCGGCACGGCCAGCCGCTCGCCGATCCCCGCGTGTTCGCCCCGGCCGCCGGACGCGGTGAAGGCCAGCGAGACGTTCTTCGACTCGGCGACGTAACTGCGCCCCGCCCTGATGCCCTCCTGGATCGCCTCCCGGGTCAGGTCGTCGGCGAGGACCACCGTCTGCGGCGAGCCGACCGGGTCGGGGTCCCGGTGCGCGTCGCTGTTGCCCATCGCCGGGATCCAGGCCCGGCCGTCCCGCACGGACGCCACCAGCATGTTGTCCCAGTCGGCCAGCGCCACCTCGTCGTCGGGCGTGTAGGGGCCGTTCCACACCTCGATGGCGTCCGCCTCGCCGAAGCCGAACTTCCAGCCGCAACCGACGCAGGTGGCGTGCGGGTGGGCGGGCACGACCAGGCCGCCGGACCTGCGGATCCGGCGGGCGAACCGGCCGAAGCGGTTGTCGCGGGCCCGGTAGCGCCAGTCGACGAAGGTGCCGGGGTCCGTGCCGAGCGCCACGACGTGCCCGTTGCGGGTGGTGATTTCCTCGCCCAGCATCACCAGCAGGTCGTCGCCCGCGGTGTCCGCCCAGTGGGGGTGCGCGGAATGCGTGTTGTGGTCGGAGCTGTTGATGAAGTCCAGGCCGGCGGCGCGGGCGAGCGCGGCGATCTCGGCGGGGGTGCGGCGGCCGTCGGAGTGCCAGGAGTGCAGGTGGCAGTCACCGCGGTACCAGGCCCGGCCGCGGCCCTTGGCCCGCTGCGGGGGGTACGCGGGGTCGGGGACCGGGGCCTGCTCGCCGTAGGAGAGAGTGATCGTGAGCTCGTACGCCAGTCCCTGCGGGGCGACGGTGTAGGGCCCGAGGGCGATCTGCCAGGTGCCCGGGTTGATCGTCCCGGGGAGGTAGCCGGGGGTGGCGTCGTCGGCCCGGACGTAGAGCTCCGTCCGGGCCCCGCCGGACCACCCGCGGAAGCCGCTTCCGCCCAGCTCGGTCCCCCGCTCGTCGAAGAGGCCGATGTCCAGGGCGTTGCCGGGGGTGCCGGAGGGAACGGCCGGGCGGTCGTAGGTGTAGGAGGCTCTGATCTCCCTGGTCCCTTCGGGTACTTCGACCGGGACGTAGACGAAGTCGGGCGAGCCGGGCGGCAGGGTGCCGCGTACCGTACGGGTCTCGTCGTCGCGCATGTCGTCCGCCCCTCTCGCGAAGGTCACGCTTCTCAACGTAAGCGCGGCCGCGGTGCCCGTCACGATCAGTGCACGTCTTCCGAGCCTTGCGTCGTCATCGCACATGCCGGTGAGCGTTCCCCACGGGTGTGAACTCGTGTGGAAGGAAAGGAAATCGGCGGGTATCGAGCCCTGGGAAGGCGGACTTCGTGCGGTCGCGGCCGGAGGGCCGGCGCGAGGCGGTACGCCGGTGGTACCCACCGTCGTCTATGCCGACCGGTCGGTATGGACTTCAGGCCCGGATCCCGGTACAGATGGCCCATGCGTATCGCCGTCACGATCTTCCTCACGGACGAGACCATCACCCCCGTCCGCCTCGCCCGCGAACTCGAACAGCGTGGTTTCGCCGGGCTGTACCTGCCGGAACACACGCACATCCCGGCGGAGCGGACCACCCCGTACCCCGCCGGCGGTGACCTGCCCCCCGAGTACGGCCGCACCCTCGACCCCTTCGTCGCGCTCGGCCAGGCCGCCGCCGTGACCGAGCGCCTCGGCCTCGGCACCGGGATCACGCTGGTCGCCCAGCACGACCCGATCGACCTCGCCAAGCAGATCGCCACCCTGGACCATCTGTCCGGCGGCCGCTTCACCCTCGGCCTCGGCTACGGCTGGAACGTGGAGGAGGCCGCCGACCACGGCGTGACCTGGCGGACCCGGCGGGAGCTGGTGCGGGACCGGATGGCCCTCATGCGCGCGCTGTGGTCACCGGAGCCGACGGCCTACGCGGGGGAGTTCGGCAGCGTACGGGCCAGCCTCGCCCACCCCAAGCCGGCTCAGAAGCCGCGCGGACCGGTCGTCGGCCCCCGCACGCTCGTCGGCGGCACCGCCGGGCCGAGGCTGTTCGCGCACATCGCCGAGTACGCCGACGGCTGGCTGCCGATCGGCGGGCGCGGGCTCACCGAGTCACTGCCCGTGCTGCGCTCGGTGTGGGCGGACGCGGGACGCGACCCGGCCGCCCTCCAGGTCGTCCCGTACGCGGTCCAGGCCACCCCCGGCAAGCTCGCCCACTACGCGGACCTCGGCATCGAAGAGGTCGTGGTGCAACTGCCGCCCGGCGGGGAGACGGAGGTGCTGCGGGCGCTCGACGCCTACGGCGCCCTCCTGCCGGGCGGCACACCGCGGCCTTGATCAGCGCGATCGTATGCTCGGGGGATGACGACTTCCGCGACCTCCGGAACCGGCCCGACCGAGAACTCCATGCGTCGCGCCCTCAAACGTGCCCGGGACGGCGTCGCCCTCGACGTCACCGAGGCGGCGGTGCTCCTCCAGGCACGCGGTGAGGACCTGGCCGACCTCACCGCCTCCGCGGCCCGGGTGCGGGACGCGGGCCTGGAGGCGGCCGGCAGGCCCGGCGTCATCACGTACTCGAAGAGCGTCTTCATCCCCCTGACCCGGCTGTGCCGGGACAAGTGCCACTACTGCACGTTCGTCACCGTCCCCGGCAAGCTGCGCCGCGCCGGGCACGGGATGTTCATGTCCCCCGACGAGGTCCTGGACATCGCCCGCAAGGGCGCCGCCCTCGGCTGCAAGGAAGCCCTGATCACCCTCGGCGACAAGCCGGAGGACCGCTGGCCGGAGGCGCGCGAGTGGCTCGACGCGCACGGCTACGACGACACCATCGCCTACGTCCGCGCCGTCTCCATCCGCATCCTGGAGGAGACGGGCCTGCTGCCCCACCTCAACCCGGGCGTCATGACCTGGACGGACTTCCAGCGGCTGAAGCCGGTCGCGCCGAGCATGGGCATGATGCTGGAGACGACCGCCACCCGGCTCTGGTCCGAACCCGGCGGCCCGCACCACGGCTCCCCGGACAAGGAGCCGGCCGTCCGGCTGCGCGTCCTGGAGGACGCCGGCCGCTCCTCCGTGCCCTTCACCTCCGGCCTGCTCATCGGCATCGGCGAGACGTACGAGGAACGCGCGGAGTCGCTGTTCGCCCTGCGGAAGGTCTCCCGCGCCTACCACGGCATCCAGGAACTGATCATCCAGAACTTCCGCGCCAAGCCGGACACGGCGATGCGCGGCATGCCGGACGCCGAACTGGACGAGCTGGTCGCCACGGTGGCCGTCGCCCGGCACGTCATGGGCCCGAGCGCCTGCCTCCAGGCACCGCCGAACCTGGTCGACTCCGAGTACGAGCGGCTGATCGGCGCCGGTATCGACGACTGGGGCGGGGTGTCGCCCCTGACCATCGACCACGTCAACCCCGAGCGGCCCTGGCCGCAGATCGAGGAACTCACCGAGCGGTCCCGGACGGCCGGCTTCGAGCTGCGCGAACGCCTCTGCGTCTACCCGGAGTTCGTGCGGCGCGGCGAACCCTGGCTGGACCCGCGGCTGCGCCCGCACGTGTCCGCCCTCGCCGACCCGGTGACGGGCCTCGCCCTCCCGGACGCTCCGGTCGAGGGACGCCCCTGGCAGGAGCCGGATGAGGCGTTCGCCGCCTCGGGCCGCACCGATCTGCACGCCTCCATCGACACCGAGGGCCGCAGCGCCGACCGGCGCGCCGACTTCGACGAGGTGTACGGCGACTGGGAGGCCCTGCGCGAGGCGGCGGCCCCCGGCATGGCCCCGCAGCGCATCGACACCGACGTGCGCGAGGCGCTGCGCACGGCCGCCGACGACCCGACCCGGCTGACCGACGCCGAGGCCCTCGCCCTGCTGCACGCGGACGGTCCGGCGCTGGACGCGCTGTGCGGGGTGGCCGACGACGTGCGCAGGTCGGCGGTCGGCGACGACGTCACCTACATCGTCACCCGCAACATCAACTTCACCAACGTCTGTTACACCGGCTGCCGGTTCTGCGCCTTCGCGCAGCGCCGCACGGACGCCGACGCGTACACGCTCTCGCTGGAGCAGGTGGCGGACCGCGCCCGGCAGGCGTGGGACGTGGGCGCGGTCGAGGTGTGCATGCAGGGCGGCATCCACCCGGACCTGCCCGGGACGGCGTACTTCGACATCGCGAAGGCGGTGAAGGAGCGCGTCCCCGGCATGCACGTGCACGCCTTCTCCCCGATGGAGGTGGTGAACGGCGCGACCAGGACCGGGATGTCGATCAGGGAGTGGCTCTCCGCCGCCAAGGAAGCCGGTCTCGACTCCGTCCCCGGTACCGCGGCGGAGATCCTGGACGACGAGGTCCGCTGGGTGCTGACCAAGGGCAAGCTGCCCGCCGCCACCTGGATCGAGGTGATCAGGACCGCGCACGAGCTGGGCATCCGCTCGTCCTCCACGATGATGTACGGGCACGTGGACCAGCCCCGGCACTGGCTCGGCCATCTGCGCACGCTGGCCGGGATCCAGCGGGAGACGGGCGGCTTCACCGAGTTCGTGACCCTGCCCTTCATCCACACGAACGCGCCGGTGTACCTGGCCGGTATCGCGCGTCCCGGCCCGACCGTGCGGGACAACAGGGCGGTGACGGCGATGGCCCGCCTCCTCCTGCACCCCTGGATCCCCAACATTCAGACAAGCTGGGTCAAATTGGGCGCGGAGGGGGCCGCGGAGATGCTCCGCTCCGGCGCGAACGACCTCGGCGGGACGCTCATGGAGGAGACGATCTCCCGCATGGCGGGCTCCTCCTACGGCTCGTACAAGTCCATCCGCGACCTCGTCGCGGTGGCGGAGGCGGCCGGCCGCCCCGCGAAGCCGCGCACCACGCTGTACGGCGAGGTCCCCGAGGAGCGGCGCCGGGCGGCCGAGGCGTCCGACGGGCACCTGCCGGATCTGCTGCCGGTCCTGGACTGAGTACGATGATCCGACCCCCGATCCTGGACGGGGCCCCGTAGCGGAGGAGATGCGTCCCGTGGCTGCCCGACTGCCCTCGTGGGCCTGGGTCACCGGTCTGACGGTGGGGGCGACCGCGGTCGTCGTCGCCCTCGCCGTCCAGGCGGACCACGCGCCGCATCCCACGGCCGCCGTGACCAGGCCCGGCACGTCGGCGTCGGCGAGTCCGCACGTGTCCGCGTCAGCGGAGGCGCCGGCCGCGCCCGCCCTGCCGGACGCCTCCGGCGAGGGACGCCGGATCGTCTACTCACTGGCCGGGAAGCGGGTATGGCTCGTCGACGCGACCGGCAAGCCGGTCCGCACGTTCACGGTGTGGCCGGGCACGGTGGACCCGCAGCCCGGCCGCTACTCGATCACCCTGCGCACCCAGTCCCTCAAGGGCTCGGACGGCGTGGAGATCGAGCACGTCATGTACTTCACCAAGGTGTCCGGCGTGAACGTCGCCTTCTCCAACGCCCTGGACGGGTCCTCGCCGCCGCCGGCGAACGGCCAGAAGCTGGGCGGCATCCGCCTCCACAAGGAGGACGGAGCCGCGCTGTGGTCCTTCGGCGACCAGGGTACGAAGGTGGCGGTCGTCAACTAGCGTCCCGGCGGCCGGCGGGCAGCTGGTTGACGATCAACGCCACTCCGCTGAGCAGGAACACCCGGGTCGCCGCGTCCAGCCCGTTCCACGTCTTGGACTGCCACATGGCGAACCACTCCCCGCCGATCGCGATGAACCCGGCGCCGAAGAGGAGCAGGAGCATGAGCAGGCCGTAGGTGGCGAACCGCCGGGCCCGGTCGTGATCCCGCCGCGCCCACAGCCACGTACCCCAGATCAGTACGAGCGCCGCCGCCGTCTCCCAGGCGATGATCAGCACGTAGGCGGTGTCCTGGAGCGCGGTGCTGGTGATCGCGCGCCACATCAGGTCGTCGTCCTTGAACGTCGTGTCCATCGCCAGGACATGCCGGACGAACTGTTGGTTCGTCTCGAAGTCGGTGATGTTCCCCAGGGCGACGAGGGCGATGTAGAGGGCGAGTATGCCGGTGAGCACGCCGGCGGCAAGCCGGAGGCCGGTGGGGCGGGTGGGGGTGGTGGTCATGGCTGGATTCTCCCCTGTCGCAGACCGGGTTAGCGCGTGGCCATTGCGCCAGAATGAAGAAGCGGGCATTGGGGGAAGGACGGACGGATGGCGCAGGCACGACCGTCGATGCAGGAGCTGATCGGACGCCGCCGACGGGCGGGTTTTGCCGGCCGCGGCGGCGAACGGGCGGCGTTTCGCGTCAACTTGGCCCTTTCTCCCGAGGACGAACGCCACCGGTTCCTCTTCCACGTCCATGGCAACGCGGGTGTCGGAAAAACGTTCTTGATCAGAAAGCTGGAGCAGATCGCGCGCGAACGCGGGGCGCTGACGGCGTACGTCGACGAGAGCGTGGGGAGCGTGCCCGAGGCGATGGCGGCACTCGGCCGCCAACTCGCCCAGCAGGGCCACCGTATGAAGAAACTGGAGGAGGCGCTCGTCGCCCACCGGGAGCGGCGGCACGAGGCGGAGGCCGAGGTGGCGACCCTGGAGCCGGCGCCCGAGGGCCCGTCCCCCTGACGACGACGGCGGTACGGCTGGGCATGGCGGGCGTGGGCGCACTGGTCCCCGGCGCCGGCGCCTTCGTGGGAGCGGTGGACGCCGGCCAACTGGCGCAGGGAGCCGCCCGTTGAGGGCGCGCCTCAGTGCACGCTTCCGCGACCAGGAGGATGTGCAGCTGGTGCTGTCTCCCGAGCGGGTGCTGACTCCGAAGCTGCTGGACGAGTTGGCCGCGGTCACCTCCTCGGTTCCCTGGCTGGTCCTGCTGTTCGACACGTACGAGCGCACCGGTCCGCTGCTCGACGGCTGGCTGCACGAGCTGATGACCACCGACCGCTACGGCGTCATGCCCGTCAACGTCATCGTCGTCACCGCCGGTCAGCGCTCCTTCGACACCGCCCGCTGGGGCGGATTCGCGGACTTCATGACCGACCTGCCGCTCGGCCCGTTCACGGAGGCGGAGGCGCGGGGACTGCTGGCGGACCGGGGCGTGGTGGCGGAGCCGGTGGTGGAGGAGGTGCTCCGCCTCACCGGCGGCCTGCCCGTCCTCGTCTAGACCCTCGCCGAGGCCCGCCCGGCCGACCCGGACGACGTGGGCGACCCGAGCGCCACGGCGGTGGAACGCTTCCTGAAGTGGGAGCCCGATCCGGTACGGCGGTCGGTGGCCCTGGCGTGCGCGCTGCCCCGGCGACTGGACGCCGACGTGTTCCGGGCGGTGGTGGAGTGCGAGGAGGGCGAAGCCGACGCCCTGTACGACTGGCTGGGGGGGATGCCGTTCGTCAGTGAGCGGGGCGACCGGGTGCAGTACCACGAGGTCGTACGGGCGCCGATGCTGCGGTTGCAGCGCAGGCGGTCGCCTCGGGGGTGGGCGGAACGGCACGGGCGTCTGGCGGAGGTGTTCGGGCGGTGGCGGTCGGAACGCCGGGCGGGACTGAGCGACCCCTGGGCGGACGAGAGGTGGCGGGAGCTGCGGCTGGCGGAGGCGTATCACCGAGTGTGCGCGGGGGAGGGTGCCGCACTGCAGTTGGTTCTCGGGATCGTGGTGCGGGCCTGTCAGTGCGGCGGTGAGGAGGCCCGCCGCTGGGCCACCATGCTTGTGGAAGCGGGAGCGGACACCCAGGCGGAGGCTGTGTCCCGCTGGGGCCGGGACCTGTTGCACGCGCTCCAGACCTCGGCCGCCGCGAACGCCTTGGCGCTGCTGATCGAACGGGCCACGCTCGACACCGCCACGCGGGCCCTCGCGCACGCCCTCCGGGGAAACGTCTTCCGGGTCGCCGAGGAGCATGAGCGGGCGATCGCCGACTACGACGGGGCGATCGCCCTCGACGCCGGGCTGGCTCGTGCGCACCACGGCCGCGGTGTCGCACGAGCCGGGCTCGGCGACTACGAAGGGGCGGTCGCGGACTTGGATCGCGCTCTTGCCCTGGACCCCGACAATGCCGCCCGTCACCTGGCTGCCCGCGGCGACTACCACCGCTTGTGCAAGCGCTATGAAACCGCCCTGCGGGATCTGGCCCGCGCGATCGAACTCGACCCGACGCTGCGGAGCGCCTGGGCCTCCCGGGGAGCCGTCCACCGCACGACCGGCCACCATGACCTCGCGCTGGCGGACCTGAACCGGGCATTGGAGATCGACCCGGACTTCGTCTGGGCTCTGGTCGTCCGGGCCCGGATACGACGGTCACGTGGCGAACGCGAGCTCCAGCTCGCCGATCTGGACCGCGCCGTGACCCTCGCCCCAGAGGCACCCTGGGTGTTGTGTGAACGGGGCGACGCGCTCAGCGCCGCGGACCGTGAGGAAGAGGCGCTCGCCGACTACCGGAAGGCCATCGAGCTGAAACCTGGTTACGCCTCCGCGTACGCCAGCCGGGGTGCCCTGCACGGCAAGCACGGCCGCGACGAGGAGGCGCTCGCGGACCTCGATCACGCACTGGACCTCGTGCCGGACTACGCCTGGGCCCTGGTGCACCGCTCCAAGGCCCACCGCCACCGGCGCGCGTACAACAAGGCGCTCGCCGACGCCTACCGCGCGGCGGAGCTGGGCCCCGTTGGCGCCTGGGTCCTGGCGAACAAGATCGAGACGGACCTCGGCGTCGGCCGGCTGGAGCGGGCCCGCTCGGACCTGGAGCGGTACCACTCGCTGGACGGGGATACGGAATGGGCCCGTCGCCAGTCGGTCACCGTGCACCTCCTGAGCGGCCGGCTGGGGGAGGCACTCGCCGAGGCGGATACGGCTGCGACGCGATGCGCCGTACACCTGCGCATGCGGAACTGGCGCCTGGCCAAGACTGGCCGCGCCTGGACGCATGGCTCCACCGTGGGCTCACCGGATACGACGAGCTGGCGACCCTGGCCGACTGTCTCCGCATCCTCCTGCACAGCCCCGGCGCCGACCGGTCCAGGCTCGCACCCCGCCTGGCGAGGGCGATCGCGGCCCGTGACGAGATGCGGGCGCGCTACGCGGAGTGAGCGGCGAAGTCCAGGAACTCGGTCCAGGTGGTGCCGCTGACGGCGAGTTGGGCGCCGTTCATGTCTTTGGAGTCGCGGATGTGGATGGTGGCGGGGGTTATGGCTACTTCGACGCAGTCGGGGCCGTCAGCGCTGCTGTAGCTGCTCTTGAACCACGTCAGCCTGGAGGTGGTCATGCTTCGTCTCCCAGCACTTTCTCGATGAACGCCATCGACTCCCGGGGCGAGAGAGCCTGTGCTCGGATCATTCCATAGCGCATATCGAGGATCTGTACTTCCCGAGGGTCGCTGATCACACGGCTGTGCAACTGGACTTCCAAGTGTCCCAGGGTCTTGCCGTTCCGGAGTTTCAGCAGACGGATGGGCCCGCTCAGCCCGGCGTGATCCTGTCGGTCCGTAGGCATCACTTGGATCTCCACATGTGGCAATCGGCCGACCTCCAGGAGGTGTTCGAGCTGCCGACGCAGAACCTCTCTACCGCCGACGGGCCTTCGCAGGGTCACCTCCTCCTGAACGAACGTGATCAGCGGGCGCGGCACCCTGTCGAAGACGGACTTCCGTGCCATCCGTGCTGCGACGAGCCGTTCGACTTCGTCTTCTGTGTATGCCGGACGCCGCAGCGTGTACACGGCCTGGGCATACTCAGCCGTCTGCAACAAACCATGGATGTGAGAGCTGACGTAAGCCCCCATCTCAATGGCCTCGTCCTCCAGCTTCGCCAGATCCCGAACGTTCTTCGGATACCGGGCCTTCTCCACGTCCTCTTTCATTACGGCCAACTTGCCGCCTGCGCCCAGCACTTCATCGGCCTTGCCGAGAAAGTCGGGCTTGGGGAGCCGACGCCCGCGCTCCACCGAGGAGACCATCTCCTCGCTGTACCCGATCCGTGCCCCCAGCTCTCCCTGCTTCAGCCCGGCGGCCTCCCGCCATGCCTTGATCTGCCGCCCGACCGTCCTGAGTACGGCCTCGGCCTCCTCGTCCTCCACCTTCGTCCCTCCCGCCGTACGTGCCGTACGACCACGCAACACGCCCGGACAGTCACGCTCCGTACCGTGGTCGTCGCTGTTCAGAGTAGGGACGGACGGCCACGCTGGGTGACATGAATCAGAAATCCCGCCTCAGGATCCAGCTGTCGGCCACCCGCAGAGGCGCCCGGCTCGCCCGCCTCCTCACCGAGCGCCAACTGGACGAGTGGGGCGTGCCCTTCGAGGAGGCGGCGCAGGTGGTGGCGGAGCTGGCCGCCAACGCCGTACTGCACGGGCGGGTGCGCGGGAGGGACTTCCGGCTGGCGCTCGCGCTGCATGACGACGGCACGCTCCGTATCGAGGTGACCGACGCCCGGGGCGACCGGATCCCGGGTCTCCCCGACCCGGTGGCCGAGGACGCGGAGACGGGGCGGGGTCTGCGGATCGTGTCGGCGTATGCGGACCGCTGGGGTGTGACGGAGGCGGCGGCCGGCGCCAAGATCGTCTGGGTGGAACTCGTACCGGGTCGCGGTGGGCCATGACCCGGGGGCGCCCGACCCCAAAAGACCAAAGAACCGGGGAAAGAACCCAACCCACCCCCACCGCCCCCGTGGCTCACTCGCCGGAGTGAATATGCCGAACGCAACTGGCGCGGCAGGGCAGTTGTGGTGCAACGTCACCCAAGGCACACAAGTCCACACATGCATCGGCCCCCGCCGGGACTGCCATCCCAGTGCGAGGGCCTGATCACCAAGGAAACAGACCTTCCCGATGACTGACAAGAAGCGTAACGCGCCCGCGGGCCGGAAGACCCGGCATTCCTCAGGCGTCACCCACGTGAACGAACCTCACCACGACAACTTCACCGTGGTCGGCAACCACCTCGCCCAGCACCCCGAGCTGTCCCTGGTGGCCATCGGCCTGGCGCTGCACATCCAGTCGTTGCCGGAGGGCACACCGATCGGCATCAAGGCGCTGGCGGAGAAGTTCCCCGAGGGCGAGATCCGGATCGCGGCGGCCCTCCGCGAGCTGGAGGAACACGGATACCTCGCGCGCCCCAGGGAGCGTCTTCAATCGGGACAAGTGACGACCCGGACGATCTCGTACAACAAGCCGAGGCTCGCGGTGCGCGCGGCTGCCCCGGTACCGGAGCCCGCGTCTGCGGCGCGGCCGAAAACTCCCGCATCACCCCGGGGGGCCGCTGATCTGCTCGCCGGGCTGCGCGGTCATGACTCCCGGCTGCTCCTCACCGAACGGGACGTGCACCGTCTGGCCCCGCTTGTCACCCAGTGGCTGGAACGGGGCGTGCCCCCCACCGCCGTGGTCCGCAGCCTGACGACCGACCTGCCCCAGGACCCGATCAAGCACCCGGCCGCCTTCCTGGCTCACCGCCTGTCCGCGCAGCTGCCCCCGCCCCTGCCCGCCCCGCCTCCGAGCGTCGCCGCGCCCCGCCCGGCCCCCCTCCAGACCTGCGACGGCTGCGAACGCGCCTTCCGCGCCCCGCAGCCGGGCCGGTGCCGCGACTGCCGTTCGGCCCCGGTGGCGGCATAAGCCCGAACGCGGGTCTAGTCGAGGTTCACCGGGCCGTCGTTCGGCTTCTTGTCCCGGCTCGCGTGCAACTCGAGCAGACCGTTGCCCTTGTTCTCCTCGATGCGGTGGCCGTCGGAGTCCTGGCCGTTCAGGTTCTGCCGGACCGAGTCGAGGATCGTCAGACCCTGGGACACCAGTCCGGCGGCGATCTCGCCGAGGCCGTCCGCGCCGTTCAGGACGTTGACGTTGGCGCCGGCGAGGCCGCCGGCGGCCTCCTTCACGATCTGCGGGAGCTGGTCGATCAGCATCCGGTCGAGCGCCACCCGGTCGTACGAGGCCGCCGCCTCCGCCTGGATCTTCATTCGCTGAGCCTCGGCGGCGGCGAGGATCCTGACCCGCTCGGCCTCGGCCTCGGCGGGCTTCACGACCTCGGCGACCAACTGCTGCTGGCGCAGCTTCGCCTGGCGCTGGGCCAGTTCCGTCTGGACGGCGAGCACCTCCTGCTGGGCGTGCGCCTGCGCCAGCGGTCCGGCCTGCGCGGCCTGGGCCTGGGCGCGGTCCACCTCGGCCGAGTACTCGGCCTTGACGATGGCGGTCTGCCGGGCGTACTCGGCCTGCTTGCGGGCCGCCGCCTGCTCCGCCTCGGCCGAGGCCTGGGTGGCCTGCGCCTGGGCGATCTGCGCCTGCCGCTGGATCGCTGCCTTGTGCGGCGCGGACATCGCGTCGATGTAGCCGGTGTCGCCGTCGTCGATCGACTGGATCTGCAGCGAGTCCACGATCAGGCCGATCTTGGCCATCTCGGTCTTGGAGGTGTCCAGGACCTCCGCGGCGAGCTTCTGCCGCTCGGTGACGATCTCCTCGACCGTCATCGAGCCGATGATCGCCCGTAGGTGACCGGCGAAGATCCGGCCGGTGAGCACCGACATCTGCTCCTGGTCCGAGAGGAACCGCTGGCCCGCGTTGATGATGCTCTCGTGGTCGTTCCCGACCTTGAAGGCAATGACCGCGCGGACGTGCAGCGAGATGCCCTGGCGGGTCACACATGTCTCGGTGACCTCGGCCTCGCACATCGACAGGGTGAGGAACCGGACCTTTCTGAAGACCGGGAGCACGAACTTGCCGTGCCCCGTCACCACTCGGAACGGCGCGCCCCCCAGTCCCCGCCGGCCCCCTGAGATCAACATCGCCTCGTCGGGAGCGGGAACGCGGTATCCGAACATGCTTGTACTCCTCAGCCGGCGCCGGCGGAATCACCGCCGAGCGCGTCCAGTGGATCCACCCACTCGATGACGCCGACTTCGCGGCATCCCCGTGATTCGATCACGAGCACCGTCGCGCCCGTCGGCAGGGGCTCCTCCGACCATGCGAGGAAGGTTTCGGAACCGCCTCTGACCCGCACGAGAATCTCGCCGGGGCCCGCCGGACCGCGAGTTCCGATGAGTACCTTCCCCATGCAGCCGATCACGGCCTCGTCCTGCGGCATCACCGGCCGTCCTCCTCGTCCTGGCCCCAGAATTCAGACGATAGTCCCAGTCGGGCCGGGTACCCAACGGACCGAGGCGGTCGAACGGCGTACGACCCCGTCCCGCTCAGCGCCCCACCGCCTCCCCCGTCACCACCGGCCGCACCTTGGCCAGCATCAGGTCCAGAAACCGGTCCGGGTGCCGGAAGGACGCGAAGTGGCTCGCCCCCTGGATGAGGGCGAAGTCCTTGACGGGGGCCGTGACCTCCTCGTAGAAGCGGCGGGCCGGCTCCGGCGGGGTGAGGACGTCGCTGCCGCCCTGGAAGACGAAGAAGGGAAGACGGAAGGTGGTGCCCTCGGCCCGTTCGTCGATCGTCATCGCCTGGGGGCCCAGCCGCTCCGAGAAGGTCATGCCCTTCAGGTAACTCCGCAGACCGCGCAGGTCGTGCAGGGGGGAGAACCACAGGGAGCGGATGACGACGGTCTTCATCGTGTCGTAGGTCAGCGGGTCGGTCGTGACCACGGTCTTCGCGTACTCCGACCACTCGTGTGCCGACCAGGCGGCGCGGTCCGGCCCCATCGCGGCCACCTTCGCCCGCTCCTTGTTCTTGCCGGCCTTCTCCAGCCGGGCGAGCAGCGCCTCGTAGGAAGTGGTGTCCCGGCCGCCGTCGATGATGTTCTGGTCCGTGCCGACGTACGCCGAGTACAGCTCGGGGTGGTTGCGGGCCAGCCGCAGACCGGTGACGGTGCCGAAACTGTTGGCGACCAGGAGGAGCCGGGGGACGCCGAGGCGGGCGCGGACGTGGGCCGTCACCTCCAGGGCGTCCTGGTAGAGGCGGTCGAGGGTCATCTCGCCCTGGCCCTCCGGGCCGCCCGCGCCGAAGGTCCGGCCCGCGCCGCGCATGTCCCAGCGGACGATCGTGAAGTGCCGCTCCCAGGAGCGGGTGCGCGGGGTGAAGATGAGGTTGGAGGCGCCGGGGCCGCCGTGGATCTCCAGGATCACGGGGTTCGCCAGGTCCTCGCCGCGGATCGAGATCCACTGGTCGATGCCACCGATGCGGACGTACGAGGACTCGTCGATGCCGTTCGGGGTGGTGATGCGCAGGTTCTTCGCGTGGGTGCGGCGCTTGAGTGCCCGATAGGTGAGCAGCACGGTGTTCCCCCTAAACTGTTTATATCGTCAGCAGTTGTGCTTACGGTATATACAGTTGGTGGGCGGAGTCAACGGGCTTCGCCGAGGCGGAGTGGAGTGGAGGGGCGCCGCATGGCAGGGCGTGGCAGGGAACAGGACAAGAGCCGTGATCCGCGGGCGAGCCTCGCGCTGCTGTGGGGCGAGCAGGAGCAGCCCACCCGCGGCCCCAAGCCGAAGCTGACCCCGCGGCGCATCGCCGCGGCCGCCGCCGAACTGGCCGACACGGAGGGGCTGGACGCCGTGTCCATGAACAAGGTCGCCGGCGGGTTCGGGGTCTCGGCCATGGCGCTGTACCGGTACGTCCCCGGCAAGACCGAACTCGTCGAGCTGATGGTGGAGTCCGTGCTGGCCGAGGGCCCGGATCTGTCCGCGGTGCCGGACGGGGACTGGCGCGCGGCCGTGCGGGAGTGGACGCGGCAGTGCGCGCGTGTCTACGCCGCCCACCCGTGGCTGCTCGGCGCCACCGCCATGCGCCGGCAGATCATGGGTCCGTGTCAGCTGCGCTGGCTGGACGCGGCCCTCGCCGCACTGGAACCCACCGGTCTCGGCGGTGCCCAGCGCCACCAGGTCTTCCTGCTCCTGATCGGACTCGTCCGCAACCTCGCCCAGCAGTGCAGCGACCACGAGGAGGAGCGGGAGGCGGAGTGGGACCGGCTCGCCGGTGAACTGCTCGCCCGGCACGCCGACCGCTTCCCCGCCCTCGCCAAGGCTGTCGCCGAGGGTGCCTTCGAGCCGCACGGCACCGATCCGCTCGAGTTCGGGCTCGACCGGATCCTGGACGGGGTCGAAGCGCTCGTCGCCGCTCAGGAAGGCGCTGGGCGGGAATGACCCGAGGGGGCCGGTTTGCCCCACTGAACGGGCCGTTCCCGTTCGATTACAGTGCTGAGCGTCGTACTGGCGGGCGGTGCCGTAGGGAGGTCTGGTGGGTGCGACGTCCGGTGCCCTGTGGGGCCGTGCCGAGCAGCAGGACTTCCGTAGCCGGGTGCGCGGCACCCTGCTCGGGGCCGCCGTGGGTGACGCGCTGGGCGGGCCCGCCGACGCCCTGTCCCTGGAGGAGATCCGGGCCGCGTACGGCGGCGAGGGACTGCTGGACCTGGCCTTCGGCCACGGCCGGCGCGGCACGGTCACCCACCACACCCAGCTGACCCTGTTCACCGTGGACGGGCTGATACGCGCCCAGGTGCGCCGTGACACCGGCGCCTGGCATCCGCCGACCGATCTGCACCGGGCATATCTGCGCTGGGCGGCCACCCAGCGGGACTGGGGACCCGACGAGCGCCGCAAGGACGACGGGTGGCTGGCCCGTGAGGAGTGGCTGTACGCCCGCCGGGACCCGTCCCGGGCGCTGCTCATCGGGTTCGGCGACGAGACCATGGGCACGTTGGAGACGCCGAAGAACCCGGGGGAGCTGGGCCCGGAGGCGGTCGCCCGCTCGGCGCCCTTCGGCCTGCTGGTCGGCTGGGAGCCGCAGCTCGTGGTCCAGCTCGCGGTGGAGTGCGCGGCCCAGACCCACGGCCACCCCATCGCCTACCTGTCGGCGGGCGCGTACGCCGTGATCGTGCACGCCCTGGCCCGGGGCGACAGCCTGGACGGCGCCGTGCAGCGGGCGCTCGCCCTGCTCGCCGCCCGCCCCGGCCACCAGCCGGTCTCCGACGCCCTCCAGCACGCCCTCGGTGCCGTGCGGCAGGGGATGCCCACTCCGGCCCGGGTGGAGGAGCTGGCCGGCGACGGCACGGCGGACGGGCTGCTGGCCGCGTCCGTGTACTGCGCGCTGGTGGGTGAGGACGTTCGGCACGGACTGTGCCTGGCGGTGAACCAGAGCGGCCCCTCCGCCGCCGCGGGCGCCCTCACCGGCGGTCTGCTGGGCGCCCTGCACGGCGAGACGGCCCTCCCGCCGGCCTGGCTGGTCGAACTGGAGGGCCGTCCCACGGCGCTGGAACTCGCCGACGATTTCGCGATGGAGATGACCCAGGGGCCGGCGCTGCACGGTCCCGCCGGGTCGTCGCCGGGCTGGCTGGCGCGGTATCCGCGGGCGTGAGGGGGGCTTGCCCGCGCCGACGGCGTGCCGCTGCGCCCTGCCTCCGTGCCGCTGCGGTTCCCTGGTGGCGCGGGGAACCGCGCGACCGGCGACCGCGGGCCCGCGGGCGGACGACGGCCGTACACGCAACCGCGCCTGCCCGCACGCTCACTCCCGCACCGGGGCGCCGACGACATCGTCCCCGGCCCCCGCGGGCACCGGCACAGTCAGCGCAGCGCCCTCGTCCCCGTCCGTGTTGACCTTCTCGATGACGGCCAGGCGTTCCGGCGTGTCCTCCGGCCTCAGGTAGCCGATCAGGATGTACAGGACCAGGGAGACCACGAGCGGGATCGACACCTGGTACTGGAGCGGGACGCCACCGTCGACGTTCCAGTTGATGGGGTAGTTGACCAGCCAGAAGGCCAGCAGGCCCGCCGCCCAGCTGGTGAGCGCCGCCGTCGGGCCGGAGCGGCGGAACGGGCGGAGCAGGCCGAGCATCATCGGGATCGCGATCGGGCCCATCAGGCCGGCCACCCACTTGATGACGACCGTGATGATGTCCTTGAAGGCGGGGGAGTTGACCTGGGTCGCGACCGCCATCGACAGGCCGAGGAAGACGACCGTGGTGACCCGGGCCGCGATGAGACCCGAACGCTCGCCCCAGGCCCGTGCCCTGGCCGACAGCACCGGCGCCACATCCCGGGTGAACACCGCCGCGATGGCGTTCGCGTCGGAGGAGCACATGGCCATGGTGTGGGAGAAGAAGCCGACGATGACCAGGCCCAGCAGCCCGTGCGGCAGCAGCTGTTCGGTCATCAGGGCGTAGGAGTCGGAGCCGTCCGGCTTCTGCGCGTGGACCAGCAGCGGGGACATCCACATCGGGAAGAACAGGACGACCGGCCAGACCAGCCACAGGATCGCCGACAGCCGGGCCGAGCGCTCGGCCTGGTGGGCGCTGCCCGTGGCCATGTAACGCTGGGCCTGGTTGAGCATGCCGCCGTTGTACTCGAACAGCTTGATGAAGAGGAACGCCAGCAGGAACACCGTGCCGTACGGGCCGACCAGCGGCTTGCCGTGGCCGTGCAGCGCGGGCTCGTCCCAGGCGCCCAGGAAGCCGATGTGCTTGTCGCTCAGCTTCACCACGACCGCGACGAACATGGAGACGCCGGCCAGCAACTGGATGACGAACTGCCCGAGTTCGGTCAGTGCGTCCGCCCACAGGCCGCCGATCGTGCAGTAGACGGCGGTGATCGCGCCGGTGATGAGGATGCCCTGGTTCAGCGAGACCCCGGTGAACACCGACAACAGGGTGGAGATCGCGGCCCACTTGGCACCCACGTCCACGATCTTCAGCAGCATGCCGGACCAGGCGAGCGCCTGCTGGGTCGGCAGGTTGTAGCGGTTCTTCAGGTACTCCAGCGGGGAGGCCACGTGGAGCCGGGAGCGCAGCCGGTTGATGCGTGGCGCGAACAGCTTCGACCCGATGGCGATGCCGAGCGCGATGGGGAAGGACCAGGTGATGAAGGAGGTGACGCCGTAGGTGTAGGCGATGCCCGCGTACCCGGTGAACATCACCGCGCTGTAGCCCGACATGTGGTGCGAGATGCCGGAGAGCCACCAGGGCATCTTGCCCCCGGCCGTGAAGAAGTCGGAGACGTTGTCCACGCGCTTGTGCGACCAGACGCCGATCGCGACCATCACTCCGAAGTAGCCGATCAGCACGGCCCAGTCGAGACTGTTCATGTGCTCGATCGTGGGTGCGGCCATGTGAACACGACAAGCAGGCGTAAGGTCAAGCCACGGTAAAATCGTTCACCGTGGTGATCTGAGTTCACCTACATGAACAACCGGTAGGGCTCAGCGCATCAGCTCCCCGGCGTTCACGAGCAGCGACTGCCCGGTGATCGCCCGCGCCCGGTCCGAGGCGAGGAACACCGCCGCGTCCGCCACGTCCGCGTCGGTGGCCAGCTCCGGCAGCGCCATCCGCTCGCTCAGGCGGGCCAGCACCTCGTCCTCCGGCACCCCCTCCGTCTGCGCGCTGAACCGGACGTACGCCTGCACCGGCGGCCCCCACATCCAGCCCGGCAGCACGGTGTTGACCCGGATCCGGTACGGCCCGAGCTCCCGCGCCAGGGAGTACATCGCGCTGGTCAGCGCCCCCTTGGACGCGGCGTACGCCGCCTGCCTCACCTGCGAGGGCGCGGCCACGGCCGACTGCGTCCCGATGAACACCACCGACCCGCCCCCGGCCGCCTTCAGCGCCGGCAGACACGCCCGGGTCATCCGCAGCGTCCCCAGCAGGTTCACGTCCACGACCGACTGCCAGGTCGTGAAGTCGGCGTCCTCCAGCCCGCCGAAGTGCGAGTCCCGGGCGGCCACCTGCACCACGGCGTCGATCGCGCCGAACCGCTCCCGCGCCAGCGCCGCCAGCGCCTCGCACTGCCCCTCGTCGGTGATGTCGGTCGCCCGGTAGGCCGTGCGTGTGCCGCCCGGATCGATCCCGGCCGCGCTCTTGGCGAGGTTGGCCTCGGTGCGCGCCCCCAGCACCGCGTTCCCGCCGTCCCGTACGACGGCCGCGGCCACCTGGTGGCCGAGCCCGGCCCCGACGCCCGAGACGATGACGGTCTTGCCGGTGAGCAGGGGCATCGGGGCCTCCCGGGGTATGGCGTTCTATCTGACGGAGCGTCAGAGTATGGGCGTCCGCGGGAGGACGGAAGGGGAACCGCATGAGCGAGGACACCCGCAGCGAGCTGTACGCCGAGCTGGCCGCCGCCGGACCGTACGGTGTCCGACCCGGCCACGCCCTGATCACCATGGTCGAACCGCACCCCGGCCACGAGTACGCCTACAACCGCTGGTACGAGGACGACCACTACTACGCCGGCGCGATGGCCATGCCCTGGATGTACGCGGGCCGCCGCTGGGTCGCGACCCGCGAGCTGCAACTCCTGCGCCACCCGGAGAAGTCGGCTGTCGCCCAGCCGGTCACCGCGGGCTGCTACCTCTCCACCTACTGGATCACCGCCGGCCGCTACGCCGACCACATGAAATGGACGGTCGCCATCAACCGGCGGCTCAACCGGGACGCCCGCGTCCACCACGACCGCACCCACGTCTTCACGGCCTTCCAGGACCACGAGACGACCGTGTACCGGGACGGTGCGGCCGGACCGCGCGACTTCCATGCCCTCGACCACCCGTACCGGGGCCTGGTGCTGGAGGTGATCGACGCCGAGTCCCCGGAGCAGCGGGCGGAACTGCTGGAGTGGCTGCGCGCCCGGCACCTGCCGCACCGCCTCGCCGGCTCCCCGTCCGCCCTGGTCACGGTGTTCCGGCCGACACCGCTGCCGGGCGACCGCATGACCTACGTCAAGCAGGTCGAGGGCGTGGACACCCGCCTCACGCTGCTGTGGTTCCTGGAGCGGGACCCGCGGGAGTGCTGGGCGGACCACTTCACGGGTCTGGACGCGGACGTCGCCGGTTCGGGGCTGGGCAGGGTGGAACTGGTGGCGCCGTTCATCCCGACGATCCCGGGCACGGACACCTACGTGGCCGAGCTGCGCGGCACCGGGTAGCGCCGGCCGCTCGGGACCCGGCACGCCCGCCTCCCCTGCGGCCAGGGGGACGGGCGGCCGGGCGAACTCACTTCAGCTCGTCCGGGCACGGTGTGCCGCGCGGCAGCTGGTACGGCGCGGCCAGGTGATACGTCCCGGCCCGCGGAGCGAGCAGCAGTGTCCACTTGTCCCCGTTCCCGTCCTCCGGCGTCTGCATCAGACACCCGTTGACGTTCTGGTACGTCTTCGGCGGGCCGGGGGACGCCTGCGGCGGCTTCACGCTCTTGCCGTGCTCGTCGACGACGCTCAGCCACGGCGAGTACGGGATCCGGATCAGGATCCGCCCGGCCTTGCGCACCTGCAAGGTCATCTCGCCCTGTTCCGCCCGGTCCACCACCGCGTTCGGCTCGGCGAGCGGTGCCGGATCGGTCACCTGGAACAGCTGCCAGTTGGCGTCGCCCCAGACCTGCTTCAGATACGGCATCCCGCGCTGCAGCAGCTCGCGCTCGCCGCCGTCCCCGTCCACGTTGTCCTTGGGCAGCACCACGTAGTGCACCGCCCACCGCTGGAGCCACTCGTGGTAGGTCGCCGAGTTGAGCGTGTCGTCGTAGAAGAGCGGGTTGCGCTCCATGTCGGCCTGCCGGTTCCAGCCCCGGGCCAGGTTGACGTACGGCGCGAGCGCGGACGCCTCGCGGTGGGAGCGGGCCGGGACCACCTCGACGCGGCCCTTCTCGGCTCCGGCCTTCTGGAGCTTGTCGACGAGCGGGGCGAGTTCCCGCGCCCAGGAGGCGGCCGGCGTGGTGTGGATGATGTCGTCCACCGACTTGAAGCCGATCCAGCCGACGAAGCCGAGGAAGGCCAGCACGGTCACGTACCACTGGCGGGACTTCGGCACGGTGTAGGGCAGCGCGGCGATCAGGGTCGCGCCCGCGAAGAGCATCGGCAGCCGGGAGATGTTGGACCCGATCTGCGAGCTGATCAGCCACACCAGGACGACACCCACGCTGTACACGGCGGCCGTCAGCCGGACGGTCACCCACTCCTTCGGCACCAGGAACAGGCACAGCAGGCCGTACAGCAGCGGCAGGACCACCGAACCGATCCCCATCGGCTGGGTGCCGGAGAAGGGGAACAGCCAGGCCGACACGGCGACCACCGCCGACGGCGCGAGCCCCAGGGCCCACGCGCCCGGCCGCCGCTTCTGCAGGAACAGCGCGGCCGCGACCAGGCCCACGAACAGCCCGGCGACCGGGGAGGCCATCGTCGCGAGCGCGGCCAGCGGGGCGGCGACCAGGGCCTTCGCCCAGCGTTTGTACCGCCACCGGTACGGCCAGCAGAACACCGCCGCGACCGCGCCGAGCGCGAACATCATGCCGAGCCCGAAGGTCACCCGGCCGGAGATCGCGTTGCATATCAGCGCGAAGATCCCGGCGAGCGCGACCCACAGCGGGTTCTTCACCGCCCGGCTGCGGATGAGGATCATCGTCAGCAGGCCCGCCGAGAGCGTCCCGGCGATCATCATCGTCGTCCGGACACCGAGGACCGACATCAGGTACGGCGACACCACGCTGTACGACACCGGGTGCATGCCCCCGTACCAGGCGAGGTTGTACGCCGAGTCCGGGTGCCGCCCGACGAACTCCGCCCAGGCGTCCTGCGCGGCCAGATCGCCACCGCTGTTGGCGAACGTGAAGAACCAGATGATGTGCAGCACGCCCGAGAGCGCGGTCATGGACAGCGCGGGATGGCGCAGCAACCGCTGCCGGAGCGGTTCGAGGGCGGTCAGCAGGCGGGTGCGCCGCCCGGGGCGGCCCATCCCGCCGCCGTCACCGTGCGTACCGGATGCCGTACCGGTCGTGACGGCGACCGGTACGCCGGCAGCCGTCTTCGGCGCGACGTCGGTCATGGACAGACGTATTCGCGGGCCGGATCCCGGCCCCGGATCGGCGTCGTCGGCGCGTGTCGGCTCCGCAGTGGCCACCTGAAGGCACTCCCCGTGTCCCGTCTTCTGTTCTCGGCCGCTTCCCGCAGTGTTCCCGGCCGCTTCCCGTCCAGTTCGCGGCCTCGTCCCGAGACCGGCGACCTGCCCCGATTCGTGACGCTAGCACGCACCCCGCCACGGGGCCCCCGGGTGGGGCTCCGTGGACGGGGTGCGCGGGCGGGCTCGGGGCCCCGTGGTCAGCCCAGACGCGTGAGCTTGGCGCCGAAACCGGGCTCGGCGAGATCCTTCTGCAAGGCCACCGGGACCTTCACCGAGCGCGCCGTACCGTCACCCACGGTGAGTGACCCGACCTTGGTGCCGGCCTTCGCGCTGTGCGGCACGGTGCCGGAGACGAAGGACAGCTTCACCTTCAGGCCCGCCCAGCCGACCGCCGTGACGTCCTTGGTGATCACGACCGGGGTGTGACCGCCGAGCTGGTCGTCGACGTAGCCGACCACCTCACCCTTCTTCAGGATCTTCGCCGAGGTCAGCGCGGACTGGGCGGCGAGCAGCGCGGTCTGGCTGACCTCGTTGGCCGTCTTGAGGATGTCCGGCTTGTGCTGGCCGAGGATCGCGCCGACGATCGTGACCGTCTGCCCGCCGACCTGCTTGCGGGAGGCGAAGAGCAGGTTGCCGCCGGCCTTGGTGGTGCTGCCGGTCTTGATGCCGATCGCGCCGATGTGGAACGGCAGCTCGTTGTAGTTGGGCCAGAACTTGCCGGACGGGTCGGTCCAGCTGGCCGCGCTGCTTATGGCGACCAGGGCCGGGACCTTGACGAACGCGCGGCCGAGCTTCACCTGGTCCCCGGCGGTGGAGACGGTGGTCTCCTTCAGGCCCGAGGGATCGGTGTACGTGGTGTGGGTCATCCCGAGCTGCTTGGCGGTGGCGTTCATCTTCTTGACGAACGCGGCCTCCGAGCCCGCGTCCCAGCGCGCGAGGAGCCGCGCGATGTTGTTTGCGGAGGGGATGATCACGGCCGACAGCGCCTGCTTCTCGGTGAGGTGGTTGCCGGCCTTGACGGTGTTGAGCGTGGACTCGCCGTCCTTGTTGTAGCCGCCCTCCTTCTCCGCCGTCGGGTCGACCTCGATCTTCGGACCCTCCTGCCCCGGCTTGAGCGGGTGGTCCTTGAGAATGATGTACGCCGTCATGGTCTTGGCGACCGAGCCGATGGCCACGGGCGTCTGCTTGCCGAAGCTGCCCATCGTGCCGATGCCGTCACCGTCGATCCAGCCCTGACCCTCGCCGGGCCAGGGCAGGTTCGTCCTGCCGTCGAAGGTGTAGCTGTCCTCCGCGGTGAGCGCGAGGGTGGGGGACGGCAGCGGGCGGAACGTCTGCACGACCGCGAGGATGACCGCCAGGAGCAGGACCAGGGGGGTCCAGATCTTGACCCGGCGCACGATCGTGCGGACCGGGGTCTCCGGGGGCGGGGGCGTGTTCGTCAGCTCCGCCAGCAGGTCCAGCGGGGGCTTGGGCGGGAGCGGCTGCTGGGTGGTGCGTTCCGGGCCGACCTGGGGGACGGGGGTGGTGGCGTCCGGGGCCGGCGTCTTGCCCGTGGCCGGGGTTTTGGCCGGAGCGGGGGCCTTGGCCGGAGCCGGGGTCTTGGCCGGGGCGGTGGCCGGAGCCTTGGCCGGGGCGGTGGCCTTGCCGGCCGGGCGCATGTCGTCCTTCAGCGCGACGAACTTGCTGGTGCGCTCGGAGTCGGACTCGGGCTCGGGGGACTTGGGCTTGCCGCCGAGCTTGAGCATGGTGGTCGGCTGGTCGACGCCGGGCTTCTTGGGCGCCACGGCCTTGAAGACGGTGGTCGGCTGATCGACGGGGCCCGCCTGCGGCTCGGCCTGCGGCCTGGCCTTCGCCTCGGCTTCGCCTTCGGCGGCGCCGGACTTCCCACCCGCACCACCCGTGCGGCTCTCGTCGTCACCTGCGGGTGGCCCCTGTGGGGCGTCCGCGCCATCGGCGGCCACGGGCCCGTCACCGCCTACACCAGCCTCAGCCCCCGAGCCGCCCTTGGCGCCCGAGTCGGCCTTGGCGCCCGCGTCGCGCTTGGCGCCCGAGTCGGCCTTGGCGCCCGAGTCGGCCTTGGCGCCCGCGTCGGCCTCAGCACCCGAGTCGGCCTTGGCACCCGAGCCGCGCTTGGCTCCCGCGTCGGCCTTGGCTCCCGCGTCGCGCTCGGCGCCCGTCTCGGCCTCGGCCCCTGCCTCGGCCTTCACGCCTGCCGCGACCTCAGAGTCCGCGTCCGCCTTGCCCTTGACGTCCGAGTCGCCCTTGGCGCCTGCCTCGGCCTTGGCCGCCGCGTCGCTCTTGCCACCCGCGTCGGCCTTGCTCTTCGCGCTCGCGTCGGCCTTGCTCTTCGCGCTCGCGTCGGCCTTGCTCTTCGGGCCCGCGTCGGCCTCGGCGTCCGGACCGGTCTTGCTCGCGCCGTCCGCGTCGCCCTTGGCGTCCGCGCCGGCCTTTGCGTCAGCGTCGGTCTTCACGTCCGCTTCGGCCTTGCCGTTGGCGCCCGCGTTGTTCTTCGTCGCCGCGTCGGCCTCGGCGCTCGCGTCGGCTTCGGTCTTGGAGGTGGTGGTCTTGGCCTTCGTGCCCGCGCCGGCCTTCGTGCCCGTGGTCCCCTCCGTCTTGTCCTCGGCCTTCTCGGATTTTGCAGTCGCGTTGGTTCCCGGCTCGCGGACCCATGCCGATACCGCCGCGCGCAGGGCGGTGTCCTCGCCGGGCGTGGGGGAGTCCTCGGTGTCGGCCGACTTCTCCGGCTCCGCCGACTTCCTGGGCTCGGCCGGTTCCTTCGGCTCCGCCGACTTCCTCGGCTCGGCCGGTTCCTTCGGCTCGGCCGACTTCCTGGGCTCGGCCGACTTCCTCGGCTCGGCCGGGGTTTCGGGTCGTACCGTCAGGACTTTCGTCGCCGTGTCCGTGACCCCGCCCGAGGAATCCTTTTCGCGGGACACCGCGAGACGCGGATCGCGCGCCTCGGGAACCGAACCCGCGCTCCCCGACGTCGGTTCCGCCGACGACTCGCGCTGCTTCGACCTGTCGGGGGACTCGCCCGCCACCGATGCCTCCTCCATGCGCCGCACGCTCGCGCGCGCCCTGTCCGAACCATGTACCAGTGTCCTGTGTGAGGACTTGGCCCCTGCGGTAGACGAGAACGACATACCTACCGGTTCCCTCACGAACCGGTCACGCGCCCTCGACAGACCAATGTGAGAGGGGTCACCCTGTCATTCATCCACGCGGGGAGGCATGGATGGGCAGGAGCCGCAGAACACTTCCGGAGGAGCTTCTGCTGCTGGCATTGGACCCGGCCACGGGTACCACTGCACAGCCGCAGTCGCTCGACCTCGGTCTGGCCGGTGCACAGCTAGTGGAGCTGGCGCTGGCCGGACGGATAGCCCCAGACGGGGATCGTATCGCCGTGGTGGTGCCACGGCCGACAGGAGATCCGACTCTGGACTGCGCGTTGGAGTTGCTGCGAAGGCGTGGCGCTCCGGTGCGTGCCGTCCATTGGATCGGCGGGCCCCGGCTGGGGCTCAGGCAGACGTATCTCTCGCATCTGGAGCGGTGCGGCATGGTCGCCGCCGTAGCCGGCCAGATGTGCGGGGTGCTGCCGACGACGCGGTATCAGGCGACGGACACCGCCATCAGCCGGGAGATCCGTAACCGGCTGGATTCCGCGATCCGCACCGGCGTACCGCCGGACCCGCGGACCGCGGCGCTCGCCGCCCTGGCGCACGCCGTCGGGCTCGGCAAGCACCTGTATCCGGGGAACGAGGGACGCTCGTCCCGGTCCCGGCTGCGGGATCTGATCCGGCACGACCCCATGGGCGGGCTCGTCGCCCACGCCGTCATGGACGTGCAGAACGGTGCGGGCGCCCAGCCGCGCCGCGGCCCGGCCCCGGCCGGCCGCCAGGCCGCGCCCGCTGTCCGCACCGCGGAACCCGCACGGGGGGTTCCGATGCAGCCGCATCACGGCTCGATGGCACGCGCCGTGGCCCACTGAGCCGTAAACCCCGGTCCCCACGACCGGGTTCGGGAGCCGCTGGTCCGAGCGGGGCGGTGAGACGCTTGTGGTCTCACCGCCCCGCTCGACTGCGTGCGAGGTCCAGGAGTTCGGCGAGCGCCGCATATCCGTCGTTTCCCAGCGGTAGAAAGCACCTTGGTGGCAGTCTGCTCAACAGCAGATACGCAAAGTGTTAAGTAACAGGCAGGCAGCCGGAGGTGCACGTCCCGTGGCGTCCAATGTCAATCCCACCGTCAGGCGGCGCCGGCTGGGCCAGGAGTTGCGCAGACTCCGCGAGCTCAAGGGCATGACGGCCGAAGAGGTGGCGGAGCGGCTGCTCGTGTCGCAGTCGAAGATCAGCAGGCTGGAGAACGGCCGGAGGAGCATCAGTCAGCGCGACGTGCGCGACCTGTGCGGGGTGTACGAGGTCGAGGACCAGCGGATCGTGGACTCGCTGATGGAGATGGCCCGGGACTCGCGGCAGCAGGGGTGGTGGCACACCTTCGGGGACATCCCGTACTTCGGGGACATCCCGTACAGCGTGTACATCGGCCTGGAGACCGACGCCGAGTCGCTGCGGGTGTACGAACCCCAGCTGGTGACCGGTCTGTTGCAGACCCGCGCCTACGCCGAGGCGCTGGTGCAGGGTGCGCTGCCGGAGACGTCGACGGCCGAGATCGAGAAGCGTGTGCAGGTGCGGATGCGCCGACAGGAACGTATCACCGCCGAGCACAACCCGCTCCGGCTGTGGGTGGTGCTGGACGAGGCCGCGCTGCGCCGGGTCGTGGGCAGCAAACTGGTGATGCGGGAACAGCTGGAGCACCTGATCGAGATGTCCCAGATGCCGCACGTCACCGTGCAGGTGCTGCCCTTCGAGGTGGGCGCGCACCCGGGGCTCAACGGTCAGTACGCGATCCTGGAGTTCGCCGACGCGGCCGACTCCAGCGTGGTGTACCTGGAGGGCGTCACCAGCGACCTGTACCTGGAGAAGGCGCAGGACGTGCAGAAGTACGCCGTGATGTACGAACATCTGCGGGCACAGTCCCTCAATGTGGAGGCATCCCGGCAATTCATCGCGGATGTGGCCAAAGCGTACGCCGACTGAGTCGCGGTCACAGAAGGCGCCGGATCGTACACTGCCGGTCCGCTCCAGTGGAAGGCTCACCTGGAATATGCCATCCGGTCGAGTGAACGGCTACTCCACCGGCGGCAGTTGCCCGGTAGCGTCGATCACGCCAATCAGACGACATGGTTGGCGTGAACCGCACTACCGCAACTCGCAACAGGAGTGGACATGGCACTGATTCAGGGCGCTTCGGAGACGTGGATGAAGTCCTCCTATTCCGCGGGCAACGGGGCCTGCGTCGAGGTCAAGTCGCCCACCGCCGCCGAGCTCGCCGTCCGCGACTCCAAGACCCCCGAGGGCCCGATCCTGGCCTTCCCCGCCGGCGCGTGGAACGCCTTCGTGACCTCGGTCAAGGCGTGAGGGGTTCCCTCTGACCCTGGCAGAGACAAGCGCACAAGCATCACCAGAAGAGCCCTCTCGACCGGTCGCCGTCCTTGCCGAGAGGGCTCTCCGCTTTCCGTGGCTCGCTCAGCCGAGCTGGCCCTCGATCGCGGCCACGACCTCGGCCGACTCCGGCTCGGTCTGCGGCGAGAACCGGGCCACGACCCGGCCGTCCCGGCCGATCAGGAACTTCTCGAAGTTCCAGCGGATGTCCCCGGTGTGCCCCTCGGCGTCGGCGAAGCCGACGAGCCGCTCGTACAGCGGGTGCCGGTCCTCGCCGTTCACCTCCACCTTCTCGGTCAGCGGGAAACTCACGCCATAGGTCGCCGAGCAGAACTCGGCGATCTCCTCGGCGGAGCCGGGCTCCTGCCCGAGGAACTGGTTGCAGGGCACGCCCAGCACGGTGAAGCCCTGCTCGGCGTAACGCTCCTGGAGCTTCTCCAGCCCGGAGTACTGCGGGGTCAGGCCGCACTTGGAGGCCACGTTCACGATGAGCACGGCCTTGCCCGCGAACTGCGGCAGATTCGCGGGACCGCCCTGGAGGGCCCCGATCTCGATGTCCAGCGGAGAACCGTTGTGTTCAGTAGTCGTCATGCCCGGATGCTAGTCCCGCCCGCTGCCGGCCCCGCTGCCCGGCCTCGACCAGGACGTCGCCGGCCGCCGTCCGCGCGTACAGCACGGAACGCCCGGCCCGTCGCCGCTCCACCAGCCCCGCGTCCCGCAGCACCTTCAGATGACGCCCCACCGAGCCGAGTCCCTGGCCGGTCACGGCGGTCAGGTGGCTGGTGCTCATGGGCGAGCCGAGCAGGACCAGCACCCCGGCCCGGGCGGCCCCGAGCAATGCGCCGAGGCTCGCCGGGACGGCCCGGCCGGCGACGTCGGCGAGGACGCCGGCGCACGGATAGACCACCGCGTACCGCTCGCCCTCCTCCCAGGCCACCCAGCCGTGCCGCTGCGGGGTCACCGGCACGAAGAGCAGCTCGGCCCCGGAGATCTCGCGGGGCGGAAGCTCGCGCGGGTTGATCTGGAGCCGGCTCTCGCCGAGCCATCGCGTGCGCCCCGGCCGCAGCGAGTCCAGCGCGCTCACCCAGCCGCCCCGGCTCACCTGCGCGGTCCGCGCCATGACGTCCGCCTCCAGCACCCGCCGGCGCCGCCCCCAGTAGGGCCGTACGGTCTCCTCCCACACCCGCTCCAGCAGCACGGCCGCCCGCTCGGGCAGGTCGTCCCGGTCCAGCCCGGCGGGGAGCGGACCGGCGAGGGAGGTGCGCAGATGTGCGCGGGCCGCCTCGGGCGCCACCGAGCGGACCCGGGCGACCTCGTCAGCGAACGCCTCGCCGTCGCGGGGAGCCGGGGTCAGGAAGTCGGCGATCCACTCCCGGCCGAGCCCGGCCCGTACCAGCTGTGCCGTCACCGGCTCGGCCGCCAGCCATGCCCGGTAGGCAGGCAGATGGGCCCGCAGCCACTCCTGTTCCCCGGGATGGGCGCCTTCGCCCGCGTGCAACAGCTTCAGACAGGCGAAGGTCTCGGCGAGCGGGGAGACGACGAACCGGCTGCGGGCGAGTGTGTCCGCGTTGAGCTGCCACCATCCCACCGGAACCCTCCCCAGGGCATGACGACCTTTCGCGCTACCGCGAAACAATAACGACCCCGCGCCGGGCCGCCCAGACTCTCGGACATGGCCGACTACCGAACCCTCCTCCGCACCCCCGAGTTCACCCCCCTCTTCCTTGGCTCGGCCGCACAGACCGCCGCGCAGACCGTCGGCGGACTCGCCCTCGGCACGCTCGTGTTCCGGGCGACCGGCTCCCCGCTGCTGTCGGCGGTGAGCATGTTCGGACCGTCGCTCGCCCAGGTGCTGGGCGCGACCTTCCTGCTCTCCGGCGCCGACCGGCTGCCCCCGCGTACGGCCCTGCCGGCGATCGCGCTGGCCTTCGCGGCCGGTACGGCCCTGCAGGCGTTGCCCGGGCTGCCGGTCGGCGCGGTCTTCGCCGTCGTCCTCACCCTGGGCCTGGTCGCCTCCCTCGGCGGCGGGGTCCGCTGGGGGCTGCTGAACGAGATCCTCGCCAAGGAGGGCTATCTGACGGGGCGCTCACTGTTCAACATGATGGGCGGCCTGATGCAGATCACCGGGTTCGCCACCGGCGGCGCCCTGCTGACCGCCCTCTCCCCGCACACCTGCCTGCTCCTCGCGGCGGCCCTGTACCTGACCGCCGCGCTGGTCCTGCGCCTGGGGCTGACCACGCGCCCGCCCCGGGCCGCGGGCCGCACCTCCCCGTCGGTGACCTGGCGCACCAACGCCCTGCTGTGGTCGTCCCGGCCGCGCCGTCTCACCTACCTGGGCCTGTGGCTGCCCAACGGCATGGTCGTGGGCTGCGAGTCCCTCTACGTGTCGTACGCCCCCCACGCGGCCGGCACCCTGTTCGCCTGCGGGGCGCTCGGCATGTTCGCCGGGGACGTGACGGTCGGCCGGCTGCTTCCCGCCGCCGTACGCGCGCGTCTGGCCACCCCGCTGCTGCTCCTGCTGGCGACGCCGTTCCTGGCGTTCTGCGCCCACCCGCCGGTGACCGTCGCCGCGGCCTGTGTGACGGTCGCCTCCGTCGGCTTCGGGGCGAGCCTCGTCCAGCAGGAACGCCTGATGGAACTGACCCCCGACGAACTCGCCGGACACGCCCTGGGGTTGCATGCGTGCGGCATGATGAGCCTGCAGGGCGTGAGCGCGGCGGTGGCCGGTGCGGTGGCCCAGTTCACCTCGCCCGCCGCGGCGATGACCGCGATGGCGGCGGGCTCGGTGTGCGTCACGCTGGCGCTGGCTACGGCTGCCCGTCGGCCGCCGACGCGACCTTCTGCTGAGCGGGCTGATCCGGTAGAGCCTGCTCACTTTGCTGAGCCTGGTCACTCCGCTGACCCTGCTCGCCCTGCTGAGCCTGCTCACTCCGCTGAGGCTGCTCACTCTGCTGAGCGCGCTGTGGCTGCTGATCTTGCTGAGCCTGCTGATCTGCTCGAGCCTGCGCCGGAACGCTCCCCGTCCTGATCTCGCCGTCGATCTTCTGCACCGCCCGGTCGAAGTACCGCAGCAGTTCGACGGGGAACGGCATCACCAGGGTGGAGTTCTTCTCGGCGGCCACCTCGACGACGGTCTGGAGCAGGCGCAGCTGCATGGCCTCCGGCGTGTCCGACATGATCCGCGAGGCGTTGGCGAGCTGCTGGGCGGCCTGGAACTCACCGTCGGCGGTGATCACCCGGGCCCGCCGCTCACGCTCCGCCTCGGCCTGCCGCGACATGGACCGCTTCAGCGACTCGGGCAGCTGTACGTCCTTGATCTCCACCCGGTCGATGTGGATGCCCCATCCCGCGGCCGGGCTGTCGATCATCAGCGCCAGCCCCTCGTGCAGCCGCTCCCGGTCACTCAGCAGATCGTCCAGATCGCTCTTGCCGATGATGGAGCGCAGGGAGGACTGGGCGACCTGCCCGACGGCGAAGACGTAGTCCTGCACCTCGATGGCCGCGCGCACCGGATCGGTGACCCGGAAGTAGACGACGGCGTCGACCTTCACCGACACGTTGTCCCGGGTGATGCCCTCCTGGGTGGGCACCGGCATGGTCACGACCTGCACGTTCACCTTGCGCATCCGGTCGGCGAACGGGATGAGGAAGGTGATGCCCGGCTGTCGGTGTCTGGGCAGCGCCCTGCCCAACCGGAACACCACCCCGCGCTCCACCTGATTGACGACCCGCATCCCGCTCCTCAGCACGAGCAACAGAAGGCCGACGATCACCACTGCCACGACAGTGCCTTCCATGGCACTCCCCTCTCCGACGCGAACCGGACACCGGGGAGGACACCGGGAGGAGACCCGGCGGATCCGGCCGACGCATCAGGGAAACGTAAAGAAACCGGCGGCCGTTGGCATCACGGGCCCCGAACGGCATCCGCCGCCCCTTTGGGCACGAACGCGACCAGGGCACGCCGCTCTCCTCCTGCTCGGCAGGCGCGTTCGCTGAGGGGACGGGAAGATGGATGCGTCCCGGCCACTGGATGGCCGCTCGCGCCAGAGCGCAGGTCCAACCAGCTGGAGGTGCCCTGAAGGGCGGTGAGTTCGTCCTCGGCTGCCGTGACGAGGTCGGAGGCGTCCAGACACCGCAGCCGACCGTGCCGGGGCGCAGGGCAGTTACGCGGTCTTCCGCAAACTCCACCAGAACGTGGGCCGAGTTCAGGCGCTACCTGCGGGACGACTCCACCGGGGCCGAGGACGAGGAACTGATCGCGGCGAAGATGACGGGCCGCTGGCGCATACGGTTCGCTGCTGCCCGAGGGGTCGTTGGAGGACGACGGAGCGGACCGCGGTCTGATGTTCGCGTTCATCGGCGCCCACCTGGGACGGCAGTTCGAGTTCGTCCAGTCGGAGTGGATGAACGACGGCGTCTTCTTCGGGTCGAGCGACACCAGGGACCCCGTCGTCGGGTCCGCTGACGGGGAGGTCGGCTTCACCATTCCCCGGCGGCCTTGCGGAGACGCCTTGCCCCGCTGCCCCGGTCCGTCGTCACCCGAGGGGGTGAGTACTGCTTCCTGCCGAGCCTGAGCGCTCTGCGCCGGCTGGGAGACCTGCGCGACTGACAGCGCGACTGACGAGGTGGTGGCGCGCGGGTGGCACGCCCGCGCGGGGTGGCACGCCCGTGACGTGATCCGCCGTCCGAGGGCAGGCACCACGGACACCGTGCGCCTCGCCCTCACCGCGGCCACGGTCATCTTCCACGAGGCCACGGTCATCTTCGTCGTGGCCACCATGTCCGCCGCCGTACCCGGCCGCTGTCGGCCTCACCTCCGCCGACCAGCCCGCCGTCCTGGGCATGCTCGCCGGGGTCCCTTCACGGACGCGGCGGACCCGGCGGACACGGTGGGCAGAGACGACCTGCGGCCGGCTGCCGAAACCACCGCACACGCGGAGTGGAGCGGCCGTGGATCACGCCGCCTGCGTGCCCGAGGCGGCCTCTTGCGCATCCTCGATCAGGTACGTCTCGTCTTCCCCGAAGTCCGGGGCCTGGAAGGGGTTTGTCGCCGGAGGGGGCGATGCCGCGGTGGAACAGCGGGTTTGCCCTTCCGGAGCGGAGAACAACGACGTCGGTTCGATGGCAGGTCTCTCTTTCGTTACAGGTCCCCGAAGGGCCCTGGTGTGCCGTGACCGGGCACGACGGTTCTACAGCTTGGTCATCTTGGCGTACGGGCTCAAGATCCGCATCTGCGCTGAGCCGAAATCGACGAGCACGGCGATTCCTTCTTCGATGCCGATCACCCGGCCGAGGCCGTGCGTGTCGTGTGTGACCTGGTCGCCCACGGCAAAATGCTTGGGAGTCGGAGTGACCGGGGCCTTGAAGGGGCTGGTGGGCAAATGACGCTTCGGTGCAGCAGGCTTTGTCATCCTCCTCAGTATGAGCCCACGGGGAACCCGTTCGCTGTGGCCGTCGGCACAGATCCTGACGGCACCCACCACCCCACGCCCCTGACCTGCGGTTTCGAGACGCGCTGGGCCGAAACTCGACCGTAAGGTCTTTTTCACCGACCACGGCGAACGACTGCATCGGGCACGTCTGGCATACGAGCGTGGGCCGCCGACAGCAAAAGACGGCCGGCGCCACCCGGGCTACGACGGCAAGCGCGCCCCGATCAGACCCACATCCGCCCCCGCAACCCCACCAACCTCAGTCCCCCCACCAGCTACAGCCACCCCACCCCGTCGCGTCGCCGGCGGTGGTCATTCCGGTGGCTTCGCGGCTCCGGCGGGACGGCACCGACGGGGGATTGCTGTGGTCGCGGTACGGGGCTGCTGCACACGAGCGGGTTACGGTCACCGGCATCCGGCCCGCCATCACCAGACGGCGGGCAGCGCGGCGAGAGCGGAAGCCGCCATTGCAGTGATGATCCGCGGCTTCCGCCATCCCGGTCGAACCGGCCACCACCCCGTCCGTGTCACCAGGACTCGGCTTCCCGGAACAGCGTGATCGCCTCCGCGAAGAACCAGGTCAAGAAACAGACGGAGAACACCAGACACGCAACCCACAGCCCCCACAAGACCCAACGGACCTCTCGTCGCACGCGCATGAGCGGATCATCCATCCTTACCGCGGCCGGAGTCGCGCCCCGCGTCGTGATGGAGACCCTCGGGCACTCCCGGATCAGCATCACCATGGACGTCCGCACCCCCGTCGTCCAGGACACCCGGCGCGAGGCCATGAGCCACATGGACCGCCTGCTCAGGAGGCGTCGTGCTGCAGTCAGGTCCCCGTCCCGTATGTGGTCGTGAACGGTGTGCGCAAGTGGGGTGATGTCAGTGAGGGCGACCGTCCACTCATCCGCGTAGCGGCGCGCGGCTTCTCCTGTGAGACCGAGCTGCAGCGAGCGGTGAGGAAGCGGTTGCAGGTGTAGGTCACGTTCCGGGTCCCACTGGACTCGAGCTGGAGGCCGCTCAACTGGCGTTTCCAGGTGGCGTGGAGCTCTCGGGGAACAAGGGCAGAGCGGTTCGCCGGGGCCCGGGGCGGATGCAGGGGCTGTCCAGCGGTGATCTCCGCACAGCGGGCGGTGAGGTGTTCGAGGGCGCCTTGAACCTGCCCGGTTTGCGGCGAGTTGTCTTGCTCACCCAGTAGGCCGTTGCTATGCCTTGGGCACTCAACTCTAGGGAGCACGCTGTGTACCAAGAGCCCCCTCTTCCCGCTCCTGCGCGTTCACGTGTCCGGGGATTCATCTGTGCCGTCGCGGCGATCGCCCTCGTGACGCTCACCGCCGCGAAAAGTCCCCCCGACGCCCACACCCGGACCGCGGCGGACCCGGCAGCCGTGGTCCGCGAGTGGAACGCCATCGCCACCGACACGATCAAGACCAGCCTCGGCCCACGCCCCTCCGGGCAGACAGCGATCTGGGAGGGATTCGTCTCCGTCGCCGTGTACAACGCCGTGGTGGGGATCGAAGGCGGCTACGCCCTGTACAAATGGCACGAGCGCGGTCCGGCCAAGGCATCCTCCGCGGCGGCCGCCGCCACCGCGGCCCACGACATGCTGCTCACCTACTTCCCCGCCTTCAAGGAGCGGCTCGACACCGCCTACGCGGACTCGCTCGCCGCTCTTCCGGCCGGTCATACCAGAGACCAGGGCGTGGACTACGGGAAGCGCGCCGCCGCCCGCATCATCGAACTCCGGGAAGGGGACGGAAGGTTCGCGGACGTTCCGTTCACCGCTTCCCCGGCGCCGGGGGTCTGGCGGCCCACCCCGCCCGCGTTCCAGCCCTTCATCGACACCTGGCTCGCCAGGCTCCGCCCCCTCCTGCTCACCTCCCCGCAGCAGTTCCGGCCCGGCGGACCACCCGCCCTCTCCTCGGCCGCCTACGCCGAGGATGTCCAGGAGCTGAAGACCATGGGCGTGAAGACCGGCTCGGGCAGGAGCGCGCAGCAGACCGAGACCGCCCTCTTCTTCAGCGGCAACCTGGTCGAACAGGTCCAGGTCGCCGTACGGGACCACGCCGCCCGGCACCGGCTCGGCATCGCCGAGACGGCCCGGCTGTTCGCCGCGGTGAACGCGTCGGCGACCGACGCCGTCGTCACGGCATGGGACGCCAAGCTCCACTACGGCACCTGGCGGCCGATCACCGCCATCCGCCTCGCCGACACCGACGGCAACCCCGCGACGACGGCGGACCCGGCCTGGGAGCCGCTGCTCCTCACCCCGCCACACCCGGACTACATCGCCGGCCATACGACCGTCGCCGCCGCCGTGGCACGCGCCCTGACCGGCGTCCTCCGCACCTCGCACATCGACCTCTACGTCCCCTCCGAGGTCACCGGCACCACGCGGTTCTACGGGTCCGCCGACGACCTCAACCGGGCGTCGTCGACGCGCGTGTGTGGGGCGGCGTCCACTCCCGCACGGCGGACGTAGTCGGCTGCCGGGCCGGCACCCGCGTGGCCGCCTGGGCGCTGGACCACTACTTCCAGCCGGTCGCCAAGGACGGCACCCAGCCGTCCCTGCCGACCCGAGCGGCTCGGCAGGACAGTCTCGCCGAGCCGGAGTGCGGCGACGACACCGCCTGAGACGTCGTCTCATTTGGTGAATCTGCGGTAGCAGATGAGGCTGCAGCCGATGGCCGTGAAGGCCAGGAAGTGTTCGGCCTTGCGTTCGTAGCGGCGGTGCAAACGGCGGCAGCCGCCCAGCCAGGACATCGTGCGCTCGATCGTCCAGCGATGCCGGCCCAGCCGGGTGGAGGACTGGATGCCCTTGCGGGCGATGCGGTGCCGGATACTTCGCTTTCGCAGCCATCGGCGCAGGTGGTCATAGTCGTAGCCTTTGTCCGCGTGCAGCTTGGCCGGCCGTCGTCTGCGCGGGCCGCGGCGGGAGCGGATCGTCGGGATGCCGCGCACCAGTGGCTCGAGCGCCTGACTGTCGTGCAGGTTCGCGCCGGAGATCCCGATCGAGAGGGGTACACCGGTTCGCTCGGTGATCGAAATGGATCTTCGAGCCCTTCTTGCCCCGGTCCACAGGATTCGGACCTGTCAGGCCCCCCTTTCAAGGCCCGCATGTTGTCCGAGTCGATCGCGCAACGCGACCAGTCCAGATCTCCCCTCACGATCCCCGTGCCGGCGCCGGACGCCGCCCTGCGGCCGTGATGGACCCCTCTCTGCCAGGCAGTGTTCAGAACGAGGGCTGCCTCTTCGGGAGTGGGCAGGTCGGGGTTCGGTTTGGGTTGGGATGGCGGCTCGGCGAGGGCCGCCACGTTCGTCGTCACGTAGCCCCGGCGCAGGCCCCGGTTGAGCGCCGGGCGCAGGATGAAGTGAATCTTGCGGACGGAGTTCGCGGCGAGTGGCTCGCAGACGTGCTTCTGCTTCGTCTTGGGGTCGGTCTTGCCGTTGCGTCGGCCTTCGCACCGCTCTTGGCACTGGCGGAGGCGGGCGTAGAAGAGCTCCGGCATCTCCGCGGTCAGCTTGCCCGCCTTGAGGTCGCCGAACGTGGACTTGAGCTAATTGCGGATGATGCCCTCGGCCCGTTCGTACGACGTCTCGTCGAGCTCCGCGACGCCTGGCCACCGGTCGAGCAGAAACGACATAGTCACCTGCGTCTCGGGGTGGCGCTTCTCGTCGACCTGGTGCAGGAGTCTGGTGCGGGCCTTCTCCGCCTCGGTCTCCGTCTCGGCCTGCTCGTGGAGGTAGATGTCCTTCTTCGTGAGCGGGTCACGCCCGGCGTCGACCCGGACCTGGAAGCCGGCCCCGTTGGGACGGATGCTGCCGCGCTGACGTCGCTTGTTCTTGGTGTTCGCCATGGCCCTGGAACCTATTCATGGATGATGCCATGGCTACGGCGAACAGCGCGCCTACCTCAGAGAGGTAAACGCGCTGGTCAGACCTGGTGCCCCCGGCAGGATTCGAACCTGCGACACCCGCTTTCGGAGTTCGATCGCTTCTCGACACTGGAGGGGAAGCCCCCGGCCGCAGTCGCCACGCCGGACCGCCCAGGAGCGCTGACGTCCGGCGTTGTTGATGTCACTCGTGGATGTCAGAACGTGTAGCCGCGTGCTCGCTGGCACCAGGGGCCCTGATTGACCCGGAGGGCATCAATGCGGGGAGCATGGCGTACCTCTGAGCATGCCTGTTGGCCCTATCACAGGACGTTCTGGTGATCCCAGTACTCGGTTTGGAGTAGGCGTGAGCTTTTGTAGCGCTGGACAAGCCGCTCGAAATGTCGACCTTCAAGGGGAGAGGCGTGATTGCGCCGCTCCACGATGTATGGCTCGATGGCGGCCCAGACCTGCGGCGGAGAACGATGGAAACAAGCCAGTATGAGATCAAAGGCCAGTAGTCTTTGCTCGACCAGAACCCCCAGCAATTCGAGCTGATCATGAAGTTGCCAGAAAGCATGGAAATCTTCACTGCTCATACGAGAGGGGTCAAACGTTTCAGGTGATCCGAACTCGCCACTTATGAGACGGTGCCGAAAGTGGCGAGCGGCGGGTGCGTGATATTTCTCCTGGAATGAGAGGAGGAGTTGCACATGGCGTGAAAGACGTGCCTCCTTGATCTGCGAGTAGGCGAAGAAGGAGGCGGCGATCACGAATAAGGTCCCGACCCCGGCACTCACGGCACTGACAGCTTCCCAGACGTCCCCCATGCCTCGCAGTACAGCACTTCATCGAGCTGTGGGGTAGGTGGCGTGTGCTGGCGGAACTTCAGGCATGGGGCTCCGTGCCCCCCCAGCTGCCCGAACCGCCCTGCCCGCCTGTGGTGAAGGGCTGTCCGGGTGGTCCATGCCGGGACCCTCCTTGGGAGGCACATCCGCAAGGACCTCTTCGTCCCGAAGCAACTGGCAGGGGTGTGCTGTCTTGGGCTGCTGCGCGTCTCACCTGCGCTGATGGTCCACAGACGTTCGCGCTCGTCCGCCGATGTTCGTCGGCGTTGTCACGCAATTAGACACTCACCCCGCGGCTGCAGCTCACTTCTTGCGGCGCTTGCTCGCCCTCTTCTTCAGCTCGGCCTGGCCGCGCTTCGTCCAGTCACCTTGGTGGAGGTAGCAGCGCGATGTGCCCTTCACTGTCTTGTTCTGGCAACGAGTGCCGATTGCCGTTGGCCAACCGCACTTCCCTTGCTTCCACTCGCCCACCGTCCACCCCCCCCGGTAGTCCGGCTCACCTGTCGACGCCCAGCGTGCGTGACCGTGCAGACGTAGGGGAGGGCGCATGGCTGGCGGCACCCGGCCCTCAGGCGTACGCGGTCAGTACATCCGGCGCATCTCCTTGTTGTGCACGCTTTCCAACTGTGGTGGCGGGACGGGGGGCTGCGTGCGGGGGCGTTCACCTGGGTTCATGTGCGGCTGGCCTCCGGTGTCGGCACGGCTTCGGGCCTGGTCTGAACGGCCGTGAACGGGGCTGAATGAGACGGGAACTGAGACGGACGTCGATCACAGGCCGTCCTGGCAAGGCGCCATCGCATCGAGTGCAGACCTACTCGAAGCTAGCTCCTAGTGAGTCCCGCATGGCGGCGCGGAGATGCCGCAAGGCGGTGTCGTACGGGTGGTGGAGCGCCTGCCACTCGGCGGAATCATCACCTACCTCGAGGTTAGTCGTGGCGATCGCGACTCGCACCGCTCTCAGGAGGTCGTAGGCGTCGCGTGCGGCGTCGTAGACGCCAGGAGGTGCCACGAGAAACAGTTCGTACCTGGCCGCTATCACGCCGGTCGAGCGAAATGCCTCCACCACATCGCTACTAGCGATCGGCGTGGGGCGGCTCAACGCGAGTGTTTGTAATGCGGTTTCAGCCTCGGTCAGTGCAGTGAGGTACCGGACGTACGCAGTCCGCCGCAGTTCTGCGTGCCGGAGCCGTTGGTCTCGTTTCGTTCGCACTGCTTCTACGACCAGCGTTGAGCCAACGCCAAGCACGCCGCCGCTCAACGTGCTGATCAGCGTCAACCATCCCATGCTGCCAAGCTATGAGGCCGCGACTCCGCATGGTAGGGCGCGTACCCGACGGGGTACTCACCTTCTAGTCCGTCTCGTGCGCCGGCAGACGAGGCAGTGCGGGGCGAGCCCGCTGGTACAACACCGCTTTAGGAGCGAGGTGGGGCGGCTGCTGCTCTGACCTGCGAACTGTCCACATGGGCGGATCAAGGGGCAGTCACCCGCCGGCCACTGCCGTTCCCCGTGGCTCCCCGCTAGATCTGGCACGGGTGTGGCACGGGACCTTCTGATCCGTAGCTCTACAGAGATCGGTCGGAGAGCGTCATACAGGTCGCGCTTCGGCCTCAATGGGACGCTACGGGTTGCGGCTGGTTGCTGAGGTTGCTGTACTCGGCTGCTGTACAGCAGGATCCTGGCGGCCCAGGAGGACCCTTGGATGCAGGTCTAGCGGCCGTCCTCGGGGCCGTCACAGGGGCTGTCAGCACCCTGCTCGCATCCGTTGTCACCGGTTGGTCGCAGCGCGCGGGAACTCGGATCACCGTACGTGCTGAACATCGCCGGGACGTGCGTGAGGTACGCCGGACCGCCTACCGCGGTTTCCTCGCAGCGGCCGGGCCGGTGGAGGAGATGGTGGTCAACTTCCATCGTCTATCGGGCGTACCGCTACATCTGTTCACGCCTGGGCTAGTCAGCCGCAGCGAAGAGTTGTACCGATCTCTCGATAGCGCATGGCGCGAGGTTGTACTGAATAGCCCAGTTGAGGTTCTTCAGCATGCAACGGCCGTCAAAGAGAAGGCGCTCGATCTTTTGACCTTCGTCAAGGACGGAGCCAGTCACCTCGAACGGTCAGCGCCATCCGTCGAATTCGACGCTGAAACGGTAGGTACTTTCTTGGAGTCGACTCGGACGATCGAAGACGACATGAGCGGCTTCCGTCGTCAAGCTGCAGAAGCGCTACTAGACGACGGCACAGGGTGAGCATGGCCGCACTCAACTTTGTAGTTGCTCGAGCAGCGTGCTGTAACCGCCGAGGACCAGCACGCCGTCGTGATGCCGTGGCCTCAGGGACCGACCTTTCGTCTCGAAGTAACTCAGGATGATCGCTGCCCTTGGGCTGTTGCGCCTGTCATCTGCCCTGATGGTCCGCTAATGTTCGCGGCCGTTCGCGGTTGTGCGTCGTGGTTCTCAGGAAGTCAGACACTCAGCGCGGCCTCGCACGCGGAGCAGGCTCCTAGACGAGTCATTCCGATGTGATCAGTGGTCGTAGGCGATGAGGGAGCGTGTGACCGGCTGGCCGGTCTTGTGGTTGTGCCAGATCGCGGCGGCCATCGCGAGGACGCGCTGGGCGACGCGGGCTGCGACGCCTTCGAAGGTCCGGCCGCCGTGCTGTTCCAGGTCGAGCTGGCCCTTGAGGGTGTCGTTGACCGACTCGATCAACTGTCGCACTGATTTCAGGAGGCTCTCGCCCTTGCGTTTGTTCTCGCGCTTGAACGACGGCCGCAACAACTCGACACCCCGCAAGGCCAGATCGGCCTCGAACTCCGTGGAGGCGAAACCCTTGTCGGAGATCACCAGCAGCCCCGGCCGGTCCGTGACCGTCTCCGGTTCGCGGTCGAGCATCGCGGTCAGTACCTCGCGTTCGTCGATCTTCGGGTTGGCAAGAGCCCACAGGATGGGCATCCCGGTCGGGGTGCATACCAGGAACAGGCGAAGGCCCCAGAAGAACCGGCTGTGGCTGGCGCAGTACCCGTACCCGGCCCAGCCGGCCATGTCCGACCGCTTCACGGTCGGACGCGAGCGACCGCATTCCACCGGCGTGGAGTCGACGATCCAATGGTTGTCGAACCAGAAGTCCGTGTCGGCGGCCAAGAGCCGTATGGTCTTCTTGACCAGCGGCAACGCGTCCCTCAGCCGCTTGTTCCAGCCAGGCTGCCTGGGCACGTACGGGAACATTGCACCCAAGCGGGAGTCTACGAACCGCAGCCACCGCGACTCCGAAGTGAAGCCCAGCAGCGCCTGCGCGACGGCGAGGCAGACGAGCTCGGAGTCCGTCAGCCGCGGCGGTCGGCCCAGCCATCGGGTGCCTCCGATCTCGTCGTCGATCGTCACGTACAGTGCGGTCAGCAGGGCGTCCAGGTTGCTCGTCACACAACGATCTTGGATGCCCTGTCTGCGTTCCCGGACACCATCAGCATGCGAATGTCAACGAGAGCTGCACCGCCAGTTCGGTCGGCGACCGTTCCAGCATTCGTGACAGGGTGAACGAATGGCGACGAACCGCGGGCACTCACCCGATCTCCACCCCACCGGATTCGAACCGTGGTCGGACACCACCCCGGCCCACAGAGATCTCCTCGCGGCGAAAGCGCTCGTCTACGACCCCTGCGGGTTCACCTGCTCGCAGCCGGCCCCAGAAACCGAGAGTGCCGCATACGCCGCCCACGCCTTCACCGTTGACGGACTCGCCATCCGATTCCGCGCAGCCAAGACGACCCCGACCAAGGTCGGACAGTTCGTCACCGTATGGAAGAGGTCCCCGGGCGGGCCCATCCAGCCTTTCGACGCCACCGACCCCGTCGACCTCTTCGTCGTCAGCACCCGCGACCATCATCACTTCGGCCAGTTCATCTTTCCTATGGACGCGCTCTGCCAACACGGTGTCGCATCAGCAGACGGCTCCGGTGGGAAACGAGCCTTCCGCGTCTACCCGCCCTGGGTGACCACCACCAACCGCCAAGCCGGCACTGCGCAGGCGTGGCAACTGGACTACTTCCTACACCTGCCCCAGGACCGACCCATCGATTCCGCCCGCGCCCAAGAGCTGTACCACCCATAGGACGCACGCCCGGCCGGGGTGACACGATCGCCTACGACCTCTGATCATTCGGAATGACTCGTCTAGGGGGCCACGTAGCGCCTCGTACAGGTCGCCGCCGTAGGTGGTCCAGCAGTCGATGCTGCCGTCGTCGTACCCGGGTGGCCCGCATCGCCGAGGCGGCGGAGGCCCCAGGCAGCATGGGCGACTACATCAGCACGCACATCGTGGAGGGGCCGCGCGGCCTCCAGGGAATCGTGCGCTGTGACCACCTCAAGGTGCGCCTGATGCTGGACGGCACCCGTCCCCACCTGATTCGGCCCTGTAACAGGAGGTACCTGCGGTTCGAGGTAGGCGGCGACGTGGTGTTCACCAAGTTGGTCCGTCATCCCGGCATGCAGGCCAGCGACTTCATGGGCAGAGCGCTGCGTCTAGGCCGATGAATGGGGGCGCACGGCATCGTCGTGCGCCCCCTGAGCGGAAGATCAAATACATCAACGCAGGTCATTGATACCGAAGTTCCATTACGTCACCCGCTTCACAAAATGGGTGCCGCACATCACAGCTCTCCAAGGCCCCCGGGATTTGCGTTCGGTTGGCGTTCTGGCAATCTGGATGCAGTGGAGATCCCACAGCGCCGCACCTAGTGCGGTGTCGGCCCAACCCACGTGTTCCCGGTGAGCGCCAGATCCTATCGGTGCAAGATCACTGAAAGGAAATGACAGAAGTCCCTGTCGACTGACGAAAGGAGAGCTGACGAACAGACACCACTGCACCCCGTGACGGAGCCTCCGTCGTACGGGGTGTGCCGGAAGACCCGGTCGTAGCGCAAGGCCGCACAGCGCGGACCTGTGCTGAGCCGCACAGCGGAACACAGACGACCGAAGGTCTACCGCCGAGAGGTCTCGACCTCTACGTGCAACAGCAATCGAAACGATCCATCGACCGCGAGGTCCTCGGATCGGAAGTTTGCTTCCGGTTATCCGTATCGCACAAGGCGATGCGGTGCGTGGTGCTGAAAGGGACATCGTGGAGTTGCTGCAAATGGTGGCATTCGTGCTGCTGCATTACTGTCACCCGCTCATTGTAGGTACTGAGATGATGCGGCTGATCAAGGGATGGATTATCTTTTTCCGCCCTGAACCCCTGCGGGAGCCCGAGCTTCGGCCGGCGCTTCAGCCCCAACGTCGTGAGGTGCAGCCGGAGACCCCGGACGGCGTCGTTATTCACGCACCACGGGGCGCCGCGAAGAAAATCAAGATCACCATCGAGTGGGGCGGCGACGATCCAGATGATCCAGCCGACAGCCAAACGGATGATTGATCCGTAGGCGCCACGCTTTGTGAGCCAGTAGGGCCCGGAAGTTCGCTGTTCTCGTCAGCGAGCGCCCGGGCCCTAGTGGTGCGATACCACAACTCGGCAGATGGTAGTCCGGCTACCCTGATCTGCACCTACGGGTGGGGAGGTCGCAGAGGTCCGTCGGGTTGGTGGCCGGGGGTGTCGGGTCTGGTGCAGGTTCAGGTGACAGGTTCGGTCACGCGGCCTGGAGGGCCGGTGTGGTCATGACGGTCTCGAATTCGACGGGTGTCAGCCGGC
>NZ_JBITZL010000008.1:432152-487807 GCF_044546845.1 Streptomyces sp. NPDC053076 | reverse complement strand
AAACGCCCGGTTACATTCCGAACCCGGAAGCTAAGCCTCACAGCGCCGATGGTACTGCAGGGGGGACCCTGTGGGAGAGTAGGACGCCGCCGAACTCCTTTTAAAGCTCCGGCTCTTGGGCACTGCCCAGGAGCCGGAGCTTTTTTGCGTTGAGGTAGGGTCAGGGGGCATCGTTGTTTCGTTTCGCACAGGAGGCCCCCGGGTGGAGGTCCAAGAGACCCGTGTCCAGACAGACCGGGTCCTCACCATCCCCAACATCCTCAGCATGGCGCGGCTCGTCGGCGTACCCGTCTTCCTGTGGCTGATCCTCAGGCCCGAGTTCGGCGGCCCCAACAGCGACGGCTGGGCCCTCCTGGTGCTCGCGTTCAGCGGGGTCAGCGACTATCTCGACGGTAAGCTCGCCCGGCGCTGGAACCAGATCAGCAACCTCGGCCGGCTTCTCGACCCCGCCGCCGACCGCCTCTACGTCCTTTCCACGCTGCTCGGGCTCACCTGGCGGGAGATCCTGCCGCTCTGGCTGACCGGGCTCCTGCTGGTGCGAGAACTGGTTCTGCTGGTGATGGTGGGCATCCTGCGCCGCCACGGCTATCCGCCGCCGCAGGTGAACTTCCTCGGGAAGGCCGCGACCTTCAACCTGATGTACGCCTTCCCGCTGCTGCTCCTCAGCGACGGAAGTGGTTGGATCGCGTCACTCGCTGCCATTTTCGGATGGGCGTTCGCCGGATGGGGTACAACCCTCTATTGGTGGGCAGGAGTGCTGTACGTGGTACAAGTCCGCCGATTGGTTTGCGCGGACGCCATGGCCGATTGAGCTCGGCGATTGTCCAGACATGACGCCTCGATGGCCCGCCGAGGAAAAGTGCGGGACAATCTGGACGGGTGAAGTCGGCTAGACCGTCGTCTCTTTAGGAGGACGCTTCCGACATGAAGGCCGTCGTGATGGCCGGAGGCGAAGGCACGCGCCTGCGCCCCATGACCTCTAGCATGCCCAAGCCGCTCCTGCCGGTGGTCAACCGGCCGATCATGGAGCATGTGCTACGGCTGCTCAAAAGGCACGGGCTCACCGAGACCGTCGTCACCGTGCAGTTCCTGGCATCCCTCGTCAAGAACTACTTCGGAGACGGCGAAGAGCTCGGCATGGAGCTCACCTATGCCAATGAGGAGAAGCCACTCGGTACCGCCGGAAGCGTCAAGAACGCCGAAGAGGCGCTGAAGGACGATGCCTTCCTCGTGATCTCCGGTGATGCCCTGACCGACTTCGACCTCACCGAGCTGATCAATTTCCACAAGGAGAAGGGCGCGATGGTCACGGTCTGCCTGACCCGCGTGCCCAATCCACTGGAGTTCGGCATCACCATCGTCGACGAGGAAGGCAAGGTCGAGCGCTTCCTGGAGAAGCCGACCTGGGGGCAGGTCTTCTCCGACACTGTCAACACGGGCATCTACGTCATGGAGCCCGAGGTCTTCAACTACGTCGAAGCCGATGTACCCGTCGACTGGTCCGGCGACGTCTTCCCGCAGCTGATGAAGGAAGGCAAGCCGATCTACGGCTATGTCGCCGAGGGCTACTGGGAGGACGTCGGCACGCACGAGAGCTATGTGAAGGCCCAGGCGGACGTCCTCGAAGGCAAGGTCGACGTCGACATCGACGGCTTCGAGATCTCCCCCGGCGTGTGGGTGGCCGAAGGGGCCGAGGTGCACCCCGACGCCGAACTGCGCGGGCCGCTGTACATCGGCGACTACGCGAAGGTCGAGGCCGGCACGGAGATCCGTGAGCACACCGTCGTCGGCTCGAACGTCGTCGTCAAGAGCGGTGCCTTCCTGCACAGGGCCGTCGTCCACGACAACGTGTACGTCGGGCAGCACAGCAATCTGCGCGGCTGCGTCGTCGGCAAGAACACCGACATCATGCGTGCCGCCCGGATCGAGGACGGCGCGGTCATCGGTGACGAGTGCCTGATCGGTGAGGAATCGATCGTTCAGGGCAACGTCCGGGTCTACCCGTTCAAGACCATCGAGGCCGGCGCCTTCGTCAACACCTCGGTCATCTGGGAGTCCCGGGGGCAGGCCCACCTGTTCGGCGCCCGCGGGGTGACCGGCATCCTGAACGTGGAGATCACTCCCGAGCTGGCCGTGCGGCTCGCCGGCGCGTACGCCACGACCCTGAAGAAGGGCTCGACCGTCACCACCGCCCGTGACCACTCCCGAGGTGCCCGGGCGCTCAAGCGCGCCGTGATCTCGGCGCTCCAGGCCAGTGCCATCGACGTACGCGACCTGGAGAACGTGCCACTGCCCGTGGCCCGCCAGCAGACCGCGCGAGGAAGTGCCGGGGGCATCATGATCCGGACCTCGCCCGGCGTGCCGGACTCGGTCGACATCATGTTCTTCGACGGCAACGGCGCGGACCTCTCCCAGGGCAGTCAGCGAAAGCTGGACCGGGTCTTCGCCCGGCAGGAGTACCGGCGGGCGTTCCCCGGCGAGATCGGTGACCTGTACTTCCCGGCGAGTGTCTTCGACTCGTACACCGGGTCGCTGCTGCGGAACGTCGACACCACGGGGATAGCGGAGTCGGGTCTCAAGGTCGTCGTGGACGCTTCGAACGGAAGCGCCGGCCTCGTGCTGCCCAGTCTTCTCGGCAAGCTCGGCGTGGACTCGCTGACCATCAATCCCGGTCTGGACGAGTCCAGGCCCACCGAGACGGCCGAGGTGCGGCGCAACGGGCTGGTGCGGCTCGGGGAGATCGTGGCGTCCTCCGGTGCCGCGTTCGGTGTGCGCTTCGACCCCGTCGGCGAGCGGTTGTCGCTGGTGGACGAGAAGGGCCGGATCATCGAGGACGACCGGGCGCTGCTGGTGATGCTGGACCTGGTGGCCGCCGAGCGGCGCAGCGGGCGGGTGGCGCTGCCGGTCACCACCACCCGGATCGCCGAACAGGTGGCCGCTTACCACGGCACCCAGGTCGAATGGACCACCACCTCGCCCGACGACCTCACGCGCGTGGGCGGTGAGGAAGGCACCATCTTCGGCGGTGACGGAAAGGGCGGATTCATCGTCCCGGAGTTCAGCAGCGTGTACGACGGCACCGCGGCCTTCGTGCGGCTGATCGGGCTGGTGGCGAGGACGCAGCTGACCTTGAGCCAGATCGACGCCCGGATTCCGCGGGCGCACGTCCTCAAGCGGGATCTGGCGACGCCGTGGGCCGTCAAGGGTCTCGTGATGCGGCGGGTGGTCGAGGCCGCCGGGGATCGATTTGTCGACACGACCGACGGTGTGCGGGTCGTGGAGGCCGACGGGCGCTGGGTGATGGTGCTGCCCGACCCGGCCGAGGCGGTCACCCATCTGTGGGCGGAGGGTCCCGACGACGCCTCGGCGCAGGCCCTGCTGGACGAGTGGGCGGCCGTCGTGGACAGCGCCGGCCGGTGACGACGGGAAGGCCCGGGGCCGTCGGCAGGCGTCCCCGGGCGTGATCCGCCGTCGCAGGACGGCAGAAACGGCTGCACGCGTGCGTGCCGGACAAGTGTCCCCAAGGGGGCCTGTCCGGCACGCCGGTGGGGCCGTTCGGAGGTACCGCTCGCGGCATGCGACGATGTGCGGCATGCCGCAGCAACCCCCCGTTCGGAGCAGCCCCACGCGGCCGCAGCGCCCGGACGCCTCCATGTCGTTGATCACCAACGTCATGGATCACAGCCTCGACGACGGGTACGCCGAGGCCGCCGCCCGGAAGAAGTCCCAGGGCGAGGGTGGGCTGCCGAAGACGCTCCGGGCCAAGCTGGTCCTGGCCGCCGGTCTCGTCCTCGCGGCGCTCGTTGTGACCGTGGGGGCGGCACAGGCACGCGTGACGGCGCCCGTGGTGGCCAAGGAGCGCCAGGAGCTGATCGACCGTATCGACAGCGAGACCGCGGCCGCGGACAAGCTCGAGAGCACCGTTGACGAACTGCGCGACGACGTCGGCGCGCGCCAGCGGGCGGCCCTGAAGTCGAGCGGGGGCAGCGCCGACGCCGACCTCGCGGGCCTGCTGTCGGGTGCCACGGCGGTACACGGCCCGGGCGTCAAGCTGGTCGTGAACGACGCCAAGGAGGCCGGCACCGGCGGTGGCGGCGCCAATCCCCGGGAGACGTCGGACTTCTCGGACACCGGCCGGGTGCGCGACCGCGACATGCAGCGCGTGGTCAACGGCCTGTGGGCCTCCGGAGCCGAGGCGATCTCCATCAACGGGCAGCGGCTGACCGCCCTGTCCGCGATCAGGGCCGCGGGTGACGCGATACTGGTCGACAACAGGCCGCTGGTGCCGCCGTACACGGTGCTGGCGGTGGGGGACGGGGACAGGTTGAGCACGGGGTTCCAGAACAACGCCGACGGCCTGTATCTGCATGCCCTGGAGGAGCAGTACGGGATCCGCGCGACCATCTCGACGGAGGGCGAGCTCCGGTTGCCCGCCGCCCCCAGTGTGATCGTACGTACAGCACAGCCGAAGTCCGAGAAGACCGAGAAGGGCACATCGTGATCGCCGTACTGGGCCTCGTCGTGGGAGTCGTGGCCGGCCTGTTGGTCCGGCCCGAGGTTCCGGCGGTCGTCGAGCCTTATCTGCCGATCGCCGTCGTGGCGGCGCTGGACGCCGTCTTCGGCGGCCTGCGGGCCATGCTGGACGGCATCTTCGACGACAAGGTCTTCGTGGTGTCGTTCCTGTCGAACGTGGTCGTCGCCGCCCTCATCGTGTTCCTGGGGGACAAATTGGGCGTGGGCGCCCAGCTGTCCACGGGTGTCGTCGTGGTTCTGGGGATCCGGATCTTCTCCAACGCCGCGGCGATCCGGCGGCACGTCTTCCGGGCGTGACACCGATGAGTGAACAGAACGACCGGAACGACCGGAACGATCAGCCCGACAACCGGCTGCGCAGGGAACTGCCGGCCGAGGTGCCCGCGCCTTCGCCGGGGGCCGCGCCCCCGTCCGGGGCCGGGCAGGCGCCCCAGGAGCAGCCCCAGCCGCCGCTCACGGGCCGGCAGCGGCTCGTCAAGGGCCTGTGGCCGCCGCGCTTCACCCGGGCCCAACTCATCGTGGCGCTGCTGCTGTTCGGCCTCGGTTTCGGCCTGGCCGTGCAGGTGGCGTCCAACAGCGACACCGACAGCGCGCTGCGTGGCGCACGCCAGGAGGATCTTGTGCGCATCCTCGATGAACTCGATTCGCGCACTCAGCGTCTTGAGGACGAGAAGCAGGGACTGGAAAAGCAGCGGCAGGAGCTGCAGAGCAGCTCCGACCAGGCCGCGGAGGCGCGCAAGCAGACCGCCGAGAAGGAAAAGCAACTCGGCATCCTCGCGGGCACCGTGGCGGCACAGGGCCCCGGCATCACCATGGCGATCGAGGACACGAAGGGGACGGTCCAGGCGGACATGCTGCTCGACGCGATCCAGGAGTTGCGCGCCGCCGGCGCGGAGGCGATCCAGGTCAACGGGGTCCGGGTGGTCGCCGGCAGTTACTTCACCGACTCCGGCAACGGTGTGAGCGTCGACGGGAACAAGATCAACGCCCCGTATCGTTTCCAAGTCATCGGCAAGCCGCAGGACCTCGAGCCGGCGCTGAACATCCCTGGAGGCGTGGTGCAGACTCTGGAGAAGGAGCAGGCCACCGTGACGGTCGAGCGGTCGGACAAGATCGTCGTGGACGCCTTGCGACAGGCGAAGCGGCCTGACTACGCTCGGTCGTCCTCCCGGTGAACCGGTGGTGCATGGGGGTCGTCCGGCAGGGGCATGAGGTTGCGGGGGGTCGGCGCACCGAAGGAGTGGTGCGTGGTGGAAACTGTTTGGTGGATACGGACGTTGTGAGAATGTCCGGCTCGGCCGGTGTAGGCAATCAGGGTTCGTCCTGCCCCACGGGCGGGTCTGTTTCGGTCAAGGGGAATCGCCCGTGAAGTTGTTTGCGAAGTTGTTCGGGAAGAGCGCGCGAGAGGGTAGCGGCAACGCGACCGCTCGTCATCGTGCACAGCCTGACGCGGAGGGCCAGCGCCCGTTGTTCCGGGACCAGGTCGCTGGGCCGGGCGGGGACATTTCCGGAGGTCAGGGCGCGGCGTCTGTTGACCCTGCCCAGTCCGGCGGCATAGGTTTCGGGCAACCGTCAACCTCAGGTACGGGTGGAGGGTTTGGTCCCGGCCCGTACGCGTCCAACGCCCCGGCGGGGCAGCCGCGGCAGGAGGATCCGTCGATGTCGGTCCTGGTATGTACGAGGTGCGGTAACCGCAATGCGGAGAACGCCCGATTCTGTTCCAACTGTGGGGCGCCGCTGCGTCCCGGGGTGGCGCCGGAGCGGGCCTCCGAGACGACCTCGACGATCTCGATCTCGGGGCTCGAGGCGTACGACTCCGAGGTGACCGGTCAGACGCCGCTGCCGATGCTCTCTCCGGAGGCGCAGGCCGCGGTGGACGCGCTGCCGATGGGTTCGGCGCTGCTGGTGGTGCGCAGGGGTCCGAACTCGGGCAGCCGCTTCCTGCTGGACAGCGACCTGACGACGGCCGGCCGTCACCCGCAGAGCGACATCTTCCTGGACGACGTGACGGTCTCCCGGCGGCACGTGGAGTTCCGGCGCTCTCCTGACGGCTCCTTCACGGTGGCCGACGTGGGCAGCCTGAACGGCACGTACGTCAACCGCGAGCGCATCGACCAGGTGGCTCTGGCCAACGGCGACGAGGTGCAGATCGGCAAGTACCGGCTGGTGTTCCACGCGAGCCGGCAGGGCATCTGAGCCGCCCCCGGGCCGACGCCCGGGGGGACCCCAGGGAAGGTCCATGCCTCAAACACCGAGCGGCGGTGCCGGAAGCGGTACCGCCGCCAGGGACAGTGGGCTGATGAGCATCGGCACGGTGCTGAACGTGCTGCGCGACGAGTTCCCCGAAGTCACCATCTCCAAGATCCGCTTTCTGGAGTCGGAGGGGCTCGTCGAGCCGCGTCGGACCGCGTCGGGATACCGCAAGTTCAGCGCCGATGACGTCGAGCGCCTCGGTCACGTCCTGCGGATGCAGCGGGACCACTATCTGCCCCTCAAGGTGATCCGGGAGCATCTGGACGCCATGGGGCGGGGCGAGGCCGTCCCGCTGCCCCTGGTGGGGCGCCAGCGCACCGCTGAGGACGTGCCGGCGCCGGTGGAGGGGCCCACGGTGGCCAGGGTCGGCAAGGCCGAGCTGCTGGCCGCGGCGGAGCTCGACGAGGCCGAGCTGAAGGAGTGGGAGTCCTATGGGCTCATCGCTCCGCTGGAGGACGGGGTGTACGACGCCGAGGCCATCACCGTGGCCTCGCTCGTCGCCGAACTGGGCCGGTTCGGGATCGAGCCACGCCACCTTCGGGTGATGAAGGCCGCCGCCGATCGTGAGGCCGGTCTGGTCGACCAGGTGGTGGCCCCGCTCAAGCGCCACCGCAACCCGCAGACCAGGGCACATGCCGAGGCCCGTACGAAGGAACTGGCGGCCCTCACGATGAAGCTGCACGCGGCCCTGGTGAAGACCGCGCTCGGAGTGCGGTTCCCCTGAACCGGCGGGCGGACGTGCGGTGCGAGCGCGGGGGTGACGCGGCCACCGGCGGCGCCTTCCGGGAGGCCGGATCGGGCAGCTGTTCCCGGCCCGACTACCCAAACGTCCCGGGCACGGCCTAGGGTTGCTGTGTGAACGAGCTCGATGTCGTAGGTGTCCGGGTCGAAATGCCCTCCAACCAACCGATCGTGCTCCTGCGCGAAGTGGGGGGCGACCGTTACCTCCCCATCTGGATCGGGCCGGGGGAGGCGACGGCGATCGCCTTCGCCCAGCAGGGCATGGCCCCCGCGCGACCGCTGACCCACGACCTGTTCAAGGACGTGCTGGAGGCCGTCGGCCAGGAGCTGACCGAAGTGCGTATCACCGATCTGCGGGAAGGCGTCTTCTACGCGGAGCTGGTGTTCGCCAGTGGGGTCGAGGTCAGCGCCCGCCCCTCTGATGCCATAGCGCTTGCCCTGCGCACCGGTACGCCGATCTATGGCAGTGACACGGTGCTGGACGACGCGGGCATCGCCATTCCGGACGAGCAGGAGGACGAAGTGGAGAAGTTCCGCGAGTTCCTCGACCAGATCTCGCCCGAGGACTTCGGTACCAGCAGCCAGTGAACCGCGGGGCCGGCCGCCTGGCCCGGGGATTCCTCGGGCGCGGTCAGCGGCTCCGCAGGGTCGGCGCCCCGGCAATTGCCTCCGGCCAGTGAGAGCGTCCTACGGCTCCCCGTGAGCGCATTCGGCTAGCCTTTCCCCGCGGTGGGACACGGGAAACCACTCCTAGGGTGATTATCACTCGGCGTGCCGAGTGTGGCGATCGTTGACGCACCCCTGGTGACTGCCTACCGTCGAGAAGGCAGGTCAAGGACGGAGGTCGGCGTGAGAACCAGCGGCGACAGTACGGCTGGGGGTGCCCCCGGACGCAGTCTCGGGGAAAGCGGTCCGTACCCGCCCCCGAGTTCGCGGCTGAGCTCAGGCGGGGGACATGTCCGTCCAGGCAGCGCGGTGGAGCACGCGCCGCAGCTGTCGACGGCGGTGCCGAACGGCGGAGGGGGGGCGTCCATGACGTCCGAGGAGATCGGCTATCGCGGGCCCACGGCCTGCGCCGCTGCCGGCATCACCTACCGGCAGCTCGACTACTGGGCCCGTACCGGTCTCGTCGAGCCCAGCGTGCGGCCCGCCTACGGGTCGGGCACCCAGCGTCTGTACAGCTTCCGGGACGTCGTCGTCCTGAAGATCGTGAAGCGGTTCCTGGACACCGGGGTGTCGTTGCAGAACATCCGCACGGCCGTCCAGCACCTCAGAGAACGCGGTTTCCGTGACCTGGAGCGGATGACCCTGATGAGCGACGGCGCCACGGTGTACGAGTGCACCTCGCCGGACGAGGTCCACGCCCTGCTCCAGGGGGGTCAGGGCATCTTCGGAATCGCCGTCGGCGTGGTGTGGCGGGACGTGGAAAGCGCCCTCTCCCAGCTGCACGGCGAGCGCATCGACACCGGCGAGACCCTCGTCGGGCAGAACCCCGCGGACGAGCTGGCGAGGCGCCGCAACCGGGCGGTCTGACCGCCGGACCGCTGAGGGGGCGCCCCGGCACCACCGCATTGTCAGTGCCGTGGTGCAGCATCGGAGATGTGAGAAACGCGCCCACGATCCTGCATCTCGACATGGATGCCTTCTTCGCCTCGGTGGAGCAGGCATCCAAGCCGAGCCTGCGCGGGAAAGCGGTCGTCGTGGGCGGGCTCGGGCCGCGCGGTGTGGTGGCCACCGCGTCGTACGAGGCACGGGTGTTCGGGGTCCACTCGGCGATGCCCATGGCACAGGCGCGTCGGCTGGCACCCAACGCCGCGTACCTGGTGCCGCGCTTCACGCTGTACCGGGCGATCAGCGAGCAGGTGATGGCGCTGCTGCGGGAGCTGTCCCCGCTGATCGAGCCGCTGAGCCTGGACGAGGCGTTCGTGGACCTGGACGCCGGGGGAGTGGCCTGGGACGAGGAGTCGGCGCGGCGGGCCGGGACGAAGCTGCGCGAGGACATCCGGGCGGTCACCGGGCTCACCGGGTCGGTGGGGCTCGCCGCCTCCAAGATGCTCGCGAAGATCGCCTCCGAGCAGGCCAAGCCTGACGGCCTGGTGCTGATCGAACCGGGGACCGAGCGCGCGCTGCTGGCCCCGATGTCCGTGCGCACGCTGCCGGGGGTCGGACCGGCCACCGGCGACCATCTGCGCCGGGTCGGCATCAGCACGGTGGGGGAGCTGGCCGAGGCGGGTGAGGACGAGCTGGTACGGCTGCTGGGCAAGGCGCACGGGCACGCGCTGTACGCCATGGCACTGGCCCGGGACGAGCGTCCGGTGGTGGCCGAGCGGGAGGCGAAGTCGGTGTCGGTGGAGGACACCTACGACGTGGACATCCACGACCGGCTGCGCGTCGGTCTGGAGGTGCAGCGGCTGGCCGACCGGTGCGTGGGGCGGCTGCGCGGGGCCGGACTGTCCGGGCGGACGATCGTGCTCAAGGTACGGCGGTACGACTTCTCCACCCTGACCCGCTCCGAGACGCTCAGAGGGCCCACGGACGATCCGGCGGTCATCCGTGAGGCGGCGGCGCGGCTGCTGGACTCCGTGGACACCACGGGCGGGGTGCGGCTGCTCGGGGTGGGTGTGTCCGGGCTCGCCGACTACACGCAGGAGGACCTGTTCGCGCAGGCGATGCCGGTGCCGTCGGCGGAGGAAGCGGACAAGAGTGCGGTCGAGGTCGTGGTGGAGCGGCCGACGCCGGCCGAACGGCACTGGCGCGCCGGGCAGGATGTGCGGCACGCCGAGTACGGGCACGGGTGGGTGCAGGGGAGCGGCCTGGGGCGGGTCACCGTACGGTTCGAGACGCCGCAGTCCCCTCCGGGACGGGTCCGGACACTGCTCGTCGACGATCCTCTGCTGGAGGCCGCCGATCCGTTGCCCTTGGTGGCGGACCCCGACGTGGCCGCGGGCCGGGAGCACGGCGGGGACCGGGACGTGGGCGCGGACCGGGACCGCGGCGGCGGTGGAGGCTCGGGCGTGGGACGGGACGGTGGCGGCGGTGGGGACGTGGGCGTGGGACGGGAGCGTGGCGGCGGTGGAGGCTCGGGCGTGGGACGGGAGGTGGGCGCGGGCCAGGACGTGGGGCGGGTGGCCTCCTCCGAGCCCGTTCAGGTCTCCTCCGAGCCCGCCAGTTTGCCGAAGTCGTGGTCCGGGACCGTAGGGGGTGAGGCCACGTCCAGGCCGTAGTGGTGGTAGAGCTGGAGTTCCTGTTCCGGGGAGAGGTGGCGGCCCACGCCGAAGTCGGGGGCGTCCTTGATTAGGGCGCGGTCGAAGGGGACGCGCAACGTGCCCTCGACGAGTTCGCTGGGCTCCAGGGGGACGAAGGCGTCCCGGGAGAACAGGCCGGTGCGTATGGCCGCCCATTCGGGCACGCCGGTCGCGTCGTCCAGGTACACCTCGTCGATGGTGCCGATCTTGGTGCCTTTCCGGTCGAACGCCTTGCGGCCGATCAGGTTGCGCGGATCGATGTCGGTCTGCACGGCCCTTCTCCCTCCACTTGGTCGCAACTCATCCGTAAGCACTACAAAAGAGCACATTCAAGGTGGCGGCCACTCGAAGGCTCCGGCATTGACCTCGCTGGTAGGCTGACAGCGGCTGCTGAACCCGTGCGGGAGAGTCCTCCGATCATCTCGGAGGCGCCGAAGGAGCAACTCCTCCCCGGAATCTCTCAGGCTCACGTACCGCACGGACGAGGTCACTCTGGAAAGCAGAGCGGATGCCGATGGCTCCCGCTCTCACCGACGGTGAAAGCCGGCGCCCCCGTGCGTCGGTGAAGCTCTCAGGTCGAGATGACAGAGGGGGAGGCCGTCGGGGTACCCGCGCCGGGGTACCCCTCGCAGGTCGCGTCAGACCAGGAGGCCTCCGCAATGACCGCCCATCGCATTCCGCTCTCCGAGCTCGAAGCCGGCATTCCGTTCGAGCAGCGCCACATCGGGCCCGACCAGGAGGCGCGGGCCAAGATGCTCGCGCACGTCGGCTACGGCTCGCTCGACGAGCTGACCGCCGCCGCGGTCCCGGATGTGATCAAGAACGCCGACGCCCTGGACCTGCCGGGTGCCCGGACCGAGGCGGAGGTGCTCGCCGAGCTGCGCTCGCTGGCCGACCGTAACCAGGTCCTCGACTCCATGATCGGCCTGGGGTACTACGGCACCTTCACGCCGCCCGTCATCCTGCGCAACGTCATGGAGAACCCGGCCTGGTACACGGCCTACACGCCGTACCAGCCGGAGATCTCCCAGGGCCGCCTGGAGGCCCTGCTGAACTTCCAGACGACGGTCGCCGAGCTGACCGGCCTGCCCACCTCCGGCGCCTCCCTGCTGGACGAGGGCACCGCGGCCGCCGAGGCGGTGGCGCTGTCCCGCCGTATGGGCAAGAACAAGAAGGGCCTGTTCCTGATCGACGCGGACGCCCTGCCGCAGACCATCGCCGTGATCGAGACGCGTGCCGAGCCGACCGGCGTCGAGGTCGTCGTCGCCGACCTCAGCGAGGGCATCCCGGCGGAGATCGCCGAGCGCGAGATCAACGGCGTGCTGATCCAGTACCCGGGCGCTTCGGGTGCCGTACGCGACATCAAGCCCGTCATCGACCAGGCGCACGAGCTGGGCGCGCTGGTGACCGTGGCCGCGGACCTGCTGGCGCTGACCCTGCTGACCTCGCCGGGCGAGCTGGGCGCGGACATCGCCGTCGGCACCACCCAGCGCTTCGGTGTCCCCATGGGCTTCGGCGGGCCGCACGCCGGTTACATGGCCGTCCACGAGAAGTTCGCGCGCAGCCTGCCCGGCCGTCTGGTCGGCGTCTCCGTCGACGCCGACGGCCACAAGGCGTACCGGCTCGCGCTGCAGACCCGTGAGCAGCACATCCGCCGGGAGAAGGCGACCAGCAACATCTGCACCGCGCAGGTGCTGCTCGCCGTGATGGCCGGCATGTACGCCGTCTACCACGGGCCCGAGGGCCTGAAGACCATCGCCCGGCGCACCCACCGCTACGCGACCATCCTCGCCGCGGGCCTGAGGGCCGCGGGTGTCGAGATCGTCCACGGCGCCTACTTCGACACGCTCACCGTGCGCGTGCCCGGCAAGGCCGCCGAGGTCGTCGCCGCGGCCCGGGACAACGGGGTCAACCTGCGGCTGGTCGACGCCGACCACGTGTCCATCGCCTGTGACGAGACCACCAAGCGGGCCCAGGTGGCCGCCGTCTGGGCGGCCTTCGGTGTCGAGGCCGACATCGAGGCGCTGGACGCGACCGCCGAGGACACCCTGCCCGAGGCGCTGCTGCGCACCGACGCGTACCTCAACCACCCGGTCTTCCGGCAGTACCGCTCCGAGACCTCGATGCTGCGCTACCTGCGCAAGCTGTCCGACCGCGACTACGCGCTCGACCGCGGCATGATCCCGCTGGGCTCGTGCACCATGAAGCTCAACGCGACCACGGAGATGGAGCCGGTCACCTGGCCGGAGTTCGGGCAGCTGCACCCCTTCGCCCCGGCCGAGCAGGCGCAGGGCTACCTCACCCTCATCCACGAGCTGGAGGAACGTCTCGCCGAGGTCACCGGCTACGACAAGGTCTCCCTCCAGCCGAACGCCGGTTCGCAGGGCGAGCTGGCCGGGCTGCTGGCCGTCCGCGGCTACCACCGCGCCAACGGTGACGAGCAGCGCACCGTCTGCCTGATCCCGTCCTCCGCGCACGGCACGAACGCCGCCAGCGCCGTGATGGCCGGCATGAAGGTCGTCGTCGTCAAGACCGCCGGGGACGGCGAGATCGACATCGAGGACCTGCGCGCCAAGATCGAGCAGCACCGCGACGAGCTGGCGGTGCTGATGATCACCTACCCGTCGACGCACGGCGTGTTCGAGGAGCACGTCGCGGACATCTGCGCCCAGGTCCACGAGGCCGGCGGCCAGGTGTACGTCGACGGCGCCAACCTCAACGCGCTCGTCGGCCTGGCCAAGCCGGGTCACTTCGGCGGCGACGTCTCCCACCTGAACCTGCACAAGACCTTCTGCATCCCGCACGGCGGCGGCGGCCCGGGCGTCGGCCCGGTCGCGGTCCGCTCGCACCTGGCGCCGTACCTGCCCAACCACCCGCTGCAGCCGGAGGCCGGCCCGGAGACGGGCGTGGGCCCGATCTCGGCGGCCCCGTGGGGCAGCGCGGGCATCCTGCCGATCTCGTGGGCGTACGTCCGCCTGATGGGCGGCGAGGGCCTGAAGCGGGCCACTCAGGTGGCCGTGCTGTCGGCGAACTACATCGCCAAGCGCCTGGAGCCGCACTACCCGGTGCTCTACACCGGCCCGGGCGGCCTGGTCGCGCACGAGTGCATCATCGACCTGCGCTCGCTGACCAAGGAGACCGGCGTCAGCGTGGACGACGTGGCCAAGCGCCTGATCGACTACGGCTTCCACGCGCCGACCATGTCCTTCCCGGTGGCCGGCACGCTGATGATCGAGCCGACCGAGTCCGAGGACATCACCGAGCTCGACCGCTTCTGCGACGCGATGATCGCCATCCGCGCGGAGATCGAGAAGGTCGGCGCGGGCGAGTGGCCCGCGGAGGACAACCCGCTGCGGAACGCCCCGCACACCGCCGCCGCGCTCGGCGGTGAGTGGCAGCACGCCTACAGCCGCGAGGAGGCCGTCTTCCCGGCCGGTGCCCCCGCCGCGGACAAGTACTGGCCGCCGGTGCGCCGCATCGACCAGGCCTTCGGTGACCGCAACCTGGTGTGCTCCTGCCCGCCGCTGGACGCCTACGAGGACTGAGTGAGCGAGGCCGAGGGCCCCGTCCGTGCCGCGGACGGGGTCCTCACCCGTTCCTAGGCCGTCGCCAGCGAGACCTCCGTCGACTTGATCAGGGCGACGACGTCGGAGCCCACGAAGAGGCCGAGGTCTCCGGCCGCGTCCTTGGTGATCGCGGCGGTCAGCTCGCCGCCGTCCACGGCGACCTTGACGGAGGCCATGGACTCGCCGAGCGTGAGACGGATGACCGTGCCGGGGAGCTGGTTGCGGATCGACAGGCCCTCGACCCGGCTGCTGGCGAGGGAGACCTCCGTCGACTTCACCAGTGCGCGCACCGCGGAACCCGGGGCCAGGCCGAGTTGCTCCACGGCCTCGAGCGTGATGGCCGCGGTCAGCACCTGGCCGCCGGTGAGCCGGACCTTGACGGTCGCCATGACTTCGCCCGCGTGCACCTCGGTGATGGTGCCGGGCAGCTGATTTCGGATGCTCAGGGTCATGGGCACCCACGGTAGAGCTCCGGTCCGGTCAGGCCAGGTATGCGTGGGTCTGCGTCGCTTTGACCGTCGCCCAGACCGACGCACCCGGATGCAGGTCCAGCTCGGCGGCGGCGACCGTCGTCAGGTCGGCGGCGAGCGGCAGTTCGCCGGCGAGGTCGGCGCGGATCTGGTCGCCGTGGGTCTCCAGCCCGGCGACCTCGCAGCGCCACAGGTTGCGGGCGCTGGCGCCGGAGGGCCGGTCACGGAACAGGGTCACCGCGGACGGCGGGAACGCCACGAAGACCGGTCCGGACAACTCCTCGGTGGTCGTGATCGCGGGCCCCTCGTCGAGCCGTACCGTGTGCCCGGCGGCCTGCCCGCGGTAGAGGTTGAGGCCGACGAGCTGCGCGATGTAGTCCGTGCGTGGATGCCGGGCGATGTCGGCGGGGGTGCCCTCCTGCACGACGCGGCCGTGCTCCACGACCACCAGCCGGTCCGCGAGCACCATGGCGTCCAGCGGGTCGTGGGTGACCAGCACGGAGACCGCCTCGAACTCGGCCAGATGGTGGCGGAGCTGGGCGCGCACCTCCAGCCGGGTTCGGGCGTCCAGGGCCGCCAGCGGCTCGTCCAGGAGCAGCAGCCGGGGCCGGGTGGCCAGGGCGCGGGCGAGGGCCACGCGCTGGGCCTGGCCGCCGGAGAGGCGGCGCGGTTTGACGCCCGCGTGGGCCGCCAGGCCCATCCGCTCCAGCCAGGCCGCGGCCTGGGCCCGGGCCTCGGTCCTGCTCGCGCCCCGGCAGCGGGGGCCGAAGGCGACGTTGTCCAGGGCGGACAGGTGCGGGAAGAGCAGATAGTCCTGGAAGACCACGCCGACCGGACGGGACTCCGGAGGAGTGTCCTCCAACGAGGTGCCGTCCAGGCACAGGTGGCCGTCGGTGAGAGGGGTGAGACCGGCGAGGGCGCGCAGGGCGGTGGTCTTTCCGGCACCGTTGGGGCCGAGGAGGGCGACGACGTCTCCGGGGGCCGCGGTCAGGGTGATGTCCAGGCGGAAGGCGGCGCGGCGGACCACGAGGTGGGCGTCCAGGCCGGCGCCGTCGGGTGCCGTACGGCGGCTGTCCGTCATGATGTCGTCATCCAGCGGTCCCTGAGCCCCGCCAGTACCGCGATCGACACGGCGAGCAGTACCAGGCTGAGGGCGACGGCGGCCTCGGGGTCGTTCTGCAGCGCGAGGTACACCGCGAGGGGCATGGTCTGGGTGCGGCCGGGGAAGTTGCCCGCGAACGTGATCGTCGCGCCGAACTCGCCGAGTGCCCGGGCCCAGGCCAGCACCGCGCCGGCCGCGACGCCGGGCGCGATCAGCGGCAGCGTGACGCGCCGGAACGCGGTGAAGCGGGACGCGCCCAGTGTGGTGGCCGCCTCCTCGTAGCGCGGGTCGGCGGCGCGCAGGGTGCCCTCGACGCTGATCACCAGGAACGGCATCGCCACGAACGCCTCCGCGATCACGACCCCGGTGGTGGTGAACGGCAGGGTGATCCCGAACCAGGCGTCGAGCCACTTGCCGATGACGCCGTTGCGGCCCAGCGCGAGCAGCAGTGCCACACCGCCCACCACCGGCGGCAGCACGAGCGGGAGGGTCACCAGGGCCCGTACCAGGCCCCGGCCGGGAAACTCCGTACGGGCAATCAACCACGCCAGCGGCACGCCGAGGACGAGGCTGACGGCGGTCGCCGCGGTGGCGCTGAACAGGGAAAGCTGGAGCGCCTGCCACACCTCGGTGCTGGTCAGCTGGTCCGGCAGGCTGCGCCAGGGCGCGCGGACGAGCAGCGCGAGCAGGGGCAGCAGCAGGAACGCCAGCGCCAGCAGGCCGGGCAGCAGCAGCGGCAACGGCACCCCGCGTCGGATCCCCGCGCCGACGCTGCGACGCCGCGGCCGGCCCGTGCGGGGGCCGGCTGTGACGCCGGGCTTGTCGAGCGAGGTCACGGCTTGAGGAACCCGGCCTCGCTCAGCACCTTCTGGCCCTCGGCGGACCGCACGAGAGCGATGAACGCCTTGGCGGTCTCGGCGTTCGGCGCGTTCTTCAGCAGGGCGATCGGGTAGTCGTTGATCGCCTTGGCGGACTCGGGGAACTCCACGCCCTCCACCTTGCCACCCGCGGCCTTCACATCGGTCTTGTAGACGACGGCCGCGTCGGCCTCCTTCAGTTCCACCTTGTTCAGGGCGCTCTTGACGTCCTGCTCGTAGGAGGCCGGGGTGAGCTTGAGCTTGCCGGCGTCCAGGGCCTTCTGCACGGCGGCGCCGCACGGCACGGTCTTGTCGCACAGGACGACCTTCAGACCGGATGTGGTCAGGTCCTTCAGGGAGGACACCTTGTCGGGGTTGCCCGGCAGGGTGGCGATCTCCAGCTGGTTGCGGACGAAGGTGGCCGGGGTGCCGGTCGCGTCGCCCTTGTCCGTCACGATCTTCATCGTCCTGGGGCTGGCGGCGGCGAAGACGTCCGCCGGGGCGCCGCCGGTGATGCTGGCGGCGAGGGTGTCACTGCCGCCGAAGTTGAAGCTGATCTTGGTGCCGGGGTGCTTGTTCTCGAACTCCTTGCCCAGGGCCGAGAAGCTCTCCTTCAGGGAGGCCGCGGCGAACACGGTGACGTCGCCGGACAGCTTCAGGGAGGTCGACGCGTCCGGGGAAGCGGCCGCGTCCTTCGAGTCCGACGAGGAGGAGCAGGCGCTGAGTGCCATCAGGGCGGCGGCCCCCGCACCGGCCAGCTGGAGTATCCGGCGGGTCCGGCGCACGGAACGGGTCATCACTGATCACTCCTCGGGTTCTGAGGGACAACGGTCGCGCCCAGGCACGGCCGGGCATCGGCCGTGCGGCGATGATACTGCCGCATCTGCCAGGTGAAAGTCTCCTGTCGCATCGCATGAGCTGCGCACCCGCGACTTGTAGCTTGCATGTGCGTTTGTACGGCCCTGCCGGGCGGGTACGGTGCTGCGGGAGGTGGTCGACGGTGACGCTCACGGAACTCGCCCTGACCGGCGATCTGGTACCACCGGCCCGGATGACCGTGCCGGATCTGCTGCGCCGGCCGCAGCACCGGGCGGACGTCAGCTTCGACTGCGCGACCAGCGGTGTCCAGCACCACCGGTTCGCCGGCCCGCGCCTGTACGACGTGCTCTGAACGCGCCGGGTCAGACGCGGTCGATGTGCACGTTCGTGGACTTCACGCGCGCGGTGGCCTCCATACCGACCTCCAGGCCCAGCTCCTCGACGGCTTCCCGGGTCAGCAGCGAGACGAGCCGGTGCGGGCCCGCCTGGATCTCCACCTGCGCGGCGACGTCGCCGAGCTTGATCGCGGTGACGATGCCGGGGAAGGCGTTGCGCACGGAGGTGTGCGAGGCGTCGTCCTCGCCACCGCCGCCCTTGGCCAGCTCGACGGAGAACGCGGCGAGGTCCCGGCCGTCGATGAGCCGTCGTCCGGCCTCGTCGCGGTGGGTGGCCACACGGCCGGCGTCGGCCCAGCGGCGGGCGGTGTCCGGGCTGACGCCGAGCAGCCGCGCGGCCTGGCCGATCGTGTAGGACTGCATGCCGGTCACGATAGGGCCAAGGACCGGGAACCCTGGACGTGGGGTTGGCCGTCGGGTGTAACGCGATACGACTCCAGTGCGCGCCCGGTTCCGTGCCCCGGTCTCAGCCGGTGTGCACCCGCGGCCTTCGCTCCCGGTTCGGTTCCGCCTCGCGCAGTACCTCGCGGGTGACCGGGGCGACCTCGCCCTGGCCGAAGAGGAAGAAGCGCAGGAAGTTGGCGAACGGACTGCCCTCGGTCCACTCGAAGTAGATGTGCGGGGTGCAGCCCGTGACGTCACGGACGTGCAGCAGCAGCGCGGCGAGGGCGTTCGGGATGGAGGCGGACTCCAGTGTCAGCACCCGGTAGCGGCCGTGCAGCACCTCGCCGCGCACGGTCAGTCCCGCCTCGAACTCGGACGGGTCGGTGACGGTGACCTCGGCGAAGACGAAGTCCTCCTGCTCGGGCATGTCGTTGTCGGCGCGGATCTGCTCGACCTTGTCGCGGTACTCCGCCTTGTCGCGGTGGCCCGGCTCATTGGCGATGAACCGTATCTTCCGGCTGGCCATGTCCCGGATGAAACGTTCCGCCATCGGATCGAGCGTCACGCTCGTCACGCGCAGCTCGAAGGCACGGGCCAGCCGGGACAGCAGCGAGACCAGCATGATGCCCGCGATGAAGCAGGCGCCGATCTTCACACCGTCCGGGCGCTCGATGACGTTCACCACGGTCGTGTACAGGAACACCGCCGCGATCACCCCGAACCCGATGGTCCAGCCCCGCTGATCCGCCTTGTGCGCGGCGATGGTCACCGCGATCGCCGCCGAGCTGATCAGCACCAGCACACCGGTGGCGTAGGCGCTGCCCTGCTTGTCGACGTTGGCGTCGAAGATCCAGGTCACCAGGAAGGCGACCAGCGTGAAGACGATGACCATCGGGCGGACCGCCCGCGCCCAGTGCGGGGCCATGCCGTAGCGGGGCAGATAGCGCGGCATCAGGTTGAGCAGGCCGGCCATGGCCGAGGCGCCCGCGAACCACAGGATGGCGATGGTCGAGACGTCGTACACCGTGCCGAAGCCGCTGCCGATGTACTCGTGCGAGAGGTAGGCGAGCGCGCGGCCGTTGGCCGCGCCGCCCGGCTTGAACTCCTTCTCCGGGATCAGCAGCGTGGTGATGAAGCTGGTGGCGATCAGGAAGCAGCTCATGATCAGCGCGGCCGTGGTCAGGAGCTTCTTGGTGTCCCTGATCCGGCCGGCGGGCCGCTGCTCGGTGTCGCCCGGGTCGCCCTGGACGTGGGGCATGACGGCGACGCCGGTCTCGAAACCGGACAGACCGAGGGCGAGTTTCGGGAAGACGATCAGCGCGACACCGATCATCACGAAGACGTTTCCGTGCTCCGCGGTCAGAGCGCTGCTCCAGTCGGTGACGACATGCCCGGCGGTGACGACGTGCCACAGGCCGACGATCACGACGACGACGTTGAGCGCGAGGTAGATGCCGACCAGGGCGACCGCGACGCCGATCGCCTCCAGGAAGCCCTTGAGGAACACCGCGCCGAGCAGGGCCACCAGGAACAGGGTGATCACCATCTGATGGCCGTGCAGGGTGCCGGTGAGGTGCGGGTTCTCCACCAGGTGGGTGGAGGCGTCGGCGGCCGAGAGCGTGATGGTGATCAGGAAGTCGGTCGCCGCGAAGCCCAGCAGGGTGAGCACGAAGAGCTTGCCCTGCCAGAACGACAGCAGCCGCTCCAGCATCGCGATGGAGCCCTCGCCGCGCGGGCTCTCCTCGGACACCCGCCGGTAGACCGGCAGGGCGCCGGCCAGGGTCACGACGACCAGCACGATCGTCGCGATCGGTGACAGCAGGCCGGCCGCCAGGGCCGCGATGCCGGGCTGGTAGCCGAGGGTGGAGAAGTAGTCGACACCGGTCAGGCACATCACCCGCCACCAGCGCTGTCCCTGGTGCGGGGGCTCCGGCTCGGCGTGCGGTCCGGTGTGCCCACCGCCCTTGCCCATGTCGGACAGGCCCTCCAGCATCCAGGCGCGCAGGCGGCTGGTACTGGGAGGGCGCTCGATCGTGGCCATCGCGTGCTCCTGACGTGCGGCTCAGCTCTTTCCGGCCATCACGCGGACGGCGGCACCAGCGTAAGCAGAGCGTGACGCTCGGGCCCACGGATCACGGGGTCGGAGGCGTCAAGCCTGCGTTAAGAATCGCCTGGCGGCGGAGAGACCGCGCGAAGAAGGGGAGGCCGGGGGCCGTGGCCTCGCGGCGGGACCGAACGGGTGACCGGACCGGGGCCGGCCGGACGGCTGACGGACGGCCACGAGCGTCATGGCCTACGACCACCGAGCGTCATGGCCTACGACGGCCGGAGCCACCCGCTCGCCCAGCGCGTGGCCGCTGCTCCACGCCCGACGACCAGCTGATCCCGTACTGGATCCGTCATTCCCTGCCGGACGCCTGGCCCATCACTCCATGCCGGACGCCCTGAACACCTCCAGGGCCGTTTCGCTGTCGAGGTGGTGGGCCAGCCGGCGCAGGGCGGTCCTGCCGCACAGCAGGGTGCCGGTCGCCTCGGTGCGGCGGGCGCCCTCGTCGAGCCGGTACCACAGGTCCGGGTTGCCGATCAGCACCTCGGGATCGATCTCGACCCGGTCGCCGAGGGCGTCGAGCAGCACCAGCCGCCGGCTCACGCCGTCCACCGGACGGTGTCCTCGCACAGCGCCGAGGTGTGGTCGCGGTGTCTCTCACAGGCCCCGGGTGTCGATGCGCAGGTGCCATGTGCAGCGCCGGTGTACGGACAGCAGCTCGGACTGCAGCGGGGACGGGGGTACCGCCAGGACGGGGCAGACCGCGTGGGCCAGGCAGTGCCGGGAGACCCGGCCCGCGAAGGCCCGCCGCAGACCGCGCCGCCCCGCGCCCACGACCAGCACGTCGTCGTCCCGGTCCGCGGTCGCCACCAGGGCCGGGCCCGGGGCGCCGCGCACGACGACGGGGTGCATCGGCACCCCGGGCCCCTCCGTGCCGAAGATCTCCTCGAGCACCGAGGCCAGCCGCTGCTTGGCCAGTCGCTGCCACTCCCCGACCGGCAGACCGGCGGCGGGGGAACGCCGCGCGGCGGAGTCCCCGCCCGGTGGTTCCCAGGCCAACACCGGCCACAGCTGCGCGCCCACTCGGCGGGCGAGCGCGGTGGCCCGCCGCAAGGCCGTGACGCTGCCCAGGGATCCGCTCACGCCGACCACCACTCGCGCGACCGCCGGGGTCTCGTAACCGGACATGCTTCCACCGTTCCGCGCGGGCGCCTGCGGGGTGCACCCGCGGCGCGCCCGTCCGCAAGGACTCCGCCTCCCTTTCTCCATCCCACTCCCGCACCGGCGATTCGACCAGCCGGACAGCTCGGACACACCCCACAGCCCACTTCTGCCGCTGAGGTTCGGCGCCCGAGCCGAAAGTTTCGGCTCCCTTGCGGAGGCGAGCGCGCGGATCCGCGGCGACCCCGTCGTCCTCGGTTCGCACCGCGGACGGTCATCGGCGGGTGCGTCACCGAGGGTCGCGCCGCCTTCGACCGGTTCGGCCGCGCTCCGCCCCCTCGTGTGCGACATCTTGACGCTCCCCACGCGCCTTTCTAGAGTCGCGGTTCGGAACGTTCGGTAAATCAGTCGAATGTTTCGGCTCCACCGTGTTCCGGCGGACAGTTCGGCGACCCTCGGTGGTGCCCGCCTTCTTGGTCGGAACCCTCTCCGAAGCAACTGCGAAAGTTTCGAAGGAGCACATGATGGGCGACCCTGCACTGTCCCGCCGCGGCTTCCTCACGGCCTCCGTCGCCGCCGGTCTCGGTGCGACTGCGCTCAGCGGCTGCGGCGGAGGCTCGGACGGAGGGTCGTCCTCGGGGACGACCACCATCGAGTGGTGGAACATCTCGACCACGGAACCGACCAAGACCGTCTGGGCCGGCCTCGCCAAGAAGTTCGAGGCCCAGCACCCCAAGGTCAAGGTCAAGATCGTGCAACTGGAGAACGACGCCTACAAGTCGAAGATGACCGCGCTGACCGCCTCCGGGAAACTGCCGGACATCTTCCACACCTGGGGCGGCGGCGTCCTGAAGCAGCAGGTCGACGCGGGGCTCGTCGAGGACCTCACCGACAGCACCAAGAGCTGGGCCGACGGGCTGCTGCCGGTCGCGAAGGAGCCGTACCTCCTGGACGGCAAGGCGTACGGCATCCCGTTCGACATCGGCATGGTCGGGTTCTGGTACAACAAGGCGCTCTTCGAGAAGGCCGGGATCGGTGCGCCGCCGACGACCTGGAGCGGCCTCCTGGACGCGGTGAGCAAGCTGAAGTCGGCGGGTGTCACCCCCCTCGCCCTGGCGGGCAAGGAGAAGTGGCCCGAGATGTACTACTGGGCGTACCTGGCGATGCGCACGGCCGGTGTCGAGGCGCTCCGGCAGGCCGCCGACAGCAAGGACTTCACCGGCGCCGGATTCGTCGAGTCCGGAGAGCACCTGAAGGAGCTGGTCGCCCTCCAGCCGTTCCAGAAGGGCTTCCTCGGCGCCGCCTACTCCACCCCGACCGGCCAGGCCGCCACCGTCGGCAACGGCAAGGCGGCGATGGAACTCATGGGGCAGTGGGCCCCGGTCGTGGAGGCGGACGCGGGCAAGGGTCTCGGCGCGAAGCTGGGCTTCTTCCCCTTCCCCGAGGTCGAGGGCGGCAACGGGAAGATCACCGAGGTGTTCGGCGGAGGCGGCGGTCACGCCCTGCGCAGCGGAGCCCCCGAGGCCGCCGCCGACTTCCTGAGGTTCTTCGCCACCGAGACCACTGACCGGGAACTGGTGAAGAGGACCGGGGTCCTGCCGGTCGTCCCGGCCGCCGAGAGCGTCCTCACCGACCCCAACCTCAAGGCCGTGCAGACGCAGTTGAAGGCCGCCACCGGCTTCCAGCTCTACCTCGACCAGGCGTACGCGCCCGCCGTTGGCCAGGAGGTCAACGACAGCGTTGCCGCGCTCGTCGCCGGGTCCAAGTCACCGGAACAGGTCGCGCGATCCATCACCAGGACCGCCAAGGAAGCGCAGTAAGCGGCGATGACCTCCACCTTCCTCCCGGACAAACGCGGCGGCCCGGCCGTCGGCCCGCCGCCCCCGGCCGTACGCGCGGCCCGTGGGCGGTCCCGGCGGCGCGTGCTGAACTGGCTCACCGCGGTCGGCTTCCAACTGCCGGCGCTGGTGCTGTTCATCGCGCTGGTGCTGCTGCCGATGCTGTTCGCGCTGTACGCCGCCTTCTTCCGCTGGGGCGGCTTCGGCATGCCCTCCGACTACACCGGCGGCGACAACTTCACCCAACTCTTCCAGGACGACGTCTTCCTGGGCGACCTGTGGCGCTGCCTGGTCCTGGTCGTGCTCTCGCTCGCGCTCCAACTGCCCTTCGCGCTCGCCATGGCGGTGCTGCTCAACCAGCGGCTGCGGGGCCGGGCCGTGTACCGGATGCTGTTCTTCGCGCCGTACGTCCTGTCCGAGGCCATCACCGGCGTGCTGTTCAGCATGGTCTTCGCCCCGGAGGACGGACTGGCCGACCACGTCCTGGGCGCCGTCGGACTGGACGGTCTGGGCGGTGAGTGGTTCGCCGACCCCTCCTCGGTCATGGCGGTCCTCTTCCTCGTCATGACCTGGAAGTACTTCGGCTTCCACATGATGCTCTACCTGGCCGGACTGCAGTCCGTCCCGCCCGAGTTGACCGAGGCGGCACTGATCGACGGCGCCAATGCCTGGCAGCGGTTCCGCAACGTCACGCTGCCGCTGCTCGCACCGACCCTGCGTATCAGCGTCTTCCTTTCCGTGATCGGGTCGATCCAGCTGTTCGACCTGGTCTGGGTGATCACCCAGGGCGGCCCGGACCACCACTCCGAGACGATGGCCGTGACGATGTTCCAGTTCGGCTTCAGGCGCTACCAGGCCGGCTACGCCAGCGCGATCAGCGTGGTCATGTTCGGTATCTGCCTCGTCTTCGCCCTCGCCTACCAGCGGTTCGTGCTCCGCCGCGACCTCGAGGGCGCCACCACGACGATGAGGGGGGACGGCAAGTGACCCGGAAGACCAGGGCCGTACGGGCCCTGCCGCTGCACGGGATCCTCGTCGCGGTCGGCGCGCTGATGGCCGTGCCCCTGCTGTACGCCGTGCTGTCGGGTTTCAAGTCCACCGACGAACTCTCCCGCAACCCCTTCGGGATGCCCGAGCACTGGCTGACCGGCAACTACACCGGCATCCTCGGCTCGGGCGACTTCTGGCGGCTGGTCGGCAACAGCACGCTGATCGCGGTGGGCACGACCGTGCTGGTGGTCGCCGTGTCCGCGCTCGCGGCCTTCTCCTTCGCGCGGTTCGCCTTCCGCGGCCGGGAGGTGCTGTTCACCGTCTTCACGATGGGGCTGATGTTCCCCTTCGCCGTGGCCGCCCTGCCGCTGTTCCTGCTGCTGCGCCATGTGGGTCTGCTGGACAACCCGCTGGGTGTGGTCCTCCCGCAGGCCGCCTTCGGGCTGCCGATGACGATCATCATCCTGCGGGGCTTCTTCCGGGAGATCCCCGGCGAACTGGAAGAGGCGGCCACGCTCGACGGATGCACCGCCTTCGGGTTCTTCTGGCGGGTGCTGCTGCCCATGGCCCGGCCGGCGCTCGGCACGGTCTCGGTGCTGGCGGTGGTCACCAGCTGGAACAACTTCTTCCTGCCGCTGCTGGTGTTCACCGACAGCACCTGGTGGACGCTGCCCATCGGTGTCCAGCAGTTCCAGGGGCAGTACTCGGCGGAATATGCCCGCGTCTTCGCCTATCTCGTCCTGGCCATGGTCCCCGCCCTCGCCTTCTACACGGTCGCCGAACGCCAGCTGGTCGGCGGTCTCACCGCAGGGGCCACCAAGGGATAGCCCTCTCGCCTGGTGTCCGGCCACGGTCCGCGGCCACCTTCGGGCATGCGTCGGGGCCGGTCGCACCGGGATGCGTGCGGCCGGCCCCTCGGGTCACTGTGCCGTGCTCAGGCGGCGGTCATCACCTGATCCGCACCGAGCGGACGGTGCGGGGCGATGATGCGGCCGTCGGGCAGCAGCTCGCCGGTGTCCTCGAAGAGCAGGACGCCGTTGCACAGCAGGCTCCATCCCTGTTCCGGGTGGTGCGCCACGAGGCGGGCACACTCCCGGTCGGCGGATTCGGCTGGCGGGCAGGGCGGCTGGTGCTGGCACATGGGCGGGATCTCTCGGTCTGTTGTGATCATGTCCGTCCCCCGTGATGAAGAGTCGGTCTGCAACCAGTGTTGTCCTCCGCGAGTCATTCCGCAGGGATTTCACAGCACCGCTTCTCATAGGTTCATGACGCGTCACCCGCGCGGACGGTTCAGTCCAACTGCACTGTCACTTTGGGTGGTTCGCAGTGGTCGGATAGGACTAGTCCGGATGGCGGGTGGCGCGGACCGACGAAAAAACAGTCGTACCCCGCTTCCCTTCCGGGCAGCGGGGTACGCGGGCGTCGATCAGGCGGGCGAGCCGAGCACAGGCGAGCCGAGCAGGGGAAGAGGAGTCGCCCGATGGGTCAGTACCGGAAGCAACTCGGCGACCCGGAAGGGCCGGTGGGCCGAGATGCCGGGAGGGGCCGGCGCCAGTGGGACGAGCAGGTCGGTGGCGGCCGGATGGCCCTCCGTGCCGTCGCCGGAGCAGTCCCCGTGCAGCCACAAGGTGAGCATGTACAGACCGGGCACGGACAGCAGTCGCGCCTGGTACGGCTGTGGCAGCGCTTCGGCCTGTTGCAGCGCGCGCTCGGTGGAGACGACGTACGGACCCTCGAAGAAGTGCGAGAAGGCCCAGCCGTCGGGAGTGAGCATGGTCTCGGCCGCGGCCACCGCGCGATCGCCGCACCGGATCAGGAAGCGCCAGCCGGCCAGCCGGGTCGAGGACAGACCTTGCGCGGTGATCCGGTCCAGCACGTGGACGGGGAGCGGGAGTTCCGGTGTCGTCGGCCCCTGCGCGGCGCGCAGGGAGGGGGTGCGGGCCTCGCGGACCGCGGTGGGCGAGCCGAGGGCGGTGAGGACGGAGCGCAGGGCAGGCGCGGGGGCAGGGGGCACGTGCAGCGGCATGTGGGTCGCCTCTCATCTGACAGGCGCGGCGGCGCGAGGAGGGGTGGGGCGGACGGCGCTGTCTGCTCACGGAAGGCCGGAGAGGTGGGGGCCCAGGTCGGTGTGAACGAGGGTGCGGCTCGGTCTGCCGCCCGTCAACCGGGGCGGCAGGAACTCCTCGGAAACCAGGACCGAGGCTGCCACCTTCTGCCTTGTGAGCGAAGTTTATACGACGCGTGTTCGGCCGATGTTTCGGCTATCCGATTCCGGTTCGCGAGGCAAGGCTGAATTGCGCCGACGATTTGCGGAAATCATCCCCATTTCCGAGCCGGTCCCCGCGTCTGACCTCCCGATACGCGCCGGTAACGGTCGGCCGATTGTCGTCGGCGTTTTTCACGAGGCGTTCGGGGCACTCGAAGGTGCACCTTGCGGCATGCCTCGTGAATGTGCCGCCGGGAACATTGCGACAGAGTAGCGGGCAGCGGCCCCGCGCGGGACGTTATCGATCGCTTCGGCTGGGCATCATCCCACCTGACCCGGGAGAGCCCGGCGGCCGGATCGTCGGCCCGCCCATCCGAGGAGGGACACTTCGATGGGGGAGAAGGTGGTGGCGGGGCAGTTCGATCTGTCCGATCGCCAGCGCTACCGCGAAAAGCTCCAGCAGTGCTTGACGGGACTGGAGCGACTGTTGGGCGAGAAGCGATTCGACCGTCCCAAGAACCTCATGGGAGTCGAGATCGAACTGAATCTCGCCGGGTCCGACGGCATGCCTAAAATGTTGAACGGGCAGGTACTGGAGCGGATCGCCAGTCGCGATTTCCAAACAGAACTCGCCATGTTCAACCTGGAAGTCAACATCGCCCCGCACCGCTTGGGCGGCCGGGTATTCGACCGGCTCGCCGAGGAGCTGCGTACCTCGCTCGCCTACGCCGACCGCAAGGCCGGCGAGGTGGACGCGGGCATCGTGATGATCGGCATCCTGCCCACCCTCGACCGGGACGACCTGGTCTCCTCCAACCTCTCCGAGGTCGACCGCTACACCCTCCTCAACGACCAGATCGTCGCCGCCCGCGGAGAGGACTTCCGCCTCGACATCGAGGGCGAGGAGCACCTCGTCTGCACGTCCAAGTCGATCGTCCCCGAGGCCGCGTGCACCTCCGTGCAACTGCACCTCCAGGTCACCCCGGGACGGTTCGCGGACGTGTGGAACGCGGCCCAGGTGGCCTCCGCCCCCCAGATCGCCGTCGGCGCCAACTCGCCGTTCCTCTTCGGGCACGAGCTGTGGCGCGAGTCCCGGCCCCCGCTGTTCCTGCAGTCCACCGACACCAGGCCGCCCGAGCTGCAGGCGCAGGGCGTACGGCCGCGCACCTGGTTCGGCGAGCGGTGGATCTCCTCCGCCTACGAACTGTTCGAGGAGAACCTGCGGTACTTCCCGGCGCTGCTGCCGATCTGCGACGACGAGGAGCCGCTGGAGGTCATCGAGGCCGGCGGGGTGCCCCGGCTCGCCGAACTCGTCCTGCACAACGGCACGATCTACCGCTGGAACCGGCCGGTGTACGGCATCGCGGACGGCGTTCCGCACCTCAGGGTGGAGAACCGGGTGCTGCCGGCCGGGCCGACCATCACCGACGTGATCGCCAACGCGGCCTTCTACTACGGACTCGTCCGCGCCCTCGCCGAGGACTCCCGGCCGGTGTGGACGCGGCTGCCGTTCGCCGCGGCCGAGGCGAACTTCGACGCGGCGTGCCGGCACGGCATCGACGCGCGCTTCGTCTGGCCCCGGCGGGGACGGTACGGCGGCACGGGCGAGGTGGACGCGGTCACACTCATCCGTGACGAGCTGCTGCCGCTCGCCTCCGCCGGGCTGGACGCGTGGGGCGTGGAGGCCGCCGACCGGGACCTCTACCTGGGCGTGATCGAGGAACGCTGCCGGCGCCGGGTCAACGGCGCGTCCTGGCAGGCGGCCACCTTCCACCGGGCACTGGAGCAGGGGCTCTCCCGCGAGGCGGCCCTGGCGGCGACGACACGCCGGTATGCCGAGCTGATGCATGTGGGCGAGCCGGTGCACACGTGGCCGGTGGGGCTGCCGGAGGCGGTGCCGCTCGGCTGAGGGCCGGTTTCTCCGGGCGCGGCCGCGAGTGGCCGTACCCTTCTGCGATCCTTGCCGGGCGAAGGTGGGCCAGTGGCCCGTGAGCCGGCTGGAGGCAGGGGTGCAGGTGGAGGCTGACGCGGTGGGCGAATCCGTGGCCCCGGAGCGTGATCCGCGGCGGATCCTGCGGGACGAGACGCTGCTCGTCCTCGGGCTCTCACTCGGGGCGAGCGGAGTGTCCGCGCTGATCAGCTTCATCGGCTCGGTCACCAAGCCGGGCGGTCTGAAGGACCAGGCGGCCACCCTCAACGCCTCGGCCGCGCCCGGCCGTCCGTGGCTCGACCTCGCCTGGCAGCTCTTCGGCATCGCCTCCGCGCTGGTCCCCGTGGCTCTCGTCGCCCACCTGCTGCTGCGCGAGGGCCGGAGCATGCGGACCCTGGGCTTCGACCGCACCCGGCCCTGGCCCGACCTGGCCCGGGGCGCCGGGATCGCGGCCGTGATCGGCAGCACCGGCATCGCCTTCTACCTGGCCGCCCGCGGCCTCGGCTTCAACCTCACCGTCGTACCCGAGGCACTTCCGGACGTGTGGTGGAAGTACCCGGTGCTGATCCTCTCCGCGATGCAGAACGCGATCCTGGAAGAGGTCATCGTCGTCGGCTACCTGCTGCGCAGGCTGGGCCAGTTGGGCTGGACCCCGGGCACCGCGCTGGTGGCCAGCGCCGTCCTGCGCGGCTCGTACCACCTCTACCAGGGCATCGGCGGTTTCCTCGGCAACATGGTCATGGGCGTGGTGTTCGTCTGGCTGTACCGCCGCTGGAACCGGGTCGGTCCGCTGGTCGTCGCGCACTCCCTGCTCGACATCGGCGCCTTCGTCGGCTACGCCCTCCTCGCGGGCAAGGTGGGCTGGCTGCCGACGGCCTGAGCGCACGGGCCGTCGGCGGACCGTTCAGGCGCGCAGCTCACCCTCGATGACCGTCACGGCGCGGCCGATGAGCAGGGTGCGCTCCGCGCGGAGACCGGTCCGGACCAGTCCGGTGCGGCGGGATGCCTGGAGGCCGGTGAGGTCGTCGCGGCCCAGGCGGGCGGACCAGTACGGGGCGAGTGCGGTGTGGGCGCTGCCGGTCACCGGGTCCTCGTCGATGCCGACGTTCGGGAAGAAGCAGCGGGAGACGAAGTCGTAGCCACGGGCGGGATCCCCGGCGCGGGCGGTGGCGATGATGCCCCGCGAGGAGTAGGCGCCGAGGGCCTTGTGGTCGGGGGAGAGGCCGAGGACGGTCTTTTCGTCGGCCAGCTCCACCAGCAGGTCGCCGACGTTCGGGCCGGTGTCGAAGGCGGCGACCGGTTCCGCGCCGAGCGCCCCGGCGATCCCGGCCGGGACCTCGGCCGGGGTGAGCGGGGCGGTCGGGAAGTCGAGCGTGATCGAGCCGTCCTCGGCGGGCGTGGCGGTCAGCACACCGCTGCGGGTGGCGAACCGCACCGGCCCCTCGTGGGCGCCGGTGGTGTGCAGGACGTGGGCCGTGGCAAGGGTGGCGTGCCCGCACATCGCGACCTCGGCGACCGGCGTGAACCAGCGCAGCGCCCAGTCGGCCGCACCGCCCTCGGGCAGCCGGTGCGCGAACGCCGTCTCGGCGTGGTTGACCTCCATGGCGACGTTCTGCAGCCAGTCGTCGTCCGGGAAGACGTCCTCCAGGAGCAGGACTCCGGCCGGGTTGCCGGCGAAGGGGCGGTCGGTGAAGGCGTCCACGATTCGTATGCGCATGACGCCGACGCTAGTGCCCGCGCCGGCCCGCGGACCAAGGCCAATTCACGAGTCCCGGATCGTTTCCCGCCCGGCCGTCAGGCGTGCGCGGCCATCGGGCGAGCCGGGCGATGCCGAACGACGTTCGAGGCGGACCAGGTCATCGAGGACCAGCAGCCCTGTCTGGGGTCCCTCGGCTCCTGGGAGGCGTGGGAACGGTGGCGGGACGTGGTGGTCGAGCGCTACGAGGCTCAGGGGGACGAGCGCCCGCTCGGGTCGCTGTTCACCCGCGTTGTCGACCAGGACGTCGATACGGCCGCCGGGGACCTCGGTCGCCTCGCGCACCAGGGCCCGGAAGGCGGCGGCGCTTCCGTCCTGCGACCAGCAAATCGGACTTGCGAGTCCGGAATCTCACCCTGTCCTTCGCGAGCCCTCCTGGGCCCCTTCCCGTCCCTCCCCCCGCTGTCTCCTGTGACCCGCCCGTCCTTTGCGGGAACAAAACGCTCATCGCTGCCCTGGCCGCAGACGGCACCCCGCTCGCTGCTGGTCATTACCACCCAGCGAACGGCACCACCGAGATCGGCGGTGTCGGCACCCTTCCCACCGCCCGCCGCCAGGGCCTGGCCGCCGCCGTCACGGCGGCACTGGTCACCCACGCTCGCGACAACGGGGTGGGCACCGTCTTCCTCGCCTATGCGGAGGACACCGTCGCTCGCATCTACTCACGTCTGGGCTTCCGCCCTGCCGGCAGCACCCTTCTGATCGCCAACCAACCCGCGCGGTCGTAGGTTCGCAGGCTGGAAAAGCTTGCGCTGGTGGTCGGGAGCGTGCCGGCGCTTGCGTGTGCCGTCGTGCCAGTGCAGCCAGAACGGCTGTGAGGCGACCGCGACCACGTGCGGATCACGGTCCAGCAGGATCAGTCGGTCCCTCTCCAGCCACGGTTCGTAACCCACGTGATCCCGCATCGTCGACGAGCAGTACCAGCCGGCGAACCCCTGGCTGTCCTTGTGCCAGCTGAACTCCCGCACCAAAGAGGGTGGTCGGAGGGGGTTGTCAGCGACTTGCTTCCGATATATCGTTGAAGCATCGCGAACGATACGCGATGCATACGTGACAGATCGGCGATGGAATGGAGTGATCGCGATGCGTACCCACGGATTCGAGCGGGGACATCGGCACGAGGGCCGCGGCCGCCGGGGCATGGGCGGCTTCGAGGGCCGGCGGGCCGCCTTCGGTCCGTTCGGGCCTGGCGGTCCGGGCGGTCCGGGCTTCGGCCCCGGCGGACCTGGTTTCGGACCGGGCCCCTGGGGGCCGCGAGGGCGGGGCGGCCCACGGGGCCGGGCGCGGCGCGGGGACGTGCGCGCCTCGATCCTGGCCCTGCTCACGGACCGGCCCATGCACGGCTACGAAATGATCCAGGAGATCGCCGAACGCAGCGGCGGCGCCTGGAAGCCCAGCCCCGGCTCGGTCTACCCCACCCTCCAGCTGCTGGAGGACGAGGGCCTGATCGCCAGCGAGAGCGAAGGCGGGAAGAAGCTGTTCGCCCTGACCGAGAGCGGACGCACCGCCGCCGAGGGGGGTCCGGAGGCCCCCTGGGAGGAGGCTTCGCGCGGAGTCGACTGGGAGGCCCTCACCGAGATCCGCCAGGCGGGCTTCGGGCTGATGGAGGCATTCGGCCAGGTCTGGAAGACCGGCAGCAAGGAGCAGCGCGAGAAGGCGCTGGCCGTCGTCAACGACGCCCGCAAGAAGCTGTACCTCATCCTCGCCGACGAGCACTGAGGCTCGTACGGCAGCCCTGGGCGCCCCGTGCGGAATCCGCGCGGGGCGCCCTGGTGCGTGCTGCGCTCAGGACACCAGGCCGCCCAGCTTGCGCAGCGACTCGTGCAGGGCGCCCGTCGCCGAGTCCTTGAGCCTGCCCGCCATCAACGACACCGCGGCACCGGTGAACTCGCCGTCGATCCGGACCGTCGTGGCCTCGCCGTCCGGGATCAGCGTGTAGCGGGTCGCGACGGTCACCGCCATCGGGCCCTTGCCGCGGATGGCGAACAGCCGGGCGGGCTCCAGCTCCTCGATGGTCCAGTCGACCTCGGCCGGGAAGCCCATCAGCTTCATGTTCTCCTGGAACGTCCCGCCCACGGCCAGGGTCGCGGGGCCGCCTCCGGGGAAGCTGGTGTGGGTCGCGTTCCACGCCCCGTACGACGGCCAGTCGGTGAGCTGGGCCCACACCTTCTCGGCCGGTGCCTGGATGCGTGCCTCGGCGCTGACTTCGGCCATGCGACCACCCCTTCGGGTCGGGCGTATCGGGCTACCGTGTCGCGGAACGTAGCCGGAGGGGCGCCAACATTCAATACTGATGAACCGTCAGATCGGTTCGGGAGGCCGGCCCGGACCCACGCGCCGTATCAGCGCCGTGTCGAACAGCTCCCACGCGCGCGGGCGGGCGCTCTCGTCGTGGCAGTGCCACGCCTGCCGGAACAGGTCGGCGAGCAGCCCGTCCTCCGGAGCGTGGACCCGGTACACGTCCTGCTTGCCGTCGACCGCCGGCAGCGCCACAAGCCAGCACCCGCGTGCGCTTCCCATGTTGCTGTGGGACGTGCACCGGCACGCCGCGGTTGCTTTCGAGGCGCAGGGCAAGTCGGCACGCGCCCCCTTGCGCGGGATCGGCCGGATCTCCTCCGCAAGGATGAGATCCGGGTCGGCCATGTCCACTCCCCGTGGGACGCGGAAATGGTTCCCCTCGTGGATGCCCCGATCCGCGGCGGCTGATGAGCTAGGGGGTGTGCAACCCCGTACAGCCCGCCTGACCGCCCACGGCGCAGCGGTTCCGCACCAGGACGGCGCTGCCTGGCTCGATGCCGCGCCGGCAGCGGTGGTCGCCGGTGCCCGCCGCAGGGCCGTCCGGGACCGGGACCGGCAGACCGACACCGCCCATCTGCTCCACGCCCTGCTGGAACACGACCCCGAGGTCCGCGCCGCCGTGGGCGAGCCCCGGCGACTCGCCCGGCTCCTCGGCTACCTCGCGCAGCGCAGCATCGGCTACGGACTGCGCTGGCAGGGCAGCGTGGAGGATTCCGGCGCGATCCCCCCGGCCGCCGCCCCGGCCGGCCCCGAGGGGCCTACCGGAGCGGCCGAGGACCGGACCGCCGCCGCGCCTCCCGTCCCCGCCGCCGACCGGGACGGTGCCGACCGGCACCGTCCCGGCCGGGACGCCGGGAGCTGGTCTCCCGCCGCGGCCATGGCCCTCGCGGACGCCCGCGCCCGCGCCCGGCGCCGGGGCGCGCCCCGCGTCACCGGCACCGACCTGCTCGCGGCGCTCGCCGCGAACCCGCGGTGCCGGGCCGTCGAGGTCCTCGAACGCGCCGGCGTCCCGGCCCGCGAACTGGCCGCGCGGATCGAGGCCGGGGGCGGCGAGTACGCCCCCGAGGGGGAGGCGATCTGCTGACGGCCGGGCCGTCCACCAGCTGAGACAGGTGTCAACAGGGGTGACGCTCCTGTCGGCGGCTGTCATCATGTGCCGGTGCATACGTCTGTGAGCAATCAGAGCCCCGGCAAGGGAGCCGGACTCGGCCTCGCGCTCGCCTCGGCGCTGGCCTTCGGCGGATCCGGTGTGGCCGCCAAGCCGCTGATCGAGGCGGGACTCGACCCGCTGCACGTGGTGTGGCTGCGGGTGGCGGGCGCCGCCCTGGTGATGCTTCCCCTCGCCGTACGGCACCGCGCCCTGCCGCGCCGCCGGCCCGCCCTGCTCGCCGGGTTCGGGCTGCTCGCCGTCGCCGGTGTGCAGGCGTGCTACTTCGGCGCGCTCTCCCGGATCCCGGTCGGCGTGGCCCTGCTCGTCGAGTATCTGGCGCCCGCCCTGGTGCTGGGGTGGGTGCGCTTCGTGCAGCGGCGGCCCGTCGCGCGCGCCGCCGCGCTCGGCGTGGTCCTCGCCGCGGGCGGCCTCGCCTGTGTGGTGGAGGTCTGGTCGGGGCTGAGCTTCGACGCGCTGGGCCTGGTGCTCGCCCTCGGTGCCGCCTGCTGCCAGGTCGGCTACTTCGTCCTCGCCGACCAGGGCAGCGACGCGGGCGAGACGGCGCCCGACCCGCTCGGCGTCATCGCCTACGGGCTGCTCGTCGGCGCCGCCGTGCTGACGGCCGTCGCCCGCCCCTGGAGCATGGACTGGTCGGTGCTGGCCGGCTCAGCGGACCTGAACGGCACCGCCGTACCGGCCGTCGCCCTGCTCGCCTGGGTGGTGCTGGTCGCCACGGTGATCGCGTACATCACCGGCGTGCTGTCCGTGCGCCGGTTGTCGCCGCAGGTCGCCGGGGTCGTCGCCTGCCTGGAGGCGGTCATCGCGACCGTGCTGGCCTGGGTGCTGCTCGGCGAGCACCTGTCCGCGCCGCAGGTCACCGGCGGCGCGGTCGTCCTGGTCGGCGCGTTCATCGCCCAGTCCTCGGCCCCCGCCAAGAACTCCACGGAACCGGTCGCCTCGGGCGGCGCGGAGCGGGAGTTGTCCGCCCGTGGCACCGCTGCCTGAGGTGCGGACCATGCCGTCGAACGCACTCGGCCTTCCGTCTCCGGCCGTTTGAGGCGGGGTGCCGGGACACCGGCCCTCCGCCCGGCTGCTCATGGGCGAGCGGCTCGGTGCCGGCGGGAGCGGCGGCCGCCGGGCCGGCCGTGCTCAGCCATGCTCAGGACGGGCTCACCCTCGGGATCCAGTCCGGTCAGCGGCTCACGGCCACCTCGGCGGCCGGCACCCTGCTGATACTCGGAGCCGTCGCGGGCCTCGCGGTGCGCGAGACCCGCGGGGCCGGCCCCGGTGAGGTCGTCGGTCACAGCACTAGCGAGGCGCCAGGTACTCCGGCAGGTCGATGCCGGGCGCCAGGTCGGCGTTGGCGACCGGGGTGTCGTACCCCTTGCGGAGCGGGACGACCCCGGCCCAGTGCGGCAGGGAGAGGTCTTCCGGCTCGTCGTCGGCGCCGCCCGCGCGGACCTTGGCCGAGACTTCCTCCAGATCCAGGCGGATGACCGCGGTGGCGGCCAGCTCCTTCTTGTTCGCGGGCCGGGAGTCGGCGGAACGGCCCGGTACGACGTGGTCGACCAGCGCGTCCAGGGCCAGCCGCCGCTCCTCGGGGTCGGTGACTTCGTGCGCGATGCCGTGCACCACGACCGAGCGGTAGTTGATCGAGTGGTGGAAGGCGGAGCGGGCCAGCACCAGCCCGTCGACGTGGGTGACCGTCAGGCACACCGGCAGGCCGGGGTCGGTCCGGCCCGTCATCCGCAGCGGGCGCGAACCGGTGGACCCGTGGACGTAGAGCCGCTCGCCGACCCGGCCGTACAGCGTCGGCAGCACCACCGGGGCGCCGTCCCGGACGAAACCGAGGTGGCAGACGTATCCCTCGTCGAGTATCGCGTGCACCAGCTCCTTGTCGTACGAGGCCCGCTCCGCGGAGCGCGTGGGCACGGTCCGGTCGGTCGGCGTGTAGGCGGCGGCCCGCGGTTCCTCGGTCGTGCCCTGCATGACGTGGCCCTCCATGGTGATCGGGGTTTGAGAACTGTTTTCCACTAGTGCATAATGCTGTTTGTGCTAGGAGAATATCGGATCACGGGGCGTGGTGCAGCCGAGATCGCGGCGGACATCGAGGAGGCGGTCGGCGCCGGGGAGCTGGAGCCCGGCCAATCCCTCCCGCCCATGCGGGAGTTGGCGACGCGGCTGGGCGTGAACCCGAACACGGTCGCCGCCGCCTATCGCACCCTGCGCGAACGCGGGGTGATCGAGACGGCCGGCCGCCGGGGCAGCCGTATCCGCCCCAAGCCCGCCACCACCGGCCGTGCGCAACTGCGGGTGGAGGTGCCCCCCGGAGGCCGTGACCTCTCCACGGGCAACCCGGACCCGGCCCTGCTGCCCCGCCTGGCCCCGGCCCTGGCCGCGGCGGCCGAGCAGAGCGACCGGCGGCCCGCCCTCTACGGCGACGATCCCGTCGACGCCGGTCTCGTCCGCATCGCCCGCGCCGAACTCGACGCCGACGGCGTCCCCGCGGGCCCGCTGACCGTGACCTCCGGCGCACTCGACACCATCGAGCGCGTGCTCATCGCGCACCTCAGAGCCGGTGACACGGTCGCCGTCGAGGACCCCGGCTGGGGGAGCGTCCTCGATCTCGTCCCCGCCCTGGGCCTGCACACGGCCCCGGTCCGCGTGGACGACGACGGGCCCCGCGCGGACGACCTGCGCCGCGCCCTGGAGGCCGGGGCCCGCGCCCTGATCGTCACCGGCCGCGCCCAGAACCCGACCGGTGCCTCGGTGAGCGCCACACGCGCGGGTGCCCTGCGCGCGGTGCTGCGGGACCACCCGGGAACTCTGCTGATCGAGGACGACCACGGCCACGGCATCGTCGACCTGCCGCTGCACCCCCTCGCGGGCGTCACCCGTCACTGGGCCTTCGTCCGTTCCGCCGCCAAGACCTACGGCCCCGACCTGCGCCTGGCCGTCCTGGCCGGCGACCCCGTCACCGTCGACCGGGTCCGGGGCCGCCAGCGCCTGGGCCCCGGCTGGGTGAGCCTGCTCCTGCAACGGACCGTGACCCACCTGTGGACGGCCGGCGCGGTGGACCGGGCGGCGGTGGCGCGGTCGTACGGCGCCCGCAGGGACGCCCTGGTCGAGGCACTGGCGCAGCGCGGGGTCACCGCCCACGGCCGCAGCGGCATGAACGTCTGGGTACCGGTACCCGACGAGACGGGTGCGGTGGCCCGTCTCGTGCAGAGAGGCTGGGCGGTCGCCCCGGGGGCCAGCTTCCGCATCGCCTCCCCGCAGGGCATCCGCGTCACGGTCTCGACGCTCACGGCGGCGGACATCACCCCGCTGGCCGACGCGGTGGCGGCAGCGGTTCGCCCGAGCCCGGCGCGGGTCTACGGATAAGGGACCGCTGAGGGGGCCGCGGGACACGTGCGCACAACCGCACACCGGCCCCCGCGCCCGGGCATCCCCTCAGGCGCTCTTCGGCCTGAACTGAGTGAGTGCGGCCCCCGCGATGACGATGACCGCTCCCACCGGCGTGGTCCAGCGCAGCGACTCCCCGAGAATCGCCACGCCCGCAGCCGTGGCGATGACGGGGATGAAGTACGTGACCATCTGAGCGGTGGTGGGCCCGACCTCGGCGACCAGCCCGTACTGGATGAGCACCGCGAGCCCCGTGCCCAGCGCGCCCAGCGCGGCGACGGCCAGCAGCGGAACGAACGAGAAGTGCTCGGGAACGGTGGTGAACAGCGGGGTCACGACGGCCAGTTGCACCGTGGCCAGCAGCAGCTGCCCGCCGGTCATGGACAGATGCGAGTTCCCCGTGCCGGCCAGCGTCCGGCGGACGTAGATCCAGCCCACCGGGTAGCTCAACGAGGCCAGCAACGCCATCGCCGTGCCCGTGGCGTCCAGGCCCTGGAAGCCCTGCCAGACCCCCAGGACCGTCAGCACGCCCAGGAAGCCGAGCGCGAGGCCGGCGACCCGGACCCGGGTGGGCCGGTCCTCGGACAGCGCGACCAGCGACAGCACCATGCCCCACAGGGGAGACGTGGCGTTGCAGATGCTGGCCAGCGTGGACGGGACCGTCAGCTCGGAGTAGGCGAAGAGGGAGAACGGCAGGGCGTTCAGCAGGAAAGCGGCGACCGCCATGTGCCCCCACGGCCGGGCCCCGCGCGGCAGCCGCTCCCGCTTCACGGCCATCGCCGCCACCAGCACGGCCGTACCGAACGCGAGCCGTCCGAGAGTGACCTGGAACGGTGCGTACCCCTCGGTCCCCACCTTGATCAGCAGAAAACTGAAGCCCCAGATCAGCGACAGGGCGCCGAAGCGGAGCCGCCAGTCCAGGCGGGGACGGGCGGGGGCGGATGCGGAGGACCGCGTGCGGGACGTGGTGACCGTGCTCATGGGATCAAAGATGCCGGAGGCGACCTCGTAGGACAATCGAGAATTCACTGCGGATATCTCTTAGGATTGCTTACATGTTGAACCTGGAGCGCCTGCGCACCCTGGACGCACTGGCCCGGCACGGCTCGGTCAGCGCCGCCGCCGGCGCGCTGCACGTCACCACGTCCGCGGTATCGCAGCAACTGGGCAAGCTGGAACGGGAGATCGGCCAGCAGCTGCTGGCCAAGAACGGCCGCGGGGTACGGCTGACGGACGCCGGCCGACTGCTGTCGGAGCACGCGGCGCGCATCCTGTCGCAGGTCGAGCTGGCCGAGTCCGACCTGGAGGCGCACCGCGGCCAGGTCGTCGGCGAACTCCGGCTGTCGGCGTTCCCGACCGCCGCCCGCGGCCTGTTCCCCGCCGCGCTCGGCGCGCTGCGCACCGAGCACCCCGGCCTGCGCGTGCGCTCCAGTGAGCTGGAACCGGAGCAGGGCATCGCCGGGGTGGTCCGCGGCGATCTCGACCTCGCGGTGGTCCTGGACTGGTACAACAAGCCGATGCCCGTGCCCGACGGCCTGGTCAAGGCGCCCCTGCTGGACGACCCGGCCGATGTCGCCATGTCCGTCGGGCACCGGCTCGCGGACCGGGACGAGGTGGACCTGACCGAGTTCGCGGAGGACGAGTGGATCACCTGGGGTGAGGGCGAGTTCTGCCACGAGTGGCTGCTGTTCACCCTGCGGTCCAAGGGCGTGGAGCCGATCATCGGCCACCGTGCCGGCGAGACGCACACCCAGCTCGGCCTCGTCGCGGCCGATCTCGGCGTGTGCATCGCGCCGCTGCTGGGCCGGCAGCCGCTGCCCGAGGGCGTGACCCTCGTACCGCTCAAGCAGCGCGTGCGCCGCCATGTGTACGTGATCTGGCGGGCGGACGCCGACCGCCGCCCCTCCATCCGGGCTGCCGTGGAGGCGTTGCGCGAGACCGCCCGGAAACTCGGCTGACGCAGGACCGCCCGGGAAGGGTGACGCGCGGGGGCCGCCCGGGAAGGGTGACGCGCGAGGACCGCCGGAAAGGGCGACCCACGGGGACCGCCCGGGAGGGCTCACGCACGTGGGCCGTCCCGCACCCGCCGGAAGGCGCATCGGAGAACTCGCGCAGCCGCCCGGAAGGCGTCCCGAAGACCCCGGCGCCCCTACGCCCCGCCCAGCTTCCGGAAGTCCCAGGAGACGATCTTCTCCGGGGTCAGCCGGGCCCAGGCGTGGCGGCCGTCGTGCGGCATCTCGTCCAGGCCGAAGTTCTTGCGGGCGAACAGCGTCTCGGCCGTGTCCAGTTCCGCGCACAGCTCACCGGTGCGCGGCGCCTCGCCCACGAACTCCACCCGGCCGGACAGCTCCACCCCGCGCAACTGGTCGTACTCCTCGCCGGAGTCGACCACGACGGCCACCCGCGGGTCGCGGCGCAGCTGCGTCCAGCGCCGGCTGCGCACCACCGAGTACAGCCACAGCGAGGTGCCGTCCCAGGCGAACCACAGCGCGCTCACGTGCGGTGTGCCGTCCGCCGACACGGTCGCGACCCGGCAGGTGCGCTGCGTGGTGAGGAACTCGTCCAGTTCGCCCGGCGTCATCATGATCTTCCGGCCCCGGCGCTGCTCCGTGACGGTCATGCCGCCCCCTCTTCCTTCACGTCGTGTCGGATGAACTCCTCCGCTGTGGTGATCCTCTGACATGACGTCAGAAAAGGGAACCCACCCGGCTTCCGCTCGCCCCCCGATGTGGTTACGCTCACCGCCCGGACCCCGGCGAAAGGGTGGGCGATGCCGTCGTACGAGCAGCTCGGCGAGGTTCTCGATCCCGTGAGTACCGTCCTGCTCACCGTGGAATGCCAGCAGGGCGTCGTGGGACCGGACAGCGCCCTGCCCGAACTCGCCCGTGAGGCGCGCTCCTCCGGCGCCCTGCGCAATGTGGCCCGGCTGGTCGCAGCCGCCCATGAGACAGGGGTGCAGGTGATCCACGCGATCGCCGAGCGGCGCCCCGACGGCCGGGGCGCGAACCGCAACGCCCGCCTGTTCCGGGCCGCCGAACGGCTTCCCGTGCACCAGCTGGCCGGCAGCACGGCGGTCCGGGTCGCGCCCCCGATCGAGGTCACCGAGGAGGACTTCGTCCTACGGCGGCTGCACGGGCTGTCCCCGATCCACGGCACCGACGTCGACGCCCGGCTGCGCAATCTGGGCTGCCGCACGCTGATCGTCACCGGGGTCTCGGCCAACGTCGCCGTGCCCAACGCGGTGTTCGACGCCGTCAACCTCGGTTACACCGCCGTCGTCCCGGCCGACGCCATCGCGGGCGTGCCGGCCGACTACACCTCCGCGATGATCCGCAACACCCTCGCGCTGGTCGCCACGGTCGCGACCACCGACGAGGTGCTCCGCGGCCTGAAACGGGCGTACGGACGGAGCTGAGCCCGCTCACGCCAGCTTGATCTCGTCGCCGGAGACGGTGATCTTCGCGGTGGCCAGCGGCTGCGTCGCGGGCCCCTTCTTCACACTGCCGTCCTCCGCCGAGAACTGGCTGTTGTGGCACGGACAGAGGATCACGCCGTCCGCCACGCTGCCCACCGTGCAGCCCCGGTGGGTGCACGTGGACGAGAACGCCTTGTAGGTGCCCGCCGCCGGCTGGGTGACCACGACACCCTGGTCCTTGAAGACCTTGCCGCCGCCTTCGGGGATGTCCGCCGTCCTGGCGAGCGCGGCGCCGCCACCGTCCTGCGCGGAGCCGGTCGAGCCGGCCCCCGGGTCGGCGGTGTCGGAGTCGTCGCCCGAGCCGCAGGCGGTCAGCGCGGCGGCGAGCCCCGCCGCCCCGGCCGCCGCCACGACGGTGCGACGGGCCGGTCCCGCCGCGGGGTGGAGCGATGCGCTGGTCATGTGGGGTTCCCTTCCGCGGAGCTTCTCGTCGTCCGTCAGGGGGTACGGCCCCCGGGCGGCGGCCGTTCAGACCGGCGGCCGGATCCTCGCCGTCCGGCGACGAGCGGGCCGTGAGCCGGGGCCGCGCGTCAGCTGCCGGCCGGCCGCCCGGCCGCACCCGACCCCAGTAACCTGGGGCGATGCTCAAGGAAGTCACCGCGACCCGCTACATCACGCCCCTGCGTGAGGGGGGCTCGCTGCCGGGGCTCGTCGAGGCCGACGACTTCGGGACCTACGTCATGAAGTTCACCGGCGCCGGACAGGGCCGCAAGACCCTGGTCGCCGAGGTGGTGTGCGGCGAACTCGCCCGCCGCCTCGGACTCCGCGTGCCGCGGCTGGTCACCGTCCTGCTGGACCCGGTCCTCGGTCTCGGCGAGCCCGAGCAGCAGGTGCAGGACCTGCTCCGGGCCAGCGGCGGCACCAACCTCGGCATGGACTTCCTGTCCGGCGCCCTCGGCTACGACCCGCTCGCCTTCCCGGTGCGCCCCGAGGAGGCCGGCCGGATCGTCTGGTTCGACGCGCTGATCAACAACGTCGACCGCTCCTGGCGCAACCCCAACCTCCTGGTGCACCGGGGCGAGCTGTGGCTCATCGACCACGGCGCCACGATGATCTGGCACCACAACTGGCCCTCCGCCGAGACCTCGGCGGCCCGCCCCTACGACGCCTCGGACCACGCCCTCGCCCGGTTCGCCCCCGACATCGCGGCCGCCGCGGCCGAGCTGGCGCCCCGCGTCACCGAGGACCTGCTCGCCGAGGTCACCGCGGAGATCCCGGACGCCTGGCTCATCGACGAGCCCGGCTTCGACACCCCGGACGAGCTGCGCCGGGCCTACGCACGGCCCCTGCTCGCGCGGGCGGTCGTCATCGCCGGGCGGATCACCGGCATCGGCCCCGGAACCGAGGAGGGCAAGTGAGCGAGCGCCACATCCACATGGCCGGACACGTGACCGAGCGGCACATCACCCGGGCGGGCCAGGGCGGCGACCGGGACGTGTTCGAGTACGCGCTGCTGCGGGTCGTACCCCGGGTGGAGCGCGGGGAGTGCATCAACGCGGGTGTGGTCGTCTACTGCCGTGCCCGGGCCTACGTCGGTGCCCGCACCCATCTCGACGAGTCCAGGCTGCTCGCCCTGGACCCGGCCGCCGACATCGCCGCGGTACGCGCCGCGCTCGGGGCGATCGAGCGGCACTGCGCGGGCGGCGAGGAGGCCGGACAGGCGGCCGGCGACGACGCCGGGCGCCGTTACCGCTGGCTGATCGCGCCCCGTTCCACGGTGGTCCAGCCCGGGCCCGTGCACACCGGCCTGACCACCGACCCGGCCGCCGAGACGGAGCGGTTGCTGGACCTCCTGGTGAGGTAATGGATCACACCGGCCGGGTGTGCCGTTGACACCGGGTGCCAGGGCTTCTAGCGTCACGGGTGCTGAAGGTACTAAGCGGTCGCTCACCGCACGAGGGACTCTCTCCGAGGGTCCGACAGGTTCTCTCAAGGGCGAGGAGAAACAGCAATGTCCACCACTGAACAGCGGGTCGCGGTAGTCACCGGTGCGGCGCGCGGCATCGGCGCCGCGACTGCCGTACGGCTGGCCGCCGAAGGTCACGCGGTCGCCGTGATCGACCTGGACGAGGCCGCCTGCAAGGACACCGTCGAGAAGATCACCGCCGCCGGCGGCAAGGCCGTCGCGGTCGGCGCGGACGTCTCCGACGAGGCGCAGGTCGAGGCGGCCGTCGCCCGGATCGCCGAGGAGCTGGGTGCCCCGACGATCCTGGTCAACAACGCGGGCGTGCTGCGCGACAACCTGCTGTTCAAGATGAGCGCGTCCGACTGGGACACGGTCATGAACGTGCACCTGCGCGGCTCGTTCCTGATGACCAAGGCCGTCCAGAAGCACATGGTGGACGCGGGCTGGGGCCGGGTCGTCAACCTCTCCTCCTCGTCGGCGCTCGGCAACCGCGGCCAGGCCAACTACTCCGCCGCCAAGGCCGGCCTCCAGGGCTTCACCAAGACCCTCGCCATCGAACTGGGCAAGTTCGGCATCACCGCCAACGCCGTCGCCCCCGGCTTCATCGCCACCGAGATGACCAAGGCCACCGCCGACCGCGTCGGCATGGGCTTCGACGACTTCAAGAAGGCCGCCGCCACCCAGATCCCGGTGCAGCGCGTCGGCGAGCCGGAGGACATCGCCAACGCCGTCGCGTTCTTCACCGGCGAGGCGGCCGGCTTCGTCTCCGGCCAGGTGCTGTACGTCGCCGGCGGACCGCTCAACTAAGGGATTCAGAGGTAGCACGGACATGACTGAACTCCCGGAGCTCTCCGGCAAGGTCGCGATCGTCACGGGCGCGAGCCGTGGCATCGGCTACGGCATCGCCGAGGCGCTGGTCGCGCGCGGCGACCGCGTGTGCATCACCGGCCGCAACGAGGACGCCCTGAAGGAGGCCGTCGAGCAGCTCGGCGCCGAGCGGGTCATCGGCGTCGCCGGCAAGGCCCACGACCTGGACCACCAGGCCGCGGCCGTCGAGCGCACCATGGAGGTCTTCGGCCGGGTCGACTTCCTGGTCAACAACGCGGGCACCAACCCGGTCTTCGGGCCGATCGCGGACCTCGACCTGGATGTCGCACGCAAGGTCTTCGAGACCAACGTGATCTCCGCCCTCGGCTTCGCCCAGAAGACCTGGCACGCCTGGCAGAAGGACAACGGCGGCGCGATCGTCAACATCGCCTCGGTCGCCGGGCTCGCGCCCTCGCCGTTCATCGCCGCCTACGGCGTCAGCAAGGCCGCGATGATCAGCCTGACCCAGCAGCTGGCGCACGAGTTCGCACCGAAGGTGCGGGTCAACGCCATCGCCCCGGCCGTGGTCAAGACCAAGTTCGCGCAGGCCCTGTACGAGGGCCGCGAGGAGGAGGCCGCGGCCGCCTATCCGCTCGGCCGGCTCGGCGTCCCCTCCGACATCGGCGGGGCCACCGCCTTCCTCACCTCCGCGCAGTCCGACTGGATCACCGGTCAGACGCTCGTCGTGGACGGCGGCATCTTCCTCAACGCCGGCGTGGGCTGAGCCACCTTCCGGGCGCCGATATCCGGACGGATCGGCGCCCGGAACACCCCAGGGAATCCGCACAGCGAACTGACAACGTCGTCATCGCCGAATCGATCAAGAAGTCCTGTTCCGGGGGAGGTTCAGGCGCCCGAGCGCTGCGGTATGGTCTGCCGACCCTTGGTATGGCAGATCGAGGAGCGTGCGCGTGTTCAACCGGAACCGATTCCTGCGGAGAGTCGCGGCGATCGCGTCCATATCGCTGGTGGCCGGATGCAGTCTGCTGTCCGACGGCGACCCCGACGACCAGAAGCCGATCGTCGTGGGCACCACCAGTGTCCCCAGCACGCTGGACCCGGCCGGTGCCTGGGACGGCTCCTGGGAGCTGTACCGGAACATCTTTCAGACGCTCCTCGCCTACCCGAACGGCGCCACCACCCCCCAGCCCGACGCCGCCCAGAGCTGCGCCTTCACCGACTCCACGAGCCGGACCTACCGCTGCAAGCTGCGCGCCGGCCTGAAGTTCGCCGACGGCGACCCGCTGACCGCCGAGGCCGTCCGGTACTCGATCGAGCGCATCCGCACCATCGACGCCCCCGGCGGGCCCGCCGGGCTGCTCGGCAGCCTGGACCGGGTGGAGACGTCCGGCGACCGCGAGGTCGTCTTCCACCTCAACCAGCCCGACGCCACCTTCCCGTTCGTGCTGGCGACCCCCGCCATGTCGGTCGTCGACCCGGACGACTACCCGGCCGAATCCCTGCGCAAGGGCACCGACGTGCACGGCTCCGGGCCGTACAAGCTCCAGTCCTACCAGGAGGACGGCGAGGCCGTCCTGGTCCGCAACGGCAACTACCAGGGCTTCGCCAAGCGGGAGAACGACGCGGTGACGATCCGCTACTTCAAGGACTCCGCCGGCATGGTCAAGGCGCTGCGGGACAAGCAGATCGACGTCACCTACCGTGGCCTCGCCGCCGACGACATCCTCGCCCTGCAGGAGCACGACAGCGAGGACCTGCAACTGGTCGACGGCGCCGGCACCGACATCAGCTACCTGGTGTTCAATCCCAAGGACCCCTGGGCCAAGCAGCCCGCCGTACGCAAAGCCGTCGCCCAGATCGTCGACCGGGGCGCGATCGCGCACAAGGTCTACAAGGACACGGTCGACCCGCTGTACTCGATGGTCCCCAAGGGCCTGACCGGCCACGCCACCGGCTTCTTCGACGACTACGGCGACCCCAGCGTCCCCAAGGCCCGCAAGATCCTCTCCGATGCTGGCATCACCCAGCGCGTACCGCTCACCCTCTGGTACACCACCGACCGCTACGGCTCCGAGACGGCCCTGATGTTCCAGGAGCTGAAGCGGCAGCTGGAGGACTCGGGCCTGTTCACCATCACCCTCAAGAGCCGCCCCTGGAAGACGTACGTGGTCGGCTACCAGAAGGGCGAGTACCCGGTGTTCGGGCGCGGCTGGTTCCCGGACTTCCCCGACGCGGACAACTTCATCGCCCCGTTCGTCGGCGAGCACAACGCCCTCGGTACGCCCTACCCGGCCAAGGACATCACCGGCAGGCTGCTGCCGCACGCGCGCGCGGAGAGCGACCGGGCCGAGACCGTCAAGGACATGGAGGCGGCCCAGCAGATCTTGGTCGACGACGCCCGGCTGATCCCGCTGTGGCAGGGCCGGCAGTTCGTGGCGGCCAGCGTCGACGTCTCCGGCGGCGAGCAGGCCCTGGACCCGTCGACGATCATGATGATGTGGACGCTGCACCGCAAGACCAGCTGGTGAGCGGCGCTCGGGGCACCGGTTGTCAGTGGTCGCCTGTAGGTTCTGAATCCTGCAAGTGACCGCACGCCGAAGTTGCTAGACATCGTGAGGACGTTGACGTGACCGACATCGCCATGCTGCCCGAGTCCTGGCGCGGGGTTCTGGGCGACGAACTGCAGCAGCCCTACTTCAAGGAGCTGACCGAGTTCGTCGAGGACGAGCGGGCGAAGGGTCCCGTCTACCCGCCCCGCGAGGAGGTCTTCGCGGCGCTGGACGCGACGCCGTACGAGCGGGTGAAGGTCCTCGTCCTGGGCCAGGACCCGTACCACGGCGAGGGCCAGGGCCACGGCCTGTGCTTCTCGGTCCGTCCCGGTGTGAAGACCCCGCCCTCGCTGCGGAACATCTACAAGGAGATGCAGGAGGAGCTGGGCCTGCCCGTCCCCGACAACGGCTATCTGATGCCGTGGGCCGAGCAGGGCGTGCTGCTGCTCAACGCCGTTCTCACCGTGCGGGCCGGTGAGGCCAACTCGCACAAGGGCAAGGGCTGGGAGAAGTTCACCGACGCCGTGATCCGGGCGGTGGCCTCCCGCCCCGACCCGGCGGTCTTCGTCCTGTGGGGCAACTACGCGCAGAAGAAGCTCCCGCTGATCGACGAGACCCGTCATGTGGTGGTCAAGGGCGCGCACCCCTCGCCGCTCTCCGCTAAGAAGTTCTTCGGCTCGCGCCCGTTCACGCAGATCAACGAGGCGATCGCCCGCCAGGGCCACGACCCGGTGGACTGGCGCATCCCGAACCTGGGCTGACGCCGCGCGCGGCGGCCGGGGCCGGCCGGCGTCCGTAGTGGCGCGGGGCCGTGACGGTGCGCGGCCCAGCCACCGGGGCGCGACCGGTCACCAGGGACCCGTGGTCGACCACGGGCCCCGCGCAACGGCGGGACCGGCGGTCGACCACGGGCCCCGCGCAACGGCGCCGCCTGACCAGGAATGCTCGCGGCGCCGGTTAGCGTCAGCAGCGGACCATTGCCGACGGCCCGGAGGAACACCGTGGCGGAGCGACAGGAGCAGGCGGCCCCGGATGCCGTGCTGACGCGGATCGGGCAGGTCGTGATGCTGCACCACGGCGGCGACCGTGAGGAGGCCCGCAGCCGTTTCCTGGACCTGTGGGCGGAGATCGGCGAGGACGGCGACCCGCTGCACCGCTGCACCCTGGCCCACTACCTGGCCGACACCCAGGACGACCCGGCCGACGAACTCGCCTGGGACCTACGGGCCTTGTCGGCGGCCGAGGAGGTGGCCGGCGGCCACGCGGGCGGCGACCCGGCCAGCGTGCAGGGCTTCTTCCCGTCCCTGCACCTCAACCTGGCCGCCGACTACGTCAAGCTCGGCCGCGCCGAGGCCGCCCACAGCCATCTGCGCAGCGCCCGCAGCGCCGCGGGTTCCCTGGCCCACGACGGCTACGGCGAGGGGGTCCGGTCCGCGATCAGCAGGCTCGCGCTGCGGCTCGAGGAGGACGGCACCCCGGGCAACGACGGCTGGAGCCCGCCCCGGCAGCGCTAGGCGCTCCGCGGTGGTGCCGCCCGGTGAGCGGTTGTCGGGCCGCCGCGCGTGCCGCGCGGCGGGAGGTGTGGGGCCGCTGTGCGTGCCGACCGGTGAGCGGCTGTTCGGTCGCGGCGGCGTCGTGGGCGGTCGCACCCGCGCGGCGCATGTCCACGGTGTCCGGGGGCGGCCCCGAAGTCCCCGGGTGCCGCACCGTCACACAGCCGGAGAGGGCCGAGACGGCCACGGTGACCAGTAGCGCTGCGGTGGTCGTCGTTCGACGCACCCGCGCAACTCTGCCGGCTCACCACCCGCCTTGACACCGGTGAGCCGAACACCATGCACCGTACGGGTGACCGCGTACCCCGGGCGGAGGGTTCCGCCGTGCCGGAGCTGACGTTCAGTCGCCGGTGGCGCCGTCGATCCGCTCGCGGATCAGGTCGGCGTGGCCGTTGTGCCGCGCGTACTCCTCGATCATGTGGGTGTAGATCCAGCGGAGGTTGAAGGGCTGGCCGGTGGACCTGCTCGTGCCCTTGGAGAAGTCGTCGAGCGCGAGGCCCGCCGTGTTGCGGCGGGACGTGTCGATCTGGGCCCGCAGGGCGGCGTACGTCTCCTCCCAGGTGTCCGCTTCCGTGATGTGGAAGTCGCCGTCCGGGTCCTCCTCGGTGCAGTACAGGACACCCGGGTCCTCGTCCAGCAGCACCTCGTGGAACCAGAACCGCTCCACCTCCGCCAGGTGCCGGGCCAGGCCCAGCAGGGTCAGCCCGGAGGGCGCCACGGACCGGGTCCGCAACTGGGCGTCGGTCAGTCCTTCGCACTTCTGGACGAGGGTCTGGCGGTGGTAGTCGAGCCAGCCCTCCAGCATGGTGCGTTCGTCGGCGTGCGTGGGCGGCTCTTCCCGCTTGATCGTCATGCCCACATCCTGGACTTTGGGGGCCGGTGCCGGCCAGGGGTTTTCAGGGGCGGAGCATCCCGTGAGCGTGCGGCTCCGACGGCAGCGCCGACCGGTGGCCCCCGTATGCTTCCGTCAGACAACACGCAGGCCAGCGGTAGAGGAGAGCACGTGAAGGTCGGCTGCATCGGACTCGGGGACATCGCGCAGAAGGCTTACCTGCCGGTGCTGGGCGCGCAGCCGGGGCTCGACCTCCATCTGCAGACCCGCACGCCCGCCACACTGGACCGGGTCGGGGACACCCTGCACCTGCCCGGCGAACAGCGCCACACGACCCTGGACTCGCTGCTCGCCGCCGGCCTGGACGCGGCCTTCGTGCACGCGCCCACCGCCGTCCACCCCGAGATCGTCGCCCGGCTGCTCGAAGCCGGCGTCCCGACGTACGTGGACAAGCCGCTCGCCTACGAACTCGCCGACTCCGAGCGGCTGGTCGAACTCGCCGAGCGGCGCGGTGTCTCACTGTCCGTCGGCTTCAACCGCCGGTACGCCCCCGGGTACGCGCAGTGCCTGGACCACCCGCGCGAGCTGATCCTCATGCAGAAAAACCGGGTCGGGCTGCCCGAGGAGCCGCGCTCGATGATCCTGGACGACTTCATCCACGTCGTCGACACCCTGCGGTTCCTGGTGCCGGGCCCGGTCGACGACGTCACCGTCCGCGCCCGGGTCGAGGCCGGGCTGCTCCACCACCTCGTGCTCCAGCTCGGCGGGGACGGCTTCACCGCGCTCGGTGTGATGAACCGGCTCAGCGGCTCCAACGAGGAGATCCTGGAGGTGTCCGGGCAGGACAGCAAGCGCCAGGTGGTCAACCTCGCCGAGGTGATCGACCACAAGGGCCAGCCGACCGTGCGCCGACGCGGCGACTGGGTGCCGGCGGCCCGCCAGCGCGGCATCGAGCAGGCGGTCCTCGCCTTCCTCGACGCCGTAAGGGCCGGAAAGGTGCTCAGCGCCAGGGACGCGCTGGCGACCCATGAACTGTGCGAGCGGGTGGTACGAGCGGTTCAGCACCGCTCCGGCGCAGCCTGAGCGCCCGCACCCCTTCGGTCACGCCCAGCGCGGCCAGCACCAGCAGCGCGCCGGGCACCGGCCAGTCCCCGTAGCGGACGTACGGCGTGACACCGTGCGCGAGCGGTACGTCGTACACGCGCGCGGTGCTCGCGTTGGTGCCGAGCCACGGGCCGAGGCGCGCCCCGTCCGGGCCGTACACCGCGGACACCCCCGTGAGCGTGGCGTGCACCATCGGGCGGCCGGTCTCGGCGGCGCGCAGCGCGGCCAGCGAGGCGTGCTGCTCCGGCGCCCAGCTGTGCTGGAAGGACGAGGTGGAGGACTGGCCGAGGAGGATGTCCGCGCCGTCCTCGGCGAGGTGCCGGCCCATGTCCGGGAACGCGGTCTCGAAGCAGATCAGCGGCCCGATCCGCAGCCCGTGCCCGACGTTCATCACCGTCTGCCCGGTGCCCCGGTGCCGGTTCTCACCGGCGGCCCGGCCCACCGAGGTGGCCCAGCCGAGCAGCGAGCGGGCCGGTATGTACTCCCCGAACGGGACCAGCCGCATCTTGTCGTAGCGGTCCCCGGTCGGACCGTCCGGGCCGACCAGCACGGAACTCTTGTAGATGCCGGGCCGGTCGGAGCGGCGGGCGTCCACGTTCACCAGGACGTCGGCGCCGGTCGCCCGGGACAGTGCGGCGAGCCGCCGGGCCAGGTCGGGGCGGTCGTCCAGGTCGAAGCCGACGCTGGACTCGCCCCACACCACCAGGTCGACGTCCCGCCCGGCCAGCCGCCGGGTCAGCTGCTCCTCCCGGTCGAACCGCCTGTCGCCGCTGTCCTGCCCGGCCACCACACCCGGCTGCACGACGGCGACCCGCACCCGCTCGTCGACGGCCGGGCGCGGGGCCCACGCCCACGCGGCCGACGTGGCGGCGGCCGTGGCGACCAGCGAGGCCAGGGCGGGCACGCGCGACGCGCGCACCGAGACCAGCACGGCCACCGCCACATTGACGGCCACGACCAGGAAGCTGAGCAGCCACACACCGCCCACCGAGGCCAGTCGCAGCGCCGGGCCCACCTGCCACTGACTGGAGCCCAGCATGCCCCACGGGCCGCCGAGGCCCTGCCAGGACCGGACCAGCTCCACCGCCAGCCAGGCCGACGGCAGCACCAGCAGCGCGGCGGCGACCCGGCCCGGCGACGGCACCCCGCCCAGGAAGCGTCGCACCAGCCGGCCCCAGGGCGCCCACAGCAGGCCCAGCAGGGCGGCGATCAGGAAGATGAACACGTGCAGGCTCGGCAGCAGCCAGTGATGAACGGCGACCAGGAAGCCGAAGCCCCCGCACCAACCGTCGTGAGCGGCCCGCCGCCCGGTGGGCGCCGAGCGGGCCAGCAGGATCCACGGCACCAGGGCGACGTACGCGAACCACCACAGTGCCGGGGCCGGGAAGGCGAGCACGGGCAGGGCACCGGCGAGGGCGGCGGCACCCGAGCGGCGCCAGGGGGAGGTCAGCCAGCGGTCGATCGTCCTCATAGGGAACCTCCCTACCCAGCGAGAGTTCCAGTGTGCGCGTCGGGGCCGATCTTTGTCAGGTCCCGTGCAATCGAGGCCCGTCCGCCCCGGAGGCCGGGCGGGGCCGGTCGGTCGGCGGCCACCGGGCCGTCGGCGCCGGGTCGCGGCTGTGGAGCTGCTAGGGGGTGGTGGGCAGGCGGCGCCTTTTCTCGTGCACGAGGCCGGGTCGCGGCTGTGGAGCCGTTACGGGGTGGTGGGCAGGCGGCGCCATTTCTCGTGCACGACGACCTCGCGCAGGCGCCAGCCGTCCGGTGTGCGCAGCAGCGCGAAGTCGTAGCGGCCACCGCAGACCAGATCCGGTGCGGCGGAGCCGTCGGGACCGGCGAACCGCATCGGGTTGAGGTAGTCGGCCCGCACCCGGGCGGTGTCCCCGGTGTCGTTCTCCAGGAGGCCGAACCGCACCTGCCGGTTGACGATCAGGTGCTGGCGCATGGCGAACAGCGCCAGGCTCTCGGCGAGCCAGGCGGCGACCCGCGTCGCGTCACCGTCGATGCCGCCCGCGGAACGGTAGTCGGCCCGCCCGTCCACGGTGAACAGCTGCTGGTACGCCGTCCAGTCGCCGTCGTCCACCGCCACCGCGTACGCGGTGACCAGGTCGTCCACGGCCAGTCGGTCTCTCACGGTCGCGAACTCCGCGCGCTGCGTCATCGGCACAGTGTTGGGCACGGCGGACGCGGAGCCAAGAGGCCTGCGGGGTGAATATTCGGTGGTGCGGGGCGGGGGCGGCGGCCGAACCTGTGCCGGTGAACGAACAACGCGTCGAAAACGAACCCGAGTTCCGCGTCCGCGCCCGGTACACGGACGCCACGGTGACCGTCTACCAGGCATACCGTCCCGGGATCGGCGGCCCGGCCGCCCGCAGCGGGCGCTTCCCGTCCGCCTGGAAGCGGGAGCGGATGACCTGGATCAAGCCGTCCTTCCTGTGGATGATGTACCGCTGCGGCTGGGGGACCAAGGAGGGCCAGGAGACCGTCCTCGCCATCGACATCACCCGTGAGGGCTTCGAGTGGGCCCTGCGGCACGCCTGCCTGTCCCACTACGTGCCCGCCCTCCACCCGGACCAGGCCGCCTGGAAGCGGGAGTTGGCCCGCAGCCCGGCCCGTGTCCAGTGGGATCCGGAGCGGGATCTGCACCACAGCCCGTTGCCGTACCGCTCCTTGCAGCTCGGGCTCGCCGGGGAGGCGGCGGCCCGGTACGCCGACGAGTGGATCGTCGGCATCGAGGACGTCACCCCGCTGGCCACGGAGATCCACGCGCTGGTGCGGGCGGGCGAAGGGGAACGGGCCGGCGGGCTGCTGCCCGAGGAGCGGCCGTATCCGGTGGCCGACGAGGTGCTGGCGCATCTGCGGGCGTAGAGGGCGTCGGCCGGTGTCAGGCCGCCTCGATGACCTGGCCGCGGATCGCCGCAGCCCACTCGATCACCAACAGCTCGTACTCCGCGCGCTCCTCGGCCGACAGGGTGCCGCCCGCACGCATCCACAGCGTCCGGATCTGCTCGTTCACCTCGGCGGCAGACCGCACGGAACCAGGGGGCAGGGAATCGGGGGACATGTCGAACAGCCTAGGGGCAGCAACTGACTGTGCGCTACCGGGTGGCTACGCAGAAGGTATGGGGTTGGTCACCGGCACCGCGCGGTCATGCGTTCGTTTTCGTGAAGTGACCGGCGCCCACCGGGTGTTGCCCAGATCGTGAGCGGGCGGCCGCGCTACGGAAGATGTCCGAAACCGAGGCGGTGGGGCGGGCCGTCAACTCGCCGATTCCGCCGCGTGCGGGCTCAGGACGCCGGCGGTGACCAGGGCGATGATGACGATGCCGAGAGCGATGCGGTACCAGACGAACGGCATGAAGCTCTTGTTGGAGATCCACTTCATGAACCACGCGATCACCGCGTATCCCGACGCGAACGCGATCACCGTGGCGAACAGGGTGGGCCCCCACGCCACATGGCCCTCGCTCAGCGAGTCCTTCACCTCGAAGGCGCCGGAGGCGAGGACGGCCGGGATGGCGAGCAGGAAGGAGTAGCGGGCCGCGGCCTCGCGCTTGTAGCCCATGAACAGGCCGCCGCTGATGGTCGCGCCGGAGCGGGAGACGCCGGGGATGAGGGCGCATGCCTGGCACAGGCCGTAGATCAGGCCGTCCCTGGCGCTGAGGTGCTCCAGTGTCTTGCGCTGCTTGGGCGCCCGGTGCCGGCCGCCGGTCTCGTCGCGGGCCGCCATCCGGTCGGCGACGCCGATGACCACGCCGACGACGATGAGCATGGTGGCGGTGATCCGCAGGTCGCGGAAGGGGCCCTCGATCTGGTCCTTCAGTGTCACGCCCAGCACGCCGATCGGGATCGAACCGACGATCACCAGCCAGCCCATCTGCGCGTCGTGGTTCCGCCGCATCGTCTTGTCGAACAGTGACCGGAACCAGGACGTGATGATCCGGCCGATGTCCTTGCGGAAGTAGATGAGGACGGCGGCCTCCGTGCCGATCTGCGTGATCGCGGTGAAGGCGGCCCCGGGGTCCTTCCAGCCAGAGAACGCCGCGGTCAGTCGCAGATGCGCACTGGAGGAGACGGGCAGGAACTCTGTCAGCCCCTGGACGAGTCCGAGGACGAGGGATTCGAACCAAGACATGAAGGTATGACGTCCAAGTACTGGGGAGAAATGGTGATCATGTGACGAGGGCAGCGTAGCGGGCCCCGGTGGCGGCCCGGAAACAGGGGCCGGGCGGTCCGCTCGTGCAATCCGCGGGCGTACACGGGCGGTTGTCGGCACGTTCGGACGGACGCCGGCACGCTCGGGCGGCTGTCCGTGCGCTCATGCGGACGCCGGCACGGCTCGGGCGGCTGCCGGCGCGCTCGGGCGGTCGTCGGTGCGTCCAGGCGGCTGCCGGTGCCGCCTCAGGTGGCCGCCGGGCCGGCGACGGTCCAGCCCGGGGCCTGCGGGTGGGCCGTCAGGTCCTCATGGCGTACGGGCTCCCGGCAGGCACGGCAGGTGACCACCGGCACCAGTTCGCTGCCGCAGGCGTGCTCGACGGCCATCGGCAGGTCGGTGCCCTTGCGGAGGTGGCGGTCGCCCCACTCCTTGAGGGTCATCAAAACCGGTTCCAGCTCCAGTCCCGCCTGGGTGGGCAGGTACTCGAAGCGCTGAGGACGCTCGCTGTACATGCGCTTGACCAGGATGCCGGCCTCCACGAGCCGGCGCAGCCGGGTGGCCAGGATGTCGCGCGGGGCGCCGATGTTGCGCACGAGCTGGTCGAAGCGGCCGTTGCCGAGGCACACCTCCCGCAGGACGAGCAGGGAGTACTTCTCGCCGACCAGTGCGAGGGCGTCGGCGATGGAGCAGGGGCGCGGATCTTTCGTGGCGGCCATGAGCACCAGTCTAGAGGAGGGTTTGAATTTCCAACCTTCCGAGCTATGGTGAGTCCGGATTTCCTACTCACCGGTAGCTCCCTACGGGTAGCCAGGGCGGCCAAGGAGGCCCGCACCATGCGAGACGCAGTCATCGTCGAAGCCGTACGCACCCCCGTCGGCAAGGGCAAGCCGAACGGCTCCCTCGCCCACGTCCACCCCGTTCAGCTCCTCGCGCACACCCTGCGCACCCTGGTCGAGCGCTCCGGCGTCGACCCCGCACTGATCGACGACGTGATCGGCGGCACCGTCGACCAGGTCGGCGAGCAGGCCATGAACACCACCCGCTACGCCGTCCTCGCCGCCGGACTGCCCGAGTCGGTCCCGGCGACCACCGTGGACCGCCAGTGCGGTTCCTCCCAGCAGGCCGTGCACTTCGCCGCGCAGGGCGTGATGTCGGGCGCGTACGACATCGTCGTCGCCTGCGGCGTGGAGTCGATGAGCCGGGTGCCGATGTGGTCCAACGTGCCCGCAGGGAAGGACCCCTTCGGCCCCGGCGTCGCTGAGCGCTACCCGGAGGGCCTGGTACCGCAGGGGATCAGCGCCGAACTCATCGCCGCCAAGTGGTCCCTCACCCGCGCGCGGATGGACGAGTTCGCCGTCTCCTCACACCACAAGGCCGCCGCCGCGTGGCAGGCGGGGCTCTTCGACGCCGAGGTCGCGCCGTTGGACGGCCTCGCCCGTGACGAGTGCGTACGGCCCGGCAGCACCCCGGAGATCCTCGCCGGCCTCAAACCCGCCTACTACGACCCCGCCTTCGCCGAGCGCTTCCCGCAGATCGAGTGGAACGTCACCGCGGGCAACGCGAGCCCGGTCAACGACGGCGCCTCCGCCGTCCTCGTCACCTCCGGCGAGACCGCGGCCCGCCTCGGCCTGCGCCCGCTGGCCCGCCTGCACAGCTTCGCCGTGACGGGCTCCGACCCGCTGCTGATGCTCACCGGTGTCATCCCGGCCACCGAGAAGGTGCTGCGCCGGGCGGGACTGGACCTCGCCGACATCGACCTGTTCGAGGTCAACGAGGCGTTCTCCAGCGTGGTGCTGGCCTGGCAGCAGGAGACCGGCGCCGACCTCGCCAAGGTCAACGTGCACGGTGGCGCTATCGCCCTCGGCCACCCACTCGGCGCGAGCGGCACCCGGCTGACCACGACCCTGGTCCACGCGATGCGCGAACGCGGCGCCCGCTACGCCCTGCAGACGATGTGCGAGGCCGGTGGACTCGCCAACGCCATGATCCTGGAAGGGGTCTGACCCGGGGCGGGGGGGCCCCGCCGCCCCCCCCGCCCCCCCCCCCCCCCCCCCCCCCCGCCCCCCCCCCCCCCCCCCCCCCCCCCCCCCGCGGGGGGGCCCCCCCCCG
>NZ_JBITZL010000008.1:0-432142 GCF_044546845.1 Streptomyces sp. NPDC053076 | reverse complement strand
CGACCGCGGCGCCCGCACCCCCCGGAAGCCTTTGTGCGGGGCCGGTGGACTCGCCACCGCCATGATCCGGGATGGGGTCTGCCCGGGGGGGCCCGGCCCGCGCGCCCCCGCGGGCCGGCCGCCCCGGGCAGAGCGCCGGCAACGGCGACGCCGCCCGGCCGCATCGGAAGGTTCCGCTCGGCCGAGAGGGCGACGGGTCACCGGCCGCGCAGCCGGTGCCGCTTGCGCCAGGCCACCACCGTGCCCGCCAGGGCCGGTACGGCGATGCAGGCCATCGCGATCAGGAAGGCGGGGGAGGTCGGCGCCGAGGCACGGGCGCCGGCCACCGCGTAGGCGGCCGTGTTCGGGATCGAGCCGAGCCCCGTGGCTAGTAGGAAGGGCAGCCAGCCCATGCGGGAGACGGCCGCGCAGTAGTTCGCCGCCCAGAACGGCACCCCGGGGAAGAGCCGGACGGCCAGCATCGACCGGAACCCGTGCCGGCTGAACTGCCCGTCCACCGCCGTCAGCCAGCGGCCCCGCAGCAGCGGGCGCAATGCCTCCTGCCCAAGCAGCCGGCCGAGCCCGAACGCCACCCCGGCACCGAGCACGGTGCCCGCGAGCGCCGTCGCCAGCCCCAGCTGCGAGCCGAACAGCGCGCCCGCGGCCAGGTTCAGCAAGGGGCGCGGTACGAAGGCCACGGTGCACAGCCCGTACGCCACCGTGAACACCCCGGCCGCCGCGGCCCCGCCGAGCTGAGGCGGCCAGCCGTGCGTCAGCAGCCGCTGCGGCTCGAACAGCAGCACGCAGGCGGCGGCGCCGGCGAGCAGCGCGAGCAGCAGCGACAGCCGGGCGTACGGGGACAGCAGCACGCGGGTGCAACGGGCGGCCGGTCCCGCACGGCGCACCGGCGGCACGGGGACGACGAACTCCGTGGCGGTGGCCGGGGGAGCGGCCGTGGCCGTGCCAGAGCGGTTGGCATCGAGCATCCGGTGACAGTAGCCGACACATGTGTGTGATCGCCGTAGGGTTCGTTTCACGACCGTCACAGGTGCGGCCCAGCCGCAGGTGCCGCGCAGTGACAGCGCCGACATCGTGCTGGAACGGATGACGGCGGCGTACCGGTCCGCGTCCGGCCCTCGGCGGGCCGCCGCGATGGACGCCTGGATCACCGCCGGCGGCCTGTGGGTGGTGCGTACGGCCCTGCTCCACCAGCTCAGCCACAGGAACGCACCGACGCCGACCGGCTGTTCGCGCACTGCCTGCTCCAGTCCGGGCACCCCGGCTTCTTCATCCGCAAGGCCATCGGCTGGGCGTTGCGCGAGTACGCCAAGACCGACCCCGAGGCGGTACGGGCCTTCGTGGGACGCGAGCGCGGCAGGTTCGCCACGCTGAGCCTCCGGGAGGCGCTGAAGAACATCGGCGCCTGAACCCGCACGCCGGTGAAAACCATTCGACGCCGGACAAACCGTCGGCGATGATCGAAGGCATGTTCCGGTACGCCTTCCTTCTCACAGCATCCGCGGTCGCGGACGCCCCGAAGGCTGCCGTCCCGTTTGCCGTGGCCGCTGTCGACGGCGCCCGAAGCTGACCCTCTCCGGATCGTCCGGCGGACCCCGCAGGGGGAGGGTCGGCGAGCCCCGGGGTCCCGCATTCCCGTACGACCGGAGAGGCTTCGAGGCAGAGCCATGTCCAAGACCGCCTACACGCGCACCAAGCCGCATCTGAACATCGGCACCATCGGTCATGTCGACCACGGCAAGACCACCCTGACCGCCGCCATCACCAAGGTCCTCGCCGAGCGCGGCACCGGCACCTTCGTGCCGTTCGACCGGATCGACCGCGCCCCGGAGGAGGCCGCCCGCGGCATCACCATCAACATCGCGCACGTCGAGTACGAGACCGACACCCGGCACTACGCCCATGTCGACATGCCGGGCCACGCCGACTACGTCAAGAACATGGTCACCGGAGCCGCGCAGCTCGACGGAGCCGTCCTCGTCGTCTCCGCGCTCGACGGGATCATGCCGCAGACCGCCGAACACGTCCTGCTCGCCCGGCAGGTGGGCGTCGACCACATCGTCGTCGCGCTGAACAAGGCCGACGCCGGGGACCAGGAGCTGACCGACCTGGTGGAGCTGGAGGTCCGTGACCTGCTCACCGTCCAGGGGTACCCGGGCGACGCCGTGCCGGTCGTACGCGTCTCCGGACTGAAGGCCCTGGAGGGCGACCCGCGCTGGACGGCGTCCATCGAGGCGCTGCTCGACGCGGTGGACACGTACGTGCCGATGCCGGAGCGGTATCTGGACGCGCCGTTCCTGCTGCCGGTCGAGAACGTGCTGACCATCACCGGCCGGGGGACGGTGGTCACGGGTGCGGTGGAGCGGGGGACGCTCCGCGTGGGGGACCGGGTGTCGGTGCTCGGCGCGGATGCCGAGACCGTGGTCACCGGGCTGGAGACCTTCGGCAGGCCGATGACGGAGGCGCAGGCCGGGGACAGTGTGGCGCTGCTGCTGCGGGGGGTGCCGCGGGACGCCGTACGGCGCGGGCACGTGGTCGCCGCCCCGGGAAGCGTGGTGCCGAGCCGTCGTTTCACGGCCCGGGTGTACGTGCTGTCCGGGCGCGAGGGGGGTCGCACGACACCGGTGGTCACCGGGTACCGGCCGCAGTTCTACATCCGCACGGCGGACGTGGTCGGCTCCGTCGACCTCGGCGAGGCGGCTGTCGCCCGGCCCGGCGAGACGGTGGAGATGACCGTCGAACTGGGACGGGAGGTGCCGTTGGAGCCGGGGCTCGGCTTCGCCATCCGCGAGGGTGGGCGGACCGTCGGGGCGGGGAGCGTCATCGCGGTGGCCTGACCGCCCGTGAGGGACGGGTGGTGTATCGGCCGGAGTGTCCGCCCGTGAGGGACGGGTGGTGTATCGGCCAGAGTGTCTGCCCGTGAGGGACGGGTGGTGTATCGGCCGGAGTGTCCGCCCGCTGTGGACGGTCGGCGGCGCGGTGATCGGTGGGGCCAGCCCACAATGGACGGGTGAACGCATCGATACCCGTCACCCGCGCCACCGACCACGGCACCGCCAAGCTGATGCCGGACGTCGACCGTGAGCGGGCCTGGCTGCTCACGGTCGACGGGGCGCCGCAGTCGTACGTGGACCTGGACGAGCCCGCCCATCTGGAGTTCGAGTACGCGCGGCGGCTGGGGTACGCGCTCGACACCGTGGGCGAGGCCGGACGGCCGCTCGACGTCGTGCACCTCGGCGGGGGTGCGCTGACGCTGCCCCGGTACACGGCCGCCACCCGGCCCGGCTCCCGGCAGGACGTCGTCGAGGCGGACCGGGGGCTGCTGGAGCTGGTCACCGAGCAGCTGCCGTTGCCGGCGGGCTCGGGCATCGCGCTGCACGCGGCCGACGCCCGGGCGTGGCTGGAGGCGGCGCCGGACGACTTCGCCGATGTATTGATCGCCGACGTGTTCGGCGGGTCCCGGGTGCCCGCCCACCTCACCACGCTGGCCTACGTCCGGACCGCCGAGCGGGTGCTGCGGCCGGGCGGGGTCTACCTGGCCAACCTCGCCGACGCGGCGCCGTTCGGTTTTCTGCGCTCGCAACTGGCCACGCTGGCGGCGGTGTTCGAAGAGGTGGCGCTGATCGCGGAACCGGCGGTGCTGCGCGGGCGGCGGTTCGGCAACGCGGTGGTGGCGGCCTCGCACCGGCCCCTCGACATCGCCGCGCTGGCCCGGCGCACCGCGGCGGACGCCTTTCCGGCGCGGGTCGAACACGGCGCGGCGGTAGGCGAGTTCATCGGGGCGGCACGGCCGGTCGAGGACGCCGACGCCGTACCCTCACCCGAGCCCCCCGACGGGGCTTTCGGTATCGGCTGACGGGGCCGGCGCTCTCGGTCCCGGCCCGCGGAGCCCGTACGGGACCGGGCCCGGATCACTCCACTGTCGGGTCGCCGTGCAGCCGTACCGTGCGGAGGATCTTGTCGATGGTGGCGTCGGACAGTTCGTCCTTGACGCCCTTGGCGCCGTAGAGCGACCACGACACGAAACTGCCGGTGGAGTTCTTGAAGGCGAACGTGATGGCCTTGCCGTCGGTGTCGCACTTGTTCTTCTTCGGCACGCCGACGACGTACGACGTGGCGACGCTGCCCTTGAGTCCCGACGCCGTCGTGAAGGACTTCGCCTTGCCGATCCGCAGGTACTTCTTGGCGGCCTCGGACTGGTCGGTGTAACCGCCGAACGCGAAGGTGGCCGAGTCGCCACGGGCGATGCCGGCGGTGTCCTTGGCGCCGTTCTCACCCTTCGTGCCGCTGCCCGCGAGCGCGTGCGACTCCTTCGTGCCGTTCTCCTCGGAGGTGCAGTAGGCCGGCTTCAGGAACGAGGGCCCGGAGAAGCCGATGTAGGCCGAACCGTCGCCCTTCTCCTTGTCCTCGAAGAAGCTGAAGATGCCGGGCCGCTCCACCTCCCAGTCGGGGGGTACGTCGAAGGCCGTGCCGTACTTGGGGTTGACCACGACCTTCCAGCCCGCGACGGTCGGCTTCGCCGTCTCGTTGGCGCGCGGGTTGTCGGTCGCGGACGAGGTGGGCGAGGCGGAGGACGAGGTGGCCGTCGGCGCCGGGCTCGTGTGCTTCTTGTCCTTGCCGTTGTCCGCCTCGTCGTCCTTGGAGCCACCCAGCACCAGAAAGCCGGTCACCGCGGCGGTGACCACGACAGCCGTGGCCGCGATGACGGCGATCAGCTTCGTCCGGCCGCCGCCCTGCGGGGGCTGGGGAGCGGGCGCGGAGGGCTGCCCCCACTGCGGTCCGTACGGGCCCGCCTGCTGCGGTCCGTACGGGCCCCCCTGCTGCTGCGCGTACTGGCCGTCCTGCGCCTGCTGTCCGTACTGGCCGGCCTGCGGATACGGCTGGTATCCGGGCTGCTGGTACGGGTTCGGCTGCTGGTGACCCGGCTGCTGGTACGGGTTCTGCTGCGGGTCGTGTTGCGGGTTCTGCGCGCCCCCTGGCGGCTGCTGATCTGGCCACATGGCCAGTAACCCTAGTGGGCATCACTGGCCAGGTCGGGCTACTCGTGAGTAACATGCCGGTCATGACCGCAGACCAGATGTCGATCGGCGAGATGCTCGCCGCCACCGTGCCCATGGCCCGGACGCTGAACCTGGAGTTCGTGGAGACCACGCCCGAGAAGGCCGTGGTGTCGCTGCCGGACCAGAGCGACTACCACAACCACGTGGGCGGCCCGCACGCCGGCGCGATGTTCACGCTCGGGGAGTCGGCCAGCGGCGCCATCGTGCTGGCTGCCTTCGGCAACCAGCTCTCGCGCGCCGTACCGCTCGCCGTGCGGGCCGAGATCGCCTACAAGAAGCTGGCGATGGGTGCCGTCACCGCGACCGCGACACTGGGCCGCCCGGCCGCCGAGGTCGTCGCGGAACTGGACGCGGGGCAGCGCCCCGAGTTCCCGGTGTCGATCGAGATCCGGCGCGCGGACGGCGCCGTGACGGGCGAGATGAGTGTCCTGTGGACGCTCCGGCCGGCCGACCAGGGGCAGTGAGCCGCGAGCGGCTGAACGGCCCGGCGCCCCGTCCCCGATGCCTCGGTTCGACCGACGGGGGCGGGGCGCTGCCGGTTCATCGAACGACGATGACGTTGGTGGCCTTCGCGCCGACCACCTCGAAGGCGACCCGCTGACCCTCACGGGTGGTCTGCGTCTCCATGCCGGAGAAGGGGCGCGTCTGTCCGTGCTCGTCGGTGATGATGCCCACGCCGTCCGCGTCGTTGTAGACGGCGATCCTTCCGAGAGGCATCGTCTTTCCCTTCGTGGGTTGGTCGTGCGGCCAGTGCTCTCCCCCGGTGAGCAGAGCATCACGCAACGTCCCCGGGTGAGAAAGGGTGCACCGGTGCGTCGGCCACGGTTTGACCGGATGTCGGCGGCGCTCCGGCGGTGCCGCCCCGTACCGGCCGGGGGTGGCCCTGCGGCTCGGCCGTGGCCGGCAGGTCCGCCACGAACTCCTTGAGCCAGTGGGTGAACTGGGGGCCGAGGTCCGGACGGGCGCAGGCCAGGCGGACCACCGTGCGCAGATAGTCGGCCTTGTCTCCGGTGTCGTAACGCAGGCCCGAGAAGACCACCCCGTGCACCGTGCCGCCCGCCGCCAGCTCCTGCAGGGCGTCGGTCAGCTGTATCTCGCCGCCGCGGCCCGGCGGCGTGCGCTCCAGGACGTCGAAGACGGCCGGTTCGAGGACGTAGCGGCCGATGACCGCGTACCGGCTCGGAGCGGTCCCGGGAGCCGGCTTCTCCACCAGGCCGGTCACCCGGACCACGTCGCCCCCGTCCATCGGCTCCACCGCCGCACAGCCGTAGAGGTGCGTCTGCGCCGGGTCGACCTCCATCAGCGCGACCACGCTGCCCGCGTACCGGTCCCGGACCTCCAGCATGCGGCTCAGCAGCGTCTCGCGCGGATCGATCAGATCGTCGCCGAGGAGAACCGCGAAGGGCTGGTTCCCCACGTGCTGCCTGGCGCACAGCACGGCATGGCCGAGGCCGAGCGGCTCGCCCTGGCGGATGTGGTGGATGTCGGCGAGCCGCGCCGTATCGCGAACGGCGTCCAGGCGCACGGTGTCGCCCTTCGCCGCCAGCGCCTGCTCCAGTTCCAGGGCGTGGTCGAAGTGGTCCTCGATGGCCCGCTTGTGCCGGCCGGTGACCATCAGGACGTCGTCCAGGCCGGCCGCGGCGGCCTCCTCGACGACGTACTGGATGGCCGGCTTGTCGACGACCGGCAGCATCTCCTTCGGCGTGGCCTTGGTGGCGGGCAGGAACCGGGTGCCGAGACCGGCGGCCGGCACGACCGCCTTGCGAACGGTCGTGGGTGAGGCGGGGTTTGCCGCGGGCTGGGGGACGATCATGCGGCCCATGCTGGGGCACGCGACTGAGAGCAGCCCCGGAGAATCATGGGAAGAGGCTGTGCGCGAGCCGGTCGAACGTGCCGGGAAGGCGGAGATTTTGTGCGCCACCCGTCCTTTGCCACAGGGGAGTTGGGCGTCGGAAGGAACTCCGGTCCGGGGATACCGCCGGTAACCGCCGTGCAATTGCCGGACTTTGTCGACGGGGTCATTCCCGCTTCTTGTTTCCCGTGAGCCGACTGTGCCAAGGTGAGCCTCCCCGCGGGAGGGCAAAGGCGGACGCCACGTCGAGCCGGCCCTTTAGGTATGCACCAATCAGGCACTGTTTTCCGACAGGACGCCCTTGCGCATGCGGTCCTGCGGCTGGAAAGGAAATGTTTCCGTGCAGTCCCCTTACCCCCCACGCCCGCCCTATCCGCCCTCCGTGCCCGGTCCGGCCGGAGAGTCCGACCGCACCCTCGTCGCCCGGCTGAACGGCCCGGACGGCGACCGTCATCACGCCGTCGCGCTGCTGCTCGCCCGGCACTGGCGAGCCACCCGCGACTATGCCGTGGTCTGCCTGGCCGCCGCCGGTCCCAGCGCCCAACTGGTCGCCACCGCGGCGTTCCACCAGGTGCTCGCCCGGACGGCGGGCGGGGTGATCGGCGGGGCCCTGCGTCCCCAACTGCTGGTCGCCGTCCGGGACACCGTCCGCGCCTGGGCCGCGGACGACGCGGCCTGCGTCACCCTGCCGGAATTGCGCAAAACCACCGGCGGTCGCGGGCTGCGCGCGACAAAGCCCGGGACACCGGAAAGCAGGCAGCTCGCAGCCCGCGCATTCCGTGCCCTTCCCGGCGCTTCGCAATGCCTTCTCTGGCATGCCGAGGTCGAAGCCGAACCCATAAACATGCCGGCCGGTCTGCTGGGCGTCGAAGCGGCCACCGCGACGACCGCCCTGGCGCAGGCGCGCGAACAATTCCGCGCCGGTTGTGTCCGCGCCCACCGGGAACTCGCGCCGTCCCAGGAATGCCGCTTCTACAACCGGCTCCTCGACGTCCCCATCCGCCGCGGCGGCACCCTGCTGCCGGATGTACGCCGACATCTGGCGGTCTGCCCCCACTGCCGGTATGCCGCCGAACAACTGGGCCACTTCGACGGCGGCCTGCCCCTTCTGCTCGCCGATACCGTGCTCGGCTGGGGTGCCCGCCGCTACCTCGACTCCCGGCCCGGCCGCGGCGCTCAGGAAGAGTGGCCGTCTGCGCCCTCCTCGTCGGTCGCGTCGTCCACGCCGGCCGCGTCCTCCGCCTCCGGCGGCCGGCACCGCACCGGACCCGAGCACCGTCGTGGCGCCGGACCGGAGCCCCGTCCCGGCGCCGTACGGGAGCACCGACATGGCACCGGGCCGGAGCGCCGTCGCGGTTACGGACCGGACCACCCTCATGGCACCGGGCCGGAGCACCGTCGCGGGTTCGGGCCGGAGCGCCGTCACCGCGTCGCCGTCGCCGTCGCCTTCGGGGTCGGACTCACCTCCCTGGTGCTGCTCGCCACCGTCCTCGTGGCCAGGAGCTGGTCCGATGACAACGCTGTCCCCGTCCCGGGCGCCACATGGGGCGCGCCCGCCGCAGGCACCACGAGACCGGACGGCGCCGGCACCCACTCCGCCGGCTCCCCCTCCGCGGCCCCCGTCGGCGCGCCCGTCGAGGTCGCCCACGGCACCCTGCGTGGCCTCGCCTCCGGGCTCTGCCTCGACGTGCGCGGGGACCGGGTCGTGGCGGGCGCGGGCGTCCGGCTCGCGCCGTGCTCCACGGCCGCATCACAGCAGTGGTCGTACCGGGACGACGGTCTGCTGCGCAGCGCCGCCGACCCTGCCCTCTGTCTCGCCGCCGACCCGGGGGCGGGGCGCGTCGCGCTGGCCGGCTGTGTCGTTCCCGCCGGTGAGGTGTCGTACGACTTCACGGTGCGTGGTGAGGTCCTGCTCCGCTGGCACCACGGTCTGGCCCTGACACCGGGTTCGGGCCGTTCGGGTCGTTCCGGCAAGGGGGTCGGCGTCGCGAAGCGCGACGGATCGCGCAAGCAGCGGTGGGCGCTGGGCCCGGTGGCGCCGGTGGGACCCGGCGCGGGCGTGCACACCGGCGGCGGCAAGGGCGCTGGTACGGGCGCTCACCTCTCCGGCGGCAAGGGTGCTGGTACCGGCGTCCGCGGCGGTAAGGGCGCCGGTTCGGGCGCTGACACCAGCGGCGGCGGAGGCACTGGCACCGGATCCGGCACCAGCGCCGGATCCAGCGCGGGCGCCGGTGTCAGCCGTGCCGGGTCGGCTGACGTGCGGGCGCTGCTGCCGGGCTGACGTACCTGCGGTGCTCGGTCGCCGTGCGGGCCGGGTTGGGCTGACGTACCTGCGGTGCTCGGTCGCCGTGCGGGCCGGGTTGGGCTGCCGTGCGGGTGGGGCTCGGTCACCGTGCGGGTGGTGCTCGGTCGCCGTGCGGGTGGGGCTCGGCTGCCGTGATCTGGGGGCACTCCGTGCCCAGTGACCCCGCTCGTACGGTGAGGGGGAACGTCCTCGCGCCGTCCTGTCCGTTTCCCGTCGGCCCGCTTCGAGCCACCGGACCGTCGGGACGGGGAATTTACAGACTGCGGCCGGATGTCCCGCCGTATGACGCGAGGTGAGTCCCGGGTGACGCGGGCGCATGGTTTGACGGGCTTGTGCCGGTGTGGCGCACGTGGCCGTACGGTCCTGTCTCCCCACCCGTGAAGGGAATTGCTGGATTTGGCTCCTCTTGTGCCGGATTCGGCGGGCTGGCCGAATCGGCGCGACCGCGCACGGAAAGGCTGCGACGTTATTGACCCGTGAGTAGCACCTCGCTAGTTTCCGATGCCCTCGCACCAGAGCGTTCCGCCGCACATACCCCCCACCGTGCTGTCTCGCCGATCGTGCCGGAGCATCATGACCTCCCCTGTGCGTGCCCATGACCTGATCCTGTGCCTCACCCCCTTCGGGGAACCGGACGCCGCCCTCGCCGCCGCCGCATCCGCCGCGGGCGCGCTCGGCGTCCTGGACCTGGGCACCGGCGACCGAAGATCCCGCGAACAGCTGTCCCGGCTGAGACGGGCGGCACCGGGCCCCTTCGGCATACGGGTGACCGGGCGCTGCGCCCTCACCCCCGCGGACCTCGGTGGTGCCGTGGACACCGTGGTCCTCACGCCGGACGCACCCTGGGTGACGAACGAACTTCCGCCGGAGCAAAGGGTGTTGGCAGAAGTCGGTGAGCTCGGGCAAGCCCGTGCGGCTGTCCGTGCGGGTGCGCGGGGCCTGATCGCCCGGGGTGGCGAGAGTGGCGGCCGGGTCGGCGACCTGAGCACCTTCGTCCTGCTGCAACAGCTCCTGGCCGACGCGGATTTGGCTGCCGTCCCCGTATGGGCCTGCGGAGGCATCGGCCCGCGTACGGCGGCTGCCGCCGTGGCGGGCGGCGCGGCCGGCGTCGTCCTGGACAGCCAACTCGCCCTGCTGGCCGAGTCGGATCTGCCCGAGGCGGTTCGGGCGGTACTGCGATCTCTGGACGGCTCGGAGACCGTGGTCCTGGGCGGTCATCGGGTGCTGCGGCGCCGCGGCCCGAACGCTCCACGGCCTCCCGCCGACGACCCCGAAGCGGTCGCGGCCCTGCTGGGCGCCCGCGAGCCGCACGGCCGGCTGCTCCCAGTGGGCGAGGACGGCTTCCTCGCCGCCCGGTTCGCCGAGCGGTGGCGGGACGTGCGAGGAGTCGTACACGGCCTGTCGACCGCGGTGCGGGAGGCGACCGGCGTGGTGGTGCGGGTGCCGTCCCCGGGTACGGCCGTGGTCGGGGCGCCGATGCCGTCCCGGGATACGGCCGACGTGGAGCTGCCGATGCCGATGCCGATGCCGTCGCCGGATGCGGCAGGCGTGCCGATGCCGTCGCCGGATGCGGCCGGCGTGGCGGTACCGACGCCATCTCCGGGTACGGCCGGCGTGGGGGTGCCGACGCCACTCGCGGCCACGGCCCTGCGGCCCAGGTCAGCCATGAGCCGTGCGCTGGGCACCCCGTTGCCGGTCGCTCAGGGCCCCATGACCCGGGTCAGCGACCAGGCAGGGTTCGCCGCCGCCGTCGCCGAGGGCGGGGCGTTGCCCTTCCTCGCGCTGGCCCTGGCCGACGGTGAGCGGACCAGGGCGATGCTCACCGAGGCGCGCGCCGTGCTGAACGGCCGCCCCTGGGGCGTGGGCGTGCTCGGTTTCGCGCCCGAGGACCTCAGGAACGCCCAGCTTGAGGCGGTACGGGAACTGCGGCCCACGCACGCGATCATCGCGGGCGGCCGGCCGGCCCAGGCACAGGCGCTGGAGCGGGCCGGGATCCGTACCTTTCTCCACGTGCCCTCGCCGGGGCTGCTGCGCCAGTACCTGAACGCCGGCGTGCGCAGATTCGTCTTCGAGGGGTCGGAGTGCGGCGGGCACGTCGGGCCCCGGGCTTCCTTCCCGCTCTGGGAGGCCCAACTCGCCGTGCTGGAGGACCACCTGGCGGACGCCGACGACGCCGGAACCGTGACGGCGACCGGAACCGGTGCCACCGGTGCCACCGGTGCCACCGGCGCGGAGGGCGGAGCGGCGGGCCGGCTGGAGGTGTTCTTCGCGGGCGGCATCCACGACGAACGGTCCGCGGCGATGGTCGCCGCACTGGCCGCGCCGCTCACCGCCCGGGGCGCCGCCGTCGGCGTACTCATGGGCACCGCCTACCTGTTCACCGAGGAGGCCGTCGCGCGGGGTGCCGTCGGTCCGGTGTTCCAGCGGCAGGTGCTGGCAGCCACCGCGACCGCGCTGCTGGAGACCGCACCCGGGCACGCCACCCGCTGCGTGCCCAGTCCCTTCACCCGCGACTTCCGTGAGCGGGAGGCCGTGTTGCGTGCGCGGGGGATGCCCGACCGGGAGGTCTGGGAGCGGTTGGAGCGGCTCAACGTCGGGCGGCTGCGTATCGCCAGCAAGGGCGTGACACGTGCCCACGACGGCGAGTTGCGGGTCGTCGACGAGGAAAGGCAGCTCGGTGAGGGGCTGTTCATGGCCGGCCAGGTCGCCGTGCTGCGCTCGGCGCTCACCAGTGTGGCGGACCTCCACCACGCGGTGACAGACGGCGCCGCCGACTTCCTGACCGCACAGGCCGTACACGTGACAGAGGCCGCTGGACTCGCAGCGGCGGGCGGGCTCGCGGAAGCAGCAGGGTTCGCAGGGGTGGCTGGACTCGCGGCAACCACAGGACTGCCTGGGGCTGCCGGGCTTGCGGGAGCCGCAGGTCCCGCTGAGGTGGCCGGGCTCGCGGGAGCCGCAGGACTCGCAGGGGGCGCCGCAGACGCAGGGAGCATCGCAGTCGCCCAGGAGGCCGGAGCCATGGAGGCTGCCGGAGTCACAGAGACTGCCGGCGCCGTGGAGGCTGCCGGAGTCGCAGGTACGGCCGGAGTGGCAGGTGCGGCCGGAGTGGCAGGTACGGCCGGAGTCGCAGAGGCTGCCGGAGTGGCAGGGCGGGTCCGCACCGTGGCGCCGGGCCTCCGCTCCGTTCCGGGCCCGCCACCGCCCCCGCCGCTCGACATCGCGATCGTCGGCATGGCGTGCATGTTCCCGCAGGCCCCCGACCTCGCCACCTTCTGGGCGAACGTCGTCGCCGGACGCGACGCCGTGACCGAGGTCCCGCCCGACCGCTGGGACCCCGCCGTGCACCACACCACCGGCAGCACCACGTCGAAATGGGGCGGTTTCCTGCCTCCCGTTCCCTTCGATCCGCTGTCCTACGGCATTCCGCCCGCCTCCCTCGGCAGCATCGAACCCGTCCAACTGCTGTCCCTGGAGGCGGCCCGCCGAGCGCTGGACGATGCCGGATACGGCGAGCGAGGGCGGGACTTCGACCGCTCGCGCACCTCCGTCGTCTTCGGTGCCGAGGCGGGCAGCGATCTGTCCAACGCCGTCACCCTGCGCGCCGTCCTCCCGTCGTACTTCGGCAACGTCCCCGACGGACTGGAGCAGCAGCTGCCCCGGCTCACCGAGGACACCTTCCCCGGGATGCTGGCCAACGTCATCTCCGGCCGGATCGCCAACCGGCTGGACCTCGGCGGCGCCAACTACACGGTCGACGCGGCCTGCGCCTCCTCCCTCGCCGCCCTGGACGTCGCCTGCAAGGAACTCGTCTGCGGGACCAGCGACGTCGTCCTGTGCGGCGGTGCCGACCTGCACAACGGCATCAACGACTACGTCCTGTTCTCCTCCGTCCACGCCCTCTCCCCGACCGGCCGGTCCCGTGCCTTCGACGCCTCCGCCGACGGCATCGCCCTCGGCGAGGGCGTGGCCTGTGTGGTCCTCAAACGGCTCGCGGACGCCGAACGCGACGGCGACCGTGTCTACGGCGTGGTCAAGGGCCTCGGCTCCGCCAGCGACGGCCGCTCCCTCGGGCTGACCGCACCCCGCCCGGAAGGCCAGCGGGCCGCGCTGGAGCGGGCGTACCGCAACGCCGGTGTGCCGCCGGCCGCGGTCGGCCTGCTGGAGGCGCACGGCACCGGGACCGTCGTCGGCGACCGCACCGAACTCACCGTACTCGGCGAGGTGTTCGCCGAGGCCGGCGCCACGACCGGCGGCTGCGCGCTCGGCTCCGTCAAGTCGCAGATCGGGCACACCAAGTGTGCGGCCGGACTCGCCGGACTGATCAAGACCACCCTGGCGCTGTACACCGGGGTCAAGCCGCCCACCCTGCACCTGGAGCGGCCCAACCCCGCTTGGCGCGAGGCGGAGAGCCCGTTCGTCTTCCACACCAGTGCCCAGCCCTGGGCGGCGCCGGCCACCGAACGCTTCGCCGGTGTCAGCGCGTTCGGCTTCGGCGGCACGAACTTCCACGCGGTGCTGGCGGCGTACGGAGCCGCGCCGCCGCCCCGGCAGACCCTGGACGCCTGGCCCGCCGAACTGTTCCTGTTCCGGGGCCGGGACATGGCGGCGGCCCGCCGGGAGGCCGAGCGGATCCTCCGGGCCGCCGAGTCGGACGGCAGCCCCTGGCGGCTGCGCGACCTCGCCCTGGCGGCGGCCCGTCGCGCCGACACCTCGAACGAACCGGTACAAGCGGCGACCGTGGCCCGTGACACCGGGGAACTGATCCGACAGCTACGGCACATCCTGGCAGGGGGAGGGGAGCGGCACACGGACACGGACGCCGGAGTCCACCTCGCGGACCCCGGCCAAGGGGTCGCCCGCACGGAACCGGCCCCCGGCACCGACCACGTGGACACGGCTGCCCGGCTCGACGGTACGGATCCGGCCGCTCGGCCCGACGGTACGGATCCGGCCGCTCGGCCCGACAGCGTGGACCTGGCCGCCCCGGCCCACCGCGTGGACCTGGCCGCCCCGGCCGACCGTGCGGATCCGGCTGCCGGGACCGCCCGCGTGGGCCTGGCCGCTTCGGCCGACGGTGCGGATCCGGCTGCCCGGACCGACCGTGTGGACCCGGCGGTCCTGGACGGCCGTGCGGATCCGGCCGTCCCGACCCATCGCGTGGGTCCGGCCGCCGGCCAGGTCGCCTTTCTCTTCCCGGGGCAGGGCAGCCAGCGCACCGGCATGCTCGGCGAGCTCCTGATCACGCTGCCCGAGCTGCGGCACTATCTGCACCTCGGCCGCGCCCACGCCGACCGCCTCTTCCCGCCGGCCGCGTTCGACGACACCGCCCGTGAGCGCCACCGTGCCGCCCTCACCGACACCCGCACGGCACAGCCCGCCCTCGGTATCACGGGCCTCGCCGCCCACGCCTTCCTCACGTCGGCGGGCGTCCACCCCGACCTGGCCGCCGGACACAGCTACGGCGAACTGGTCGCCCTCGCCGCGGCCGGCGCCCTCGATCCCGAGACCCTGCTGGAGCTGAGTGCCGAGCGGGCCGGTGCCATCCTGGCGGCGGCCGGTGACGACCCCGGCACCATGGCCGCCGTGGGCGCTCCCGCCGAGGACGTCGTACGCACCCTGCGCACGGCCGGGGCACCCCCTTCGGTCGTCGTCGCGAACCTCAACTCGCCCGAGCAGACAGTGATCTCCGGACCCACGGCCGATGTCGACACCGCCGTACGGGCCCTGCGCGCGGCCGGGTTCGGTGCGCGCCGCATCCCGGTGGCCTGCGCCTTCCACAGCCCGCTGGTGGCCGCCGCGGGGGAGAGGTTCGCCAAGGTGCTCGCGGACAAGCCGGTCCGGGCGCCCGAGTTCCCGGTGTGGGCCAACCGCACCGCCGCGCCGTACCCGGCCGACCCCGACGCCGTGCGCGCCGGACTCGCCGCCCAGATCGGTGCCCCGGTGGTCTTCGCCGCCCAGATCGAGGCGATGTACGAGGCGGGAGCGCGGATCTTCGTCGAGGCGGGCCCGGGCACCGTCCTCACCCGGCTCGTCGGCCAGATCCTCGGGGACCGCCCGCATCGTACGGTCGCCTGCGAGCCGCGGGCCGACAGCGGTCTGGCCGGCTGGCTCGACGCACTCGCCCGACTCGCCGTCGCAGGACAGCCGGTGCGCACCGCGTGGCTCTTCCGCGGCCGCGACGCCGTCGACGCGCTGCGCGGCCCGGCGCCGAAGCGGCCCGGCTGGACGGTCGACGGGCACCTCGTCCGTACGGCCGGTGGAGCACTCCTGCCCGGTGCCCTCGCGCCGGCCCGACGCGTAGTGGAGGCGACTGTGACGACCGACCAGCCGATCGGCGGCCCGGCCGACAGGGACGCGCTGATCTCCGAATTCCTGCGCACCAGCCGCGAGATGATCGCCGCCCAGCGGGATGTGCTGCTCACCTACTTCGGTGCCACGGCACCGGCCCCCGGCGCACCGGTCGCCCCCGTGGCACCGGCCGCACCGCCGACGCCCGTCGTGCCGGTACAGGTGATGGAGATCGCCGGGTCGGATCAAGTCGAGTCAATTCAGGTGGAGTTGACCTCTGCGAGTGTGACGACCGCGGTGGACGACGTGGAACGGGTCGTACGGGAGGTCATCAGCGAACGCACCGGTTACCCCGTCGACATGATCGAGCCCGGCCTGGACCTGGAGGCCGACCTGAGCATCGACTCGATCAAGCGGGCCGAGATCGCGGGTGAACTCGCCCAGCGCCTTGGCATCACCGGCGGCGCAGAGCTGCTGGACGACACGGAGCTGGAGGAGCTGGCCAAGGCGCGCACCGCGGCGGCGGTGACGGCGTGGCTGACCGCACGGATCGGTACGGCTGCCGAAGACATGGGCGCTCAAGTCCCGGACGGGCAGCGGGTGTCGGGGCCTGAATCCGAGACGCAGGGGGTGTCGGGGCCTGAACCGGACGCGCAGCGGGGGTCGGGCCTGGTACCGGACGCGCTGCCGGTGTCAGGGCCGGTGCCGGGCGCACAGCCGGTGCCGGGCCCGGCAGCCGCCACCGTGCCGGAATCCCTCGGCGCCGCCCCGCAGCGCTGCGAGCTGCGCCCCGTCCCGCTGCCCGACGCGGACCCGGCCACCGACCTGTCGGGCCGGCGGTTCGTCCTCCTCGGAGCCCCGGACGGAAACGGAGGCGGGGACGGAAACGGAGGCGGGGACGGAAACGGAGGCGGGGACGGAAAGCGGGACGGTGGTGGAGGCGGAACGCGGGGCGGGGGCCGAACGCGGGGCGGGGGCCGGGACGGTCACGGCGATGTGGTGGCCGAGATCGCGGCGCGGCTCACCCGGCACGGCGCCGACACCGTGATCCGGGCCGGCGGCCACCTCCTCGGCCCGGCCGACGGCCCCGTCCACGGAGTCCTGTACCTCGGCGCGCTGCCCGGTCCGGACCACCCCGTGCTGCCGGATGCCTTCCCGGTGCTCCGGGCGGCACTGGCGTGCGGTCCCCGCACGCTGCTCGCCGTGCGCGCGGCCGACGGCGCCGGGGCGCTGCGCTCGGCGGGCCTGGACGGGCTGATCCGCAGCGTCGGCCGCGAGTACCCGGACCTCCTCGCACGGGTGCTGGCGGTCAGTGACACCGGCCCGGCGGCCGTCGCCGACGCGGTGCTCGCCGAGCTGTGCGCTCCGCGACCCGCCCCCGTCGTCCTGCGCACGCCCGCCGGACACCGCCGGAGCCTGGACCTGGTGCCGGCGCCCCTCGGCCCGCTCGGCACCACCGGCGCCGGACCCGCCGGGGACGGCGCCGCCGAGGCCGCCGCGCTCGGACTCGACCGGGACTCCGTGGTGCTGCTGATCGGCGGGGCCCGCGGCATCACGGCGAGGTTCGCGGCCACGCTGGCCGGCGCCTCCCGGTGCCGGATCGAACTGCTCGGCCGTACACCCGCGCCCACCGCACCCGAGGCCCCGCACACCGCCGCCGCCCGCACCCCCGTCGAGCTGCGGGCCGCGCTCGCCGCGGGGCCCGGCGCCCCACGGCCCGCCGAGATAAACCGCACCGCCGAACTGATCCTCGCCCAGCGGGAGATCACCACCACGCTCACCGAACTCGCGGCCCTGGGCAGCACGGCCCGCTACCGCTCGGTGGACTTCCGCGAGCGGGACGCCGTCCTCCAGGCCGTCAAGGAGATCCACGCCGAACACGGTCGGCTCGACGGCGTGGTCTTCGCCGCCGGGGTGATCGAGGACCGCCTGATCGCCGAAAAGACACCCGAGTCCTTCCAACGGGTCTACGGTACGAAGACGCTCGGGGCCGGCGCGCTGTTCACCGCGCTGGACGACCTGGCCGCCGCACCGGCGTTCACCGTGCTGTTCGGCAGCATCGCCGCCGTCCTCGGCAACCGGGGCCAGGCCGATTACGCCGCCGCGAACGACGCGTTGGAGACGCTCGGCACCGACTGGGCCGCCCGTACCGGCCGACGCGTGCTGACCGTCCACTGGGGGCCCTGGGCGCCGGCCGGCGCACACCCCGGCATGGTCGGCCCGGAACTCGGCCGCGAGTACGCCCGGCGCGGAGTCGCGCTGATCGACCCGGACGAGGGCACCGCGGCCCTGCTCCGCGAACTCGCCTGGGGAGACCCGGGGGCCCGCGCCGTCGTCTACACCGCGTCGGGCTGGTGACATGACGCGACGTCAGACGCCCGTCGCCATCGTCGGGATGGCGGTGCTGCTGCCCGGCGCACCCGGCCTGGACGCCTACTGGGCCAATCTGCGGGACGGCGCCGACGCCATCAGCGACGTCCCCGCGGACCGCTGGGACGCCGACTACTACCGTCCCGGCTCGGCCGCCGGACCCGCCGTCGCCGGCCAGGTGTACTGCCGGCGCGGCGGATTCGTGGACGGCCTGGCCGAGGTGGAGGTCACCCGCCACGGCATCATGCCCGCCTCCGTGCCCGGCACCGAGCCCGACCAGCTCATCGCCCTCGACGTGGCCGCCGCCGCGCTCGCCGACGCGGGCGGCCCGCAACGGCTGCCCGAACGGCACCGCGCCGGGGTCGTGCTGGGCCGCGGCGGCTACCTCACCCCCGGCCTGGCCCGGCTGGACCAGCGGGTGCGCACCGCCCACCAGCTCACGCGCACACTCGGCGAGTTGTTACCCGACCTCGGGCCCGACCAACTCGACCGCGTCCGGTCCGCGTTCACCGACCGACTCGGCCCCGACAGCCCCGACGCCGCGATCGGTCTGGTGCCCAACCTCGCCGCCTCCCGCATCGCCAACCGCCTCGACCTGCGCGGCCCCGCCTACACCGTGGACGCGGCCTGCGCCTCCTCCCTGGTCGCCGTGGACCAGGCGGTCACCGCGCTCACCACCGACCGCTGCGACCTGATGCTGGCCGGGGGAGTGCACCACTGCCACGACATCACCCTGTGGAGCGTCTTCTCCCAGCTGCGCGCCCTGTCCCCGACGGAGCGCATCCGCCCCTTCCACCGTGACGCCGACGGCATCCTCATCGGCGAGGGCACCGGAGTCGTCGTACTGAAACGGCTCGCGGACGCCGAGCGCGACGGCGACCGCGTGTACGCGGTGATCCGTGGCACGGGCGTGGCCGGTGACGGCCGTACGGCGGGGCTCGTCAGCCCCGATCCGGGCGGGCAGAGCCGGGCCGTGCGCCAGGCATGGCGGGCCGCCGGACTGGACCCCGCCGCCGGCGACTCGATCGGCCTGCTGGAGGCGCACGGCACGGCCACCCCCGCCGGGGACACGGCTGAACTCACCACGCTGGCCGAGGTGTTCGGGCCGGGTGCGGACCACGGTCCCGGCGTGCGGCCGGTGCTCGGCTCGGTGAAGTCGATGATCGGCCACACCATGCCGGCGGCAGGCGTGGCGGGCCTGGTCAAGGCCGCGCTCGCCCTGCACCACCGCACCCTCCTGCCCACCCTTCACTGCGACGACCCGCACCCCGGTCTTGCCGCCACCCGCTTCCGGACCCTGGACCGGGCCCGCCCCTGGGAGACGGACACAGGGCGGCCGCCGCGGCGGGCAGCGGTGAACGCGTTCGGGTTCGGCGGGATCAACGCGCACGTGGTGCTTGAGGAGGCGCCGTGCGCGTACTCCCGTCCCGTCCGCTTCACGGGCACCACCCAACCGGTGCCGGTGCCGGTGCCGGTGCCGGGGCCGGTGCCAATGCCGGTGCCGGTGGAAGCAGCACGCCTGCGCCTCGATTCCACTTCCGGAGCGGCCCCCGATGCGGTTTCCCCTTCCCTTTCCCCTCCCGCTTCCGATTCCGCTTCCGTGCGGGTCACCGAGCCCGAGCGGATCCTCCTGCTCTCCGCCGGCGATGTGGACGGCCTGGCCAGCCTCCTCGGCCCGGACGACTCGGCCGTGCTCGCCGCCGGACTCGATTCCGACCGGCCGCACGCCGATGCCGGCCCGGTCCGGCTCGGTGTCGTGGACCCGACCGCCAAGCGGCTCGCCCTGGCCCGTCGTGCGGTCGCCAAGGGCCACGCCTGGCAGGGCCGCAGCGATGTGTGGTTCCGGCCGGCTCCCCTGCTCGGCCGCGCCGGCGGCAGAGTGGCATTCGTCTTCCCCGGCCTGGAGGCCGACTTCACGGCCCGCACCGACGACGTCGCCGCCCACTTCGGCCTGCCACCGGTCGCCGGCACCGGCCCGGACGTCCGGGTCGGCGACATCGGCCGGCACGGCTTCGGCGTCGTCGGCGTGGGCCGCCTGCTGGACCAGGCCCTGCGCCGCATGGGCGTCGTACCCGACGCGGTCGCCGGGCACAGCGTGGGCGAGTGGACGGCCATGGCCGCCGCCGGGCTGTACTCGGCCGCCCAGGTCGACGCGTTCATGGCCCGTTTCGACCCGGACTCGGTCACCGTCCCGGGTCTCGTCTTCGCCGCCGTCGGCACCTCCGCCGCGCACGTGCGCGGCGCGCTCGCCGGCGCCTGGGCGGACTCCGGGATCGTGCTCTCCCACGACAACGCACCCCGTCAGTCCATGGTCTGCGGTCCCGCGACGGTGGTGGAGGAGTTCGCCCGCTCCCTCCGCGCCGAGGGCGTACTGTGCCAGGTACTGCCGTTCCGGTCCGGCTTCCACACCCCGATGCTGGAACCGTTCCTCGCCCCCATCAAAGAGGCCGCCGACCGCTTCCGGCTCCACCCGCCGGCCGTCCCGGTGTGGTCGGGCACGACCGCGGCGCCCTTCCCCCCGGACGAACCGGCGGTCCGTGAACTCTTCGTACGACACCTGCTGGAGCCCGTCCGCTTCCGCGAGCTGACCGAAGCCATGTACGCCGCCGGCCACCGCGTCTTCGTCCAGACCGGCCCCGGCCGGCTGACCTCGCTCATCGGCGACACCCTCGGCGACCGCGATCACCTGGCCGTCGCCGCCACCGCACCACACCACAGCGGCCTGGCCCAACTCCGGCGCACGGCGACGGCGTTGTGGACGGCCGGGGCGGCCGTGGCGCCGACGGCACCACCCCGGGCCGCAGCCGTCCGCCCGCCTGGCGCCCGCCGACCCGTCCGCCTCGACCTCGGCAGCGCCCTGGTGTCACTGGACGGCCCGTCCCGCGAGGCGCTGCGCGCCCAACTGAGGGGACGGGACGTGGACCTACGACCGGGTGGACGGGCCCTGGGGACCGGCGCGACGCTCCCGCCGGCGGCTGAAGTCCCCGGGGGACCGGACGGGTTCGCCGCCCGTTCCGGACCCGCCGCCGCGCTCGATGACCTCGCCCGGAGCCACCCGGCCGCCGCCGAACAGACCGCCCTCCTGCGGGAGACCGCCCACACGGCGGCGGAGCTGATGGCCGCGAGCCACCGCCGCGCCGACGGCCCGCCCCCCACATCCCCCCATGCGCCTGCCGCCCCCGCCGTTCCCCCGTCCGCTACCGGCGTTCCCCCGTCCGCCGCTGCCCCGTCCGCCACCGGCGTTGCCCCGTCCGCCGCTGCCCCCGCAGCCATCACCGTTCCCGTGTCCGCCGCTTCCCCGGCATCCATCGCCGTCTCCACGTCCGCGGACGCCCCCGCTGCCGTCTCCGTCCCCCCGTCCCCCCAAGCCCCCGCTGCCGTCTCCGTTCCCCCGCCCCCCCGATCCCCCGCAGCCATCGAAGTTCCCGCGTCCGCCGCTGTCCCCGCAGCCCCCGCCACTGCTGCCCCCGGCCCCGCCCCCACGACGACAACCCTGCACGTCTCGCCTCACACCATGCCCCACCTCCTGGACCACTGCTTCTTCCCGCAGCGCCCCGGCTGGCCGGATCTGGAGGACCGCTGGCCGGTCGTGCCCGCCACCACGATCGTCCGGCACATGATGGACGCGGCGGAGCGGGCGGTCCCGGGTCTGCGGGCGGTCGCCGTGCACGGGGCGCGGTTCGAGCGCTGGCTCACCGCGGCGCCCCCCGTGGACGTACCGGTCACCGTCACCCCGGTTCCCGAGCACCCCGACCGGGTCACCGTCACCTTCGGGCCCACCGCCCGCGCCGTGGTCGAACTCGCCCCGCACCACCCGGCGCCGCCCCCGCGCGGGCCCCTCCCGGAGGCCCCCGAGCGCGCCCCCGACCACACGGCGGCCCAGCTCTACCGCGACCGCTGGATGTTCCACGGCCCCCGTTTCCAGGGCCTGACCGAGCTGACCGCGATCGGCGAGCGGCACATCCGCGGCGTGATCACCACACCCGCGGCCCCCGGCGGCCTGCTCGACAACGTCGGCCAGCTGCTGGGTTACTGGATCATGGCGACCCGCACCGAGCGGACCGTCGTCTTCCCGGTACAGCTGGGACAGGTGCGGTTCCACGGACCGCACCCGGACCCCGGCACCGAGGTGCACTGTCTGCTGCGGATCACTTCCCTCACGGACACCGTGCTGGAGGCGGAGGCGGAGCTGACCGTCGGCGGCCGGACATGGGCCCGGCTGACCGGCTGGCAGGACCGCCGCTTCGACAACGATCCCACCACCCGGCCCGTCGAACGCTTCCCCGAGCGCCACACCCTGGCCACGGCCATGCCCGAGGGCTGGGCGCTGGTGCACGAGCGGTGGCCGGACCTGGCCTCACGCGAGCTGATCATGCGCAACTCGCTGGGGGGCGCGGAGCGTGCCGCCTACGCGCAGCGCCCCCCGCGCGGGCGCCAGCAGTGGCTGCTCGGCCGGATCGCGGTCAAGGACGCCGTACGCCACCGGCTCTGGCGGCACGGCGAAGGGCCTGTCTTTCCGGCGGAGATCCAGGTGGGCAACGACGAACTCGGCCGTCCCGGCGTCACCGGCGTGCACGGCCGCGTCCTGCCCCCGCTGGACGTCTCCCTCGCCCACCGGGCCGAGGCCGGCGTGGCGATCGTGAGGCCGCATCGCCCGGGGCCCGGCCCCGGCATCGACATCGAAGAGATCACCGACCGTCAACCGGCGACCCTCACCACCGCGCTCGGCCCGGCGGAACTGCGGCTCCTGCGCGCCCGGTGCGCGGACGGCGGCGACCCGGAGGCCGTGTGGTTCACCCGCTTCTGGGCCGCCAAGGAGGCGGTCGCCAAGGCCGAGGGCGTCGGGTTCGGCGGCCGGCCCCGGGACTTCGCCGTACTGGAGGCCGCGCCGGACGGCACCCGGCTGCTGGTCTCCGGCCGCCTGGAAGGCGCCTACACCGTGCGCTGCGCCCCGGTGACCAACCCGCCCGCCCTGCCCGAACGCGACTACGTGGTGGCCTGGACGACCGGGTCCGGCGCCGACGACGGACACCCCGACCCAGCAGCCGAGGAGTACGCCCGATGAACCCCACCCAGCCGGCCCCGGCACAGCCCACCGCCGACACCGTGCTCGCCGACATCGCGGGCATGCTCCGCACGGTGCTGGCGGAGTACGGCGACGACGACGTGGTGATCGGCATGTCCACCGGTTTCAACCGCGACCTGGAACTGGAGAGCATCGACCTCGTCACCCTGGCGGGCCTGCTGGAGGAGCGGTACGGACGGCGGGTCAACCTCGCCGAGTTCCTGGCCGGCATGGAGTTCGACGAGATCATCGAACTCACCGTCGGCCGGCTCGTGGAGTATGTGGTGTGGAGCCTGAAGACCACCCAGGCGGGCTGAGCCATGGCGATGGTCGACGCCGGCGGCATCCGGCTGCACGTCCAGCGGACCGGCCCCACGGACGGCCGCGGCCCGCACCCCACCGTCGTCCTGGTGCACGGACTGCTCACCGACAGCCTGGCCAGCTACTACTTCACCGTCGCGCCCAGGCTCGCGGCGGCCGGATGCGACGTCGTCATGTACGACCTGCGCGGCCACGGCCGCAGCGAGCGCCCGCCGCACGGCTACACCCTGGACCACAACATCGATGACCTGGCGGCGCTCCTCGACCGGCTGGACGTCACTGGACCCGTGCACCTCGTCGGCAACTCCTACGGCGGCACCATCGCCTTCGGATACGCGGCCCGCCACCCCGGCCGCGTGGCCGGTCTGACCCTGATCGAGTCGGAGCCGGCGACGGCCGCCTGGGCCGCGAAGCTCGGCCGCATCCTGCGCCGGGTGACGACGGAACTCGCGCACAACGAGCCGGACGCGATCGCCTGGATCAGGGCCCACCGCGGTCACAACACCGCACGCCTCGCCAAGGGCGCGGCCCGGCTCGCCCGCGAGACCACCCTCGGCCGGGACATCCCCGCCAGCCGGGTGCTCACCGAGGCCCAGATCAGGGCCGTACGCTGCCCGGTCCTCGGCGTCTTCGGCGGCGACTCGGACCTGGCGGACCTGGTGCCGGTGCAGCGACGGCTGCTGCCGGACTACCGGGCGGTCGTCCTGCCGGGACACGAACACTCGGTCCTGGTCGAGGCGCCCGGCGCGGTCGGCGGCCACATCCTGGACCTGGTCCACGCGGGGGCGGGCGTCCGGTGAGCGGCTTCCTCTTCGTCGTCCCGCCGCTGACCGGGCACATCAACCCCGCCGTCGGCGTCGCCGCCCGGCTGACCGCGCACGGGCACCGCGTGGCCTGGGCGTGTGCCGACCCCGCCCTGGTGCGGCGGCTCGCGGGCCCGGACGCCGAGGTGTTCCCGTGCGCGGGACCGGTGCCGGGTGCCCCGGACGCCGTACGGCCGCCGGACCTGCGGGGCGCGGAGGCGCTGCGGTTCCTGTGGGAGTGGTATCTGCTGCCGCTCGCCGACGCGATGGCGCCGGGAGTCACAGCGGCCGTCGCCGCGGTCCGCCCGGACGTGGTCGTCGCCGACCAGCAGGCGTTCGCCGGCGCCCTGGTGGCCGAGCGCCTCCGGCTGCCCTGGGCGACCTCCGCGACCACCTCCGCCGAGTTCAGCGGCGCCTACGACGGCCTGCCCAAGGTCGCCGACTGGCTCCGGCAGCGACTGACCGCGCTGCGCGCCCGCGTCGGCGACCCGGCCGGCACCGCCGACCCACGCTTCTCGCCCCACCTGCTGCTGGCGTTCAGCACCCCTGAACTCATCGGCCCGCAAGCGCCGTTGGCACCACACGTCCACTACGTCGGCCCGTCGCTCGCCGGGCGCCCGGCCGGTCCGGGCTTCCCCTGGCAATGGCTCGACCACGGCCGGGCCAAGGTCCTGGTGACCCTCGGCACGGCCAACGCCGACGCCGGCGGCCGGTTCCTCGCCGAGTCCCTGGCCGCGTTGCGGGACCGCGCCGACCGGATCCAGGCGGTGATCGCCGACCCGGCCGGCACCCTGCCCGCGGCGGCCGACGACAAGGACGTCCTGATCGTGTCGTCCGTGCCGCAACTCCCGCTGCTGGAAAGGATGGACGCCGTCGTCTGCCACGCGGGCCACAACACCGTGTGCGAGGCGCTGTGGCACGGCGTGCCGCTCGTCGTCGCGCCGATCAGGGACGACCAGCCGGTGGTGGCGGGGCAGGTGGTGGACTCCGGTGCGGGCCTGCGGGTCAGGTTCGGCCGGGTCACCGCGGCCCGGCTGGGCGAGGCCCTCGACACCGTCCTGCACGACTCCGCCCACCGGGCCGCCGCCGCCCGGATCCGTGCCGCGTTCCGCGCGGCGGGCGGCGCCCAGGCCGCGGCGGCCCACCTCGAGCGAATGGCAGCGGAGAGCCGATGAGTGACGCCCGTGACGAGAAAGCCCGCATCACCGCCCTGCGCCCCGCCTACCGGGCCGACCTGGACGCCGGCACCGAGCGCTTCCTCGCGACCCGGAGCACCACCTGCCCCTGGTGCTCCTCCGCCCGTCTCACCCCCCGCCTGCGCACCACCGACCTGCTCCAGCACAAGCCGGGCCGCTTCACCCTGGACGCCTGCGCCGACTGCGGCCACATCTTCCAGAACCCCCGACTCACGCCCGAGGGGCTGGAGTTCTACTACCGGGACTTCTACGACGGGCTCGGCGAGCAGCGGATGAGCGGCACCTTCGGCGGGCGTGCCGCGATGTACCGGGGCCGTGCCCAGTCGATGCTGGCCCACGATCCGGCGCCGAAGACCTGGCTGGACGTCGGTACCGGGCACGGCCACTTCTGCGCCGCCGCCCGTGATGTCCTGCCCGGCACGGTCTTCGACGGGCTCGACTTCACCGACGGCGTCGAACTCGCCGCCCGCGAGGGCCGGATCGACCGCGCCTACCGTGGTGCCTTCCCCGACCTGGCCCCCGAACTCACCGCACGCTACGACGTGGTGAGCATGTTCCACTACCTGGAGCACAGCACCGATCCCGACCGCGAACTGCGCGCGGCCCGCGCGGCCGTACGCCCCGGCGGGCACCTTCTCATCGAGGTACCGGACCCGGAGAGCCGTTACGCCCGGCTCCTCGGCCGCTGGTGGCTGCCCTGGCTCCAGCCGCAGCACCTGCACTTCATGCCGGTCGCCAATCTGCGCCGCCGGCTCACCGAGCTCGGGTTCACGGTGGTCGCCGAGCAGCATGCCGAGGCCCACGACCCGGTCGACCTGCTCGCCGCGGTCTGGCTCGCGCTCGACCACACCGCCCCGCGCGAGGACGCCCCCTGGCTTCCGCGACCGCCGGGCGCCCTCCGCCGCACCCTGCGCACCGCCCTGCTCCTGACGGGCGTCCCGGCCCTGCTCACCGCCACGCTCCTGGACCGCTTCGCGATACGCCCCCTGTCCCACCGTCTGCGCCTGTCCAACGCCTACCGCCTGGTGGCCCGCCACACCTGACCAACAACCCCACAAACCCCCAACCCCAACCCCGACCCACCCCACCAGGCCCCCCGCCAGGGCCCCGCCTCAACCCCGAGCGGCCTCACCAGGCCCCCCGCCAGGGCCCCGCCTCAACCCCGAGCGGCCTCACCACGCCCCCCCGCCAGGGCCCCGCCCCAACTCCCGAGCGGCCTCACCACGCCCCCCCGCCAGGGCCCCGCCCCAACTCCCGAGCCGACCCAGCACGACCCCTGCAAGGGCACCGTCTCAACACCCGAGTCGGGTGGGCGGGTGGGAAAGCAGGCGCGCCGAGTCACGGGAACTGATCAGGAGGGGGCCGGGCACGAACCCCCTCAAGGGCACCGTCTCAACACCCGAGTCGGGTGGGCGGGTGGGAAGGCAGGCCGGCTCACAACACCCCCGCTCGGATCAACCCCGACAGCACCAACGCCCCCGGAACCAACGGCACCCAGTCGGTCAGCACCCGGTAACCGATCACGGTCGCCGTCGCCACCGCCGGCGAGGAGCCGAAGGCGACCAGCGTCCACACCAGCGCCGCGTCGACCGCGAACCCGCCCGGCGCGGGCACCGCCCCGACGGCCGTACCGGCCGCCAGGTAGGCGAGCACCACCTGCTGCCACGGCAGCCCCAGCCCGAGCGAGGCCCCGACACAGGCCAGCCCGCCCGCCTGCACCAGCGGCATCGCGACGGCCCCGCCCCACAGGGCCAGCACCCGGCACGGCCGGGTGTGCACCACGCGCGCGTCGGCAAGGGCGGACCGCAGCAGCCCGGCCACCGGCCGCCGCAATGGCCGTACGACCGTCAGCAGCACCCCCGCCACCGCGAGCGTCCCGCCCACGACGGCGGCGAGCGGCACCAGCAGCCGCCCGTCCGGGATCAGGTCCCCCAGGCGCCGCCAGGTGGGCGACGCCGCCAGGAACACCAGCAGCACCGCCGTCTTCGCGGCGGACTTGACCAGCGAGTACAGCCCGATCGACGTGGTCGCCCGCTCCAGCGGCACGCCCTGCCGGCGCAGAAAGCGCAGGGTCACGGCGTGGGCGCCGAGGCCGCCGGGCAGCACGTGGTTGGCGGCACCGGCGGCGAACTGCGAGGCCAGCAGCAGCCTCGGCGGCAAGGGGTCCGGCAGGGCGCCCTGCCGGACACAGGAGGCGGCCACCCAGGTCAGACAGGTGAAGCCGGCTCCGGCCAGCAGCCACCCGGGGTCGGCCGCGACCAGCCGCCGGACCCCCTCGTACACGACGGGCCGGTTGGCCACGGCCCAGCCGGCGGCGAGCAGCAGGGGAGCCAGACACAGCACCAGCCGCACCGTCCGGCCCGGCACGCGGGCCGCCGGGCGGACCGGATCCGGGGACCCGGGACCCCCGGCGGAGGTCTCAGGACCGTGAGCGAGGGGCGCGGGACAGGAAGTGATCGCCATGGGGCAGGGAGTACAAGCCGTGGGGCAGGAAGTGATCGCCGTGGGGCAGGGAGTGAGAGCCGTGAGGCAGGGAGTACAAGCCGTGGGGCAGGGAGTGAGAGCCGTGAGGCAGGGAGTACAAGCCGTGGGGCAGGAAGTGATCGCCGTGGGGCAGGGAGTGAGGGATGTGGGGCAGGGGGCGACGGCCGAGGGGTGAGGACCGGGGGGCCGGGGGGAGGGGGCGAGGGCCGTGGGGCCGGGGGTGGGCCGTTCGGGACACGGGTGCGAGGGAGGGGGCAGCGAACGGGACGGGGACAGTGAGGACACGGGGACGTCGTCCTTCCGCGGCGGGCCCCATGGCGGGGCCTGGGGGAGCGGGCCGGGCGAAACCGCGTGGGAGCCTTCCCCTCCCGCGTGACACGGGGATGTCCGAAAACGTAAGGGGTGAGGGCGGGACGGTGCCGCCGGGCGGGCGTGAGCGGACAGCCGTTCACCGCCGACCAGGTAGCCTTCCCTTGGGGCGCGCTTTACATGCGGCGCCCCGGAAAGCCGGACAAGGCCAGCGACAGGGGAGGAACCGGCGGTGCACGTCCAGGAATGGCTCGACTCGGTGCCTGCGGCCGCCGTCTACGCCCTGGTGGCCCTGGTGATCGGCCTGGAGAGCCTGGGCATCCCGCTGCCGGGCGAGATCATCCTGATCTCCGCGGCGCTGATGTCCTCCCAGCACTCGGGCGTCAACCCGGTCGTCCTCGGCGCCTGCGCGACCGCCGGCGCGGTGATCGGCGACTCCATCGGCTACGCCATCGGCCGCAAGGGCGGACGCCCGCTGCTGGCCTGGCTCGGCAGCAAGTTCCCACGCCACTTCAGCGCGGGACATGTGGCCACCGCCGAGCGGTCCTTCGAGAAGTGGGGCATGTGGGCGGTCTTCTTCGGCCGCTTCGTCGCCCTCCTGCGCATCTTCGCCGGCCCCCTCGCGGGCGTCCTGCACATGCCGTACTGGAAGTTCCTGATCGCCAACGTGCTCGGCGGCATCTGCTGGGCCGGGGGCACGACGGCCGTCATCTACTACGTCGGCATCGTCGCCGAGGACTGGCTCAAGCGCTTCTCGTACCTGGGCCTGGCGGTGGCGGTGCTGATCGGGCTCGCCTCGATGCTGGTCCTCAAGCGCAAGGCGAAGAAGGCCCAGACGGTGGAACGCGACACGGAACCCGTCGGCGCGGGGGAGTAGAACCGCCTCGACGCGGGGCGGCGCCGCATCGATGTGCGGCTCCGCCGCGTGTACGCGACCGCCCCGAGGAACCCGCGTTCGCCGGACGGCCTACTCGTGCACCTCGCGATGCGCCTTGGCCAGGTCCGTGTACACCGCGCCGTTGAGGGTGACGCCCTGCCGCTCCTCCTCGGAGAGGGGCCGCTTCACCTTCGCCGGTACCCCCGCCACCAGCGACCCCGGCGGCACCACCATCCCCTGCGGAACCAGCGCCTGAGCCGCGACCAACGACCCCGCCCCGATCACCGCCCCGTTGAGCACGGTCGCCCCCATTCCGATGAGGCAGTCGTCCGCGACGGTCGCCCCGTGCACCACGGCGTTGTGGCCGATCGAGACCCGCTCGCCGACGGTGACCGGAAACCCGGGATCGGCGTGCAGCGTGACGTTGTCCTGAACGTTGGCCTGCGCCCCCACGGTGATCTTCTCGACGTCACCGCGCACGACGGCCCCGTACCAGACACTGGCCCCCGCGTGCAGCGTGACGTCCCCGATCACGGACGCCGTGGGCGCGACGAACGCCTCCGGATCGACCTGCGGATCCTTGCCCCCGATACCCACGATCAGCGCCTTCTGCGTCATCACCGTCTCCTCGTGTCGGCAGTACACGGCACGGTACGACACCGGGTGGGGCGGAGATCACAGCAGCCCGCCCTCTCGCTCGGGGCAACCGATGAGTAACGTGACCCCGTGCCGAAGCGCAAGAACACGTTCTCATCCTGGCGACGCCACCTGGTGCAGCGTGCCGTGCACTCGGGCTGGTCGTGGGTGCAACGCGCGGGTTCGGTGACGGCCGAGAACCCCGGCCGCTTCCGTTTCGGCTCGATCGGCGAAGCCACCCGGCTCGCCTTCCCGCTCGGCACGGTCTTCGGCGAGCCCTGGATCCGGCTCGGCTCCTACTGCATCATCGCCGAACAGGTCACCCTCACCGCGGGCCTGATGCCCGATCTGGACCTCGGCCCGGACCCGATCCTGTCCATCGGCGACGGCGTGGTCCTCGGCCGCGGCAGCCATGTCATCGCGGACACGACGGTCACCATCGGCAGCGACTGCTACTTCGGCCCGTACGTCTACGTCACCTCCACCAACCACTCCTACGACGACCCGCACCAGCCCATCGGCAAGCAGTGGCCGCGGATGGAGCCGGTCGAGATCGGTCCGGGCTGCTGGATCGGCACCGGGGCGGTGATCCTGCCGGGGGCACGGATCGGCCGGAACGTGGTCGTGGCGGCCGGCGCGGTGGTCCGCGGCACGGTGCCCGACCACGCGGTGGTGGCGGGGGCGCCCGCCAGGGTCGTACGGCGCTGGACGCCCGACGGAGGCTGGCAGCCGCCGCTGCGGACCCCCGCGCCGGTGCCGATCCCGGACGGCATGACACCGAAGCAGCTGCGGGCGCTGGCGGACCTGGACGAGGACGCGGTGGCGCGGCTCGCAGCCCTGGAGCCCGACGGCTGACCCGAGCCCACGGGGCCGGGCCCGTTCGACCGGGCCGGGCCGGACCGGCCTGAGCCGTTCAGCCGGTCGCCAGCAGCAGCGTGCCCAGCAGCGCCAGGCCCGCCCCCGCCGCCTGGATCGCGCGCAGCCGTTCGCTGAGCACGCCGCGCGCGGCCAGCGTGGTCACCACCGGGTACAGCGAGGCGAGCACGGCCGCGACGGTGACCGGGCCGCTGCGGGCGGCGATCGCGTACGTGCCGTTGGCCGCCACGTCGGCCAGCCCGACGAACGCCAGCGCGGGCACCGAGGACCAGGGGAAGCCGCCGTCCGGTACGGCGGCCCCGCCGCGCCGGACCGAGACGGCGAGCGCGGCCCCGCCCACCGCGACGTTCGTCAGCCGCTGCACGAACAGTGCGAGGAACAGGCCGGTGACGTCGGTCGAAGCCTCCGTGATCAGCACGAACACGGTGCCGAAGCCGACCGCCGCGACCAACGTGAGCAGGATCGCCCGCCGCTGTACGGCCGCGCCCCGCAGCTGCGGTCCGCCGGCGAGGACGACCCCGGTCACGGCGACGGCGATGCCCGCGACCTGGAGCAGTCCGGGTCGCTCGCCGAGGACGAGCCCGACGCCGACGGGCACGGCGACACTCAGTGTGGCGAGCGGCGAGACCACGCCCATCGGGCCGAGGGCGAGGGCCTTGTAGAAGGAGAGCAGGGCCACCGGTCCGACGAGACCGGCCGCGAACGCGAACCAGAGCCGGGGTCCGGCCTCGCTCCATCCGCCTGTGGCGAGGACGATCGCGCCCAGCACGGCCGCCGCGATCGACTGCGAGACGACCACCACGGTCAGCGCGGGGGTGCGTCGTGTCAGCAGTCCACCGCCGAAGTCGGCCAGCCCCCACAGGAGGCTGGTGGTCAGGGCGAAGAATGCTGTCACAGCCGACCTCGCAGTACAGTTCGGTGAACGATCCGGTGCATCCCACCGTAGTTCAATCGACTGAACCTCGCTATTCAACATATTGAACTTCCCACATATTGGACACCACGTGTCGGACCTCGAACTCCTGACCCAGTCCCTGGCGCGCAACGTCAAGCACTGGCGCTCGGTGCGCGGCTTCACGCTGGACGCGCTCGCCGCCCGGGCCGGCGTCAGTCGCGGCATGCTCATCCAGATCGAGCAGGCCCGCACCAACCCCAGCATCGGCACCGTCGTCAAGATCGGCGACGCGCTCGGCGTCAGCGTCACCACGCTCCTCGACTACGAGCAGGGCCCGAAGGTCCGCGTCGTCCCCGCCGAACGGGCCGTGCGGCTGTGGCACACGGAGGCCGGCAGCTTCAGCCGGCTGCTCGCCGGCACGGAGGCCCCCGGACCGCTCGAGATGTGGGACTGGCGGCTGATGCCCGGGGAGAGCAGTCCCTCCGAGCCGCATCCCGGCGGCACCGTCGAACTGGTGCATGTCACCGCGGGTGAGCTGACCCTCACCGTGGAGGGCGTGGAGTACCGGGTCCCGGCGGGCGCGAGCGCGTCCTTCGAGGCCAACGTCCCGCACCTGTACGGCAATCAGGGCGACGTGCCGATGGAGATGGTGATGGCCGTGTCCGTACCGCCGGTGCCGTGAGACGCCGGTACGGCGGGCGGGCCGGTCTTGCTAGCGTGCGGCCATGCGCCCACCCATCGGAGACTTCGACACCGCCACCCCCGCCCCGCACTGCCTGGACGAGCTGACCGCTCCCGTCGCCGACGCCGTACGCGACTGGCAGGGCGCCGTCCCGGCCGACAGGATCCTGTTCGTCGACACGGACCCGCGGTGGGCCGACACGAGCGTCTTCGTCGAGCATTACGGCCGTGATCTGCTGGAGCGGTCGGCGAACTGCGTCGTCGTCGCGGGCAAGCGGGCCGGCGAGACCAGGCTGGCCGCCTGCGTGGTGCTCTCCACCACCCGGGCCGACGTCAACGGGGCCGTACGACGCCAACTGGGCGCGCGCAAGGCGTCGTTCGCCTCGATGGAGACGGCGACCGGCGAGACCGGCATGGAGTACGGCGGCATCACCCCGATCGGACTGCCCACCGGCTGGCCGGTGCTGGTGGACTCGGCCGTCGTCGACCTGCCCTACGTCCTGGTCGGCAGCGGACGCCGGCGCGGCAAGCTGCTCGTACCCGGCAAGGCATTCGCGGAACTGCCGGGCGCCGTGGTGCTGGAGGGGCTGGGCCTCGCCTGACCTCAGGCCGCCGTGTGGGGGACAGTGCCAGATGTGGATCGGTCTCCGGGGCTGCTTGCCTGAACCTCAGGCCGCCGCATGGTGGGACAGGGCCAGATGCGGATCCGTCTCGCCCGGCACGGGTGCGGGATCGGCGTGTACCAGGGCGGCCGTCAGCCGCGGCAGGGCGTGGAGCAGGGCGTGCTCGACCTCGACGGCGATCGCGTGGGCCTGCCGGACGGTCGCCTCGCCGTCCACCATCACCGCGAGTTCGGCCCGCAGCCGGTGCCCGATCCAGCGCAGCCGCAGCTCGCCCACCTCCCGTACCCCCGGCACCTCACGCACCGCCCGTTCGGCCAGGTCCACGAGCGCCGGGTCGACGGCGTCCAGCACCCGTCGGCACACCTCCCGTGCCGCGTCCCGCAGTACCAGCACGATCGCGGCCGTGATCGCCAGCCCGACGACCGGATCGGCCAGGCGCCACCCCAGGATCGAGCCGCCGGCGCCCAGCAGCACGGCCAGCGAAGTGCATCCGTCGGTACGGGCATGCAGCCCGTCGGCGACGAGCGCGGCCGAGCCGATCTCCCGGCCCACCCTGATCCGGTACCGGGCCACCCACTCGTTGCCGGCGAAACCGAGCAGCGCGGCCACCGCGACCGCCGGGACGTGCGCGACCGGGCGCGGGTCGAACAGACCTCCGACCGCCGCCCAGGCGGCGAACGCCGCCGACGCGGCGATGGTCAGCACGACGGCGAGCCCCGCGAGGTCCTCCGCGCGGCCGTAGCCGTAGGTGAACCGGCGGGTCGCCGCCCGCCGCCCCAGTACGAAGGCGATGCCCAGGGGTACGGCGGTCAGCGCGTCGGCCGCGTTGTGCACCGTGTCCCCGAGCAACGCCACCGATCCGGAGACGGCCACGACGACCGCCTGCGCCAGTGCGGTCGCCCCCAGCGCGGCCAGCGATGCCCACAGCGCCCGCATGCCGCGCGCCGAGGACTCCAGCACGGGGTCCAGCTTGTCGGCGGTCTCATGGGAGTGCGGGGTGAGGCGGTGGGCCAGGCGGTGGGTGAGCCGGTGGGTGAGGCGGTGCGCGAAGCCGCGGCGCCGGCCGGAGGCGGTCCCGTGCTCGTGTCCGTCGGTCCCGTGCTCGTGTCCGCCGGTCCCGTGTGCGTGCTCGTGTCCGCCGTGGCCGGTCCCGGTCCCGTGTCCGTGCCCGTGCTGACGGGGGTGCCGGTAGCTCACGTCGATCCCCTTCCGGTGGGCCGGGAGTGGACGCAGGGCGCCCACGGAGCCATTATGTGCGTATGAGCGCACGCATGCACCTGTCACCTGCGCCTCATGCGCACCCGCGCAGTCCGGGCGAGGAGCAGTTCGCGCTCGCCGCCGAACTCCTCTCCCTGCTGGGCGACCGCACCCGGCTCGCCCTGCTGCACGCGCTGACGGCGGGGGAGGCCGACGTCACCACGCTCACCGAGGCGTGCGGCGCCGCCCGTCCGGCCGTCAGCCAGCACCTGGCCCGGCTGCGGCTCGCCGGCCTGGTGGACACCCGCAAGGAGGGCCGGAGGGTGATCTACTCGCTGCCCCACGGGCACCTGCGGCGGCTGGTGGAGGAGGCCCTGAAGACCGCGGACCACCGCCTCGCCGAGCGGTGAGCCGCGCACGGCCGTGCCCTCAGAGGTACCTGTCGTGCCCTCACTGCGCGCCGGTCGTGCCCTCGGTACCGGTCGTGTCGTCAGTACGTGCCGGCCGTGACCTCACAGGTACCTCTCGTGCCGTCAGTTCATGCCGATCGTGCCCCAGGACCGGTCATGCCCTCAGTGCGTGCCGGCCGTGCCGAGATACTGCTCGGCGAAGGCCGCCGCCGCGACCGGTGAGGAGAACAGCCGGCGCAGCCGGGCCAGCGTGGTTCCGGCGCGGTGGGGATCGCCGCAGGAGGCGCCGTGGTAGATCCCGGAGAGCCACTCCGAGAACTCCTGGTAGTCCCACACCCGGCGCAGGCACGCCTCCGAGTAGCCGTCCAGGCCCGAGCTGTCGCCCCCGGTGAGACGCGCGACGAGAGCATCACCGAGCAGGAACGCGTCGTTCAGCGCGAGGTTCATGCCCTTCGCGGCGATCGGCGCGACGAGGTGCGCGGCGTCACCGGCCAGGAAGAGGTGGCCGAACACCATCGGTTCGACCACGTAGTTGTGCATGTCGAGCACACGCTTCTCCAGCAGGCGCCCCTCCGTCAGCGGCGGGCGGTCGGCCGCGCGCAGGCGCTGCTGGAGCTCCGCCCAGACCCTGTCGTCCGGCCAGTTGCCCGGGTCGTCGCCGGGCGGACACTGGAGGTAGTAGCGGGTCACCTCGGGGCTGCGGGGCATGTGCCCGGCGAACCCGCCCGCGTGCATGCCGAACAGCACGCAGTCCGCGGACGGCGGGGCCTCGGCCAGCAGCGCCAGCCAGCCGATGCCGTAGTCGTGCCGTGAGGTCCGCGCCGACGGCGGCAGCGCTGCCCGGCTCGCCCCGCGGGCGCCGTCGCAGCCGGCCACGAAGTCGCAGTGCACCAGCCGCCGTTCGCCGGTCTCCGGGTCGGTGTACGAGACGGCGGGCCGGTCCGTGTCCACATCGTGCAGGTGCACGTCCCGCACGCCGAAACGGATCTCCCCGCCGCGCACGTCGGCGTACTCGTGCACGAGATCGGTCACGAGCAGGGGCTGCGGGTAGACCCAGTGGTGACGTCCCGTCAACTCCTGGTAGCGGAAACGGTGTCCGCGGCCGTCGAAGCGGAACTCGCACTCGGAGTGCCGCTCGGCGCGCTCCAGCAGACGGCCGGCCAGCCCGCGCCGTTCGAGGCCGCGTACGGCCCATTCCTCGATGATTCCGGCACGTGGCCGCTGTCCGATGAACTCCCGGCTCTCGGTCTCCAGGAGCAGGCAGTCGACGCCGGCGGCCCGCAGGATGTTGCCGACGGTCAGGCCGGCCGGTCCGGCGCCCACGACGACGACGGGAAAGCGGGGGACGGACGGGGAGTTGGAGTGGGGGGAAGACGTCACGCGAGGATTATGACGGTGTCCCGTCAGTCCAGTGCAGACGGGCGTGCCGTCGGCCCACGGCGGGACGGTGTCCCGCCGGTCCACGGCACGGCGGGTGTTCCGCCGGCCCTGGGCACGACGGTGTCCCGCCGGCCCTGGGCACGACGGTGTCCCGCCGGCCGGGCCGACGGGACACCTTCCTTGCGCGGAAGCGGGTCAGTGCGCGGGCATGTCCGTCACCACGACCTCGTCGATGCTGCGCTCGATCGCCTCGGGCTTCGACGCGGTGGCCTTGGCCCAGTAGTAGATGACGAGCGAGAAGGCCGCGACGACCAGGATGTCCCAGTACATCGCAATGGTGCCCCGGCCGCCGAAGCCGCCCAGCCAGGAGATCGCGCCCAGGCCGAGCAGGTAACCGGGCAGCCACTGGGCGGCCTTGAAGTCCAGCCGGGGCGCGTCGGGCAGCCGCTTGGCCGTGGCGTACCAGGCGTAGGAGCCCAGGAGCACGTAGCCGAGCAGGATCGCGAAGCCCAGCCGCCACAGGGTGTCCCAGCCGGCCCAGTAGATGATGAGGTTGGCGACCACGAACGACAGCGGCGCGATGACCTTGCCGCCGGGCAGCCGGTACGGGCGCTCGTGGTTCGGCAGCCGGTCGGCGAAGACGCCGTAGGCCAGCGGCGCGCCGGCGTACATCAGCACGCTCGCCGAGGTGATGAAGCCGACCAGCTCCTGCCAGCTCGGGAACGGCAGGAAGCAGACCACACCGGTGACGAACGCCATCAGGAGGCCGAACCACGGCACGCCGCGCTTGTCGGTCTTGGCGAACGCCTTCGGCGCGTAGCCGTTCTTGGCCAGGCCGAAGGAGACGCGTGAGGTGGCGGTGGTGTAGATCAGGCCGGTGCCGCCGGGGGAGATGATCGCGTCGACGTAGAGCACCCAGCCCAGCCAGCCGAGGCCCACCAGGGTCGCCAGGCCCGCCCAGGGGCCACTGATGCCGGCGAAGTCGAGCTTGGCCCAGCCGTGCGCGAACGAGGCGTGCGGCAGCGCGGCGATGAACACGACCTGGAGGAGGATGTAGATCACGGCGCCGATCGCCACCGAGCCGAGGGTCGCCCGCGGCAGGTCACGCTTGGGGTTGCGGCTCTCGCCGGCCAGCTGGATCGCCTGCTCGAAGCCGAGCAGCGCGAAGATGATGCCGCTGGAGCTGATGGCACCCAGGACGCCCTTCATGCCGAACGGCGCGAAGCCCTCCGAGGTGAAGTTGCTCCCGTGGAAGTTGCCGATGGCGATGATGAAGATCGCCCCGAGCGGGACGGCGATCTTCCACCAAGTGGCCGCGCTGTTGGTGTGTGCCAGCGCCCGGACGCCGAAGAAGTTGACGCCGACGAAGACCGCCATCAGGGCGACGGCCGTGACGAAACCGCTGGTCGTCAGCGTCCCGTCGGCATGCTGCAGGCTCTGGGCCCACTTCCAGTGACCGGCATAGCCGATCATCGCTTCGACCTCGATCGGGGCCACCGTGGCGGCTTGCAGCCAGGCGAACCAGCCGAAGGACATGCCTGCCAGGCCGCCGAAGGCGTAGTGCGGATAGCGGGCCGTGCCGCCGGCGACCGGGAACATGCCGCCGAGTTCGGCGTGCACGAGCGCCAGCAGCACGATGGCCACCGTGCCGATCACCCACGAGATGATCGCCGCGGGGCCGGCCACGACGACCGCCTTCTCGGCGCCGTACAGCCAGCCGGAGCCGATGATGGAGCCCACGGAGGCCCACATCAGTCCGATCAGTCCGACCTCTCGGCGCAGACCGCCGGATTCCGTCGCGGCCTGTGGCAGGGCGTCGACTTTCGCCATGTCGAGTGGCCTCTCAGTTCATGAACGCAGAAATAACGAGCAGAGGCCACAGGCTAGGAACGCTTTCCGTCTCGGCAAAAGAGTGTTTTCCAAAACTTGACCCGGGATCTTACCTGTCTTGGGTACAGCTTCCACCAGGTCAGGGGTATCAGCAGAATGTCAATATTCAGCGGAGAATTGTGATGAAGACGAAGAATCACAAGATCAGGCGGGGAATTTCGATCGCCGGGCACCGGTCCATGACCATCTCCAGTCCCGCCGCCCGGGTCCGCTCCCAGGCGCCCTCGTCGACGACCCCCAGCTGGAACCACACCGCCCGCGCGCCCTTCAGCACGGCCTCGTCCGCCACCGCACCGGCCAGGCCGCTGTTCACGAACACGTCGACCACGTCCACCTCGAAGGGGATGTCGGCGAGAGAGGCGTAGCCGCGTTCCCCGTGCACCGTCTCGGCCTTGGGGTGCACCGGCACGATCCGCTTGCCGAACCCCTGCAGCACCCGCGCCACTCCATAGGCGGCCCGGCCCGGGTTCGAGGACAGGCCGACCACCGCCCAGGTGTCGCCCAGCTCGGTCAGGATCCTGCGGATGGTGGCCTCGTCGCCGTACATCGGGTGCCTCCTCGGGCCGTGGGGAACTGTGTGCCGGGGCAACATCGCCCGGGCGGGTACGGATTCCCTCCGTACCCCGCCACGCTGCCGGGAATCGGTGCAAGCTGCTGCATACGGCCGTCCGCCCGCCTACGCTCGCCCCGTGCTGCGCATCCTCGACGCCCGAACCGGTGAGCCCGTCCCCGCCGCGCCCGCCCGCCGCGGCCTGACCCGCATCGAGGCCCATGCCTCGGGCCTCGACCCGACGGCCCTGCGGGTGCTGCTCACCGCGGACCTGCTCGTCCGGGCCCTGGAACTGGGCGGCACCCCGGTCTGGACGATCCTCACGGCACCGCGCGACCAGCCCGAACTCCGCACCGCCGCCACCCGGCTCGCCGTCCGCCCCTTCGAGGACGGCCGCGACCTGGCGTCCGGGCTCGGGGAGGCCCAGGCCATCCATGTGGCCCAGCGCGGCTTCGAGGACACACCGGGAGAGGGACCGGTGGTGGCGGTGGCTCCGGCGCGGTGGGCGGAGGAGGCCGGCTCCGACCCCGCCGCCCTCCGCCTCGCCCTTGTCGGCGTGCCGCGGAGCGAACCCGTGTGCCTGGACGCCGCCGCACTGGACGAGGCCGCGCGGAGCCTGGCCCGCTGGCGGCGGGCCGTCGCCGGCTGGGCGCGGCGGCCCTCGCGGCCGGTTCCCGGTGACGTGCGGGCGCGGCTGCGCGCCGCCTGGGAGGACGACCTGGACCTGCCCGCGGTGCTCGGCGTACTGCGCGAGGTGGAGAGCGCGCCCGGTATCCCCGACGGCGCCCGCTTCGAGACCTACGCCTACGCCGACCGGCTGCTCGCCCTGGACCTCTCGCGCGACCTCGGGAACCCCGAGTGAGCGGGCCGGCGGGCACCGGCCCGCTGCGCCGGCTGGTGGTGCTGCGGCACGCCAAGGCCGCCTGGCCCGAGGGCGTCGAGGACCACCGCAGACCGCTCGCCCCGCGCGGGCTGCGGGACGCCCCGGCCGCCGGACGCGCGCTCGCCGCCGGCTCCCTGCCCGACCTCGCCCTGTGCTCCACCGCCGTACGCGCCCGCCGTACCTGGGAGCTGGTCTCCGCCGAGTGGGCCACTCCGCCGCCGGTGCGCTACGACCGGCGGCTGTACGCGGCCGATGCGGCGGACCTGCTGGAGGTCGTGCACGAGGTGCCGGCGGAGGTGCGGACACTGCTGCTGGTCGGACACAACCCCGGCCTGGAGGAGCTGGTGCGGACGCTGGCCGCCGACGGCCTCGACGACACGCTGGACCGGGTGCGGGAGAAGTTCCCGACCTCCGCGATCGCCGTGCTCACCTGGCACGGCACCGGCTGGCCGGCCCTCGCGCCGGGCCGTGCCCTGCTCACCTCGTTCACGGTCCCCCGCGGCAGGAAGAGGTGACCGAGCGGCGTCCTGGCGTTCACATAGGCTGACGGGATGCAGGACGAGTACCGCACAGTCGCCCGCGCGGGCGTGCACGAGACCGAGATCAACCGCTCCCGCTTCCTGTGCGCCCTCGCCCCGGCCGCCACCGAGCGGGAGGCCCAGGACTTCATCGCCGCCGTGCGCAAGGAGCACGCCGACGCCACCCACAACTGCTGGGCGTACGTCATCGGCGCCGACGCCTCCGTGCAGAAGGCCAGCGACGACGGCGAACCGGGCGGCACCGCCGGTGTGCCCATGCTCCAGATGCTGCTGCGCCGCGACATGCGGTACGTGGTCGCCGTGGTCACCCGCTACTACGGCGGCGTCAAGCTCGGCGCGGGCGGACTCATCCGCGCGTACGGCGGTTCGGTCGGTGAGGCGCTGGACGCGCTCGGCACGATCATCCGGCGCCGCTTCCGGCTGGCCACGGTGACCGTCGACCACCAGCGGGCGGGCAAGGTCCAGAACGACCTGCGCGCGACCGGACGCGAGGTGCGCGACGTCCGCTACGGCGAGGCGGTCACCCTCGAGATCGGCCTCCCGGACGCCGACGTGGACGCCTTCCGCGCATGGCTCGCCGATGTGACGGCGGGCACGGCCGGCTTCGAACTGGGCGGCGAAGCCTACGGAGACGCCTGAAGATTGCTGCTGAACGGACATAACGCCCCTAAGGGGTGGGGGCCGTGACGGGTCGATACGGGAGTAACCGGCCGTGATGTCGGACCCGGCCGTTAGTCTCGGGGCTCATGAGACTCCTGCACACGTCCGACTGGCATCTCGGCCGGGCCTTCCACCGGGTGAACCTGCTCGGGGCCCAGGCCGAGTTCATCGGTCACCTCGTCACCACCGTGCGTGAGCGCGAGGTGGACGCGGTGGTCGTGTCGGGCGACGTGTACGACCGAGCGGTGCCCCCGCTCGCCGCGGTCGAGCTGTTCGACACCGCCCTGCACCGGCTCGCGGACCTCGGCGTGCCCACGGTGATGATCTCCGGCAACCACGACTCGGCCCGCCGCCTCGGTGTCGGCGCCGGACTCATCGACCGCGCGGGCATCCACCTGCGCACCGAACCGTCCGCCGCCGGCACGCCGGTCGTCCTGACGGACGCCCACGCGGACGTCGCCTTCTACGGCCTGCCCTACCTCGAACCGGCTCTGGTGAAGGACGAGTTCGCCGTCGACAAGGCCGGTCACGAGGCCGTCCTCGGCGCCGCCATGGACCGCGTCCGCGCCGATCTCGCCACACGCGCGCGGGGCACGCGTTCCGTCGTCCTCGCCCACGCCTTCGTCACCGGCGGCCAGGCCAGCGACAGCGAGCGGGACATCACCGTCGGCGGGGTGGCCGCCGTGCCGGCCGGGGTCTTCGACGGCGTCGACTATGTGGCGCTCGGTCATCTGCACGGCTGCCAGACCATCACCGAGCGCGTGCGCTACTCCGGCTCGCCGCTCGCCTACTCCTTCTCCGAGACCGACCACCGCAAGAGCATGTGGCTGATCGACCTGGACGCGGCCGGCTCGGTCACCGCCGAACGCCTCGACTGCCCGGTGCCGCGCCCGCTCGCCCGCATCCGCGGCACCCTGGACGACCTCCTCGCCGACCCCGGGCTCAGCCGCCACGAGGAGTCCTGGGTCGAGGCCACCCTCACCGACCCGGTCCGCCCGGCCGACCCCATGGCCCGGCTCAGCGAGCGCTTCCCGCACACCCTCAGCCTCGTCTTCGCCCCCGAGCGGGCACCGGACGACCCCCGGGTGTCGTACGCCCGGCGGCTCGCCGACCGCAGCGACCAGCAGATCGCCCAGGACTTCGTCGCCCATGTGCGCGGCGCCGGACCCGACGAGCACGAGACGGCCGTGCTGCGCGAGGCGTTCGACGCCGTCCGCGCCGACGACGCCGTCCGGGAGGTGGCCCGATGAGGCTGCACCGGCTCGACATCACCGCCTTCGGTCCCTTCGGCGGCTCCCAGAGCGTCGACTTCGACGCGCTGTCCACCGCCGGACTGTTCCTGCTGCACGGCCCGACCGGCGCGGGCAAGACCTCCGTCCTGGACGCCGTCTGCTACGCCCTCTACGGCTCCGTTCCCGGCGCCCGGCAGAGCGGCCAGGGCATGAACCTGCGCAGCGACCACGCCGAGAAGGCCACCCGCACCGAGGTCCGCCTGGAACTGACCGTCGCCGGACGCCGGCTGGAGATCACCCGGCAGCCCCCGTGGGAGCGGCCCAAGCTGCGGGGCAAGGGCATGACGGTCGACAAGGCCCAGACCTGGCTGCGCGAGCACGACGCCCGCTCCGGCGCCTGGAAGGACCTCAGCCGCTCCCACCAGGAGATCGGTACCGAGGTCGAGCAGCTGCTCGGCATGAGCCGCGAACAGTTCTGCCAGGTGGTCCTGCTGCCCCAGGGCGACTTCGCGCGCTTCCTGCGCGCCGACGCCGAGGCCCGCGGCAGGCTCCTCGGCCGGCTCTTCGCCACCCAGCGCTTCGCCGACGTCGAGAAGCGCCTCGCCGAACGCCGGCGCGCGACCGAGGCACGCGTGCGCGAAGGGGACGCGGCCCTGCTCGCCGACGCCCACCGCATGCAGCAGGAGGCCGGTGACGCCATGGAGCTGCCCGAGCTGGCCCCCGGTGACCCGGGCCTGGCCGACACCGTCCTCGGGGCCGCCGCCGTCGCCCGCAGCACCGCCCGGGAACGCCTCACCGTCGCTCACTGCCGCCTCGCCGCCGCCGAGTCGGCCCACGCGGCGGCCCGGCGCGAGGTGGACGAGGTACGCGAACTCGCCCGGCTGCAGAGCAGGTTCACCGAGGCCCGGCAGCGCGCCGAACGCCTCCAGGAACGGTCCGGAACCCACCGGGAGACGCAGGAGCGCATGCACCGGGCCCGCAAGGCGGAGGCGGTCGCGCCCGCACTGGAGCTGCGGGAGGCCGCCGACACCGAACACCGCCGGGCCGCCGCGGCCGAGGCACGCGCCCGCGGACTGCTCCCCGGCTCCTACGCCGACGCCGGCGCGAGCGGACTCGCTGCCGCCGCCCGCCGGACCGCCGAGGAACTGGGCGGCCTCGACGCGGCCCGGCGCGCCGAACGCCGGCTCGCCCAAGTCACCGAGGAGCGGACCGGACTCGACCGGCAGGAGCGCGCCGACGAGGACGTCCTTCGGGAGGCCGACGCCTGGCTGGCCGGCTGGGACGGCACCCGCGCGGACCTCCAAACCCGCATCGACACCGCCCAGGAGGCCGCCACCCGCGCCGAGCAGCTCGCCGTCCAGCGCGCCCCCATGCAGCGACGCCTGGACGCGGCCCGCACCCGCGACCAGCTCGCCGCCGACCTCGAACAGGCCCAGCAGCGCGCGCGGGCCTCGCACCGGCGCGCGCTCGACACCCGGGCCCACTGGCTCGACCTCAAGGAACAGCGGCTGAACGGTATCGCCGCCGAACTCGCCGCCCACCTCGCCGACGGCGAGCCCTGCGCCGTCTGCGGAGCCACCGAACACCCCGCGCCCACCCGCAAGGTGGCCGGACACGTCGACCGCGAGACCGAGGACGACGCCCTCGCCGTCCACCAGCGGGCCGAGGAACAGCACACCGAGGACGAGCGGCGCCTCGGCGCGGTCCGCGAGGCCCTCGCCGCGGCCACCGCCGAGGCCGGTGACACTCCCACCCCCCGGCTCGCCGCCGAGGCCGGCGAACTGGAGGAGGAGTACGCCCGTGTCCGCCGCGCGGCCTCCGCCCTGCACGGCGCCCAGGAGGAGCTGCGGCAGGCCGAGCGGGAGCGCGAGCGGCGTCTCGCCGACCGCCAGCAGGCCGCCGTACGGGCCGCCTCCCGGCTCACCCGCCGTGACACCCTGGAGCGCGAACACGCGCAACTGCACGCCGAGTTGGAGCAGGCGCGGGGCAGCGCCGACAGCGTTGCCGCGCGCGCCGCGCAACTGGAGCGGAGGGCGGCACTGCTCACCGAGGCCGCCGACGCCGTGCGGGCCGCCGAGGACGCCGCCCAGCGGCTGAAGGACGCCGACGCCCGCCTCGCCGACGCCGCCTTCCGAGCGGGCTTCGACACCCCGCAGGCCGCCGCGGCGGCCCTCCTGGACCCCGCCGCCCACCGCGAGCTGCAACACCGCCTGGACGCCTGGCAGCAGGAGGAGGCCGCCGTACGCGCGGTCCTCGCCGAGCCCGGCACCGCGGCAGCCGCCCAGCAGGCCCCCGCCGACCTCACCGAGGCCGAGCGAACGGCGGCCACCGCGGACCGCCGACTGCGCGAGGCCGCCTCCGCGCGCGACGCCGCCGCCCGCTGCGGCACCGAGCTGGACCGCCTCTCCGCACGGGCCGCCGCGGCCGTGCGCCGGCTCGCCCCGCTGCGCGAGGAGTACGACCGGGTGGCCCGGCTCGCCGCCCTCACCGCGGGCACCTCCGCGGACAACGAACGCAGGATGCGCCTGGAGTCGTACGTCCTCGCGGCCCGTCTCGAACAGGTCGCCGCCGCCGCGACCGTCCGCCTCCAGCGCATGTCGTCGGGCCGCTACACCCTCGTCCACTCCGACGACCGCACCGGGCGTGGCCGCAGCGGGCTCGGGCTGCACGTGGTGGACGCCTGGACCGGCCGCGAACGCGACACGGCCACCCTGTCCGGCGGTGAGACCTTCTTCGCCTCCCTCGCCCTCGCCCTCGGCCTCGCCGACGTCGTCACCGACGAGGCGGGCGGCGTCCGCCTGGACACCCTCTTCATCGACGAGGGCTTCGGCAGCCTCGACGACCAGACCCTGGACGAGGTCCTGGACGTCCTGGACGCGCTGCGCGAACGAGACCGCAGCGTCGGCATCGTCAGCCATGTCCCCGACCTGCGGCGCCGGATCCATGCCCAGCTGGAGGTCGCCAAGAGCAGATCGGGCTCGACGCTGCGACAGCGGGGCGTGGCCTAGCGGCTCAGCGGACGCCGGGGCAGCGGGGAGGAGTACACGACGCTGGTGGTCACCGAGCCCAGTGCGCCGATCTTCCCCGAGACCCGCTCCAGATGGGACATCGACTGCGCGGCGACCTTGATGACGAAGCAGTCGTCGCCCGTGACGTGGTGCGCCTCCAGTATCTCGGGCGTCGCCGAGACCAGGTCGTGGAACGGCTTGTAGTTGCCGTGGGGATAGCGCAGCCGCACGAACGCCAGGATCGGCAGGCCCAGCCGTTCGGGGGCTACCACCGCCGCGTACCCCTCGATCACGCCCGCTTCCTCCAGCCGTCGGACCCGTTCGGTGACGGCGCTCGGCGACATGGACACGGCCCGCGCCAGCTCGGCGTAACTGGCCCGTCCGTCGCGCTGGAGGACTTCGAGGATGCGCCAGTCGGTGGCGTCAGGGGAATACACGGTCATCCCGGATGGATAGCAGGGGAATCCCCGGACGGACAAGGGCAAGCCCGTGGATCGGCCCTTCAGCGAGCGGCCCGCGGACCGTAGTTTTTCCGTCATGATCTACACGACTTCCGAGAACCCCGTCCTGCGCGTCGCGCCCGCCGCCCCCGCCGAGGCCGCCGCCTACTTCCGGGCGAGCCTCGCCTTCCACGCCGACGTCTCCGACGTGGCCGCGGCGCTCGCGGCCGGCGGCGACCCCGGCTTCGTCGTCGTGGACTCCCGCTCCACCGAGTCCTGGGACCAGGGGCACGTCCCGGGCGCCGTCCACCTGCCGACCGCGCTCATCGCCGAGCAGGCCGAACAGCTCCTGGACAAGTCCGTGCCGGTGGTGACGTACTGCTGGGGCCCCGGCTGCAACGGCGCCACCCGCGCCGCCCTCGCCCTCGCGGAGCTCGGCTACCAGGTCAAGGAGATGCTCGGCGGCTTCGAGTACTGGGCGCGCGAGGGCTTCGCCTACGAGACCTGGCAGGGGCCGGCGCGCCGGGACGCCGACGCGCTGACGGCGCCCGTCGAGGGCGAGTGCGGCTGCTGAACGACGCCCGGGCGCCTCCGGGCGCCGCCTCAGCCGGGCACCTACGCGGTGGGCGCCGCGTCCGTCCGGCCGGTGCCACGTCCTCGCTCGGCCTCACTCGGCCCGGTACGGCTCACTCGGCTCGCGTGCCGACGGGGTGCTCGCCCCGCTCCGCGCTCACCGCAGCCCCTCGAACGCGATGTTCAGATGCCGGGGCCCGCGCAGCACGGCGTTGGGACGGTAGGGCGGCGGATCCTCGACCAGGCGGGGGTTCTCCAGCCGCCGGGCCAGCTCGGACAGCGCCAGCTGGGCCTCCAGCCGGGCCAGCGGGGCGCCGAAGCAGCTGTGGATGCCACTGCCGAAGCCGAGGTGCTGGATGTCCCCGCGGTCCGGGTCGAAGCGCTCGGGGTCCTTGAACCGCTCCGGGTCCCGGTTGCCCGCGGCGAGGACCAGCCAGATCCGCGAGCCCTTCGGGATGGTGACCCCGCGCACCTCGATGTCGGTGATGCACGTGCGCTGCGGCACGAGCTGCACCGGCGGTTCGTACCGCAGCAGCTCCTCCACGATGTTGACCGACAGGCCCGGGTCCTGTCGCAGCCGTCCGAGGATCTCCGGGTGGCGCAGCAGGGTGAGCATGCCGTTGGTGATCAGGTTGACCGTCGTCTCGTGACCGGCGATCAGCAGCAGCACCGAGGTGCTGAGCACCTCCATCATGCCCATGGACCCGTCCGGGCCCTGGCTGTTCACCAGGTCGGACAGCAGGTCGTCCCGCGGTTCCCTGGCGCGCTGCTCGACCAGCCCGGCCAGGTACATGCCGAGCTGCATGCGTGCTTCCTGCGCCGACTTCTGGAACTCGGCTTCGCCGCCCTGGCGGGTGTCGGGGTCGAGGCTCGCCACCAGCGGGTCGACCCAGGTACGGAACTTCGGCTCGTCCTCCCGGGGCACCCCCAGCAGCCGGCAGATCACCGTCACCGGGAAGGGGTAGGCGAACTGGTCGACGAGGTCGATCTGGCGCGTGTCCCCGAAGTTGTTGATCAACTCGGTGACGATCTCGCCCATCTCGCCGCGCATGTTCTCGATCCGCCGCGGCCGGTGCGGCGGTCCGAAGGCGCTGTTGGCGATGCGCCGCAGCCGGTCGTGCTCGGGCGGGTCGAGCCGGAGGAACGACGGCGGCAGCCCCCCTGTCTCCTCCGCCTGCCCCAGCTCGTCGTCCCCGGCGGCGGCCAGGTTGGCGGCGTCGGAGCTGATCCGCGGATCATGCAGGAGGGCCTTGATGTCGTAGTAGGAGCTGATGATGTACGGGCCTCCCTCCTCCTCGTGGAGCACCGGTGTCCTGCGGAGCTCCCGGTACACCGGATACGGGTCGGCACGGTTGGCGAAGTCGGTGATCTGGCGCAACATCGAGGCTTGCGGCATGGCGGGTCCTTGGAGCGTCGGGGCCGGTGGCGGTGGTCAGTGGCGGGCGGGGTGGAACACCAGCTGCTGGTCGGCCGGCGAGTAACCGCTCAGGGTCACCATGGGGCCGTGGGTCGGCAGGGACGGATCCGGGAAGTCGGCCGACACCGGCGCCCGGCCCTCCGGACGCCGGTCCATCGTCGCGAACTCCACCGGGAAGGGCGCGCCCCGCTCGATCTGCTGCTGGTAGAACTCCAGCCACCTCGTGTTGTCGAAGGTCACGGCGGCCACGATCCGCCCCTGACAGCCGTAGACGGCGGCGAACCGACGTTCGGCCAGCGAGCCCTGCGTGATCATGAGCTGCTCGCCCATGGGCGGCACCCCGACCGACTTGATGTTCACCCCGAACATCGACGACCAGAAGGCGGGCATCCACAGGTGGGGCCGCCGGTCGGCGCCCTGGCAGATCATGTTGTGCGCGGCCGTCTCCGCCTGGGCGACGGCATTGCCCCAGTGCTCCAGCGAGAGGAACTGATAGCCGAAGAGGGCGTGCGGCGAGCGCGCCACGTCCCCCGCCACGAAGACGTCGTCCGTGACGATGCCCCGGAAGTCGAAGGCGCGGCAGCCCGCGTCACAGGCGATGCCCCGGGGCCCGGCACCCAGCCCGGACCCGGCCAGCCAGTCGGTGTTCCGCAGCGAACCCAGCGAGACCACGACCAGGTCCGCCTCGACGACGGTCTCGTCGGACAGGTGCACGGCCCGTACCCTGCCGACCGCGTCGCCCTCCAGCGAGGTCACCGTGACATGGGTGCGCAGGTCCACGCCGTTCTCGGTCGCGAGGTCGGCCGCGACCGCGCCGATGACCCCGCCGAGCGCGCCCACCAGCGGCGCGCCCGCACGCTCGGCCACGGTGACGGGGATCCCCATCTCCCGGCAGGCCGAGGCGACCTCCGAACCGGCGAACCCGGCGCCGATCACGAACACCCGGCGCGGCCCGGCCTTCAGCCGCCGGTACAGGTCGGCCGCGTCCTCCCTCGTGCGCAGCAGACACACGCCGTCCAGCCGGGCCTCCTCCTCCTTCGGCCACGGCCGGGCGCGGACCCCGGTGGCGATGAGCAGCCGGTCGTACTCCACCTCGTCCCCGTCGGCCAGCCGGACCCGCTTGGCCGTCAGGTCCAGACCCGTCGCCGCGACCCCCAGGCGCCACTTGGCGTCGGTGTCCCAGCGGTGGGGCAGCTCGGTGTGGTGGGGGGACGCCATGCCCAGCAGCACGGACTTCGACAGCGGCGGCCGGTCGTACGGCTCGTACGGCTCGTCACCGATCAGGGTCAGTTCACCGGCGAAGCCCTCGGCGCGCAGGGTCTCGGCGGCCCGCAGACCGGCCAGCGAGGCGCCCACGATCACGATCCGGCCCTCGCGTCTGAACCATTCCATGTGGTCAGCGGCCATCGGACGCCTCCCGTGCGGAACCGGTCACCGATCCCTGAGCACCGTCCAGACCGTCCGCGGTGATCGCCTGCACCGGACAGGCGGCGACGGCGCGAGCCAGCCGTTCCCGCTGCTCCTCGTCCGCGCGTGGGTTGTAGATCAGCGACTCCTCGCCGTGCATGGCGAAGACGTCGGGCGCGAGGAACGCGCACTGCGCGTACCCCTGACACTTGTTCAGATCGACGACGAGCCTCATCGACGCTCCGCCCTTTCGGTGGCCAGGCCCGGTGCGCGCCCCGCGGCTGGCGCGGGCGGCTCCGGACGACGGTCGTCCCCCGCTCGCCAGCATGAGAGTGCGGGCGGGGTACCCGCGCGCCGGGCACGCCGATCGAGTGAGCCGCCGCCGTGGGCGGCTGTCATCCGGCCGTCGCCGCCCGGGGCCGGCCACGGCGGCTGACCGCGAGGATGTGCACGCTGAGCAGGAGTGACCACGCGGGGAAGACGAGTTCCGCCCAGGGCACGTTCGACGAGACGAAGAGCAGCGTCAGAGCGGTGAGAAAGCCCACGATCGTGAGCCAGCGCGGCAGGATGCCGAGGCGGTGGCCGATGACCGACATGGAGGACACGAAGACCGCCGCCATCCGCATGGCGTACTCCGTCATCAGCGTGTACGCGAAGTGGCGGCCGAAGTTCCAGCTGGCCGGCGCCGGCACCGTGCCGACCGGGTGGGACACCGCGAGCACGGCGCTCGCCGCCGCGGCGGCGCCGAGCATCGTCGCGGTGAAGACCAGTCCGCTGCCCAGGAGGACGGTGGCGAGGAACTTGTCCTCGGCCGCGCCGACGTGCGCGCGTACGGCGCCGATGAACCACAGGAAGAAGATGCCGGCGAACGGCACGAGAGCCAGGGCCGCCCGAAGCGCGTCGCGTCGCCCGGAGTCCGTGAACGCCTGTCCGGTGTCCGCGTCGGCTCCTTCCGGAATCCCCAGCCTGACCAGGACGATCGCCGCCGCCAGGAGCAGCGCGAAGACGACTCCGGCCAGCCCCGCGGCGCGCGGTTGCTCCAGCGCCTCCTGTCCCGGCCCCTTCTCGTGCATGCCCGGCCCGCCTCTCCGCATCGGCCCCCGGGCACCAGCTAGCCGCCCGCGCTCCGCCCGCGCCAGCCGGAGGCGGCCGGACGGCCGAGCGGGACACCCCACGCGGCCCGGCCACCGGCCTTCCTGGCGTGAGCGTCCGGTACCGCGTCCCCCCGGCCCGCCCCGGCCGGACGGAGGTCATCGATCCGGAGGACGGGACGGGACGGGACGGGACGGGGCGGGCGGCCCGGGGCGGACGGGCTCTGACTGCCGGGCCGGATCCGGCGGTCGGAGCCGGCCCGGCGGTCGGAGCCGGAGCCGGCGGTCAGAGCCGGGACAGCTCGTCCACCAGGTCGTCCAGGCCCAGCGACCCCTGCGACAGTGCCGCCATGTGCCATGCCTTCAGGTCGAACGCGTCGCCGCGCAGCTCGCGTGCCTTGTCCCGCCCGAGCAGCCACGCCCGCTCACCGAGCTTGTAACCGATCGCCTGGCCGGGGATCGTCAGGTACCGGGTCAGCTCGCTCTCCACGAAGTCCGCCGGCCGGCTGCTGTGCGCCCCGAAGAACTCCTGCGCCAGTTCGGGCGTCCACCGCTCACCGGGGTGGAACGGGGAGTCGGCGGGAATCTCCAGCTCCAGGTGCATGCCGATGTCCACGATCACCCGGGCCGCCCGCATCATCTGCGCGTCCAGGTAGCCGAGCCGCTCCTCCGGCTCGGTGAGGTAGCCCAGCTCGTCCATCAGCCGCTCCGCGTACAGCGCCCAGCCCTCCGCGTTGGCGCTGACGATGCCGACCGTCGCCTGGTAGCGGGAGAGGTTCTCGGCGACGTGCACCCACTGCGCGAGCTGGAGGTGGTGGCCGGGGACGCCCTCGTGGTACCAGGTCGACACCAGGTCGTAGACCGGGAACCGGGTCAGGCCCATCGTGGGCAGCCAGGTGCGGCCGGGCCGGGAGAAGTCCTCCGAGGGGGGCGTGTAGTAGGGGGCCGCCGCACCGCCGGGCGGGGCGATGCGCGACTCCACCTTCCGCACCCGCTCGGCGAGCTCGAAGTGGGTGCCGTCCAGCTCCTGGATGGCCTTGTCCATCAGGCCCTGGAGCCACTCCCGGACCTCGTCCACGCCCTCGATGTGCCGGCCGTGCTCGTCCAGGTGCGCGAGCGCCACCCACGGTGTCTCGGCGCCGGGGAGGATCTTCCCGGCCTCCCGCTTCATCTCGCCGAGGATCCGGTGGAACTCCGCCCAGCCGTAGGCGTACGCCTCGTCCAGGTCCAGGTCGGTGCCGTTGAAGTAGCGCGACCAGCGCGCGTACCGCTCCCGGCCGACCACGTTCGGGGCGCCCTCGATCGCCGGCGCGTACACATCCCGCAGCCAGTCCCGCAGCTCCACCAGGGCGCCGGTCGCCGCCCGCGCCGCCTCGTCCAGCTCCGCGCGCAGCGCCTCCGGCCCCGCGGCGGCGAAGTCCTCGTACCAGCCGCGGCCCTTGCCGTCCGTGTCCGTCCACTCGGTGAGCTGCTCGATGTACGTCGCCGTGGGCCTCGGCGCAGCGAACAGCTCGCGCCGCATGCCGAGTTCGAGCGAGGCGCGGTAGCCGGCGAGGGCGCCCGGCACCGCGCGCAGCCGTTCCGCGATCGCCGCCCAGTCCTCCTCGGTCTCCGCGGGGGTGACGGTGAAGATCTCCCGCACCGCGTGGCCGGGGGTGCCCATGTTGCCGACCCGGCGCAGGTGCTCCTCCGCGTCGTGGACGGCGAGTTCGGCGGTCAGCCGCTCCCGCAGCAGGCGTCCGCAGCGGCGCTCCACGTCACTGTCGGCATCTGGCTGCCGTTCCGCCTCGTCCAGTTTCGCGAGGGTCACCCGCGCCAGCTCCGCGAGGGCTTCCTGACCGGCCGGCGAGTAGTCGGGCAGCCGGCTCGAACTCTCCCGCACACCGAGGTACGTACCGGTGACCGGGTCGAGGGCGATGAGGTCGTCCACGTATGCGTCGGCGACCTGTCGGGGCAGCGGGATCTGGGTCTCAGACATGCGGCTCATCCTCGTACGAAGTGGATCTCCGCGTCACCCACGCGGCGGCGGATTCAGCTCTGGGCGTGACCGGGCGGCAGCAGCGGGCCGCACTCCCACTGCTGGAAGATCAGCCGGGTCTCCACCCGGGCCACCTCACGCTGTGAGGTGAACTCGTCCAGCACCAGCCGCTGGAGATCGGCCATGTCCGCGACGGCCACATGCACCAGGTAGTCGTCGGGGCCGGTCAGATGGAACACCGTGCGCGCCTCCGGCAGTGCCCGGATCCGCTCGACGAACGGTCCCACCAGTTCCCGTCGGTGCGGCCGTACCTGTACCGACAGCAGCGCCTGGAGGCCGCGTCCGAGCCTGGCCGGGTCCAGCTGGAGCCGGTGGCCGAGGATCACACCGGAGCGGCGCAGCCGGGTCACCCGGTCCAGACAGGTCGACGGCGCCACTCCCACCTGTGCGGCGAGGTCGCGGTAGGTGGTCCGGGCGTCGTTCTGCAACAGCCGCAGCAGATGGAGGTCCACCGGATCCAGTACGACAGATTCGGCCATTGGCCGAACGTAGCACGGTGTTCGATTCCCGGGAACCGTTCGATGTTCACCCTTCCGGCCATGGACACAGCGAGCACCGGTGCCTACGACGACGTACGCGCCGCGACGAGAGCCCTGGCCACCGAGGCCGTACACGCCGGCCGCGACGACCTCGCCCGCCAGGGCCTGCACGCCCCGCCGATCGACCTGTCCACCACCTACCCCTCCTACGACAGCCGGGCCGAGGCCGCCCGGATCGACGCCTTCGCCACCGACGGCGCCGATCCGGCCGGCCCGCCGATCTACGGCCGCCTGGGCAACCCGACCGTCGCCCGCTTCGAGACCGCGCTCGCCCGGCTGGAAGGCACCGAGTCCGCGGTCGCCTTCGCCAGCGGCATGGCCGCGCTCAGCGCCGTGCTCCTGGATCGCTCCGCACAGGGCCTGCGTCACGTCGTAGCGGTACGGCCCCTGTACGGCTGTAGTGACCATCTGCTGACCGCCGGGCTGCTCGGCACGGAGGTCACCTGGACCGACCCGGCCGGCATCACCGACGCGCTCCGGCCGGAGACCGGCCTGGTGATGGTCGAGTCCCCGGCCAACCCGACCCTGGCCGAACTCGACCTGCGGGCCATCGCCCACGCCTGCGGCTCGGTCCCGCTGCTCGCCGACAACACCTTCGCCACGCCCGTGCTGCAACGCCCGGCCGAGGAGGGTGCCCGGCTGGTGCTGCACAGCGCCACCAAGTACCTCGGCGGGCACGGCGATGTGCTGGCCGGGGTGGTCGCCTGCGACGAGGAGTTCGCCGGCCGCCTGCGGCGGATACGGTTCGCCACGGGTGGCGTACTGCATCCGCTGGCGGGCTATCTGCTGCTGCGCGGCCTCGCCACCCTGCCGGTGCGGGTGCGCGCGGCCTCCGCGAACGCCGCCGACCTGGCCCGCCGGCTCGCCGTGGACCCGCGCGTGGCCCGGGTGCGCTACCCGCGGCTCGGCGGCGCGATGATCGCCTTCGAGGTGCACGGCGACCCGCACGAGCTGATCTCCCGGGTCCGGCTCGTCACGCCGGCGGTGAGCCTGGGCAGCGTCGACACGCTCATCCAGCATCCGGCGTCCATCAGCCACCGCATCGTGGACGCCGAGGACCGGCGCGGGGCGGGGGTCAGCGACCGGCTGCTGCGGCTCTCGGTGGGCCTGGAGGACGTGGACGACCTGTGGGCCGACCTGGACCAGGCGCTGGGGCAGCCCGCCCGGATGCCGGTGCCGGTGCCGCTGCCGGCGCGGGAGCCGGTGCGCTGACGGCCGCCGTGGGGCGGTGTCCGGCGGCAGTGCCGCACGGTGCCAGGCACTGCCAGGCGCCGTGCCGCACTCCCAGGCGCCGTGCCGCACTGCCGGGCACCGTGCCGCGGTGGACGAGTGTGGTACGGGTGTCAGTTCCGCCGGGCCGGGTCGCCCAGCCGCTGCCGGGCCGTGTCGTACGAGGACCGGGACGCGTCCCGTGCGGCACCGAGCCGGGCCGTGATGACCAGCGTGCCCTCCTCGACCTGGTAGTCCAGCGGCAGCCCGAGGCCGCGCATCGCGGCGACCATGCCGGTGTTGGACGCCTTGGTCACGGCGTACACGCTCTCGCAGCCGGCCTCCACCGCCATCACCACCAGCCGGCCGAGCAGTTCACCGCCGACGCCCCGCCGCTGCCACTCGTCCTCGACCAGCAGCGCGACCTCCGTCTCGTCGCCGTCCCACAGCAGATGCCCGAGGCCGACGATCCGGCCGGAGGCGGTCTGTGCGGCCAGCGTCCGGCCGAAGCGGGGGCTGAGCAGGTGGTTCAGGTAGCGGTCCGCGTCGCCGAACGGGCCGTGGTAGCGCAGACCGAGGGTGTCCGGCGAGCACCGCTCGTGCATCGCCCGGGCCGCGGCCAGGTCACCGGTGTCGACCCGGCGCACGGTGATGTCGTTGCCCTCGGGCAGGGTCAGTACGTCCTGACCGCGGGGGATACGCGGTCCGAGCCTGCTGTCCAGCTCCGTCAGCGCCCGCGCCCGGGCGAACTCGGTGGGGGTGAACGGCAGATACGGCCGCTCCACGGTGAGCACGCCGCCCTCGGGCGCCGGCAGCCGCATCACGGTGTCCTCCAGGGTGCCCTCGACCGGCACCGGCCGCGGACCCGGGCCCCCGCCGGCCGGCCTGCCCGGCAGCGACCGGATCGTGCACCGGCCCAGCAACTGGCGCAGTGCCAAAGGGAGTTCCGCGGTGTCCAGGGCGGTGCGGGCCGCCAGGCCGAGCACCCGGGTGGGTGCGTCGACCAGGTCATGGGCGTCGGCCCGCTCGATCCAGGTGGACGTGCCCCCGGCCAGCGCGATCGCCCGGGAGATCTCGGCGGCCGCCAGGGCGCCCGGCGCCCGCAGCAGGAACTCGTCCACCGTCCCGTCGGCCAGCGGGTGGGTCTGCAGGCTCAGGATGTCCACCCGCCGCTCGGCGAGCGCCGAGCACAGCGTGGCCAGGGAGCCCGGCTCGTCCTTCACCGTCGTCCGCATCCGCCACAGCACACCGGCGAGGTCACCGGCGGTGGGCTGCTCGGACGGCCCGGCCGGCCGCGTCTCGGTGGTCGGCCGGGCACCGGTATCGCTCACCGGCGGCGCGTGTCCGTGGCGGCGTGACCACCACACGTGGAACGCCGCCGTCGCGGCCAGCGCCATCGCCGAGGTCACCAGCAGGGCCGGGCCGTCCGGCCCGTGCCCGACCAGGTTCGCCACCGCGTCCGCGACGGCCACGGCCGTGAAGAGCGCGGCGAGCTCGACGGCGTCGCGCCGCCAGTGGTGTACGGGCCGTCCGTGCTTCGCCCGGGTCACGTCAGACATGTCTGGAGTCATGCGTTCACTGTGCAGGAGAGGTGTTGCGTGATCACGAACTGCTTGTGACCGATGGGTAAAGCATGCTCCGTCCGATTTATTGCAGTTTCTATGATCGGCCGTTCGACCGGTTTCTCACTGACCGACCCGGCCCGGCCGCAACGTCTGCGTGAACAGCACCGTGCCGTCCTGCTCGCGCAGCCGGACCGTCAGTTCACCGCTGTCCCCGTCGATGTCGACCTCGCCGAAGAACTGGTATCCGCCCGCGGGTGAGACGTTGGACGCGGTCGGTGCCTTCACGAACACCCGTTCGGGGCCGAAGGTGTCGTCCAGCGCGCCGGCCGGGAAGGCGCCGGCGTTCAGCGGCCCGGAGACGAACTCCCAGAACGGCTCGAAGTCGGTGAACGCGGCCCGGGAGGGCTGGTAGTGCTGGGCGGAGGTGTGGTGCACGTCCGCCGTCAGCCACAGTGTGCCGGTGATCCGCCGGTGCTTGATGAACCGCAGCAGCTCGGCGATCTGCAACTCCCGGCCGAGCGGCGCGCCGGGATCGCCCTGGGCCACCGCCTCGATGTGGGGCCGGTTCTCCGTCGCGTCGGGTACGACGAGACCGAGCGGCATGTCGGCGGCCAGCACCTTCCACACCGCGCGCGACCGGGACAACTCCCGCTTGAGCCACTCCAGCTGCTCCCGGCCCATGATGCCCTGCGGGTCGACGGTCTGGTCGTCGGGGGAGTTGGCGTTGCGGTAGGTCCGCATGTCGAGCACGAACACGTCCAGCAGCGGGCCCTGGCGCAGCACCCGGTACACGCGGCCCTCCCGCGCGCCCGGACGCAGCGTGGAGAGGGGGAAGTACTCGCTGAACGCCCGCCGGGCGCGTGCGGCGAGGACGTCGATGCTCTTCTCGGTGTAGCGGGTGTCGGAGGTGGCGATGACCTCGCCCGGGTACCAGTTGTTGCGCACCTCGTGGTCGTCCCACTGGATGACCGACGGCACCTGGGCGTTGAACCTGCGCAGGTTCTCGTCGAGCAGGTTGTAGCGGAAGTTGCCCCGGTACTCGGCGAGGGTCTCGGCGACCTTCGACTTCTCCTCGGTGGTGATGTTCCGCCAGGCGCTGCCGTCGGGCAGTGCCTGGGTCGCGGTGACCGGGCCGTCGGCGTAGATGTTGTCGCCGCTGCACAGGAAGAAGTCCGGGTCCAGCTTCGCCATGGCGTCGTAGATGCGGTAGCCGCCCAGGTCGGGGTTGATGCCCCAGCCCTGGCCGGCCAGGTCGCCCGACCACAGGAAGCGCACGCCGTCCCGGCGGCGCCGGGACACCGTGCGGAAGGTGCCGGTCACGGGCTCGCCGGTGCGGCGCGGGTCGTCCGGGTCGGCGAGGAGGACGCGGTAGTGGATCTGCTCGCCGGACGGCAGGCCGTGCAGCCGGGTGGTGCCGGTGAAGTCCGTGCCGGAGCCCAGCAGCGGCCCGTGCCATCTGCGCGGGTCGCGGAACGACTCGGTGGCGGAGGTCTCCACGATCATCCGGGCCGGCCGGTCCGAACGCACCCACACCAGACCGGAATCCGCGGTCACGTCGCCGGTCTGCACCCCCCACCCCGCCCGAGGCCGTCCGGAGCGGGCGAACGCCGGGGCCGCGCCGAGACCGACGGGCAGGGTGAGGGCCGCCGACGTGGCGAGGGAGCCGCGCAGAACGCTGCGGCGGCCGGGGAACGGACGGTCTGACATGGCTGCGCCTCCAGGGACGGGATCCGGCCGGTGTGCACAGCCACACCTACTGGGGCGCTGCGGCGCGCACGCGAACCGCACGTGAACAACCCGCCACACCTACTGGGGCGCTGCGGCGCGCACGCGAACCGCACGTGAACAACCGCCTGCGACCAGTGGAGTTGTCCAGCCGTCAGACCGGTGCGATCAGCGACTGCCGTCCAGGATGACCCGGGCGACCAGCGCCGGGTCGTCGTTCATCGGGACATGGCCGCAGCCGGGCAGCCGTACCAGGCGGGCTTGCGGAATGAGCTGCTTGGCGCGGATGCCCTGGCGGCGTACGAGGAGCCGGTCCCGGGTGCCCCAGGCCACCGTGACCGGCAGGCCCGGCAGGTCGTCGGTGAACCGGACGGTGGTGCCCGCCCGCAGGGTCGCCCCGAAACCGGGGGCCGCCGCGAGCGCGAGCGTCTCGGCGACCACCGCCTCCGGCGAACGGCGCCCGGGGCGGGCGTAGATGGTGCTGGTCAGCGCGGTACGCCCGGCCGCCGTGCGGGACAGTTGCCGCACCAGCGGCTCGGGAAGCCGCTGGGCGATGCCCCGCATCGCGAGCAGTACCGTGAAGGCGTACCGCCGCTCGGCCTGCGTCCAGAAACCGGCGGGGGAGAAGGCCGTGACGCTCCGAACGAGCTTGTTCCGGCCCAGCTCCAGCGCGAGCAGGCCGCCCAGCGAGTTGCCGGCGACATGCGGGCGGTCCAGTTCCAGCGTCTCGAACAGCGAGCCGAGCACGGAGTTCGTGGTGGGCAGGTCGTAGGCCAGGCCGTCCGGCAGTCCCGGGGACGCGCCGAAACCCGGCAGGTCGACGGAGATCACGTCGCGCTCGGTGGCCAGGATGTCCACGACCGGCTCCCATGCTTGCAGGTGGTGGCCGATGCCGTGCAGCAGCACCAGCGGTTCGCCACGGCCCACGCGCGTGTAGGCCACGCTCACGTCACTCGTGCCATGGGGGGTGGGGACCTTGAAGGAGACGGTGGCGGACATGAAGTGCTCCTCGTCTGGGCTGCTGACGGACACGGTAGACAGCTTGTCAGCAATCACTACCAGCCGGTAGCCCTTGAGGGCGCACCTTCCGCCGCCCAGCGTCCCGCCGCACGCCCCCTCGCGGGTCCGGCCGTACGGTCCCTCGTGGGGCCGGCCGTAGGCTCCCTCGGGGGACCCGCCGTACCGATCCCCCCGGCGCTCCCCGCCGTACGACCCTGACGCACGGCCCTCAACCTGCTCGGCGCACCTCGATGTTGAAGTCGGCGTACCCGAAGCGGCCGAACAGGGTGAGCCACAGGGGCAGGTACACCTCCACCGCGCGTGCCGCCCGGATGCCGCCCAGGTCCAGCACCCGGCCCGCCGCGGCCGTGGCCCACTCCACCGCCACCGGGTTGTCCCGGGAACGGGATCGGAGGGTCGCCTCGTGCCCCAGCTCCAGCAGCCGGCCGGCCAGAGTACGGCCCACCTCGCCCGTGCCCAGCACCGCGTACCGCATCGCCCACCTCGAGGTCGCCGTCCGCCGCCCGCCGGCGGCCCGCGGTCATGGTGATCCGTACCGCTCCCGGAGCCAGGCATTCCAGATGGACACCCACAGGCGTGTCGGATGGGATGGACCCGTGACCGCCGACCTCGCCACCGACGTCTTCGAAGCACACCGGCCCCTGCTCACGGGAGTCGCGTACCGCATGCTCGGCCGGGTCGCCGACGCCGAGGACGTGGTCCAGGAGGCATGGCTGCGCTGGTACCACGCCGACCGCGCGAAGGTCCGTGAACCGCGCGCCTACCTGGTGCGCGTCACCACCCGGCTGGCCATCGACCGGCTGCGCCAGATACAGGCGCGCAGCGAGGCGTACGTCGGGCCGTGGCTGCCGGAGCCGTACCTCACCGCGTTCGCCGACACCGCCCCGGACTCCGCCGAGCGCGCCGTGCTCGCCGACACGGTCTCCCTGGCCGTCCTGGTCGTCCTGGAGTCGCTGTCCCCGCTGGAACGGGCGGTCTTCGTGCTCAGGGAGGCGTTCGGCTACCCGTACGCCGAGATCGCCGAGCTGCTCGACCGGGGCGAGCCGGCGGTACGGCAACTCGCCGGGCGGGCCCGGCAGCACGTGGCCGAGGGGCGCCCCCGGTACGAGGTGGACCCCGCCCGGCGCCGGGACCTGACCGAGCGCTTCCTCGCCGCCGCGGGCGGGGGTGACCTGGAGGGGCTGATGTCCCTGCTCGCCCCGGACGTCCGGCTGGTCGGCGACGGCGGCGGCAAGGCCAAGGCGCCGGTGCGCACGCTGCACACCGCCGACAAGATCGGCCGCTTCCTCGTCGGCGCCGCCCGCTCGCTCCCGGCGGACCTGTGCCGGCGCGTCCTGGAGGTCAACGGCGGCCCCGCCGTGCTGGCCCTGTCCGGCGGCAGGCCCGACTACCTGTTCCAGCTGGACATCGCCGACGGCCGCATCACGGCCGTGTACATCCAGTGCAATCCGGACAAGCTCCGGTACCTCGCCGGCCACTGAGCCGGCGCCCCAGCCGCGCGCCCCCGTCGTACGGCGGGGGCTTTGCCGCGATGTCACACACACGGTCGCGTACGAACGCCTCGTGAACGCTTCGCCGCGGGTCGCTCGTGCGTCCGTCACGCGACCGAGGATTGGTCTTGACCAAGGGTGACGACCGCCCTATGGTCGCAGAGAAGTGCAACAACCTTTAATAAACAAGGGCGCCAAAAACCGCCGGACCACGGCTCTCGCGGAGGACAGGGTGGGGACGACGCAGCTGGAATCGGTACCGGAACCGAAGTACTGGCATCTCAAGACCGTGCTGAGCGAGGCACTGGACTCCGAGTTCTCGGTCGGCGAGATCCTGCCCAACGAGCGTGAACTCGCGGCCCGCTTCGGCGTGGCCCGCGCCACGCTCCGCCAGGCCCTCGAACAGCTGGAGCTGGAGGGTCGGCTGCAGCGCCGCCGCGGGGTGGGAACGACCGTCGCGCCCCCGCGCGTGGGCGTGGCCGTCGGCACGGAACAGCACGCCTGGCCCGGCGCCGCCGGCGACGCCTGGCAGCCCGTCGACAGCCTCCAGGTGACGCCGCCCACCGCCGTCGCCGCGGCCCTGGAGACCGGCGCGGACGAACTCGTCCACACCGTCCGGCGCTCCCGCACGTCGCACGGCCAGCAGGTCGCCACCGAACTGCTCTACATCCCCGCGGTGTCGGTGCCGGGCCTGACCGCGATCGACGCCCCGTCCGGCGCGGCACGCGCGCGTGCGGTGCTGCGGGAACTTCAGCACCTGCCGCTGGACGGGGAGGACCGCGCGGTCGAACTGGGCTCCGCGCGCGCGGACGACGCCAAGGAACTCGACCGGCTCCCCGGTTCGCCCGTCCTCGTCGTCACCACCCGCTTCTTCGCCCAGGGCCGCACCGCGGCACTCTCGGTGGCGACCTACCGCGCCGACACCTGCCGGCTGACCTTCGGCGAATCGACGGGAGTGGAGATACACCACGATCCGGAGCGCCGGGCTTCCTGACACTCCGCCCGGTCTCCGGGAAACGCCGCGGTGCTGGGCCGGGAAACCGACCCAGCACCGTGCGTCCTCTGCCCGCGCCGGGCAGGGCGGCCGACCAAGGGGCGCGGGGAACTGCGCGACGAGCCACGACGCTGCCGTGCCATGACGTCCCGGCGCACCGCGCTCGGCGCCTCGCCCGGCTCAGCGTCGCGTCACCGTGCGTCCTGTGCCAGTGCCGGGCAGGGCGGCCGACCAAGGGGCGCGGGGAACTGCGCGACGAGCCACGACGCTGCCGTGCCATGACGTCCCGGCGCACCGCGCTCGGCGCCTCGCCCGGCTCAGCGTCGCGTCACCGTGCCTCCCCTGCCAGTGCCGGGCAGGGCAGCCGACCAAGGGGCGCGGGGAACTGCGCGACCAGCCACGACGCTGCCGCGCCATGACGTCCCGGCGCACCGCGCTCGGCGCCTCGCCCGGCTCAGCGTCGCGTCACCGTGCCGTCCACCGCGAACAGCTGTTCCTCCACGTGGTCCAGGGCCAGCCGCAGTGCCCCCGAGGCCACGGCCGCCTCCCCCAGCAGGGAGAGCGTCACCCGGGGCGGACGCAGGCAGTAGCGGGCCAGTTCGCGGCGCACCGGCTCCAGCACACCGTCCAGGCCGGCCGCCCAGCCGCCGATCACGACCAGCTCCGGATCGAGGGCCAGCACCAGCGCGGCCACGTCGTGCACGAGCCGCTGGATGAACCGCTCGACGGCCGCCAGGGCCCGCTGGTCACCCTTCCGCGCCAGCGCGAACACCTCGGCGACCGCCTGCTCGTCCAGCGGGTGCAGCGGCTTGTCGGTGGTGGACAGCAGCGCCTCCGGCGTCGCCTCCCGGCCCAGCAGATGCAGCGCCCCGATCTCCCCGGCCGCCCCGCCGTAACCCCGGTGCAGCCGCCCGCCGATCAGGGAACCGGCCCCCGGGCTCAGCCCGGCCAGCACGAACACCACGTCGTCCGTCTCGGTCGCCGCGCCCTTCCAGTGCTCGGCCACCGCCGCAGCGTTGGCGTCGTTCTCCACCAGCACCGGACACCTGAAGGAACGACTCAGCCGCTCACCGAGCTTCAGGCCCGTCCACTGCGGCAGGGCCGTGCTCAGCCGAACCGTGCCGTCCGCCTCCACGATGCCCGGCGTGCCCACGCCCACGGCCCGCAGCGAGCTGCGCGCGACCCCGGCCCGCCGCAGCAGTTCGGCGACCGCGCCGCGCAGCCGGTCGAGCCGTTCGTCCGCCGGGGCCGCCTCGTCGACCACTTTGGCCTGCGCGCCCAGTACCCGGCCGTCGAGGTCGGACAGGAGCGCGGCCACCCGGTGCGGGCCGATCTCCAGGCCCAGCAGATGTCCCGCCTCGGCCCGGAACCGGAACCGCCGGGCGGGCCGCCCCTGTCGGCGGGCGCCGCCCTCGTCGGCCGCCGCCTCCACGACGAGACCACCCTCGATCAGCCCCTCCACGACGCCCTCGACGGTCGGCCGGGACAGCCCGGTGACACGGGTGATCTCGGTGAGCGTCGCGCAGTCCGTGCCACGCAACGCGTGCAGCACCACCGCGGAGTTGATCCTTCGCAGCAGCGAGGGATCGCCGCCGGTCAGCTGCCCCACCGTCCGTCCTCCCAGCTCGCAGGCGTGTTGGCCGGATCGTACTCGGCCCGGCTCACCCCGGCGAGTGGTGGGTTGCGCCCGCCGCCGGACCCCTCGCTCACCCCGGCTCAACGAACCCCGACTCGTAGGCCGCGATCACCGCCTGGGTGCGGTCGCGCGCGCCGAGCTTGGCCAGGACGGCGCTCACATGCGACTTCACCGTCTCCGCGCCCACGACCAGCCCGGCGGCGATCTCCGCGTTCGACAGTCCCCGAGCCATGAGCCGGAGCACCTCCGCCTCCCGCTCCGTCAGCCGGGCCCGCTCCAGCGTGGCCCGCGCCGGCCGGTCGCCGTCGCCGTAGCGGGCGGCCAAGCGCCGTACGGAGGCCGGGAACAGCAGGGACTCGCCCTCGGCGACCAGCCGTACCGCGTGCACGATCTCGGCGGGACGGGCCCGCTTCAGCAAGAACCCGTCGGCACCCGCGCGCAGCGCCTCGTACACGAACTCGTCGTCCTCGAAGGTGGTCACGACGAGGATCTTCGGCGGCTCGGACACCGTGCGCAGCACCGCGCGCGTGGCTTCGATGCCGTCCATCAGCGGCATCCGTACGTCCATGGCGACCACGTCGGGCCGCAGTCGCCGTACGAGCGGGATGACCGCCGCGCCGTCGGCCGCCTCGCCCACCACCTCGATGTCCGGCTGCGCCTCCAGCACGGCCCGCAGACCCACGCGGACCAGGGGCTCGTCGTCGACGAGGAGTACGGTGACCGGCATCCGGCCAGCCTAGATCAACCGATCGGCAGCTCCGTGCGCACCTGCCAGTCGCCCTCGTCCGGGCCGGTGCGGGCGGTGCCGCCGAGCAGCGCGGCCCGCTCCCGTATGCCGCGCAGACCGCTGCCCCGCCCGGGGCCGGGTACCGGTCCCGGCAGCGGATTGCGGACCTCCAGGGCGAGCGTGCCGCCGGTGACCGCCACCCGGACCCGCACGGGCACGGCTCCCGCGTGCCGCAGCACATTGGTGAGCGCCTCCTGGAGGATGCGGTAGCCCTCACGGGACACCGGGCCCGGCACGGCCTCGACCGGACCCGTCACCTCGGCGTCGACCTTCGCCCCGGAGGCCCGCGCCGACTCCAGCAGCCGGCCGGCGTCCGCCAGCGTGGGCCGCGCGCTCACCGGCCGCTCGGCCTCCCGCAGCACGCCCAGCACCCGCTCCAGGTCCGCCAGTGCGGCCCGGCCGGTCTCCTCGACGGCCTCCAGCGCCCGGTCGGTGAAGGCCGGGTCGCCCGCCGCCCGCGCCGCCCCCGCCTGCACCACCGCCACCGTCAGGGCGTGCCCGATCGAGTCGTGCAACTCCCGTGCGATCCGGGTGCGTTCCAGCAGTTGCTCGGTGCGCTCCTCCAGCGCGGCCAGCCGCTCCGCCGGCGACGGCCCGAGGAGCCGGCGCGCACCGGCCGTCACCAGCTCCCCGAGCCAGACGGTCACCCCGTACAGGGCGAGCAGCGGGAGCGGTGCCAGCACGGCCCAGGCGCGGTGCGGCGGCAGCCGGTCCAGCAACGGAACCCCGGCCGGCGCCGCGCCCCAGGCGCAACGCGCCAGCTCGACACAGAGGATGGGCAGCCACACCGAGGCGAACACGGTCGCTCCGCCGAGGAGCATCCGCAGCTCCAGCCACAGCACGGTGCGCAGCCGGTCCCGCCATGTCATCGACGGCGTCTCGGAGATGCCCGGCTCCGGCTCGCCCGGTGTGAGCAGCAGCCGCGCCTGCACGCCCTCGCCGGTCCGCACCGCGGGCACGAGACCGAGCGGGATCAGGAACAGCGCGGGCACCCAGGGGGTCGACGGGACGATGAAGAGCCAGACGCTGACCACCAGCATCGGCACCCACAGATGCAGCAGGCGCGTGTACGTCGTCCCGCGCAGCAGCGGGCGCAGAAAGCGGGCCATGACGTCATCGTCGCAGCCGGCACCGACAGCGGGCCTCCCCCGCGTGGGGGAGACGATCTCCACCGGCGGGGGAGGAGCCAACGGCCGTACCCGACCAGGCTGTTCTCCATGACCAGCATCGACGTACGAGAGCTCACCAAGGAGTACGGCGGCCGGCCGGCCGTGGACAGCCTCACCTTCAGCGTCCGCCCCGGCCGGGTCACCGGGTTCCTCGGCCCCAACGGCGCGGGCAAGTCCACCACCTTCCGACTCGTCCTCGGCCTCGACCGGCCCACCGCCGGCTCCGCGACGATCGGCGGCCAGGCATACCCGCGGCTCCGCGACCCGCTGCGCCGGGTGGGCGCCCTGCTCGACGCCCGCGCCGCGCACGGCTCCCGCACCGCCCGCGACCATCTGCTGGCCCTCGCCGCGAGCAACCGCGTCCCGGCCCGCCGGGTGGACACCGTCCTTGAGGAGACGGGCCTCGCCGCCGTGGCGCGCCGCCGGGTACGGACGTACTCCCTCGGCATGCGCCAGCGACTCGGCATCGCCGCCGCCCTGCTCGGCGACCCGGAGGTCGTCCTGCTCGACGAACCCGCCAACGGCCTCGACCCCGAAGGCATCGTCTGGATCCGCACGCTGCTGCGGCGGCTCGCCGCGGAGGGCCGTACGGTCCTGGTCTCCAGCCACCTCATGGGCGAGACCGCCGCGTTCGCCGACCACCTGCTGATCCTCGGCCGGGGCCGCCTGCTCGCCGACACACCGGTGCGGGAATTCATCCGTGCCCGCGTGCAGCCCCACGTCCGCATCCGCACCACCGACCCCGCCGCCCTGGGCGACCTCCTCGCCCGGCACGGCCACGCCGCCTCCCGGGACGAGGACGGCACCTGGACCGTGCGGCACGCGCGCGTCGACGACCTCGGCCGGCTGATGTCCGAGGCGGCAGTCCCCGTCCTGGAACTCGCCGCCCAGGAGGCCACCTTGGAAGAGGCGTACCTCGACCTCACGGCGACCGAGACCGAGTTCACCGCACCGCCCCAGGAGGTCTGACCATGTCCTTCGCGCCCGTGCTCCACGCCGAGTGGATCAAGATCCGTACCCTGCGTTCCCTGTGGGGCGCCCTCGCCGCGATCCTTGTCGCCACGGCCGCGTTCTCGGCGCTCGCCGGGGCCGACGCCGACACCGGCGACCCCGACCCGCTGTTCTCGGTGTTCTTCGGCATCAGCTTCGGGCAGGTCGCCGCGATCGCCTTCGGGACGACGGCCGTCTCGTCCGAGTTCCGGGGCGGCGCGCTGCGGCTGACGCTCTCGGCGGTGCCCGACCGGTGGCGCTGGTTCGCCGCGAAGGCGACGGCGATCGCCCTGCCGGCGCTGGCCGTCGGGCTGTCGACGGGGTTCGTCACGCTCCTGGTGGGCCGGGCGGTCCTCGGCGCGGCCGCGCCCGGCTGGGCCGAGGGAGTGCGCGGTGCCGTCGGCTGCGGCCTGCACCTGACCTTGATGGCCCTGCTCGCCGCCGGACTCGCGACCGTGCTGCGCAGCGGGGTCGCGACCCTCTCCGTGCTGATCCCGTTCCTGCTGATCGTGTCCTTCGTCGTCGGTGACGTGTCCGGCGGTGTCGCCGACTTCCTCCCCGACCGGGCCGGCCAAGTGGCCCTGCACAGCGGCTGGGACGGCACGCTGGGGCCGTGGAGCGGGCTCGCGGTGACGGCACTGTGGACGGCGGCGGCCCTGCTCGCGGGCGGATGGAGCCTCGGCCGCAGGGACGTCTGACAGACCGCCAATTGTCAGTGGTGCCCGCTTTACTGGATCTCATGGACATCGCGAAGTGTCTGACCCTCATCGACCTGCTGTGCGCCCGGGAGTTCCCGACGGCGCACGGCAGGACGGAGCACGGCGAGAGCGGGCCCGGCTACCACCTGGCCGCTTTGCGGACGAGCGGTGACTTCTGGGAGGACGACGGCACGGGCCGCCAGGAGACGGCGGCCCAGTACGAGGCCGACCGCGACGGCCTCACGGAGCGGCTCACCAGCCGGTGGGGGCCACCGCAGCGCTTCAGCCTGCGCAGCGCTCTCGCCCGGGCGATGGAGGGCGAGGCCCTCGGGGAGCCCTGGGCCGAGCTGAGCGAGCACGTGCCGGACGTCCACCTGTGGCGGGCCCCCGGCCCGGACAGATGGGTCGCGCTCGGTGTCTCCCACGGGGCCGAGGAGCTTCCGTTCCGGCTCCTCGGCATAGTGACCGAGGCGGACCCGCCGTGACCGCGTGCCGGGAGTCGCTCACCAGCGGGTGGTCGCGGTCGCGCACCGAGCGGCCGGCCCGGCACTCAGGCCGTCGCCGCCTCCCGCAGCCGCGCGTACTCCTCCGCCATCGTGGCCGCCGTCCAGTGCGCGTTCAGCCCGCTGGGGTTGGGCAGGACCCACACCCGGGTGTCCCCGAACGTCCGCTCCTGCGGGCCGACCTGGGCCGTGCGGTCGCCGAAGGCGGCCCGGTACGCGGTCACGCCGACCACTGCCAGCCACCTCGGCCGCAGCCGCGTCACCTTCTCCACCAGCAGCCGGCCGCCCTCGACGTACTCCTCGGCGGTCAGCTCGTCCGCCCGCGCGGTCGCGCGCGCGACCACGTTGGTGATGCCGAGACCGTAGACCAGCAGCTCCCGCTGCTCGGCCGGCTTCAGCAGCCGGGGCGTGAAGCCGGACAGGTGGAGCACCGGCCAGAACCGGTTGCCGGGGCGGGCGAAGTGGTGGCCCGTCGCCGCTGTCAGCAGTCCCGGGTTGATACCGCAGAACAGCACCCGGAGTCCGTCCGCGACCACGTCCGGGACGAGACGGTCGCGGGCGGCCTCCAGTTCCGCCTTGGTGAAGCCCGGTGACCGGGGTGCGCGGGACGCGCGGGGCGCCCCGGTCAGAGGATCGCTCCGGGGGTGTAGCCGGCGGCCTCCGGGTGCTGCTTGACGATCTCCTCGATCCGGCCGACGACCACGCCGACCTGGTCGGCGGCGGCACCGGTGAAGGAGAGCTTGTCGGCCATCAGCGCGGCCAGCTGCTCGCGGTCGAGCGGCAGCCGCTCGTCGGCGGCGAGCTTGTCGAGCAGGTCGTTCCGCTCGGCGCCCTGCTCACGCATGGCCAGCGCGGTGGCGACCGCGTTCTCCTTGATCGCCTCGTGCGCGACCTCGCGGCCGACACCGGACCGCACCGCGCCCATCAGGACCTTGGTCGTCGCCAGGAACGGCAGGTAGCGGTCCAGTTCGCGGGCGACCACCGCGGGGAAGGCGCCGAACTCGTCGAGCACCGTCAGGAATGTCTCCAGCAGCCCGTCCAGGGCGAAGAAGGCGTCGGGGAGGGCCACCCGGCGCACCACCGAGCAGGACACGTCACCCTCGTTCCACTGGTCGCCCGCCAGCTCACCGGTCATCGAGGCGTAGCCGCGCAGGATGACCATGAGGCCGTTGACGCGCTCGCAGGAGCGGGTGTTCATCTTGTGCGGCATGGCCGAGGAGCCGACCTGGCCCGGCTTGAAGCCCTCCGTCACCAGCTCGTGCCCGGCCATCAGCCGGACCGTCTTGGCCAGCGAGGACGGGGCCGCCGCCAGCTGCACCAGCGCGGTGACGACCTCGTAGTCCAGCGAGCGCGGGTAGACCTGGCCCACCGAGGTGAACGCCTGCGAGAAGCCGAGGTGGTGCGCGATGCGGTTCTCCAGCTCGGCGAGCTTGGACGCGTCACCGCCCAGCAGGTCCAGCATGTCCTGCGCGGTGCCGACCGGGCCCTTGATGCCGCGCAGCGGGTAGCGGGCAAGGAGCTCCTCGACCCGGCCGTGGGCGACGAGCAGCTCGTCGGCGGCCGTGGCGAAGCGCTTGCCGAGGGTCGTGGCCTGCGCGGCCACGTTGTGCGAGCGGCCGGCCATGACCAGCTCGGCGTACTCGCCGGCGAGCTTGCCGAGCCGGGCGAGGACGGCCACCGTGCGGTCGCGCATCAGCTCCAGCGACAGCCGGATCTGCAGCTGCTCGACGTTCTCCGTGAGGTCACGGGAGGTCATGCCCTTGTGCACGTGCTCGTGCCCGGCGAGGTCGTTGAACTCCTCGATCCGCGCCTTCACATCGTGCCGGGTGACCTTCTCGCGCTCGGCGATCGAGGCCAGGTCGACGGTGTCGAGGACGCGCTCGTAGTCGGCGATCGCCTCGTCCGGCACCTCGATGCCGAGGTCCTTCTGGGCCCGCAGCACGGCGAGCCAGAGCTGCCGCTCCAGCTTCACCTTCTGCTCGGGGGACCAGAGCGTGGCGAGCTCGGCGGAGGCGTAGCGTCCGGCGAGGACGTTCGGGATGCGGGGCTTGGCGGGCGCAGGAGTCACGTGTCCAGATTCTACTGGCGGTTCGTGCAGGCCAGCGCCACGCCCCCGTTAGGCGGAAGCTACGAGACGTACGCCACTGGATCCGGGTCCACCGGCTCGGCCGGCACCTCCCCCGGAATTTCGTGGCCGGCACGTCCTGTGGAATGTGTAGGCGGGCAGGTCCCCGTCTCGCGCGGTCCAGCGGCGGCCGACGTGGACGGCGTCCGCGGGATCGTGCGCCAGCCGGGGGCCGGGCTCGCGGATCCGGCCCCTGACGTCGATCACCCGGGCCGTCATGGCCGGGAGGGGAGGGGCTACGCCTGGCCCTCGTACGGCAGCAGCTCCGGCCGCTTCGGCGGCAGGCCGTCCCCCGAGGAGCGGCCGGTCAGACGCCGGCCTATCCAGGGCAGCAGGTGCTGCCGGGCGAACCGCGCGTCGGCCACCCGCCGGCTCATCCAGCCGGGCGGGAGCGTGGCCGCCATCGGCACGTGCCAATCGGTGTCCTCCGGCTCGTACCCGAGGGTCTGCCACACCGCCTCGGCGACCCGGCGGTGCCCCTCCGCCGTCAGATGCAGCCGGTCGACGTCCCACAGCCGCGGGTCGGCCAGCGCGGGTGCCCCGTACAGGTCGACCACCAGGGCGCCGTGCTTGTCCGCCAGCTCGTCCACGCAGGCGAACAGCTCCTCCATGCGCGGCCGGAACCGCTCCAGCACCGGGCCCTGGCGGCCGGGACTGCGCATCAGCACCAGCTGCTTGCAGGAGGGCGCCAGCCGCTCCACGGCCTCGGTGAGCAGGCCCCGGACCCGGTCCATGTCGCACTTGGGGCGCAGGGTGTCGTTGAGCCCTCCGACCAGGGTGATGACGTCGGCGTTCATGGCCGCGGCGGTCGGCACCTGCTCGTCGACGATCTGCCCGATCAGCTTCCCGCGCACGGCGAGGTTGGCGTACCGGAAACCGGGGGTACGGGCGGCCATCCGGGCGGCGAGCAGATCCGCCCAGCCCCGGTAGGAGCCGTTGGGCAGCAGGTCCGACATGCCCTCGGTGAAGGAGTCGCCGACCGCGACCAGGCTGGAGTACGGGGGAGGAGTGGGATTCGTCTGCATGGCGACAGAGATGGTATCCCGGCGCCATACCCACCGGTCGGTCACCCCGGGGAACGCCTGCGCGACCCGCCGGACGCGCTCGTGTCCCGGCCCGCGCCACCCGCCGGACGCGCTTGTGTCCCGGACCGCGCCAGGCTCCGGACGCGCTTGTGTCCCGGCCCGCGGCACGCTCCCGACGCACGTCCGGCAGCAGCCCTCGCATCACCCGGGAGTCGGCTGACCGAACAGCTGCCGCAGTACGTCCTCCATGGTCACCAGGCCCGTCAGCCGCCCGTCGTCGTCGAGCACGGCGGCCAGGTGTGTCCGGCTCGCCCGCATCGCGGTGAGCACGTCGTCCAGTGGGGTTCCCTCCCGCACGCGTGCGATGGGCCGCATGTCGCGCAGCCGGAACGGCATGTCCCGCGGCGAGGCGTCCAGGGCGTCCTTGACGTGCAGGTAGCCCGCGATCCGGCGGCCGGTGTCGACCACCGGGAACCGGGAGAAGCCCGACTCGGCCGACAGGCGCTCCAACTGCTCCGGGGTGACACCCATGCGCGCGTAGACCACCCGTTCCAGCGGTACGACCACGTCCCGCACCGGCCGGCTGCCCAGCTCCAGGGCGTCGTGCAGCCGTTCCTGCGCCCGGCCGTCGATCAGGCCCGCCTCGCTGGCGTCCTTGACGATCTCGGCGAGCTCGGTGTCCGTGAAGGTGGCAGCGACCTCGCCCTTCGCCTCCACCCGCAGCAGCTTCAGCAGCCCGTTGGCGAAGGCGTTGACCGTGAAGATCACCGGGCGCAGGGCCCGGGACAGCGCGACCAGCGGCGGGCCCAGCAACAGCGCGCTGCGCACCGGTTCGGCGAGCGCGATGTTCTTGGGGACCATCTCGCCGAGCAGCATGTGCAGGTAGGTGGCCAGGGTCAGCGCGATCACGAAGGACACGGCGTGACCCGCGCTCGTGGGCACGCCGACCGCGTGGAACACCGGTTCCAGCAGATGCGCGATCGCCGGCTCGGCGACCACGCCCAGCACCAGCGTGCACAGCGTGATGCCCAGCTGGGCGGCGGCCAGCAGCGCGGACACATGCTCCAGACCCCACAGCACGCTGCGCGCGCGGCGGTCGCCCTCCTGGGCCAGCGGCTCGATCTGCGAGCGGCGCACGGAGATGAGCGCGAACTCCGCGCCCACGAAGAAGGCGTTGACGACGAGGGTCGACAGACCGATCAGCAGCTGTACGGCGGTCATCGCGTCCCCTCCCGTGTCCCGCGGGCTCTGCGGGCCCCGTCGGTCCGTTCGTCGTCCAGCGGCGCGTGCAGCAGCACGCGGGCGGCCCGTCGGCCCGAGGCGTCGACGACGTCCAGCCGCCAGCCGGCCACCTCGACGCAGTCCCCGACGGCCGGTATCCGGCCCAACTCGGTCGCGACCAGGCCGGCCAGCGTCTCGTACGGGCCCTCGGGCACGCGCAGGCCCACGCGCTTGAGCTGGTCGGTGCGGGCGGCGCCGTCCGCCGAGTACAGGGCCCGGCCCCGCTCGTCCGCGCCGGCGGGGGCGAGGTCGGGCGTCTCGTGCGGGTCGTGCTCGTCCCGCACCTCGCCGACGACCTCCTCCACGATGTCCTCCAGGGTGGCCACGCCGGCCGTACCGCCGTACTCGTCGATGACGACGGCCATGGTGCGCCTGCCGGAGAGCCGGTCCAGCAGCCGGTCCACGGTCAGGGACTCGGGCACCAGGAGCGGTTCGCGCATCAGCTGCGCCACCGTGCGGTGGGGCCGCTGGTCGGCGGGGACGGCCAGGACGTCCTTGATGTGGGCGGTCCCGACGACCGAGTCCAGGCTGCCCCGGTAGACCGGGAACCGGGACAGGCCGGTGGCCCGCGTGGCGTTGGCGACGTCCTCGCAGGTCGCCTGCATGTCCAGCGCGACGACCTGGACGCGCGGGGTCATCACGTTCTCGGCCGTGAGGTCCGCCAGGTTCAGCGTCCGGACGAACAGCTCGGCGGTGTCCGCCTCCAGCGCGCCCTCCTTGGCGGAGTGCCGGGCGAGAGCGGCCAGCTCCTGGGGACCGCGCGCGGAGGCCAGCTCCTCGGCCGGTTCGATGCCGAGCCGGCGCACGAAACGGTTCGCCGTGTTGTTCAGGTGCGTGATGAAGGGCCGGAAGGCCGCGCTGAACCAGCGCTGGGCGCTGCCCACCCGCCTGGCCACGGCCAGCGGCGAGGAGATCGCCCAGTTCTTGGGCACCAGCTCGCCGACGACCATCAGGAACACCGTCGACAGGGCGGTGCCCAGCACCAGGGCGACCGAACTCGCCGTGGTCCGGGACAGGCCCATCGCCTGGAACGGGCCGGCGAGCAGCCTGGCGACCGACGGCTCGGCGAGCATGCCGACGACCAGGTTGGTGACGGTGATGCCCAGCTGGGCGCCGGAGAGCTGGAAGGTCAGGTTCCGTACAGCCTTCAGGGCGCCCGAGGCACCGCGCTCGCCGCGCTCGGCGGCCCGCTCCAGCTCGCCGCGTTCCACCGTGGTCAGCGAGAACTCCGCCGCCACGAAGGCGCCGCAGGCCAGTGACAGCAGGATCGCCACCAGAAGAAGGAGTACTTCGGTCATCGGGTCACCCCCGTCCCAGGATCGGGCAGGGCAGGGGAGGACGCGCGGCGTCGCGGACCGGGAGGCTCGCCCATGGGCGGACGCTCACAACCTTTCATGGAGGGCCGAGTGCTCCCTCCAGAGTAAAGGATGGGCAAAGAATGGCCGCTGAGTGGCCTTCCTGTCTCAGTCGGTGAGGGGCTTCACCCAGCGCCGCCAGTGCTCCTCCGGTCCGTACCCGGCCGCGCGCCAGGCGTGGTGCGCCGTCTCGTTGCGCACCAGCACCAGCACCAGCACCAGCACCAGCACCATCGCGTCCGCCCGCCGTCCGCCGAGCCGTACGAGAAGCGTTCCCCGGCGGCGGCCGGCAGCGCCGAGCCGACGCCCTGCCGCCGCCGCTCCGGATGGACCGCCAGCCGGTACGGAGGGCACCGCCAGCCGTCGAACCCGGCGATCACCGTCCCCACCACGCCGGCTCCGGCTCCGGCCGCGGACCGTCACTCGTGGGCGATCGCCGCCAGCACGTTCATCCGCGACGCCCGCAGCGCCGGCAGCAGGGCCGCGACCACGCCCACCACCGCCGAGCCGATCACCACCGCCACGATGGTGCCCCAGGGGATCGCGAACGCCGTCAGTCCCCGCAGGGCCAGCACCTGCTGCATGCACACACCCCACACCAGGCCCAGCGCCAGACCGAGGACGGCGCCGAACACGGCGATCACCACCGATTCCAGCCGGATCATCCGGCGCAACTGCCGTCGCCCGAGTCCGATCGCCCGCAGCAGCCCGATCTCCCGGGTCCGCTCCACGACGGACAGGGCGAGGGTGTTGACCACGCCGAGCACGGCGATGACGATCGCCAGGCCGAGCAGCGCGTACACCAGATACAGCAGCACGGCGATCTGGTCGTGCACCAACTCCTTGTAGTCGGCCTGGTCGCGCACCTGCACCTGGGGGAAGGCCGTGAGCGCCCGTTCCAGGCGGGGCCGCAGGTCCGTCGCCGCCGTGCCGGGGGCCGCATTGACGTAGAGCGCCGAGTCCTGCCCGTCCGGCACGTACTTCTCCAGCGTCGCCAGCCCGAAGAAGATGCCGCCCTGGGTGCCGAATCCCTCGGCCGACTCCTGGTCGGTCAGCGCCCCGACGGTCAGCTCCGCCCGTCTCCCGCCGGGGAAGTCGACCGGCAGCACGCTGCCGAGGCGCACACCGTGCTCCTCGGCGTAGTCGGCGTCCAGGGCCAGGTGTCCGTCGGCCAGGGCGGCCGCCGAGCCACCCCGCGCGTACGTCAGGTGTGCGACGTCGTCGAGCCCGGGGCCGTACCCGGCGGCGGTCGTCGTCACCCGCCGGCCGTCCGGCAGGCGAACGGCGACGGGCGTGAGCCGCTGCCGTACGACGAGCCCGACGCCACCGGTCGCAGTGACGCGGCCCGCGATCTGGCGGGTGAAGGGTGTGAAGTTGGCGTTCTGGACGACGAAGTCGGCGCCCAGCGTCCGGTCTATCTGCCGGTCGAACGACGCGGACATCGAGGCGCTCGCCACCGACATCCCGCCGACCAGGGCCAGGCCCACCATCAGCGCGGCGGCCGTGGCGCCGGTCCGGCGCGGATTGCGCAGGGCGTTGCGCTGGCTCATCCGGCCGACCGGGCCGAACAGCGCGGGGAAGGCCGCGCCCAGCACCCGGATCACCGGCCGCACCAGCAGCGGCCCGGCGACCACGGTCGCGATCAGGGTCAGGGCGACTCCGACCCCCAGCAGGGAGGCCGCCTGTGCGGTACGTGTCGCCGCCGCGCACCCGGCCAGCGCCGCAGCGCCGGCCGCCCCGACCACGGCCCCGGCGATCGCCCGCACCTTCAACGGCTTGCCCACACCGGCGACCTCGGCATCCGCGAGCGCCGCCATCGGCGAGACCGCCGCCGCGCGCCGCGCCGGCAGATAGGCGGCCACGAAGGTGACGCCGAGGCCGACGACATAGGCCGCGACGGGCGTCCCCCAGCCGATCACCATCTGCGTGGCCGCCAGGTTCATGCCGAACGCGCTCATCAGCCGGATCAGCCCGTACGCCAGCCCCACCCCGGCGGCCAGCCCGAGTGTCGAGCCGACCAGCCCCAGCAGCAGGGCCTCGGTGAGCACCGAGCGCCGCACCTGGCGCCGGTCCGCGCCCAGCGCCCGCAGCAGGCCCAGTTCACGAGTGCGCTGGGCGATCAGCATCGAGAACGTGTTGACGATCAGGAACACGCCCACGAGGAGTGCGACGCCGGCGAAGCCCAGCATCACGTACTTGATCACGTCCAGGAACGTGCCGAGGGTGGCCGCGGCCGACTTGGCCTGTTCCCCGGCGGTCTTCAGGTCGTACGTCCGGGTGCCGAGCGCGGCGCCGATCCGGCGCTTGAGTTCGGCGTCGGACACGCCCGCCGCCGCGTCCGCCGAGACGCCGGTCGCCTTCGCGGACGAGCCGAGCAGTTCCCGGCCGGCCACCGCCGGGTCCAGGTAGACCAGGGCCGCCCCCGGGTTGGTCGTGGTGAAGGTGGCGATGCCGACGACCCGCACCCGGAACGTGCCGGGCTGTGCCTGCACGGTCAGTGTGTCGCCGATCCGCACGTGCTTGCGGCCGACCGTGTCGGCGTCCAGCAGCGCTTCCCCGGGACCGTGCGGGGCATGCCCCGAGGTGAGCTTCACCGGGCTGTGCCGGGTGACGTACCAGCCCTTGGCGACGGTCGGGGCGCCGGTGGTCGGGCCGACGGACTTGTTGTGGCGGTCGACGACGACGACGTTCTGCACCGAGACCTCGGCGCGGGCCGCCGCCACCCCCTCGACCTTCGCCACCCGCTCGCGCAGCGCGGCGGGCAGCGTCTGCACCGCACCGCTCAGCCGGGCCGAGCTCAGATCCTGCTTCGGCTGGACCGTCACATCGGCCGCGGTGGACGCGAACAGCCGGTCGAACGTGCGGGTGACGGTGTCGGAGAAGATCAGGCTGCCCGCGACGAACGCCACGGACAGGATCACGGCCAGCGCGGACAGCGCCAGCCGCCCCTTGTGCGCGAGAAAGCTCCGCAGGGTCGCCTTGAGCACCGGGTCAGCCCTCCTGGGCGGCGCGTCCGTCGCCGGACGGTCTCCGGCCCACGTCGAATCGTTTCATCCGCTCGAGCACCGCCTCCGACGTCGGCTCTGGGATCTCGTCCACGATCCGCCCGTCGGCGAGGAAGAGCACCAGATCGGAGTGGGCGGCGGCACCCGGGTCGTGCGTGACCATGACGACGGTCTGGCCGAGATCGTCCACGGCGCCGCGCAGAAAGCCGAGCACCTCGAGGCCGGCCTGCGAGTCCAGGTTGCCGGTCGGCTCGTCGGCGAAGATCAGTTCGGGCCGGGAGGCCAGCGCCCGCGCGCAGGCGACCCGCTGCTGCTGGCCGCCGGAGAGCTGGGCCGGGCGGTGCCCCAGGCGGTCGCGCAGCCCGAGGGTGTCGATGACCTGTTCCAGCCACCGCTCGTCGGGCTTCCGGCCCGCGATGTCCATCGGCAGGGTGATGTTCTCCGCCGCGGTCAGCGTAGGGATGAGGTTGAACGACTGGAACATGAACCCGATCCGGTCCCGTCGCAGCCGGGTCAGCTCCCGCTCGCGCAGCCCCGTGATCTCGGTGCCGCCCAGCCACACCTGACCGGCCGAGACGGTGTCGAGTCCGGCGAGGCAGTGCATGAGCGTGGACTTGCCGGAGCCCGACGGGCCCATCACGGCGGTGAACCGGCCCCGCGCGATGTCCACGTCCACCGCGTCCAGGGCGAGCACGGCCGTCTCACCGGAGCCGTACGCCTTGGTCAGCCCGCGGGCGCGGGCCGCGATCCCGCCGTCCGGCGCGCGGCCGGGTGCGTGCTGCGCAGCAGCTGTCGACAAGGCCGCCTCCCGGTCGCCTGTACTCCCCGTCCCGGGGCGAGCGTAAGGGACAGCCGGGACCCGGCGCAGCGCATCCGTGCGCCCTTGCCGACGCTAGCGTCGCGGCGCTAGCGTCGAGACATGGCGAAGACCCAGCTGAACGTGCGCGTGGACGAGGACACCGCCCGCGCCGCCCGGGAGCGCGCCCTGGCCCGCGGCATGAGCGTCAACCGCTACATCGAAGAGCTGGTCAGACAGGACGCCGGGGAGGCGGGCCGCACCTTCGTCGAGGCCGCCGCCGACTTCATGAAGCAGTACGAGTCCGTGTTCAGCGAGGAGTTCGGCGAGGCCCGCGGCACCGGCGTGGGGGACGAGCGCCGCTGAGCCGTGCGGCTCGTCCCTCCGGACCGCTCTCCCGAGGGGTGATCCGCCGTAACCGCTTTCCCGTAACCGCTTTCTTGAAGTCGCTCTCCCGGAGCCGGTCCCTTGAACGAACTCAGCATCGACCTCGCCTGGCTCCTCATGCTCGCCGAACAGAAGACCCCGGGGGACCCCCAGGTCACCGACTGGGGTGCGCTGGTCGCCGCCGTCGCCCGGCACCGGGCCGAGATATTCGGCGTGCCGGTCTACGACACCCCGCAGGCCCGTGCCGCATCCCTGCTCCAGCTGCTGATCCACGTACCGGCGCTGGAACGCTCCAACGCGCTGTTCGCCTCCGCGGTCGCCTACGCCTATCTGGTGGCCGGCGGGGAGAAGGTGGCCACCACACCCGAGCAGGTGCGGGACCTCGCCCGGCTGGTGAAGGACGGCGCGGCGAGCGTCGACGACATCGCGCGCGAGCTGCGCCGCTGGAGCAGCTGATCAGCGCGGCGTCGACGGCATCGCGCCGCGAGCTGCGCCAAAGCAGCTGATCAGCGCTCGCCCGGCTGGTCCGGCCGCCAGGCCACCCCGAGCGGGCAGTAGGAGGTCGGCGGCACCGGGCTGATCAGCGCTCGTCCGGCTGGTCCGGCCGCCAGGCCACCCCGAGCGCGCAGTAGGAGGTCGGCAGCACCGGTCCCCGCTCCGGCAGCAGCACGCGCCGGTGCGGTCCGAGGCGGAATCCGGCCTCGCGCAGCGCGGCGACCGGCTCCCGGGACAGATGGCAGCCGCCGTTGAGAACCGGCCACAGGGTACGGTCCAGGGCGTGCTGGGTCAGCGTCATCATCCGGCCGCCGCCCTGCCCGTGTTCGAAGAAGCGCACCTCGCCGCCGGGCCGGAGCACCCGCCGTACCTCGCCGAGCGCCCGGGCGACATCCCGCACACTGCACAGCACCAGCGACAGCACGGCCGCGTCGAACGCCTCGCTCTTGACCGGCAGCGCCTCCGCCGCGCCCGGCACCACGTCCACCGGCACCTGGGCGCGCAGCGCGGCCTCCAGCGCCAGGCGTCTGAGCACCGGCTCCGGTTCGATCGCGACGACCTCCGCGACCTCCCCGGGGTAGTGCCGGAAGTTCAGCCCGTTGCCCGCACCGATCTCGATCACCCGCCCGCACAGCCCGGCGAGCAGCCGCTCCCGCACCCCGGCCATCCCGAGCCGGGACTCGGCGCCGACGCTGATCCGGGCGTAGTAGCGGGCGAACAGCGGATGGTGGACGGACCCCCGCGCCACCTGGCCGGAACGGGTGGACAACAGCCGCATGGCAAACCTCCCTGGACAGGACGCCCTGGGGAGAGTGTCCCCCGGGACACCTCGGCGCACCCCACCGAACTCCGGCCGTGCCCCCGCCGTACCACCGCTGGGGGGCGTGACGGTCATCCACCCGGAGATGCCGCGGGGTGGGTGACATGCGCGCCGTACCACCGCCGGGGGGCGTGATGGTCACGTACCCGGAGATGCCGCGGGGTGGGTGACACCACCGCTGAGGGGTGTGGCGGTCACCCACTCTGACCGAGGCGCGGGGTGGGTGACGGCGTCTCACCTCGTCACCCGGGCAGGGCTACGGCGCCGCGCGCACCCGGAACGCCTCCGCGTCCCAGGTCCCGTCCAGCCGCGGGGCGAGCCAGCCCGGCGCCGCCGCGCGGAACTCGGCGGGCGGCAGCGCTCCGGCCCCGGCCGGCAGCGCCCCGAGCAGCGGGGCGGCCGCGACCTCGGGCAGATCGGTCACGTTGCAGCGGGCGGCCAGATCGGGGTCGTCGGGCCAGCTGCCGATCACCATGCCGGCCAACTCCAGCTCACGGCGGCGCAGTTCGCGGGCCGTCAGCTCCGTGGTGTTCAGGGTGCCGAGCCCGGCCTGCGCGACGATCAGCACCGGCGCGTCCAGCAGCCGGGCCACGTCGGCCAGGGTGCCGCCGGCCGCGTCGAACCGGACGAGCAGCCCGCCCGCCCCCTCCACCAGCACCAGATCGTGCTCGGTGGCCAGCTTGGCGGCCCGCTCGGCCACCTCGTGCGGGTGCACCGGCGCCATGGCGGCCCGCCGGGCCGCCGTGCCGGGCGCCAACGGTTCGGGGAAGCGGGCGAGTTCGTCGGCCGTGACCGGGCCGGCGAGCCGCGCGACCTCGTCCGCGTCCCCGCGCTCGTCCGGCCCCACACCCGTCTGGGCGGCCTTCAGCACGGCCACCGAACGCCCGGCGGCGAGCGCCGCGGCGGCGACGGCGGCGGTGGTGACGGTCTTGCCGACCTCCGTGCCCGTTCCCGTGATCACCAGTACCGGCATCTCATCCCTCCCGTGCCGCGGCGCACACCGCGCGCGCGATCCGTGCCACGTCCTCGTCCGAGGTGACGTACGGCGGCATCGTGTAGATCAGGTCGCGGAACGGGCGCAGCCACACGCCCGCCCGCACGGCGGCGTCCGTGGCCGCCCGCATGTCGACCGCGTGGTCGAGCTGAACGACCCCGATGGCCCCCAGCACGCGGACGTCCCGCACCCCGGGAACATCGAGCGCCGGCGCCAGGCCCTCCCGCAGACCCGCCTCGATCCGCTTGACCTGGGAGAGCCAGTCCTGCCCCAACAGCAGTTCGACGGAGGCGTGGGCCACGGCGGCCGCCAGCGGGTTGCCCATGAACGTCGGGCCGTGCGCGAGCACCGGCACCTCGCCCCGCGAGATGCCGTCGGCGACCCGCGCGGTGCACAAGGTGGCCGCCATCGTCAGATAGCCGCCGGTCAGCGCCTTGCCCACGCACATGACGTCGGGTGTGACGGCCGCGTGGTCAGCCGCGAAGAGCGCGCCGGTGCGGCCGAAGCCGGTGGCGATCTCGTCGAACACCAGCAGGACGTCGTGCGCGTCGCACGCCTCGCGCAGCACCCGCAGATAGGCGGGGGAGTGGAAGCGCATCCCGCCCGCGCCCTGCACCACCGGCTCCACGATCACCGCGGCCAGCTCGTGCGCGTGCCGCGCGATCAGCTCGCGCAGCTGCTCCGCGTACGACTCCTCGTACTCGGCGGGCGGCGGGTCCGCGAACACCTGGCGCTGCAGCACGCCGGTCCACAGCTCGTGCATCCCGCCGTCGGGGTCGCACACCGACATCGGCTGCCAGGTGTCACCGTGGTAGCCGCCGCGCCAGGTCAGCAGCCGCTGTTTGCCCGGCCGGCCGATCGAGCGCCAGTACTGCAGGCACATCTTCACCGCGACCTCGACGGACACCGAACCGGAGTCGGCCAGGAAGACGTGTTCCAGACCGTCCGGCGAGATGTCGACGAGGAGCTTCGCGAGCCGGACGGCCGGCTCGTGCGTGAGCCCGCCGAACATCACATGGCTCATCCGGCCCAGCTGCCCGCGCGCGGCCTCGTTGAGGACCGGGTGGTTGTAGCCGTGGATGGCCGACCACCACGACGACATGCCGTCGACCAGCTCACCGGAGCCGTCCGCCAGCCGCAGCCGGACGCCGCTCGCCGCCTCCACGACGAGCGGTTCCACCTGCCCGGGCATCGGGCCGTACGGATGCCACACATGGCGCCGGTCCAGTTCCAGCAGCTCCGGCACCCCGAGGTCAGGCATTGGGGGCGAGATCCGTTCCGGCGCCCCGGCGGCGTACGGCGACGAGATCGGTGCGCGCCTCACCGGCCGCGGGAACGGTGGCCGTGCCGGCGCCCGGGGGAACGGCCGCCGTGGCGGCGCTCGGAGCGACGGCCGCCGAACCGCACACGCCGCCGCCCTCGTGCGAGCCGCAGCCCGCGTCGGCGTGCGACCCGCAGCCCGCGTCGGCCTGCGAGCCACAGCCGGTGCTCGCGTGCGACCCGCAGCCGCCCGTCTCCCCGGCGCGGTGCTCCGGAAGCGTCACCTGGTCGGCGCCCTCCACCTCGAAGCCGGCGTCCGCGATCATCTCCAGGTCGGCCTTGCCGGCCTGGCCCTCGCTGGTCAGGTAGTCACCGAGGAAGATCGAATTGGCCAGGTGCAGCGCCAGCGGCTGCATGGTGCGCAGGTGGACCTCACGACCGCCGGCGATGCGGACCTCCACGTCCGGGCAGACGAACCGGACCATCGCCAGGATCCGCAGGCAGCGCTGCGGGGTGAGGTTCCACTCCTTGGCCAGCGGGGTGCCCTCGAACGGGATCAGGAAGTTCACCGGCACCGAGTCCGGGTCCAGCTCACGCAGCGAGAACACGACGTCGACGAGGTCCTCGTCGGTCTCGCCCATGCCCGCGATGAGACCCGAGCAGGCGGACAGACCGGCCGCGTGCGCCTTGTGCACCGTGTCCACCCGGTCGGCGTACGTGTGGGTGGTGGTGATGTCCTCGTACGTGGACTCGGAGGTGTTGAGGTTGTGGTTGTAGGCGTCGGCGCCGGCCTCGCGCAGCCGCTCGGCCTGGCCGTCGGAGAGCAGGCCGAGGCACGCGCAGACCTCGACGCCCTCGTTCTGCTCCTTGATGGTCTTGATGGTCTGCGAGACCCGGTCCACGTCCCGGTCCGTCGGACCGCGCCCGCTGGCCACCAGGCAGACCCGCTTGGCGCCACCCGCGAGGCCCGCGGCGGCGGCCTCGGACGCCTCGTCCGGCTTGAGCCAGGTGTACTTCAGGATGTCGGCCTTGGAGCCGAGCCGCTGGGAGCAGTAGGAGCAGTCCTCCGGGCACAGACCGGACTTGAGGTTGACCAGATAGTTGAGTTTCACCCGTCGCCCGAACCAGTGCCGGCGCACCTTTCCGGCCGCGGCCACCACGTCGAGCAGATCGTCATCGGAGGTGGCCAGCACGGCGAGCGCTTCCTCGCGGGTCGGCAGCTCGCGCCGAAGCCCCTTGTCCACCAGCGTGTTCAGCAGGTCCATGAGGTCCGATCCTGTCCTACGGGACCGTCCCGGGCCAAGGAGACTTCGCACAACAGAGGCGGTTCACCGTGTGGGTATTGCCACACACTGGGTGGCTGGTCGTACCGCTAGGGTCTGTCCGCTACCTACAAAAGCACCGGAGGACCCATGGCGTTCGGGTGGATCGACGAGCAGGCCGAGGCGCGCCGCCGCGCCGGACTCGTACGGACCCTGCGTCCACGCCCCGCCGACTCGCCGCTGCTGGACCTGGCGAGCAACGACTACCTGGGCCTGGCCCGCCATCCCGAGGTCACCGGGGGAGCGGCCGAGGCCGCGCGGACGTGGGGCGGCGGCTCCACCGGCTCCCGGCTGGTCACGGGCACCACCGGGCTGCACGTCGAGCTGGAGCGGGAACTGGCCGCGTTCTGCGGCTTCGAGGCGGCCCTGGTGTTCTCCTCCGGGTACGCCGCCAACCTGGCCGCGGTCACCGCGCTCGGCCCGCACGGCTCGCTGATCGTGTCCGACGCGGGCAACCACGCCTCCCTCATCGACGGCTGCCGGCTCGCCCGGGGCGGGACGCAGGTGGTCGGGCACGCCGACCCGGAGGCCGTGCGCAAGGCGCTCGGCACGCACGAGGGGGCGGCGATCGTCGTCTCCGACACGGTGTTCTCCGTGGACGGGGACCGGGCGCCGCTGACCGCGCTGGCCGCGGCGTGCCGGGAGCACGGCGCGGGACTGGTGGTGGACGACGCCCACGGGCTCGGGGTGCTGGGCGACGGCGGCCGGGGCGCGCCGCACGCGGCCGGGCTCGCGGGCGCCGACGACGTGGTGGTCACCGCCACCCTGTCCAAGTCGCTGGGCAGCCAGGGCGGGGTGGTGCTCGGTCCGGCCGGGGTGATCGACCACCTGGTCAACGCGGCCCGGACGTTCATCTTCGACACGGGTCTGGCACCGGCGGCGGCAGGTGCCGCGCTGGCGGCGCTGCGGCTGCTCCAGCGCGAGCCGGAACGGGCGGCGCGCGCCCGGGAGGTGGCCGCGGACCTGCACGCGCGGCTGACCGCCGCGGGTCTGGAGGCGGTACGTCCGGACGCCGCGGTGGTCTCCGTGCGGGCACCCTCCCCGGAGCAGGCGGTGCGCTGGGCGGCCGACTGCCGGACGGCGGGCCTGGCCGTGGGCTGCTTCCGTCCTCCCTCCGTGCCCGACGGCATCTCACGGCTGAGGCTGACCGCCCGCGCGGACCTCACCGGGGCCGAGATCGAACGCGCTGTACGAGTCATCGGCGAAACGCGACCATGAGTCGGCGTGACACGGCCGTGTGTCGCACGAGTGTGCAGAGAATTTGATCGATTTCGATCAGAGCGTGGTGACGAAGCCCGCCCAGCTGGCGGGGGAGAAGAGCAGCGCGGGTCCGGTGGGGAGCTTCGAGTCGCGCACGGCGAGCAGCCCGGCCGCGGGTCCGGAGTGCGGCCGGGCCGTCTCCACGCAGTTGTTGGCTCCCGTGCTGTAGCTGCTGCGCAGCCAGCGCACGTGTTTCAGATCGATACTGGCAGGGACGTTCCGAGGCAGAGCTGACATGGTGCCTCCTTACGCGCCGTCACCTATCCCGGCGATGTAGTCCAACGATTCCTGGGGGGAAAGGGCATGGAACTGAAGAGTGCTGAAGGCCTCGGAGTAGGTCATCAGGTCTTCTTTCCGTTCCAGGTAGAGGCTACTCGTCAACTGGTCGACAACAACTACGTCCAGATCAGAAGTGCTCGGAAATGAGAAAATAACGAAAGGCCCGGTGAGGCCGACATGGGCTCCCGCCGCGAAGGGCAACACCTGGAGCCGCACCTGGGGCAGGCGGGCGGCCTCCATCAGCCGCTCCAGCTGCCGGGCCATCACCCCGGGACCGCCGACCTCGCGGCGCAGCACCGCCTCGTCCAGCACGGCGCTCAGCACCAGCGGCGGGTTCGAACGCAGTACGTCCTGCCTGGCCAGACGCACCTCCACCAGCGTGTCCAGCCGGTCCTCGTCGAGGTCCTTCACCGCCGCCCGGGTCACCGCGCGGGCGTACTCGGGGGTCTGCAGCAGGCCGGGCACGACCGTGGTCTCCAGGGTGCGCATCGCGCTCGCCTGCGACTCCAGGCTGATGAAGTCGCGGTAGGTCGGCGGCAGCACCCCGCGATAGGCGTGCCACCAGCGGTGCCGGCCGCCGGTGTCGTCCGACCCCGACAGCATCAGCAGCAACTCGCGCAGATGTCTGTCCCGCACCCCGTAGGCGTCGAGCAGTAACCGCAGATCGGCCGGTTTCACACCACTGGCGCCGGTCTCGATGCGGCTCACCTTCGACTGGTGCCAGCCGACCAGCCGGGCCGCCTCACCGCTCGTGAGCCCGGCGCCGGTACGCAGCGTGCGCAGTTCGGCGCCCAGTTTGCGACGCCGCACTGCCGGACCGTTCTGCATAGGCTCTTCCTTACTCCTTATGGGCCGACCAAATACGGTCTCGCGTCGCAGAGTTCACCGCTTCGAGCGACAGATATATGCATATCTTGGTGGATCGCACCCCGTGTCGGCCCGGTGATGGCAGTCTGGCGGGCAAGCACCAGTCCGGGACCGTACTCGAACCCTCCGCCGTATGTCGGACCGCGGTCCCGCGGGAAAGGGACGACGTCGCCATGGCAGACCATCTGGAAGCATCCGTCACCCTGCCGAGCGATCCCGCCTCGGTCTCCGCCGCCCGCTCCTACGTCGTGGGCACCCTGGTGGAGTGGGGCCTGCCGTCGGACACGGAAGCGGCCGACACCGTCCGCCTCATCGTCTCCGAACTCGCCACGAACGCCGTACAGCACACCTTCGGTCAGTCACCCACCTTCACGGTCGACATCGCGCTGCACCATGACGAACACCTGCGCATCGGCGTCACGGACAGCCATCCCCGCTTCCCCAAGAGACTGCCCGCCGCCGTCCAGCAGGACAACGGGCGCGGCATGGTCATCATCCGCTGCCTCACGGCGGAGTGCGGCGGCAGACTCCGCATCCGCCCCACCCGTGAGGGCGGCAAGACGGTCTCCATCGAACTCCCCTGGGCGCTCCCGGCGGCACCGGTCCCAGCGGGACGACCGCAGGAGCAGTAGCCCCGGGTGCCGCGGTGACCTGAACGGCGGGTCGTGGTCCGCGACCGACAGCCGTACGTCGCGACGCGCCCGGCGGAACGCGCTCGACCGCCGGCGGCAGCGGAGGGCCTCCGGCGGTCGAGAAGTGTCCAGCGGCAGCACGCCCCCGGGGGGCCGCCCGTGGGCTCCAGGCGGGCGCCGGAGCGGCGCCGGCGGCGCTGGGAGCGGCCCGGCTGCTGGAGCCGCTCCTGGCCTCGCGGCGGGTCAGCTCACCCGGCCGTACCACACGCTCTTCGTCCAGATCTTCTGGAGCCTGACCACGTCCCCGGTCCTCGGGGCGTGCCAGATCTTGCCGTGGCCGGCGTAGATGCCGACGTGGTACACGCTGGAACCCGAGTGGAAGAACACCAGGTCGCCGGCCTTGCGGCTGCGGGAGGAGACATGGTGGGTCTTGTTGTACTGCTGGGCGGCGGTCCGCGGCAGCTTCTTGCCCGCCTTCTTGAACGAGTAGAGCGTCAGCCCCGAGCAGTCGAACCTGCGCGGTCCGCTGGCGCCCCAGCTGTACGGGGCACCCTTCTTGGAGGCCGCGACCTTGAGTGCTTTCGTCGCGATGGTCGCGGCGGAGGCGTCGGTGGCGAGGCCGGGCACCGCGATCGAGCCGCCCACGGCGGCGAGGGTGAGAGCCGAGGCCGTGCCGGCCCGGGCCATCAGCGACGGGACACGATTGAGCGCAGTCATGCGCAACCCTTCGTCAGCCGCCTGTGAAGGATGACCTGTCGGATTCGGGCTGGCGAAGTTGCCCGGCCGCGTTGCCACGGCTTCACCCCAAGGGTCGCTGGGAGCGTCCGTTCCGTCTGTGTCGAACAGACGGACATCCGTTCCGGTGACCCGCCTTGCCTGGGTCCTCCACTCCTGCCGATCCACTCCTGTCGACCGGTCATCCGGGCGGCGGCAGGACTCGGCGTCCGCCCGGATCGCCCCGCCGCGGTGGCGGGGGCTTGTCGTCAGACAGGGATCTTGACGCACGACTGTCAGAAAATCCCAACGGAACCGTGGATTTGTGGCGTTACTCACCACTCGCCCGTTCGGGTGGACACTGCTCTGTTCGAGCTTCCGTCAATTCCCGGACGTAGCCCCGGACCTGGGGAAAGGGGTCGTCCGGCGACACACGAACCCGCGCGTTGCGCAACTCGGGAGCCCCGGAAAACGATCAGGATGTCCACCGGTCGGCGGTACGTCGTTCGGGCCGTTTCAAGTCCGGTCCGAACGACGCGTGTCGACGCGCGGGTTCCGACGGTCCCGCCGGATGTCCGCCTCAGCCCACGCCGTCGGTCGGGAGCGCGACGCGAGCGGCGCGGCGTTCACCGTCCAGCACCCGCAGCGCCCGTGCCAGCGTGTCCCCGTGCAGCTCCGTCTCGCCCCGCCGGTGCATCAGCGCGAGCGCGTCCCGCAGCTCTGCCGCCTTGCGCACCAGGGCCTGGGCCGCACGCAGTCCGGCGTAGGTGTCACCGTGCCTGGCGGGGTTGATGCGCCCCAGCAGGTCGATCGCCTCCAGGTAACGGTCGACCAGCTCGCCCTCGGCGCGGGTCAGGGCGGGCAGCGGTGGAAGTTCCGGCAGCATGGGTGGCTCACCTCGCGTCCGGTGCGCCGGGCGTGTCCCGGCGGCTGGGCACGATGCCGTCCACAAGTCCGTACGCGAGCGCCCCGGAGGCGTCCAGGACCAGGTCACGCTCCAGATCCTCGTGGACCTGCTCGGCCGTGCGCCCCGTGTGCCGGACGAGCATCTCCTCCAGCGTCCCGCGGACCCGGGACAACTCTTCGGCCTGGATGAGGAGGTCGCTGGGCTGGCCGCGCACCGGCTCCGGCAGCGAGGGCTGTTCCATCACGATCCGGGCGCCGGGCAGCGTGAACCGCTTGCCCGGGGCGCCGGCCGCGAGCAGCACCGCGGCCGAGGCCGCGGCCTGCCCCAGGCAGTAGGTCGCCACGTCGCAACTGACGTACTGCATCGTGTCGTAGATCGCCGCCATGGCCTCGAAGGAGCCGCCCGGCGAGTTGAGGTACAGGGTGATGTCCTGGTCCGGGGCGGCGTGTTCGAGGTACATGAGCTGGGCCGTCACGTCGCTCGCCGCCGCGTTGTCGACCGGGCTGCCGAGGAAGACGATCCGGTCCTCGAAGAGCTTCGCGTACGGATCGAGGGTGCGCACGGCGGCTCCGGTGCGCTCGGTGAACTCGGGCAGGACATGGCGGGCGAACGATCGGGTCATGGACATGCGCCTCCTCATGACGAGGCCCCAGTGGGCTCGACTTCTGTAAAAAATGTACAGGACGTACGTGACGTTAGAATGGAGTCATGGCCTATGAGATTCCGGTGACGCAAGCCAGGGCTGAACTCGCCGACCTGATCAACCGGGTGGTGTACGGCGGTGAACGCGTCGTCGTGACCCGGCACGGCAAGCCGCTGGTCGCGCTGGTCTCGGCCGCCGACCTGGAGCGGCTCGACGCGCTGGACGGCCAGGCCGAGGAGCAGATCATCAGCTCGGTGTCCGGGGTGCGCGAGTCCGGTTCGGTGCCGCGCGGACAACAGCGCTTCGGGATCGCCGCGGAGCACCGCCGGCCCGGCACCTCCTGAACCGCCCGTCTCTGCGGGAGCCCATCGGGCGGTCATGGGGGGACCAAGGGCTGGTTTAACGTCGTTGAAACTCCGGCGCTCTAGCCTGCCGATCCACGCCACCAGGGGTTTTTCCACCCGGATTCGCGGATGATCCGGGGATTTGTCTGTGTGTTACACCTACCCCCGTCGCGGTGGCTGCGGCAACCGGACCCCGCACGGTCCGGAGCGAGGACTGTGAGGTGGGACGTGCAACTGACCCCGCACGAACAAGAACGGCTGCTCATCCACGTGGCGGCCGACGTCGCCGAGAAGCGCCGGGCCCGTGGACTCAGGCTGAACCATCCAGAAGCGGTCGCCCTCATCACGTCGCACATCCTGGAAGGCGCGCGGGACGGCCGCACCGTCGCCGAACTGATGTCCTCCGGTCGCAAGATCCTGACCAGGGGCGACGTCATGGACGGCATCGCGGAGATGATCCATGACGTCCAGGTGGAGGCCACCTTCCCGGACGGCACCAAGCTCGTCACCGTCCACGAGCCGATCATCTGAGGCCCCGCGATGATTCCCGGAGAGATCCTGTTCGCGGAGGACCCCGTCAACTTCAACGCCGGTCGTGACGTCACCCGTCTGATCGTCCTCAACGCCGCCGACCGCCCCGTCCAGGTCGGCTCCCACTACCACTTCGCCGAGGCCAACCCCGGCCTGGACTTCGACCGTGCCGCCGCCCGCGGCAAGCGGCTGAACGTCGCGGCCGGCACCGCCGTCCGCTTCGAGCCCGGCATCCCCGTGGAGATCGAACTCGTGCCGCTGACCGGCGCCCGGATCGTGCCCGGCCTGCGCGGCGAGACCGGAGGTGCCCTCGATGCCTGAGATCTCCCGCGGGGCGTACGCCGACCTGTTCGGGCCCACCACCGGGGACCGGATCCGGCTCGCCGACACCGACCTGCTGATCGAGATCGAGGAGGACCGCTCCGGCGGGCCCGGCGCGTCCGGGGACGAAGCCGTCTTCGGTGGCGGCAAGGTCATCCGCGAGTCCATGGGCCAGTCCCGCGCCACCCGGGCCGAGGGCACCCCCGACACCGTGATCACCGGTGCCGTCGTCGTCGACCACTGGGGCATCGTCAAGGCCGACATCGGCATCCGCGACGGCCGGATCACCGCCCTCGGCAAGGCCGGCAACCCCGACACCATGGACGGCGTCCACCCCGAGCTGGTCATCGGCCCCGAGACGGAGATCATCGCGGGCAACGGGCGCATCCTGACCGCCGGCGCCATCGACGCGCACGTCCACTTCATCTGCCCCCAGGTCGCCGACGAGGCACTGGCCTCCGGCGTCACCACGCTGGTCGGCGGCGGCACCGGCCCCGCCGAGGGTTCCAAGGCCACCACCGTCACCCCCGGCCCCTGGCACCTGGCGCGCATGCTGGAGGCGATGGAGGCGTACCCGGTCAACGTCGGCTTCCTCGGCAAGGGCAACACCGTCAGCCACGACGCGATGCTCTCCCAGATCCGCGGCGGCGCCGTCGGCCTGAAGCTGCACGAGGACTGGGGCTCCACGCCCGCCGTGATCGACGCCGCGCTCACCGTCGCCGACCGGACCGGCATCCAGGTCGCCATCCACACCGACACCCTGAACGAAGCGGGCTTCGTCGGCGACACCCTCGCGGCCATCGCGGGCCGGGGCATCCACTCGTACCACACCGAGGGGGCCGGCGGCGGCCACGCACCCGACATCATGACCGTGGTCTCGCAGGCCAACGTCCTGCCCAGCTCCACCAACCCGACCCGGCCGTTCACCGTCAACACGACCGAGGAACACCTCGACATGCTGATGGTGTGCCACCACCTGAACCCCGCCGTCCCCGAGGACCTGGCGTTCGCCGAGTCCCGGATCCGGCCGTCCACCATCGGCGCGGAGGACGTCCTCCACGACCTCGGGGCGATCTCGATCATCTCCTCCGACTCCCAGGCCATGGGCCGCGTCGGCGAGGTCGTCCTGCGCACCTGGCAGACCGCCCACGTCATGAAGCGCCGGCGGGGCGCGCTGCCCGGCGACGGCCGCGCCGACAACCACCGCGTCCGGCGCTATGTCGCCAAGTACACGATCAACCCGGCGCTCGCCCAGGGCCTCGCCGCCGAGACCGGCTCCGTGGAGGCCGGCAAACTCGCCGATTTGGTGCTGTGGGAGCCCGCGTTCTTCGGGGTCAAACCGCTCCTCGTCATCAAGGGCGGCCAGATCGCCTACGCGCAGATGGGCGACGCCAACGCCTCCATCCCCACCCCGCAGCCGATCCTGCCCCGCCCGATGTACGGTGCGATCGGCCGCGCCCCGGCCGCCAACTCGGTCAACTTCGTGAGCCGGCTGGCGTTGGAGGACGGGCTGCCGGAGCGCCTGGGACTCGGCAAGCGGTTCGCGGCGATCGAGTCCACGCGCGCGGTCACCAAGGCCGACATGCGCGAGAACGACGCCCGGCCGGACGTCCGGATCGACCCCGACAGCTTCGCCGTGCACATCGACGGCGAACTGGTCGAGGCCGCCCCGGCCGCGGACCTGCCCATGGCCCAACGCTACTTCCTCTTCTGAGGGCGGTGTCATGTCAAGGGCAGCACTGCTCGTCCTGGCCGACGGCCGCTTCCCCGCCGGAGGCCACGCGCACTCCGGTGGGGCGGAGGCCGCCGTCAAGGCGGGCCGCATCACCGACGCCGCGAGCCTGGAGGCGTTCTGCCGGGGCCGGCTGCACACCGCCGGACTGGTCGCGGGCGCGCTCGCGGCGGCGGCCGTCCTCGGCGCCGACCCGGGTGAGCTGGACGCGGCGGCCGACGCCCGTACCCCGTCGCCGGCCCTGCGGACCGCTGCGCGGCGCCTGGGCCGGCAGCTGCTGCGGGCCGCCCGGGCGAGCTGGCCGTCGGACGAACTCGACGCCGTGGCCCGCGTGTTCCCCAAGGGCGCCCATCAGCCGGTCGTGCTCGGCCTCGCCGCTCGCGCGGCCGGACTCGCGCCCGAGGACGCGGCCCACTGCGCGGTGTACGAGAGCGTGAGCGGGCCGGCGACGGCCACCGTGCGGTTGCTGAGCCTGAACCCGTTCGACGCGACCGGAGTCATGGCCCGGCTGGCACCGGAGCAGGACCGCGTGGCGGACCGCGCCGTGGCGGCGGCACGCAGAGTGCGCGCCGAGGGCGTCGACGCGCTGCCGGCGGCGTCCGGGCCGCTGCTGGAGGTCGGTGCGGAGTGGCACGCGGCCTGGCCGGTACGGCTGTTCGCATCCTGAGCGGTGCCGCCGCCCCACCTCGACCCGTCCCGTCGTCCGGGGCTCGCGCCCCGCCGTCCCCATCCGTCCCGTCGCCCGGCGGCTGCGCCCCGCCGCCTCTACCCGTCCCGTCGTCCGAGGGCTGCGCCCCGCCGCCCGCCGCCCCCACCCGTCCCGTCGTCCGAGGGCTGCGCCCCGCCGCCCGCCGCCCCCACCCGTCCCGTCGTCCGAGGGCTGCGCCCCGCCGCCCGCCGTCCCCACCCGTCCCGTCGTCCGGGGGCCCCGCCGCCCCTGTCCGTCCCGTTGTCCCGGGGCTCGGCCCCTTCACCCCGCCGGGGGCCGGCCGCCCCCTGGCCCCCCGTCGGCCTGATCGGCCTCGTCCTCGGACGCCCGGCCGGGCTGTTGCCCCGGGCCACTCACACTGGAGCCGTACATGCACCTCGACCACACCCACCCCGGGCCCGCCGCCGTCAGTGCCGACGCCCGCCGTCCCGACGGAACCCGGCGGGCCCTGCGCGTCGGGCTCGGCGGACCCGTCGGGTCCGGCAAGACCGCCACCGTCGCCGCCCTCTGCCGGGCGCTGCGCGACCAGCTCTCCCTCGCGGTCGTCACCAACGACATCTACACCCGTGAGGACGCCGAGTTCCTGCTCCGGGAGGCCGTGCTGCCGCCCGAGCGGATCACCGCCGTCGAGACGGGCGCCTGTCCGCACACCGCGATCCGCGACGACATCTCCGCCAACCTCGAAGCCGTCGAGGACCTGGAGGACGCGGTCGGCCCGCTGGACCTCATCCTTGTCGAGTCCGGCGGCGACAACCTCACCGCCACCTTCTCCAAGGGGCTCGTGGATGCCCAGATCTTCGTGATCGACGTCGCCGGCGGTGACGACATCCCGCGCAAGGGCGGCCCCGGTGTCACCACCGCCGACCTGCTCGTCGTCAACAAGACCGACCTCGCCCCGTACGTCGGCTCCGACCTCGCCCGGATGGCCGCCGACGCCAAGGCCCAGCGTGCCGAACTCCCCGTAGTGTTCCAGTCGTTGCGCGGCACGACCGGGGTCTCCGACGTGGCCGCGTGGGTGCGCGGGCGGCTCGCCGCGTGGACGGCATGACCCTCACCGGAGTCCGGGCGAACGCCCGGATCGTGGCCCGCGCCGACGGGCGCGGCGGTACGGCCCTGCCCGTCCTGGACGGCGAGGGCCCGCTGGCGCCGCGCCGCACCCGGTCGAGCGGATCCGAGGCGAAGGTCATGCTCGTCGGCGCGATGAGCGGCCCGCTCGGCGGCGACCGCTTCACGCTGGGAGCCCGGGTGGAGGAGGGCGCCCGGCTGCACGTCGGGTCGGCCGCCGCCACCATCGCGCTACCGGGGCAGGCCAAGGGAGAAGCCCGCTACGACGTACGGCTGGAGGTCGCCGGCGGCGCCGAACTGCGCTGGCTGCCCGAGCAGTTGATCTCGGCCGACGGCAGCGATCTGCGTGTCACCACCCGGGCCGAACTGGGCGCCGGCGCCCGCCTCGTGCTGCGCGAGGAGCAGGTGCTGGGCCGGTCCGGGGAGCAGCCCGGGCGGCTCACCAGCCGGCTGACCGTACGGTCCGCCGACCGCACCCTGCTGGACCAGGAGCTGGCCTGCGGGCCCGGCGCACCTGGCGGCTGGGACGGGCCGGCCGTGCTCGCCGGCCACCGGGCGGTCGGGCAACTGGTGGTCGTCAAGCCGGAGTTCGTCGAACACCAGCCGGCCGCGGAGATGCTGGGGGAGTGCGCCGCGCTGGTTCCGCTCGCCGGTCCCGCCGTACTCGTCAGCGCCGTCGCCCCGGACGCCCTGCGGCTGCGGCGGCTGCTGGACGAGGCGCTGACCCGGCTCGGCTGAGCGCCGAGAAAGGGCGGGGGCCGTGTCCAGGTGCGGCTGTGCCGTGTGGGCGCACTCCACACGATGCCGCCGCCGACGCAGGGCGGCACATCATGGCACGACGCGCGGGTGATTCGCTCAGCGGGACATGATCGTCCGGTTATCGGATTGGTAAATTCGGGTGGCAACCCCTGTTCTCAGCGGGCTCACAGCCGGAAGGATCCCCGTCTGACAACTCAGCGAGGTTCGGGGAGGGGCCCACTTGAGGGAGAACAAACCGAAGAGCAGCCTGCTGGCGCTCGGTTCGGCCGGAGTACTCGTCACCGCCACCCTGATCGCCGGGGCGGTGTCGGCGCCCATGGCCGGCGCCACCTCCCGGCCCGGTCCGGACCGAGAGGCCAAGGGCGCCGCGACAGCGGCCGCCCGGGCCGCCAGGGCCGGCATCCACTGGCAGGACTGCCCGGCCGACTGGGGGCTGGCCAAGCCCATCCAGTGCGGCTGGGTCAGCGTGCCGCTCGACTACGCCCACCCGTACGGCAAGCAGATCAAGCTCGCCGTGGACCGCATCGGCAACACCGGCACGAAGAAGGAACGTCAGGGCGCGCTCGTCTACAACCCGGGCGGACCCGGCGCCTCGGGCCTGCGCTTCCCGACCCGGGTCACCGGCAAGAACCCCGTCTGGGCGAACGTCGCCAAGGCGTACGACTTCGTCGGATTCGATCCGCGCGGCGTCGGCCACTCGGCGCCCATCTCCTGCGTCGACCCGCAGGAGTTCGTGAAGGCGCCCAAGGCCGACCCGGTGCCGGACAGCACGGCCGACAAGACCGCCCAGCGCAAGCTGGCCCGCGAGTACGCGGAGGGCTGCGGTGAGCGCAGCGCCGCCATGCTGCCGCACATGACCACGCCGAACACCGCCCGCGACCTGGACGTCATCCGCGCCGCGCTGGGCGAGAGGAAGCTCAACTACCTCGGCGTCTCCTACGGCACCTACCTCGGCGCCGTCTACGGCACCCTCTTCCCGGGGCACCTGCGCCGCATGGTCGTGGACAGCGTGGTCGACCCGGCCCGCGAGAACATCTGGTACGAGGCCAACCTGAAGCAGGACATCGCCTTCGAGGGCCGCTGGAAGGACTGGGAGGACTGGGTCGCCGCCAACGACGCCGCCTTCCACCTCGGCACCACCCGCGCCGCCGTCCAGGACAAGTGGCTCGGGCTGCGTGCCACCGCGAAGAAGAGCCCCCTCGGCGGGGTCGTCGGCCCGGCCGAGCTGATCTCCTTCTTCCAGAGCGCGCCGTACTACGACTCCGCGTGGGTGCCGGTCGCCACGGCCTTCAGCAAGTACTACGCCGGTGACACCCAGGCGCTGATCGACGCCGCCTCCCCGGACCTGTCGGACACCGCCGGCAACATCGCCTCGGAGAACGGCAACGCGGTCTACACGGCCGTCGAGTGCGCCGACGCCAAGTGGCCCACCAGCTGGCGGAAGTGGGACCGGGACAACACCCGGCTCAACCAGCAGTACCCGTTCATGACCTGGGCCAACGCCTGGATGAACCTGCCCTGCGCCACCTGGCCCGCGAAGCAGCACACCCCGGTCGAGGTCAAGACCCACAAGGGCCTGCCGCGGGTGCTGATCGTGCAGTCCACCCGTGACGCCGCCACCCCCTACGAAGGCGCCGTCGAGCTGCACAAGCGCTTCAAGGGCTCCCGCCTGATCACCGAGAGGGACGCGGGCTCCCACGGAGTGACCGGCCTGGTCAACCCGTGCATCAACGAGCGCGTCGACGCCTACCTGATCGACGGCACGCTCGACGGCAAGGACGTGACCTGCACCCCGCACGCCACGCCCAAGCCCTGACCGCACCGCCACGGTGACGAGGGGCGGCCGGACCACCCGGCCGCCCCTCTCCTACGCCGTGTGCCAGGCGTCCTCCGCCGCGTAGTCGAACAGATCCGGGTACACCTGGGCGAGGAGCGGGAAGCACGCCCGCCAGTCCCGCCCGCGCAGCGCCCCGGTGAGCCACTCCACCGTCTCCGGCAGGCTCTCCGCGTACGACACCACCGGCCGGTAGCCCAACTCCCGTTCGGCGGCGGACATGTCGAACACCACCGGCAGCGGCACCGACCACGGTGACCGGCCCACGGAGCCGGCCGGCGGACCGTCGAGGCAGGCGGTCTCGGCCTCCACCCCCATCACGGCGTCGATCGCGGCGCCGATCCCGGCGGCCGTCGGAGCCTGCCCGTCACAGGCGTTGAGCACCCGGGAGCCCGGCCGGGCCGCCGCCAGCCGCACCAGCTCGGCGATGTTGCGGGCACTCGACGGATGGAACCGGCTCTCCCCCCGGTACGCCAGCACCCGCCGCCTGCGCCCGTCCAGATTCCGCTTGACGAAGTACGCCTCGCGCGGCAGCGGGCTGTACGGCCCGTGCACCGCACTCGCCCGCAGCACGGTGACCGGCAATCTGCCCTCGGCGTCCAGGAGTTCACGCTCCATCTGCACCTTGCGGGTGGCGTAGGTCGCCGTGCCCGGCGCGACCGTCGGCTGGGTCTCGGCAACGGGCACCGGGTAGACCGGGAAGCCGTCCGGCTCACCCTGGGTGTCGAACCCCCGCCCCGCGCCGTCCTCGTACACGGCCACGCTGGAGAGCACCACCACCGAGCCGATCCGGTCCGCCAGAGCCGTCGACTGCCGCGCGTGCCCGGCGTCGTAGGCGACCATGTCGACCAGCAGGTCGCAGCCGTCACCCACCACGCGGGCCACGGCCGCGCCGTCGGCCCGGTCCAGCCTGACCGTGCGCACACCCTCGTCCCACGCCGCGTCCCGGCCGCCACCGCGCGAGGCGGCCGTCACCGCCCAGCCGTCCCGTGCCAGCGCCTCCACCACCGGACGGCCGATCTGCCCGCTCGCCCCGATCACCACAGCCCGCTTCATGCTCCGAGCCTAGGCAGGCGGGCCGCCGGTGCCACGGTCCTTCTGCCGAGGGCAGAGGTCAGCCGAGCGGTGCCCGCGGGAACCTGCGCTCCCGCGCGCCCTGCTCGGCCGCCTGCCGTTCCTTGACGACGCCCGCGTACTCGTCGACGTACTCCTGCCCGGACAGCGACAGGATGGCGTAGATGATCTCGTCGGTGACCGCTCGCAGCACGGCCTTCTCGTGCTCCATGCCGGCGTAGCGGGAGAAGTCGAGGGGCTCGCCGAAGCGGATGCTCACCCGACGGATCCTGGGTACGACCTTGCCGGGCGGCTGTGCCTCGAACGTGCCGATCATCGCGCAGGGCACCACCGGTACCCCGGCCGTCAGCGCCATCACGGCGACCCCGACCTTGCCCTTGTACAGCCGGCCGTCGTGCGAGCGCGTGCCCTCCGGGTAGATGCCGAGCAACTCTCCCTTGCTCAGCACCCCGAGGCCCTCGCGGATCGCCGCCTGACCCGCCTCCTTGCCGGAGCGGTCCACCGGGATCTGTCCGGCACTGCGGAAGAAGAACGCGGTGAGCCGGCCCTTCACCCCGGGGCCGGTGAAGTACTCCGCCTTGGCGAGGAAGGTGATGCGGCGTTTCAGGATCGCCGGCATCAGGAAGTGGTCCGAGAAGGACAGATGGTTGCCGGCGACGATCGCCGGACCCGAGGCGGGCACGTGCTCCAGACCTTCGATCCGGGGACGGAAGACCACTCTGAGCAGGGGGCCCAGCAGCACGTACTTGAGCAGGTGGTAGAACACGGCTCGCCCTCACTCCGTCAGGCCGGCTGCGGACCGGCGGCTCCCGGCCCGCGGGCCGGACTGCCGGCCCGCGTGCCCCTGTCATCATCTGCTGCCCGGTTGCGCCGGGCCAGTACCCGGGCCCGGCGGTGTGACGCGTCCGCCGGGCACGCACCAGGGCAGCCGCCGTTTCACCGCTGCGCGGGAGGGCGGTCCTCAGGGCAGGTCGGAGCCGCCACCGCACGACGTCGGCCGTGTCGTCGTACTCGCGCGGCTCCGCCAACCGGCGGCCGGGCAACCCCGCGTCGACGGGTCCGGGGCGCCCGCCGTCACCCGCGCCCGTACGATGGCCCGGTGCACAGCTCGGGACAGCACCCTCGGCGACCGCTCCGGCGGTGCCGCGTGCTGTCCGTACTGGCGGTGCTGATCGGGCTGCTGGGCATGCACGCCCTCGCCCCCGGCGGGGCGGGACACGCCGAGCACATCCGCAGCGGGCACGGCGCGGTCGCCCTCGGTGTCATGGACGACGGCCCCGGCGGGGACGGTCACTGCGGTGGCGGCCGGTTGCACCACGCCGATCCCACCTGCGCGTCCGGCGCCGTGAGCGGCGGGCCTCAGCTGCCCGCCCCCGGCCTCGCTGCGACCGATGCCGCCGTGCCGTCGGTCGTCCCGCGCCCGTGCGCGGTCGCGGCACCGGACGGCGCCCGCGCACCGCCCTCCCTGGCGGAACTCCAGCTTCTGCGGATCTAGAGACGCCGACGGCCGAGCACCCGCTGCGGCCGTCCTCACGCGTGCCCTGAATCCCTACAGAACAGCAGGAGTTCCCAGCATGACCAGCCGTATCCTGACGCGCCGTACCGGCCTCGCCGCGGTCGCCGTGACCACCGCCCTCGTCCTGGCCGCCTGCGGCGGCAACGGCGGCGAGGGCCACACCGGCCACGGTTCCTCCGCCGCTCCCGGCGCGTCGGCCACCCCCGGCGCGTCGGCCACCCCCGGCGCGTCGGGCGCCGCGCACAACACCCAGGACGTCGCCTTCGCGCAGGGCATGATCCCCCACCACCAGCAGGCCCTGGAGATGGCCGAACTCGCCGACGGCCGGGCCTCGTCGGCACGGGTGAAGGACCTCGCCGCCCGCATCGAGAAGGCACAGGGCCCGGAGATCCGCACCATGACCGGCTGGCTGAGGGCATGGGGCGCGCAGGTGCCCATGGCCGGCATGGACCACACGGGTCACGCCGGGATGTCCGGGATGTCCGGGATGATGAGCGACGCCGACATGACCGCCCTGAAGAAGGCCACCGGCAAGGACTTCGACACCAGGTTCCTGTCGCTGATGGTCCAGCACCACCGGGGCGCCGTCGAGATGGCCACCACCGAGAAGGACAAGGGCCGCAGCGGTGCGGCCAAGGCCATGGCGGACGGCATCGTCACCGCGCAGAACGCCGAGATCAAGGAGATGAAGCAGCTCCTCGGCACGAGCTGACGGCACGGCGGGCGGGGGACCGGTGGCGCCACCGGCCCCCCGCCCGCCCGTTCCTCAGGCCAGTACCTTCTCCAGGGCCGCGAGCGCCGACCGCAGCTCCTCCGCCGTGATGGTCAGCGGCGGCGCCAGCCGGATCGTGGAGCCGTGGGTGTCCTTGACCAGGATTCCCTCGCGCATCAGGCGCTCACTGATCTCGCGGCCGGTGCCGAGGGCAGGGTCGACGTCCACGCCGGCCCAGAGTCCGCGCGCGCGGAAACCGGCCACGCCCCTGCCGACCAGCTCGCTCAGCCCGTCCCGCAGGATCACCCCCAGCTCGGCCGCCCGGCGCTGGAACTCACCGGTCTCCAGCAGCTCGACCACGGCCGTGCCGACCGCCGCGGCGAGCGGATTGCCGCCGAACGTCGAGCCGTGCTCACCCGGATGCAGCACACCCAGCACCTCGCGCCGGGCCACCACCGCCGACACCGGCACGATGCCGCCGCCCAGCGCCTTGCCGAGCAGCACGACGTCCGGGACGACATCCTCGTGCTCGACGGCGAGGGTGCGGCCCGTGCGGCCGAGGCCCGACTGGATCTCGTCCGCGATGAACAGGCAGCCCTTGCGCTGGGTCAGCTCCCGTACCCCGGCGAGATAGCCGTCGTCCGGGATGATCACCCCGGCCTCGCCCTGGACGGGTTCGATCAGCACGGCCGCCGTCGTGTCGTCGACCGCCGCCTCCAGCGCGGCCAGGTCGTTGTACGGCACGATCCGGAAACCGGGGGTGAAGGGACCGAACCCGCTCCGGGCGGTCTCGTCCGTGGAGAAGCTGACGATGGTGGTCGTACGGCCGTGGAAGTTCTCCGCCGCGACGACGATGGTCGCCTGTCCGGCCGGGACGCCCTTGACGTCGTAGGCCCACTTGCGGGCCACCTTGACGCCGCTCTCCACCGCCTCCGCGCCGGTGTTCATCGGCAGCACCATGTCCAGGCCGGTCAGCTCGGTGAGCCGCTCGGCGAACTCCGCGAGCCGGTCGTTGTGGAAGGCGCGGGAGGTCAGCGTCAGCTGGTCGAGCTGGCGGTGGGCGGCCTCGATCAGCGCCGGGTGCCGGTGGCCGAAGTTGAGGGCCGAGTAGCCGGCCAGCATGTCGAGGTAGCGGTTGCCCTCGACGTCCTCCACCCAGGTGCCCTCGGCCCGGGCCACCACCACGGGCAACGGGTGGTAGTTGTGCGCGAGAACCGGCTCCTCCGCGCGGATCAGGTCGTCGGACGTACGGGTGCGCGCGGGTGCGGTCATCAGCGGATCTCCTGGGTGCAGCACTTGATGCCGCCGCCGGCCTTGTGGAACTCGGACAGGTCGACGGGGACGGGGATGTAACCGTGGTCGGCGAGGCGCCCGGCCAGCGCCTCGGCCTTGGGCGCGATGAAGACGTGCCGGCCGTCGGAGACGGAGTTCAGGCCGAAGGCCAGCGCGTCCTCCCGGGTGGCGAGCACCGCGTCCGGGTACAGCCGCCGCAGCACCTCCCGGCTGCCCGCCGAGAACGCCTCCGGGTAGTAGCAGATGTTGTCGTCGTCGAGGACGAAGAGCGCCGTGTCCAGGTGGTAGAAGTACGGGTCCACCAGCGTCAGGCCGATCACCGGATGACCGAGGAACTCCTGCGCCTCCCGGTGCGCCTCGCGGGTGGTGCGGAACCCGGTGCCGGCGAGCACGTAACGGCCCGTCCACACCAGGTCGCCCTCGCCCTCGGTCACCGACTCGGGGCGGTACACGTCATAGCCCGCCGTCTTGAACCAGGTGTCGTAGTGCTCCGACTCCGGGCGCCGTTCCGGAGCGTGGAACAGGGAGCCGAAGACCCGGCCGCCGACGACGAACGCCGCGTTGGCGGCGAACACCATGTCCGGCAGGCCGGGAGCCGGCTCGACGGTGTCGACGGTGTGGCCGTGGGACCGGTAGGCGCGGATCAGCGCCTGCCACTGGTCCTGGGCCAGGTCCACATCGACGGGTCGGTCGGGATGCATCCAGGGGTTGATCGCGTACTGGACGGCGAAGTGTCTGGGTTCGCAGACGAGAAAACGCCGGGAACGCGGCACACGACGTTCGGACACAGAGGGTTTCCTCCGCTTTCCTGTGTGTCACTGAGGGGTGGACACTACGGTAGGAAGCGAGACAGACGCGCGACAAGCGAAAAGAGCTGCGTAGATGCGCAGCATCGCTGCGTTGTGGCCCATGAGGACGCACGACTCCTGCGTGTCGCACAGGTCATTCCGGGGCGGCATGGGTGGCGCCCGCTTCGGGGCTTTCCGGGAGCAGATGGGACAACACCAGCACGCTGATCGTCTTCCGGATGAACGGCTCGGCGCGGATCCGCTCCAGCACCTCCTCGAAGTGCTCCACGTCCCGGGCCCGCACATGCAGCAGCGCGTCGGCGCCACCGGTCACCGTCATGCCGGCCGCGATCTCCGGATGGTTGCGGACCACCTCAGCCAGGCGCCGGGGCGGGGCCGCGCCCTCGCAGTACACCTCGACGTAAGCCTCCGTGCGCCAGCCGAGCGCCGAGGGCTTCACCGTCGCCGTGAACCCGGTGATCACCCCGGTCTCCCGCAGCCGGTCCACGCGTCGCTTGACCGCCGTGGCGGACAGCCCGATCGCCGCACCGATCTCGGCGAAGCTGGTCCGGGCGTTCCCCATGAGCGCGGTGATGATCTGGCGGTCCAGCTCGTCGAACGAGGGCGTCCTGCTGTTCATGCGGGCACTGTAACCACCCCCGCCCGCGCGCCGCGGCTCACGACTGGGTGACGACCAGCGCGAGTGTCAGCAGCCCCAGCACCACCCAGCCGAACCACAACCAGCCGTTGCTGCCGAGCGCGACCGTGTAGGCGGTCACGACGACCAGGCCGCCGACCGTGAGAGCCCCCATCGCCTTGGTGGAACCGTTCGTGGAACCGGGCATCGCGGCACCCTCCTCATGGTCCGTCCATGACCATGGTGCCCCGATTCCCGCCCGGACGGGATATGGCTGCGGGCCGGAGCCCGAACGGCTCCGGCCCGCGGGGGGAGGGCGGCTCAGCCCTCGCGCGTGTTCAGCGAGGCCAGATAGGCGTTGTACGCCTCCAGCTCCTTGTCACCGTCCCGGTCGGCGGCCCGGTCCGTGCGCCTGGCCTGTCGCTGCTCGGAGCCGTACCACTGGAACAGCAGGGCGATCAGCACCAGCACCGAGGGGATCTCGCTGAACGCCCAGGCGATGCCGCCGGCCACGTTCTGGTCCGACAGCGCGTCGATGCCGAGCGAGGCGGGAGGGTTCTGGAACGTCTCCACCATCGGCGTCGACGCCATCATCAGCGCGATCCCGAAGAACGCGTGGAACGGCATGCCCGCGAACAGCTCCAGCATCCGCATCAGATGACCCGGCCGGTGCGGACCCGGGTCGAGCCCGATGATCGGCCAGAAGAACACGACACCGACCGCGAGGAAGTGCACCATCATCGCGAGGTGCCCGGCCCTGGAGCCCATCAGGAGGTCGAACAGCGGCGTGAAGTACAGGGCGTACAGGCTCGCGATGAACAGCGGGATGGTGAACGCCGGGTGGGTGATGATCCGCATGTACCGGCTGTGCAGCAGCATCAGCAGCAGCTCGCGGGGGCCCTTGCGGCCCTTGCCCGCGGTCGGCAGCGCGCGCAGTGCCAGCGTGACCGGGGCGCCGAGCAGGATCAGGATCGGCGACAGCATGCTGATCACCATGTGCTGCACCATGTGCACACTGAACATGACCATGCCGTAGTCGTTCAGCTTGGTGCACATCACCAGCGCGATGGTGAGCACCCCGACGACGTACAGCACCGTACGGTTCACCGGCCAGGCGTCTCCGCGCCGCCGCAGCCGCAGCACTCCACAGCCGTACAGGCCCAGTCCGGCCAGGCAGGCGATGAGAAAGAACGGGTCCGCCGACCACTCGAGCCCTCGCGCCAGCGTGAACGGCGGCAGATCCATGGTCATGCCGTGCCCGCTGTGATCCATCCGCCGGCTCCTGTTTCGTGGGGGTTGTGCGATTCTGTCCGCCCCCCAGAGTAGAGCCGCCGCCGGTCACCCCGGTGACCGGGGTCCGGTGCGACGCGCCCCGAAAGGGGCGCGGGGAACCGCGCGACAAGCCACACACGACCCGCACCCGGCAGACCACCGGAACCTCAGAGAACGCACTCCGCCTCGTCGTACCGCTGGTCGGGAACCGTCTTGAGCGTCTCCACCGCCTCCGCCAGGGAGACCATGATGATGTCCGTCCCGCGCAGCGCCGTCATCATGCCGAACTCGCCCCGGTGCACGGCTTCCACCGCGTGCCACCCGAAGCGGGTCGCCAGCACCCGGTCGTACGCCGTCGGGGTGCCGCCCCGCTGCACATGCCCGAGGATCACCGGCCGGGCCTCCTTGCCGAGCCGCTGCTCCAGCTCGATCGACAGCTGCCGCGCGATGCCCGCGAAGCGCTCGTGGCCGTAGATGTCCTTGCCGCCCTCGTCGAACTCCATGGAGCCGGGGCGCGGCTTGGCCCCTTCGGCCGCGACGACGATCGCGAACCGCTTGCCGGCCTCGAACCGTTCGCCGACCTTCTTCGTCAACTCATCGATGTCGAAGGGCCGCTCGGGTACGACGACGGCGTGGGCGCCGGCCGCCATGCCGGAGTGCAGCGCGATCCAGCCGGTGTGCCGGCCCATGACCTCCACGATCAGCACGCGCTGGTGGGACTCGGCGGTGGTCTTCAGCCGGTCCAGGGCCTCGGTCGCCACGGTCACCGCGGTGTCGAAGCCGAAGGTGACGTCCGTGACGGCGATGTCGTTGTCGATGGTCTTGGGGACGCCGACGATGGGCAGCCCGTTGTCCGACAGCAGCCGGGCCGCCTTGAGCGTGCCCTCGCCGCCGATCGGGATGATCGCGTCGAGACCCAGTTCCGCGACATGGCCCCTGGCCCGCTCCACTCCGTCCCGCAGATGCTCCGGGCGGACCCGGGAGGAGCCGAGGATGGTGCCGCCGCGGGCCAGGATGCCGCCCACGGCGTCGAGGTCGAGCTTCAGGCAGTCGCCCTCCAGCAGGCCCTTCCAGCCGTCCCGGAAACCGATGACCTCGTCGCCGTGGTCGGCGACGGCACGGTGCACGACGGACCGGATGACGGCGTTCAGGCCGGGGCAGTCGCCGCCGGACGTGAGGACACCAATGCGCATAGCCCGAAATACCTTCTCAACGTGGGCCGGGTAGACCGGACCACGTTGTCCGGCGGATTCCCGGCCACCCTACCGGCGTGAGGGGGTGGCTCCGTAGCGGGCGTCCGCCTGCTGGACGCGTCCGCACATGTGAGCGGACGGCCCGTCAGGCGGGCCCGCCGGGGAATCCGCCGGACCGTGTCGAGATCCCGTCGAAGGGACGGTCGAGCGGGCTGCCGTGCCACCCTTCTCGGCTGGTTACGCGGGCTGCCGTGCGACCCTTCTCAGCCGGCCACGCGGGCTGCCGTGCGACCCTTCTCAGCCGGTCACGCTGGCTGCTGGGCGGCGGCAATGCGCTCGTTGCGCAGTGCCTCGTACCAGCGGTCGTCGATCGGCGGCAGCGCGTTGACGTCGAGCGCCAGCTTCAGCAGCAGGTCGGCGATCAGCGGATTGCGGGCGAGGACCGGCCCGTGCATGTACGTGCCGAAGACGGTCCCGTTGTACGCGCCCTCCGTGCCGTCCCCGGTGCCGTTGCCCTTGCCGATCACCGTTCGGGCGAAGGGGCGGGCCGCGGGGCCGAGATGGGTGACGCCCTGGTGGTTCTCGAAACCGGTCAGCTGGGGCAGGCCCAGCTGCGGGTCGATGTCGCCCAGCACGTCACCGACGCACCGCTCGCCCTCGCCGCGCACCGACACCACGTCGAGCAGGCCGAGGCCCGGTTCGCGCTGGCCCAGGTCGTTGATGAACTCGTGGCCGAGGATCTGGTAGCCGGCGCAGACGGAGAAGACGATCGCCCCGTTCTCCACCGCCCGCTGCAGATGTCCGTCGCGGCGCAGCCGCTCGGCCGCGAGCCGCTGCGGGCGGTCCTCGCCGCCGCCGATCAGGTAGATGTCGCCGGACGTCGGGATCGGCTGGTCGCTGCGCACGTCGAGCCGGGCCACGTCCAGGCCGCGCTGCCGGGCCCGCCGCTCCACGACGAGGGCGTTGCCCTGGTCGCCGTAGGTGCTCAGCAGGTCCGGGTAGATCCACACCAGCCGCAGTTGGTTGTCGCTCATGAGAGATCGCCCTTCGAAGATCAGTTGCCGACGCGGCGGCGCAGGTCCTGGAACGCGGTGTAGTTCGCGATGACCTCGATCCGGCCCGGCGGGCACATCTGCACGGCCTGGTCGAGGTTCTCGCAGACCTGGAAGTGCTGGTTCGCGACCTCCAGGCGGACGGCGAGGTCCAGCTTCCGGTCGCCGATCACGAAGATCGGGTGGCCGGTCAGCCGGGTGTAGTCGACGTCCCACAGCCAGGAGGTGTCGGTGCCGTCGGCCCCGCGGGCGTTCACGGACAGGATCACGGGGGCGGGCGGCGGGTCGATCAGGGAGAACGTCTCGAGCCAGCCGGCCGGGTTCTTGGCCAGCAGCAGCCGCAGGTCGCGGTTCTGGAACTGGACGACGTCGTACCGGCCGGCCACCGCCTGCACCGCGTACATCCGCTCCAGGGCGACCTGCGGCGGCACGCCGAAGACGGCGGCGACGGCCGCGGAGCTGGCCGCGTTCGCCTTGTTGGCGCGGCCCGGCAGCTGGAGGTGGATCGGCCAGGCGGACCCGTGCGGGTCGAGTACGTGATCGCCGGACAGGGCCCAGGTCGGCGTGGGCCGGCGGAAGCCGCACTCACCGCAGAACCAGTCGTCGCCGGGGCGCTGCATCACACCGCCGCACGACGGGCAGGACCAGGCGTCGTCCTTCCACATCTGCCCGGCCGCGACCCAGATCACATTCGGGGAGGAGGACGCGGCCCAGACGACCAGCGGGTCGTCGCAGTTGGCGACGATGACGGCCTTGGTGCCGGCCAGGCCCTCGCGCCAGTTCTCGGCGAGCATCCGGGTCTCGGCGGCGCGGTCCAGCTGGTCGCGGGAGAGGTTCAGCAGGGCGATGCACTTGGGGTCGGTGTCCCGGGCCACTCCGGCCAGGTACTTCTCGTCGACCTCGATGACACCGAACTTCGACTCCGAGCCGCCCGCGAGCGCGGACGTGATGCCGGCCGGCATGTTGGCGCCGAGCGCGTTCGACACGACCGGGCCCGCGGCGCGCAGCGCCTCCGCGATGAGCCGGGTGGTCGTGGTCTTGCCGTTGGTGGCGGACACCAGGACGACGTCCAGGTTGTGGGCGAGCCGCCCGAGCAGGTCGGGGTCGAGTCTCAGAGCGACCCGGCCACCGATCACCGACCCGCTGCCGCGTCCTGCGGCGCGCGATGCCGCAGCGACCGCCTTGCCCGCGGTCACGGCCAGCTTGGCCCGCGGCGAGAGCGGGTCCGAGTTGCCTGCCATCAGTTCTCGATCCTCCTTGCGTACGCGCCGCGCCTGGGGCCATCCGGCAGCGTGGTGTGAACCTCAGCCTATCGAGATCCATTCGCACACCCGAATCCCGGCCCACGCCTTGAGCGGCGGGCATGGGCTGAACGAACCGTACCCTTGCCGCCATGCGACACGGTTCCATTCCGGGCGCCCGCGGGCGCGTCCGGCCTCTCACCCTGCTCGGCGACGCGGCATTGCGCGAACCGTGCCGGGACGTCACCGACTTCGGCCCCGACCTGGCGGCCCTCGTGGAGGACTTGTTCGCCACGATGTACGCGGCCCAGGGGGTGGGCCTGGCCGCGAACCAGATCGGGGTCGGTTTGCGGGTGTTCGTCTATGACTGTCCGGATGATGAGGATGTGCGTCATCTCGGGCACGTGGTGAACCCGCGACTGGTGACGGCGGACGGCGTGGTGATCCGGGGTCCGGAGGGCTGTCTGTCCCTGCCGGGCCTGGAGGCGGGGACCGAGCGCTACGACCACGCGGTGGTCGAGGGCCGCACGGTGACGGGGGAGCCGGTCACCGTGCACGGCACGGGGTTCTTCGCCAGGTGCCTGCAGCACGAGTGCGACCACCTGGAGGGCCGCGTGTACGCGGACCGCCTGACGGGCTGGCGCGGGCGCAGACTGCGCAGGCAGGTCGAGCGGGCGCCGTGGCATCGGGTGGGTGGTCCGGCCCAGGGGCACGGGGAACCGCGCGACCGACTCCCGCGCACCCCCGGCTGACAGGCGACCGTCAGAACCCCGGACCGCCCATCCTGTCCCCCGCGGCCGCGAGCCGGCCCCACAGCAGATCGGCGAGGGACCGCACCAACTCGGCGCGCGAGCAGGGGCGTTCGCCGAGCCACCAGTCACCGGCGGCATGCATCATCCCGACGATCCCGTGCCCCCACACCCGGGCGAGCCGCTGACTCTCCGGGCCGAGGTCCACCCGCTCCTCGATGACCTGGGCCAGTTCCTCGCCCATCCGGCGCAGCAGTGGGGCGCTGTGCTTGCCGACGTCGAAACCGTGGTCGCCGCCCTGGCTCCCCTCCGCCGGGTGCATGAGGAACCGGTACACCTGGGGCCGGGCCTCGATCGCGGCGAGATAGGTGTCCAGGGTGGACTCGACCCGCTCCCGCCGGTCGGCCGGAGCGTCCAGCGCGGCCCGCAGCGAGTCCAGCAGGGCGTCGGTGTGCCGTTTGGCCAAGGCCGCGTAAAGGCCGCCCTTGTCGCCGAAGTGCCGGTACAGGATCGGCTTCGTGATACCCGCCTCCGCCGCGATCGCGTTCATCGACGCCTGCGGGCCGTCGCGCAGCACCACCCGGTCGGCGGCCTCCAGCAGCTCGCGCCGTCGGCGGTCGGCGGACCGCTGCTGATCGGTCCGCTGTGTGGTGTCCATGTGCTCTCCCCACCCGTGCTGATTCGGTGACGCCTGCGCAAAGTAACACTGACCGGGCTCCCGGCATCGAACGGGATGCCGAGGCGTCATCAACGGTTGACTTTTCCTACCGGTGAGTAACACACTCGGGTTACCGCTAGTAACACCGTACCGCCGCTGGAGGGGACATGGCCGAGTTCACCATGGAGCTGAACGACGAACAGAAGGAAGTCAAAGACTGGCTCCATGGCTTCGCCGCGGAGGTGATCCGCCCCGCGGCGGCCGAGTGGGACGAGCGCGAGGAGACCCCCTGGCCGGTGATCCAGGAGGCCGCGAAGGTCGGCATCTACTCCCTGGACTTCTACGCGCAGCAGTACTTCGACCCCACCGGCCTGGGCATCCCGATGGCCATGGAGGAGCTGTTCTGGGGCGACGCGGGCATCGCCCTGTCCATCGTCGGCACCGGTCTCGCGGCCGTGGGCGTCCTCGCCAACGGCACGGAGGAGCAGATCGGCACCTGGATCCCGCAGATGTACGGCGACCAGAACGACGTCAAGGTCGCCGCGTTCTGCTCCTCCGAGCCCGACGCCGGCTCCGACGTCGCCTCCATGCGCACGCGTGCCGTGTACGACGAGGCCAAGGACGAGTGGGTGATCAACGGCACGAAGACCTGGGCGACCAACGGCGGCATAGCCAACGTCCACGTCGTCGTCGCCGTCGTCGACCCGGCCCTGGGATCCAAGGGCCACGCCTCCTTCATCGTGCCGGCCGGCACGGCCGGTCTGTCCCAGGGGCAGAAGTTCAAGAAGCACGGCATCCGCGCCTCGCACACCGCCGAGGTCATCCTCGACAACGTCCGGGTGCCCGGCTCCTGCCTGCTCGGCGGCAAGGAGAAGCTGGACGAGCGGCTCGCCCGGGCCCGGGAGAGGGCCAAGGCATCCGGCGGGGAGAGGGTGAAGAACGCGGCCATGGCCACGTTCGAGGCGAGCCGGCCCGCCGTCGGAGCCATGGCGGTCGGCACCGCCCGGGCCGCCTACGAGGTCGCCCTCGACTACGCCATGACCCGCGAACAGTTCGGGCGGCCCATCATCGACAACCAGGGCGTGGCCTTCCAGCTCGCGGACATGCGCACGCAGATCGACGCCGCCCGCCTCCTCGTCTGGCGTGCGTCGTGGATGGCCGTGAACGGCAGGCCGTTCACCGCGGCCGAGGGGTCGATGTCGAAGCTGTTCGCCAGCGAGACCGCGAAGAAGGTGACCGCGCAGGCGATTCAGATCCTGGGCGGCAACGGGTACACCCGCGAGTACCCGGTCGAGCGGATGCACCGGGACAGCGCGATCTACACGATCTTCGAGGGCACGAGCGAGATCCAGCGGCTGGTCATCGCGCGGACCCTGGCCGGGATGCCGATCCGCTAGTGCCGTGCAGGTGCGGGCGCGACGCGGGCCGCCGGCTCGTCGTGACCGGCCGCGCGGCGCCCCGCGCCCCTCGGTCCGGCACGCTCACCGGTGCCTGAGGGGAGTGAGCTGCTCGATGTCGTACTTGGCCCGCAGCGCCTCGATCGCCTCCTGGTCCGGCGGCCCCCCGCTGCCCAGGATCTCCAGCAACTCCTCGAAGTACAGTTCGTGATCCGGCGGCGGACTCGCCTGGAAGAACATCTTGGCCGGGGTGTCCGTGGGGTTCGAGAAGGCGTGCGGGCAGCCCGGTGGTACGACGATGACCGTGCCCGGCGTCGCCCGCACCACCCGGTTGCCCGAACTCGACTCCCACTTCTGCCAGTTGTCGGGCGTGCGGATGCGCGGCTCGAAGGCGAGCACGTCCAGCTCGCCGTCGAGGACGTAGAACAGCTCCTCGCTGCGCGTGTGCACATGGGCGCCCACGTCGAAGCCCGGCGGGACCTCCACCTCGAAGGTGGAGGCCATCCGCGAGTGGGTGCCGGTGACCTTGAACGTCACCCGCTGGGCCGGCGTCTCGACGACGCGGCCGTGACCCGGCGGCACATACAGTCCCTCGGTCGTCGTCATGGGCCGCTCACCACGCCACCGGAAGGGCTTCGGGGCCCCGGATCAAGGCGCCCTTCCTGAAGAAGACCTGATCCGGAGGTACGGCGAGTCTCAGCCCCGGCACCCGGTCCAGCAGGGCGTCCGTCAGGAGTTCCTCCTCCAGCCGCGCCAGGATGCCGCCGGGGCAGTAGTGGGGACCGAAGCCGAACGCCAGGTGCGGGTTCGGGCTGCGGGAGAAGTCGATGGTCTCCGGGTCGGAAAAGACGTCCGGGTCGCGGTTGGCGGCCAGGTAGGAGATGTAGACCGGGTCGCCCGCGCGGATGCGGACCCCGCCGATCTCGACGTCCTCCAGGGCGATGCGGGACAGCCCGACCGCGTTGCGGTGCGGGATGTAGCGCAGCAGTTCGTCGATCGCCCGGGGCCGGATCTCCGGCTCCGCGCGCAGCCGGTCCACCAGGTCGGGGCGGGTCAGCAGCAGGTAGAACAGCTGCCCGCTGTTGGCGGTGACCGCCTCGCCGCCGATCTGGAGGAGGACGGCCAGGCCGACGGCCTGCTCCAGGGAGACCTCGCCCCGGCCCAGCGCGGCGCCCAGCAGCGAGGTGACGTCCTCGCCGGTGCTGTTCTCGCGCAGCCCGATCAGGTCGGAGAAGTACGCGGCCATCTCCCGTTTCGCCCGCTCGCTGACCTCCTTGCCGTGCGAGGAGGACAGGATCAGCTGGGTCCAGAGGTGCATGCTGTGCCGGTCACCGGCCGGGACGCCCATCACCTCGCAGATCACCGCGATCGGGAACGGGCTGAGCACCGCACTGGCGAGATCCGCGGGCGGCCCGCCCCGCAAGAGCTCGTCGACCAGCTCGTCCAGCATGGCGCGGGCCTTCTCCCGCACCCGCTCCACCCCCTTCGCGGTGAACGCGGCGGCCACCGCGCGGCGCAGCCGGGTGTGGTCGGGCGGATCGAGGAAGCCGACCGCGCCCCGGTCCGGGATGAAGTGCGGGGCCAGCCGGGTGACCTGCTTGTCCATGACCGCCTCACGGCTGAAGCGGGGGTCGTTGGCCACCCTGCGCACATCGTCGTACCGGGTGACCAGCCACGCCCAGCCCTCGCCGTGGGGCAGCTGGATGCGGGTCACCGGGCCCTCGGCCATCAGCTCGGCCAGCACGGGGTCGAACTGCGACCCCGGCAGGTCGAGCACCGGCCAGTGCCGTACCGGGGGCCGCACCTCGGTGAGCGTCGTCTCGCCGGTCATCCAGCGGCTCCGTCTCCGTTGACCCAGCGGCCCACCGTCATCTCGGCGGTGATGCCGGGGCCGAACCCGGCGAGCAGTCCGCGCGCCCGTTCCTCGGCCCCGCCCTCGTCGAACAGCCGGCGCAGCGCGTCCAGGACGACCGCGCTGGCGATGTTGCCGTACTCGGTCAGCGTGGCCCGGCTGAACCGGAACGCGTGCGGGTCGACCTGGAGGAACGTGCTGAGGTCGTCGAGTATTCGGGGACCGCCCGCGTGGATGATGTAGAAGTCCAGGTCGGACGCGTCCCAGCCGTGCGTGCCGGCCAGGTCCTTCAGCGCGGGGGCGAGCGGCTCCATGGTCGCGGGCACCCGCTTGTCCAGCAGGAAGTGGAAGCCGGTCGCCCGCACGTCGTACGCGATCCAGTCCTCGGTCTTCGGGATCAGGTACGAGCCGTTGCGCTCCAGGCGGACGCCCCTGCCGCCCTGTCCGCGCACCACGGCGGCGGCGATGCCGTCACCGAACAGGCCGTTGGACAGCAGCGAGCCGACGCCGAGGTCGGTGGGCTGGTAGCACAGCGAGCAGAACTCGCAGGCCACGATCAGGGCGTTGGCGTTCGGGTAGGCCGAGCAGAAGTCGTGCGCCCGGTTGATCGCCGCGCCGCCGGCCGCGCAGCCCAGCTGCGCGATGGGGAGCTGGCGGGTGGTGCTGTCGAAGTCCATCTCGTTGATCAGCCACGCCGTGAGCGAGGGCATCATGAAGCCCGTGCACGACACGTAGATGATCACGTCGATGTCGCTGGTGAGCAGCTCCGCGTCGTCCAGCGCGCGCTGGATCACCGCGGGTACCCGGGCCTTGGCCTCGGCCTCGTAGAGCTTGTTGCGGTCCTCGAAGCCAGGGTGCTTGAGGGTCTCCTCGATGGGCTGGACGATGTGTCTCGTCCTGACGCCGGTGTTCTCGATCAGCCTGAGGGCCAGTGGCAATTGGGGGTGGTCCGCGTGGTGGGAGCGTGCCAGCTCCAGCGTCTCCTCCATGGTGATCACGTACTCCGGGACCGACACCGTGGGCCTGCACAAAGTCGCCATGAACCGTCCCTGCTTTCCGTGTTCCGGAAGACCTCCGCCCACCGGTCAGAAGGTGGGGCCACCCCTAGGGGTGCTCCACCCACCGTCACCCGGGAGGGCGACGATCTCGCGCTGGGTTACTCCGAATCGGGGACCCGGCGTCAGGCTCGGACGCGGATTTCTGCGGCCGGACGAGGGAAAACGCCATGACCGCTGTTATGGCCGAAGAGCCGCTGGGGAACGCCGTCCGGGCACGCGCCCGCGGCCCCGGCGGCCGACCGGTGCGGCGATTTCTTCGATGTCCCGCGGAGCCGGCACCGGATCCGGCCGCCCGGGTGACGGGGGCGGTGCCAAGGGCCCTGGACGCCGGTGCGCTGGCCGTGGGCCCGGCCCGTGGCGCACGGCGGACTGCGCCAGGCGTACGAGGCGATGTTCAGGGCCGCACTGCGACCCGCGCCCCAGCCGTGCCCTACGGCGCCCCGCTGCTGTGCGCGATGCACGCCACGTCGATGCGGTCCGCCAGCTTCGCCAGCTCGATGGTCAAAGCGGCGACCGTGTCCTCGTCCAGTGCCTGCTCCCCGGCCTCGACAAGATGCAGCCACCGCGCACCGACGGTCCGCAACAACTTACTCACGTCGGCCGCCGCCACCTGCAAGGCACCGCGGTCGTCGACGATCAGAGGCAGGGTCACTTCGCGGTTCACAAAACGGGATGGTAGCCGCGCAGCGCTCACGCACCCTGCCAAACCGTGGTGATGTTGCAGAACTCCCTGATTCCGTGCCCGGACAGCTCACGCCCGTACCCCGAGCGCTTCACGCCGCCGAACGGGAACGCCGGATGGGAGGCGGTCATGCCGTTGACGTACACGGAACCGGCCTCCAGGTCCCGCGCGAACCGCTCCACCTCGTTCTCGTCCCGCGTCCACACGTTCGAACTCAGCCCGAACGGCGTGTCGTTGGCGATCAGCACCGCCTCGTCCAGGTCGTCCGCCCGGTACAGCGTGGCGACCGGACCGAACGCCTCCTCGCGATGGATGCGCATCTCCCGGGTGATGCCGGCCAGGACGGTCGGCGGGTAGTACCAGCCGGGTCCGTCGGGACGCTCCCCGCCGCACAGCACCTGTGCCCCGCTCCGCCTGGCGTCGTCGACCAGCTCCTCCAGGTCCTTCCTGCCCTGCTCGCTGGCGAGCGGCCCGACCTCGGTGTCCTCCGCCAGCGGGTCGCCGAGCCTGAGAGCCTTCATGGCCGCGACGAACTTCTCGGCGAAGACGTCGTAGACGCCGGTGTGCACGATGAACCGCTTGGCGGCGATGCAGGACTGCCCGTTGTTCTGCACGCGCGCGGTCACCGCCACCTCTGCCGCGCGGTCCAGGTCGGCGGAGGGCATGACGACGTAGGGGTCGCTGCCGCCCAGCTCCAGAACCGTCTTCTTGATCATCTCCCCGGAGGTGGCGGCGACCGCCCGCCCCGCGGGCTCGCTGCCGGTCAGGGTGGCGGCCTTCACGCGTTCGTCGCGCAGGATGTCGTCCACCGCGCCGGAGCCGATCAGCAGCGTCTGGAAGCAGCCCTCAGGGAAACCCGCCCGGTGGAAGAGATCCTCCAGGTACAGGGCGGTCTGGGGGACGTTGGAGGCGTGCTTGAGCAGGCCGACGTTACCGGCCATCAGGGCGGGTGCGGCGAACCGGATCACCTGCCAGAGGGGGAAGTTCCAGGGCATCACCGCGAGGACCGGGCCGAGCGGGCGGTACCGTACCCGCACCCGGGAGGCGCCGGAGTCCGTCACGTCCGATTCGGGCGGCTCCTCGTCGGCGAGCAGGCCCTCGGCGCGCTCCGCGTACCAGCGCATCGCCTTGGCGCACTTGGCGGCCTCCGCGCGGGCCTGTTTGACCGGCTTGCCCATCTCGGTGGTCATGACCCGGCCGATCTCCCGCTGGTCCTCCTCCAGCAGGTCGGCGGCCTTGTTCAGCAAGCGGGCGCGGTCGGCGAACGAGGTCGTCCGGTACGTGCGGAAGGTGGCCTCGGCGAGCTGGAGCCGGCGTTCCAGCTCCTCCTCGCCCATGGGCTCGTACGTCTTGAGCGTCTCGCCGTTCGCCGGGTTCACCGTCGCGATGGGCATGGCTGACCTCCCTGGGAGCGGGCTTGTCTCGACCTTCGCGCGCGACCGTGTCCGTCGCAACGCGAAAGGCCCCGGTTCAGCCCGAGTGCTCCGCCAGCCGGTCGAGAAACGCGGCCTGCGCCGTGATGATCACCGCACGGGCCCGGTCCAGTCCGAGCCACGCCACCCGGTCCAGCTCCGGGAACTCCTGCGTCCGGCCGGACCGCGGCGGCCACTCCATGGTGAAGGTGCCCGGCTCGATCGTCTCCGGGTCGAGGTCCGCCTCCACCGCCCACGCCGTGACGATCTTGCCGTTGGACTGCACGACCTCGCCGAGCGGTACGGCCTCGCCGTCCGGCGGCGCCAGCCCCAGTTCCTCCTGGAACTCCCGCCGGGCCGCCTCCCAGGCCGGCTCGTCCGCCTCGTACTCGCCCTTCGGTACGGTCCAGGCCCCCGCGTCCTTCTTCGCGAAGAAGGGGCCGCCCATATGGCCGAGCAACACCTCCAGCCCCTCGTCGGTGCGCCGGAACAGCAACAGTCCCGCACTGCGCTTCGTCGTGCGCACCATCACGGCCTGACCTCCGGGTGGGCTGCCAGCAGGGTCTCCACGGTATCGGCCTCCTCGGGGCGCTTGTCCTCGCGGTAGCGGATCACGCGGGCGAACCGGAGGGTGACGCCCGCCGGGTAGCGCGAGGAGCGCTGAAGGCCGTCGTAGGCAATCTCGACGACGAGCTCGGGGCGGACCCGGATTCCCCAGCCGTGGTCCTCGACCGCCAGTTCCTGGAGCCGCTCGGTCTGCCAGGCGAGCATCGCGTCCGTCATGCCCTTGAAGGTCTTGCCGAGCATGGCGAAGGTGCCGTCCGGGGTGCGGGCGCCCAGGTGGAGGTTGGACAGCCTGCCGGTGCGGCGGCCGTGCCCCCACTCGGCGGCCAGCACCACCAGGTCGAGGGTGTGGACGGGCTTGACCTTGAGCCAGGCGGCGCCCCGCCGGCCCGCGCTGTAGGCCGCGTCGAGCGCCTTGACCACCACGCCCTCGTGACCGCGGGACAGGGTGTCGGCGAGGAACCGTTCCGCAGCCGGCAGGTCGTCCGGTCCCGAGACCGCCGTGCGCCGGACCCGCATCGGCTCGGGCACCAGCCGGGCCAGCTCCGCGTGCCGCTCGGCGAACGGCAGGTCGAGCAGGTCGCGGCCGTCGACCGAGAGGGCGTCGAAGAACACGGGGGAGACCGGAGTGCCCTCGGCGGCCTTCGCCACGTCCGTGCGCGAGCCGACCCGGCCCGCCGTCTCCTGGAAGGACCGGGGCCGGCCCGCCGCGTCGAAGGAGATCACCTCGCCGTCCAGGATGAACCGATCACCCCTCAACTCCATTGCGGCGGCGGTCACTTCGGGCAGCCGGTCGGTGATGTCGTCCAGGGTGCGGGTGTGCACCCGGACCGTGTCGCCCTCCCGGTGCACCTGGACCCGGATGCCGTCCAGCTTCTCCTCCACCACGCAGGCGCCCAGCTTCTCGACGGCCTCGGCGACCGAGGACGCGCTGTGCGCCAGCATCGGCAGCACCGGGCGGCCCACGGTGAGCCGGAACCGCTCAAGTGCGGCGGGCCCCTCGCCGAGCAGGGCCTGGGCCACCGTCTGCAGCGACCCGGCGAGCATCACGGCCCGCCGCACCCCCGCCGGGTCCGCGCCGGTCGCCTGGGCGAGGCCCTCCACCGCGACCGCGTCCAGGGCGCCCTGGCGCACCTCACCGGTGAGCAGGCCGAGCAGGAAGCGCTGCTCCTCCTCGGTGGCCGCGCCCATCAGCTCGCCGACGATCCGGGTCCGCTCCGCCTGGGAGCCCGGGCCGGACACCTTGCCCAGCTCGGTGAGCCGGGCGTCGACCTCCCGGACCGTGAGAGCGGGCCCGGCGGCGGGCGGCACCGGGCGGCCGAGCACCTTCCAGCCGACCCCGAGCCGGCCCTGCGGCAGCCGGCCGGCCAGGTAGGGGATGACGATCGGGACGTCGTCCGCCTCGGCATCCCGGAACAGCTCCGCGAGCAGCGCGGTCTTGCGGGACCGCGCCGCCGTCGCGGCGACCTCCCGGGACACCTCGGCCAACCGGGTCAGCAGCATGCAGTCATGGTGCCTCAGCGCTCCGCGGGATGCGCGGTTCCCCAGGGGGCGCCGTCCCTCGCCGCCGCGCCGTGGCCGGTCGCGCAGTTCCCCGCGCCGCCAGGGGGTGTCCCGCGGTCGCGTGGTGGCCGGTCGCGCAGTTCCTCGTGCCGCCAGGGGGCATCCCGCCGCCGCGTCGTGGCCGTTCGCGCAGTTCCCCGCGTGCCCGGAGCGTGCTGCGGTCGGCCGAGGGTCGGCTGAGGGTCGGCCGAGGGACGGCCGGGGGTCGGCGTTGCCTCAGCCCGTGATGATCACTAAAGTCGGTCGGGTGACTGCCGGGTCGGCCATGGGCCATACACGAGTGAGCTTCCCGGCCTCGGCGTGAGCGCGAGGCGGGCCCGAGCCCCGCCGCACCTCCGAGTCCTTCTGCCCGGCGCCCGCATGCGGCGCCCGTCCCAGCGGATCCCAAGACCCGGAGAGACACACCACACATGCCGAACGAACAGCAGCACCCGTACGAAGCAGAGCTGCCGACGGCCTCCGTCCAGTTGAACCACACCGCCGTCTACGCCAGGGACCGACAGCTGTCGGCCGAGTTCATGGCCGTGATACTGGGGCTGGAGGTCGGCGCTCCGTTCGGGCCGTTCCTCCCCGTGGACCTCGGCAACGGCGTGACGCTCGACTACTACGAGAAGCGGGACGAGCCGATCCAGTCGCAGCACTACGCCTTCCTCGTGCCGGACGAGCGGTTCGACAGCATGATCGCCCGTCTGGCAGCGCTCGGGGTCACCTACTACGCCGACCCCAGCCACACCGAACCCGGGCGGATCAATCGCCTGTTCGGCGGTCGCGGGGCGTACTTCGACGACCCGGACGGCCACAACATGGAGATCATGACCCGCCCCTACGTCCGTCCTTAGCCGAGCGCCCGGCGAGCCCCGCCGAACGGCTCTCCGGCCTCGCCGGTCCCGGGCATGGTCCGGGGCCGGCAAGGGGAGCGGGAACGCCCGGCAGCCGGATGAACAGCACCCGCGAGCACCTGGTCGAGGAGCGCGCCCTGGCCACACGGTCAGGGCGGCCGTCATGTCTGCCCGGGGAGGGCGCGACGGTCGCTCGATACCACCGGATTGACAAACAGGTTTGCCGTTCCTGCAATGGTGGCCATGAGCACAGACGACGTACTGACCGAAGTGGGTCCGAGGCTGCGCCGCATCCGCAAGGAGCGGGAGGTGACCCTGGCCGCGCTGTCCGAGGCCACCGGCATCTCCGTGAGCACGCTCTCCCGGCTGGAGTCCGGCCTGCGCAAGCCCAGCCTCGAACTGCTGCTGCCGATCGCCCAGGCGCACCAGGTGCCGCTGGACGAGCTGGTCGGAGCGCCCCCGGTCGGGGACCCGCGGGTGCGGTCCAAGCCGATCGTCCGGGGCGGGCGCACCCACTGGCCGCTGACCCGCCAGCCCGGTGGCCTGCAGGCTTACAAGGTGCTCGAACCGCAGCGCAAGCAGGACCCCGACCCGCGGACCCACGAGGGCTACGAGTGGCTCTACGTCCTCTCGGGCCGGCTGCGTCTGGTCCTCGGCGAGCACGACGTCGTGCTGGCGGCGGGGGAGGCCGCCGAGTTCGACACGCGGGTGCCGCACTGGTTCGGGTCGACGGGCGAGGGGCCGGTGGAGTTCCTCAGCCTGTTCGGGCCGCAGGGGGAGCGGATGCATGTACGGGCACGGCCGGCGCCCCGGAAGTGACCCACGCGACGCGTGCCCGGGCGGTTCCCCCTGTTCCCTGATCGGCAAGCGACCGCTTAGTATGCGGTCCGACCCGGTCAGACGAAGCAGTCCCGTGGAGGCCCCGCATGCAGGCATGGCAAGTGCACGAGAACGGCGAGCCGAGCGAGGTGATGCGCCTGGCGGAGGTGGAGCGTCCCACCCCCGGTGACGGCCAGGTGCTGCTGCGGGTGCGCGCCGCCAACGTCAACTTCCCGGACGCCCTGCTGTGCCGGGGCCAGTACCAGGTGCGCCCGCCGCTGCCCTTCACGCCCGGCGTGGAGATCTGCGGCGAGACCGAGGACGGCCGCCGGGTGATCGCCAACCCGGCGCTGCCGTACGGCGGATTCGCCGAGTACGTCCTCGCCGACGCCCGCGCCCTGCTCCCCGCGCCCGGGTCACTGGACGACGCCGAAGCCGCCGCGCTGCACATCGGCTACCAGACCGGCTGGTTCGGTCTGCACCGCCGCGCCCACCTGGAGGCGGGGGAGACCCTGCTCGTGCACGCCGCCGCCGGGGGCGTGGGCAGCGCCGCCGTGCAGCTCGGCAAGGCGGCCGGCGCCACCGTGATCGGTGTCGTGGGCGGCGCCGACAAGGCCGCCGTCGCCCGGGAGCTGGGCTGTGACGTAGTGGTCGACCGGCGTGCCGAGGACGTCGTCACCGCCGTGAAGGAGGCCACCGGTGGCCGGGGCGCCGACGTGATCTACGACCCCGTCGGCGGCGGGGCCTACGCGCAGTCCGCCAAGCTGGTCGCCTTCGAGGGCCGGATCGTGGTCGTCGGTTTCGCCAGCGGCACCATCCCGAGCCCCGCCCTCAACCACGCCCTGGTGAAGAACTACTCGATCCTCGGCCTGCACTGGGGCCTGTACAACACCAAGAACCCCAAGCTGGTCCAGCACTGCCACGAGCAGCTCACCGAGCTGGCCGCCCGCGGCGCGATCAAGCCGCTGATCAGCGAGCGGGTCCCGATGAGTGAGGCCGCGGCGGCCGTGCAGCGGGTGGCGGACGGCCGGTCCACCGGCCGGATCGCCGTGGTGATGGAGGAGGCAGCATGACCGACGCCGTAGAACTGCTCGGCCGTACCAGGGAGTTGCTCGCCGCGCACCCACCGGCGAGCACCGACCGCCTGGACTTCCTCCGCGCCCGCTTCGACGCCGGGCTCGCCTGGGTGCACTACCCGGAGGGCCTCGGCGGACTGGGCGTCCCGCGCTCCCTCCAGGCCGTCGTGGACGCCGAACTGCAGGCCGCGGGCGCCCCCGACAACGACCCCCGGCGTATCGGCATCGGCCTCGGCATGGCCGCGCCGACGATCCTCAAGTACGGCACCGAGGAGCAGAAGCGGCGCTTCCTGCGGCCCCTGTGGACCGGTGAGGAAGTCTGGTGCCAGCTGTTCAGCGAGCCCGGTGCCGGCTCCGACCTGGCCGCGCTCGGCACCCGCGCGGTCCGGGAGGGCGACGGCTGGGTGGTCAACGGGCAGAAGGTGTGGACCTCCAGCGCGCACGTCGCCCGCTGGGCCATTCTCATCGCCCGCACCGACCCGGACGTGCCCAAGCACGCCGGCATCACCTACTTCGTCTGCGACATGGCCGACCCCGGTGTCGACGTCCGGCCGCTGCGTCAGATCACCGGCGAGGCGGAGTTCAACGAGGTCTTCCTCACCGATGTCCGCATCCCCGACAGCCGCCGCCTCGGCGACGTCGGCGACGGCTGGCGGGTCGCCCAGACCACGCTGATGAACGAGCGGGTCTCCATCGGCGGCATGGCCCTGCCCCGTGAGGGCGGCATGATCGGGCCGGTCGCGGAGACCTGGCGCGAACGCCCCGAACTGCGCACCCACGAGCTGCACCAGCGGCTGCTGAAGCTGTGGGTCGAGGCGGAGGTGGCCCGGTTCACCGGCGAGCGGCTGCGCCAGCAGCTCGTCGCCGGACAGCCCGGCCCCGAGGGCTCCGGCATGAAGCTCGCCTTCGCCCGCCTCAACCAGGAGATCAGCGGCCTGGAGGTGGAACTCCGCGGCGAGGAGGGCCTGTCGTACGACGACTGGACCATGCGCCGACCCGAACTCGTCGACTTCACCGGCCGGGACGCCGGTTACCGCTATCTGCGCTCCAAGGGCAACAGCATCGAGGGCGGTACCAGCGAGGTGCTGCTGAACATCGTCGCCGAGCGCGTGCTGGGCCTGCCCGCCGAGCCGCGCACCGACAAGGACGTCGCCTGGAAGGACCTGGCCCGATGACAGATCTCCTGTACTCCGAGGAGGAAGAGGCGCTGCGGGCCGCCGTGCGCGACCTGCTCACGGACCACTGCGCCCCGGCCGACGTCATCACCCGCACCGAGTCGGACGCGCCGCACGACGTGCCGCTGTGGAAGTCGCTCGCCGGCGGCATGGGGCTGGCCGGTCTGCTGGTGCCCGAGGAACTGGGCGGCCAGGGCGCCACGCATCGAGAGGCCGCCGTCGTCCTGGAGGAGCTCGGCCGCGCGGTGGCGCCCGTGCCCTACCTGTCGAGTGCCGTCGTCGCCACCGAGGCCCTGCTGGAGTGCGGAGCCGACGACCTGCTCGCCGAACTGGCCTCGGCGACGGCGATCGGTGTACTCGCCGTCGGACTGCACACCGCCCCGGGGGCCGGCTGTCCGGCCGTACGGGTCGAGGACGGCGCGCTGCACGGCGAGCTGACCGGCATCGCGGACGCGGTGATCGCCGATGTGCTGCTGGTGCCCGCCGACGACGGCGGTCTGTACGCGGTGCCCGCCTCCGCGGCGACGATCACCCCGCAGGTGTCCCTGGACCTCACCCGGCCGCTTGCTCGCGTCGCCCTCGACGGCGTGCGCGGCGGTCGCCGGCTGGGCGATGCCCAACCCGCCGTACACCGTGCCCTGCGTGCCGCCGCCGGACTGCTCGCCTCCGAGCAGCTCGGTGTGGCCGACTGGGCGCTGACCGAGACGGTCCGGTACCTGAAGGAGCGCAAGCAGTTCAACCGGCCGGTCGGCGGTTTCCAGGCGCTCAAGCACCGGCTCGCCCAGCTGTGGCTGGAGGTCGTCCACCTCCGGGCCGCCGCCCGGGCCGCCGCCGACGCACTGGCCTCCGGCGAGGACACCGACGTCTCGGTGGCCGTCGCACAGGCATATGCGGCGCCCGTCGCCGTCCACGCCACCGAGGAGGCCCTGCAACTGCACGGCGGGATCGGCATGACCTGGGAACACCCCGTCCACCTGTATCTGAAGCGGGCCAAGGCCGACTCGATCGCCTACGGCACGGCAGGCGCGCATCGCTCGGCGCTGGCCGAACTGGTCGGTCTTCAGGGCCCCTGACGACGGACGCCGGTGCGGTCGAGCGAGGGCCGGGTCCCGGTCTTCACCGGTCCCTGGCGACCGATGCCGGTGCGGGTCGGGTGCGGGCCGGGCGCGCGGTTCCCCGCGCCTGGGGAGTGGCTGCCCGGTCCGGCGACCACACATGAACAGAGTGCGAACTCCCTTCCGGATGGGGCCTGTCGGGCGTGCGTCGAACGCATACTCCCTTCGGTCCCATCCGGCCCCTCAAGGGAGGCAGCGCATGGCCCTCAGCACCCGTCGCAGAGCCCTCACCACCTTCGGCGCCGCCCTCGCGGGCACGGTCGCCGTGCCCGCGAGCCCGGCGCAGGCCGGGGAGCGCACGCGCCACCCGCGCCCGCTGTGGCACGCCCACGCCCACAACGACTACGACCACCAGCGGCCCCTGTTCGACGCCCTCGGCCACCGCTTCGGCAGCGTCGAAGCCGACATCTTCCTCGTCGGTGACCAGCTCCTCGTCGGTCACGACCCCTCCGAGCTGGACCCGTCCCGCACCCTCGAATCGCTCTACCTCGAACCGCTCGCCGCCCGCGTCCAGGCCAACCACGGTGCGGTCTACCGAGGTTGGCGCAGGCCGCTGCGGCTCCTCATCGACATCAAGACCGAGGGCTCCTCGACCTACCTCGAACTCGACCGCCGGCTACGCCGCCACGCGCACCTCTTCACCCGGTACGCGCACGGCCGCGTCCATGCCGGCCCGGTCACCGCGGTCGTCTCCGGCGACCGGGCGGCCCGTACCCCCATGGAGGCGCAGACCGAGCGCCGCGCCTTCTACGACGGCCGGCTCAGCGACCTCGGCACCCCGGCCCCGGCCTCCTTCATCTCGTTGATCAGCGACAACTGGACGCAGAACTTCACCTGGACGGGCGAGGGGCCCTTCCCGGACGCCGAACGGCAGAAGCTGCGCGGCATCACCCGCGCCGCCCACGCGCGCGGGCAGCACATCCGGTTCTGGGCCACCCCCGACACCGCGGGCCCGGCCCGGGACGCACTGTGGACGGAGCTGCTCGACGCCGGGGTCGACTGCCTCAACACCGACGACCTCGCCGGCCTGGAGACCTTCCTCGACGCCCACCCCTCCGGGTAACACCACACGATCGGAGGACATGTCAGCCGCCCGGACGAAGCCTCCGCTACGCCACACTTGCGGCCGAACGCCGCACATGGGGCGTGGCGGAGGAGGTTCCCGATGGCGATTTCCATCTCTGTGGTGCTGTTGCTTCTGATCCTGGCCGTGATCTTCATTCGCAACTGCTCGCTGAAGATCTCCCATGCCCTGGTCTGTCTGCTGCTCGGCTTCTATCTGGCCAGCACGAGCATGGCGCCCACCATCCACAGCGGGCTCACCGCGACCGCCGACCTGGTGAGCAGCCTGCGGCCCTGATCCCGTCAGGCGCTCACGCGTGGCTCGTCCGGGCGGCCGGCCCGTCGCTCGTCCCGGCGCTCACCCGGCCGAGAAGACGCCGATGCCGTTGGGCACCGGACGCTCGGCGCCGCCGCTGGGGTGGTTGCGCACGGTCACGGCGGTGTCGCCCGTGTCGCGCGTGACCATCTCCGTGGAGCCGCCGCCGTCGAGGTTGAAGGCGTCGGAGGCACCCAGCGACCGCATGGTGTCCGCCTCCTCCGCGACGGTCAGGCCGGAGCGGTAGTCCGAGGCGCCGTCCAGTGCCAGGAGCAGCAGCCGTCGGCCGTCGTCCTTGACGCCCACGACCGTGCGCACGGCCGAGGTGACGTCGTCCAGGCCGGACAGCGGGGCGCCGCCGCGCAGCACCGGGAAACCGCCGATCGCGAACGTGAACGGCTCCCCGGACGAGGCCGCCACCAGGGAGTGCGTGACGTCCACCGGGTCGCCGACCGACAGCTTGCGCAGCTGCCGCGCGCCGTCCTCGCGGCCCACGAGGACCGTGGTGTCGGCGGGGATCGTCCCGCTGCCCGGGGCGTCGGAGACGGAGGCCACCCGGCCGCCGCGCACCTTCACCTCGTAGGTGTCGCTGCTGCACGGCGCCGACCGCTGGGTGTCGGTGCCGCAGACGGCACGCACCCGGGAGGCGTTGCCCCAGCGGGCGGTGAAGGCGCCGACCGAGTTCACCGGCAGCGCGTACTGGTTGAGGCCCTTGAGCGGCAGCCGGCCCTCCGGTGTACCGACCGCGCCGGTGAGGGAGAGGCGGTCCAGGCGGGCCCGCCGGTCACTGCCCACCCCCAACACGTCCAGGGTGTTCGTGCCCGGGGGCAGCGCGGGCCCGAACCGCTGACCTTTCGGCACCGCCGCCTTGAGCGCCTGCCCGGCCGCCACGGCCGGTCCGACGGCCGCGCCGGTGGCCTCCACGCCCGGGTGCTGCGTCTCGGTGATGTTGAAGAAGTCACCGTTCACCCCGGCGACCGCCCCGGCCGAGTCCGCCAGCCGGGAGACGGTCGCCCGGGCCGCCACCACGCCCGGGTGGAGCAGGTCCACGCGGACGTGCGGATCGGCCAGGTCCACCGTGAGCAGGTGGGCGTGGGCGGTCCCCGCCGCCGCTTCGATGTCGAACTGCCGGTAGGTGACGCCCGGTGCGATCCGCGTGCCCGCCGGTGCGGCACCGGCCGGTGCCGCACCCGCCAGGGCCGTGCCGGACAGCACACCGAACGCCGTGACAACCGTGAGTACCGCTCTGCCCGTCGTCGTACGTCTGCCGCGTCTGGTCACCGTTTCCCCTGACGTCTCGTCAACTGTCCCTAGATGCAGGGGCAGTGCACCAGACTCAGAGGGCCGGAGGGCGGACTAGGCGTCGATGACGCGAGAACGGGTGAGAAAACGCACCCCGTCGGGTGCCTCCAGGGAGAAGCCGCTGCCCCGTCCCGGTACGACGTCCACGATGAGCCGGGTGTGGCTCCACACCTGGTACTGGCTGCGCGACATCCAGAACGTGACGGGCTCCGGCACGCCCTCCACCGCCAGCTCCGCCAGCAGTACGTCCGAGCCGCCGGTGCGGAACTCGCCGTCCGGGTAGCACATGGGGGCGCTGCCGTCGCAGCAGCCGCCGGACTGGTGGAACATCAGCGGGCCGTGTGCGGTGCGCAGGCGGCGCACCAGCTCCGCGGCCCGCGGGGTGAGTTCGACGCGCGGGGTCTCCTCGTCCATGTCACCCTCCTGGACGGCCGGGGCTCCGATCCGTTCCAGTCTCACGGACACTCAGGAGGGCGTCCACAGGGCGCCGTTCAGCGATGGCTGAGCACGTTGACCACCCGGCCGTTCGGGTCCCGGACGAAGAACCGCCGTACGCCCCACTCCTCGTCGGTCAGCGGGTGCACGATCTGCGCGCCGCGCTCCCGCATGGCCGCGTACGCCGCGTCGACGTCCTCGACCTCGATGCTCAGGTCCGGGACCACGGGGGCGGTCGGATCCTCGCTCATGACACTCAGCTGGACGCCCGGGTTCCCGGCGGCGGCGAGCGTCCTGATCCAGCCGTGGTCCATGACCTCCTCCAGACCCAGGACGCCGTAGAACTCCGCGCTCTCCGGCACGGCGGCCGACTGGATGTTGGGCACGACACGGCGTACGGGCATGAGGAGGCTCCGCTGTTCGTCGGCTGCGGCGGACGAGGAGTCAGAGTAGTCCGGTGTACGCCGTTCGGCGGAGAGGATGGGCCCATGCGTCCGTGGGTTCCCGGCCGGGCAGAGCCCCACTTCCTCACCGCAACCGCAAGCGCCGCAAGGGCCGCGTCCCGTGCTGACCGGCTCGGTCCGGATCGCCCTCGGACCGGGTGCCGGGCCGGTGTGAAACGAGCTCAGCCGGTGACCGGGATGCGCCGCATCAGCAGGGCGTACACGCCCGAGGCCACCGCCAGCCCGGGCGGCAGGGCCAGGCCGATGCCGCCCAGGGCGGCGGCCAGGGGGCCGGTGTAGACGGTGCCGACGCACAGCGCGGAGGCGGTCGCGGCCGCCCCGAGAGCCAGTGCCCCGGACCCGTTGACGCCGCCGGTGTACCAGAAGGGCCCGGCGGGGGGCCGCACCGGGCGGCTCATCTGTGACGCGGCACCAGGTCAGTCCGAGGAGTCCCGCCGCTCCCGGCGGGCGCGGCGGGCCTCCGGCAGCAGCGGCAGCAGCGACAGGACGACGACCAGGGCCACCAGCGGCAGCAGATAGTCGTCGATGTGCGGGACGGAGGCGCCCAGGGTGTACCCGGCGAGGACCAGCGTCTGCGACCACAGCACACCGCCGACGGCCTGCCAGAGCGTGAAGGTCCGCGCGGGCACGCCCAGGACGCCGGCCACCGGATGCAGGACCGACCGCAGCAGTGGCACGAACCGGCCGATCACCAGCGCCTTGCCGTGGCCGTAGCGGGCCAGCAGCCCCTCCGCCCGCCCCGCCGCGTCCTTCACCCGCCGGCTGGAGGTACGCGCCAGCAGCGCCCGTCCGCCGTGCCGCCCGATCAGATACCCCACCTGAGCGCCCGCCACCGCCCCGACGGCCGCGCACACCAGCACCTGCCACAGCGCCAGCCGCGGCGGCTGGTGGGCGCTGCCGGCGCACAGCACCCCGGCCGGGAAGAGCAGCGTGTCGCCGGGCAGGAAGAAGCCGACGACCAGCAGACCCGACTCGGCGAAGATCACCACCAGGACGCCCAGCGCGCCGAAGGCGGCCAGCACCGAGGCGCTGTCCATCGGGTTGACGGCTATCACCGGCCGAGCCTCCTGCGCTTCCTCGCAGACCTGTCCGTTCCCCAGCATCACCCGACCGGCGCCCCCGTGCGCGCCGGTCGGGACGACCGGTCGTACGCGATACCGCCGCCCATGAACCGCGACCGCGGCCGGCCAGTGCGTGCTGACGGCCAGGCGGAGACCGGTGCCGGTGCCGTGGCGCTGTCGGTGGCGGTGGGTGTCGTTGCCGGACGTGCGTGTCCCGAATGCCTCGGTGGAGGACTGGCAGGCGGTCCTCGGCCTTGTCGCGGAGAAGGGCTGGACTACCAGTACTCCGAGGGAGAGACGGTGCTTCCGGTGCCCCGGGCGGGGCCGTGCTGCCCCGTGCGGCGGATGCCGAGTGCCCGGACCTGCGGGTCTGGCCGATCGCCGATGTGCTGGCGATCTTCCGTTTCCATGCCGACGACGACGTTGTCGGCGTACCGAGAAATGTGCTCAGGCGTGTACAGACGAACGTGCTCAGTCGTGGGACTGGGAGGACAACTCTGCGGCCGTGGGGGTCGTCCGCGAGCGTCCATGACTCGACGGCGGTCTGAACCTGGAGCACGCGGGCGTAGGCTTTCAGGGATGCGGATAGGCGAGTTGTCCAAGCGCACGGGCGTGAGTCCGCGCTCACTGCGGTACTACGAAGAGCAGGGCCTGCTGACCAGCTCACGCTCCGACGCGGGGCAGCGTCACTATTCCGATGGTGCGGTCCAGCGCGTGTCGCTCATCCGGCAGTTGTTCGACGCGGGTATGTCCAGCAGGGTGATCGCGACTGTGCTGCCGTGTGTGGACGTCCCGGGTGACCTGGGCGTCGCCGAGGAGACGTTCACGGCGATGATGCGCGAGCGCGACCGGATCGACGCCGACATCGCGCACCTGATCGAGACCCGGGATGCACTCGACGTGCTGATCAGGGCCAACAGCCGACACCGGGCGGAGCTGTCCACGGCCCCGGAACCGGTGGCGCGGTCGGCCTGATGCTGTGATCTGCATCTCAGCCGGTTGCCCCTCACATCAATGTCAGAGGTGAGGATGGCGACGAAGCCCGGAATCACCGGGTCGGTCAGACGAGAGGCGGCGGAAGATGGGGCAGGCGTGGGGTTTCGGCAGGTATGGCGGGCCCGAGGTGCAGGAGTTCTTCGATCGTCCCGATCCCGTCCCCGGTCGCGGTGAGGTGTTGATCCGGGTCGACGTCGCCGGCGTGAATCCCCTGGACCACCTTCTGCGCTCGGGTCTGGTCGACGGGCTCGACGGCGGGCGTCCGTTTCCCCGCGTGCTGGGCATGGAGGCAGCCGGAACCGTTCTCGCCCGGGGCGAGGACGTCAACGGGCTTGAGGTGGGTGACGCGGTCTTCGGCTTCGCACTCACCGGTGGCGGCACCTACGCCGAGACGACGGTGCTGTCCGCGCCGAACACCGCGCGCATTCCGGAGGGCCTGTCCGCGACCGTGGCGGCAACGCTGCCAGTGGCCGGGACGACCGCGGTGGACGTGCTCGACCAGCTCGGCCTCCCGGCCGGTGCCACGGTCCTGGTCAACGGAGTCGGGGGCGGGGTCGGCCTCGCCGTCGCCCGGCTGGCTGTCGGGCGCGAGCTGCGTGTGATCGGCACCGGAAGTACCGCCAAACGCGAGCACGCCGAGGCCATCGGGGTGCAGTTCATCGACTACACCGCCGAGGACGTCGCCGCCGCGGCACGCGAGCTGGCTCCGGACGGCTTCGACGGGATCGTCGACCTGGCCGGCGGTACCTCGCTGCGGACGGTCGCTCCGCTGGCCCGGGATCCCCGCAACGTCATCGCTGTGGGTGATATGTCTGTGCCCGATCTCGGTGGGCGTTTCGTCGAGCGTCGCGTCGACCGCGAGAGCCTGGAGCGGTCGGCCCGACTGGCCCTCGACGGGCTCCTCGCACCCGTAATCACCGCGGTCCATCCGCTCTCCGACGCCCCGGCCGCCCTCGCCACCGTCGAGAACGGTCACACCTCGGGCAAGGTTGTCATCAAGGTGGCATGAGAAGCGCCCGGCCGTCTGACGCTGCCGACCGTCCATTGCGGACTGACGAGAACCCGTGGTTGCAGGGCGGTGCGGGCGGCGGGGTTCAGGGGGGCAGGATGCGGGCGCGGCAGGTGGTGGGGGTGCCCCAGGCGTCGCGCAGGGGGCGTGCCTTGCGGATCCACAGGGACAGGTCGAGTTCCTCCGTGTAGCCGACGGCGCCGTGCAACTGCAGGGCGGTGCGGGCGGCGCCGTACGCGGCTTCGCCCGCCGCGGCCTTCGCCGCGGCGATCTCGTGGGCGGTGGACACCGGATCGCCGGCCCGGACCGCGTCACCGCCCGCCGCGTCACCGCCCGCCGCGCCACCGCCCGCCGCGCCACCGCTCGCCGCCGAGACGTGCGCTGCCGTCTCCCGCGCCAGGGCCAGGGCGGCCGAATGCAGCAGAGGCTGGGCGAACTCCAGGGCGATGAGGGTGTCGGCCAGACGGTGCTTGACCGCCTGGAAGGAGCCGACGGGGACCCCGAACTGGGTGCGCTGCTTGACGTAGGCCACGGTCCGGTCGAGCAGGGCGCGTCCGAGGCCGAGGCACTGGGCGGCGGTGGCCAGGGCCGCGATGTCGGCGGCGTACGCGGCGGCGGCCACCACCGCCGGCCCCCGCGCGAGGACGGCTCCGCCGAGGGGGCGGGCCAGTCGGCGTGCCGGGTCGGCGGACGGCTGGACGGGGCCGGTGCTCTCGGCCAGACGCAGGGTGTCGTCGGCCACGACGAGCACCGCGTCGGCGGCGTCCGGGTCCAGGGCGTACGGGCCGCCCGCGGCCGGTACGCACAGGGAGAGAACCGCCTTGCCGGAGGCGATCCGGGGCAGCCACGCGGTCGCCGTCGGATCCTCGCCGCGGCGGTCGAGGAAGCCGAGGAGAGCGGCCGCCGCCACTGCTTCGACCAGTGGGCCGGGGACGGCGTGGCGGCCCAGCTCGGTGAAGGTGACGGCCAGTTCGACCGGCAGCGGGCCGAGGCCCTCGTGCCGTTCCGGTACGGCGAGCGCGAAGACACCCGCCTCCGCGAGCCGGGACCAGAGCGCGCGGCCGGGTGCGTGGTCCCCGCGCGACCAGGCCCGCACCACACCGGGCGTGCCGGCCGCCGTGAGCATCCCGTCCAGCGAGCGGGCGAACTCCCGGTGTGCGTCGTCCAGGAGGAAGCGCATCACCGGCGTCCCTTCGGCAGGCCGAGCAGCCGCTCGGCGATGATGTCCCGCTGGATCTCGTTGGTGCCGGCGTAGATCGGGCCCGCGAGCGAGAACGTGTGCCCCTCGGCCCAACTACCCTGCGCCGGAGCCTCGGTGGCCTCGTCGGACAGCTCGCCGTACGGGCCGAGCACGTCCAGGGCGGTCTCGTGCAGAGCGATGTCCAGTTCGGACCAGAACACCTTGTTGAGGCTGGACTCGGCGCCGAGCGATCCTCCGGCGGCGATGCGCGAGGCGTTGGCGTAGGTGTACAGGCGGTAGGCGCGGGCGCCGATGACCGCGTCGGCGACCCGGTCGCGCAGGGCGGTGTCGGACGGGTCGGCCCGCTCGCGCCACAGCTCGGTCAGCCGGCCGGCGGCGGCGGTGAACCGGCCGGGGCTGCGCAGGGTCAGGCCGCGCTCGTTGCCCGTCGTGCTCATCGCGACGCGCCAGCCCTGTCCCGGTGCGCCGATCACGTCCCGGTCGGGCACGAAGACGTCGTCGAGGAACACTTCGGCGAAGGCGGGCTTGCCGTCGAGTCGACCGATGGGCCGTACGGTCACCCCCTCCGCGTCCAGCGGGAACATCAGGTAGGTCAGACGCTGGTGCGGCTTGTCCGCGTCCGGGCCGCTGCGGAACAGGCCGAAGGCGCGGTCGGCGAAGGCCGCCCGGGACGACCAGGTCTTCTGGCCGCTCAGCCGCCACCCCCCGTCGGTCCGTACGGCGGTGGAGCGCAGGCTCGCCAGGTCCGAGCCGGACTCCGGCTCGGACCACGCCTGGGCCCAGATGACCTCGCCCGAGGCCATGGCGGGCAGGACGCGGGCGCGCTGCTCGTCGGTGCCGTGCTCGAAGAGGGTGGGGGCGAGCAGACTGATGCCGTTCTGGCTGACCCGGCCCGGGGCGCCGGCGGCGTAGTACTCCTCCTCGAAGATCAGCCACTGGAGGACCGAGGCGCCCCGGCCGCCGTACTCCACCGGCCAGGAGACCACCGACCAGCGGTCCGCGAACAGGGCCCGCTCCCAGGCGCGGTGGGCCGCGAAGCCGTCCTTCGTCTCCAGGGAGGGCAGGGGAGCGGTGGGTACGTGGGCGGTGAGCCAGGCGCGGGCTTCGGCCCGGAAGGCGTCGTCCGCGGGGGAGAAGGCGAGGTCCATCAGGATCCCGCCGCCTTCGTCACGCGGATGCCCATGCCGCCCAGCGCGTCGGCGGCCGACTCGGCGTTGTGCGCGTGCGCCGGGTGGTGCGGCCCGCACGCGGCGCCCCCTCCGGCCGGCACGGCGACCTTGACCCGGTCGTCACCGGCCGCCCGGCGGCGGGCCTCGGCAAGGGCGTACGTCATCGCGGCGGTCCGGGCGTTCTGGGTGTTCCCGGTGTTCCGGGCGTTCCCGGCGTTGCGGTACGCGGGCCGGTCCACGGTCACCACGGCGACGGGGCCGGTGCGTTCGTGGCGGACCGGGGCCGTCGGCGCGGTGCGGGCAGTGGACATCCGCCCTCCTTCCCTAACAAGTGTTTGGTAGGTTAACGTACGGGCCCTCGGCCGTCGAGAAGCCGGGACTGCCAGAGATCGGCAAGTCGGGCCGCCCGCCGGCGAGATCGTCCCGAGCCGCCCGTGAGCGCCCAGCAGGTCCGCCCGTGAGTCCCGAGGAGGCCCGCCCATGAGCACGACTCCCTCCTATGTCCCCGGCCACGGTCTGCTCGCCGGCCGAGGCGCCGTCGTCACCGCCGCCGCGGGCGCCGGTATCGGCGGCGCGACCGCCCGGCGGCTGCTCGAGGAGGGCGCCCGCGTCGTCGTCTCGGACGCCCACGCCCGCAGGCTGAAGGAGTCCGAGGCCGAGCTGGCCGCCGAGTTCGGCGCGCACCGGGTCGCGGCCCTGCCCTGCGACGTCACCGACGAGGCCCAGGTCGCCGCGCTGTTCGACCTGGTCGAGGAACGGCACGGACGCCTCGACGTCGTCGTCAACAACGCCGGTCTCGGCGGCACCGCCGACCTGGTCGACATGGCCGACGAGCAGTGGGACAAGGTCCTCGACGTCACCCTCAACGGCACCTTCCGCTGCACCCGCGCCGCGCTGCGCCGGATGAAGGCCGCGGGCACCGGGGGCGTGGTCGTCAACAACGCCTCGGTGATCGGCTGGCGCGCCCAGAAAGGCCAGGCACACTACGCCGCCGCCAAGGCCGGCGTCATGGCGCTCACCCGCTGCGCCGCACTGGAGGCCGCCGAGTACGGGGTCCGGGTCAACGCCGTCTCCCCGAGCCTGGCCATGCACCCGCACCTGGCGAAGGTCACCACCCCCGAACTGCTCCGGGAGCTGACCGCCCGCGAGGCGTTCGGACGCCACGCCGAGCCGTGGGAGGTGGCCAACGTGATCGTCTTCCTCGCCAGCGGCTACTCCTCGTACCTGACGGGCGAGGTCCTCTCGGTCAGCAGCCAGCATCCGTGAGGCGCTGTGGGCCCGGTACCGAGGCCGAACTCGCCGCGCGACTCGGCGCGCGCGGGCCATCGAGGCACTCGTCACCGCCGCCGCCTCCTGCTGCCGGCCGGGCGGCCAGCACAGCCCGGACGGGACCGCCCGGCAGTACCTGCCGACGGTGTCGGAGGGCATCGCCGTGCGCGTCCGACCCGACGACGTGGACACAATGGACGAGGGACAAGGAGCCGCCATGGCCGAGGCATACATCGTCGAAGCGGTACGCACACCCGTCGGCAGGCGGAACGGCGGACTGTCCGCCGTTCACCCCGCCGACCTCGGAGCCCACGTACTGAAGGCCCTGATCAAGCGTTCCGGCGCCGACCCGTCCGCCGTCGAGGACGTCGTCTTCGGCTGCCTGGACACCGTCGGCCCGCAGGCGGGCGACATCGCCCGCACCTGCTGGCTGGCCGCCGGCCTGCCCGAGGAGGTGCCCGGCGTGACCGTGGACCGGCAGTGCGGCTCCTCCCAGCAGGCCCTGCACTTCGCCGCCCAGGGCATCCTGTCCGGCACCCAGGACCTGGTGGTCGCCGGCGGTGTACAGAACATGTCGCAGGTCCCCATCGCCTTCGCCAGTCGCCAGGCCGCCGCGCCGCTCGGCCTGACCGAGGGCCCGTACGCCGGCTCCGAGGGCTGGCGGGCACGCTACGGCGAACAGCCCGTCAACCAGTTCCACGGCGCCGAACTCATCGCGGCGAAGTGGGACATCTCCCGCCGGGACATGGAGGAGTTCGCGCTGCGCTCCCACCGGCGGGCGCTGCGCGCCATCGACGAGGGCCGTTTCCTGCGCGAGACCGTGCCCTGCGGAGCGGTGACCATCGACGAGGGGCCGCGCCGCGACACCACGCCGGAGAAGATGGCGGCCCTCAAGCCGTTGGTCGAGGGCGGACTGCTGACCGCCGCGGTCTCCTCCCAGGTCTCCGACGGGGCCTCGGCACTGCTCCTCGCCTCGGAGCGGGCCGTACGGGAGCACGGCCTGACCCCGCGCGCTCGCGTGCACCACCTGTCCGTGCGCGGTGAGGACCCGATCCGGATGCTGTCCGCCCCGATCCCGGCGACCGCGTACGCCCTGAAGAAGGCCGGGATGACACTCGACGCCATCGACCTGGTGGAGATCAACGAGGCATTCGCCCCGGTCGTGCTCGCCTGGCTCAAGGAGACCGGCGCCGACCCGGAGAAGGTCAACGTCAACGGCGGCGCCATCGCGCTGGGCCACCCGCTCGGAGCGACCGGTACCAGGCTGACCACCACCCTGCTGCACGAACTGGAGCGCACCGGAGGCCGGTACGGCCTGCAGACGATGTGCGAGGGCGGCGGCCAGGCCAACGTCACCATCCTCGAACGCCTCTGACCGCCCGCGTCCCCGCGCCTCCCTCCCGTGGCCGGCCGCGGGAGGGCCGTCGCGGCGAACTGACGGCGGCTGCCGGCGTCGGTGACGAACGGGCGGTAGATGTCCCGCATCAGCTGTTCCGCCGTGCCGTCACCGAGCACCCGCCGCTGCCCGTGTTCCCGGGGGTGCGGAGTGCGGCGGTCAGTCGGCGTGGGAGGTGTGCGAGATGTGGGGGACGTGGGGTGTGCCGGGGGCGTGGGGGGCTGTGGGTGCGCGGGTGTCACGGTGGTCGTGGGGCGCGGGGGTGACGTGGGGGAGCCCCGTGAGGGTGGCGTGTGCCTCGGCCATGACGCGGTCGATCAGTTCGGCACAGGACGGCAGGTCGTCGATCAGCCCGGCGACCTGGCCGGACGCCATCACGCCGAGATCGGTCCGGCCCTCCACCATGGACGCCCTGAGCAGCATCGGGGTGTTCGCCGCCAGCAGGACCTGACTCCACGTCATGTCCTTGCCGTGTCGCATCGCGAGTCCGTCCCGGACCATCCGCCCCCAGCTCATGCCGGACTCGCGCCGGAAGGCCGCGGCGTGCCGGAGCGCGCGCAGCAGCGACGCGGGGCGGCCCGAGCGCTCCAGCGCGTCGACCAGTTCGGTGCGCAGCATCCGGTGCGGGAGACCGTCCACCTTCGTGGTGACGGTGACGTCCGTGACCGCCGCGGCGAGATACCGGGCCTTCACCGCGTCGGGGACGGTGCTGTCGGAGGTGAGCAGGAAGCGGGTGCCCATGGCGACGCCGGCCGCGCCGTAGGCCAGCGCCGCGACCAGGCCGCGCCCGTCGTGGAAGCCGCCGGCCGCGACGACCGGGATGTCGACGGCGTCCACCACCTGTGGGAGCAGCACCGTGGTGGCGATGCTCCCGGTGTGCCCGCCGCCCTCACCGCCCTGCACGATCACCGCGTCGGCGCCCCACGCCGCGACCTTCTCGGCGTGCCGCCTGGCCCCGACGGACGGCACGACGACGACACCCGCGTCCTTCAACCGGGCGATCAGCTCGCGGGAGGGGGCGAGCGCGAACGAGGCGACCCGCACCCCCTCCTCGATGATGATGCGCACGCGCTCGGCCGCGTCCCCGGCGTCCGCGCGCAGATTGACGCCGAAGGGCGCGTGCGTACGGGACTTCACCTCACGCACCGCGCGACGGAGCTGATCGACGGTCATCGTCGCCGAGGCGAGGATGCCGAGCGCGCCCGCGTTCGCCGTGGACGAGACCAGCCGGGGGCCGGCCACCCAGCCCATGCCGGTCTGCACGACCGGGTGCCGCACCCCGACCAGTTCGGTGAGCGGGGTGGCGATCGTGAGGTCGCTCATGCGGGGACCTCGCGGTCGCGCAGCCCCTTCGGGTCGATCTCCGCGCGAATCAGCCGCAGTTCATCGGCGGTGGGTTCCCGGGTGTACGGCACCTCGTCAGGGATCGTCAGCGTGAAGCCGGTGGCCCGTGTGACCTGCTCGACCGTGACGCCGGGGTGCAGCGAGCGCAGCCGCATGGTGCGGTCCGGGGTGTCGAAGTCGAGGACGCCCAGGTCGGTGACGACGTCCCCGATGCGGTGGTAGCGGGTCGCGGCGGGGCCGGCCGCGGCGGCCCGGTCGTGGCCGACCCCGCAGACCATGTCGACCCGTTCGACGAACACCCGCGTCGAGTGCTTGGGCACCCAATAACTCGTCGGGTTGTTGAGGGTGTTGACGGGTGCTCCGCGCACGCCGAGCAGTTGGCGCCTCGGCCGCTCCCAGTCTCCGATGCAGCTGATGTTCTGGTTGCCGTACCGGTCGAGCTGACTGGCGCCCATCATCACGTGCCGCCGCCCGCTCGCGACCAGCGCGAGGTGCTGGCGGTACGGCAACCAGCCCTCCACCACGCGGGGGGCGGCACCCACCGCAGGCACGTCGTCGATGAGCAGCGCCTCGCCGTCGGTCAGCAGCAGGTCGGGCGAGAAGGTGAGCCGCGCCAGCCGGGCCCCGATCGTCGGGACGGTGCCCATGGGGGCGGCCAGCACCTCGCCCGCGGCCCGCCAGACCTCGGCGCACGCCACCACGCAGTACTCGGCCCGCGTGGCCGTGGCCGTCGTCGCATCGCCGCCGCTCATGCTTCCTCCTCGTGGAAGGCCGCCACCGCGGCCTGGTAGGCGTCCTCGTCGCCGGACAGGAAGCGCCGGGTGAACGCCTGCCAGGCAGCGGGATCGCGGGCCGCCTGGGCGTAGGCGCGCTGGAACGCCTCGTCGCGGTCGTGGTCCGGCGCACAGGAGGTGAAGTGCGCGCCGTTCGGGGTTTCGGTGACACCGTCCACGAAGGCCCGCTTGACCAGCAGCGACTGCGGTCCGGCGTCCTTGAGCAGCTCCGAGGTCGGTACGATCCGCTCGCAGGAGACGTAGGCGGTGTCGGCGGCCTCGCAGAACAGGTCGTCGAAGTACGGGTCGGGGCCGAGGTACTGGCCGTTGCCGTGCGCGTCGGCCCGGTTGAGGTGGACCAGCGCGGCGTCCAGGCGCAGCGCGGGCACGGCGAGCAGTTCCTCGCCGTCGTCGTAGGGTGACCGGACCGTCCGCAGCGAGGGGTTGACGCGCAGCACGTCCGAGGCGAGGCCGGCCCGGATCGGCATGAACGGCAAGCGGTGCGCGGCGGCGGTCAGACCCCACATGACCATGGCCTCGTCCAGCTCCACCAGCTCGAAGGCGCCCCGTTGCCGTGCCGCGCCGAAGTGCGGCTCCAGCGGGACGGAATCAAGGGTGACGAAGCCCGCGACGAGCTTGCGGATCTTCCCGGCGGCGGCCAGCAGCCCGACGTCCGGGCCGCCGTACGACACGACGGTCAGGTCGGTGACGTCCGAGCGCAGCAGCGCCCGTACCAGTGCCATGGGCTTGCGTCGCGAACCCCATCCGCCGATGCCGATCGTCATCCCGCTGCGGAGGCGGCCGGCGACCTCCTCGGCACTCATCGTCTTGTCCCTGCTCACGCCCGCTCCCTGTCCGCGCTCATGCCCGCTCGTGGTCCCTGCGCACGCCGGCTCCCTGTCCGCACCCATGTCTGCTCGTGAGTCCTGCTGGCACCCGCTCCTCGTCTGTGCTCAGGTCTGCTCCTCGTTCGCGCTCACGACTGTCCGTCGTGCGGTTCCTGCGTGCCGAAGGCGTCACGGACCCGGTCGGCGACGCCGCTGAGGTTGGCCTCGAAGGTGAAGCCCTGTTCGAAGCGGTAGCTGCGCCGGACGTCCACCGGGTCGATGCCGTTGATCGCGGCCTTGGCCAGCCGGATCAGCTGTCCGTCCTTGGCGGCGATCTCCCGGGCCAGCTCCAGCGCCGCCGCCCGCAGTTCCGCGCGCGGGACGACCCGCCACACCGAGCCGTGCCGGAGCAGCTCCTGCGCGGTGACGGTGCGCGAGGTGTAGTACAGGGTCCGCATCAGATGCTGGGGGACCAGCCGGGCCAGGTGGGTGGCCGCCCCCAGGGCGCCACGGTCCAGCTCGGGCAGGCCGAAGGAGGCGTCGTCGGAGGCGACGATCGCGTCCGCGTTGCCGGCCAGGCCGATACCGCCGCCCAGGCAGAACCCGTGCACGGCGGCCACCACCGGAACCTCGCAGTCGTACACCGCGGCGAACGCCTCGTGGCAGCCCCGGTTGGCACCGAGGAGGGCGTCGTGCCCGGCCGAGCGCTGGATCTCCTTGATGTCGACACCCGCGTTGAACCCGCGACCGTCGGCGCTGAGCACCACACAGCGCACCTTCGGATCGGCGCCCGCCGCGCGCACCGCCGCGGCCAGGTCGTACCAGCCCTGTACGGGAAGGGCGTTGACCGGCGGGAAGTCGACGCTGACCACGGCGATGCCCGCTTCCGGGGCGGAGGTGGAGACACCCATGAGCAGATCAGCTACCTTTCCACCAAACGTTTGTTAGGCGGAAGATAGCAGCGGTTCGCCCGCTGCGGGAGGTGCCCCTTGGCCGTCACCATCGATCTGTCGGGGTCCGTCGCCGTCGTCACCGGCGGCACGCGAGGCGTCGGCGCGGGCATCACGCGGGCCTTGCTGGAGGCCGGCGCCGAGGTCGTGACCTGCGCGCGAAGGCGCCCCGGCCAGGGCGTCGAGGCGGCGGGCCGCGCGGCCCGCTTCCTCCCCGTCGACCTGCGCGAACCGGACGCGGTCGACGCGTTCTTCGACCGGGTGCGCGGCGATCACGGACGGCTGGACCTGCTGGTCAACAACGCCGGGGGCACCGGTTTCCGGATGCTCGACGACGGCGGCGCCGCATGCCACGCCCGCGTCGTCGAGCTCAACCTCGTCGTTCCCCTGACCGCCTCCCTCGCCGCGTACGAGGTGATGCGTCACCAGCGGGGCGGGGGATCCATCGTCATGATCGGCAGCGTCAGCGGCACCCGCCCGTCACCGGGCAGCGCCGCGTACGGAGCCGCCAAGGCGGGTCTGGACAGCCTCGCCCGTTCCATGGCGGTGGAATGGGCGCCCCGGGTGCGGGTCAACACCGTCGTCCCCGGCATGGTGCGCACCGAACTGTCCCACCTGCACTACGGGGACGAGGAGGGCATCGCCGCCGTCGGCCGCACCGTGCCGCTCGGCAGGCTCGCCGATCCCACCGATATCGGCGACGCCTGTGTCTTCCTCGCCTCCGACCGCGCCGCGTACATCAGCGGCGCCAGCCTGCACGTGCACGGCGGCGGAGAGCGCCCCGCCTTCCTCGACGCGGCCACCGTCAACAACTGACCCGCGACGGCACGAGGTGGCGACCGCAAACCGCTCACCGGACCGGGCCGGCAGTCGGGCCGCCCGGGACCCCCGCCCTGCCGGACCGGGCCGGCAGCCGGGCCGCCCGGAATCCACCCCGCCGAGCCCGGGCCGGCAGTCGGGCCGCCCGGGACCCCGCATCCAGCCAATGCCCCTCGAGAGGAAACACACCATGACAGGACTGTGCAGCGGCCGCGTCGTCGTCGTGACCGGGGCGGGCCGCGGGCTCGGCCGCGCGCACGCCCTCGCCTTCGCCGCCGAGGGGGCCAAGGTCGTCGTCAACGACCTCGGTGCCGGCCCGGACGGCACCGGAGCCGATACCGGGACCGCCCAGCAGGTCGTCGACGCCATCACCCGGTCGGGCGGGGAAGCGGTCGCCCACGGCGGCGACATCGCCACCGCCGACGGCGCGGCCTCGCTGATCGCCACCGCCCTGGAGACCTTCGGCCGCCTCGACACCCTCGTCAACAACGCCGGATTCCTGCGCGACCGCATGCTCGTCAACCTGGAGGAGGACGACTGGGACGCGGTGATGCGCGTCCACCTCAAGGGGCACTTCCTGCCGCTGAAGCACGCCGGGGCGTACTGGCGCGCCGAGGCGAAGGCGGGCCGCGTGCCCGTGGCCCGCGTGGTCAACACCTCCTCGGGGGCCGGCCTGCTGGGCAGCGTCGGCCAGGGCAACTACTCCGCCGCCAAGGCAGGCGTCGTCGGCCTCACCCTCGTCGCCGCCGCCGAGCTCGGCCGCTACGGCGTCCAGGTCAACGCCATCGCCCCCGCCGCCCGGACCCGGATGACGGAGCACACCTTCGCCGAGACGATGGCCGCCCCGACGGGCACCGCTTTCGACGCGATGGCCCCGGAGAACGTCTCCCCTCTCGTGGTCTGGCTGGGCTCCGCCGCCAGCGCCGGAGTGACGGGACGCGTCTTCGAGGCCGAGGCCGGCCGGCTCACCGTCATGGAAGGCTGGCGACCGGGCCCCACTGCGGACAAGGGCGCCCGCTGGACGCCGGTCGAGGCGGGTGAGACGGCTATGAAGCTCCTCGCGGAATCCGAGCCTCCACATCCGGTCTACGGAGCCCGCTGAACGGGGGTCCGGTACTGCCCGGGCGAGGGCGGGCGAGGGCGGGCGAGGGCGAGCGCGGGGGCAGCGCGGGGGAGCGCGGGGGAGCGCAAGAGGGCGCGAGACCGGAGCCGGGCCGGCGCCCCCTGCACCCTGCTCCCTGCTCCCTACGCCCTCAGCGCCCTCATCGTCAGTCCTCGGCGACGCGGATGATCGTGCGGCCGGCGACGCGTCGTGCCGGGGTGAAAGCGGCGGCTGCCTCGGCCAGCGGCCGAACCTCGCCGACCCGGACCTGGAGCCGGCCGTCCCGCAGCCGCTGGGCGAGATCGACGAGGCGTGCGCGGTCGGGTTCCACGACGAAGAAGAGGGCACGTCCGTCGTCGGGGCGCACGGTGGGCGGGTGGGTGATGGTGACGAGCGTGCCGCCGGCGCGCACGAGGGCGGCCGAGCGGTCGAGGATGTCGCCGCCGATCACGTCGAACACGACGTCGACCTGCCCGGCGTCCTCCAACGCGCCGGCCTCCAGGTCCAGGAACGCGTGCGCGCCCAGGTCCAGCACGGTGTTCCGGTCGGCGGAGCGGCCCGTGCCGACCACGCGGGCTCCCGCTTCGTGTGCGAGCTGGACGGCGATCGAGCCGACACCGCCGGCGGCGCCGTGGATCAGCACGGTCTGGCCGGTGGTGAGACGTGCATGGTCGAACAGACCCTGCCAGGCCGTCAGTCCGGAGATCGGCAGTGCGGCTGCCACCGTGTGGTGGACGTCGGCGGGAAGCGGGGAGAGGTTGCGGGCTTCCACGGCGACGTACTCGGCGAGCGAGCCGTTGCGGGTCCAGTCGGTCAGTCCGAAGACGCGCTGGCCGACGGTGAGGCCGGTCGTTCCGTAGCCCAGTTCGGCCACCGACCCCGACACCTCGTGCCCGGGCACGCTCGGGGTGCGGTCGCGGCCGGCGCGGTCTGACCAGGTGCCGGGCCAGTCGAGCTCCCCCCGGGTGAAGCCCGCGGCGTGCACCCGCACGATGACGTCGTTCTCTGCGGCGTGGGGATGGGGAAGGTCTTCCAGGGTCAGCCCCGAGACCCCGGCTTCGCGGTCCCGGACGGTGATGGCTAGCACGAGCACTCCTTTTTTCGTGTGTGCTGAGAGGGACGGGACGTGGACACGTCAGCCGATTTCCACCGAAGCCGACCCGAAGCCGACCCGAAGCCGACCCGGAGCCGACCCGGAGCCGGTGCCGGACCCGGGTCACCGGGGCCAGGGAGCCTCGATGATGCGCTCGACCATGGACGCACGGCGGAATCCGGGAACGAAGTGCTCCAGTACGTCCGCATTGATGGTCCCGTACGTGGTGTCCGGACGGTCTTTGAGGCCGTCGACGAATGCCTGCAGGAATTCCTTCTTGAAATCTCCGCGCGGATGAGCGGCGACGATCTCGTCCAACCGGTCGCCTTCCAGTCTGTCCAGTCCCCAGCCGACCGCGTCGGTGAGCACGCCGTAGTTCGTGGCAGCCGTCTCGGGGCCCATCCGGCCGGGAATCCCTGGCGTCGTGTGCAGGGCGATCGCCGTCCAGACCACCTCGGCGGCGCTCGCGGAGAACCCGTGGTCGAGCAGGAACCTCCGCGCGTGGTCGGCGCCGTCCAGCTCGAAACGCTGCTGCGTGTCGGAGAACGGGATCAAAAGGCCGGCGTCATGAAACATCGCGGAGATGTACAGCAACTCGGGATCGGGCTGGAGGTCCAGCTCACGCGCGTGGAGGGAACCGAAAAGAAATACCCGCCGGGAGTGGTGGAAGATCAGGGGATTCGTCCTCTCCCGAAGAAAGTTCGTGGCCTCCGAGACGGCCGAGGTACCGGGTATTTCCACCCCTGCGATGATGTCGGTCATGATGTCCGTGCTTTCCGATGTGATCCACTACGGCTGGACTGCGGTCCGTTGACCACGGTGCCGACCGTGCGGCCCCCGGCGCCGCCTCGGTCCGGCCATGAACCACTCGAATCCAGTCACCTCAGGATGGCTCTGTGAGTTCCGACGCGCATCGGGTAGCGATCCTCGTCTACGACGGGGTCAAACTGCTGGACGTCGCCGGCCCCGCCGAAGTCTTCGCGGAAGCGAATCTTCTCGGTGCCGACTACCGGATCGCCCTGGTGTCGACGGGTGCCGGGCGGCGAGTCAGGTGCGCCAGTTCCAGGGCGAGCGATGTGGCGGCGTGCTCCAGCGCGAGCACGGTGTGCTCGTCGGCCTCGCCCCGGGAATCGACCAGGGCCAGCACGCCCAGGATCTCGCCGTGCGGGCGGATCAGGGTGATCAGCCGGTCCTTTGTCCGCACCGGCCCGACCTCCCGCGCGACGGCGTGCAGCATTTCGTCCTGGCGCACGGGGTCCGGTTCCGGAGAGGGGTCGGGGCGGCTGGGGCCGGTCCAGGACCTCAGCCGACCGAAGCGGTCCTCGACCAGCGCGGGGAGTCCAGTGAGCCCGTGCAGTGCGCGGGTGACGGCTTCCTCGCCGCCGCCCGAAGCAGCGACATCGGCCATGAGGGCGTGAACGGCTCGCTGGTACCCCAGCTCAGCCACGACGGCGATCAGCTGTCGCTGGAGGGCGTCCGGGCGGTCCGCGACCAGGCGGTGAACGTCCTCGAACTGCTCGGCTACCCGCGGCACGCGGAGACCGGCGTCGCCTTCGACCCGGCCGGCACGAGGTGGTCGGCGTTGTCCAGGAACCCGACGCCCCACCGGGCACCGTCGTCGAGGTGCTGCGCCCGGGCTACGGGGACGGAGAGCGGCAGCTCAGGCCCGCCGCCGTGACGGTCGCGAAGCGGGAGACCGGTCATGGCACGGGACTTCTACGAGGTGCTGGGCGTGTCGCGGACCGCGAGCCAGGACGACATCAGCAGGCATATCGCAAGCTCGCCCGCAAGTACCACCCCGACGTAGGTTCGATCCCCCGACGTCCCACCGGAAGGACTTACTCCGCCTCGGCGCTGTGTGACGCCGACTGTCTTGCCACTCGTATGGCGCTGAGGTTCCGAACGAACGTCGCGGAGGTTCAAGTACGTGCCGTGTCGGTATTCCTAAGATTCGACGGCAGAAGGGAAACCCGGGCTGCTCCTGGACGGGTACACACCAAGGACAAGAACCTCGTGAAACCAGAGAAGTTCAGCCGCGTGGTCGTCATCGCAGGTACCGGCGTCGGCATGGACATCCCCGACGGGTTGATCGGCAATGGCCGAACCGGGCGTGCCCAGGGCCGCCGGATCAAGGTGATCGTTTGCCACCGGGCCACCTCGGTGTCCGTCAGCACCAGCAGCGCGCGCGGTTTGCATCCGGACAGCCCTGCTCCACTGGAGCCCGCTCGCTGTTGATCAGCCGGTGCCACGCCTTCCGCGCGCCGGAGCCCGGAGGCGGCCGAGCGAGGGCACAGGGCCGACCTGAAGAGAACCATCCCAACTTTTCGGCCCCTTTAGTACATGCAAGCAATTAGCTCTTTGATCTTCGAGGAGCTATTTTCCTGAAACCCGGTGGTCGGACAGTGCCGCCGTGGGAAGCGGAGACATGATAGGCCAGAGTCCTTATGACTATGTCGTGGTGGGAGCGGGGACAGCGGGGTGCGTGATCGCCTCCCGGCTTTCGGAACGCCCCGGCGTGCGGGTGCTGTTGCTGGAGGCGGGAGCCCGAGACGCGACCGAGGCGATGGCATCTCCCTGGGGGTTCCTGGGCTTCGACCCGTCATCCCTCTGGCTGGGCGCCTCAACCGTGCAGGCCGGTACAGGCAGGGCCGCTGACGTGCTGCGCGGTAAGGCGCTCGGCGGATCGTCGAGCGTCAACGGCCTCTACCACCTGCGGGGGCACCGCTCCGGGTACGACGAATGGCCCGGACTCGGGGCTCCGGGCTGGGGTTTCGACGATCTGCTGCCCTATTTCCGCCGCAGCGAGAGCACTCGCGGTCGTGATGCCTCCGTGCGGGGCACAGACGGACCGGTCGTGGCCGCCCCGGTCCCGGAACCCCATCCCCTGGCCACGGCAGGCGTCGACGCCGCGGTGCAGGCCGGGTTCACACGCGCCGATGACATCGGCGGGGGGCTGGAGACCGGGTTCGGGTGGAGTGACATGAATCTGCCCGGCGGCGCCCGCCAGAGCGCGGCCGACGCCTACATCCGTCCGTTCCTCGACCGGCCGAACCTGGACGTCGTCACGGACGCGACCGTGCAGCGGCTGCGCACCACCGAGGGCCGCTGCACCGGCGTCGACTACACCATGGGTGGCGAGCACCTGTCCGTCGAGAGCACCGAGGTGGTACTGACCGCGGGAGCCATCGGTTCCGCACACCTCCTGATGCTGTCAGGGATCGGCCCGGCACGACACCTTGACGAACACGGCGTCGATGTCGTCGCCGATCTGCCGGGAGTGGGCTCCCATCTGCAGGACCATCCGATGGCGGCCGTGGTGTACGAGGCCATCCAGCCCGTACCGTTCGTTCCTGCCAACCCTCCGGCCGAAATGATGGGCCTGCTGTACAGCGACCCCGTCGCGGCCCGGCCGGACCTTCAGGTCTACATCGTCGCCGCACCGCTCCCGTCGGCATGGGGCCAGCCGCCGGCCAACGGCTACTCCATCGCCTTCTCCGCGATGGCTCCGCACAGCAGCGGCACCGTGCGCCTGGCGGACGCCCTTCCCGCCAGCGCTCCCGTCGTCGACCCCGGCTACCTGAGCGACGACCGTGACCTCGAGGTCATGCGCAAGGGCCTGGCCCTGGCACGCCGCATCGGTGAGGCCGACGCGTTCGCCGACTGGCGCAAGCAGGAAGCGGTGCCGGGCTCCGGAACGAGCGGCGAATCCGTGGACGAGTTCATCCGCAAGGCCACCGGCCCCTACTTCCACTTCACCGGCACCTGCCGCATGGGAACCGATGCCGATGCCGTCGTCGACCCTGCGAACCTTCGCGTACATGGGGTGGCCGGACTGCGAGTCGCCGATGCCTCGGTGATGCCGTCCATCCCCTCGGCCAACACCAACGCGACCGTCTACGCCATCGCCGAACGGGCCGCCGAACTGCTCGACTGAGCCTCCTCAGCGCCCACGGCCCTTCCTCAACGCGTTCATCCTCCCCCGGACGTGCGCCGAATGCGGCCCAGACTCCGGCTCATCGCGGTGGCGGTGACATGCAGACGCGCGGCCGCACCGGCCAGGCTTCCCTCCTCCGGCAGTGCGTCGAGCACGGCGAGAAGGTGCACATCCAATTGCATGTGAGTAACCCTTGCCGTTCTTGACATGCATGTGAAGTCAATGGTGGGGCTCTACACCTTCGAGACGAAAGCGCAAGAAGCAACGCGCAGTTCGGCCCCCGACCCGGCCTCATCCCCCCTCCTCAGACAGGAGCACCATCATGTCCGAAACACCTCAGACCACTGCCGGCGCGACCTCCGACGCCGACCTGCTCGAGCAGACCGCGATCGCCGTGCGCGAGGCCGGGTCGGCGCTGCGCGAGCGCTTCGGCAAGGTGGTCCGCTACCAGACCCGCGAGGAGCTGATGAGCGCGCTCGCCGTCAACGACGACACGGCCCTCGACATCCTGCGTCCCCGCCTCTCGAGCCTGCGCCCGGACGCCGGCTGGGTGGAGGACGAGCTGGACGGCGGGGCGCTGCCGTCCGGCGAGTGGTGGGTCGTGGATCCGGCCGAAGGCAACGTCAACCACCTGCACGCCCTGCCGGAGTGGGCGGTGACCGCCACCCTCGTGCGGGAGAACCAGCCGGTGCTCACCGCGGTCCACCTGCCGTTGACCGGCGAGACCTACACCGCGCTCACCGGCGCGGGCGCCCACCTCGACGGCCGGCCGCTGCGCGTCTCCCCGACCGCGGAGCTCGGCCTGAGCATCGTGGCCACCAGCCAGGCCCGGCCCGACGAGGACAAAGACGTCGTGCGGCGCGTCGGCTCCTCGATCACCGCGATGCTCTTCGACGCGCTCGTCGTCCGAACCGCCGTGCCCGCGACTCTGCACCTGCTGAACGTGGCCGCCGGCCGGATCGACGCCTTCTGGCAGTTCGCCGGAGCCCGCGCCGACCTGCTCCCCGGAGCGCTGCTCGTCACCGAGGCCGGCGGACGGATCTCCGACACCGCGGGCCGCCCCTGGACCCCGCAGAGCGCCAGCTTCCTGGCCGCCGCGCCCGGCGTCCACGCCGAAGCCGTCGCCACCCTTTCACGCTGAGCACGCACCACAACCTGCACCCACGGAAGGACCAGATCATCATGACCACGATCGCAGTACTCGGAAACGGCCGCGTCGGCGGCAACCTGGCCACAGCCCTCACTCAGGCGGGGCATGAGGTGACCGTCGCGGACCGCGCGCCGGGCGCCGCCGCCGACGCCGCCCGGACGGCCCGGATCGTCATCAACGCCACCCCGGGCGCCGGCTCGCTGGACCGACTCGTCGCCCTGCGCGAGGAACTGCGCGACAAGATCCTCGTCGACGTCTCCAACGCCACCACCGACGGACCGGACGGACTGCCCGCCGACCTCGTCTACCCCGGCTCGAGCCTCGCCGAACAACTCCAGGAAGCCCTCCCCGAAACGCACGTCGTCAAGACACTCAACACCATGCTCTTCCCGGTGATGACCGCGCCGGCCATGCTCACCCAGGCGCCCGACGCCTTCCTCTCCGGCGAAGACCCGCAGGCCAAGCAGACCGTCCGCGAACTGCTCATCGACCTCGGCTGGCGCAAGGAGTGGATCACCGACCTCGGCGGAATCCAGACCGCCCGCGCCACGGAGGCCGCGATACTGTTCGTCCCGCACGTCATCCGGTCCACCGGATTCACCCCCTTCGCGGTCTCGATCGCCCGCTGACCGTCGAGCCGCGCCGGCTGCAGGTGACCGGGGCCGGCGCCGGCATGGAGGGGTTCCCGATGGGACACGATCGCGGCAGGCATGGTCCGACTTGGTCGCGGAGTTGACGTTGACATGAGGTCGTCGTGCATGAACTGATCTGAAAATCAGAGTGCCTGGCGTCCAGGTCGACGTCCGGGTGCGGCAGGCTGATCTTGGCCGAGACGGCTCGGCAAGCACGATCGGCATGGCCCACCGGCTGGAAGACGCCCGGATTCGGCTGCGGCTGCACCGTTTCGAACGCCACATCAGTAAGGGCCGGTTCGGCCGGTTCCCGATACTGCTCGTCGGCCAACGGGTCAGCCGCTTCGCTCCGGCTGGACCGGCCGGTTCCCGCGTTCGGGTGCACACCGGCGTTCGCCAGGTCGGGCGCTCCTCCTTCACCTTCAGCTCCTGGGTAGGGCTGGGAGCAGAGGCCGCACCTCGCTGATCGCATGGATGATGGTCGAGCAGTCCACGCCGAACCAGCAGGCAAGAACCTCGTGCTCTGCCCCACGGCGGAGATGGACAAGCTTGGCCAGGAGCCGGTCGACGAACGCCATCCCGTGTTTCGCACCAGCGCCGACGGGCCGCTTCCGTGACCGCGAGGCGAGCCTGGGTCGATGCCCGTCGCCAACCAGGCACGAGCCCATCAGGGGTCGCGTCTCGCGTTGCCCAACTGGGCGAACCGACCACCGCCTCGCGTACTCAGGCGATCAGCTCATCCAGCCGAACCAGAAGCATCAGCTCTGCCTCTCGACCGCTGCCATGCGGGCCGTCTATAGGAAGATTGGCACAGTGCCCACATGAGCCATGGCGACGTCCTGCGGAACATGACCACAACAGGATGGCGTTGAAGCAATGAATACGAGATCGGAGAGGGATGCACAGTACTGGAGCGGAGGTCGACGGCGCGCGTGGGGTGTTCGCAGTGGACTCGACCGCCCCGGGCGCCGCACCGCGGGGACTGGACGTGTTCCGGCGCGGGTGGGAGACGCAGATCGGCGACGACGTCTTCCAACTTCCGGCCTTCAGCCCGGACACGATCGGTGACTTCCGGGTCAAGGGCAATGTGACCAAGGTGCACGGCGCGGCGATCGCCGATCTTCACGCCGCGTCGGCAACCCGGACTGCGGACGTTCAGGGCGGCGATCAGGATCTGGTTGCCATGTACGTAGTGCGGCGCGGCACATGGACATTGGGCGGCCCGCCCGGTTATGGCGACCAGGCCGTGTCGGCCGGGCGGTTCCTCGTCCGGCACCTCGGGCGCCTGACGGCCTTCGAGACGACGGCGCACCTCACGGCGAAGTTCCTTGTCCTGCCACCCGGCGAGCTCAAACCCCTGGTCGGGAACCGGGCCATCACAGGGCCGGCGGACTCGGCCGAGATGCGCTTGCTGACGGCCCTTACAAACATGATCCACATCACCGTGGCCGACCTGGGCCCGGCTGGTGTGGCAGCTGCCCACGGCTCCCTGATCGAGCTGGCCAAGGCGGTGGCGAAGGGCCGGTTCGACGACGTAGAACCCCGTCTGGCTCCCGCGCTCGCCCAGGCAGCCAAGGACCTCGCGGACCGTCGGCTCGCTGATCCCGAGCTTTCTCCGGCGATGCTTGCGCGTGAACTCAACGTCTCCGTCCGTACGTTGCACCGGGCATTCGCCGCGGTGGGTGAGCAGGTGACCACCTACATCCGCCACCGGCGACTGCACGAGGCCCGGCTCGCCCTTACCGCACCGTCAGGTCGCCTGAGCATCTCGGAACTCGCCGCACACTGGCAGTTCGCGGACGGCAGTCACTTCACCCGAGCCTTCAAGAAGCACTACGGACAGACTCCCACCGAGTACGCCCGCTCGACCGGAGCAGCCGCGCTCTCGCCGGACCGGCACTCGCCGGGCCACGGGCCGGCCGAAAGCGTGTGACCGGAGGTACGACCGCAGTTCAGCGGATGCCGCCTACTCGTGTCCCAAGCAAGGCAGTGCGGCGCTGTGGGCGGCCTGGGCATCGACTGGAGGCTCGACGACCTGCATCACACGCGACCCGCCGACAACGAAGGCTGGGATGACTTGCCCGAACGATGCCGACGGTAACACTGCCTGGTATTCCGCAAGCCGTCGCGCTCACCGCCTCTTGCCTACCTCCTGGTCACCGAGGCGCCCGGGAGGGAAGGTGAAACGGGACGGCACAGCACCGCGGGCGGCGGTGGCGCGGTCGCTTATTGAGCCGGCGGTGTGTCGCTGCGCTGGGCAGCTGACGGGGTGATGCCATTCGGTGCCACTTGGTCCGCGACTGGTCCGGCGGGGACTCCGTTGGTTGGCAGACAGTGAATCGAAGAACCCAAGTGATTGCAGTGGGTGCTCACCATGTCGGACACCCAGAACGCGACGATGCCCCGAGACAAGCGCCTTCAGGCTCTAGAAGAACCCAAGTTTCTTTGGACTGTATGAACAAAGAATGTTCTTCGTCTGCTGGTGGTACACCTGCCCGCGCGGCTTTGACCAGCACGAATGATGAGTTGTAAGTCCAGCGCTAGAGCCGCCGGTCCGTGTATGGTCCGGATCTTGGTTGTGGGCTGGTCGGGGCGGAGTGCGGCCACTCATACGAGCGCCGAAGTTGGGGTGACGAGGAGCCGAGGGAGGGAGTTGATGCGGCACTCTCGGCCGGTGCGGAGGCCGGGGCCGCCGCCGTCGCCAAGGTGCGCTCGGTCCTTCCCACTCGCTCCCCAGCGAGCGGGTACTCCCCAGGGGCAAGCTTTGGCCCCAGCCGTTGCCTCGCAGCGTCGGCTTGGGCGAGCAGGGCGTTGCCCCGCAGGAAACGGGGAGGCTCGGGGATGGCCTGGCCGAAGCACTCGGTTCTTCCCCGAGATCCGGTCACAGCCCTTTCGGCACTGGGATAGCTGTGGTGGGATCGCCAAGAATGACAGTGCCGACCCGATCATGGGCGACGACCTTGCTGTACAGCGCCATGTCGAGTGCTCTTCTTTCGTCAGCATCATGCACGCTGACGTTGTAGTCACTCACGGCCTTCCCGTAGCTGATGAGCAGACTACCAACGGACTGGTAGTACGGGCGCATCGCGAGTCCAACGGGCCTGCCGAGGCACAGGCGCTGGTACAGCACTTCCTCGATGTCGGAGGTGAGTACTTGTCGATTCGGTGGGAACGACATCGTCCAGTTGAAGGTCGGTTCGACATGTCCCACGAACGCGCGCAGGGGTTTCGGCGCGGCAGCGAGGCCAGCTCCGCCGGAGGCTCGTGGAACTCGGGGCCGCCTGGTCGGCGACGACCCGCGCATAGGGCGGCCCGTCCACCTGTCGGTGATGCGCGAGACCCGCGCCCGGCAGTTGTCCTTCGACAGTGAAGTTAGTCGTGTGCGGCGTGCTGATCTGGGACGACTGGATTGAATGTCACCGGTTGTCCACGGACGCCGGGCACCGGTCGGTGTGGTGAGCGATGGAAGGCTCACCGGCCTGTCTCTGTCACGGGCGCTCAGCGTGGTCGAGGTGATCCTGCAACACGCGCGCGATTTCCTCCCGGTCTCCCTGAGGCGGGATCTGCTGGTAGTTGGTGTCTCCCCGGTCGAGCGCCAGCTCGCTGGTGAAGTACACCAGGTCGGGAGCGGGAGCGACGGAGTCCCGGAGCCAGCGGGCCAGGACGGCGGCTTCGTCGGCCGTGGCCATGACCGCCATGACGGATCCCATCCCCGGGTACGGCATGTTGGCGAGACCTTCGAGCCACACCCCGCCCCCCAGGGGAAGCTCGAACGACAGACCTTCGCTGGCCCGCGGCCCCAAGGGTCCTTCCGGCGTGGCCGAGGCACCCGGAAAGGCGTGCAGCAGCCGGTTGGCGAGATCGTCGAGGTTCAGGTTCCACGCTGCCGCGTTGTCGACCGGCGGTGCGAAGCTGAAGGTGGTACGGCGCGGGTTGGGTGTGCTCATGGTGGGTGTGAACTCCTAGGGGACGTAGCGCGCGGTGCCGGTCACGCCGCTCATGACCATCATGCTCTGCCAGTACGGGGCCGCCTCCTGGTCGTTGGTGATGATCTCCAGGCCCCGCAGCTCACTGTTCCGCGGATCGGACAGCGCCGCACGGTAGCGGGCCAGCTCCTTGCCGTCCTTGAAGTACATCCCGTCGAGGTAGGGGTCGAACTTCACCTTGCCCTTGTCATCCAGCTTGGGCGGAGTGCCGAGCGTCTGGTCGACCTTGGCGAGGCTGCGGTAGGTGCTGCGGCAGCCGGGCTCGCGCACGTGCTTCGCGTCGATCGCGTAGCCGTCCGCCGGGCGCATCCCGTCCACCATCAGCCCCTTGCCGCTGGCGCCGGTGGCCGAGGCGGGCAGCGGGACCTCTCGTTCTGGGTAGCCGGCCACGCGCAGCTGGTAGGCGTTGTCCGGGTCAGTGGGTCCGCCGCCGCCGGCGAAACCACCCGCGTTGAGCGAGTTCGCCCAGGTTCGGAACTGCTGCTGCTCGGCCAAGCTGAGCAGGCGTGAGGTTCCCGGCTCCGGAGGGATGGGATCCTGGCTGGGTACGGAGGGGTCGACTCTGCTGGCCATGGGCAGGATGCCCGGGGCCTGCCCGCGGTAGGAGGCGAGCATGAGCGGCAGAGGTTCCGGGACCGGGACGGGGAGCAGCGGCAGCCCGGGGATCCCCGGTGGATCGTCTGAGCCGTGTGGAAGCCTGACTCGGTTTTCGGAGGCATCCAGCGCGTGCGCAACGATGCCGAGCTGGCGTATCCACGGGTCGTCCAGGACGGCGTCGTGCAGTCCGCCGTCGTAGCCGTTGCCGCCGAACATGGGCTGGTCCCACGGCATGTCGATCGCGAACGGATCCACCTGGTGCTGGACGATCTTCTTCATGGCCTCTTCGACATGGTCGGCGTACCGCTCGCATGCCCTGGCGAGCTGGGTGCAGGCAGCCACCAGGTTGGCGACCAGGGTCTCGTCCGCGTGGGCCTGCTCCGGTGGTGCGGCGAACCCTACGAACGCCTTGAAGTAGCGGCGGAAGGCATCGGCGGCTTCACCCGAGTGCGCCTTGTCCGCGGTGTGCGCGTACACCTGCGCGTCTTCCAGGAAACGCAGCATCAGTTTCCCGCCGTGGCGCCAGGTGCCGGCCACGTCACGCAGTTTGTCCGGCGAGCCGCGGAATCGGTCGCTGATGCCCGCAGGCGCGTATTGGTCGTACCAGGCGGTATCACCCACAACCTCGGGCAGTTCCTGGCCCAGGCCGAGGAAACTCTCGGTGCAGTCCGCACCGGGGTTGCCCATGCCCGCGGTCAGGTCCACCTGCTTTCCGAGGATCGCAGAGGCGATGGCGCTCTCCCGGGCCATGAACTCACGCGCATTGCGCATCAGCCCCGTGCCGGTCTCGCCCATGACGTACGCGCTGAACCCGATCTTGTCGAGGGTGGTGGCTGCCGCCGACTTGTACACCTTCGCGAAGGCGCGCCCAGCGTCGTCGTCGCCGGCCATGCCGTGCTGCCGGTCGAGTTCGTGGAAGAGTGCGATGGCAGTGTCCCGGGCACCGACCATCACCGTGTCCACCATGGCCATGGACGCTTTGATCATGCCCTCGGCGATGACCTTCAGGTCCGGTGACAGCCCCATAGACATTCCCCCTCAAAGCGAACTCGTCCATGTGAACGGGCGGTTGGACCTCTGTTCTATCGCATGAGGATCCCGGAGACGCAGAGTGCCTCCCACGCCACAACCCGGGTCGCTCGCCTCGACGCATGGTCAGCCGACTTGAGGAGGCAGCGGGTCAGCCCGCAAGCAGTGCCGCAAGGCGAGGGCCTTGGCGGTCCGCAAACGCACCTCGACCCGGCCGACGACGTCCGGCCGCGCGATGTCCTAGCCGAGGCCCAGACCGTTCCCTCGGCGCTCCACGGCGATATCGAACAGGCCGGGCACGGCGGCGACCGGCACATCGGTCAGTCGCCGCGTGCACGGGGCAACGGGCGTGCCGCGGCTGAGCTTGCGCCCGGTGCACAGCACCAGCCGCTGCCCGGTGGCCGCGACCGCGGTCGAGACCCCTGGGTCCCGCCCACCGCAATCAGCTGACCTGTGTGGACTTACTCGATGTCAAAGGATGGTGGCGGAGGTACGTCGCAGATGTACCAGGCCTGGGCCGAACTGTTCCTGACAGGGCTCTGCTTCCTAGATCCCGGCCTGCACCGCACCGTGACCACACTGACCCGAAGCCCTTGACCGCATGGCCTTGGCCTTTGGGTGAGCGGCTCCGTGGCATCCGGCCACGGAGCCTCCGCGAAAAGCCGTTGGCGGACCACGGCGACCACTGCTACTTTGCCGGAGGCCGTGCGAGACAACGAGGAGGTGGTACCCGTGAACGTATTCACATGGGTGCTCTCCTCTGGGGTCATGGTCGGGCGATAGGTCGTTCGGGAGCGCCGTTTCTGAGCCCTCCCGAAAGGCACGACCATGCACTTCACTTCTGAACAGCGCCTCGACGGCGGCGTCCTCGAGTGCGAATTCACCCTCGGCGAGATCCCCGGCATCCTCTGGTCACCTGCGTCCGCGTCCGCACCGGTCCCGCTGATCCTGCTCGGCCACCCTTCCCTCGGGCTGCGCAAGATGTACCCCCGACTGGTGGCCCGGGCCAAGCACGCCGCGGCGGAGGGCTTTGCCGCGGCGCCACTCGGCCTCGTGACGAGCGCCCGACCCCACGGAGGTCCACCTGTCGAAGCCCGCTATCCGATCTGCCCGCTTTACCACCCCCATCCTCTTGGCGCTCGGTGCGATGAACGCGTGGACGGCCCAACAGGCTGAGGACTACGTCTCCTTGTCCACGGCACTTTGCCCGTGCGTCTGCGCGGCCGGGCTGTTCGGTGAGGACCTGCTGCAACGCGGCTACCACCGCGACCGCGCGGTCCTCGCGCACGTCGCGGCGCACCCCGGAGCTGCGACTCGCCACGTCGCCCGAGCCGTTGGCGTCTCTGAGCGAGTCGTCGCTCAGAACCTCGACCGCCTCACCGACGACGGGCTGCTGGTGCTCGTCACTGACGGCGCGACCCCTGCCCTGCGGTCCCATCGACTGGCGGTCTGACCGGCCTCGGCTCAGAGCGAGAGGCCCTGCCCCGTGGCGCAGGGCGATACATAGCAGACGATCCCCGGTTAGCGAAACCGGGGATCGTGCAGAGCATTGATGGTGTTCGCACACGGCTGTGCTTGGCGGTGGAGTCGTGGCGGACGCAGTTGGCGGTGCCGCACGCATTCGCGAGGAGGTATAGGGCGCTGCTGCCGCCTGCTGCCATATCATGCGCACATCAAACGGTTCGGCGTGGCGCCGGACGGCCGGCTGTTCCGGAACCAGGCCGGTAACTACGTGGACGCGGCTGCGTATGGCACGACGTGGGCGCGGGCGCGGAAGTACGTCCTGACCCGCACGGAACTCGCCTCCGGTCTGGCCAAGCGGCCCTACGATCTCCGGCACGCCGGGATCTCGTTCTGGTTGTACTCCGGTGTGGACCCGGCCGAATGCGCTCGCCGCGCCGGCCAGAGCATCGAGGTCCTCTTCCGGCACTACGCCAAGTTCCTGGATGGCGTCAGGGAGCAGGCTAACCGCCTCATTGAACAGTCCATGCTGGAGTGGGACCGCGTCAGCCAGGCCGCGGCGCCTGAGGGTGAGTCGGGGTTTTGGTCCGTGACTGGTCCGGAAGAGCTGGTCAGGAGCGGGATAGCAGTGGGAGGAACTGGGAGTTACGACGTAAACCGGGCTCTGCTCCGAGCGGGCTGAGCGGAAGGCGCCTGACGGGCAAAAGCCCAGGTCAGACGCCTTTTCTCGGGCTTCTAGAAGAAGCCGAGCTTCTTCGGTGAGTAGGAGACCAGCAGGTTCTTCGTCTGCTGGTAGTGCTCCAGCATCATCTTGTGTGTCTCCCGGCCGATCCCGGACTGCTTGTAGCCGCCGAACGCCGCGTGCGCGGGATAGGCGTGGTAGCAGTTGGTCCACACCCGGCCCGCCTGGATCGCGCGGCCCGCGCGGTACGCGGTGTTGATGTCCCGGGTCCACACGCCCGCGCCCAGCCCGTACAGCGTGTCGTTGGCGGTTTTGATCGCGTCGTCGAAGTCGTCGAAGGAGGCCACCGAGACGACCGGGCCGAAGATCTCCTCCTGGAAGATCCGCATGCGGTTGTCGCCCTCGAAGATGGTCGGCTGGACGTAGTAGCCGCCCTTCAACTCGCCCTCATGCTCGATGCGTTCCCCACCCGTGAGGATCTTCGCGCCCTCCTGGCGGCCGATGTCCAGGTAGGAGAGGATCTTCTCCAGCTGGTCGTTGGACGCCTGAGCGCCGATCATGGTGCCGGTGTCCAGCGGGTGACCCGGCTTGATGCGCCGGGTGCGCTCGACCGCCGCCTCCAGGAATTCCGCGTAGTGACCGCGCTGGACCAGTGCCCTGGACGGACACGTGCAGACCTCGCCCTGGTTGAGAGCGAACATCGTGAAGCCCTCGAGCGCCTTGTCGCGGAAGTCGTCGTCGTGCGCCCAGACGTCGTCGAAGAAGATGTTCGGCGACTTCCCGCCGAGTTCCAGGGTGACGGGCTTGATGTTCTCCGAGGCGTACTGCATGATCAGCCGCCCGGTCGTGGTCTCCCCGGTGAAGGCGATCTTCGCCACCCGCGGGCTGGACGCCAGCGGCTTGCCCGCCTCCACGCCGAAGCCGTTGACGACGTTCACCACGCCCGGCGGCAGCAGGTCCGCGATCAGGCTCAGCCAGTAGTGGATGGAGGCCGGGGTCTGCTCGGCCGGCTTGAGCACGACCGCGTTCCCCGCGGCCAGCGCCGGTGCGAGCTTCCAGGTCGCCATCAGGATCGGGAAGTTCCACGGGATGATCTGCGCGACGACCCCGAGGGGCTCGTGGAAGTGGTACGCCACCGTGTCGTCGTCGATCTCACCCAGCGATCCCTCCTGCGCCCGGATCGCCCCCGCGAAATAGCGGAAGTGGTCGATCGCGAGCGGGATGTCGGCCGCCAGCGTCTCCCGGACCGGCTTGCCGTTCTCCCAGCTCTCGGCCACCGCCAGCCGCTCCAGGTTCGCCTCCATCCGTTCGGCGATCTTCAGCAGGATGTCGGAGCGCTCCGCCACCGGCGTACGCCCCCACCCGGGCGCCGCCTCGTGCGCCGCGTCCAGTGCCCGCTCGACGTCCTCCGCGGTACCGCGTGCGATCTCTGTGAAGGGCTGCCCATTGACCGGCGACGGATTCTCGAAGTACTGCCCGCGCGCCGGCGGCACATAGGCGCCGCCGATGAAGTGGTCGTAGCGCGGCTGGTAGGAGACGATCGCGCCCTCGGTGCCCGGCGCCGCGTAACGAGTCATCCTGGTCTGCCTCCCGGTGCAGCGCTGCCCGCCGTTGGGCAGCTCTCGGCGCGAGGCTAGACAGGCGGACGTTGCAAGTACGTTGCGCGGGGCCACGGACCGTGCCGCCCGCGACCCCGCCCCGGAGCCCGACCGGCCGACGCCGCCGACCGGGTCGTCGGCGCGGCCGCCGACTCGGCCGCCAACTCGGCTTCCAGCGCGGCGAACCGCGCGCGGACCGGGGCCGTGGGGCGCACCGCGGCGAGCGCCCGCCACACCTCCACGTCGTCCTCACCCCACGGCGCGTGCGCCCAGTCCGCCAGCAGGTCCGGGTCGCCGTGCGCGACCAGTGCCGCGCGCAGTCCGCCGGAGAGCCGCTCCCGGAGCCGGACGATGGCCGGCGCCTGCGATCCGGGCAGCAGAGGGCCGGCGTACGCCTCCGCCGCCGCGGTGAGCGCACCCGTCTCCAGCCGCCGCTCGACCACGGTGGCGTCCGACTCGATCACGGCCGTCAGCCGGTACGGCCGTGAGGCGAGCAGCCCCGGGCCCAACAGCCGCCGCAGTCGCGCCAGTTCCGCCCGGAGCGTCACCGGGGTCACCGACTCGTCCGCGTACAGCGCGCACAGCAGCTGATCACCGCTCAGCCCCTCGGGGTGCCGGGACAGCAGCACGAGGATCTCGCTGTGCCGACGGCTGAGTCTCGTCCGCCGTCCGTCCAGGGCGAGCTCGGCCTCGTCCCGGCCGAGCGCGCTCAGCAGCGGTGCCTTCTCGGGACGGGGCGGGGCGAGCAGGGCGAGCTGCGCCTCCGCGGCGCGCGCGACCGCCTGCACGAAGCCGAGGCTGTGCGGGTGGGCGAGCCCGTCCCCGCCGGTGATGTCCACGGCTCCCAGGACCCGTCCGGTGCGTGGATCGTGCACGGGAGCGGCGGCGCATGTCCACGGTTGCACCCGCCGTATGAAGTGCTCGGTGGCGAACACCTGCACGGGCCGGTCCACGGCGACCGCGGTGCCCGGCGCGTTGGTGCCGACCGCACTCTCCGACCAGCGGGCTCCGGGCACGAAGTTCATCCGGTCCGCCCGGCGCCGGGTCGCCGTGTGCCCCTCCACCCACAACAGCCTGCCGTGCGCGTCACACACCGCCAGCAGGTGCTCGCCGTCGGCCGCGAACGAGCCCATCAGCTCCCGGAACAGAGGCATCACCCGGGCCAGCGGATGCTCCGCGCGGTAGGCGCCGAGGTCGCCGTCGGCCAGCTCCACGCCGGCGGTGCCGTCCGGCCCGACACCGGCCCGCGCGCTGCGCCGCCACGACTCCGCCACCACCGACCGCACCGGACGCGGCACCGTGCCCCCCGCGGTGAACGTCTCGTGCGCCCGGCGCAGCACCCGGACGCGCTCGGCGGGGTCGGCCCCCGGCTCCAGGGCAACCCACGGATCGTTCAACTCGGCCTCCTTGGACGGTGACAGCGAGGGTGGATGCGGTGCGCTGAACGGGGGGGTGATGTCGGATATGGCGGATCGGACGGTGAAGCGGTGGTGGATGCGGTGGTGGATGCGGTGCGGTGCGGTGCGGTGCACGGAGGTGGTGATGTCGGGTACGGCGGATCCAACGGTGAAGCGTGATGGATGCGGTGCGGTGCGGTGAACGCAGGTGGTGATGTCGGGTACGAAGGGCCGGGGATCGGGTGGTGACGCGGCCGGCTCGGTGGTGCCACGGCGACCGGGACCATCGTCACCCCGGGGGTGCGCCCGGACAACCGCTGCGCCGGCCGCTCAGCCTCCGGTTAGGAGAAGTTGACCATTCTGATGTAGCGCACCCAGTCCCAGGCCGGCCCTGGGTCGGTGTGATCGGTGCCGGGAATCTGATAGTGGCCGATGATGTGCTCCCTGTCCCGGGGGATGCCGTACTTTGCGCAGACCGCCGCCGTGAGCCTCGCCGACTGCTCGTAGAGCGCGTCGGTGAAGTAGGCGGGCTGATCCACCCAGCCCTCGTGCTCGATGCCGATACTTCGGGTGTTGTAGCTCCAGTTGCCCGCGTGCCAGGCGATATCGGCCTCATGCACGCACTGGGCGACGTGCCCGTCCACCGAGCGGACCAGATAGTGCGCGGAGACCTTCTTCTGCGGATTACCGAAGATCGCCAGTGTGTCGGTGTACGTCTCCTGTGTGACGTGGATGATCACACGGTCGATGGCGTAGTCGCCGGGGCGGTCGGACACCGTGTAGTTGGAGCTGCTCGCCGGCCGCCACTCCGCGGGCGGGTAGTCGACGGCCCCGCTCTGTGCTCCGGCACGCGGGTCGGGAAGCAGCGCGTAGGGGACGGCGGCGAGTGCCGCGCCCTTCAGCAGCAGTCGCCGTCGGCTGAGCCGCGGCTTGGCTCGGTCCATGTCCATGACGGGATGCCTTTCGGGAGGCCGTTCGAAGTCAGTGGTACGGCGGAGAGGTCAGCCGCGCCGGGCCCGCGCGGTCTCCCGCAGTCGTGCGTGCACGCCGCGGTACGTCTCCCTGGCGGGCAGCCACTCCCTGCGGAGTTTGGCCACGCACGTGTAGGTCGTGTCGCACACGGTGGCCAACGGCGATTCGACCGCGCGGGTTGCGCCTCGGCACGCGTCCAGCTCACTGAACCCGTAGTCGCGCACCGACCACCGCATCAGGTCGAGCCGCGCTATCCGGAACGCGTCCTCCAACGGGCGGGCCGAGCCGGTCGAGACGATGTGCGTGTCCGACCCGTCCGACCCCGGGCGGGGCCACGGCGTAGCGGTGTCCTTGAGGGGGTCCACGACCACCACCGTGTTCATCGCGCACCACACGGCCGCACCGCAGGTCTCGCCCTCGCCCTGCCGGGCACGCCCGTCGCCGAGGCTGAGCAGCGCGCCCTCGACGTTCACGCCCGGACAGTGGGTGACTCCGGCGCGCATCTCGGGCCTGTCCATGCACCGCCGGCGGAAGGCTGCCGCCCGTTGCGGCGGCGCCGCACGGGATCGACGCGGCCACCGCGGCGGCCGGCGCCGTCGCTGTGAGGGTTCGGAACAGCACTTCGCGCAATCCGACGGCATCGCGTCGCGGTGCCCCGGCCGGCCCTCCGAGCATGTGTCCCCCGATGCGTGTCAGACGACTGCCACCCGCCGCTCGTACGTCTCTGTCATGTCGCGCAGGCCCGTCGCTCCTTGACGGACCGTCGGCTCGTGCTCGCGTGAATCACGGTACGGCGAGGCCCGATTGGGCAGAAGGGCATACGCCGGTTCCGTGGACAAGTCGCGGCTTGTGGATAACTCGCTCACCCGATCGGGCGAGAAGCGGGGGCGGCCCGACCGGCGAGGCGTGTGTCCCGGGCCCTAGCGGAGTGCCGATGTGCGCATGGCACGGCCGTTTGCGCAGGGCGGTCGGGGGCTGGGTGGGCGTGTGTCCCGGGCCTTGGCGGAGTGCCGGCGAGCGCATGGCACGGCCGTTTGCGCAGGGCGGTCGGGGGCTGGGTGGGCGTGTGTTCCGGGCCTTGGCACGGAGTGTCGGCGAGCGCATGGCACGGCCGTACGCGCAGGGCGTCGGGGCCGGTTGGGTGTGTGTCCTGGGCCTTATGCGCAGTGCCGTCGAGCGTATGCCAGAGCCGTATCGGCAGCGCAGCTGACCGTTCTCCCGGGACACGCCACGCTTCCGGCTCGCACCCCCACCGTGCGGCGCGGTCCGGTATCGGCCGTCAAGGCGCCACAGGCCGCGCGGCGCTCAGGCTCGTTCCGCCACCACAGCCGGGTCGTCCAGTACCGCGCGGACCACCGAGTGCGCGGCGCCCAGCAGCGGGCCCTGCGAACCGAGCCGGGACACCGCCACCGGGCAGGCCGGGCCCGCCGTGCGGCCCGTCAGCTCGCTCTCCAGGGCCGGCAGCAGCCACGGCGAGAGGCCGGCCAGGGCCCCGCCCAGGACCACCGTCTCGGGATCCAGCAGGTTCACCGCGCCGGTCAGGGCGATGCCCAGGGCCGCACCGGCGTCCCGCAGCGCGCCCCGCACCCCCTCGTCGCCTGCTTCCGCGCGCTCCGCGAGCAGCCCGACCAGATCCTCCCGCCACGCCAGCCCGGCCGCGCGCAGGACCGCCTCCTCGCCCGCGTACTGCTCCAGGCATCCCCGGCCGCCGCACGGGCAGGCGGGGCCGTCCGGCCGTACGGGCACATGGCCCAGCTCGCCCGCGAAGCCCCGGGTCCCGCGCAGCAGTCGGCCGTCCACGACGACCGCCGCACCGATGCCGATCTCTGCCGACACGTGCAGGAAGTCACCAGGGGTATCGGCGCCGAGCCACAGCTCGGCCAGGGCACCGAAGTTGGCCTCGTTGTCCACGGTCAGCGGCCAGTCGCCGGGCAGCAGAGCGCCGAGGTCGGTGTCGTGCCAGTCGAGGTTCGGGGCCCGTACGACCGTCCGGCCGTCCCTGGCCACCAGCCCGGGCACGGCGACCGCGAGCCCCGCGGGCCAGAGCTCCGCCCGCTCCGCCTCCGCGGCGACCCGGCGGATCAGTGCCGTCAGATCCGCGATGACGGGACCGGGTGCCCGGCCCCGGTTGGCGCCACGCCGAACGGCCCGCGCCCGGACCTCGCCGCGCAGGTCGACCGCGCACACCGCGAGGTGGTCGACGCCGACCTCCGCCCCGAGCCCGGCCGGACCACGACCGCTCACCGCGAGCGCCGATCCGGGCCTGCCCACCCGGCCGGGCCGCTCGGGACCGAGTTCCTCCAGCAGCCCCCAGCGGATCAGGTCGTCCACCAGCGTCGACACCGCCGCCCTGGTCAGACCGATCCGCGAGGCGACCGCCGCCCGGGACAGCGAACCCTCCGCGCTGACGGCGTGCATGACCCGGGCGAGATTGCGCCGGCGCATGCCCTGCTGGGTGTCCGGCAGGACGTGCCCGGTGCCCGGCGGGCGCGCCTCGTGCAGCGGTTCGGTCATGCCTCCGTCAATCCTCGGTGCCCGCCGCCCGGCTGTGCGCGGGCGGCTTGCTCACTGGGTCCCGGTCTCCCGCTCCAGCAGCGGGGCCGCGTCGGAGAGTACCCCGGTGATCCGGTCCAGCGTCGCGCCGTCCCGCTCGACGGCGGCCAGCACCGGGCCCGCGGCCGTGTTCCAGCGACGGGCCACCGCCGCGGGGTCCTCGCCGGTCAGCAGTCCGGCCGCCTGCGCCGCCGCGCCCAAGGCGACCAGTTCCCCGGCCTCCGGGATCTGGACGGGCCGCCCGGAGAGCCGGCGAACGGTCTGCTGCCAGGCCGTCCCCCGGGCCCCGCCGCCGATCAGGAGCAGCGGGGTGCTGCGGTCCGCGTCCTCGTCGAGGACCAGGTCGAGGGCCCCGAGCAGCGCGTGCACCGCGCCGTCGTAGGCGGCCTGCAACAACTGGCCCGCGGTCGTGTCGTGACGCAGCCCGTGCAGCACCCCGGAGGCATGCGGCAGATTCGGGGTGCGTTCACCGTCCAGGTACGGCAGCAGGGTCACGGAGCCGCCCGGTTCCACCGCCTCGCGGTCCAGGCCCAGCAGGGCCGCCACCCGGTCCACCGCGAGGGTGCAGTTCAGGGTGCAGGCCAGGGGCAGCCAGTCCCCGCGCGCGTCGGCGAAGCCCGCCACCGTGCCGGCCGGATCGGTGGGGCGCCGCTCGGAGACGGCGTAGACCGTGCCGGAGGTGCCGAGGCTCAGCACCGGGGTGCCGGGCCGCAGGCCGAGGCCCAGTGCCGCCGCCGCGTTGTCGCCGGTGCCGGGGGCCACCAGGGTGCCTTTGGAGAAGGGCAGCTCGTGGCTGTCGCGTACGGTGCCCACCACCTCGCCGGGTCGCGCCACCCGGGGCAGCAGCGCGGGGTCGAGACCGAGGTGCGCGAGGGTCTCCTCGTCGTACGCCTCCGTGCCGGAAGCCCACCAGCCGGTGCCGGAGGCGTCGCCGCGGTCGGTGGTGCCCTGCCCGGTCAGGCGCTCGGTGAGGTAGTCGTGGGGGAGCCGGACCGCCCTGGTGGCGCGGACCGCGTCCGGCTCGTGCTCGGCGAGCCACGCCCACTTGGCGGCGGTGAAGGACGCGCCGGGCACGCTGCCGGTGCGCTCCGCCCAAACCTTCGGTCCGCCCAGCTCCTCCACGAGACGGCGGGCCTGGGGTGCGGAGCGGACGTCGTTCCACAGCAGCGCCGCACGCACCGGTTCGCCGTGCTCGTCCAGGGTGACCAGGCCGTGCTGCTGGCCGCCGATCGACACCGCCGCGGCCTCGTGCGCCGGCTCCCCGCACTGGCGCAGGGCCGCGCACAACGCGTCCCACCACTGGCGCGGATCACTCTCCCGGCCCAGGCCGGTGGTCACGGTGTGCGGAGCCTGGCCGGCCGCCACGACCTGCCCGGTGGCCGCGTCGACGACCAGCGCCTTTGTGGACTGGGTGGACGTGTCCACCCCGACGACGAGCGGACCCTCGGCTGCTGACATCGGGCTCTCCCTCTTCCGCGACTCCGCGGGATCTGCGGTGGGCTGGCGAAGACACCTTGCTGTCGAAGACATCTTCTCTTCCCAGCGGTGCGCCCGCATACTAATTTGTAAACCGCCATGACGAAATAGTCGTACCCAGCAAGGAGCCGCGGCATGAACTACCAGCCCACACCCGAGGACAGGTTCACCTTCGGCCTGTGGACCGTCGGCTGGCAGGGAAGGGACCCGTTCGGCGACGCCACCCGCCGCGCCCTCGACCCGGCCGAGACGGTGCGGCGCCTGGCCGAGCTGGGCGCCCACGGAGTGACCTTCCACGACGACGACCTGATCCCCTTCGGCTCCTCGGACACCGAGCGCGAGTCGCACATCAAGCGGTTCCGCCAGGCCCTGGACGCCACCGGCATGACCGTCCCGATGGCCACCACGAACCTCTTCACGCACCCCGTCTTCAAGGACGGTGCGTTCACCGCCAACGACCGCGACGTGCGCCGTTACGCCCTCCGCAAGACGATCCGCAACATCGACCTGGCAGTGGAACTGGGCGCGAAGACGTATGTCGCCTGGGGTGGGCGCGAGGGTGCCGAGTCCGGGGCGGCCAAGGACGTACGCGCCGCCCTGGACCGCATGAAGGAGGCGTTCGACCTCCTCGGCGAGTACGTCACCTCCCAGGGCTACGATCTCCGCTTCGCGATCGAGCCCAAGCCGAACGAGCCCCGCGGCGACATCCTGCTGCCCACCGTCGGCCACGCGCTGGCCTTCATCGAGCGCCTGGAGCGACCCGAGCTGTACGGCGTCAACCCCGAGGTCGGCCACGAGCAGATGGCCGGCCTGAACTTCCCGCACGGCATCGCGCAGGCCCTGTGGGCGGGCAAGCTCTTCCACATCGACCTCAACGGCCAGTCCGGCATCAAGTACGACCAGGACCTGAGGTTCGGCGCCGGCGACCTGCGGGCCGCCTTCTGGCTCGTCGACCTCCTGGAGAGCGCCGGTTACGAAGGTCCCCGTCACTTCGACTTCAAGCCACCGCGGACCGAGGATCTCGACGGCGTGTGGGCGTCGGCGGCCGGCTGCATGCGCAACTACCTCATCCTGAAGGAGCGGTCGGCCGCCTTCCGTGCCGACCCGGAAGTGCGGGAGGCGCTGCGCGCGTCGCGGCTGGATGAGCTGGCCCGGCCGACCGCGGCCGAGGGTCTTCAGGGGCTGCTCGCCGACCGCACGGCCTTCGAGGACTTCGACGTGGAGGCGGTCGCCGCGCGCGGCATGGCCTTCGAACACCTCGACCAGCTGGCGATGGACCACCTGCTGGGGGCGCGGGGCTGAGCGCGCGAGGGCCGGGGGCGAGCGGCAGCGGCTCCTTGCCGCCGACACCATGACTGGTTCCCTTCACGATCTGTTCGACAGGAACCCGGCCGCACGGCCAGTAGGGGCGCGCTCAGGGTTGTCTCAGGGTCGGGACGCGGAACCGCAGGGAGCGGGAGGCCGTTCTCAGATCAGAGAGCGGCAGTGGCCGCGAAGGAGGCGACGCTCATGTCCAAGCAAGCGAAGATCGCCGCAGGGGGCGTGGCGGTCGGACTGATCCTGCTGAAATGGCTGCCCTGGTGGGTGGCGTTCCTGATCGTGGTGGGGGTACCGGTGGCCGCGTACCTCGCCCTGGACCCCTCACAGCGGCGCAGGCTCCGCCGGGTCACCCGCAAGGAGCTCGGCCGCTGAGGCGCCGGCCCACGGAAGGGGGGGCGGCGCTCAGGGGTCCGTGCGCGGCAGGGGATAGGTCGCTCAAGCGTCCACGCGCGGCAGGGGGCCGGTCGATCGGGGACCCGCGCGCGGCAGGGATAGGTCCAGGGGTCCGCGCACGGCGGGGCCGGTCGCGAAAGGACCGGCACTCGGCAGAAGCTCGTTCGCCGAGGTGGCTGCATCAGTCGGTCGAGCTGCCGCGGCCCGGCCCGTCGTGCCGGGCCGAGGCCCCGGAGGGAGGTCGGCGGCGTCCGGCCGCCTCAGCTCACAGGGGCCGTACGGCCATCTTGTCGAGCGCCTCCAGCAGCCCCGGCAGCTCGGGGCCCCGTCCCACCGGCAGGACCTCTCCGGGCTCGTCGTCGAGCAGGATGAACGCGATGTCGTCGGTGCGGGCCACGATCGACCAACCGGGACCGTCGGCGCGCAGCGTACGGGCCTCGCCCGGGGCGAACGACGAGCGCACCCGGCCGAGCGGCGGCGGGCTGTCGACGTAGGCACGCGCCTCGGCGAGCACCCGACGGACACCGGAATGGCCGCCGGTCGTGGCACCGTCCCGGCCAGCGGGTGCGGTCTCGGCGGTCTTCCCACCGGGCACGGAGAACTCGGCGTCGTCGATCTGCTCTCGCCATGCCGCCCACTGCAGCGCGATCTCGTCTGCGCCCAGACGCCGCTGGGCGGGCCCCCAGGAGCCGGTGTTCGGCGGGCTCAGCGCCGGCCGGTCCGCCGTCTCGGCAGGGGGGTCGTGCGGTGCGGGCACGCCCGGTGCGGCGACGGCGACGGCCAGGGGCCACCCCGGCAGGGCGGTCACGACCGCGCGCTCGTCCGGCGAGAGCTCGTACTCCATGCCGCAGTCCCAGGACGCGATCGCCACGGCGACCAGCGAGACGTCGTCGATGACGACCGTCCAGCGAGAGCCCTCCCCGTCCTGGCCCAGCACCAGTCCGTATCCGTCGGCGAGCGGCGGGAGATCCAGTGCCGCGCACGCCTCCGGGTAGTCGTCGCCCAGCACGCTCGGAAACTGTGCCGGCGTCAGCAGTACCGCCGTCAGCACGTACAGCGCATCGTCCGCGGCGGCGACGGCCTCATCATTCGTCCCGGCCATCCCTGCCTCCCCAGTGGTTCGTCCATCGGCGCGCACCCTAGTGCGAGCGGAAGCCGCTTGTCACGATCCGCGCACCACGCGGAGCTGCAGGTTTCCACCTGGACGGGGGCGAAACGGCCACATCTGGAGAAGGAAGTCCCGCTCAGGCCGCGGGCAGCCCGAGGAGGTCGCGGGCCACGGCGGCAGGCGACTCGCCGCGCTCCCTGGCAAGGGCGAGGACCGCCCGGCACGCCAGCTCGCTCACCCCGAAGGACAGCGCCTCCGGCGACACCCAGGCCGCCGCCTCCTCGATCCGGTCCTGGTCGTCCTCCGTGCGGGCCGCCACATAGACGGCCGCCGCTTCGAACAAGTTGTGCGCACGCTTGTTCCGGGTATCCGCCGTTCCCGCGGGCGCGGAGGTGCGGAGCCGGCCGGCGTACCTGCGGATCGCGTCGAACACACGGACCACCCTCTCCCCGAACGGGCTCAGCGCCCCTCGCTCATCCACTGCTCCCCAACTTAGAGTTTGACCTTCGGTGACAGAAGGGGATCGAGGCGGTGAAGCGGTACGAACATCTCGGGCGGATCCGCCGGGCCGACCCGGTGGCGGACGCGCCGGCGACGCGCCGGAGCCGACAGGCCGAGGGTTGTTCGACGGCTACCGCGGGGCCGACCTGGGCACCTGCCCGGCCCCGGGGCTGCGCGGCTGCCCGGTGCGGCGCCGGGACACCTCAGCGGTCGGCCCTGTCGAGTGACGCCAGGGTGTCGCGCAGCCAGGCCAGTTCGGCCCGGCTCGTGGCCCGCGCGATGGTGAGGACACCGCGCCGGAACGGGTCGTCCAGTTCCTCGGCGCGCAGGGGCCGGTCGCCGTCGTAGAAGAAGCTCGCCGGCTCCTCCAGGAAGGCCAGTCGGCGCCGCAGCACGGCGGCCTGGGCGGCGGGGTCCGCCAAGTGCCGCAGGAACGCGAGCAGTGTGAACCAGTGGTTCTCGTCGGTGATCTCCCGCTGGGCGGGCTCGGCGAGCCGGCGCTTCAGCTCGCGCCCGCCCTCCTCGGTCAGCCTCAGCACATGGCGCGGCGCGGCCACCGCGCCGGGCTCGGTCGCCCGTACCAGCAGGCCCGCCTTCTCCAGCCGCTTGATCGCCGGGTACAGCGTGCTCTCGGCGACGGGGCGCACGTGGCCCGTGAGCGCCGCGATGTGACGGCGCAGGACGTAGCCGTGCAGCGGGGCGTCGTAGAGGAATCCGAGGATGGCGAGTTCGAGCATGGCCGCATTCTTCCGCACGGTCCTCCCACGGCAGCGGCAGTACATCGCTATGCATCGCTTTATGTATACGACCTTAGCGGTATACCTCGGAGGCGATGTATCGTGAGGCGTCGCGCAACGCAGGGAGGGCTACGTGCAACAGGCCACGTTCGACGGCAGGGGAAGCAGCATCCGGTGGACCGAGGTGCCCGGGGCGGAGCCCGCCCGGGTGTACCTGCACGGACTCGGATCGATGTCCGCCGTGTACCACGGGCACATCGCGGCCCGCCCCGAACTCACGGGCCGCCGCGTGCTGTTCGTGGACCTGCCCGGACACGGCACGAGTGACCGGCCCCGGGAGTTCGGCTACACGCTGGAGGACCATGCGGACGCGGTCGCGGTGGCGTTGGACGCGGCCGGAGTCTCGGGCGCCGAACTGATCGGGCACAGCATGGGCGGTGCCGTGGCCGTCGTTCTCGCCCACCGTCGGCCCGACCTCGTCTCGCGGCTGGTGCTGACGGAGGCCAACCTGGACGCCTTTCCGCCGTCGACCGCCGCCAGCAGCACTATCGCCGCCTACGAGGAGGACGAGTTCGTCGAGAAGGGGTACGCGCGCGTACTCGGCGCCGTCGGACCGCTGTGGGCGGCCACCATGCGGCTGGCCGAGCCGCGTGCCCTGCACCGCAGCGCCGTCGGACTGTGCCGGGGCTCGGACCCTGTGATGCGCACGATCCTGGAGGGGCTGCCCGTCGACCGTGTCTTCCTCCAGGGCGAGCTCAGCGGCGAACTCGCGGGCCGGGAGAGCCTGGAAGCCGCCGGGGTGCGCGTGGTGACGGTGCCCGGCGCCGGGCACAACGTCATGTTCGACAACCCCGACGCCTTCGCGGCAGCCGTCGCCGGTACGGTCTGACGGCCCCGGTCGTCAGCCCTCGCGCACCGCGAGCGCGAGGAAACGGGCGTCCTCGTCCACGTACGAGGTCATGCGCCAGCCCGAACCGGCCAGCAGCGGCCGGAGATTGGTCTCGGCCCGCAGGTCGTCGGGCGTGATCCGGCGCCCCTGACGGGCCGCCAGGGCCGCACGGCCGATGGGGTGGAAGAGCGCGAGCGTGCCGCCCCTGCGCACGCCCCGGGCCAGTTCGCGGAGATTGGCCATCGGATGCGGCAGATGGGCGATCAGACCGGCCGCGAACACGGCGTCCAGACTGCCCGAGCGCAGCGGCAGCGCGGCGACGTCAGCGAGCATCAGCCGTCCGTCGCGGTCCCGGCCGGCACGTACGGCGGCCTGGAGCATCGCCGGGGTCAGATCGGCACCCAGGACCACCCCGGAGGGTCCGACGGCCGCTCGCAGGGGCGGCAGGGCCCGCCCCGTTCCGCAGCCCGCGTCCAGCACGCGGTCGCCCTCGCGCAATCCGAGACCGGCCACGGCGGCGGCGTAGGCCGGCCCGTCATCCGGGAACCGGCTGTCCCAGCCGGCGGCCCGGGCGGTGAAGAACTCCTGGACGTGTGTGTGGTCGTCGCTCATGCTCCGCATGATTCCTCACCGTCATGAGGGATGTCTCTGTGCGCATGTTCGAGCGGGACGCGATCGATCCATCGCAACCGTGTACATATTCCGGCACTTTTCGAAATGCGCCCCCATTGTGCGCCCCTGCCCCCGCTAGCGTCCCGGGGCCATGGGACACCTGGACCACGCCGCCTTCGGCTGGCTGACCCCCGCACTGTCGTACGTGATGGCCTGTATAGGCGCCGCGCTCGGACTGCGCTGCACCGTGCGGGCGCTCGCCACCACCGGCCGCTCGCGCCGCAACTGGCTCGTCACCGCCGCCTCCGCGATCGCGACGGGCATCTGGACCATGCACTTCGTGGCGATGCTCGGCTTCCGCGTCAGCGGCACCGACATCCGCTACGACGTGCCGCTGACCATCCTCAGCCTTCTCGTCGCCATGGTCGTCGTCTGCGCGGGCGTCTTCGCCGTCGGCTACAGCCGCGACCGCAACCGCGCGCTCCTCCTCGGCGGACTCACCACCGGACTGGGCGTCGCCAGCATGCACTACCTGGGCATGGCGGCGGTGCGGTTGCACGGCCACGTCGGCTACGACCCCCTCCTCGTCGCCCTGTCCGTACTGATCGCCGTGGTCGCCGCCACCGCGGCCCTGTGGGCCGGACTCAACATCACCTCACCCCTGGCGGTCACCGTCGCCTCCCTCGTCATGGGCGCGGCCGTCAGCAGCATGCATTACACCGGGATGTTCGCGGTGAGCGTGCGTGTGGATCCCTCCGGCGACGCCATCCCCGGAGCCACGGCGATGCAGTTCATCTTCCCCCTCGCCGTCGGCCTCGGGTCCTACCTGTTCATCACCTCGGCCTTCGTCGCCCTCTCGCCCACGGCCGACGAGCGCGAGGCGTCCGCCTCCGCCCAGCGCCCCGTCGAGAGCGCCGCCCACTAGCGCCACCTCGGCCAGCGCACCGACCACGTCCCGAGCGAGGAGGCCATGCGCCCACCCCGTACAGCCCAGAAGGCCGTCGCCCCGGCCCACCGTCCACGCGGACGCCGCGCCCACGCGGGACCACCCGCCGACGAGGGCACCGGCCGCCCGCTCGGCACGCCGCCCGCCCCGGCGCCCGCGCGCGGCAGCCGCCTGTACCCGCGGCCCAGGACCGTGCGGGCCAAGGTGGTCAGCCTCCTGATGGTGCCCGTCGTCTCCCTGCTCGCTCTCTGGGCGTACGCCGCCGTCACCACCGCCCAGGACATCGCGCGGCTGCGCCAGTCCCAGCGGGTCGACGCCGAACTGCGCACCCCGGTGGCCGCGGCCGTGACCGCGCTGCAGGCCGAGCGCACCGCTGCCGTGCACTACGCCACGGCTCCCGGTGCCGGGAACGGCAAAGACCTCGAGGACCTGGCGGCCCGTACCGACCGGGCCGTGGCCAGGTTGCGGCTCGGCCGGGGCAGCACGGTCGCCGACAGTCAGGAACTGCCCGCCGGCATCTCCAGGCGCCTCGGCGTCTTCGTCACCGGCGCCGAACACCTCCGCACGCTGCGCACAGCCGTACTGGGCCACACGGTCGGCTGGGACGGCGCGTACACGCGGTACACGAAGACCATCGGCGCGGCCTTCGCCGTGGACGGTGCCCTCACCGGCGTCCAGCAGGCCGACGTCGCCTCGGACGCGCGCGTGCTGCTCGAGTTCTCGCGCGCCGCGGAGGCCCTGGCCCAGGAGGACACGCTGCTGGGCAGCGCCCGGACCGCCGGCACCCTGAAGGCGGAACGCCTGCGGCTCTTCAGCGCCGCCGTCGCCACCCGCCGTGCCCTCACCGAGACCGCCGTCACCGATCTGCCCTCCGCGCAGCGCGCCGCCTGGCGGGAGTTGGCGGGCAGCGGTGCCTACACCGACCTGGGCGCCGCGGAGGACAAGCTGCTGGCCGCCGGGCCGGGTGCCAAGCCGGCCGACGCGCCACCGCAAGCCGACTGGAGCGCCGCCCACGCGCGCGTGCAGGACGGCATGCGGACCATCGCGGCGGCTACGGGGCGCGCCGTCGCCGGCCGTGCCGACCCCGTCGCCCGCGGCCTGTTCAGTTCCGCCGGCGCCGTCGTGCTCCTCGGGCTCGCCGCCGTCGCCGCCTCCCTCGTCATCTCCGTCCGCATCGGACGGGCACTCGTGATCGAACTCGTCAGTCTGCGCAACGACGCGCTGGAGATCGCCCGCCGCAAACTCCCTGAGGCGATGCGCAAGCTGCGCGCGGGTGAAGAGATCGACGTCCAGGCCGAGGCGCCAGCCGGACCGCCTGCCGAGGACGAGACCGGGCAGGTCTCCGAAGCCCTCACCACCGTCCACCGCGCCGCTCTCAGTGCCGCGGTCGAGCGCGCCGAACTCGCCAGCGGCATCTCCGGCGTCTTCGTCAACCTGGCCCGCCGCAGCCAGGTCCTGGTCCACCGCCAGCTCAGCCTCCTGGACAGCATGGAGCGGCGCTCCGACGACCCTGACGAGCTGAGCGACCTGTTCCGGCTGGATCACCTCACCACCCGGATGCGGCGCCACGCCGAGAGCCTGATCATCCTCTCCGGCGCCGCGCCGGGCCGGGCCTGGCGCATGCCGGTGTCCCTGACCAACGTCGTACGCGCCGCCGTGTCGGAAGTCGAGGACTACGCGCGCGTGGAGGTGCGGCAGTTCCCCGAGGCGCATGTCGTCGGCGGGGCGGTCGCCGACCTCACCCACCTCCTCGCCGAACTCGTCGAGAACGCCGCCCAGTTCTCCCCGCCCCACACGCGCGTGAGGGTCACCGGAGAACCCGTCGGCAACGGCTACGCCCTGGAGATCGAGGACCGGGGACTCGGTATGGGCGCGGACACGCTCGCGGAGGCCAACCGGCGCATCGAACAGTCCGAGGCGCTCGACCTCTTCGACAGCGACCGGCTGGGGCTCTTCGTGGTCAGCAGACTCGCCTCCCGGCACGAGATCCGGGTGCACCTGCGGACCTCCCCGTACGGAGGCACCACCGCCGTGGTCCTGGTGCCGACCGCCCTGCTGTACAACGGCTCGGTGGAACGTTCCGCCCAGCACCGCGGACACGCCCACCCCGACCAGGAACACGCCTACACGCGCGTACCCCGCGAGGCCGCGCCCCAGGAGGCCGCCGTCACCCCACGCCCGGACCGGCCGGCCCTGGCGGCCACCGAGCCCGGAGCGCACCGCGCAGCGCGGACACCCGGACCCCGCCCGGCCCGTCCGGCACCGGGCCCCGACGGAACCGTGCCGGCGCCGGACCCCTACGCCACCGGAACGGCGTCCCCCTCCCAGGCCGCCGGAACGGCAGCCGCTTCCCACGGCACCGCCCACGAACCCCAACCCCCCGGAGTCACCGCCCTGAGGCTGCACCGCCCGCCGGACGACTCCGAGTCCTCCGACGGCCTCCCGCGCCGTGTGCGCCAGGCGAGCCTCGCGCCCCAACTGCGCCACCAGCGTCCCGAAGAGCCGGCCGCGCGGCCCACCCGGCGCGGCGACGACAGGCGCACCCCAGAACTCGTGCGGGACCGCATGACGGCGTACCGCGACGGCTGGGCGCGCGGCGGAGGCCGCGAGCCCGGCCGCGGCGCCGCGCCGCAAGCCGAAACGGGCAGTCACAGCAGCGAAGGAGACCCGGCATGATCCAGGACCCGAACCCGAGGGACGGCCGGCGGTCCGGTGAACTCGACTGGCTGCTCGACGACCTGGTGATGCGCGTGAGCGAGGTACGGCATGCCGTCGTGCTGTCCAACGACGGGCTGGCGGTCGGTGCCTCCACCGACCTCGCGCGGGAGGACGCCGAGCATCTCGCGGCTGTGGCCTCCGGCTTCAACAGCCTCGCCAAGGGTGCCGGACGGCACTTCGGAGCGGGCGGAGTGCGTCAGACCATGGTCGAGATGGACGACGCGTTCCTCTTCGTGGCTGCCGCCGGTGACGGCTCCTGCCTCGCCCTGCTGACCGCGGTCACGGCCGACATCGGGCTGGTCGCCTACGAGATGGCCCGCCTGGTCAAACGCGTCGGCGAGCACCTCTACACGCCAGCGCGCGTCACGGCACAGCCGCCCGCCGCCGGATGAGCCGGAAAGGCACCGCCGATGACCGAGAACCCGACCGTCGGACCCCGGGAGCCAGGCAGCCAGTGGTATGACGGCGAGGCCGGCCCCCTGGTCCGCCCGTACGCCATGACCGGTGGCCGCACCCAGGCCGGGCCCACCGGCGTCCGCTTCGACCTGATCGCGCTCGTCACCCTCGACCCCGCCGCACCGGCGCACGACGACACCGCGCTCGGGCCCGAGCACCGGACCCTGATCGACCTGTGCCGCGCGGAGACGCAGTCCGTCGCGGAACTCGCGGCGGACGCGGATCTTCCGGTCGGCGTGGTCAGGGTGCTTCTCGGCGACCTTCTGGAGCGGGGCCGCGTGACCGTCAGCCGCCCCGTGCCGCCGGCACACCTACCGGACGAACGGATTCTGCGTGAGGTCATCGAGGGATTGAGAGCGCTGTAGATGAACGTGTCACAACCGCCGCGGGCCTCATCGTGGCCGCGTCTTGTCGGCCGACGACGGCTGCATCGGTACGGCTGGTCGTGCCCCGGTCCGTCCGATCCGGGCGTGTTGCGCCATCGATCGTGCGCGAGTCGGTCATATCAGAGCCACTTCGGTCCAACCGCTCAGGCGGACACCCCGGTTGCCATGATGCTGACTTCACCCCCGGAGCACGTGGACGCCGGCCGCGGCCGGCCCTCCCGAGAGAAGTGATCATGGTCTCCGAGCACTCCGACGCCGTCGGCGACGCCTCCGCCCTGGCGCTGAAGATACTGGTCGCCGGTGGCTTCGGCGTCGGCAAGACGACCCTGGTCGGGGCCGTCAGCGAGATCCGGCCGCTGCGCACCGAGGAACTGCTGAGCCAGGCGGGCCAGCTGGTGGACGACACCGACGGCGTGGACCAGAAGGTCACCACGACCGTGGCCATGGACTTCGGCCGCATCACGATCCGCTCCGGCCTGTCGCTCTACCTCTTCGGCACGCCGGGCCAGGACCGCTTCTGGTTCCTGTGGGACGAACTGGCGCAGGGAGCCCTCGGCGCCGTCGTCCTCGCGGACACCCGACGGCTGGAGGACTGCTTCCCCGCCGTCGACTACTTCGAGCACCGACGCATCCCGTTCGTGGTCGCCGTCAACTGCTTCGCGGGAGCCCGCGACCACGCCGCCCACGACGTCTCCCGGGCGCTCGACCTGGACCACGGCACGCCCGTGGTGCTGTGCGACGCACGCGACCGCGACTCCGGCAAGGAGGTGCTGATCCGGCTCGTCGAGTACGCCGGACGGGTGCACACCGCCCGGCTTCTGGACTCGGTCGGCTGACGCCGCCCCTCAGGCCGCGACGTCACGCATGGCCAGCACACTGTCGATCGTGACGCGGACCAGGAGTTCACCCGGTACGCCGTTGCGGGCGCCGTACTCCTCGGCACGGTCCGCGCCCATGTACCGGGCGGCGATCCGGGTGGCCCACAGGCGCAGCTCGGCCGGGTCCTCCGACAGTTGGGCGCGGCCGTTCAGCACCACGAAGTGGAACGGCGGACGATCGTCGTCCACGCACAGGGCGATCCGGCCGTCGCGTGCCAGATTGCGGCCCTTCACGGTGTCCTTGCCGGTGTTGAACACCACGTCGTTGCCGTCCAGGAGGAACCAGATAGGAGCCACGTGCGGGCTGCCGTCGGCGCGGACGGTGGACAACTTGCCGGTGCGGGTGCCGTGCGAGACGAACGCCCGCCATTCCTCATGGGTCATCTTCTCTGCCATGGGCCCATCCTGCTTGCCCGTACGCCGGTCGTGGGGAAGGCTGGCGGGGAGTTCCTCCAGCTAATGGGAGACATCACACGGGGAGATGGACATGGTGCCAAACCAGGGCCTCGGCTGGCTCCTGGACGATCTGACCGGGCGGGTGGACCACGTCCGCCACGCGCTGGTCCTGTCGAACGACGGGCTGGTCACCGCGGCGAGCACGGGCCTACGCCGAGAGGACGCCGAGCATCTGGCCGCCGTGGCATCCGGGTTGCACAGTCTGGCCAAGGGCTCGGGACGTCACTTCGGCGCGGGCAGCGTGCGCCAGACGATGATCGAGTACGACGACGCCGTGCTGTTCGTGACCGCGGCCGGCACCGGTAGCTGTCTGTGCGTGCTCAGCGGGGCGGAAACGGACATCGGTCAGATCGCCTACGAGATGACGCTGCTCGTCAACCGGGTCGGCGAACACCTCGGCGTCGATGCGAGGCAACCCGAACGGACGCGCATAGCCGACCTCTGACCTGCGGTTCCTCCATCCCCCGTGGAGTTATCCACAGGCCCGCCACGTGTGGTGACGTATTGGCTACGGTGGGTCCACGGCGAACGCGCAGGGCGTGAGCCAGGAACTCCACGGGGGAGTACGACCATGTCGGCAAGCACGTTCGACCCATCCCGCCCCAACACCTGCACGCCGAGCCGTGCTGCCCGCGAACTGGGGCTCAGGCGAGGCGAGTTCGATCTCGCCGTGCAGCTCGGCCGCATCCGGACCGTGCCCGACGGGGACGGTGGAGGGTCCCGCCGGGTGGAACGTGCGGAGATCGACCGCCTCCGCACACAGGACGGCTTCCCCGAGTCCCTCCGTGAGCGGGTGCGGGTCGTGGGCACGGCGGAGGGGGCCGCCCTCATGGACATTCCGGCCGGCCGGTTCACCCGGCTCGCCCGCCTGGGCCTGCTCGTGCCCGTCACGTACTACCTCAACCGCTACCGAGCCGTGGTCTGGCTCTATCTGGCGGAAGAACTCAGGCAGTTCACGTCGGGCAAGGAGAACGCGCCCTTGCTCAAGGGGCGTACGCCCGAGAGTCTGCGGGGCCAGCTGGCGGCGGGAGTGGATGTGCGGGCCCGCAACTGGCGCGGACGCCATCTGGGATTCCTGCTGCGGCAGGCGGAGGATGCCTGGGCCCGTGCCGGGGCCGTGGCCGCCTTCCTCGCGCCCGCCGAGGTCGCCGACGTCGTCAAGGACCCGTACGAACGTGCCCACCTGAACCGGTTCCGGCCCGCTCCACCCGGGCACGGGGTTCCCGGGTCCCCGTCCGCGCAGGCCGCCGAGCGGATCATGACGGCGCAGGACGCGGACGAGATCGGCTGGCTGCGCAGCGACCTGGCGCGTTCGATCGGGGAGGCCCGCAGCACCTCGCCCGCCCCGCGCCCGGCCGCCCGCCGCGTCCCGGCTGCGATCCGCATGCCCGCACGGCCCATCCCACCGATGGCCCGGACGGTCACCGCATCCCCGGAAAAGACGACGAGGCCCCCGGAGGCGGCGGCAGGAGTCCGGGAGCAGGTGGCGCGAGCCGTGCAGCCGGCGCCACGTCTTCCGGAGTCGGCCGCGCGAGGTACGGAGCCGGTCGTACGGCACTCCGAGTCAGCCGTGGTGTACCCCACGCACGGCGGGCAGCGGCCTGAGGTGAACGCGCGGCATCTCGAGCTGCCAGGCCGCCCCCCGGAGTTGTGCGTGTCGCCCGCGGGGTCGGTGGCGCGACCGGCTGTGCCACCCGCACGCCGGGGCCGCGGGCCGGCGCGGCCCGCGGCCCCGCGGTCCTCCCGCGGTCTGCGGGCCTGGCTGCGGCGGAGAAGCCCGCGGCCCGCCGGGCCCGATCGGGTCTGAGCGACCGATGGGGTCTGAGCACCCGGTCGTGGCCCTGGACGCCGGGTGCTACAGGGCCCTGAACAGCCCTTCCTGGACGACCGAGACGAGCAGCCGGCCCTGCAGGTCGTAGATGCGTCCGCGGGCCAGCCCGCGTCCGCCCGTGATGATCGGGGACTCCTGGTCGTAGAGGAACCACTCATCGGCGCGGAACGGCCGGTGGAACCACATGGCGTGGTCCAGTGAGGCCATGTCGAAGTTCCGCGCACCCCACAGGGGCTCCACCGGGATGCGGACCGCGTCCAGAAGGGTCATGTCACTGGCGTAGGTGAGCGCGCACGTGTGAACCAAGGGGTCGTCACCCAGCGGTCCCACCGCGCGCATCCACACGGCGCTGCGCGGCTCGGCCCCCTTGATCTCCTCGGCGTTCCAGCGCAGCCGGTCGACGTAGCGGATGTCGAAGGGCTGGCGACGCGCCATCCGCTCCAACTGCTCCGGCAGCGTCCCCAACTGCTTGCGGATCTCCTCGGTGACCGTCGGCAGCGACTCGGGATCGGGCACCTCACGGGCCGGCGGCAGCTGGTGCTCGAACGGTCCTTCCTCAGGCGTGTGAAAGGAGGCGGTCAGGTTGAAGATCGTGCGGCCCTGCTGCACGGCGGTGACCCGGCGCGTCGTGAAGGAGCGACCGTCCCGGACCCGCTCCACCTGGTACACGATCGGCACGCCCGGCCGGCCCGGGCGCAGGAAGTACGCGTGCAGCGAGTGCACCGGGCGGTCGCCGTCCGTGGTGCGGCCGGCGGCGACCAGCGCCTGGCCCGCCACTTGGCCGCCGAAGACCCGCTGGAGGGATTCCTGCGGGCTGCGGCCACGGAAGATGTTGACCTCGATCTGTTCCAGGTCGAGCAGGTCGACCAGCCTCTCGGCCGGATTCGTCATCGGTGGGATTCTCCTTGGCTTACCGCTGGCCGTGAACGGCTCACAGCTGGCCGACGTCGGTGACACGGACGATCGCACGGCCCTCGGCGTCGGAGGCCGCGAGGTCGATCTCCGCGCTGATGCCCCAGTCGTGGTCGCTGTTCGGGTCGTCGAAGATCTGGCGGACGCGCCAGACACCGTGCTCCGGCTCCTCCTTGATGACGAGGAGCTTCGGGCCCCGGGCATCGGGGCCGGTGCCCAGGTCGTCGTACTCGTCCCAGTACTTGTCCATCGCCTCGCCCCACGCGTCCGCGTCCCAGCCGGACTCGGCGTCCATCTCGCCCAGCTCCGCGACCTGGTCCAGGGCGGCCAGCTCCACACGGCGGAACATGGCGTTGCGGACCAGCACGCGGAAGGCGCGGGCGTTGGTGGTGACCGGCTTGACCTCGTCGGCCTTCTCCCGGGCCTGCTCGGCGGTCATCTCCTCCGGGTTGGCGAGCTGCTCCCACTCGTCCAACAGGCTGGAGTCCACCTGGCGCACCATCTCGCCCAGCCACTCGATCAGATCCTGCAGGTCCTCGGACTTCAGGTCGTCCGGGATGGTGTGGTCCAGGGTCTTGTAGGCGCTGGCGAGGTAGCGCAGCACGATGCCCTCGGTGCGGGCCAGCTCGTAGAAGGACACCAGCTCCGTGAAGGACATCGCCCGCTCGTACATGTCCCGGATCACCGACTTCGGCGACAGCGGGTGGTCGCCGACCCACGGGTGGCTCTTGCGGTAGGTGTTGTAGGCGTGGAAGAGCAGCTCCTCCAGCGGCTTGGGGTAGGTGATGTCCTGGAGGCGCTCCATGCGCTCCTCGTACTCGACCCCGTCCGCCTTCATCGCGGCCACGGCCTCGCCGCGCGCCTTGTTCTGCTGGGCGACGAGGATCTGCCGCGGGTCGTCCAGGGTGGACTCGACGACGGAGACCATGTCGAGGGCGTAGGACGGCGACTCGGGGTCGAGGAGTTCGAACGAGGCGAGGGCGAACGTGGACAGCGGCTGGTTCAGCGCGAAGTCCTGCTGGAGGTCGACCGTGAGCCGGACGATGCGGCCCTCGGCATCCGGTTTGTCGAGCTTCTCCACGATCCCGCCGTCCAGCAGCGAGCGGTAGATCGCGATGGCCCGGCGGATGTGCCGCAGCTGCTGCCTGCGCGGCTCGTGGTTGTCCTCCAGCAGGTGACGCATCGCCTCGAACGCGTTGCCCGGGCGGGCGATCACCGACAGCAGCATCGTGTGCGTCACCCGGAAGCGCGAGGTCAGCGGCTCCGGCTCCGACTCGATCAGCTTCTGGAAGGTGTTCTCCGTCCAGCCGACGAAGCCCTCCGGCGCCTTCTTGCGCACCACCTTGCGCCGCTTCTTCGGGTCGTCGCCCGCCTTCGCCAGCGCCTTCTCGTTCTCGATCACGTGCTCCGGCGCCTGCGCGACCACGAGCCCCGCGGTGTCGAAGCCGGCCCGGCCGGCCCGGCCCGCGATCTGGTGGAACTCACGGGCCCGCAGGGTGCGCACCCGGCTGCCGTCGTACTTGGTCAGCGCCGTGAACAGCACCGTGCGGATGGGCACGTTGACGCCCACGCCGAGCGTGTCCGTGCCACAGATGACCTTCAGCAGACCGGCCTGGGCGAGCTTCTCCACCAGGCGCCGGTATTTGGGCAGCATGCCGGCGTGGTGCACGCCGATGCCGTGCCGTACGTAGCGGGAGAGGTTGCGGCCGAACTTCGTGGTGAAGCGGAAGTTGCCGATCAGCTCGGCGATCTGGTCCTTCTCCTCACGCGAGCACATGTTGATGCTCATCAGCGCCTGCGCCCGTTCCACGGCCTGCGCCTGCGTGAAGTGCACGATGTACACCGGGGCCTGCTTGCTCTCCAGCAGCTCGGTGAGCGTCTCGGTGAGCGGCGTCAGCTTGTACTCGTAGGAGAGGGGAACCGGGCGGGTCACCGAGCGGACCACCGAGGTGGGCCGCCCGGTACGACGGGTGAGGTCCTTCTCGAAGAAGGACACATCGCCCAGAGTGGCCGACATCAGGATGAACTGCGCCTGTGGAAGCTCCAGCAGCGGGATCTGCCAGGCCCAGCCGCGGTCGCCCTCGGCGTAGAAGTGGAACTCGTCCATGACGACCTGACCGACGTCCGCGTTCTTGCCGTCACGCAGCGCGATCGAGGCCAGCACCTCGGCGGTGCAGCAGATGACGGGCGCGTCGGCGTTCACCGAGGCGTCGCCGGTGAGCATGCCGACGTTCTCGGTGCCGAAGAGCTTGCACAGCTCGAAAAACTTCTCCGACACCAGCGCCTTGATCGGAGCCGTGTAGAAGGTGACCTCGTCCCGGGCCAGCGCGGCGAAGTGCGCGCCCGCGGCGATCATGCTCTTGCCGGAGCCGGTGGGCGTCGAGACGATCACGTTCGCCCCGGAGACCACCTCGATCAGCGCCTCCTCCTGGTGCGGATAGAGGGTGAGGCCGCGTTCCTGCGCCCACGACTCGAAGGCTTCGTACAGGGCGTCGGGGTCGGCGGTCGGCGGCAGCTGATCGATGAGGGTCACGCCCCCATCTTGCCTGGCCCACCGCCCGAGCGGGGAATCGGCTACGGACATGAAGATCATGACCGCTACGCTGTGTCGCCGACGCGGCGTCAGCGCTTCGGGTCAACTGGACAGCGGCACATGAGGAATGGGGCGGAAAGCGGCCATGATGGGACCAGCACACTCACTGTCGGGGGCCGCGGCCTGGCTGGGCGTGGGCGCCGCGGCGGCGGCGGCCGGCCACCCGATGCCCTGGCCGGTCCTCCTGTCCGGGGCCCTGATCTGCGCCGGCGCCGCTCTCGCCCCGGACCTGGACCACAAGGCGGCCACCATCTCCCGGGCCTTCGGGCCGATCTCCCGCTGGATCTGCGAGATCGTGGACAAGCTGTCGTACGCCGTCTACAAGGCCACCAGGAAGCAGGGCGACCCACGCCGCTCCGGCGGGCACCGCACCCTGACGCACACCTGGCTGTGGGCGGTCATGATCGGCGCCGGCAGCTCCGCGGCGGCGATCACCGGGGGCCGTTGGGCGGTGCTGGCGATCCTGTTCGTGCACATGGTGCTCGCGATCGAGGGCCTGCTGTGGCGGGCGGCCCGGGGCTCCAGCAGCGACGTCCTGGTCTGGCTGCTTGCGGCGACCAGCGCGTGGATCCTCGCGGGAGTGCTGGACAAGCCGGGCAACGGCTCCGACTGGCTGTTCACCGCCCCCGGGCAGGAGTACCTGTGGCTGGGACTGCCGATCGTCCTGGGCGCGCTGGTGCACGACATCGGGGACGCGCTGACCGTGTCCGGCTGCCCGATCCTGTGGCCGATCCCGGTGGGGCGCAAGCGCTGGTACCCGCTGGGCCCGCCGAAGGCCATGCGGTTCCGTGCGGGCAGCTGGGTCGAGCTGAGAGTGCTGATGCCGGTGTTCATGCTGCTCGGCGGCGTGGGCTGTGCCGCGGCCCTCAACGTGATCTGACAGAGCCTGCGAGGTCATGCCGTGATCTCAGGCAGCGCACGGGGGTGGACCGTGTTGCGGGGGAGTCCTCGGTGTCCGGCGGCGGCGACCTCGCTGGATCCGGGCGACAGGCTGAGACCCCGGGATCAGGCCGGCTCGCCCCCGTCCGCCGCTCCGCCGTACCGGCGCTCGAAGCGGGCGACGCGTCCCTCGGTGTCGACCGTGCGGGCCTTGCCCGTGTAGAAGGGGTGGCTCTCCGAGGAGATCTCCACGTCGATCACCGGGTACGTCCGGCCGTCGTCCCATTCGATGGTCTGCTCGCTGCGCGCCGTGGACCGGGTCAGGAAGGCGTATCCGGCGGCGCGGTCGCGGAAGACCACGGGTTGGTAGTCGGGGTGCTTGTCCTGCTGCATGGCGGCTCCTCGTGCCGGGCGGAGGGCGGGGCGGGGACCGGATGGTCCTGCTCAGCCGGAGAGGGAGTCCTCGTCGACGATGTGCATCGCGGCCTCCTCGGCGGAGGCGGCGGCCCCGTCGATGCCGACGTCGGTGGCGACCAGGGCGGCTTCGTCGTCCTCGTGCGCGCCTTCGTCGGGGGCCACCAGCCGGCCGGAGCGGAAGTTGCCGACCTCGTTGTCCAGAAGTTCCCCGTCGGTGCCGTCGCAGTCGCCGATGTCGTCGCCGTCGGGCGCGGCAGGATCGGGCTGCTCCTCCGCGAGCCGTTGGTCGAGAGTCTCGCCCGCCTTGCGTTCGGCCGCGGTCACGCCGGTGTGTTCGACCGCCCACGGTCGCTCGGGAGGGGACCAGCCGCGGTCGAGGGGGTCGGCGACGCCGTCGAAGTCCAATGTGTCCTCGACGTCGAGCACCCCCGAGTCCTCCCGGATCTCCGAGGGATCGGGCTGGTAGACGTCGTCCCCCCAGCCGTCGGCGCTGTCCACGACTACCTCCAGATGGTGAGGACGGCCGGATGCCACCCCAGCGGGTGGCGGGCCGCCGGCGGGCACGGCACGGGGTCACACGCCGTGAGCCGCGTGGTTCCCGGGTGCGCCTCGAACCGGTGCCGCCGCTTTCCAGCCTTCCACCCCTGCTCGGCACCGCGCAACGGCACGGCTGCCGGAAGGCGCCCGCACCCCCGCGCAGTCGCCGGACGGGACATGCCGGGCCCCGGCGCGCGGCGGCCCGACGGCCGTGCGACCCGGTTCCCGGCGGCCCCACAGCGGGCGCGCCTATCGTGCCTACGAGGGCACGCTTCCCGTGCCGCGAGGGATGTGCTCTTCGTGCCCGCGAGGGCGCGCTCGCCGCGCCCCCGGAAGGCCCTTCGCCGTCGGTGGCGTCGCCCGCCCCGGGAGGCCCCGCCGCCGTCGGTGGCGTCGCCCGCGCTCACAGGGGAGGGGCGGCACCTCATGGGCACCGCCCCTCAAGGGAGGCGCTCAGCCGTGCCAGGACCGCCACAGCGCCGCGTACGCCCCCTCCGCCGCCACCAGCTCGTCGTGGCTGCCCAGCTCGCTGATCCGGCCGTTTTCCACGACGGCGATCACGTCGGCGTCATGCGCGGTGTGCAGACGGTGGGCGATGGCCACCACGGTGCGGCCCTCGAGCACCCGCGCCAGGGAGCGTTCAAGATGGCGGGCCGCGCGCGGGTCGAGCAGCGAGGTCGCCTCGTCCAGGACCAGCGTGTGCGGATCGGCCAGCACCAGCCGGGCCAGCGCGATCTGCTGGGCCTGCGCCGGGGTCAGCGCAAGGCCGCCGGAACCCACCTCGGTGTCCAGGCCGTCGTCCAGCGCCCGCGCCCACCCTTCCGCGTCGACCGCGCCCAGGGCCGCCCACAGCTCGGCGTCGTGATGTCCGACCGGGGTCTCACCGGCCGAGCGGAGCCGGGAGTGGGGGAGGGCCAGCAGGAGGTTGTCGCGCAGGGAGCCCACGAAGACGTGGTGCTCCTGGTTGACGAGGGCGACGTGCGAGCGGACGCGTTCCGCGGGCATCCGGGACAGCTCCGCCCCGCCCAGGGTGATCCGGCCGTCCCGGGGGGCGTAGATCCCGGCCAGCAGCCGGCCCAGGGTGGACTTGCCCGCCCCGGACGGACCGACCAGGGCGAGCCGAGTGCCCGGCGCGACCTCCAGGGAGACCCTGCGCAGCACGTCGACGCCCTCCCGGTAGCCGAAGTGCACCCGGTCGGCGTGCACGGCCCGGCCGTCGGGGGCCAGCGCGGCGTCCCCGGCATCCGGCTCGATGTCCCGCACACCGACCAGGCGGGCCAGCGACACCTGGGCGACCTGCACCTCGTCGTACCAGCGCAGGATCAGGTTCACCGGATCGACGAGCATCTGCGCGACGAGCGCGCCGGTGGTCAGCTGGCCCACGTCGATCCAGCCGTGCAGGACGAACACCCCGCCGACCATCAGCACCGAGCCGAGCACCAGCAGGTGGACGGCGTTGATGACCGGGAAGAGCACGGAGCGGAGCCAGAGCGTGTAGCGCTCCCATGCCGTCCATTCCTTGATCCGCCGCTCCGACAGGGCCACGCGGCGGGTGCCGAGGCGGTGTGCCTCGACGGTGTGGCCGGCGTCCACGGTCTCGGCGAGCGCGGCGGCCACGGCGGCGTACCCGGCGGCTTCCGAGCGGTAGCCGGACGGCGCCCGCTTGAAGTACCAGCGGCAGCCGAGCACCAGGACCGGCACGGCGAGCAGCACCGCGGCGGCCAGCGGCGGAGCCGTCACGACCAGCCCGCCGAGCAGCAGCAGGGCCCACACGACACCGATGGCCAGCTGCGGCACGGCCTCGCGCATGGCGTTGGCCAGCCGGTCGACGTCGGTGGTGATACGGGAGAGCAGGTCACCCGTGCCCGCCCGCTCCAGCACGCCCGGCGGCAGCCCGACGGACCGCACGAGGAAGTCCTCGCGCAGGTCGGCCAGCATCCGCTCACCGAGCATCGCGCCCCGCAGCCGTACCTGCCGGACGAACACCGATTGCACGGCGAGCGCGAGGACGAACAGCCCGGCGGTCAGGCCCAGATGAAGCTCCTCGGCCTTGTCCGACACCCGCTCGACGAGACCGCCGAGCAGGTACGGGCCCACCATGGAGGCGATCACGGCCACCGTGTTGACGGCGATGAGCAGCAGGAAGGCGCGCCGGTGCCGGCGGAACAGCTCGGCGACGTAGGCGCGCACGGTCGCCGTGGCGCCGACGGGGAGGGTGGTGGCGGTCGTCGGGGCCGCCGGGTCGTACGCCGGTGGCGCAACGCCGATCATGCGCTCTCCTCGATCTCTTCCAGCTCCTGGAGCGCGTCCAGCAGCATGCCTTCGTCGGCCGCGGCCAGTTCCTCGTCGGTCTCCCGGGTCACCACCGCCCGGTACCGCGGCTCACCTTCGACCAGTTCGCGGTGCACGCCGATCGCCACGACCTCGCCCTCGTGCAACAGGGCGACCCGGTCCGCGCGGTCCAGCAGCAGCGGCGATGAGGTGAACACCACCGTGGTCCGCCCCGAGCGCAGCCGACGCAGCCCGTCCGCGATCCTGGCCTCGGTGTGCGAGTCGACCGCGGAGGTCGGCTCGTCCAGCACCAGCACCTCCGGATCGGTGATCAGCGACCTGGCGAGGGCAAGCCGTTGCCGCTGCCCGCCGGACAGGGAGCGTCCGCGCTCGGTGATGCGGGCGTCCATCGGATCGGCCGCGTCGAGCGACCCCTGCACCAGCGCGTCCAGCACGTCGTCGCACTGCGCCGCCGCCAGCGCGTCCGCGGCCCGCACGGCACCGGAGGAGGGCACGTCGAGCAGGTCGCGCAGCGTGCCGGACAACAGCACCGGGTCCTTGTCCTGGACCAGGACGGCGGTCCGGGCGCTGTCGAGAGGGAGTTCGTCCAGGGGTACCGCGCCGAGCAGCACCGACCGGCCCGGTTCCGCTGGATGGCCGCCCAGCCGCTCGGCGAGCCTGCCCGCCGCGTCCGGATCACCGCACACCACGGCGGTGAAGCGGCCGGCGGGAGCGAGCAGACCGGTCTCGGGGTCGTACAGGTCGCCGCCCGGCATCTCGGCCTCGCGGGTGCCGTCGGTGGCCGTGGACCGCTCCAGCGACAGCACGCGCGCGGCACGTCTGGCCGACGGGCGGGAGAAGGAGTACGCCATGGCGATCTCCTCGAAGTGGCGGAGCGGGTAGTTGAGGACCATGACCGCGCTGTAGACGGTCACGAGTTCGCCGACCGTGATCCGGCCCTGACGGGCCAGCCCGATGCCGTGCCAGACGACGGCGATCAGCAGGAGTCCGGGCAGCAGCACCTGGACGGCGGCGATCAGCGACCACATCCGGGCGCTGCGCACGGCGGCGTGCCGCACCTCCTGAGAGGCACGCCGGTAGCGGTCGAGGAACAGCTCCTCGCCGCCGATACCGCGCAGCACCCGCAGTCCGGCGACGGTGTCCGAGGCCAGCTCGGTGGCCCGGCCCGCCTTCTCGCGCTGCACGTCGGCGCGGCGCGTCGCCCGGGGCAGCAGGGGCAGCACGGCCACCGCCACGACGGGCAGGCCCACGGCGACGACGACACCGAGGGCGGGCTGGTACACGACCAGGCCGGCGCCGACGACCACGACCGTCAGCGCGGCGGCGGTGAACCGGGAGACGGCCTCGACGAACCAGCCGATCTTCTCCACATCGCCGGTGGAGACGGACACCACCTCACCGGCGGCCACCCGGCGGGTCAGGCCGGAGCCCAACTGGGCGGCCTTGCGCGCAAGCAGTTGCTGGACGCGGGCGGCGGCGGTGATCCAGTTGGTGACGGCGGTCCGGTGCAGGAAGGTGTCGCCGACGGCGATGCCCGTTCCGCAGAACAGCATCAGAGCACCCGTCAGGGCGAGCCGGGTGCCGGAGCGGTCGACGGCCGCCTGCACGGCGAGGCCGACGCAGAAGGGCAGGGCGGAGACGGAGACGAAGTGGAGCAGGCCCCAGGCGAGCGACTTCAGCTGGCCGCCCAGCTGATTGCGCCAGAGCCACCACAGGAATCGGGGACCCGAACCTGCGTCGGGCACGCCCGGATCGGGATACGGAAGGTCTTGAATCTGCATGACGTCCCAGTGGCTCGTGTCAGGGGAGGGCGAGGAACGGAGGTCAGGGGAGGGAGCGGAAAGCCGCAGGGAGCGGCAACAAGCCGTGAAAGGTTCGCGTCGCAGAGCGGTGAATTTCAAACAGTTTTCCTCGGCGCCCGCCCAGATCCGCCGACTTCCGGCCACGGTCCCCGTCGCCCCGAGGTCTGGTGGTCCGTCAAGCACCGAGCAGTCGTATCACCCGGAGCGGTGATGGCCCGGAAGATTCCCTGATCGGCCGGTTCCTGATGACAGCCTTGGCGGGTGCGGCAAGAAAGCCTGCGGCGCTCGACGGTCGTGGCGGCGGCCTGCGGCGCCCTTCTCCTGGTCCTCTCCGCGTGCGTCACCACCGTTCCCGGACCTGACCGGAACCGGCCTCGCGGCGCGCAGGCTGAGCACGGCCGGGCCGGCCCGACTGCCACCGTGTCGTCCGCCCCCACGGCCGACCCGACCCGTGTCCCGGGCGTCGGCGACCGCCTGTACCGGCGGATCCCCGCCGACTCCCGCCAGGTCGTCGCCGTGTACGGCGAGGACCGGGACGCGGCCGGCTCCAGGGTCGTGCTGTACACCCGGCGGGACGCGCACTGGCGCGCGGTGGGCAGTTGGCCCGCCCACAACGGGCGCAACGGCTGGACCACGGACCACCACGAGGGCGACGGGCGCACCCCGGTCGGCGTGTTCAGCCTCACCGACGCGGGCGGGGTGCTCGCCGACCCGGGCACCCGGCTGCCCTACGACCGGAACGAGGGCGCCTACGCGCCTCCAGCGGGCTGGGACGAGGCCCACCAGCACGATTTCGACTACGTCATCGCCATCGACTACAACCGTCTCAAGGGCACCCCGCCGCGCGACGCCACACGCCCCTGGGGTGCGGACAGGGGCGGCGGCATCTGGTTGCACAGGGACCACGGCAGTGGCACCTCGGCCTGCGTCAGCGTCTCCGAGAACGCCATGCGCTTCCTGCTGCGCACGCTCGACCCGGCCGGCGACCCTGTCGTGGTGATGGGGGACAGGGCGACCCTCACGGCCTGACGACGGCACCGCACCACCACTCGTTCGTCCGGCTACCGGCTACCGGCTACCGGCTACCGGCTACCGGTACCGGCCCCCCGGCAGCCGGGAGTCGGTACCGTATGTGCGAGCCGTTCCGGTGGCCCCGAGCCCCGGCCCAAGCCGTTCCGACAGCCACCAGCCCTTCCGATGGCCGCGAGCGGTTCCGCCCGCCGCCACCAGCCGTTCCGCCGGCCACCAGCCCTTCCGGTGGCCCCGAGCCGTTCCGGCTGCCCGCCGCGTCAGCGCTCGGCCGGTTGAGCAGTCTCTCCTTGGGGTCCTGCCGCGGCGGCGGACGAGTCCACCACGTCCACGTCGCTCGCCCGGACGTACGCGAGGCGGTGGCCCAACTGGATCTCGTAGTACTTCTCCCGGCCCCACACCACCGGGTTGGGCGTGTCGCTGAATGACTTGGCGGTGTAGGAACTGCCGACGCCGGACTGCGTCACGTACCGCTGGCCCGCCTGGAAGCTGTACGGCAGCGGTGAATCGGTCGGCTCCTCCATGTCGTCCGGGTAGGCGTCCTCCTCGGGCAGCGCACGTCCGTACACCGGGACCTCGTCCAGCCCTTCCTTCGGTGTGACCATGTGCCCGGCCGCTCCGACGGCGGTCGGGTGGGCCTTGGGATTCTTGAACCACGCCTTCCGTCCCTGGAACCAGATCGCCGTCCAGTCGCCGCTGCGGTCGGCGACGGCGAAGGTCTGACCGGCCGAGACGCGCGATCCCAGATCGTTGACATCCTCGGTGGAGTCGTCGCCGTCCGGCTTCCGGCCCGGGTCCTGGATCAGCGGGGCGTTCTCACGCGGTTCGGTGTACAGACGGACGGCGCTGGAGCCGTGCGGCCGACACGGTGAACCGGCGGGGGCGCAGCCCGTGAACCGCGGCTGGTTCGTGGCGTAGTCCGGCAGGATGGTCACCATGTCGCTGTCGGGTCCGGCCGTGGCCCGCAGCGGCGCGCCGAGAAGATCGAAGTAGTGCCGCCAGTCCCAGAAGGGGCCGGGGTCGTCGTGCATGTCGGGGATGGAGTCGGCGGTCGGGGCCGGCACGTTGTCATGGCCGAAGATGTGCTGCCGGTCGAGCGGGATGGCGTACTTCTTCGCCAGGAACCGCACCAGACGGGCCGAGGTCTGGTACATCCGCTCCGTGAACCAGGTACCGGGCTGCGTGAGGAAGCCCTCGTGTTCGATGCCGATCGAGCGGGCGTTCACGAACTGGCTTCCGGAGTGCCAGGCTTCGTCCTTGGTCCGGACGTGCTGGGTGACGTGGCCGTCGCTGGAGCGGATCGAGTAGTGCCAGGACGCCTCCGTCGGATCCTGCACCGTCTGGAACATGCTCGCCAGCTCCGCCTCCGTGTCATGGATGACGATGTACTCGATCGGCTGGTCCCTGGGCCGGTCGGCCAGATCGTGGTTGCCGTACGTGCTGTCCTCGCTCTCGTCGAGGTCGTCGATCTCCTCGTACGGCGCGCCGAGCCAGTCACAGGCCAGTTCCGCGGGGCACTCGACCTCCTTCGGCCGTTGGGGGCCCTGGGGGACGGGGGCGCGGTGGTGCGGCTGCACCCCGGGGGTGGCGGGGAGGGAGACATCCTGCCCTTCGGCCGTGGTGCGGTGCGCGCCCTGACGGATCACGGTGAAGACGTCGGCGGCGTACGACGCGGCTGACGCGACGTCACGGGTGCCGGGGAAGCGCGCCACCGCCTCCCACCAGTCCGCCGGGTCGGAGCTGAGGGGCTTGCCGAGCCGGGTCTGAGTGGCCGCCAGGAGGGCCGCGCCACCGCGCACGTTGGCGACGGCGTCCGTCCGCAGCCGTCCGGCCGGGACCTGGATCAGCCGTGCCGCGTGCTGCAGATCCGCGGGCTGCACGGCGTGGCCGGCCGAGGCACCCGCGGTGTCCCCGGCGGACGGTCCCGCGGCCCCCGTGCTCGGCCGCGCGTGCACGCCGTCCGGCGTCTGCGGGTCGGCCGGCGGTACCGAGGACGGTACGAGGCCGGTGTCCAGCAGGTGCATCGGCCCGAAGCCGCCCGAGACGCTGGGCGCGCCCGGGTGTGAGTCCCAGCGTGACTGCATGTACGCGACGCTCATGAGCACACTGCGCGGTACCTGGAACTCGCGCGCGGCATCGGTGAAGGCGTTTTGCAGACGCCGGTCGGACGGATCGTCGGTGCCGGACATAGGCAGGATCAGCAGCGGTGGCAACAGGGCCGCCCCCGCGATCACACAAGCCGTACGGCGGCATCTCCGGATGGCCCTGGGGACGTATGCAGAAACATTTCTTCTCATCGCAGAGGCTCTCCCAACCACGCTCGTTCGCAACCAGGGCAAAGGAGCTGCCCGCCGTGCCACCCCACGTACGTTTCCGTGCCCCGAGCGCTGTGTCGTGGCGAGCGTCACCTCGGTGGACCAGCCGCCCCGCAGAGGCCACCCGGTCGGCGGCAGTGACCCCGCTGCCCGGGGCAACCAAACACGGTCGCGGGCCGGCTCAGTCCTCGACCGGATCCACCTGCCAGTCGGGGTGCCCCGGCATGGGCGGGGTGTGCGCGCCGTACAACCACGCCGTCAGGAAGGGCTTCAGGTCCTCGCCCGCGATCCGGGACGCGAGTGCGACGAAGTCCCTGGTACCGGCCGCGCGGCCCCGGTAGGCGGTCACCCAGGCGCGCTCGATCCTGCCGAAGGTCTCCTCGCCGACCTTCTCCCGCAGCGCGAACAGCACCAGTGCCGAGCCGTCGTACCGCATCACCTTGAACAGCGTCGCCTCGGTGGGTTCGGCCGGAGCTCCCTCGTCGTGCCGCCACTGATCGTGCTGTTCGTACGCCGCCCGCATCGCGGACTCCAGGCTCACGCCGCCGTGCTCGTCGGAGTACAGGCGTTCGTAGAAACGGGCGTGACCCTCGCTCAGCCACAGGTCGGACCAACGCCGGATGGCGACGCTGTCACCCGTCCAATGGTGGGTCAGCTCGTGGACGAGATTGCGTTCGGCGTCGACCCGGTCGCCCAGCAGGTCGTCCCGCGGCACGACGGACAGCGACTGGGTCTCCAGTGCCACCGGCAGGTCGGTGTCCCCGACCAGTACTCCGTAGCGGCGGAACGGGTACGGGCCGAGCCGCTGCTCCAGCCAGGCCAGGTGCTCCGGAGTCAGCGAACGGTACTCCTCGGTGTCCTCGACCAGGCCGTCCGCAACCGCGTCCCGGACGGGCAGCCCTCGCGGGCCTCGGCTGTCGACGAACGTGAACTTCCCGATCGCCATCTGGACCAGCTGCGCGGCGATCGGCTGCTCGGAGTCGTACGTCCACCGGACGCGACCGTCGGGGCGCCGCACGGTGCCGACCAGCCGGCCGTTGGCGACGGCGCTCAGGCCGGGAGGGGTGGTGATCCGGAACGTGATGGGTGCCCGCAGGCTCGGGTGGTCGTTCGCCGGGAAGATCATTCTGGCGCCGTCGGGCTGCGCGCAGACCACGGTGCCGTCGGACGTCGGCACCCAGCCGTAGTCCTGGATCGCGTCGTCGCGGTGGCGTCCCTGCGTAGGGTCGGCGGTGTAGGCGACCCGGACGGTGAACGTGCGGCCGCGCGGGATCGGCTTCGCGGGAGTGACGACGAGTTCGTCGCCGTCGCGTCGGACGGTGGCCGGTGCGCCGTCGACGGTGACGTGGTGCAGCGCGTTGCCCGCGAAGTCGAGGTCGAAGCGGGACAGCGCCTGCGTCGCCGTGGCGCTGATGGTGGCACCGGCCTCGAAGGGCGTCCGTGGCGCCTGCCAGTCGAAGTCGAGCGCGTAACGGCGGACCGTGTAGCCGCCGTTGCCGGCGAGCGGCATGAGGGGGTCGCCGATGCCCGGTGCGCCGGGGGAGGGGGCCGGTCCGGCGGAGGCGCCGGGGGCGGGGGTGCCGTGGCCCGGACGCGGGCCGCCACCGCCGAACAGGGCGTCACCGGTGAGTACGGCGGCTCCCGTGAGGGCGACGGCCCCGGTGGCCGTGAGGAGGAGCGCCGTGCGACGCGCGCGCAGGACAGGTCGGTGGCCTCCCTCCCCGGGCTCGGGCCGCGTGAACGGCGCCTTCACCGGAGAAGCCTGGGGGTGGCGCGGGGCCGGGGGGCCGTGTTTGCGGCCGTGGGCCCCGCTGGACTGCCGACAGTCATGATCTCCATGTCGGCACTATGCCAGTTAGATGTGCTTATATCACTTAATGTCCCTTCGTTGGGTGTCCGAGCGGGGCCGCATGACGGCCGACCTCATCGCGCCGATCTGCCGAGGCGTCATTGCGGGGCGGCCCGTCTCCCCGTAGAACACGGGCCATGAGAAGACGGTTAGTCATGTCCATGCTTGCCGGGGCGACCCTTCTGGTGAGCACGCTCTTCGGCACGGGTGTCTCGACCGCGCAAGCGGCCGTCGTGCCCGCCGAGTTCGGCTCCGACTGGCACGACCCGATGACCGCGGCCCCGCCCGTCGACCGGCCGCACACCCACTCGTGCCAGGTCACCCTCGCCGACGCCCGGTTCCGCGACTTCACGCCCTACCGCGGCGGCTACACGCCTCCCCGGGGCTGCGGTGACCGCTGGAACAAGGTCGTCCTGCGCCTCGACGGCAAGGTGAAGGGTCGTCAGTACGACCGGCTCGGCTATCTCCACGTCGGCGGCGTCGAGATCCTGCGCACCTCCACCCCGGAACCCTCGCCCGACGGCATCGAGTGGCATGTCGAGAAGGACGTCACCCGCTACAGCGACATCTTCCGCGGGGCGCGGGACGTCGAGATGCTGATCGGCAACGTGGTGGACGACACCTACACCGGTGTCATCGACGTACACGTCACCCTGACGTTCTACGCGGGTCGCCCCAAGACGCCCGCTCCCGACCGTGTGCTCCCCCTCGCCGACACGGCGGCCGGCACGACGCTCACCACCCCGCGCAACAGTGAACGGATCGTCGCCGAGGTGTACGCAACCGGTTCGGGCGGCGGCTGCGAGGAGTTCTGGTACCTGACCGTGGCCGACCCGGCGCCGTACTCGTGCAAGGCCGACCGTGGACCGTACCGCGAGGTGCAGATCAGCGTCGACGGCAAGCTCGCCGGCATCGCGGCACCGTTCCCCGACGTCTGGACGGGCGGCTGGTCCAACCCCTTCCTCTGGTACGTCGTCCCGGCCCCGCGCGCCTTCGACGTGCAGCCCCTCGAGTACGACCTCACGCCCTTCGCCGGCCTCCTCAACGACGGCCGCCCGCACCGCGTCGAGGTGTCCGTGGTGGGCGTGCCCGCGGGACAGCCGGGCTGGAGCACCCCGGTGAACGTACTGGTCTGGCGGGACGCCCACCGGGCCCACGTCCCCGGCGCGCTCATCGGGGACACGGCGACCGACCTCGCCAACTCCTCGGCGTACACGCCTGGTTCCGAGAACCGGGTGCACACCGAGGCCGGGCACCGGCTCACCGTCTCCGGATACCTGGACACCTCGCACGGGCGCGTGACCACCACCGTCACCCGGACGCTCGCCAACACCTCGGTGCACCACTGGACCGACGGCGAGGGCACGGACGGACTCGACGCGACCTGGACCGACGACGAGACCGTCACCGTCACCGGACGAGCCGGAGTGGGAGCCGGAGCCGGAGCCGGGGCTGGACGCGGAGCGGCAGTTGGAGCCGGACGCGGCCCCGGCCCGGGAGCCGGAGCCGGACGCGGACCCGCGCGGGCGACGCACACGCACCGGACCTACACCATGAACGGCGCTACCACCCTCGGGGCGGACAACCGGCTGCGTACCGTGCTGACCCTCGGCGACCGGGCGTCGGTCATCGCGCGCGAGAGCGGCCGGCGCACCTCGTGGTCGCGGCTGGACGACACCTACAGCGGCGACGCCGCGTACACCGTCGACGTCCCGCGTGACCAGCGGCACGCCGTCGGTACGTCGTCCGAGCGTTACCGTCTCCTCGGCCCGGACGGCTGCCACGACCGGTCGCTGACCACGGTGCAGGGCACGCTGACGGAGGACCGCAGCCGCTGCTGACCTGAGGCGATACCGGACGGGCTCGTGCGGCGAGAGGTGACCGGGCCGGTCGCCCGACGGCCCCGCTCACCCTCCGGAGCGGGGCCGGCGCCGTTCAGCAGCGCTGGGCGGCGTCCCCGTCGATCAGCGTGTCCAGCAGGACGCCGAGCACCTGACGCTCCTTCTCCGTCAGCGGCGCCAGTATCTCCTCGGCCGCCGAGCGCCGGGCGCCGCGCAGTTCGCCCAGGGTCGACCGTCCCTCGTCCGTCAGCTCGATCCGGGTCACACGCCGGTTCGCGGGGTCCGGTGCCCGCCGCACCTTGCCACTCGCCTCCAGCCCGTCGACCAGCGTCGTCACCGCTCGGGGCACCACCTCCAGGCGCTCGGCGAGGTCGGCCATGCGCGGAGGTGAGGCGTAGTGCGCGAGGGTGCGCAGCAGCCGGGACTGCGCCGGTGTCACGCCCAGGTCGCGCTGTTCCAGATGGCGTTTCTGGATGCGGTGCACCCGGCGGGTGAGCCGTAGCAATTGCTCGGCGAGCAGTCCGTCGGGATCGGCGGTGGTCATGCGGGAACAATATCAGGATGCCGTTCATTGTGAGTATAGGTAACAATGACCTGTGGTCCGTCAGTCATCGTCGGCCGCCTCCGGGCCGGCGCCCGTTCCCTCCGTAGGAGCCCATGCATCCCGACCGTGAATCCTCCTGGACACCACCTGCCGACGCCGGCGAACAGCCCCGGCAGGTGCGCCGCATCCTGCGGCTGTTCCGTCCCTACCGCGGGCGGCTCGCCGTCGTCGGCCTCCTCGTCGGCGCCTCGTCGCTCGTCTCGGTGGCCACACCGTTCCTGCTGAGGGAGACGCTCGACGTCGCGATCCCCGAGGGCCGCACCGGTCTGCTGAGTCTGCTCGCCCTCGGCATGATCCTCAGCGCCGTCCTGGCCGGCGTCTTCGGTGTCCTCCAGGCGCTGATCTCGACCACCGTCGGCCAGCGGGTCATGCACGACCTGCGCACCGCGGTCTACGGCCGCCTCCAGCGCATGTCGCTCGCCTTCTTCACCCGCACCCGCACCGGTGAGGTGCAGTCCCGCATCGCCAACGACATCGGCGGCATGCAGGCCACCGTCACCTCCACCGCCACCTCCCTGGTCTCCAACGCCACCAGCGTGATCGCGACGATCATCGCGATGGTCGCCCTGGACTGGCGGCTGACGGTCGTCTCGCTGCTCCTGCTGCCGGTGTTCGTATGGATCAGCCGCCGCGTCGGCAACGAACGCAAGAAGATCACCACCCAGCGGCAGAAACAGATGGCCGCGATGGCGGCCACGGTCACCGAGTCGCTGTCGGTCAGCGGCATCCTGCTCGGCCGCACCATGGGCCGCTCCGACTCGCTGACCGCGTCCTTCGCCGCGGAGTCCGAACGCCTGGTCGACCTCGAAGTCCGGTCGAACATGGCCGGGCGCTGGCGTATGGCCGTGATCACGATCGTCATGGCCGCGATGCCCGCCGTCATCTACTGGACCGCGGGTCTCGCCCTCCGGTTGGGCGGCCCCGAGGTCTCCCTCGGCACGATCGTCGCCTTCGTCTCGCTCCAGCAGGGCCTGTTCCGCCCGGCCGTGAGCCTGCTCGCGACCGGCGTCCAGATCCAGACCTCACTGGCGCTCTTCCAGCGCATCTTCGAGTACCTGGACCTGCCGGTCGACATCACCGAGCGCGAGCAGCCGGTCCGTCTCGACCAGGTCAAGGGCGAAGTCCGCTTCGAGGACGTCGAGTTCCGGTACGACGACAAGGGCGGCCCGATCCTCGACGGCGTCGACGTCGCCGTGCCGGCCGGTGGCAGCCTCGCCGTCGTCGGCCCGACCGGCGCCGGCAAGTCCACGTTCGGCTATCTGGTGCCCCGCCTGTACGACGTCACCGGCGGCCGCGTCACTCTGGACGGGGTGGACGTCCGTGACCTCGACTTCGACACCCTCGCCCGCGCGGTCGGCGTCGTCTCGCAGGAGACGTACCTCTTCCACGCCTCGGTCGCCGACAACCTGCGTTTCGCCAAACCGGACGCCACCGACGAGGAACTGTGCGCGGCGGCCGAGGCGGCACAGATCCACGACCACATAGCCGCGCTGCCCGACGGCTACGACACGGTCGTCGGCGAACGCGGCCACCGCTTCTCCGGCGGCGAGAAACAGCGCCTGGCGATAGCCCGCACGATCCTGCGCGACCCGCCTGTCCTCATCCTCGACGAAGCGACCAGCGCGCTCGACACCCGCACGGAAGCCGCCGTCCAGGAGGCCATCGACGCACTGTCGGCCGACCGCACGACGATCACCATCGCCCACCGGCTGTCCACGATCCGCGGCGCCGACCAGATCGTGGTGCTGGACTCCGGACGTGTGGCCGAGCGCGGTACGCACGACGAACTCCTGGAGCGGGACGGCCGGTACGCGGCCCTGGTGCGCCGGGACGCGCAACTGCAACCGACAAACTGAACATATGCCGGGTTTGTGACGGTACGCGTATTACCGTGCCCGCATGCAGACGAACACTCCGTCACGGAGCAAAATCCGACTGACACGCCGGGGCAGGCTCGCCGTCGTCTTGGCCGGCGCCGTCGTGGCCGGCACGGCCGTGGCGGTGCCGCTGCTGACGCTTGCGGTCGACCACGAACAGGCGAAGCCCGCCGCGCTGGTCATCCCGGAGGGCTGGCGCGCGAGCCAGGTGTACGACGCGATCGACAAGGCCCTCAAGCTGCCCCCGGGCAGCACCCGCAAGTCCCTCGACAAGGCCGCCCTGCGACTGCCGAGCCAGGCCGGGGGCAACCCGGAGGGCTACCTCTTCCCGGCCACGTATCCGGTCCGGGAGGGCGCGACTCCCGAGTCACTGCTGCGGACCATGGTCGACACCGCAAGCCAGAAGCACAACAGCGCTCCGGTGGCCGCCGGGGCACAGCGCAATGCGATGAACGTCTACCAGACGGTCACCATCGCCAGCATCGTCCAGGCGGAGGCCGACACGAAGGTGGACATGGGCAAGGTCGCCCGGGTCGTCCTCAACCGGCTGGAGCGTGGGATGCCGCTGCAGATGGACTCGACCATCAACTACGCGCTGAACCGCAACACCCTGCGCACCAGTCAGGACGACACACAGATCGCGAGCCCGTACAACTCCTACCAGCGCACGGGCCTGCCGCCGACACCGATCGACAACCCCGGCGAGGACGCGATGCGTGCCGCCCTGAACCCGACGCCGGGCGACTGGCTGTACTTCGTCACGGTGCGGCCCGGGGACACACGCTTCACCGCGGACTACGAAGAGCACCTGCGGAACGTGGCCGAGTTCAACGCCGTTCACCAGAGCGCGGCGACGCAGCCCTCGAGCAGCGGCCCGCCAGGAACCCCCGCCTTCCCGGGGGCCGCGGGCAGTTGAGCCCCTGGGATGTCACGCGGCGACCGGCTCCTGGGCCAGCAGTCGCCCGATGTCCCGTACGGCCGCGCGCCCGGCCCGGTTGGCCCCGATGGTGCTGGCCGAGGGGCCGTAGCCGACGAGGTGGACCCGCGGATCGACGACCGCGCGGGTGCCCTCCACCCGGATGCCGCCGCCCGGCTCCCGCAGCCGCAACGGAGCGAGATGATCGAGCGCGGCGCGGAAACCGGTCGCCCACAGGATCACGTCGGCGGCCACCTCCCGGCCGTCCCGCCACCGCACGCCGTCCGGGGTGATCCGGTCGAACATCGGGTGCCGCTCCAACACCCCGTCCGCGAGGCCCTGGCGGACGGCGTCGTTCAGGGGCAGGCCGGTGACCGAGACCACGCTGCGTGGCGGCAGCCCCTGACGCACCCGCTCGTCCACCAGCGCGACGGCCGCGCGGCCCGCCTCCTGATCGAACGGCCCCTCGCGGTAGACCGGGGGCCGCCGGGTGACCCAGGTGGTCGCGGCGGCGTACGGAGCGAGCTCCAGCAGATGCTGGGTGCCCGAGGCGCCACCGCCCACGACGACGACCCGCTGCCCTGCGAACTCCTCGGGACCGGCGTACCGCGCGGTGTGCAACTGCCGCCCCCGGAAGGTCTCCTGGCCCGGATAGCGGGGCCAGAACGGCCGGTCCCAGGTGCCGGTCGCGTTGATCAGCGCCCGCGTCGACCAGTCACCGTCCGACGTCTCCACGAGCAGCCGCCCGCCGACGCCCTCGCGCACCGCGCGCACGTCCACGGGCCGCCGTACCCGCAGGCCGAAGGTGCGCTCGTACCGGTCGAAGTACTCGCGGACGACCTCGGCCGACGGACGTGCCGGATCGGCGTCGGTCAACTCCATGCCGGGCAGCGCGTGCATCCCGTGCACCTTGCCGAACGTCAGGGAAGGCCAGCGGAACTGCCAGGCACCACCCGGCCCGGGGGAGTGGTCGAGGACCACGAAGTCGCGGTCCGGCTCGAAACCGGTCCGCCGCAGGTGATACGCGGCGGCCAGACCGGCCTGACCCGCGCCGATGACGACGACCTCGACCTCGCGTGCTCCGTTCACGCCTCTCCCAACATGGCGCGGCGTGCGGATCTTCCCCGGTGGCCGGCACCCGTCCACCGGGGTGGCGCAGTCTCCGGCACTCGTGGGCGTCGCCGAGTGTGAGAACCGGCGTATGGGTCAGGATGGGGGCATGTCCGATGCCTTCACCACACGCATGCTGCACGTCTCCACCGGTTCCCGGGAGCGTGTCGTCGACCTGACCGCCGACTGCGAGGAGTTCCTGCGGGAGGCGGCGGCCGGCCGAGACGGGCTCCTCAACATCTTCGTCCCGCACGCCACCGCCGGGGTCGCGGTCATCGAGACGGGCTCCGGCAGCGACGACGACCTCCTCGCGGCCCTGCACACGCTGCTCCCCGCCGACGATCGCTGGCAGCACCGGCACGGCAGTCCCGGTCACGGCCGCGACCACGTCCTGCCCGCCATCGTCCCGCCGCACGCGACGCTCCCGGTGATCGGCGGACGCCTGGAACTCGGCACCTGGCAGTCGGTGTGTCTGGTGGACACCAACAAGGACAACCCCGACCGCCGGGTACGGCTGAGCTTCCTGGGCTGAGCCTCCCCGGCCGAGTGCGCCCGGGGGGAGTTCGGGGACGGGCGCGGAGCCGCAAACAGGCGGACTCCGGAACGCGCGAAGTCTGGAACGGGCGAAGTCTGGAACGGGCGGACGTCGGAGCGGGCGGACTCCCGGACAAGCGAAGTCCGGGACCAGCGGCGATCAGGACCAGCGGTGCCCGGGACCAGCGGCGTTCAGGACAGGCGGAAGGGTCAGCCGCGCTCGGTGCCGCCCTGCTCCTTCTCCTTCTTCAGGTTCTTCAGCCGCGCGGCCTCCTTGCGGACCTCGGCCTGGGTGGCGCGCTCCTTCTCCAGCCACTCGGGCCGCTCCTGCTTGAGCGCCTCGATCTGCTCGGTCGTCAGCGGCTCGGTGACGCCGCCCCGCGCGAGACCCGCGATGGACACGCCCAGCTTGGCGGCGACCACCGGGCGCGGGTGGGGACCGTTGTCCCGCAGCTGGCGCAGCCACTCCGGCGGGTTGGCCTGCAGCTCGTCGAGCTCGGCGCGCGAAACCACACCCTCCTGGAACGAGGCGGGGGTGGCGGGGAGGTACACACCCAGCTTCTTCGCCGCGGTCGCGGGCTTCATCGTCTGGGTGCTCTGCTGCGACTTCATGAGGTCAAGGGTATCGGCCGAGTGCGGGGGCGCCGACCACGACCGGTGCGGGCGGCCTGCCGGCTGCCGGTAATCTGGCCTGGTGACAGGCTCGGAGGAATCACCGTCGTTCCGGCTCGCGTACGTTCCCGGAGTGACCCCCGCCAAGTGGGCGAAGATCTGGAACGAGCGTGTGCCCGACACCCCGCTCACCCTCGTCCAGGTCCCGGCCGCCGAGGTGCCCGAGATGCTGCGCGCGGGGGAGGCCGACGCGGGTTTCGTCCGGCTGCCGGTCGACCGTACGTTCTTCAGCGCGATCCCGCTGTACACCGAGACCACGGTGGTCGTGGTCCCCAAGGACCACCTGATCACGGCAGCGGACGAGGTCACCCTGGCCGACCTCGCCGACGAGGTGCTCTTCCACCCCCTGGACGACGTCTTCGACTGGGACGCCCCGCCCGGTGAACCGGCCTTCGAGCGCCCCGCGACCACGCCGGACGCCATCGACCTGGTGGCGGCGAACGTCGGCCTGCTGGTCGTACCGCAGTCGCTGGCCCGCCTGTACCACCGCCGGGATCTCACCTACCGGCCGGTGGTCGACGCACCGCAGTCGAGCGTCGCCCTGTCCTGGCCGGAGGACGTCACCACCGATCTGGTGGAGGACTTCATCGGTATCGTCCGTGGACGCACCGTCAACAGCACCCGGGGCCGTTCGGCGGCGAAGGCCGACGACAAGGGCAAGCGCTCCGACGGGGGCGGCACCCGGCAGACGCCGACAGGGAAGCCGCAGGCCAGGTCATCGGCGACGCCGTCCGCGAAGCCGGCGGGCCGCACGGCCCGCGCCCGCACCGGCGGCGGCAAGCCGGCCAAGCGGGGGAAGCCGCGCCGCAGGTCGTGAGGCGGGGGCCTGGTCGCGAGGCGAGGGCCAGGTCGCGGGGCGAGGGCCAGGTCGCGAGGCCCAGGTTGTGAGACCGGGGGCGGATCGTGAGGCGAGGCGCAGGTCGTGGGCGAGGCGGTCGTGAGGCGAGGCGCAGGTCGTGGGCGAGGCGGTCGTGAGGCGAGGCGCAGCGTCCTGATGGCCAGGGCCCGCGCCCGCGGCGGCGCAGGTCGGGATGGCCAGGGCTCGCGCCGGCGGCCTCTCATGAGCCGGGGCGCACGCCCTCCTCGACGCCGTCCTCTTCCCAGCCCCGCCCGGCCCTCTCCCCGGCCTTCTCCAGCTCGGGACGCACCTGGCGCTCCCGCATGTCGGCGACCGCCAGCACCAGCGCGACCAGGATGATCCCCACGGCGGACAGCAGCCCGAGCTGCATCGCCGTTTCGGGGCGGCCGTGGTTGGCCAGGTGAGCGAAGTACACCGAGCCCACCACCGCGATCCCGGCCGCCGAGCCGACGCGCTGGCCCGTCTGGAGGACACCCCCGGCCGCGCCCGCACGGTTCACGGGGACCCGGGTGAGGGTGAGGGTGGTGTTCGGGGAGACCGTCATGCCGGACCCGATGCCTCCGACGAGCAGCGGCAGCGCCGACGCCCAGCCCAGGTTCGGCCCCGGTACCAGTTCCACCGCCGCGACGACGCCGAGCAACCCCAGTGCCACACCGCCCAGCCCGATGACGACGAGCTGGCGGCCGAAACGCACCACCAGTCGGCCTCCGACGGCGGCCCCGATCGCGGAGGCCGCCGCGAAGGGCAGGACCGTCAGCCCCGATGCCAGCGCGCTGTACCCCACACCGTTCTGCAGGTACAGGGCGTACAGGAAGAAGACGGTGGTGAAGCCCGCGAAGTAGGCGAGGCTGATCAGAGCACCGAGTGTGAACGAGCGCAGCGAGAACAGTGCCAGGTCCACCAGCGGAGCACGTCCGAGCGCACCCTGCCGTTTCTCCCACACCCAGAACGCGCCCAGCAGCACCATGGCCACCGGAATCAGCGCCCACTTCTCCCGCCCGGTCCACTGCTGTTCCTGCACCAGGGGCAGCATGAGCGCGAGCACGCCCGAGCCGAGGAGCAGCACCCCGAACAGGTCGAACTCCTCATGCTTCCCCGGCGCCGGCAGGCGGGGCAGCAGCCGGAGCCCCACGACGAAGGCGGCCAGTCCGATCGGCAGATTGACGAAGAACACCCAGCGCCAGCCGTCGTCGGTGCCGACGGCATCGATCAGCAGGCCGCCCACCAGGGGGCCCGCCGCCGTCGACACCCCGATGACCGTGCCGAGCACACCGAAGGCCTTGGCCCGTTCGGAACCATGGAACATCTGCTGGATCAGCCCCGAGGTCTGCGGCGCGACCATGCCCGCCGCCGTGCCCTGGATCAGCCGGAAGACCACCAGCCAGGTGGGGCTGGCCGCGAGCCCGCAGGCCAACGAGGCCACCGTGAACAGGGCGAGCCCGATCAGGAACGCCTGGCGCCGGCCCCGCATGTCGCCCAGCCGGCCGGCCGGTACCAGCGCGAGCCCGAAGGTGAGGGCGTACCCGGAGACCACCCATGACTGGACCGCCTCGGAGGCCCCGAGCCCCCGCTCCAGCGAGGGCAGCGCCACGTTCACGATCGAGGTGTCGAGGAGCGAGATGAAGCCCGCTGCCAGACAGACTCCGAGCGCCTTCCACCGCCGCTCGTCGGGGACGGGCCGGGTCTGTTCTGTGCTCATGGGGTCACGCTATGCAGTCGTCGCCCGTTGCGCACCCGGAGCACCGTGCGTCACCCCGGCCCGTGGAGCAAGCGATCGGCCGGACGCGTGAAGCAACTCGGCCGGACGCGTGGAGCCGCGATCGGCCGGACGCGTGGAGCCGCGATCGACCGGGGCCTGAGCGGTCGTCGCGAACCGCGGGACGTCCCGCACGCCGCTGTCCGGGCGGACGGGATGGGCGGGGCCGGGTGACGGCGTTGTTCAGCGGGCCGCGTCCCGCAGCCAGGCGTACGCCGACTGTGCGGTGAACTCCTGCTGGCCGCCCCGCAGCAGCAGGGACGCGGTGGCGAACTCGGGGGCGTCGGCCTGGGCGGGGACGTACGGGATCGCAATGCAGCGCATCCCGGCCGCGTGGGCCGCGGCGGCGCCGGGGGCGGCGTCCTCCAGCACCACGCAGTCGGCCGGGGCCCTGCCGAGCCGGCGGGCCGCCTCCAGGAACACGTCCGGCGCGGGCTTGCCGAGGGGCACCTCCTCGGACGAGACCACCGTGCGCAGGAAGGCGGCCAGGCCGGTGCCCGCCAGGATCGCCTCGATGGCCATCGGGGAGGAGCCCGAGGCCACCGCCATCGGCACGTTCTCGGCGGCCAGCAGTTCCACGAACTTGCGCATCTCCGGGTACGCGCGGGTGCGGGTGCGGGCCAGCTCCAGGTAGCGGCGGTCCATCGCGGCCAGCAGCTCGGCCACCGAGGTGCGCAGACCGTAGCGTTGCCGCCAGATGGTCACCGTCTCCCGGGTGCTGACACCGACGTAGCTCTCCTGGTCCGCCCAGGTGAAGCCGGGGACGCCGTGCTCGGCCAGGGTCTGCCGGCTCGCCTCGTAGTAGTTCGGCTCGCTGTCCACCAGCGTTCCGTCGAGATCGAAGATGACCGAGAGGGTGCCAAGATCGCTCATGGCGTCCAGGATGCCGAGTGTCAGACGCGGGTCGCCCGTCCGACCGACTCCACCAGGGGCAGCAGCCGGTACGGGACGCGCTCGCGCAGCGCCACCTCGGTGCGGGTGCGCACCACGCCCGGGAGGCTGATCAGCTTCTGGATCACGTCCTCGAGATGGGCGTTGTCCCGGCCCACCACCCGGGCGAGCAGATCCCCGCCACCGGTGATCGAGAACGCCTCCACGATCTCCGGTACGGCGGCCAGCGCGTCCCCCACGTCGTCCAGATGGCCCTGGGTGACCTCGATGTGCACGAACGCCAGGACCGGGTGTTCCAGGGCCGCGGGGGAGAGGGAGGGGCCCGTGCCGGTGATCACGCCGTCCCGCTCCATCCGGTCCAGCCGCGCCTGGAGCGTGCCGCGGGCCACGCCGAGGATGCGGGCGTACTCGCGCACGCTGGTGCGCGGCTGCTCCAGGAGCAGCCGCAGGATCCGGGTGTCGAGTTCGTCCACGGCCATGATGCCCGACTGTACCAATGGCTCAGGCAGCCCGCCGCCGCGTGTGCCGTCCGACCTGGGCCGATGGTATTCCCCTGGTCCGCCGTGGTGGGCTACTGCTCGGCCAATGGCCCAGTGAATCCGGGGTCACTTGAGCCAGTGACCGCCGTGATGGTCTCATGGACGCATCGATGGCGCTGCGGATCCCGCGGCGCCTTTTCTGTGCAGGTGTTCAACAGGCTCCGTGCCGGTGTTCAACAGGCTCCGTGCCGGTGTCCAACAGGCTCCGTGCCGGTGTTCCCCAGGGGAGGACAGCAGTGCTGAAGAGGGTGTTCGTGGCTCCGGACCCGGGCCGGGCGCGGTTGCGCTTCGCCGCGCGGGCCGTCCTCGGCATCGGACTGGCGGTCGGGGTCTGCGCACTGGCCGGACACTCCCTCGCCGGTGCGGTCACCGGCGGCCTCGCCGCGTTGCTCGCCCTGTTCACCGTCACCGATCCGACCGTGCGCGGCCAGGCGGTCACCACCGCCCTGCTGCCCGCCGTGGGCGTACCGGTACTCGCCGTCGCGGCCGAACTGCACGACCTCCCCGTCGCCCGCGACCTCGCCTTCCTGGCCGTCGTCGGCGCCGGCGTCTACGCCCGCCGGTGGGGCCCGCGCGGGCACAGCCTCGGCGTGTTCGCCTTCATGACCTTCTTCGTGGCCCAGTTCCTGCACGCCACCCCCGACCGGCTGCCCGAGCTGTACGCCGCCGTCCTGCTGTCCGTGCTCACCGCGGCCCTCGTGCGGTTCGGCATGTGGTGCTACGAACGCCGGCTGCCCCCGGCCGCCGTCCCCGCCCCGCCTGCCGGGACCGGGCTGGCCCGGGTGACCACACGGCAGGCCGTCCAGGCGACCGCCGGCGCCGGGTTCGCGCTCGTCGTGGGCCAGCTGGTGTCGGGACAGCGCTGGTACTGGGCCGTCGGCGCCACCTGGTGGATCTTCGTCAACACCGCCTCGCGTGGCGAGACGCTGGTGCGCGGCTTCCGCCGGGTCCTCGGCACGGTGATCGGCATCGGCCTGGGCTTCCTCGTCGCCGTACCCGTGGACGGCGCCCCCGTCCCCACGGCCGTCCTCGCGACGGTCGCCGTCTTCGGCATCTTCTACACGGCCGCCGTCTCCTACACCTGGATGATGCTCTGGGTGACCGTGCTCGCCGAGTCCCTCTACGGCCTCCTCGGCGTCCTCAGCCCCGGACTGCTCGCGCTGCGCCTCGCCGAGACCGGTGTCGGCGCGCTCGGCGCCGCGCTCGCCGTCGCGCTCGTGCTGCCGGTCACCACGCACGCCACCACCGACGCCTGGATCCAGCGGGCCCTGCGCTGCGTGCACGCCTGCACCGCCGAGGCCGCCGCCCGCCTCGCCGGCTCCGCCACGGCCGACCCCACGCCCCGCGTCGCCGAACTCGAGCAGCTGCTCGGCCGGGTACGGCTGTCGGTGGCCCCGCTGGTGCACCCGCTCAACCCCATCCCGGCGCGCAAGGCGCGGGCCCGCCGGGTGCTGGCGCTCCTCGACGACTGTGCCCGCGAGATCCGCGGTCTGGTCGTGGTCGCCGCCGACCCGGAAGCCTCCCACGACGCCCGGCTCGCCGCCGCCTGCTGGCGTGTGGAGACCGCCGTGGAGGCCCTCACCGCAGGCCGCGCCGAACCCGTCCACAGCCTCGCCGAAGCGCCCGCCGAACCCGCCCTGGCCCATCTGCACGGCCTGGAACGCGCTCTCGCCGACCTCGCGGAGCACCTGCGCACGCCGTCCGACTCGCGCCTCGTCGGGGCCTGAGCGACCCCCGACCCGCGGACGCTCCACGAGACCCGCCCCGCCGTCACCCTCTTGGTCTAGACCGCGGCTGATCGACTGCTACCGTCAGCCCCGGACTGGCTCGACTGGCTCGACCGAGAGGGGACAGCGGTGGCGCAGCACGGCAGGGCGGGCAGACGCCGGGCGTTCATCGGATCGTTCACGGCGGCGGGCGGCCCCGGACTGGTGACCGCCGAGGTCGCGCCGGACACCGGGGCGCTCACCCTCGTGGACGCCGCCAAGGACATCCCAGACCCCTCCTACCTGGCCCTCTCGCCGGACGGGCAGATGCTCTACGCGGTCAGCGAGACGGCCGAGGGAGCCGTCGCCGCCTACCGTGTCAGCGGTGACCGGCCGGAACCCGCCGGCCCGCCGGTGCCCGTCGGCGGCAGCGGTCCCACCCATCTCGGTGTGTACGCCGGGCATGTGCTGACCGCCAACTACGGCTGCGGCAGCGTCACCGCCGTACCCCTGCGCCCGGACGGCACGCTCACCGGCGCGGCCTGCGGGCGGCTTCAGCACACCGGCTCCGGCCCGCACGACCGGCGCCAGCGCGGCCCGCACGCCCACCAGGTACAGTCCGACCCCAGCGGCCGGTGGGCCGTCAGCGTCGATCTCGGGACGGACTCGGTCCGGGTGTGCACCCTCACCGACGGCAGCCCCGCCGTGCACCGCGAGTTCGCCCTGCGTCCGGGCTCCGGCCCCCGCCACCTGGCCTTCCACCCGGACGGCGAGCACGCCTACGTGATCAACGAGCTGACCCCCACGGTGACGGTGTGCCGCTGGGACGCCGCGGGCGGCTCGCTGAAGCCGCTGACCGAGGTTCCCGTGCTGCGGGACGCACCGGCCGGTGACGCCTACCCCTCGGGGATCGTCGTCTCGCCCGACGGCCGCTTCGTGTGGACCGCGACCCGGGGCGAGGACGTCCTGTCCGTCCTCGCCGTCGTGCCGGACGGGCTGCGGCTCATCGGGACGGTGCCCTGCGGCGGGCGCTGGCCCCGCGCGCTGGCCGAGCACGGCGGCTTCCTCTACGCGGCCAACGAACGCTCCGGCGACGTGACCTGGTTCGCTCTGGACGAGGCGACGGGCATCCCCCGCTACGACGGCTCCGTGCGGGTCACCGCGGCCTCCTGCGTCGTCTTCGGCTGAGCGCGCCGGGCCCGACACGGCGAAGGCCCGCCCCGGGACGGGGGCGGGCCCTGCGGCGTCCGGTTGCCGAAAGCCGGTGACCGAGCGCGTCAGCGCACCGGTGCGCCCTGCGGCTGCTGCGGGGCGATGCCCAGCGCCGTCGTGTACTTGGCGAGCGCGAGCTTGCCGATCGCCGGGTACGCGCCGAGCGGCTCGGCCGTGGCGCAGCCCGCCTCCTCGGCCGCGGCGGCCAGCAGCTCCGCGTCGATCTCCGGGCCGATCAGGTACGGCGCCAGGGCCAGCTGCTGCGAGCCGGAGGAGCGCAGCTGCTCGGCCACGGAGGAGATGGAACCGTCCTGGTCCAGGGCCGCGGCCATCACCGGTACGGCCAGGCGCGCGGCGAGCAGCATGCCGGTGATCCCGGCCGCCTGCACGGCCTCCTCCCCGCCCACGGAGGCCAGGATGATGCCGTCGGCGGCGGTGGCCACGGTGAACAGCCGGGCCCGGTCGGCGCGGGCCAGGCCCGCCTCGGACAGCCGCACGTGCAGCGCCTCGGCGAGGAGCGGGTGCGGCCCCAGGACGTCGGTCAGGTCGGCGGCGACCCGGCTGTCCATCACGGACTGACGGATCCGACGCAGCAACGCGCTGTCCGGGCCGGCCAGCAGCGGGACGACGACGGCGACCGGGCCGTCGGACTCCTTGATGCCCTCGACCCCGGCGGCGACGGCCTGCTCGAAGCGGGCGGCGCGCTCCTCGGCGGTGCGCGCCAGCACGGAGCGGAGCGTGGAGAACTCGGAGTCGTCCCCGTCCAGATACCCGATCCTGGCGTCCAGGCCGGGCAGCTCGGAGCGGGCGATGCTCACGACCTCCTCGGCGAGACTGCGCGTGGCGGTGCTGGGCACACCGGGCACCGCGAGGACGAGCGCGGGCGCGCCCTCGGGAGCCACCAGCGGTTCCGGACGGCGGTGTCGTCCGGGCTGGCGGGGTCGCGGCATTCGTACGGGCAGGCCGGACACGGGTCCAGTGGGGGAGCTCATGGCGCCGCATGTTACTGGTTTCGTGGGCTCCTCCGTTCGGGGAGGGTGCAGGTGAGCGGTATCCGTCCGGTTTTGTCTGATGAGTTACGCACGCATGACGCCTGTTTCGGGCACATGCCGGACGCATAGCCCGATCTCGGGACGGAACCGTCGGTGTCGTGCCCTCAGCCGCCCGGGGCGTGACTCACGCACAACAACGCCTGTTCACTCGGCAGGGTGAGCAGCCCAGCCGCCAGATCCGTCGCGATCCGTACCGAGCCGTGCAGCGGATCCCCCTCCGCCGGCACCTGCCGGGCGTGCGGCAGCCTGCGCGTCAGTTCCTCACGCAGTGGCACGAGGAGCGGATCACCCATCTTGAACAGGCCGCCGGTGAGCGCCACTTCCGGAGCACCGTCAGCCGGGCACACGGCCGCGGCGGAGCCGGCCATGTCCCGGGCCGCCGCGCCCAGGATGTCCGCGGCGACCGGGTCGTTCGCGGCACAGGCGGCCACCCGGGGCGCGAAGGAGGCCAGGAGGGCTGCCCGGTCGGTTCGCGGGTAGAGCCGGCCGGGCAGACCACGCACCGGGCCGAACTGCTCCTCGGCGCAGGCCAGCAGCGGTGCGGAACCGCCGTCCCGGCCGTCGTGGGCGCGCAGCGCGGCCTCCAGTCCGGCCCGCCCGATCCAGGCACCGCTGCCGCAGTCGCCCAGCAGATGCCCCCAGCCGTCGGCCCGCCGCCAGCCCGTCAGGTCCGTGCCGATCGCGATCAGCCCGGTACCCGCGGCGAGGACGGCGCCCGGCCGCGGCCCGAGGGCGCCGACGTACGCGGTGACGGCGTCGGCGGCGAGCGCCACGGTGCGCACGCCCAGTTCCCGGGCGAGCGCGCCGGGCAGTTCGGCGCGCAGGGCGTCGCCCAGGCTGGCGAACCCGGCGGCGCCGACGACGGCCGTGCCCAGCCCGTCCAGCCCTGCCGCGACGGTCAAGGCACGGGCGACGGGGACGAGTTGTGCCATCAGATGGGCGGGGTCGATGCCCCGCGCACCCGTGCGGACCGGTTCCCGGGTCTCGCGCAGAGCCGAGGGCTCCCGTCCCGGGACGCCGACGGCGACCCGGAGGCCGGAACCACCGGAGTCCACGGCGAGATACCCCGAAGCGGTCATGGCAGACGCCAGTCCACCGGCTGTCCGCCCTGCTGCATCAGCAGGTCGTTGGCCCGGCTGAAGGGACGCGAGCCGAAGAAGCCGCGGTCGGCCGACATGGGTGAGGGATGTGCGGACTCCACCGCCGGCAGCCTGCCCAGCAGCGGACGGAGGTTGCGGGCGTCACGGCCCCACAGGATGGACACCAGCGGCTTGCCGCGCGCGGCGAGAGCTCGGATCGCCTGCTCGGTGACCTCCTCCCAGCCCTTGCCTCGATGCGCGGCCGGGCTGCGCGGAGCGGTGGTGAGCGCCCTGTTGAGCAGCAGCACGCCCTGCTGAGTCCACGGCGTGAGGTCCCCCGTGGACGGCTGGGGCAGCCCGAGGTCGCTGTTCAGCTCGCGGAAGATGTTGATCAGGCTGGGCGGCAGCGGGCGCACCTGCGGTGCCACGGAGAACGACAGGCCCACCGCGTGCCCCGGGGTCGGATACGGGTCCTGACCGACGATCAGGACCCGGACCTCGTCGAAGGGCTGCTGGAAGGCCCGCAGGACGTTCGGCCCGGCCGGCAGGTAGGTGCGTCCCGCGGCGATCTCCGCGCGCAGGAAGTCGCCCATCTCGGCGATCCGTCCGGCGACGGGCTCCAGGGCCTTCGCCCAGCCCGGTTCGACGATTTCATGCAAGGGTCGTGGTGCCACGGGCGTCACCCTACTGCCGTACGCCCACCGGCGATCAACCGATGGCCGGAGCACCACCGGGAGCCGCCTCGCCGCCTTCCGTCCCTCCGCCCGTCCCGCCCTCGACCGTGCTCGCGGTCAGCCGGTCACCGCCGCCCGCACGCACAGCACGTCCGGCAGGTGCGTGGCCAGCGACTGCCAGCTGTCGCCGTCGTCGGCCGACGCGAACACCTCGCCGTTGCGGTTGCCGAAGTAGACCCCGGCGGGGTCGCAGTCGTCCGTGCACAGGGCGTCCCGCAGGACCGTGCCGTAGTGGTCCTCCGCCGGCAGGCCCTTGGCCAGCGGCTCCCAGGTCACGCCCGCGTCCTCGGTGCGGAAGACCCGGCAGCGGTGCTCGGCGGGCACGCGGTCGGCGTCGGCGTTGATCGGGAAGACGTACGCCGTGTCGCCCCGGTGGGGATGCGCGGCCACCGCGAAACCGAACGTGGTCGGCAGATCCGCGCCGATGTCGGTCCACCGCCCGCCCGCGTCGTCGCTGCGGTACACCCCCCAGTGGTTCTGCAGATACAGCCGGTCCGGGTCGCCCGCGTCCCGGGCGACCTTGTGCACGCACTGGCCGAACTCCGGGTACGGATCCGGCAGGAAGACCGCGGAGACCCCGGAGTTGGCCGGGGACCAGCTCGCCCCGCCGTCGCGCGTGCGGAACACCCCCGCCGTGGAGACGGCCACCGTCACGGCCCGTGGATCGCGCGCGTCGGTGAGCACCGTGTGCAGGCCCTCACCGCCGCCGCCCGGCACCCACTGCGCGCGGGTCGGGTGCTCCCACAGCGGCCGGACCAGCTCGAAGCTCTCGCCGCGGTCCACCGAGCGGTACAGGGCGGCCGGTTCCGTGCCCGCGTACACCACGTCGGGCTCGGCGATGGCCGGGTGCAGCTGCCAGACGCGCTCCAGGGAGGCGCCGGTGTCCTTCGGGAACTTCACGGCGGGCCGGGCCGGTTCGGTCCAGGTGCGGCCCAGGTCGTCGGAGTGGAACACCGACGGGCCCCAGTGCGCGCTGTCGCCGGCCGCCAGCAAGCGGGGCCGGGCGCCCCGGGTGTCGATCGCGACCGAGTAGACCGCCTGCGCGTTGAAATACGGACTCTCGTCGAACTCCCAGGGGCCGCCGCCCCGCCGCCGCCCGATGAACAGGCCCTTGCGGGTGCCCACAGCGAGCAGTACCTCGGCCATGCCGATCACCTCCGGGACACCGTTGTCCAGGTAGTCGTCAGATATCGGCCAGTCTGCACCCCACCACTGACACTGTGCTGCGGATCACGTGTCCGCGCAGGTCATGGGCTGTGTCGCCGGCCTGTGGCGGAGATCGCCCGGTTCCGTTCCGGCATGCGCCTGCGCGAAAGGGGTGTCTCGTGCGACCGTCGGGATGACGGCTCGTCGTGAGCAACGGAGCGTTCTCTCCCGTACGGGAGGGCGGTCCGGCCGGTCGGTGCGCTCGTGAGGAGGATGCCCTTGAAGGCGTTCCGTGGTCCGAAGGTGTGGCTGTGGCGCTGGCGGCGCAACCCGCTCAAACGCCGGGCCGACGTGGTGGAGGCATGGGTGGTGCTCGGGGCCTGTCTGCTGACCGTCCTGGCCGGCGTGCTGGCGGGCCTCGTGGCGACCGGTTCGGTGGAGCACGGACTCGCCCGGGAGCGGGCCGACCGGCGGCCCGCCGTGGCCCGTGTCGTCGCGCAGGTCCCGGGATCGTCCCCGGCGCAGAGCAGTCATGCCTCCGCCGGTGAACGCGTCCGGGTCCGGGTCCGCTGGACGACGGCCGACGGCTCCGCCCACACCGGCCAGGTCCGGGTGGAGCCCGGCAGCAGGCCCGGCACGTCGGTCACCGTCTGGACCGACCCGCGGGGGCGGCTCGTGTCCCGCCCCACCACCGCCTCCGAGGCCGCCTTCCGGGCCGTCCTGATAGGCGTCCTGGTCGGAGTGAGCTGCGCCGCCGTGCCGTTCGTCGGCGGCCTGGCCGTACGAGGCCGTCTGGAGCGCCGGCGCATGGACGCCTGGGACGCCGAGTGGGCCCGCCTCGGCCCGCAGTGGGGCCGCATGGTCTGAAGCCGCCTCCACGCGTCCGTCGCCGCTCACCGCCCCGCCAGCATCTCCCGGCACGTCCGCAGCAGTTCCTCGTCGTCGGGGATGTCACGGCTGCCGAAGGCGCCCTCACGGGCCGTGTGGCGGCGCGGGGCGGTCAGTTCCTCGGCGATCAGGTCGCGCAGCGGCGCCGCGGCCGGGCCCATCGTGGTCAGGCAGCGGGCTATCGGGACACGGGTGCGCGGATCCGCCGTCCACGCGGCCCGGAACACGGACCGGACCAGGGCGGGATCCCCGGTGATGCGCCACAGCGCGCACGCGGCCGGTACGCGCTCCCGGGCCGGTCCCGACCGGGCGAGACGGCGCAGCTCGGGCAGCGCGCCGCGAGCGGCCGGGCCCAGCCTGCCGAGCTGCTGGGCGGCGCTGCGGCGCAGGCTCGCCTCGGCCCGCGTCAACTCGCGCCGCAGGACGGGGAGTACGGCGCAGGCGTCCCCGTCCGCCGACCACAGCGCGCCCGCCGCGGTGGCCGCGTGGCGGGTGCGGAGCAACGGGCGCAGGAACGGTGCCGCCTGCGCGGCGGCGCCCAGCTCCGCCAGAGTCTCGATCACCTGGCCGACGGTCTCGTCCCGCGTGCCCAGGTCGTCGGGGGCGCCCGAGAGCAGCCGCAGCAGCTCGGGAACGGCCTCCCGGTCGCCGACGGCCCTGATCGCGGTCAACAGAGGGGCGGCGAGCCGGGCGGCGGTGGGGGAGGCGAGCGGGATCCGGCCGAGGCGGTGGCGCAACGCCGGTGCCAGCGCAGCCGCGGCCCGGCCGAGGTGTACGACTTCGCAGCCCAGCCCGGCGGGTGCCGCCGGGCCGGCCAGAAGCTGGGCCAGGGCCGGGACCGCGCGGGGATCGCCGGTCCTGGCCAGCGCCCTGAGCGGGCCGCCCAGCGTGGGCGAGGAGCGCTCCCAGCGGTGTGTCCACAGGTCGGGCCGGGCAACCACGAGCGCGTGCAGCTCGTCCGCGGCCGGCGTGGCCAGTGCGTACAGCTCCGCGAGGACCGAGACGGCCGCGTCCCGTAACCGGTCCTGGTCCGTGCTCAGTTGGGCGCCGAGCAGCCGCACGGGCCCGTCGTACGCGCCGCGCCAGCCGCGGAACAGTCCCGCCGACATCCATACGGCGTTGCACCGGTCCACCGGGTCCGGACTGGTCAACTGACCGTTGAGCAGGGCGATCCGGTCGCCCACCCGGTCACCGAGCGCACCGTGCAGGGTGCGCAGCAGCGCGGCGCCCTGTTCGTCGGAGGGGCGCAGCCGCCGTATCCGGCGCACCAGGGTGTCCGTACCGGACGCCTCCCGGGCCGGGAGGCGCTGCGCCGACCGCTGGCGCAGCAGGTGCACCGCCGCCGGCACCAGGTCGGCGGGGAGTCTTTCGGGCGCGCGGAGCGCGAGCTGGCCGAGCGCCGCGAGCCGCTGCCCCGGCGCGTACGGCGGCGCGCTCTGTTCGGCCAGGAGGTCCACCGCGCCGTCGGCGTGCGCGGGGTACCGCTGCGCGAACAGGCCGAGTGCCTCCGTGAGGGCCGGCAGGACGGAGTCGTCCCGCTCGGCGAGCAGTCGCCGCCGCAGCAGTTCCAGCACTCGCGGGGGATCGTCCAGGAAGCGGACCAGGGCTCCGGCCGCCGCCCGGCGCACGGCCGGGTCCGGGTCCCCGGCGAGCGCGGCGAAGGCCCCGGCGCCCGCGCGCACCGCCGCCCTTGCCCGCCGGTCCCGCTCCCCGTCCTCGGCACTCTCCCCGCCGATGCTGACCAGCAGTTCCACGATGCAGGCCCGGTCCGGCACCTCCTCGCGGGCCGCCAGCGCGAACAGGAAGGGAACGCAGGCCACCGTGGAGTCGTACACCTTTCCCTCGTGGTGCACCGCGCCGTACATCCCGTCGAGCGCGGTCGCCCGCTCGGCGGTGTCCGCGGACGCCAGGGCCCGCAACCATCCGGGCACGTCCTCCGCGCTGCCGTACGCGTGCCGCAGCGCGTCCCAGTCGACCTCGTCGATCCCCGTTGACACGTTGTCCTCCCCAGGCGAGTGCCACCTGATCGCGAGTGTGCACCACGGGACTGACAACGGTCCGAATCCGCGTGCTGACTGTGTGCGATCCGTCGGCGGTCACCGGCCATGGGGAGGCGGTCACCCGTGCGCACGCGTGGAGGGGTCAGTTCTGGCCGGGCAGGGCGCGCTCCAGGATGGCGTCGAGGCCGGTTCCGGCCGGCAGGGTGCCGAAGGAGTGGCCCCAGTCGCCGTCCAGCCTGCTGGCGCAGAAGGCGTCCGCGACCGCGTGCGGAGCGTGCCGTACGAGCAGGGACGCCTGAAGGGCGAGTGCCATCCGCTCGACCAGCCGGCGGGCGCCCACCTGATCGGTTTCGGCCAATTGGTCCTTGAGTGCGGCGACGGCCGTGTCGAGGCGGGCGTCGGCCCCGCGCGCGAGGGTGAGTTCGGCGAACAGGGCCTCGGCGCTGTCCGGTTCGCGGCCCAGTGCGCGCAGCACGTCGAGCGCGTTGACGTTGCCGGACCCCTCCCAGATCGACAGCAGCGGGGCCTCCCGGTAGTGCCGGGGCATGCCGGAGTCCTCGACGTACCCGTTGCCGCCCAGGCACTCCAGGGCCTCGGCGGTGAAGACCGGGCCCCGCTTGGTGACCCAGTACTTGCCGACGGCGGTGGCGATGCGCCGGAAGGCCCGCTCCCCGGCGTCCCCGCGCACCGCGCGGTCCGCCGCGCCGGCCAGTCGCAGCGTGAGCGTCGTCGCCGCCTCCGACTCCAGCGCGAGATCGGCCAGGACGTTGCGCATCAGCGGCTGGTCGATCAGCCGGGCGCCGAACGCGCTGCGGTGCCGGGTGTGGTGTCCCGCCTCGGCCAGCGTCTTGCGCATCAGGGTCGCCGAGGACATCACGCAGTCCAGCCGGGTGCAGTTGACCATCTCGATGATGGTCTTCACGCCCCGCCCTTCCGGACCCACCAGCCAGGCCACGGTCCGGTCGAACTCCGGCTCAGAGGAGGCGTTGGAGCGGTTGCCCAGCTTGTCCTTCAGCCGCTGGATGCGGAAGGTGTTTCGGGTGCCGTCCGGCAGGATCCGCGGCACCAGGAAGCACGACAGCCCGCCGGGCGCCTGCGCGAGCACCAGGAAGACGTCACACATCGGCGCCGACGTGAACCACTTGTGCCCGCGCAGCGTGTACACGCCCGGCTCACCGGTGGGGGTGGCCGTGGTGGTGTTCGTCCGGACGTCGGAGCCGCCCTGCTTCTCGGTCATGCCCATCCCGGCGAGCAGCCCGGGCTTCTCGGTGGGAACGCGCAGCACGGGGTCGTACTCCCGGCTGGTGAGCAGCGGCTCGTAGACCTTGGCCAGATCCGGCTGTGCGCGCAGGGCGGGCACCGCCGCGTAGGTCATCGACGTCGGGCAGCCGTGCCCCGCCTCCGTGTGCCCCCACACCAGACCGCCCGCGGTCCGGGCCACGTGCGCGCCCGGCCGGTCGTCGGCCCACGGGGCCCCGGCCAGGCCCTCGGCGACCGCCGTCCGCATCAGATGGTGCCAGCTGGGGTGGAAGTCCACCTCGTCGACGCGGTGGCCGTAGCGGTCGTGGGTGCGCAGCACCGGCTCGTGCCGGTTCGCCTGCTCGCCCCACTCCTGCGCCTCCGCGCTGCCGGCGCGCGCCCCCAGCCGCCGGAGATCGTCCTCGGCCCACCCGGCGCCCTCCCGGCGCAGCCCTTCCAGCAGGGCCGGGTCGTCGGAGGCGTCGTACGGGGCGAGCGGTGGGGCCTGGTTGGTGACGTCATGCGTGGCATTCGGCTGCTGGGGCTGCGAGGGCAGCTGCGGCTGCGCGGGAATCGAGACCATACGAGCATGTTGCACTCATCCTGCGGTTGTAGCAATAACGCAACAAAGGCGCGCACGTACAGTCGGGGCCATGCGCATGAACGTCTCGGCGGAGCCGGATCCGGCCGGCCTGCGACCCCTGTCCGCCCGGTCGGTCGTACTGAGCCTGCTCCTCGGCGTGCATCCGCCTCAGCTGCCGGTGAGGGACCTGGTCCGGCTGGTGGAGCCGTTCGGGGTCGGCGGCTCCACGCTGCGCGCCGCGCTGAGCCGGATGGTGTCCGCCGGGGATCTCCGGCGCTCGGACGCCGTCTACCGGCTCAGCGACCGGCTGCTGGCCCGGCAGCGCCGCCAGGACGACGCGGTGCGTCCGCGAACGCGCGCGTGGGACGGCGACTGGGAGATGGTGGTGATCACGGCGACCGGCCGCGGCCCCGCCGAACGCGCCGACCTGCGCGCCAGGCTCACCGCCCTGCGCCTGGCCGAACTCCGCGAGGGTGTGTGGCTGCGCCCGGCCAACCTCGACCGGCCGCTGCCGGCCGGCCTGCGGCAGGTGGCCCTGACCTGTACGGCCCGGCCCGACGAGCCCCCGCGCGAGCTGGCCGACCGACTCTGGCCGCCGGCCGGCTGGGCGGCCACCGCCCGTTCCCTGCTCGCCCGCGCGGCCGCGGCCGATCATCCGGCCGACCGGCTCACCGCCTACGCGGCGGCCGTCCGTCACCTGCTCACCGATCCGGTCCTGCCGTCCGCACTGCTGCCACCCGACTGGCCGGGAGAGGCACTGCGGGCGGCGTACGCCGACTATCGGAGGGAACTGAGCACGGCGCTGGACGCGTCGGACGCAGAGCACCGGTAGCGGGCGCTCAGCGCGGTGCGGAGCCCGGCCAGGAAGATTCCGGACGGCAGTGTCGCCGTAGCGGTTTCGCCGGACTCCGGCGATCGCCGCCGGACACGGTCCAGCACGATTCCCCGACGGCCGAGCGCCGGCCCGCACATCACTGAGAGGCCGTCAGCGCCGGAGCACGAAGTTCGGATGACATCCCGGGCCGGGGGAAAAGTAAAGTGTTCCCATTCGAAGCAGTCGCCGACGGCAGTGTGCGCCATGCGCTGGAACAGGCCCGGGAGAGGGCCGCGGAGGAAGTCAGTTGAGTCCCGAGTCCCCCGGCGCAGACACCACCTCAGGTGTGCGGCGCACCGCCGCACCGACTGCCTCTCCCGGCCGCCCCGCGCAAGGGCGGCCCGTGGGACCGGAGCCGGCCGGCGAACCGACTCCGGCGAACCGGCCCCGGCTGCTGCGCGACGCGTCGCTGTCCGCGGTGCTGGCGGGCTTCGTGGCCGTCGTCGTGTCCTACTCCGGGCCGCTGGTCATCGTGCTCTCGGCGGCGTCGGCCGGACACCTCGACACCGCGCAGACCAGTTCCTGGGTGTGGGCCATCTCCATCGGCAGTGGTCTGACCTGTATCGGGCTGAGCCTGCGCACCCGTATGCCGGTCATCACCGCCTGGTCGACGCCCGGAGCGGCACTGCTGGTCACGAGCCTCGGCGCGTACCCCTACGCCGAGGCCATCGGCGCGTTCCTCATCACCGGCGCCGTCATCACGCTGATCGGGCTGACCGGGGTGTTCGGGTGGCTGATACGCCAGGTGCCGACGGCGGTCGTCTCGGCGATGCTGGCGGGCGTCCTGTTCAGCTTCGGCACCCATGTCTTCACCTCGTTGAAGACGGCGCCGTTCATCGCCGGCTCCGTGCTGGTGTCCTATCTCCTGGCCAAGCGTCTGCTGCCCCGGTACGCGGTGCTGATCGGGCTGGCCGTGGGGGCCGTCGGCAGTGCGGCCACCTCGCGGCTGCACGTCCAGGTGCACACGATCGAGCTGGCCCGGCCGGTGCTCACCGCCCCCGAGTTCTCCGTAGCCTCTCTCATCGGCATCGCCGTGCCGATGATCCTGGCCACGCTCGCCTCGCAGAACGCCCCCGGCATGGCGGTGCTCGCCGCCTCCGGCTACCGGCCCGAGGACCGGCTGCTCATCGGCACCACCGGACTGGCGTCCACCGCGCTCGCCCCGTTCGGGTCGCACGCGATCAACCTGGCCGCGATCACCGCCGCGATCTGCACCGGCCCGGAGGCGCACGCCGATCCGCGGCGGCGCTACGTGGCCGGTGTCTCGTGCGGTGCCTTCTACCTGCTGATCGGTGCCTTCGGATCCACGGTGGTGGCCTTCTTCGCCGGACTGCCGAAGGAACTGGTCGCCGCCATCGCCGGTGTCGCCCTGTTCGGGGCGCTCGCCGGCGGCATCACCGGGGCGGTCAAGGAGGAGAAGGACCGCGAGGCCGCGCTGATCACGTTCCTGGCCACCGCGTCCGGCGTCACCCTCCTCGGTATCGGCTCCGCCTTCTGGGGGCTCGTCTTCGGCGTCGCCGCCCACCTCGTCCTGTCCGGGCGGTGGCGCGGGAGGCCGGCCGCGGCGTGAGCGGGTCCGGGCCGCCGCGCGGCGGCACGGACCCCGGTGATCGTTACGCGCACTCGGCCGCCGTCGAACCGCAGCACCTCGCTCCGGCGTCCAACGGCTCACGCGGCGTCGCCCGCCTCCGCGTTCCCGGTCATCTCGCCCGCCGACCGCCTTGCCTCGTGGGCGGCCGGCGTGGGGCGGGGCGGTGGCGCCGCCGGGAGCCGTGGCGTTCCCTGGTAAGTGCGGGGGGGCGAATGCGGGCGTCCCCGGAAGAAAGTGGGTGACCAGCGCCGTCGTGGGAACTCGGTGGACCACGCAAGGCGATCTCACCCGAGGAGAGTCATGGCTGAGCAGAAGTCGTCGGTCCTCACGGCGCCCCTGCGCGGCGCCGCCTCGGTACTGCGCAGGGTGCCCGGCGCCGGAACGGTGAGCAGGGCCGCGGAGGAAACACTGGACAAGGTCGGCGCGGTCTCGCCCCGCGGACGGCGCATGGCGGTGTACGCCGGTGCCGGCCTGCTCGGCGTGGCGGGGGTGGTGGAGTGGCCCGTCGCGGTCACCGGCGCGGCGGTGGCCTGGCTCACCCAGCCCCGGCCCGGCCACCCGGGGGACGCGGGCGCGCACGGTCCCGAGCCCGCACACGACCTCGGCACCGCGGCCCTCCGGTCCGGCGCCGGTGGAGGGGCCCACGGACACACCGCGGGGCCGAGGGACAAGGAGACCGGTCCGGCATCCGGTCCGCGGGAGTCCGCCCCCGGTGTCAGGGCGTCGGCGGCCAAGACGTCCTCCGGTCCCCTCGGGCCGGCCGCCCGGCCCGAACGCACCACACTCTAGGAGGCCACGTTGCCCGGTCTGCTGACAGTGCCGTCGGCCGCAGCCCGCTTGCTGCCCGCGGCACCACGCCTGCTCGTGCGGGCGGCGGCACCGGCGGTCGGAATGGCCGCCGGTGCCGCCGCCGGAACAGCGCGCGCCGGTGTGCGCGGCGCGGACGCCGCGGCGCGGGTCGCGCGGGTGGCGCGCAACGCGATGCCGGGCGCCGGTGACCACTGGCGCGCCGGCGCCCGCGCCCACCTGGCGGTACGTCCGCTGGAGCGGGACCAGGCGCGGCACGCGGGCGGCACCGCGCACCTGGCACACCGGATGGCCGAGGCGTTGGCGGAGCATCCCGATGTGCTCGTCGCCTACTGGGACCAGGGACTGGCCCGCCTGGTGGTGACGGCGACCGGCGAGGAAGCCGCCGACCGGGTCCTGGACCATGCGGCCGACCTGGCCGAACGGCACGGGCTCGCCCTCGCGAGCGGGGACGTGGAGGAGACCACGCACCCGGCCGACCCGGCAGGGGTACGCGCCGCGGTGGCCATGCTCGCCGCCGACGGTGTCGGCATCGCCGTCGCCCTGACCGTGTACACGCTGCGACTGCCGCCCTCGCCCCGGATGGTGACCGCGGCCGTGACCCTGCTGCGGGAGAACCCGCGCTTCCGCGGCTGGTTGCGCGGCCGGCTCGGCGACACCCCGATGGAGCTCGCGCTGGCCTGTGCGAACGCCGTCGCGCACGGCGCCGGGCAGACCCCCACCTCCCTGGTCCTCGACGGCGCCATGCGGGCCTGCCAGGTGGCCGAGACGGTGGCCCGTTCCGCCGCCTTCGACGCGGTGCACGACCAGTTGTGCGCTCCGGACCGGATCAGCCTCGCCCCGGACGGCCCGCCGCGCCCGCCGCTGCACGTCTCGCCGGCCCAGGAGTACGCCGCCCACGCCTCCATGGGCAGTGTGCTGGGCGCGGCGGCCACCCTGCTGGTCAAGCACGACGGTGCCGAAGCGGCGGAAGCGGTGCTGGCGGGCTCCCCGAAGGCCGCCCGGTACGGTCCCGCCGCCTTCCACGCCGTACTCAGTGCCGCGCTGGCCCGCACGGGCGTACTGGTCCGGGAACCGAAGCGGCTGCGCCAGCTGGAGATGGCCGGGACGGTCGTCCTGCACTCCGGCGCGCTGCGCACCGAGGACGGCGAGGCCGACCCGTGGGCCGAGCCCGTGCTCGACGCGGCCCGCCGCGCCGGGCTCCGGGTCGTCCTCGTGGACGATCCGGCGCTGGAGGACTTCACCGGTCTGGCCGACCAGCTGGTCGACGCCCGCCGGCCGCTGGACGACGTCGTCTACGAGGCGCGCGGCGAGGAGGGGGCCGTGCTGGTGGTCGCCCGGGTGCGCGGGGCCGACCAGCACGACGTCCTGGCCGCCCTGCGCGCCGCCGACGTCGCGGTCGCCCTGACCGACCGGGACGGCGCGGTCGTCTGGGGCGCCGACATCCTGGCCCTGCACGGCCTGCCCGACGTGTGGCGGGTCCTGACCTCGATCCCGGCCGCCCGGACGGTCGGCCGCCGGGCCCAGACGCTGGCCCGCTCCGGTGCCGCGCTGTCCGGGCTGCTCGTCGCCGTCGGCGAGTCCGGCGGCGGCAAGGGCCACCGGTCCATGCTGCCCGGGCTCCGGCACGCGCCGGTCGACGCCGGTGCCGCGATGGCGCTGCTGTCCGGGGTACGGGCCGCGGTCGGGGTGGCCGTCGCCCGCGCCCCCCACCCGCGCCCCCGGGTCCACTGGCACGAGCTGGACCCGGACCAGGCCCGGGAACGGCTGGCCCACGAACCGGTGGCCGACATCGGCACGTTCGAAGCGCTGACCGCCCGGATGCGTAAGGCGGCCGAGGGCGTCACCCGGCACCCGGCCGCCGCGCCCGCCCGCTGGAGCTACCGGCTCGGCCGGGCCGTCCGGCTGGAACTCCAGGATCCGCTCACTCCGGTGCTGGCGGTCGGTTCGGCGGCGTCGGCGATCCTCGGCTCCGTCGTGGACGCGCTGCTCGTCGTCGGCGCCCTCGACCTGAACGCCCTGGTCGGCGGCGTCCAGCGGCTGCGGGCCGAGCGGGCGCTGTCCGGGCTGGTCGCGGAGCAGAAACAGAAGGCACGCCTGGTGCCGGCCGAGGACGAGGCCCCGTCCGGCGGCACCCGCACCATGGAGGCGGGCCGCCTCCGGCCGGGCCATGTGATCCAGCTCAAGGCGGACGACGTCGTGCCCGCCGACGCCCGGCTGCTGTGGCAGGACGGGCTGGAGGTGGACGAGTCCGCCCTGACCGGCGAGTCGCTGCCGGTGGAGAAGCAGACGGATTCCACCCCGCACGCCCCGGTGGCCGACCGGAGCTGCATGGTCTTCGAGGGGACGACCGTGGTGGCGGGGGAGGCCCGGGCCGTCGTGGTCGACACCGGCGACCGCACCGAGGCCGCCCGTGCCGTCCACCTCGCGGCCCGGACGCCCCCGGCGGCCGGCGTGCAGGCCAGGCTCCAGGAACTCACCCGCAAGGCGCTGCCGTTGACACTGGCGGGCGGTGCCACGGTGACCGGCCTGGCACTGCTGCGCGGCACGCCGATCCGAGAGGCGGTCAGCGGTGGAGTGGCGGTGGCCGTGGCGGCCGTACCGGAGGGGCTGCCCCTGGTGGCGACGGTCGCGCAGCTGGCGGCTGCCCGGCGGCTGAGCCGCGGCGGTGTCCTGGTGCGCACCCCGCGCACCCTGGAGGCGCTGGGCCGCATGGACACCATCTGCTTCGACAAGACCGGCACGCTCACCGAGAACCGGCTGCGGCTGGTGCGCACCGCCGACGCCGAGGGCGCGGTGCACGGGGTGGACGACGCCGGGTCCGAGGAGACGATCCGGGCCGCCGCGCGGGCCTGTCCGCGGATGAACGGCGACTCCGACCGGCCGGTGCACGCCACCGACGAAGCCGTCCTCGCCGCCGCCGGCCCCGATCCGGACTGGACCCACCTCGCGGAACTGCCCTTCGAGGCCGCGCGCGGATATGCCGCCGCCGTCGGCCGCAGCGGGGACGGCCCGGCCGTACTCGTGGTCAAGGGCGCTCCGGAAACCGTGCTGCCCGCCTGCTCGGGACTGCCGGGGCACGCCTCCGAGACCGCGCACGGGCTCGCCGGGAACGGCCTGCGGGTACTGGCGGTGGCCGAACGGCGGCTCGACCAGGGCGAGCAGGAATCCGAGGCCCTCGAACGAGCGCTGGAGAACCTGGAGTTCACGGGACTGCTGGCGCTGTCGGACGTGCCCCGCGAGACTTCCACGGCCCTGGTGAGCGGGCTGAACGGGGCCGGCGTACGACCGGTCATGCTCACCGGCGACCATCCGCAGACCGCGCGGGCCATCGCCGCCGACCTGGGCTGGCCCGAGGACACCGTGGTGGTCACCGGCGACGAGCTGGCCGCGGCGGACCGCGCGGCCCGGGCCCGGATGCTGCGCGACGCGGGGGTGGTGGCCCGGGTGGCACCCGAGCAGAAGCTCCAGGTCGTGGAGGCGCTGCGGGACGCGGGCCGGGTGGTCGGCATGGTCGGCGACGGCGCCAACGACGCCGCGGCCATCCGCGCCGCCGACATCGGTGTCGGCATCAACGCCCGGGGCTCGGCCGCCGCGCGCAACGCCGCCGACATCGTGCTGACCGACGACGACCTGACGGTGCTGATCGACGCGGTCGGCGAGGGCCGCGCCCTGTGGCACAGCGTGGCCGACGCCATCGCCATCCTGATCGGCGGCAATGCGGGCGAGGTCGGGTTCGGCATTCTCGGGACGCTGCTGTCCGGGCGGGCGCCGCTGTCCACCCGGCAGATGCTCATGGTGAACCTGTTCACCGACCTGTTCCCGTCGATGGCGGTGGCGGTGACGGAGAAGGAGGGCGAGGCGGACCTCACCAACGTGGAGGAGGCCGCCGGCGTCCTCGGGGAGCCCCTGCTGCGGCAGATCCGGCACCGGGCCCTGACCACCTGCCTCGGCGCGCTCACGGCCTGGCTGATCGGCCGCTTCACCCCCGGCACCGCCCGCCGCTCCAGCACCATGGCGCTGTGCGGGGTGGTGGGCACCCAGCTGGTGCAGACCCTGCTGGACCGGCGCGACAGCCGTCTGGTGCAGATCACGTCCCTGGGCTCGGCCGTGGCCCTGGTCGCCGCGGTGCAGACCCCGGGCGTCAGCCGCCTCTTCGGCTGCACCCCGCTCGGCCCCGTCGCCTGGGCCGGCGTCGTGGCCGCGATCGCGCTGGCTCTGGCGGGCCAGCGGACGCTGCCCCGCCTGGAACAGACCATCGGCCGCCTGCTGCCGACGTGACCGGGCGAAGTGGTCCCGCCTGCTGCCGACGTGACCGGGCGAAGTGGTCCCGCCTGCTGCCCCCGTGACCGGGCGAAGTGGTCCCGCCTGCTGCCCCCGTGACCGGGTGAGGTGGTCCCGCCTGCTGCCCCCGTGACCGGGTGAGGTGGTCCCGCCTGCCGCGACGTGACCGCGTGAGGTGCTCCCGCGCGCTGCCGACGTGACCGCTGGTCCCGCGCGCTGCCGAGGGAGACGGGGTGCGGTGGTCAAGTGGTCCGGCGACGGCCCGCCGGGTGACGCCTCTGGGGCCGCCCGACGATTCGGGGCGGGGCCGGGTCGGGTCAGACCGATCGGTGGTACTGGTCCGGAACCCGCACCTTTCCGCCCAGTTCCCGTGCGGCCTGCCGGGCCCAGGACGGGTTGCGCAGCAGCTCACGGCCCAGCAGCACCGCGTCGGCCTCGCCGTTCGCCAGGATCTTCTGGGCCTGCCCGGCCTCGGTGATCATGCCGACCGCGCCGACCGACAGCGGCGTCTCGGCCTTCACCCGGGCGGCGAACGGAACCTGGTAGCCCGGCCCGGTCGGGATGCTGACCCCGGCCGCGTTCCCGCCGGTGGAGACGTCGAGCAGATCGACGCCGTGGGCGTGCAGGTCATGGGCGAAGCGGACGGTGTCGTCGGGGCTCCAGCCGCTTTCCTCCAGCCAGTCGGTCGCGGAGATGCGGAAGAACACGGGCTTGTCCGCGGGCCACACCTCGCGTACGGCGTCCACGACCTCCAGGGCGAACCGGGTGCGGTTCTCGTACGAGCCGCCGTAGGCGTCGGTGCGGTGGTTGGAGTGCGGGGAGAGGAACTCGTTGATCAGATAACCGTGGGCGCCGTGGACCTCGACGACCTCGAAGCCCGCGGCGAGCGCCCGGCGCGCGGCGGCGGCGAACCGGTCGGTCACCTCGGCGATTTGATCGAGTGTCAACGCGGCCGGAACGGGATGCCGTGCGTCGAAGGCGACCGCGCTCGGGGCGAGCGGCTGCCAGCCGTGCGCATCCGGCCCGAGGGGCGCGCCGCCCTTCCACGGCCGGTCGGTGGACGCCTTGCGGCCACCGTGGCCGAGCTGGATCCCCGGCACGGTGCCCTGGGCGGTGAGGAAGCGGGTGATCCTGCGGAACGCCTCCAGCTGGGTGTCGTTCCACAGCCCGAGGTCGTAGGGGGAGATCCGGCCCTCGGGCGCGACCGCGGTGGCCTCCGTCAGGATCAGACCGGTGCCGCCGGTGGCGCGCGCCGCGTAGTGCGCGAAGTGCCAGTCGTGCGGGGCGCCGGTGAGCGGGCCCTCCGGTTCGGCCGAGTACTGGCACATCGGGGTCATCCACACCCGGTTCGGGATGGTCACTTCACGCAGGGTGATGGGCTCGAAGAGCGCGCTCACGACGGACTCCATTCGTCACGGACCGCTGGTCGCCTTGTACGGTACTCCTCGTACTACGACAGGTGTCAAACTACGACACCTCTCGTACCATGGTCGCCGATGAAGTATTCCCGCGACGAAGGGGCCGGCCGCCGTGACCGACACCGCCACCACCGGCCGCGCGCTGCCGCACCCGGGCCGGGAACAGATCAGGCTGGAGTCCGTGCTGCACGCGCTCTCCGACCCGATACGGCTGGAGATCGTGCGCGAACTCGCCGCCAGGGAGGTGGAGCTGTCCTGTTCGCAGTTCGACCTGCCGGTGACCAAGTCCACCACCACGCACCACTTCCGGGTACTGCGGGAGAGCGGGGTCATCCGGCAGGTCTACCGTGGCACGGCCAAGATGAACGGCCTGCGCCGGGACGACCTAGAGGGTCTTTTTCCGGGGCTCCTCGACAGCCTCCTCGCCGCCGCCGACCGGCAGGCCGGCCGACTCGGCGAGGGCGGCTGAACCACCCTCCGCCTCGGCGGAACGGCTTTTCGCCGGAAGGTGGTTGAAGAGCAGGTTCAGTACGATCGCCGACAGGCAGCCCGCGCTGATACCGCTGTTCATCACCGTCTGGAACCAGTCCGGGAACTTCTCGTACACCGTGGGCACGCCCACCGGCAGCGTGCCGATCGCCACCGACACGGCCACCACGGTCAGGTTGTCGTTGTCCCGGAAGTCGACCCGGGCGAGCGTCCGCAGCCCGCTCGCCGCGACCGTCCCGAACATCACCAGACCCGCCCCGCCGAGCACCGGCGCCGGGATCGCCGCCACCACCGCGCCCAGCTTGGGCAGCAGACCGAGCAGCACCAGCATTCCGCCGGCCGCCGCGACCACCCATCGGCTGCGCACCCGGGTCATGCCCACCAGGCCCACGTTCTGCGCGTACGCCGTGTACGGGAAGGTGTTGAACACCCCGCCGAGCACGGTCGACACGCCGTCCGCGCGCAGCCCGTCGGCCAGCGGGCGCGGCTCGACCCTGCGCCCGGTCAGCTCGCCGACGGCGATCAGGTCACCGGTGGTCTCGGTCATCGTCACCAGAGCCACGATCAGCATGGAGACGATCGCGGACGCCCGGAACTCCGGCGCCCCGAAGTGGAACGGCGTGCTGATGCCCACCCAGTCGGCGTCCCCGACGCCGCCGAAGTCGGTGAACCCGAACGGCACGGCGACCGCCAGGCCGACCGCGATGCCGAGGAGCACGGCGATCCGGGAGAGAAAGGCGGGCGCGAAGCGTTGCACGCCGAGCACCACGGCCAGCACGAAGCCCGCCAGCGCGAGGTTCTTCGGCTCCCCGAAATCCTTCGTGCCGGCGCCGCCCGCCGCCCAGTTGCCCGCGACCGGCAGCAGCGACACCCCGATGATCAGGATCACCGTGCCGGTCACCAGCGGTGGGAAGAAGCGCAGCAGTCTGCCGAAGACCGGCGCGAGCAGCATGATCGACAGCCCGGCGACGATCACCGAGCCGTAGATCGCGGGCAGGCCGCCCTGCGTCGTCCCGATGAGCACCATCGGCGACACGGCGGCGAACGTGCACCCCTGCATGATCGGCAGCCGCACCCCGAACCGCCAGAACCCGACGCACTGGATCAGCGTGGCGATCCCGCACACCAGGAGGTCCGCGGTGATCAGGTACGCCAGGTCGGCGGGCGACAGCTTCATCGCGCCGCCCACGATCAGCGGCACCGCGACGGCGCCCGCGTACATCGCGAGCACGTGTTGCAGCCCGAAGGCGGCCAGTTGCCGCACCGGTGGGATCTCGTCGACGGGGTGCACGTCTGCGGTCGTGTCCATGGGAACTCCATGCGGCGGGTGGGGAGCGGCATCCGAACAGAACGAGACCGTAAGGGCCTTGAACAGTTTGTTGATTTCCGGACTGTTGCCGGTGTGTGTCCCGGCCCCCGCCCGGCCGCCGGACGCTCCCCGCGGGCTACGGCACCCGCGCCGCCCCTAGCAGCGTGTCCCAGTCGGACAGCTTGACCACGCTCCGCCCCAGGCGGGCGCCCAGCTCGGCCTCGGCCCGTTCGATCGCCAGCCAGCCTTTCCAGGGCACGGGTTCGATGCCCGCCGCCCGCAGCGCCGCGACCGGGTCCGCCGGCAGATCCGCGCGGCCGAGCGCGGGAGCGTCCGCGAGCAGGGAGATCACCGTCTCCTTGGCACAGGGCCGGTTGGTGCCGATGACCCCGGTCGGGCCCCGCTTGATCCATCCGGCGACGTACTCGCCGGGGGAGGGCGCGCCGTCACGCAGCACGCGACCCTCCTGGTGCGGGATGGTGCCGCTCGCCGGGTCGAACGGCAGCCCGTGCAGGGGCACTCCGCGATAGCCCACCGAGCGCAGCACCAGCTGCGCGGGCACGTCCTCGTACCGGCCGGTGCCGGTCACACCGCCCTGGTCGTCCGGTACCGTCCGTTCGAAGCGGACGGCGCTCACCCTCCCGCCGTCGCCCAGGAGTTCCACCGGCCGCAGGAAGAACCGCAGCCGGATCCGGCGCACGGCTGCCGCGGAGGGCTGCGCCGCCCAGCCGCGCAGCACCTCCACATTGCGGCGCGGCCCGGCCGGCAGTGCGCCGGGGTCGGCCGGATCGAGCGCCAACTCGGCCTCCTCCACCACCACTTCGGTGCCGGGCAGGCCGCCCAGCTCGCGCAGCTCCTTGGTGGTGAAGCGGGCTTGTGCGGGGCCCCTGCGGCCCACCATGTGCACCTCGGTCAGCCCGCTCGCCGCAAGCGCGTCCAGTGCGGCCTGCGGGATGTCGGTGGGACGCAGCTCCGTCACCCCCCGCACCAGCATCCGGGTGACGTCCACCGCGACATTGCCCACCCCGATGACCACCGCCGACCGCACCCCGCGCAGGAAGTCCGCGTCGGCCGCGTCCGGATGCGCGCTGTACCAGGAGACGAACTCGGTCGCCGACCAGCTGCCCGGCAGCTCCTCGCCGGGGATCCCCAGCCGCCGGTCGGTGGCGGCGCCCACGCAGTACACGACCGCGTGATAGAGCTCCCGCAGCCGCTCCACCGGCAGGCCGCCGGGGCCGCCCACCCGGACCCCGCCGAGGAAGCGCACCCGCTCGTGCTCCAGCACCGTCCGCAGACTCCCCTGGAGGGACTTGATCTTCTCGTGGTCGGGGGCGACGCCGTAGCGGACGAGCCCGTACGGGCACGGCAGCCGGTCCAGGACGTCCACGTGGACCCCGGGATCACGCTGGACCAGGCTCTGAGCGGTGTAGCACCCGCTCGGCCCGGAACCGACGACGGCGACACGCAGCACAGCGGTACTCCTTGCCCGAAGGAGGGGCGTGCGGACACTTCCAGCATGGCACCGCCGCGGTCCGGTGGGCAGGGGCTGGTGGAGTGATCCGGACGCGTGTCAAATCGTATGGAATGTGATCGCGGGGTTACGTTGCGTGCGTGCTAGAAGCATCCCTTCTCAATCTTTCTGATCGGAACGTGGAGGATGGCGCGGTCTCCGTGTGGCCCGCGTGGGAGGTGCGGGAGCACGACGGCGTCACGAGGTGGTTCCATGTCCGGCTGGCCTTTCCCGACGGCGCCGGGGTCGACGCCCTGGCCGTGGTGAACGGCGGGCGTGTCTCCGTGGAGGACGTCACGGCCCGGCCGGCCCTCTCCCTCGCCGACCTCACGGCGCTCGCCGACTGGATCGACGGGCCGTTGTCACAGGCATGTGGCGTGACGGCGAAGGAGGACCGCACGCGCGGTGGCGCGGGCGCGGCCGAGGAGACGTACGGCGGCTGCCCGGCCGAGGAGGCGTACGGTGACGGTCCGGTGGAGGTGGTCGGTGCGGGATCGTACGGTGACGGCCCGGTGGAGGTGGTCGGTGCGGGATCGTACGGCGACGGTCCGGTGGAGGTGGTCGGTGCGGGATCGTACGGTGACGGCTCGGCCGAGGCGGTCGGTGCCGGATCGTACGGTGACGGTCCGGCCGAGGCGGTCGGTGTCGCACCGGACGGCGGTTGCCCGAACCCGCGCCGCGCCCGGCCGGTCTGGCCGCGCGGCATCAAGGGCCGCCGGCTCGTCGCGCAGGAGTACCGCGCGGCACGGGACGGGGGCGCCGATCCCGTGCTGGCCGTGATGAACGCGACCGGGCACAGCCGCCGCCGATCCCTCCGGCTCATCGCCCAGGCGCGGGACGCGGGCCTCCTGGCACCCCGTCACGCCCGGCGCTGACAGGGCGACTCGGTCCCGTCAGGGGCTGCTCGGGCGCTCCTCCGTGGCGAAGAACCGGGACAGATCCTGGTCGTCCGCCTTCGCGTCCGGCTCGCTCTCCGGGGGCACCCCCATCTCCCAGTCGAGCCCGTAGCGTTGGAACAGCTCGGCCCGCAGTACACGTACGGGCATCGGCACTCCCGGCACCAACGCCGAGTACACGGCGCCCATCAGCAGCGACCGCAGCATCGGATAGTCGGCCGAGACGTTCTGCGCGCCGTACCGGGCGACGGTGCCGCTGAGCAGCTCCGCCAGTCGGCGCTGTTCCGGACACTGCACGAAGCCCTCGGCCTGGAGCAGGCCCGCCATGTGCTGGCGCATCAGCACGGGCCGGTCCCGGGCCAGGCCCAGGATCGCGTCGACGGCACGGGCCAGCCGCTCCCGGCCGTCCTCGGTGCGCGGCTCCCGCTCCAGTGCCTCCTCCAGCGTGCGGTGCATCAGCCGGTGCACGGCGGACTGCACCAACTGGCGTTTGCCGGGGAAGTAGTACGACACGAGCCCGCGTGCCGAACCGGCCCGGTCCGCGATGTCGCCCAGCGTCGTGGCCTCGAACCCGTGTTCGCCGACCAGTTCCACGGCCGCCTGCAGCAGCCGTTCCCGGGAACGCCGCCGCAATTCTTCATTGACCGAGGCGCTGCGCGGGGACATTCTGAAACTCCTGCGTTGACTGGCTGCCAGCCAACTATACTCAACGCATCTGGGAGGCCCCCTGTTTGGGGCTCGCCCGGAACAGCCGTCCGTCTGAGGCGACGCGGGGGATCGTCTCAGGCGGACGGCGCTCAGCTGTGCGACCGGTACGGGCGTCGTCGCTCCCGGCTCGACTCGGAAACCCTTCCTCTCACGCCGCTCCCTTGTCTCCTGACGCCGGTTCAGATGGCGCGTCCGGCCCGCCCCCGGTCCGCCGACAGCATCCGCGCAGTGTGATCGCCTGGTGACCTGCAACGTTGCCACTGGCATCGATGATCGAAGTGCTGGGAATACCGGCCGTGTACCCGTTCAGCTCATCAGATCCAGTACCGGCAGCAACGCGTCGGGGCGCTCGGTCACCGGCAGGTGGTCCACGAAGTGCACGCCGCAGCCGAGGGCCGCGGCGCCGCCGTCCGCCGCCCTGCTGTCCCCGACCATCAGCACCCGCCGCGGATCCGCGCCGAGGGCCTCGCAGGCGATCGAGAACAGTCGCGGATCCGGCTTCTGCACCCCGTGTTCGTACGACAACGCGTACGTGCCCACATACACGTCGAGGCCGTGCTCGCGGAACACCGGGCGCGGATCCCAGCCGATGTTGCTGACCACGCCGACGCCGATCCCGCGCTCGCGCAGGGTGCCCAGCACCTCGGCGGCGTCGGGGTACGGGGTCCAGGCGGCGGGTGACATGTGCCGCTCGTACAGGGCGTCGTACAGCGCGGGCTCCGGCAGCGGCACCCGGCGGGCCATGCCGGTGTAGGCGGCCCGGTGCAGTTCCGCGCTCTTGTCCCGGACCGACCAGGCGTCCGCGAGGTCCGTCGGCAGCTCCACCGGCTCCACGCCGCCCGGCAACGCCCCGGCCGCCTCCAAAGCCCGGGCGGCAGCGATCAGTTCGGGTTCGGGCAGGGCGTGACCGGTCTCGGACAGCACCGCGCGCAGCCAGGACTCGGTGGACTCGACGCGGAACAGCGTCCCGGAGAAGTCGAAGAGGACAGCGGTCATGGGCGGGACTCTACCGGCGTGGGTGAACCGGTAGTTCGGGCCGGCGGTCGCGCGGCCACTCGTACACCGTCACGGCCAGTGCCACCAGCAACGCCCCCGACAGCCATCCGCCGAACACGTCCGAGGGCCAGTGCACACCCAGCCACACCCGGGTCACGCCCACCCCGGCCACGGAGACGAGCGCCACCGTCACCGCCGTGCACCACAGGGCACGGCCCGGGCCGTGGCGGTGCAGCAGCCACAGCAGCAGGCCGCAGACCACGGTGGCGGTCATCGCGTGACCGGAGGGGAAGGCCGCGTAGTGGGCGGTGTCGACGGGGTCCCGCCAGACCGGGCGGGGGCGGTCGACGGCTGCCTTCATCGACTGTTGCGCGAGCGTGGCCACGGCGCAGGTGACCGCCAGCCACAGCGCCGTCCACCAGGCCGCGCGGCGCCAGACCAGCCACACCACCACGGCCGCGCACAGCAGGCGCATGGTCAGCGGGTCCCACACCCAGTCCGACAGCACCCGGAAGGTGTGGGTCGTCGCGCGGTCGTGGACCGCCCAGCGGTGGGTGGTGCGGGAGATGTCGCCGTCCAGGGTGAGCAGCGGGTGCCAGCGTGCCGCGACCAGGGTGACCAACACGACTGAGCAGACGGCGAGGGCGGCACAGACGCGGGCGGCCGTGCGGGGCGGGGCCGGCGGGTCGGGGGACGGTGGCGAGGGGGGAAGGGTGGGGCGACGGTGCATGCCGCGATCTTTGTTGATCGGGCGGCTGTGGCCAAGACCGGCATGACCGAAATCAGCTCGGACGCAAGCCACCGCCGCGCGACGCGGTGGTCCCGCGCCGGCACGGGGCTCGGACGCAAGCCACCGCCGCGCGACCGGTGGTCCCGTGCCGGCACGGGGCTCGGACGCAAGCCACTGCCGCGCGGACGCGGTGGTCCCGCGCTGTCACGGTTCGGCTAGGCCGGTCCCGGCCCGGTATCGGCTCCCGTCGCGTCAGCCCAACGCCCGCAGCCCCGGTACCAGCGTCACGAGTACCGGGAGGACCGGCACCAGTGCGGCGGTCGCCGTCAGGCGCAGCCGGTGCAGGGCCGGGAGCCGGTCGGGGGCGGTCAGGAGCCGGTGCACGCGCTGCGGTACGTGGGCCTGCGGGGCCGGACCCGGCCCGAACACGCCCCGTTCCTCGTTCAGCTCGACCAGGGCCAGCGCCGTCGTCAGCCGGCCGAAGCGACGGGAGGCCATGTCGTCCGCGGCCAGCTCGACCAGCCGGTGCATCTCGTCGCGGAACGCGGCGAACACCGGGACCTGCGGGAATCCGCCGGCCAACGCGGCCGAACAGTGCCGCAGCCAGTCGTGCCGGGCCTGCGCGTGTCCCTGCTCGTGGGCGAGGAGCGCGTCCAGCTGCCGTCCGTCGAGCCGACGCAGCGCGGCCGTGGTGACGACCAGCCGGGGTGCGGCGCCGGGCAGCCACCAGGCGTCCGCGCGGCCGCCCTCCAGCACCACCAGCCGGCCGCCCGTCGGCTCCTCGCCCGGCAACAGCGGCGCGCGCACGAGCAGTTCGGCCCGTCGTCCACGTCGCCGTACCCGGGCCCGTACGATCTCGCGGACCAGCATCGCCAGACTCCACAGGCCGGCGCAGGCGAGCAGCACGGCGGTGGGCGCCGCCCAGGGGCCGGCCGTGCCGAGGGCATACGCGTCCACGACCGCGCGCGGCGCGGCGGCGAACACCTGCCCGCGCACCGCCTGCCAGGCCGCCGCGGCGCTGAGCGTCATCGACAGGGCGCAGCACAGCAGGACGGCCGCCACGACGCACTGCCACACCCACAGGGCGACGACCGGCTCGCGGTCCGGCCAGTCGGCCCGGGCGAGCAGCCGCGGACCGACGACGGCGGTCAGGGCGCCGAGCAGCAGCAGGGCCACGGGGACCATCATGGTCAGCACCCTATGAGCGCGAGGCCGCTCGGCGGTACGGTCCAAGGTGCCGAAGTGACGTACACAACGCGGGCGTTCCGAAGCCCTCGGCTCACCTCCTCGTCCCGGGCCCGCTGCTCACATCGCCAGCAGCATCGCCACCATCCCGATCCCCATCGACAGCCGGCACGCCCGCGCCAGCTCCGGGCGGTCGCCCCAGCCGGAGGGCGGCGGGGTCGCGCCCGCCGGTGCGACGGCGGGCACCAGCCGGGCGCCGGAGAGCAGCACGTAGCCCACGAAGTACAGCAGGAGCGCGCCGGTCAGCAGCGGCACGCCGGTGCCGCCGTGCGCGTGGTGGGCGGTCTGCGGGGAGACGGCCATCGCCACCGCCATGTAGACCATCGCGGCGCTTCCCACCAGGTGGTGCAGATGGCGCGGGCCGCCGCGCCCGGCCCACAGCGTGCGCAGGGCCGCCGCGGCGAACACGGCCGCGTACACCGGCCACGCCCAGCTCGGCGGCGTGAACACCGCCGCCGGCACGGCCATCGCGGCCATGCCGAAGCCCATCAGCGCCTCGGCGCCCGCGGCCCGGCGCTGCTCCCCGACGCCGCTGCGCATCCGCAGCAGGCAGTAGGTCCCGGTCGCCGCGCACAGCGTGACCAGCAGCCAGGCTGTCGACACCGGTCCGTGCATGCGCACCTCCCGCTCGACGGTCGTCGAGGGAAGCGATGCCCAGGGGCGACGGAGCGCACGCGAGCGCAAGGGTGTACGCGGGGAGCATGCGGGGAGCACGGGCGGTGACCACCGGTCCGCCGGGAGCGCAGGCCGAACCGTTTTACAGATAAAACACATGCTAAATTGATGGTATGAGCAGTGCGACCCCCCACCGTCTTCCCCTCGCCGGAGCCCTGCGGCTCGGACGTCCCTCCGACATCTGGTTCAAGCCCGCCCTGAGCGCCGTGGCCGCGGTCGCCCCGCCCAACCTCACACTGCTCGCGCTCGGCCGCCTCGACCTCGCCATGTACACGATGGCCGGATCGCTGTGCGCGCTCTACGGCCACAACCGGCCCTACGCCGCCCGCGCCCGCGTCCTGGCCTGGGTGGTGCTCGGCATGGTCGGCGGCCTCGCCGTCGCCCTGCTGGCCGCGGCGCTCACCACGAACGCCGCCGTCCTCGTCACCGTCGGCGCCGTCCTCGCGGCCCTCCACAAGACGGGATGCGACGCGACCCGTGTCGGACCGCCCGGCAACGTGGTCCTCACCTTCATCAGCTCCGCCTCGCTGTTCGCACCGCAGAGCCCCGGTCAGGTCCCGGGGCACGTCGCTCTGGCGCTCGCCGCGGGCGCCTGGGCCTGGCTGGTCGGCATGGCGCCCGGACTGCTCCGCCCGCACGGCCCCGAGCGCCGCGCCACCGCCCAGGCCCTGAACTCCGCCGCCGCCTACGCCGACACGCGCGGCGCCGCCGACGGCCACGTCCGGGCCCGCGCGGCGAGCGCCGCCGCGATCCACGCCGCCTGGCAGTCACTGCTCGCCGCGGGCGGCCGCCCCGACCCCACCCGGCGCGCCCTCGAAGGGCTCCTCGTCCGCGCCGAGGTCGCGCTCGCGGCGCCCGCCGACACCGATCCCGCGCGGCTGCGCGCCTGGGCCCGTGCGCTGCGGGGCACCGGCCGTGTCCCGCGCGTCGAGCAGTCGCGCGCATCGACCGACGAACTCCTCGGCGTGGCCGTCGAACGCGCCCTGCCGGCCCGGTCACCCTGGCACCGCCTCGCCCCCTTCGCGCCCCTCGCCGCGCGCACCGCGCTCGGCTGCGCCCTCGCCGGATACGCCGCCCTCGCCCTCGGCGTCGGCCGCCCGTACTGGGCACTGGTGACCGCGGCCTCCCTCTACCAGGCCAACGTCACGCTCACCTGGAGCCGGGGCGTGCAGCGGGTCGTGGGCAACCTCGTCGGCGTCCTCGCCTTCGCCGCCCTCGCCCCGCTCGCCCACCTGCACCCGGCCGCCCTGGTGCTGTGCTGCCTCGCCCTCAACTTCGGCGCAGAGGCGCTGATCGGCCGCAACTACTGGCTGGGCAGCGTCTGTGTCACTCCGATGGCACTGCTCATCACCGAGTTCGCCCGAACCCAGGACGCCACCGAGCTGATCACCGACCGGGTCGTGGACACCCTCGTCGGCGCGCTGGTCGGCTTCGTCGCCGCCGTCGTCGTCACCAACCGGCGCGCGGGCGACCGTCTCGAGGACGCGCTGACCGAGACCGAGCGCGCCCGGGAGAGCGCCGCCCGCCTGCTCGCCGAGCCGCACCCGGCGCCCCGCGCCCTGGAGTCCGCCCACCGTGCCCTCGCCGCCGCCCTGGTCGACCTGCGTGCCGTCGCCGACGCGGCCGCCGGCGAGTGGTGGCAGCGCGCCCTGCCCGAGGAGCGGGTCGTGCTCACCGAGCAGTCCGGACACCGTACGCTCGCGGCGACGGTACGGCGTCAGGGGCTCGTACCGCGGGACCGGTCCCGGGATCACCACCCGGGCAGGACGACGGAGGACATCCGGCCATGACGGCGACCAACGGCGGACCGACGCCCGGAGGCGAGGCGGCCGGTGCCCGGCCCGGTGCCGGCACCGACACCGCGCGGAGCGACCCCGCCCGGAGCGACACCGTCTCCGCCGTCGTCCGCCAGTGGCGAGCCGTCCACCCACAGCTGGACACCGGGCCCATGGAGATCATCGGCCGGATCAACCGCTGCGCCGCCCTGCTCCAGCAGGCCGAGGACGCGCCGCTGCGCCGGGCCGGCCTGAGCCGCGCGGAGTTCGACCTGCTCGGCGCGCTGCGCCGCACCGGCCACGAGCTGACCCCGGGCGAGCTGGCGCGGGAGACCTTCTCCTCCGGGGCCGCCGTCACCAAGCGGCTCAAGCAGCTGACCGAGCGCCGCCTGGTGGAACGGCGCGGCGACACCCGTGACCGCCGAGTGGCCCACGTCCGCCTCACCGACGCCGGCCGCGACCTGGTCGACGGCATCCTCCCCGAGCAGCTCGCCTACGAGACGGCCGTACTGTCCGTCCTGACCCCCGACGGGCAGGGCGAACTCGCCGGACGGCTCGCCGAGCTGCTCAGCCGCCTGGAGGGCCTGGGAAGCGCGCTGCACGCTTAGGGCCGCCCGGGGCCCGCTCCGGCGACGGCCGGCCACGACCGTGCGCAGGGCCGGGCCCCGAGCCGCGCTGCGGGGTCACGGTCGAGAGCACGGCGGGGGAGTGCGGCACCCGCGTCACCGCCCGGACGCAGGCCGGCACGTCGGTTCCGTGGAGACCGACACCTCCCCGTCCCGCGCGCCGCCCGGACGGTCGCCCCGCCACGGCGTGGGCCTGCCCGCTCGGCCGCTCCGTCCCGCGCCGCCCGGACGGCCGCCCCGCGACGGCGTGGGTCCGCCTAGATACCGGGCCGGTAGCGCAGTGGATGGTCCGACGGGATCTCCACCAGGACGATCGGGGTGCCGTCCGGGTCGGCGATCCACATCTCGACCAGGCCCCACGGCTCCCGCACCGCGGGCCGAACGATGTCGACGCCCCGGGCCCGCAGCTCCTCGCCCGCGGCCGTCACGTCCTCGACCTGCAACCACAGCCGCACCCCCGGCGAGGCCGGCCCGTCGGACCGGCCGGAGAGCTCCAGGAATCCGCCACCGAGGAAGTAGACCGTGCCCCGCTCGGGGCCGGTGCCGAACTCGCGGTAGACGGACAGTCCGAGCTGCTCCCCGTAGAACGTACGGGAGCGCTCGGGATCGGTGGGCCGGAGCAGGGTCCGGCTGCTGAGTACATGCACCATGCGGGCGGAGCCTAGTGGCAGCGCTACTCTCGTCGGTGGCTCAGCCACGCCCGAGATCGGAGACCACTGTCATGGACAACGCCGCCGCCGGACTCACCTTCCGCGACGCCACCGACACCGACGTCGACGCCCTCGTCGCACTGATCGAGTCGGCGTACCGGGGCGACAGCAGCCGTGCCGGGTGGACCACCGAGGCGGACATCCTGGACGGACAGCGGACCGACCCCGAGGGCGTCCTCGAAGTGATCAAGTCCCCGGACAGCCGACTGCTCACCGTGGAGCAGCACGGCCGGATCGTCGCCTGCTGCCAGCTGGAACACCGTGGTGATCACGTCTACTTCGGCATGTTCGCGGTGAGTCCCACCCTGCAGGGCGCGGGCCTCGGCAAGGTCGTGATGAGGGAGGCGGAGCGGCAGGCCCGCGAGACCTGGGGCGTCACGGAGATGCGCATGACGGTGATCTCCGTGCGTGACGACCTGATCGCCTGGTACGAGCGCCGCGGCTACCGCCGTACGGGAAAGATGTCCCCGTTCCCGTACGGCGACGAGCGCTTCGGCATCCCGCAGCGCGACGACCTGCGGTTCGAGCTGCTGGTCAAGAAGCTGACCCCTACGCCGTGAAGCGCCCCGTGCGCTTGATCTCCGGGTAGTCGGTCGTCGCCCCGTCCAGCTCCAGCGCGCGCACGAGCCGCAGATGGTCCTGGGTGTTGACCACCCAGCCGATGATCCGCAGCCCGGACGCGCGCGCGTGCTCGACGACCTCCAGGGTGAGCCGGCGGATGTTGAGGCAGACGGTCGCGGCACCCACGGCGACAGCGCGGTCCACCACCTCGGGGCCGAACCGGCTCGCGATGAGCGCGGTGCGCACGCCCGGCACCAGCCGGCCGATCTCGGCGACCGCCTCGTCATGGAACGAGGAGACCTCCACCCGCGTGGTCAGATCCCGCGCGCGCATCACCTCGGCCAGCGCCCGCGCCGCCGCCACATCCTTGATCTCGGCCTGCAACGGCGTGGGCACCGCCTCCAGGACCTCCTCGAACACCGGCACGCGCTCGCCGCGGCCCGCGTCCAGGGTGCGCAGCTCCGCGAGGGTCTTCTCGGCGATCGGTCCGGATCCGTCGGTCGTACGGTCCACCTCCGCGTCGTGCATGACGACCAGGGCGCCGTCCTTGCTCAGGTGCAGATCGAGTTCGATCAGGTCGAGGCCGGCCCGCTGCGCGGCGGCGAAGGAACGGAGGGTGTTCTCGGGCTCGACGCCCATGACCCCGCGGTGACCGATGGTAAGGAAGTTCAAGGTTCAACTCGCTTCCGTCGACGGCGGCTCGGCGACGCGCGGACCGACGGAGGCGTCCCGGACGTCGTCGTCCACGCGGCAAGGTCGCAGCCTAGTGGCCGGGGCGGGCGTTGAACCCGCAACTGCGCGCGCATTCGGGACCCGGGGCAGGCGCCCGTTGGCCGGTATCCGTCCCGCCCGTCACCCGCTGGTGGGCGAGTCCCCCATGCCCTTGACCGGCCGGGCCACGGCTGCGGCCGTGCCGAGTGCAGTCGGCGGAAGTGAGCGTCGTCACGGTTTACGACAGGAAAAACATCGGTGACTAAGGGGGTGCGCAGAATAATTTCCCGAGCACAGTCTTGCTGAGAGAAACGGGGTACGCATACGGTGTCCATACGCGAGGTTCTCCCGTGGAGGATGGGACATGACGGAAATTCTTGTGCAGGCGGGTACCGAGGGACAGGCTCCTTCGCTGACCAGGGTGGTTGAGCACCCGGCTTGGCCCGTGCTCAAGAATGCCGTGGAGCAGATCCGGCCATGGCAGTCGAAGGACGGATCGATCGACTTCGAGGCCGATGGCGCCCCGCGGCGCGCCGACGCCCTGGCGGCCGTCGAGCGTGTCGCCGACGCGGTCGAGCAGCTCTCCCCGCTGCTCCCGCACGACGCCGCCTACCACCAGGCCCTGGTGCGGGACCTGCGCCGCTGGGCCGAGGGCGGCTTCGAGGTCCCGGACTTCCTGGACTCCCTGCTGGCCTTCCAGCCCGCCGCGGACCGTACGGACGGCCTGCAGCACCTGGTCGTCTTCCCCATGTACACGCAGAACGGCAACCCGGACCGCAACCTGGAGGCGGTCGTGCTGCGGATGGTCTGGCCGGACTGGCTGGCCGAGCTGGAGCGCACCCGGTACGACAACCCGCTGTTCTGCGGTATCACCTTCGAGGACTTCACCTCGGGTTACGACACCAACTCCGCCGTGCTCTTCCCGGAGACGATCGCCGTCCGTGAGGCGCCGGAACGTTTCTCCTGGGGTGGCATCTTCTGCGACCGCGAGGCCGCCCGCTTCCGCCGTGTCACCGACGCCGCCGTCGACCTGCTCGGCCTGGAGCTGCCCGACGACATCGCCGCGATGGTCCACGACCAGAAGCGCTGCGAAGAGGCGTTCGTGCTCTGGGACATGGTCCACGACCGCACCCACAGCCACGGCGACCTGCCGTTCGACCCGTTCATGATCAAGCAGCGCCAGCCGTTCTGGATGTACGGCCTGGAGGAGCTGCGCTGTGACCTCACCGCCTTCAAGGAGGCGGTGAAGCTCGAGGCGGACGGCGTCCCGCAGGCCCGTGACGTGCAGTACGCGGTGCTCTTCGACCGTATGTTCCGCTTCCCGGTCACCGGCGACCGCAACCGGAACTACGACGGCCTCGGCGGCCAGCTGCTCTTCGCCTACCTGCACAAGCACGACGTCGTCCGCTGGACCGACAACAAGCTCTCCATCGACTGGGAGCGCGCCCCGCAGGTCACCAACCAGCTGTGCGGCGAGATTGAGAAGCTCTACCGGGACGGCATCGACCGCCCGAAGCTGGTGCACTGGTTCGCCGCCTACGAGCTGGTCTCCACCTACCTCGCGCCGCACCCCGGCTCCAAGTGGGCCAAGGGCCCGGACGCCCTGGACCTGACCCTGCCGCCGCGCAAGCTCGTGGACGACGTGCTTCCGGACGAGTTTCCGCTCAGCATGTTCTATGAGGCGCTGGCCAAGAAGCTGAAGAATGTGATCGCCTCCACCAAGGGCATCACGCCGGCCGCCGCCGAGCGGGTCGCCGCGTGAGCGACCGCCCGAAGAACACTGCTCAAGAGGGGAAGAACATCGTGGGGAACGGGTCTCTCAGTGGTGCGGTGATCGCGGTGGCCGGCGCGGGTGGACCGGCCGGGCACGCGACGCTGATCCGGCTCGCCGAGGCGGGTGCGGTCGTCGTCGGCGCCGACAACAACGCGGAGCGACTGGCGGAGGCCGTCGACGCGGCCCGCTACGCCCGCGGCGGCGCCACTGTCACCGGCGAGACCGTCGACCTGCTCGACCTGCAGTCCACCCGTGACTGGGCCGCGCGCATCGAGAAGGACCACGGCCGCGTCGACGGCCTGGTCCACCTCGTCGGCGGCTGGCGCGGCAGCGCGAACTTCGCCGACACCGACCTGGCCGACTGGGATCTGCTGGAGAAGCTGCTGATCCGCACCGTCCAGCACACCTCCCTCGCGTTCTTCGACGCCCTGCAGCGCAGCGACCGCGGCCGGTACGTCCTCACCAGCGCCGCCGGCACCTCCAAGCCGACGGCGGGCAACGCGGCGTACGCAGCGGCCAAGGCCGCCGCCGAGGCGTGGACGCTGGCGATGGCCGACGGCTTCCGCAAGGCCGGGGGCGACCAGGGTCCGAGCTCGGCGGCTGCCATCCTGGTGGTGAAGGCGCTGGTGCACGACGCGATGCGCGCCGAACGCCCCAACGCGAAGTTCGCGGGCTTCACGGACGTCAAGGACCTGGCCGAGGCCATCGAAGGCGTCTGGAGCAAGTCCGCCGCCGAAGTGAACGGAAACCGTCTGTGGCTGACCGAGAAGCCGTGAACCCTCCGAAGACCGACGCGCGTCGCCATCACGACCCGCTGGTCCGCGGGTTCGCCAGTGACAACTACGCCGGAGCCCACCCCGAGGTACTGGCCGCCCTGGCCCTGGCCAACGGCGGGCACCAGGTGGCGTACGGCGAGGACGACTACACCGGGAACCTCCAGCGGATCGTCCGGGGCCACTTCGGGGCCACCGCGGAGGCGTTCCCGGTCTTCAACGGCACCGGCGCGAACGTGGTCGCGCTCCAGGCGGTCACCGACCGCTGGGGCGCGGTCATCTGCGCCGAGAGCGCGCACATCAACGTGGACGAGGGTGGCGCGCCCGAGCGCATGGGCGGGCTCAAGCTGCTCACCGTGCCCACGGCCGACGGCAAGCTCACGCCCGAGCTGATCGACCGGCAGGCCTGGGGGTGGGAGGACGAGCACCGCGCGATGCCGCAGGTGGTGTCGATCACCCAGAGCACCGAGCTGGGCACCCTCTACACGCCCGAGGAGATCCGCGCGATCTGCGAGCACGCCCACGCGCACGGCATGAAGGTGCACCTGGACGGCTCCCGGATAGCCAACGCCGCCGCCTCGTTGAACGTGCCCATGCGGACCTTCACCAACGCGGTCGGCGTCGACATCCTCTCGCTGGGCGGGACGAAGAACGGTGCCGTGTTCGGCGAGGCGGTCGTCGTCATCAACCAGGACGCGGTGCGGCAGATGAAGCACCTGCGGAAGATGTCGATGCAGTTGGCCTCCAAGATGCGTTTCGTCTCCGTGCAGCTGGAGGCCCTGCTCGCCAAGGACCTGTGGCTGCGCAACGCCCGCCACGCCAACGAGATGGCCCAGCGGCTGGCCGAGGGCGTCCGCGCGGTGCACGGCGTGGAGATCCTCCACCCGGTGCAGGCCAACGGCGTCTTCGCCAAGCTCCCGAACGACGTGAGCGAGCGGCTGCAGAAGCGGTTCCGTTTCTACTTCTGGGACGAGGCCGCCGGGGTGGTGCGCTGGATGTGCTCCTTCGACACCACGGAGGACGACGTCGACACGTTCGTGGCGGCCCTCAAGGAGGAGATGGCCCGCTGACGGCGAGGTATGCATAGGTATGCGGTCACTCGAAAAGTCATTGACTGTCGAGTGATCGCTTTCCTATGCTCTGCGGGCATGGAGCTGATCCAGGGCACCGCCGACCTGTCCGCGTATGCGGCCGACGACGAGGGCGGCCACGCGGTTTACGGCCTGGTCGCCGTGCGTTTCAACGGCGCCTGGCACCGGCAGGACGCCCGCGGCAACAAGCCGGGCGTCGACGCCCGTTTCTCCCTGGACGGCGAGCGCCTGGCCGGGGTCCCGGACCCCGCGTCGAGCGAGAGGGGCTACCCGGTCCCGTACGCCGAGCCGCACCCGGTGGTCCTCGCTGCCCTGCGGGCCGCCCCCGACCGGTCGTACCTGGGGAAGTCGCTCCCGAGCAGCCTCTGAGGCGGGTCGGACGCCGGAGGTCCCGCCCCGCCGGCGGTGGCGCAGGACGGGCGCGGGCGGCCGGTCACCCGGGACGGGGCCCGGAACACCCCCCGGCCCGGAAGCCCGGCCTCGCGCGCAGGCGCGGTGCGCCTCGGCCTCGCGCGCAGGCTCAGTGCGCCTCGGCCGCGCGCAGTTGCTCCATCGTCGGTGCCGTGCCGCCCAGGTGCGCCGGGAGCCACCAGGAGTCCTCCGAGCCCTTGGGGCGGCTCGGGTAGGCCCGCTGGGCGGCGTCCAGGAGCTCCTGGACGCGCTCGCGCAGCCGACGGGTGATGGCACCGGCGTACTGGTCGCGGGGTGCCTCCACCGCCTCGCCGACGCGGATGGTGACGGGCAGGTGGTCGCGCTTGAAGTTGCGGGGCTGCCCCTTCGTCCACAGCCGCTGCGTACCCCACACCGCCATCGGGATCAGCGGGACGCCCGCCTCCTGGGCGAGGCGGGCCGCACCCGACTTGAAGCTCTTCAGCGTGAACGACTGCGAGATCGTCGCCTCCGGGAAGACCCCGATGATCTCGCCCGAGCGCAGCGAGTCCAGCGCGTGGGCGTAGGCCGCCTCGCCCTGCATGCGGTCCACCGGAATGTGCTTCATGCCGCGCATCAGCGGCCCGGAGATGCGGTGGCGGAAGACGGACTCCTTCGCCATGAAGCGCACCAGGCGCTTCTGCGGCAGGGCGGCCAGGCCGTTGAACACGAAGTCCAGGTAGCTGATGTGGTTGCTCACCAGCACGGCACCGCCCGAGCGCGGGATGTTCTCCGACCCCTGGCAGTCGATCTTCAGATCCCAGACCTTGAACAGTGTCTTGGCGAAACCGATGACGGGACGGTAGACCAGCTCTGCCATGGGCGGGGCGGACCCTTTCTGCTCTGCTCGGGAAAGGGGGGATCCCGGCGGGTAAGTTACGCAGCCGTAGGTAAACGGCGTCTCGCAGATCGTGCCCGAAGAACGGACGGGTAGCCAGCCCTGGTGCCCCGCGGCGGCGAGATCCTCGTCACGTCGGCCTACATCCCGCCTTGGATCTTTAAGCACCCTTTACGGCAACCGTGGCCGGTGCCGGGAATCTCCGCGGTCCCGTGCACGCTTGTGTGGAGAATGACCGGACTGGTGGTGCGCCTCCACGGGTGCCCGCCACTGCGAGCCGCGCGAGCGGCGGAACAGGAGAGCGCGGGTGCGCGGGCGTGACGACGGCAGGCGGCTCGGGGCGGCCGAACTCGGCGGCGACCTGGGGGAGCGTGCCACTCTCGTGCAGTTCTCCAGCGCCTTCTGCGCGCCCTGCCGGGCCACCCGGCGCGTCCTCGGCGAGATCGCCGGGATGGTCCCGGGCGTGACACACGTCGAGATCGACGCCGAGGCCGGCCTGGACCTCGTACGCGAACTGGAGATCCTCAAGACGCCCACCGTCCTCGTCCTGGACGCCGGCGGACGGGTGGTGCGGCGCGCCGCCGGACAGCCCCGAAAGGCCGACGTCATCGCCGCCCTCGGGGAGGCCGTCCGGGCAGGCTTCAGGGAACAGTGAGACATCTTCCAGATCGCGGAACCTCCTTGACTGTGTGCCACACCTATAGCCAACCTGACCGTGTGCCGACCGAACTCCTTCTCTACGGGCGGGCCCACATCGACCTGGCCCGCACCGCGAGCGCGCGTTGTCCCGGCTGTTGAGCAGCCGCGGACCCGCTCCTCTTCCCTCGCAGAAGGACAACTCCATGACGGCCACGCCCGGCCTCGGTACCCCCCAGCTCGCCTCCCCCGACCTGCTGCGCTCCACCTTCCGCCGGCACGCCGCCGGCGTCGCGGTGATCACAGCGCGCGGCGCCTCCGGTCCGGTCGGCTTCACCGCCACCTCCCTCACCTCCGTCTCCGCGGAGCCGCCGCTGATCTCCTTCGGCATCGGCACGGGCGCCTCCAGCTGGCCCGCGATAGCCGAGGCGGACCACGTCGGCGTGCACGTCCTCGGCGAGCACCAGAGCGACCTGGCCGCCACCTTCGCGCGCAGCGGTGCCGACCGCTTCGGCGCGCCCACCGCCTGGCGGGAGGGTCCGGAGGGCGTACCGGTGCTGGACGACGTGCTCGCCTGGCTGGTCTGCCGGACCGTGGGCCGGGTCCCCGCCGGTGATCACCGGATCGTGCTCGCCGAGGTGGTCGTCGGCGACCCCTCGGGCGCCGGCCGCCCGCTCCTTTACCACCAGGGCCGGTTCAACGGACTGCGGGACTGATCACGTCCCCCGGGCCCTGCGCGGCCGTCGAGTTCCGGTTACGCTGCGTTGCGAAGGTCACAGTTCAAAGCGCTTGCTTAGCGGGCAGGAACTGGGTGTACTGACGAGTAATATTTCGGTCGGAGCGCGCCGACGCCCCGACCGGGATCGGCCGCTTGAGGCGCCTATGCTGCCTCCAAGAGGCAGCCCGGAAATGACGATGCAGTAGGAGAGCCGGCGTGAGCTTGAGGATCGTTGTCACTGTGAAGTACGTGCCCGACGCCACTGGCGACCGGCACTTCGCCGATGACCTGACCGTCGACCGCGATGACGTGGACGGTCTGCTCTCCGAGCTGGACGAGTACGCGGTCGAGCAGGCGCTGCAGATCTCGGAGGACGCGGACGACGCCGAGGTCACCGTCCTGACCATCGGCCCCGAGGACGCCAAGGACGCGCTCCGCAAGGCCCTGTCGATGGGTGCCGACAAGGCCATCCACATCGAGGACGACGACCTGCACGGCACCGACGCCATCGGCACCTCCTTGGTGCTCGCCAAGGCCATCGAGAAGGCCGGTTACGACCTGGTCATCTCCGGCATGGCCTCCACCGACGGCACCATGGGCGTCGTCCCGGCGCTGGTCGCCGAGCGTCTGGGTGTCCCGCAGGTCACCCTGCTCTCCGAGGTCTCCGTCGAGGACGGCACGGTCAAGGGCCGCCGCGACGGCGACGCCGCTTCCGAGCAGCTTCAGGCGCAGCTTCCGGCCGTCGTCTCCGTGACCGACCAGTCGGGCGAGGCGCGTTACCCGTCCTTCAAGGGCATCATGGCGGCCAAGAAGAAGCCGGTGGAGTCCTGGGACCTGTCCGACCTGGACATCGAGGCCGAGGAAGTCGGCCTGGACGGCGCGTTCACCAAGGTCGAGACCGTGACCGAGCGTCCGGCCCGTACGGCCGGCACCATCGTCAAGGACGAGGGCGAGGGCGGCAAGCAGCTCGCCGAGTACCTCGCGGGCCAGAAGTTCATCTAAGGGCCCGCCCCCGCTGACCGCCCCTCAACTTCGTTACGCAGGAGAGCAATCCCATGGCTGAAGTCCTCGTCTACGTCGACCACGTGGACGGCGCCGTCCGCAAGCCCACCCTGGAGCTGCTGACCCTGGCCCGCCGCATCGGCGAGCCGGTCGCCGTCGCGCTGGGCAACGGCGCCGCCGACACCGCCGCCACGCTCGCCGAGCACGGCGCGGTGAAGGTCCTCACCCACGACGCGTCCGAGTACGCCGACTACCTGGTCGTGCCGAAGGTGGACGCCCTCCAGGCCGCCGTCGAGGCCGTCTCCCCGGCCGCCGTGCTGGTCCCGTCCTCCGCCGAGGGCAAGGAGATCGCCGCCCGTCTGGCGCTGCGCATCGGCTCCGGCATCATCACCGACGCCGTCGACATCGAGGCCGGCGACGAGGGCCCGGTGGCCACCCAGTCGGTGTTCGCCGCGTCCTACACCACCAAGTCCCGCGTCATCAAGGGCACCCCGGTCATCACGGTCAAGCCGAACTCGGCCGCCGTCGAGGCCGCCCTGGCCGCCGGTGCGGCCGAGACCCTGTCCGTGACCTTCTCCGAGAAGGCGACCGGCACCAAGGTCACCGGCCGCACGCCGCGTGAGTCGACCGGCCGTCCGGAGCTGACCGAGGCCGCGATCGTCGTCTCCGGTGGCCGTGGTGTCAACGGCGCGGAGAACTTCTCGATCATCGAGGCGCTCGCCGACTCCCTCGGTGCGGCCGTCGGTGCCTCGCGTGCCGCGGTGGACGCCGGCTGGTACCCGCACACCAACCAGGTCGGCCAGACCGGCAAGTCGGTCTCGCCGCAGCTGTACATCGCCAACGGCATCTCCGGCGCCATCCAGCACCGCGCCGGTATGCAGACCTCCAAGACGATCGTGGCCGTCAACAAGGACGCCGAGGCCCCGATCTTCGAGCTGGTCGACTTCGGTGTGGTCGGCGACCTCTTCGACGTCGTCCCGCAGCTGACCGAGGAGATCAAGACCCGCAAGGGCTGATTTTCCGCGCCTGATACGGCCTGATGCGGCGTACGAGGCCCCCGTGACCCGAGCGGTCACGGGGGCCTCGGTGCATCCTGGTGGCGGCCCGCGAGGTGTTGACCAGCGGGAACCACGCCGGATAACTTCATTCTACGGATTGTTGATTCCGTACAGCGGAAAATTGGAGGGTGTGGGATGGGTCAGCAGGACAAGGTGGCGACGAGCCTCGCGGGCGCCGTCAGCGAGGGGATCAGCGCCTCCCTCGCACCGGTCGACGCGGAGCTGGAGCGCCGCTACCCCGGGGACCCCGGCACCCGGCAGCCCGTCCACACCGTCTACGTCCCCGGTGACGCCTTCGCCGCCGACACCGTGCGCGCCTGGGGCGACCAGGCCCTCGCCCTGCTCGACGAACACGCCCCCGACGCGGCCTGCTTGGCGGCCGTCCTCGGCCTCGCCGACGACCTCGCCGAGCCCGTCTACTCCCGCGTCCGCGCCAAACTGGAGCGCGAACCCATCGAGGACCTGCGGGTCGACTTCGAGGACGGCTACGGCCCCCGCCCCGACGCCGAGGAGGACGAGACCGCGGCCCGCGTGGCCCGCCTGATCGCCGAGGCGTACGAGAACGGCACGGCGGCGCCGTACATGGGCATCCGCATGAAGTGCATGGAGGCCGCGGTGCGCGACCGGGGCATCCGCACCCTCGACGTCTTCCTCACCGGCCTGATGGAGGCCGGCCCCCTGCCCGGCGGTCTCGTCCTCACCCTGCCGAAGGTGACCTATCCCGAGCAGGTCAGCGCCTTCGTCCGGCTCCTGGAAGCCTTCGAGAAGGTGCACGGCCTGGACGCCGGCCGACTGGGCTTCGAGATCCAGATCGAGACCAGCCAGTCCATCCTCGCCACCGACGGCACCGCCGCGGTCGCCCGCATGATCCAGGCCGCCGAGGGCCGCGCCACCGGACTGCACTACGGCACCTTCGACTACAGCGCCTGCCTCGGCGTCTCGGCCGCCTACCAGGCCAGCGACCACCCCGCCGCCGACCATGCCAAGGCGATCATGCAGGTCGCGGCGGCCGGCACCGGCGTCCGCGTCTGCGACGGCTCCACCAACGTCCTGCCCGTCGGCCCGACCGCCAAGGTCCACGACGCCTGGCGGCTCCACTACGGCCTCACCCGCCGTGCCCTCGGCCGCGCCTACTACCAGGGCTGGGACATGCACCCCGGCCACATCCCCACCCGCTACGCGGCCGTCTTCGCCTTCTACCGCGAGGGCTTCGAACAGGCCGCCGGCCGCCTCGCCCGGTACGCCAACCGGACCGGCGGCGACGTCATGGACGAGCCCGCCACCGCCAAGGCCCTCAGCGGCTACCTGCTGCGCGGCCTGGACTGCGGCGCCCTGGACATCGCCGAGGTCGCCCGCCTCAGCGGCCTGACCCGCGCCGACCTGGAGGGCTTCGCGGCGCCCCGGCGCGGCGACCTGACGGTGTCCGCGCAGTAGCGGAGCCGGCGACGGGACCGCGGGCCCCCTCGGGTGCGGACGCGGACGCGGACGCGGACGGGGGGCTGACCCGCGCCGAGACGTGGCCGGCGGCGCCGGTCACCCGGGGCCCGCTCCGCATCAGGGAGCCCGTCCCGGACTCGGCCGACTCGTACGGGCCGGCCGGGACGCGGTCGGCGGGACCGGGCCGGCCGGGATGCGGTCGGCGGGACCGGGTCGGCCGGGACGGGTGCGCCGCCGTCAGTCCGCCGGCGGCAGCTCGCCCGAGCCGCGGGTGATCAGCCGGGTCGGCAGCTCGATCCGCTCCGGCGCGACGAGCGTGCCGTCCAGCTGGCGGAAGAGCCGCTCGGCAGCGGTACGGCCCAGGGTCGCCGAGTCCTGGGCGACGACCGTGACGCCCGGCTGGAGCAGATCGGCCAGCTCGATGTCGTCGAAGCCGACGAGCGCGACCCGGCGGGAGTGCTCGGCGAGGACCCGGATGACGGTGACCGTCACCCGGTTGTTGCCGGTGAAGACCGCGGTGACGGGATCGGGGGCGGACAGCATCTCCTCGGCCGCCCTGCGCACCCGCTCCGGGTTCGTCGCGCCGAGGGACATCCAGCGCTCCTCGACGGTTATGCCGGCGTCCTCCATGGCCGCCCGGTAGCCGCGCAGCCGCTCGGCCGCGGTGTGGATGCGGGGCATGTCGCCGATGAACCCGATCCGGCGGTGCCCGTGCGCGATGAGGTGGGCGACGCCGCCGCGGGCACCGCCGTAGTTGTCGGACAGGACCACGTCGGCGTCGATCCGCCCGGCCGGGCGGTCCACGAACACGGTCGCCACACCGGCCCTGATCTCCGGCTCCAGATAGCGGTGGTCGTCCCCCGCCGGGATCACCACCAGGCCGTCCACCCGGCGCGCGCACAGGGCCAGCGCCAGCTCCTGCTCGCGCTCGGGGTCCTCGGCGCTGGAGCCGTTGATCAGCAAGGCGCCGTGGGCGCGGGCCACTTCCTCGACGGCCCGGCTGAGCGGCCCGTAGAACGGGTCCGCGAGATCCTCCAGGACCAGGCCGATGCTCGCCGTGCGGCCCTTGCGCAGCACCCGGGCGCTGTCGTTGCGGCGGAAACCGAGGGCGTCGATCGCCTCCTGCACCCGGCGCTCGGTGTCCGGGGTGACCCCCGGCTCGCCGTTGACCACCCGGGAGACCGTCTTCAGCCCGACCCCGGCGCGCGCCGCCACGTCCTTCATCGTCGGGCGGTTGCCGTAACGCGTCCCGGGAAGGCGGTCCGCGCGGCGGGTGGTCTCGGGCACGATGCGCCGTCCTGTCTCTCGTCCGTCTCTCGCACCGGGTAGTGCGCGATCCGTGGGCTTGTATGAGGATGTGGCGTCGAGCATAGAGCCTGGACAACGTTGTCAGATGCGAGAGAGACTGTCCACCGCTGTCGTCGGCCCGCGCCCCCACCGCTCGACCGGCCTGCTTCTTTTTCTCACGCTTCAACGGGGAGATCTGACTCTGATGCACACCGACCTCGTGGCGGCCCTGGACATCGGCGGCACCAAGATCGCCGGCGCGCTGGTGGACGGCGACGGACGGATCCTGGCCCGGACCCGGCGCGGCACGCCCGCCCGGCAGGACGGCGAAACGGTCATGCGGGCCGTGACGGAGGTACTCGGCGACCTCGCCGGGTCGCCCCTGTGGGGACGCGCCGGCTCGATCGGCATCGGCAGCGCCGGCCCGGTGGACGCCTCGGCGGGCACCGTGAGCCCGGTGAACGTGCCGGGCTGGCGTGACTTCCCGCTGGTCGACCGGGTGCGTACGGCCACTGGCGGCCTGCCGGTGGAGCTGATCGGTGACGGCGTCGCGATCACGGCGGCCGAACACTGGCAGGGCGCCGCGCGCGGCCACGACAACGCGCTGTGCATGGTGGTCTCCACGGGCGTCGGCGGCGGCCTGGTGCTCGGCGGGCGGCTGCATCCCGGGCCGACGGGCAACGCCGGGCACATCGGCCACATCAGCGTCGACCTCGACGGCGATCCCTGCCCGTGCGGCTCGCGCGGCTGTGTGGAGCGCATCGCCAGCGGCCCCAACATCGCCCGCCGGGCGCTGGAGCAGGGCTGGCGGCCCGGGCCCGACGGCGACACCTCGGCCGCCGCGGTGGCCGCCGCCGCCCGGGCGGGTGACCCGGTCGCCGTGGCCTCCTTCGAGCGGGCGGCGCAGGCGCTGGCCGCCGGCATCGCGGCCACCGCGACCCTGGTCGAGATCGACATCGCGGTGATCGGCGGCGGCGTCGGCAAGGCGGGCGAGGTCCTGTTCACGCCCCTGCGCAAGGCCCTCACCGACTACGCGACGCTGTCCTTCGTGCAACGCCTGACCGTGGTACCCGCGCAGATGGGCACCGACGCGGGCCTGGTCGGCGCCGCCGCGGCAGCGCTGACCCGCAGGCCGGACGCCACCGCGGCGAGCGTGTAGGCGTCAGCAGCTCAGCCGTGCGTCCGCCCAGTCCGCGTGGTCCGAGTCGATGCCGTCCCCGCCGTCGGTGACGACGAGCCGGACCACCTGGGCGCCGGTGATGTCGGCCGTGACCGGCTGGGCGGGCATCGCGTTGGTGAGGACACCGGTGGCGGCGGCCCTGGTGCCGTCCGCCCAGATCTCGAAGGCGACGGTGCCCTTCGTGTCCTTCTCGTCGTCCACGCCGACGGACGCGGTGACCTTCTCGCAGGCCCTGCCGGTGTAGAAGGAGAGGTCGCTGAGCGCGTGCACGCCGAGCCCCTTGGCGTACACCGTCCCGCCGATGGTGAGCGGACGGCCGTCGCCGGCGCCGCTCTCGCCGTTGCTGGTGTTCCGCTCCACCGGCCCCCAGCCGCTGGTCGCCGACAGCCACGGCAGGTCGCCGAGGTACGACGCCCCGGACGGCGGTGGCACGACGACGGACGCGGTCAGCGGGAGCGTGGTGGTGACCGGTGTCCCCGACGGTGAGCGGTGACTCGTCCGCAGTGTGAGGTCGTAGGAACCGACGGGGGTGCCGGCCGGGGCGGTCACCCGCCAGCCCGTGCGCAGTGCCCGGCCGGTCGGGAGGGTGGTGGCCGAGGTCGCCGAGGTGGCCCGTACGGTCCAGCCCGCGGGGCCGGTCAGCGTGACGGAGACCCGGCTCGCGGGCGTACGCCCGAGGTCGGTGACGGTACTGGTCAGCGCGGCCGGAGTAGCGGCCTCCAGCAACGGACTGCCGTCCAGGCCGAGTTCGATGGCGGGCGGGTTGTCGGCCCAGTGCGGGTCGGCCGAGACGCGCAGCAGGACCGTGCCGTGGGCCGGGACGGTGGCCGCGATGGTGCCGGCGGTGTTGTAGCCACGGTGCTGCCACAGGTCGCGCAGGGTGTATGCGTCGGCGTCGGGCAGGCCGACGGCGCTCGCGCTGGTGGCGATCCGCTGGGCGGTGCCGGATTCGTTGAAGAGGGCCACCGCGCGGCTGCCGTCCTTCATCTCCTTGGCGACGACCCAGCGCCCGCCGGCGGAGGAGACGACCGCACCCTGCTTGCCGAGGGGGTCCTGGTCGACGGCGATGACCTCCTTGTCGTCCAGGATGTCGAAGGTCGCCTGGGACGCCTTGCGCAGGTCCGTGCCGATGAGCAGCGGCGCGGCCATGACCGACCAGAGTGAGAAGTGCGAGCGGTACTCGGTGTCCGTCATCCCGCCGTTGCCGACCTCCAGCATGTCGGGGTCGTTCCAGTGGCCGGGGCCGGCGTGCGGCGCGAGCGGGAGGTTCTGCTTCAGGATCGACAGCATCGAACTCCAGCTGTCGCTGATGTCGCCGGTGGTCCGCCACAACTGGCCGACGCCGGAGGCCCATTCCCAGGGTTTGTTCTCACCCCATTCGCAGATGCTGTAGACGATGGGCCGGCCGGTCGCCTTCAGGGCGTCCCGCATGGTCCGGTAGCGCTGCTCGGCGTCCACGCCCTGGTTGTTGCAGTTGTCGTACTTCAGGTAGTCGACGCCCCAGTCGGCGAACTGGCGCGCGTCGCTGTACTCGTGGCCCAGGGCTCCCGGGAACCCCGCGCTGTTGCAGGTCTTGGTGCCGGCACTGGTGTAGATGCCGAGTTTGAGCCCCTTGGCGTGGACGTAGTCCGCGACCGCCTTGATCCCGCCGGGGAAGCGCACGGGGTCGGGCACCAGCTTGCCGTTGGCGTCACGGTCCGGCAGGGCCCAGCAGTCGTCCAGGTTGACGTACTGGTAGCCCGCGTCCTTCAGCCCCTTCGTCACGAAGAGGTCCGCGATGCCCTTGACCATGTCCTCGTTGAACTCGGCCCGGCAGTGCGTGGAGTTCCAGTTGTTGAAGCCCATGGGCGGGGTGAGGGCGAGGCCGTCGGCCCGTGCGGGGGCGGTGGGTGCCGCGGGGGTCGCGGCGGGCGCCGCCAGGGCGGGAGCGGCGAGGCCCGCCGCGCACAGGAGTCCAGCGCTGAGCGCTCCGGCCACTCTGTTGCGGGTGGTGCGGCTGCGAGGGTGACGCATCGTCGACGTTCCTCCAACTCGCGAACGACGGGATGACGGCATGTACGCGTCATCAGTGGGCGTTTATGGTAGAACGTGTCGGAGTCTGTTGGAAGAGGTGGGCGTCAGGGGGTTACGGCTCGTTCGGACGTGTTCGCTTCACACGTCTCGGAAGCGTCCCGCGGCAGACCGAGAAGGCGGCCGGCGGGCAGTGCGGCGTCGCGCTCGACCCGCGCGGCGAACGCGACGCCGCACGACGGTCGGCTCGGCCGCAAAACCCCGGTGGTCCGCGTGACTCCGGGCCCGATCCCGCAGTTGATCAGCGCATGAAGAAGCGCAGCATGCTCGCCATCGCCACCCTCGCCACCGGATTCGTCGTGGCCGCCGTCACCCCGTCCCACGCGGCGGGCGAGGCACCCCTCGACGACTCCCACGTCTCGACCGCCCTCGACACGGTCGGCCACCTCGTCAGCGACGGCAGCCTGGCCGTCGACCAGAACCTGCTCGGCCAGGAGTAGCCCCCCTCGTAGTAGGAGTGCGTCGTAGGAGTGTTCGGCCGGTGTCCCCGCCGAAGGGGCGCCGGCACTCCTGTGCGCGCGGACAGGCGCCCTCAACGGGACGGGGTTTCCGTGGCAGGGTGGAGCGGGCAAGCCTCAGGGGGCCAACAGAAGAGGGGGAGTCCGTGACCGTCGTCTGGATCAACGGCGCGTTCGGTGCGGGGAAGACCACCACCGCACGCGAACTGATCGAACTGATCCCGAACAGCGCGCTCTTCGACCCCGAGGTCATCGGCGGGGGGCTCACGCACCTGCTGCCACCCAAGCGTCTCGCGGAGGCCGACGACTTCCAGGACCTGCCGATCTGGCGCCGGCTGGTCGTCGACACCGCCGCCGCGATGCTCGCCGAGCTGGGCGGCACCCTCGTGGTGCCCATGACTTTGCTCCGCCAGGAGTACCGCGACGAGATCTTCGGCGGCCTCGCCGCCCGGCGGATTACCGTGCACCATGTGCTTCTCGCCCCGGCGGAAACGATCCTGCGCGAGCGCATAGCCAGGCGGGAGGTCCCGTCCGAGGCCCCCGACGGCGAGATACGCACGCGGCAGTGGGCGTACGACCACGTCGAGTCCTACCGCGCCGCCCTCGCCACCTGGCTCACCGCCGACGCCCACCCGCTCGACACCAGCACCCTCACCCCGTACGAGACGGCCGTCCGTATCGCCGAGGCCGTCGGCAGCGGTGCCGTACCGGCCTGCGACATCGTGCAGACCCCCGAGCCGACAGCGGAGACGCTCGCCGCCGGGGTGCTGCTCTTCGACGAGCACGACCGGGTGCTGCTCGTCGACCCCACCTACAAACCGGGCTGGGAGTTCCCCGGCGGAGTGGTGGAGCGGGGCGAGGCACCTGCCCGCGCCGGGATGCGCGAGGTCGCCGAGGAGACCGGGATACGGCTGCGCGAGGTGCCCCGGCTGCTGGTCGTGGACTGGGAGCGGCCCGTCCCGCCCGGCTTCGGCGGGCTGCGGCTGCTGTTCGACGGCGGCCGGCTGGAGTCCGGCGAGGCGTCCCGGGTGCTGCTGCCCGGGCCGGAGCTGCGCGCCTGGCGGTTCGCCACGGAGCAGGAGGCCGCCGCGATGCTGCCCCCGGTCCGCTACGAGCGGCTGCGCTGGGCACTGCGAGCGCGCGAGCGGGGCAGGGCGCTCTATCTGGAGGCCGGCGTGCCGGTGGGCTGACCGACGCCCCTTGCCGACACAAGGAGTCGGGGCCGGTCCCCATGGGACACCCACCGGTGGGGCGGCAGCCCGATGACGTCCAAGCGCCGACCAGGAGGGCCCGCGACCGCGACCGGGTGCGAGAGCCCTCCTGCCGTCGGCGGGAGGGGTCAGCCCGCCGCGTAGTTGCGCAGGAACAGCGCCTCGGCGACCGACAGCCGCTCCAACTCCTCGGGGGACACGCTCTCGTTGACCGCGTGGATCTGCGCCTCCGGCTCGCTCAGGCCGATGAGCAGGATCTCCGCCTTCGGGTACAGGCCGGCCAGGGTGTTGCACAGCGGGATGGAGCCGCCCTCACCGGCGTACTGCATCGTCTCGCCCGGGTACGCGACCGCCATCGCGTCGGCCATCGCCTGGTAGGCGGGGCTGGAGGCGTCGGCACGGAAGGCCTGGCCCTGCCCGATCTGTTCGGTGGTGACCCGCGCGCCCCACGGGGTGTGCGCCTCCAGGTGCGCCCGGAGCAGCTTGGTCGCCTCCGCCGCGTCCACGCCCGGCGGCACCCGCAGGCTGATCAGCGCGCGGGCGCTCGAGTGCACGGACGGGGTGGCGCCGACGACCGGCGGGCAGTCGATGCCGAGGACGGTGACGGCCGGGCGGGCCCAGAGGCGGTCGGCGACCGAGCCGCCGCCGATCAGCTCGACCCCGTCCAGCACCCTGGCGTCCGCCCGGAACTGCTCCTCGGTGTACTCCAGGCCGTCCCAGGTACCCGCGGCGTCCAGTCCGTCGACCGTGGTCGAGCCGTCCTCGGCGCGCAGCGAGTCCATGACGCGGATCAGCGCGGCCAGTGCGTCCGGCGCGGCACCGCCGAACTGGCCGGAGTGCAGATTGCCGCCGAGCGTGTCGATCCGCACCCGCACCAGGGTCATGCCGCGCAGCGTGGTGGTGACCGTCGGCAGACCGACGCGGAAGTTGCCCGCGTCGCCGATCACGATGGTGTCCGCCTCCAGCAGCTCCGGGTGCGCCTCGGCGTACCGCTCCAGGCCGCCCGTGCCCTGCTCCTCCGAGCCCTCGGCGATCACCTTGACGTTCACGGGGACGCCCCCGTTCGCCTTCAGGGCCCGCAGCGCGAGCAGGTGCATGATGACCCCGCCCTTGCAGTCGGCGGCCCCGCGGCCGTACCAGCGGCCGTCGCGCTCGGTCAGCTCGAACGGCGGGCTGGTCCAGCCGGCCTCGTCGAGCGGGGGCTGCACGTCGTAGTGCGCATAGAGAAGAACCGTTTTTGCACCCTCCGGGCCCGGCAGGTAGCCGTACACCGACTGCGTGCCGTCCGGGGTGTCGAGCAGGGCCACGTCCGTGAATCCCTCGGCACACAGCGCCTCGGCGACCCAGTTCGCGGCGGCCTCGCTCTCGCTCCTCGGGAACTGCGTGAAGTCCGCCACCGATGTGAAGGCGACCAGTTCGGCCAGCTCCGCCTTGGCCCGGGGCAGCAGCGAGGCGACGGTCTCGGCGACCGGATTCGACGACATGGGCACGCTCCTCGTGGGTGCGACGTTGTACGGGGTGAGTCCCCCGATCCTCCCACAGCGGCCTGCGCGGACGGCCGCCGTAGGATGCGACAGGACACTTGGCAACGGCTTGATCGGAGCGGTAGACCATCGTGAGCGGCGAGAACTCTTCGGCGGACGACGTGCAGCGGGTGTGGGACGTCGTCGTGGTGGGCGCGGGCCCCGCGGGCGCCTCGGCCGCCTACGCGGCGGCGGTCGCGGGACGGCGCGTGCTGGTGCTGGAGAAAGCCGAGTTGCCCCGTTACAAGACGTGCGGCGGCGGCATCATCGGCCCCTCCCGCGACGCCCTGCCGCCCGGCTTCGAGCTGCCCTTCCGGGACCGGGTGCACGCGGTCACCTTCTCCAACAACGGGCGCTTCACCCGCACCCGCCGGTCCAAGCAGATGCTGTTCGGGCTGATCAACCGGCCCGAGTTCGACCAGCAGCTGGTCGAGCACGCCCAGAAGGCGGGCGCAGAGCTGCGTACGGGTGTCACGGTGCAGCGGGTCGAGCAGCACGGCTCGGCGGTGCCCGACCGGCGGACGGTCGCCGTCGTCCTCCAGGGCGGGGAGACGGTGCTGGCCCACGCGGTGGTCGGTGCCGACGGCAGCGCCAGCCGGATAGGAGCCCACGTCGGCGTGAAGCTCGACCAGGTCGACCTCGGCCTGGAGGCGGAGATCCCGGTGCCGGAGACGGTCGCCGAGGACTGGAAGGGGCGCGCCCTCATCGACTGGGGCCCGATGCCGGGCAGTTACGGCTGGGTGTTCCCGAAGGGCGACACGCTGACCGTGGGCGTGATCTCCGCGCGTGGGGAAGGCGCCGCCACCAAGCGCTATCTGGAGGACTTCGTCGCCCGGCTGGGCCTCGCCGGGTTCGAGCCGTCGATCTCCTCCGGGCATCTGACCCGCTGCCGCGCCGACGACTCCCCGCTGTCCCGGGGCCGGGTGCTGGTCTGCGGGGACGCGGCCGGACTGCTGGAGCCGTGGACCCGTGAGGGCATCTCCTTCGCGCTGCGCTCGGGCCGGCTGGCGGGGGAGTGGGCGGTCCGGATCGCCGAGGCGCACGACGCCGTGGACACCCGGCGCCAGGCCCTCAACTACGCGTTCGCGATCAAGGCGGGGCTCGGCGTCGAGATGAGCGTCGGCAAGCGGCTGCTGGCCGCGTTCGAGAAGCGGCCCGGCGTCTTCCACGCGGCCCTCAGCGGCTTCCGTCCGGCGTGGCGGGCGTTCAGGGACATCACGCAGGGCTCGACCACGCTGGGCGAGCTGGTCCGCTCCCACCCCCTCGCCCAGCGCGTGCTGATCTCGGTGGACCGCGTGCCGGCCGGGCCGGCGGAGGAGCCCGTCAGTTCGTGACGGTGATGCGGAAGACCGGATGGTCCGGGGCGCAGGCGATGATCTCCGTGTCGGAGGACTTGGCGGTCACGCCGTCGAAGTACTGGTTCACCTCCCAGCCCCACTTCTCCAGGTAGGTCCGCAGCACCGGGAGCCTCTCGGCGTCGGGAAGCTCCACCGCGGTGAAGGCGCGCACCGTGCGCCCGACGCGCAGCTCGCCGCCGCCGGCGGCGCGCATGTTCCGCACCCACTGCGAGTGTCCGCGCGCGGAGACCAGGTACCGCACGCCGTCGTGGGTGTGCGGGTTGACCGGGATGCGCTGCATCCGCCCGCTCTTGCGGCCGGGCACGGACATCTCGGCGGTGCCGGCGAGGCTGAGACCGTGCCGGGCGAGCCAGCCGATCACGCTGTTCAGGCGCACGTTGAGCGGGCTGCCCTTGAGGTAGTACGGCGAAGACGACGACATGGTGACCCCCACGACGAGTTCGGGAGAGCGGTGCTCTCGCTCGAGTTCAGTGTGGGGCATACGGGCGCTCCGGAGCAAGAGCGGTGCTCTCTTTTCATTTCGGCGCTCTCCTCTGTGTGCGGTGCTCTCTGTCGTGGCACACTGCCGGCATGAGCACCGCACAGGGCGCCCGCGCACGGGCCAGGCAGGAAGTCACCGCGGCCATCAAGGAGGCGGCGCGCAGACAGCTGGCGGAGGAGGGCGCGGCCAAACTCTCCCTGCGGGCCGTCGCCCGCGAGCTGGGCATGGTCTCGTCGGCCCTGTACCGCTACTTCCCCAGCCGGGACGACCTGCTCACCGCATTGATCATCGACGCCTATGACTCCCTCGGCGAGACGGCGGAGCGGGCCCGGGACGCCACGTCGGGCGCCCCGTCACCGGACCGCTGGATCGCGGTGTGCGAGGCGGTGCGCGGCTGGGCGCTCGCCCATCCACACGAGTACGCGCTGATCTACGGCTCGCCCGTGCCCGGCTACGCCGCCCCCGACACCACCGTCCGGGCCGCGGCCCGGATCGGGCTGGTCCTCATCGGCATCGTCCGCGACGCCCACCAGGGCCCGGGCCTGACCGACCTGCCCCTGCCCGCCGAGCTGCGTTCCGAGGCCGAGCGGATGGCCGCCGACTTCGCCCCCGATCTGCCGCCCGGGGCGGCGGCGCCGCTGGTGGCGGCCTGGGCACAGCTGTTCGGTCTGGTCGGGTTCGAACTCTTCGGGCAGTTCAACCGGGTGGTGGAGGACCGCGAGGCGTTCTTCCGGCACGCGGCCGGCCGGCTCGGTGAGAGCGTGGGCCTGCCCCGGTCCTGAGCCGCGTACTTCCGCGGAGTCGTCCGCGGCGTACTCCCCGGGCAGTCGTGGGCCGCGTACTCCCCGGGGAGTACGTGTGATCACCTCACCCGGCCGACGCCGCCGCGGCCCGGCGACGTCTAGCGTGGCCCGCATGGACGAGCAGCACCGAGGCGGCCCCTCGCACTGGTGGCGGTACGGGCCCCCGTGGTGGAACCGCCCGGACGCCCCCGAGGCGCACCGCGCCCACCTGCCCTGGCGCTCCACCGCGCTGATCACCGCGGTCGTGCTGATCGGCAGCACCTTCGCCGTGCACGGCCAGCCGGGCCGCGTGCCTCTCGACGGCTACGCGCGCGTGCTGCTGCTCCTCGCCTCGGCCCTGCTGCTGTGGCGCAACCGCCACCCGGCGCCCGTCGTGTTCGGCACGGCCACCGCGGCCCTGGTCTACCTGGCCCTCGGCTTTCCCTACGGTCCGGTCTTCCTGACCGTCGCGGTGGGCTGCTTCAGCGCGGTCGTCGCCGGGCACCGGCGGGCCGCCTGGTCGGCAGTCGGGCTGCTGTGGGCCGGACACGTCCTGGTCGCGCTCTGGCTCTACCGATGGCTCCCGCCCGCCGGGGACCGCGGCGGGGGCCTGGGCCAGGAGATCATCATCGCCACCTGGGTGCTGGTCATCGTCGCCCTGTCCGAACTGGCCCGGGTGCGGCACGAGCAATGGGCGCGGGAGCGCGCGGACCGGGCCGAGGCGGCGCGGCGGCGCGCGGACGAGGAGCGGCTGCGCATGGCCCGCGAGCTGCATGACGTCCTCGCGCACAGCATCTCCGTCATCAACGTCCAGGCGAGCATGGGACTCGCGCTGCTCGACAGCGATCCAGAGCAGGCGCGGGCCGCGCTCACCACCATCAGGTCCGCCAGCAAGGAGGCGCTCGGCGAGGTGCGCCAGGTCCTCGGTGCCCTGCGCGCACCGGGCGCCGCGCCGCGCGCCCCCGCGCCCGGCCTGGACCGGCTGCCGGAACTGGTGGAACAGGCAGCTGCGGCCGGCCTGACCGTCGAGACCGAGGGCGAACCGCCACGGCTGCCGCCCGGCGCCGACCTGGCGGCCTTCCGCATCCTGCAGGAGGCCCTCACCAACGTCGTACGGCACTCCGGCTCGCGGCACGCGCGGGTGCGCTTCGACTACGGCGACGGCGTCCTGCGGCTGCGGATCGACGACGACGGACCGGCCACCGGCGCGGACGCCGGGGGCAGCGGGAACGGACTGGCCGGCATGCGGGAGCGGGCCGCCGCGCTGGGTGGCACCATCGAGGCGGGCCCGCGCCCCGACGGCGGCTTCCGGGTGCGCGCCGTCCTGCCGTCGGACCTCAAGGAGGACCAGTGATCCGGGTACTGCTCGCCGACGACCAGTCACTGGTGCGGGCCGGTTTCAGGGCGCTGCTCGACGCGCAGCCGGACATCGAGGTGGCCGGCGAGGCGGCCGACGGCGAGGAGGCGCTGCGCCGGGTGCGCGAACTGCGGCCGGACGTCGTCCTCATGGACATCCGCATGCCGCTGCTGGACGGCCTGGCCGCGACCCGGCGCATCACCTCCGACGCGGAACTCGCGGACGTGCGGGTGGTCATGCTCACCACCTTCGAACTGGACGAGTACGTCTTCGAGGCGATCCGCGCGGGCGCCTCCGGCTTCCTGGTGAAGGACACCGAGCCCGAGGAACTCCTGCGCGCCGTACGGGCGGTGGTCGAGGGGGACGCGCTGCTGTCACCGGGCGTCACCCGTCGGCTGATCGCCGAGTTCGCCGCTCGTTCCAAGGAGCCCGCGGCGGCCGGGGCCCTCGCCCGGCTCACCGAGCGGGAGCGTGAGGTGATGGCGCTGGTCGGCATCGGTCTGTCCAACGAGGAGATCGCCCGCCGGCTGGTGGTCAGCCCGCTCACCGCCAAGACGCATGTGAGCCGGACGATGGTGAAGCTGGGCGCCCGGGACCGGGCCCAACTCGTCGTGCTGGCCTACGAGTCGGGATTGGTACGGCCCGGCTGGCTGGGCTGAGCCGAGTGCCGGAAACGCACCAGCACGCCGACCACCCGGGCCACGAACACGACCGACGCGACCGCCGTGCCGAGCCGCAGGAGAACCGTGGACAGCAGACCGGGCAGGTCGAGGAGGAGCGCGGGCCCGGCCACGGCCCCGAACAGCACCGCCGCCGCGAACGCTGCGCTGACCAGCGCGTAGCCGATCTCGACGGTCGCCGCGTCCTGCTCGGCCCTGGTGCGGCGGCCCCCGTCTGCGTACATTCCGCCAGTTTCACAGACGTGCGCCCGGCGGAGCAAGGAACTCCGGCCGGGCGCACGCGTGGAGGCCCGTGCTTCGTTAGGTTCTGGGCTGTCTGCGGCTGCTGCGGGGGCCGGGCAGGGGGCGGCCGCAGGTGGTGCAGGTACCGGTCCAGCACCTCAGCAGGTCCTGAAGAACGTCGAGGACCTGGTAGAGGGTCAGGCCGGTATGCGGACTTTTGGGTCGAGCCGCCTGAGGGTGAGGAAGGCCTGGGCGGCGGTGACGAGGGTGACGTGGTGGTGCCAGCCGCGCCAGGTGCGACCCTCGAAGTGGTCCAGGCCCAGGCCGTGTTTGAGCTCGCGGTAGTCGTGCTCGATCCGCCAGCGCGGACACTCCTGGTCGAATGGCCGCACGGACAGGACACTCCGTCCAACTACTGGTTATCGAACCTGCCCGCCACCACTGCGGTTGCTGACCTGGTGCGATGGGCGAAGATGCGGTGGGCAGGACACCGTCCCACCGGTTGCGGCCGCCGCCTGCTTCCTGGGCTGCGGCCAGGGGCTGTTTGCCTGCGGGCCGGATCGTCAGGACCGCGAACCGTGAGGTCATCGTGCCTTTGCTGCCGCGGCGCCAGGTCACCTCGGTGAACCGGCCGGCACCGGCCTTGGCAGCGAGGACCGAGACGGCTCGCGGTGGGGTGCGGTAGCGGTGAAGGGTGGGCGGTCCGAGCCCGCCGTAAGCGGGCTGGTGTGGCTCGACATCCTCCGGGTGGGCGACTTCCTTCCCGGTCAGTGCCAGGACATAGGACAGCCCACGCTGTTCGAGACCGATCCGGAAGGCAGTGCTGACGCCGTAGCCGGCATCGGCGACCACGACCGGCGCCTTGAGCTGCCATTCGGCGAGCGTGTCGAGCAGACCGAGCGCGAGGCGCACTTGGGAAACGACACATCGTCGACCACCCACACCTCGGGTGTGATCACCTCGGCCAGACGTTCGGCGATCCGCCGCCGGACCGGCAGCGGATCCCACGGTGACTGGTTCACGAACTGCTGCAGGGCCTGCATGTTCCCGTCCGGCACCCGATCCGCCATCGGCTGGATCGACTTCCGCCGACCGTCCAGCATCAGGCCCCGCAGACAACACTCGCCCCACCGCCGCTGATCCCGCCGCCGAACCGAAGCGAACACATCGGCAACGAACTCCGATAACTCACCCCGGAGCCGTTCCACCTCCCCCAGCCTCATACCAGTCAGATGCCCACCACCAGGCAAGATCACCCAACGTAACGAAGCACTACTAGTCGCGGACCGGCACGCGTTCCGCGTCCACCTCCCGCACGGTGGACCCGGCGACCACGACGGACCGTTCCGTCCGGGGCCGGCGCAGTCCGGTGAGTGACAGCAGCAGCCCCGCGACGGCGATGAGCGTGATCACCGTCAGGCCGGGCCGGTAGCTGTCCAGGACGGCCTGCGGGGTGGCCTTCTCGGGGGCGTGCGCGGTGACCACCGCCGTCACGACGGCCAGGAAGATCGCGCCGCCCACCTGCACCGAGGTGTTGAGCAGGCCCGAGACCATGCCCTGTTCGTGCTCGTCCACTCCGTTGGTGGCCTGGACGTTGAGCGACGGGAAGGTCAGGGCGAAGCCCGCGCCGACCAGCAGCATGGTCGGCAGGATCGCCGCCGCGTAGACCGGGTTCAGGTCGATGCGCAGGAACAGGGCGTAGCCCGCCGCCATCAGGACGAAGCCGAGCACGATCAGCCGTGCCGTCCCGAACCGGTCGATGACGGTCCCGACCTTGGTCGCCGAGAGCGCCACCAGCGCACCCGCCGGCAGGAAGGCCAGTGCCGTGTGCAGGGCCGACCAGCCCAGCACCTGCTGCATGTAGAGCGTGACCAGGAACTGGAAGCCCATGTAGCTGCCGACGAACGTCAGCGCGCCCAACTGGGCCCGGACCTGGGGTCCGAAGCGCAGCACCCCGAGCCGGATCAGCGGGCTCGGGCTGCGCCGCTCGACGAGGACGAAGACGGCCAGCATGACGGCGACGGCGACGAAGGACAGGACCGTACGGGCCGAGGCCCAGCCCGCCTCGGGTGCCTCGACGACGGTGAAGACCACCAGCAGCATCGAGGCGGTGCCGAGGACGGCGCCCGGGATGTCGTAGCCGCCGTGGCCGCGTTCGCGCTCGCCGCGCGGCAGCAGCTTCATGCCCACGAGCAGGGCGAGCAGCGCGACCGGCGCGGGCAGCAGCATCGTGAGCCGCCAACTGGCCTCGGTGAGCAGGCCGGAGAAGACGAGGCCCATGGAGTAGCCGGTGGCGCCGCAGGTGGTGTAGATCGACAGGGCCCGGTTGCGCAGCGGGCCCTCCGGGAACGTCGTGGTGATGATCGACAGGCCGGCCGGTGCCGTGAAGGCCGCGCTGAGGCCCTTGACGAAGCGGCTGGCGATCAGCAGCGGGCCCGAGTCCACGAGCCCGCCGAGCAGCGAGGCCAGCGCGAAGACGCCGAGCGCCACCAGGAACACCTGGCGCCGGCCGAGCAGGTCGGCGGTCCGGCCGCCGAGGAGGAGCAGGCCGCCGTAGCCCAGGATGTAACCGCTGATGACCCATTGCAGGGCCGAGGTGGACAGGTGGAGGTCGGAACCGATGGACGGCAGCGCGACGCCGACCATCGACACGTCCAGCGCGTCCAGGAACATCGCGGCGCACAGCACCAGCAGGGTGCCCCACAGCCGGGGCGTCCAGCGAACCGCCGGGGACGGGGCCGCGGGGATGGTGAGCGGAGAGGTCATGCCGGTGAGACTACATGCACATGCATCGGATGCAAACGCATTTAATTACGATGCAACAAATTCGCTTCTCTGCTACGGTGCGGTCATGGCGGCGACGAAGGCCGAGCAAGGGCTTGTTGAGCAGTGGCGCGGAATACTCGCCCTGCACGCCCGCACCCAGTGCGAACTGGACCGGGCACTGCACGGGCAGGGCCTGTGCGCGAGTGACTTCGAGGTTCTCGACCTGCTCGCCGAGGGCGCGGCGGCGGACGGCGGCTGCGCCTACCGGGTGCAGGAGATCTCCGACCGGGTCCACCTCAGCCAGAGCGCGCTGTCCCGGCTCATCGGCCGTCTGGAGAAGGACGGCCTCGTGGAGCGGGCGATGTGTCCGGAGGACCGGCGCGGGGTGCGGGTGGCACTCACGGCGAAGGGGCGCGCGCTGCACGGCGAGGTACGGCCGGTGCAGCGCGCGGTGCTGGCCCGGATGCTGTCCGACGCCGGCTGACCGGATCTCAGATCCCGGAACGCTCCCGCCACAGCGCTGCGAGCGAAGGGTCGCCGGTCACCTCCGGCACGGGCGTCCGGTTCCACAGCGCCAGGTACAACTCATCGGCCGGCCCCGACAGTTCGGCCTCGGCCGTCCCCTCCGCCGTACGCACGGTCACCGGCGGCTCGGCCGTGAGACGTACGGTCCACACGGCGTCCCTCTGCGCCTCCGCCCCCGGATGCACGGCCCGCACCCGCAGCACGCGCGGCTCCTCGCTGCGCAGGCGGCTGCGGGAGCGGGCGTGGAAGCCGCGCAGCAGTTCGTCGATGCCGTCCACGGCGAAGTCCGGCGCGACCGGGGACGGCGTGCCGCCGCGTGCCGCCTCGGCGTCGTAGCGGTGCACGGCCGTCTCGTGCGCCTGGCGCCGGGTCCAGAAAGCCAGGGGCGACGGGCAGGGCGCGGGATGGAAGGTCCAGCACTCCAGGTCGGCCGGGGCGGCGGTGAGGCTGTCCACCAGCAGGCGGTGGCTGTCCCGGTACCAGGTCACCAGCTCGGCGCCGTCCAGTTCCGGCGGGTCGCCGATCGGCCGGGGCGTGGTGTGCCCTTCGGCGACGAGGGCGGCGGCCCAGCGGTGCACCGCGCCGGTGTGCCGCAACAGGTCGCGCACCTGCCACTCGGGGCACGTCGGCACCTTCGCGTCGGGTCCCGCGGCAGCGGCAGCCGCCGCCAGCAACCGGCCCTCGCGGTCGAGGATCTCAAGAAAGTCGGCAGTCTCCATGGGGCCGAGTGTGCCGTACGGAACGGGCCGCGACGGTCCCGAACCGGTCACTTTCCGGGCGGCAACACCGGTGAGCCCGCGCGGAGATCGCGCGGGCACGGCGTCAATGGCCCAGTACCCGCCGCGTCGACGCCCCGATGACGGTGGCGACGGCGGCCAGGGCGGCCACGCTGGTGAGCGCGGTGGGCAGGGAGAACCAGTCGGCCATGAAACCGATCGCGGGCGGCCCGAGGAGCATGCCGCCGTAGCCCAGGGTGGAGGCGATGGCGACGCCGGACGGGCCGGCCAGCGCGCCCGCCCGCTCCACGGCAACCGGGAACAGGTTGGCCAGTCCGAGTCCGGTGACCGCGAAACCGGTCAGCGCGGCCCACACGGAGGGTGCGAGCGAACCGAGCAGCATGCCGGCCGCGGCCACGGTGCCGCCGGCGATCACGGTCCGGGCCCGGCCGAGCCGGGCCAGCAGCGCCGACCCCGTCAGCCGGCCGACGGTCATGGCGAGCGCGAAGCACGCGTACCCGGCGGCCGCGGTGCCGGCGGAGGCCGCGAGATCCTGCTGGAGATGGAGCGCACCCCAGTCGGCCATGGCCCCCTCGCCGTAGGCCGTGCACAGCGCGACGAGCCCGAAGACCACCACGAGCCCGCGCCCGGCCGGCCTGTCCGCGGCACCGCCGTCCGTCCCGGCCGGCCTGTCCGCGGCACCGCCGTCCGTCCCGGCCGGCGGGGACGGTGTCCGCTGGGAAGGTGCGGGCGGGTCGTACCGCACCAGGGTGCGCCCGGCGACGGCCGTGACCAGCAGCCCGATCACGGTGAGGCCGAGGAGGTGACGGGTGGGGGAGAGGGCGCCGGCGACCAGCCCGCCGAGGCCCGCGCCGATCATCCCGCCCAGGCTGAAGGCGGCGTGGAAGCTGGGCATGATCGGCCTGCGCAGGGCGGCGACCAGATCGACGGCCGCACTGTTGAAGGCCACGTTGACACCGCCGTAGGCCGCCCCGAACAGCAGCAGGACGGCGCCCAGTGCCGGCGCCGAGTGGGTGAGCGGCGGCAGGGCGACGCTGAGCGCGAGCACCACCATGCAGACCACGGTCACCCGATGACTGCCGAAGCGGCGGCACAGCCGGCCGGTCAGCGTCATGGTGAGCACGGCCCCCGCGGAGACGCCGAGGAGAGCGAGCCCGAGGGCGCCCGCCGAGGCGTGCGTCTGGTGCTTGATGTCGGGGATTCGGACGACCCACCCCGCGAAGACGAACCCGTCCAGCGCGAAAAAGGCGGTGATCGCCGCGCGCAGTGCCGTGAGGCTCCGGCCCGGCACGACGCTGTGCGATCGGGTTTTGTTTATTGTCGGCACAAAAGCACCCTAGGGGGCGTCACGGGAGACGGGCAAGTGACCGGGCGACCCGCCGACCGGCCTCGGCTCGCCTCGTGAGGCGCACTCGTGACCCGGCCCGCGACGCTCTCGGCACCACGCGGTGCGCGACCGCTGGGGGTGAGAGAACACGGGAATCGGGTGGCAACGGCGGTGTATCGGACGTGCGTGCCGGTGAAGAGCGGAACAACTGCGCGAGCTTCCCGGGCGATGGGCGGTGGGGCAGCCGGTGCGGCGGCCTGCCCGTACCGGCCCACCTGCGGTTTCGATCCACCGAGGGCCATGTGCTGGGCAATCGGGGTCAGGGGTGGGCCCGTTCGACGGGTGGATGTGTGTGCGGCTTCCGGTACGCGCGGCGGATACGGGACGGTTAATGCTCGCTCACGAGCTGGTTGCGGGCGGGTGAGCGCGCCATGATGGGCCCATGACGTTGGCCTCGCGCGCGCTCGCGCAACTGGCGACCTGGCGGGATCTCAGACAGACCGTCCCGAGCTGCGGTCTGGGCCGGGCGGTGAGTTCGGTCCAGGGTGAGGTCGTCCACTTCCACTCCGAGCGTGATGTCGATCTGCGGCTCACCGACCGGGCCGTCCGGCGGTTCGCCAAGGACCTCAGAGACTCGGGTGCGATCAGGATCGTGCCCGGCTCGCAGTGGGTGACCCTGCGCCTGGACGCCGCGAGCGACGTCGACCTGCTGCTCACGCTGGTGAGCGTGGCGCTCCAGGCCCCGCAGACCTGGCCCGATCCGGCCGACCGGCCGGTGGCGGGCTGCAACGACCAGCGAGGCGCGGGGTTCGTGAAGGCCGACCTCAGCGGTTACTGATCCGCGCGCGCTCGACCGGCCGATGTGACGGAGTCCGACACGTCGATACGCGCGCCGTCGTGCGACGGTCACTTCGGCGCCGCCTGGTGGGGGATGTCCGCGCCGGCCCCCCGTGCCGCGGGCCGTGGCCGCCGGCCGGCCCGTCGTCCAGCGCACCTCGTCGGGCGAGCGTCACGCCGCGTTCGTGCGGGGAGACGGCGAAGGATCCCGGCCTCGGCCGAAGGCATGGGCCGGCCCCTGTTCCGGGTCACACCGCCAGCACCCGGACGCCCGCCTCCTCGAACCGTCGTACCGTCTCCTGCCCCACCGCCGCGTCCGTCACCAGCGTGTCCACCAGCTCCGCCCCGCAGATCCGGGCGAACGCCCGGCGGCCCAGTTTGCTGGAGTCGGCGGCGACGACCACCCGCTCGGCGCGCTCGCACAGCAGACGGTTGATGGCGGCCTCCGCCTCGTCGTGCGCCGCCGCCCCGTGCGCGACGTCGAAACCGACGACACCGAGTACGGCCATGTCGAGCGTGATCTGGCTCAACACCCCGTCCGCGAGCGGGCCGATGAGTTCGTACGACTGGGCGCGCGCCACCCCGCCCGTCACCACGATCTTGAACTGGGGGCGCACGGCGAGCTCGTTGGCGATGTTGAGCGCGTTGGTCACGACGGTCAGCGCCGGGGAGCCGGTGGCGAGGTCACCCCGCACGGCCAGCGCGCGGGCCACCTCCGTGGTGGTCGTACCACCCGTCAGCCCCACCGCCTCGCCCGGCGCGACGAGTTCGGCCACCGCCTTGGCGATGCGCTGCTTCTCCGAGGCGCGCCGGGCCGTCTTGTAGCGCAGCGGGAGTTCGTACGAGACTCCGTGCACCACCGCTCCGCCCCGGGTGCGCACCAGCATCTGCTGTTCGGCGAGCTGGTCGAAGTCCCGGCGGATCGTCGCCGCCGACACCGCCAGCTCGGCCGCCGCCTCCTCGACGTCCAGCCGGCCGCGCTCGACGAGCAGTTCCAGCAGCGCCTTCCAGCGGGCGTCCCGGGACATCCGCAGCCTCCGTTCCCCTTCTTCCGGCCGGTCTCCCGGGGGCGACCTCACGAGCGCCCTCCGGCCGACCGGCCGACCGTTCCGCGGCCGACCTTCCGGCCGTCCTCGGCCGACGTGCCCGCCGTCTCCGGCCGACGTGCCGGCCGTCTCCGGCCTGCCTTCCGGCCGTTCTGCGACCGCATCCGGTCTCCCGGCGACCCTAGCGCACCCGGCCGTGCGCTCGAATGCTTGATTGTGTTCAAAAGGTCGCTATATCTTGCAGGAACAATCAGCAAGGGGAGGGTGTGGGCATGACCCATGTCGAGAACGAGCTGAACAGCCAGCCGGAGTGCTGGATACGGGCGGCCGAGGAGGCGGGGCGGCACCGGAGCGCACTGCCGGAGCCGGGGGAGCGGGTCGCCGTCGTGGGGTGCGGCACCTCGTACTTCATGGCGCAGGCGGTGGCCGCCCTGCGTGAGGGCGCCGGCCAGGGTGAGACCGACGCGTTCGCCGCCTCCGAGTTCCCGCACGGGCGGTCGTACGACCGGGTCGTCGCCCTCACCCGGTCCGGCACCACCACGGAAGTGCTGGAACTGCTCGACACGTTGGCCGGGCGGACCCGCACCACCGCGATCACCGCCGATCCCGGCACCCCGGTCATGGCGGCCGCCGACGACCTCGTCGTCCTGGATTTCGCCGACGAACGCTCCGTCGTCCAGACCCGGTTCGCGACCACCGCACTCACCCTCCTGCGCGTCCACCTCGGCCTGCACGCCGACGCGGTCGTCACCGACGCACGCACCGCCCTCGCCCTCCCCTTGCCCGAAGGGCTCGTGGAATCCACGCAGTTCACCTTTCTCGGGCGCGGCTGGACCGTCGGACTCGCCAACGAGGCCGGGCTGAAGATGCGCGAGGCGTCCCTCTCCTGGACCGAGGCGTACCCGGCGATGGAGTACCGGCACGGCCCCATCAGCGTCACCACCGGGGGCACGGCCACCTGGATGCTCGGCGCGGCGCCCGAAGGGCTGGCCGAGCAGGTCCGCGCCACCGGTGGGGCGTGGATCGAGGGGGAGCTGGACCCGCTCGCCGAACTCGTGCGCGTCCAGCGGCTCGCCGTCGCCGTCGCCGCCGCCCGCGGGCTCGACCCCGACCGGCCGCGGCACCTCACCCGCTCGGTGATCCTCGCCCCCTGAGTCCCGCCGGTCCCGTCCAGGAAGGACACCTCACGTGCCCCTCGTGCCCACCGGCGAGCTGGTCACCCGGGCCGCCGCAGCCCGCTCCGCCGTCGCCGCGTTCAACGTCATCACCCTGGAACACATCGAGGCCGTCATCGCAGGAGCCGAGTCGGCCGGCGCACCCGTGGTCCTCCAGGTCAGTGAGAACGCCGTCAAGTTCCGGTACGGGCGGCTTCTGCCACTGGCCCACGCCGCCGTCGCCGCCGCCGAACGAGCCGCCGTACCCGTCGCGTTGCACCTGGACCACGTGCAGAGCGACGACCTGCTGCGCCAGGCGTCCGACGCCGGGTTCGGCTCGGTCATGTACGACGCGGCCCGCCTGTCGTACACCGACAACCTCGCCGCCACCCGGGCCGCCGCCGACTGGGCACACGGCCAAGGGCTCTGGATCGAGGCGGAGTTGGGGCAGATCGGGGGCAAGGACGGCAGGCCCCCGCTGGACGCGCACGCCCCCGGCGCCCGCACCGACCCGGGCCGGGCGCGGGACTTCGTCGCCGGCACCGGCGTCGACGGCCTGGCCGTGGCCATCGGCAGCGTGCACGCCATGACCACCCGCACCGCCGAGCTGGACCTCGGACTGCTCCGGCGGCTGTCCGCCGCGCTGACCGTACCGCTCGTCCTGCACGGCTCCTCCGGCGTGCCGGACGACGCGCTGGTCGCGGCGGTCGGCGACGGCATCGCCAAGGTCAACGTGGGCACCGCGCTCAACATCGCCATGACCGGGGCGATCCGCGCGTTCCTCGCCGCCCACCCGGAGGCCGTCGACTCCCGCAAGTACCTCGGTGTGGGCCGGGACGCGATGGCGCGCGAGGTGACCCGGATCATCGGCGTCCTCGCCCGCACCGCCGCCTGACCACGGGCCTCGCGGCCCGGCGCCCCCACGCCCGGCCGCCACCCGACCCCCGTACTAACCCCTCTTGACGGCCTTGAGCACCACGAACTTCGGGTCACTCGCGACGAGTCGGCTGTTCCCGAACAGCCGCTTGAGCTTCACGTGATACCCGAGGTGCCGGTTGCCGATCACCCACAGCTCGCCGCCGGGGCGCAGCGCACGCTTCGCCCCGGTGAACATCCGCCACGCCGTCGCGTCCGTGGTCGCCTGGTGGGAGTGGAACGGCGGGTTGTTCAGGACCAGGTCGACACTGCCGGGCGCGACCCCGGCCAGCCCGTCCCCGACCCGGAACTCGGCGTGCCCCGGAACGCCGTTCGCCTTGTACGTCGCCTCCGCCGAGGCCACCGCCTGGAACGACTCGTCCACGAACAGCACCTCGGCCGTCGGATCGGCCAGCGCCACCGCCGTACCGACCACACCGTTGCCGCAGCCGAGGTCCACCACGCGCCCGGCGCCCGGGGCGGGCAGGTGCTGGAGGAAGAAGCGGGTGCCGATGTCCAGCCGGTCGGCGCAGAACACGCCCGCGTGGTTGACCACCGTGTGCCCCGACACCGCGCCGACGCCGTCCGGGACAGCGTAGCTGTACGGCCACGGGTTCGCGGGCCGCTCCAGCGCCGGGTCCGGGGTGCTGAGGACCAGCCGGGCCTTCTGCTGGGCCAGAGAGGTCCGGGTCGGCCCGATGATCCGCTCGAACAGCTGGAGCGTCGAGGTGTGGATCTCCTTCACCATCCCCGCGCCGACCACGACCGTTCCCGCGTGCACGGCGGGCGCCAGCCGCAGCAGCTGGTCCTCCAGCAGCGCCAGGCTCTTGGGCACCCGCACCAGCAGCACGTCCACGCGCTCCGGGGAGGGGGCCTGCGTGGTCAGGAGCCGTACGGCCCCCGGCTCCACGCCGGCCCGCGCGAGGTTCGCGCGGGTCGCCTCCTGACTGAGGAAGGAGTCCGTGATCTGCGTCGGCCGATGCTCCGCCAGCGCGGTGACCAGCGCGCCCCAGCGGTCCCCGACCACCACCACCGTGCCCGTGAGCGGCACCTTCTCCTCGGCGAGGTGGCGCAGCAGGTACGCGTCGGAGGCGTCCCAGGCACGCAGCCGGTCGCGCGGATCCTCGGGGAAGCGGGTCAGCTCGACCTCGCCCCACGGTGTCGTCATACGGTCGCTCATCGTGCGTCCAGGCTAGCGGAGCCGCAGATCAGAGGCCGTGGGGCAGGATGGGGGCATGGAGGACGAGCTGTTCGGCCGGGAGCGCGCGGAGGTCGCGCCGGGCGCCGTGCACGTCCCGGACTGGCTGGACACCGAGCGGCAGCGCGCCCTGCTCGCCGCCTGCCGGGAGTGGGCGCGGCCCCCCGCCGGACTGCGCACGGTCCGCACCCCCGGCGGCGGCACGATGACCGCCCGCCAGGTCTGCCTGGGCTGGCACTGGTACCCGTACGCCTATGCCCGCACCGTGGTCGACGGTGACGGCAGCCCGGTGAAGCCGTTCCCGGACTGGCTCGGCGAGCTGGGCCGGCGCGCGGTGACCGACGCGCTGGGCCCGGCCGCCGTACCGGCCGTGCCGTACGACATCGCGCTGATCAACTTCTACGACGGCGACGCCCGCATGGGCATGCACCGGGACGGCGACGAGCGGGCGGACGCGCCGGTGGTCTCACTGAGCCTCGGCGACACCTGCGTGTTCCGCTTCGGGAACACCGAGACGCGCGCCAAGCCGTACACCGACGTGGAGCTGCGCAGCGGCGACCTGTTCGTCTTCGGCGGTCCGTCCCGGCTCGCCCACCACGGTGTGCCGCGCGTCCGCCCGGGCACGGCTCCGGCCCGGCTGGACCTCGTGGGCCGGCTGAACATCACCTTGCGGGTGAGCGGCCTGTAGCCGGCGGCGCGGGACCCACCGGCTGCGGATCATGGGAGACTCGCCCTCATGAGCGGCAAGGCGGAACCCCGGACGGCGGGCGAGAGGACCCCCTCGAGGGCGCGGCTGGACCGGGGGCGGGGGGCACTCGGGCCCGCGCTGGAGCTGGTGCACACCGGACGTGCGCCGACCCGGGCCGTGCTCACCGCCGAACTCGGCGTCACCCGGGCGACGGCCGGCGCGGTGGCAGCCGAGCTGGAGGCGCTGGGTCTGATCCGGGTGGACGCCCGGCCCGGCTCCGCGGCCGGCTCCCAGGGGCGCCCCTCACACCGGCTGGAGGTCGCCGAGGACGGGCCGGTGGCCCTCGCGGCACAGATCCACGCCGACGGCTTCCGGGCCGCGCTGGTCGGCCTCGGCGGACGGATCGTGGCGACCGCGCCCGGCTGCGAGACCGTCGACGCCGACCCGGCCAAGGTGCTCGGCTCCGTGGTCGAGGTGGGCGCGGAGCTGCTGCGCGGTACCGGCCGGCGCTGTGTCGGCGCCGGACTCGCCGTGCCGTCCGCCGTCGCCGAACCCGACGGCCTGGCCCTCAACCCGCTGCACCTGGCCTGGCCCGTCGGCGCCCCCGTGCGGCAGATCTTCGCGGAGTGCGTGCGCGCCGCCGGCATCGGCGGGCCCGCCTTCACGGGCAACGACGTCAACCTCGTCGCGCTCGCCGAGCACCGGCACGGCGCCGGCCGGGGCGCACGCGACCTGCTGTGCGTGGCCACCGGGCACCGGGGTGTCGGCGGCGCGCTCGTCCTGGACGGCCGTCTGCACACCGGCAGTTCGGGGCTCGCACTGGAGGTGGGCCACCTCACCGTCAACCCGGAGGGCCGTCCCTGCCACTGCGGCAGCCGCGGTTGCCTGGACGTGGAGGCGGACCCGCTGGCCCTGCTCGTGGAGGCCGGCCGCGACCCCGGTCCCGAGGTGTCGCTGCTCCAGCAGGCCGACGACCTGCTGCGCAACCAGTTCGACGACCCGGCCGTCCGCACGGCCGCCGAAGCCCTCATCGACCGCCTCGGCCTCGGCCTGGCCGGCCTCGTCAACATCCTGAACCCGGACCGCATCATCCTCGGCGGCCTCCACCGCACCCTGCTGGACGCGGACCCCGGCCGGCTGCGCGCGGTGGTCGCCGACCGCAGCCTGTGGGGCCAGAGCGGCGGCGTCCCCATCCTGCCGTGCACCCTGAACCACAGCAGCCTGGTCGGCGCGGCGGAACTGGCCTGGCAGCCGGTACTGGACGACCCGCTGGGCGCGCTGGCAGGGACCGACTAGTCCACGGTCCCTCCGGCGGCCGGTGCCGGGCGATCCGCTGAGTGCGTCGGCGGGGAGTGGCTGGTCCGCGGTCCGTCCGGCAGCCGGTGCCGGGCGATCCGCTGGGTGTGTCGGCGGGGAGCGACCAGGCTGTGGTCTCGCCCCGTACGCGCTACCCGAGGTCGGCGAGGAGCGCGTCGAGTGCCTCGGTCAGGGCCGCGGAGTTGGTCGCGTCGAACCAGGTGGTGCGGATGCGCTCGTTGATCCCGTTCGGCGTCTCGTGGTCGCCCGCGATCCGGTGCAGCGAGCGCGAGCCGTCGCCCAGCGCACGCTCGACGCCCTGGAAGAGCCCGCGCACATAGCGGTCCGCGTCCTCGGCGGCCACGCCCTGCCGCGTGGCCCAGTCGGTGAGCGTGACCAGGTACCAGTAATGGGTGGTCAGCGTGGCCGTCAGCGCCGAGAAGACGCCGAAGGCCGCCTCACCCGCGACGGGCAGCGCCCCGCCGAGGCGGTCGAAGAGGGCGTCCACGACCGGGTGGGACGGGTAGGTGACGGTGACGGACCGGCGTTCGCGCACGGCGGGCAACGGAATGGCACGCACCAGTGGCACATCGGTGCCGACTGCCCGGCGCAGCTCGTCGAGGCCGACGCCGGCAATGACGCTGACCACGACGCGGTCACCGCCGAACCGGAGCCCGGCGAGCGCCTCGGCGCGGTCCTGCGGGCGGACGGCGATGATCACCACCTCGGAGCGGTCCACCACGTCCTGGTTTCCGGCGGCGACCCGCACGTTCGCATACCGCCCGGCCAGCTCAGCGGCCGTGCGGGAACCGCGCGGCGAGAGGTGGATCTCGGGCGGTTCCTCGACGCCGTCGCACAGGCCCTCCACGACGGCCCGGCCGATCTCGCCCACGCCGATGATCCCGATGCGTTCCACTGTCTTCCTCTCGTTTCAGCACGCTCTGATTCACTGCCGGTGCCCGGACGACGGGTGCTCGGCAGACGGGTGCCCGTCTGTCGGGGGCCCCGGAAGACGATTGCCCGTCGGCCGTCTGCCCGTACTACGGGTGCCCGGGGGCCCCGAGGGCCCGGACGACAGTTGCCCGGGTGTCCGGACGACGGTTGCCCGGGTCAGGACGGGAAGTCCGGTGACGCCCGGAGCCGTCAGTACGTCGCCGTGATCCGCCGTGCCGGTCCGTCCACGGTCACCGATCCCCCGTACGGGATGACCAGTTGGGGATCGGTGTGCCCGAGGTCCACGTCGAAGACGGCCATGGTGTCCGGAGCGTACGCGGCCAGTGCGCGGAGCACCGCCTCCCGCTGCTCGGTGACGTAGCGCCGCTTGGCCTCCGGGTCGTTCGGCCGCTGGAAGGACCACGCCCTGGCCCGGCCCATCAACAGGGCCGGGAAGCGTGCCAGCAGGCCCCGCTCACCCATGTTGCGCAGGATCCGGAAGACCTCCTCCCCGCTCGGCAGCTCCTCCGATGTCTCCAGGAACAGCACACCGCCCTCGTAGACGGCCGGATCGCGTGCGATCTCCCGGTCGGCCATCAGCAGCCACGAGAGGATCTCCAGGTTGCCGCCCCAGGCGCGCCCCTCGACCACCCGGTCGGTCCGGTGCCAGATCCAGCCGTCGGCCGGCTGCGAGTCCGGCTCCGTGCGGAAGGTGGCCGGGTCGGCCCAGTCCCGGTCGGTGTCGCGGAAGCGCTCGGCGGCCCGGAGTTCGTACGGGCCCGAGGTGAACAGCGCCGCGCGCACCGATTCGGCGGTCAGGGGCTGAAGCGCGTACGGGCGCCCGATCTCGGTCATCAGACAGGCGCCGTGATAGGCGACGATGCCCAGGTTGTACAGGAACGTCAGCAGATTGGTGTTGTCGCTGTAGCCGAAGAACGGTTTGGGGTTGGCGCGGATCAACTCACGGTCCAGATACGGCAGCACCGTGATCTGGTCGTCGCCGCCGATCGTGGCCATCACCGCCTTGATCGTCGGGTCGGCGAACGCGGCATGGATGTCGGCGGCCCGTTCCTCGGGGGTGGACCCCATGGTGCGCGTGGTGGGGTACTCCACCGGCTCGAGGCCGAAGTCCTCACGCAGGCGTTCGAGCCCCAACTCGTGGGGACGGGGGAGCAGTCCCGGCAGTCCGGACGCGGGCGAGAGGATGGCTATCCGGTCGCCGGGCACGGGCTTGGGGGGATACGCGAGTGAGGCCATGCCGCTCAGGCTAGAGGTCCGACCAGCCCTGATCACCCGCATTTCCGACGGGGCGCGCCTCACCCGGTACGCCGCGGCCGGGCCACCAGCTCGCCCCCGCAGTGGGGACAGACCTGCCCGAGGGCCGTTCCGCACGCCTCGCAGAACGTGCACTCGTACGAGCAGATGCGGGCCGTCCCGTCCGGCGGCAGCGCGGCGGTCCCACAGCGTTCACAGCGGGTGCGCATCTCCAGCGCCATGGTGTCTCGTCCCTCCGGGGCGGTCGGTGGTCCCCCGCCCCATCCTCCTGATCGCGCGCACCGACGCAACCGCCCGGCGGGACGGAGTCCCGCACGATCGGGCCGGCAGCGCGCTCATGTCCAGTCGGCCCCGAACGCCCGCCCAGGATGTTCCCCCAGCATGCGGTCCACCAGTTCCGCGCCCACCGCCTCCGCCAGCCGCTGCCGCACCCGGCGCATCAGGTACGGCATCCCGGGCCCGCCGTCGACCGAGCGCGCCCCGGCGACCACGGTGTCCCCGCCGAGCAGCAGCCGGTCCCCGAACCCCGCCTCCGCCAGCGCCCGTACCGCCTCCGGCATCCACCGGTCGGTCGCGTGGTGGGCGCGGGACGGTCCGTCGAAGGCCAGCCAGCAGCCCGACGCGGCGGCCTGCCGGTGCACGACCGGGTCGGGGGAGCGGTTCAGGTGTCCCAGGATCACCCGCTCCCCGGGTACCCCCAACTCACCGCACAGCAGGTCCAGCACGTCCAGCGCGCCGGTGCCCAGCTCCAGGTGCACGGCGATGGGCGCGCCGGTGGCACGGTGCGCCTCGGCCGCCGCAGTCATGGTCCAGCGGGCGTGCGCGTCGAGCCCGTGGAAGCCGCCCGCCACCTTGATCAGACCGGCCCGTACCCCTGTCGTCCCGATGCCCTCGGTGAGTTCGGACACGAACAGCCCGGCCAGCCGTCCACCGCGCAGCCGGCCGAGCAACTCCGGGTCGTAGTGCGTCGCCTGGCGCAGGCCGGTGGCGCAGACGATCCGCACCCCGGTGGCCCGGGACAGTGCCGGCAGGTCCGCCGCCCGCCGTCGCATGCCGTGCGGCGTCCACTGCACGACGGCCGCGCCGCCCGCGGCGTGGAACGCCGCCAGCTCGGCCCGCGCGGCGGAGACGTCGTCCAGTTCCTGACCCGGCAACTGCGGGCTGCGCAGGAAGAGATGGTCGTGCGCGTCACACACGCCCAGTGCGCCGGGCCGGAGGTCCCCGAGGACCGTACGGACGTGTGTCACCACTGCCGCCCGCGCGGGAGCCGGTCACGGCCGGGTGCGGACAGGTGCAGCACCTCGAAGACGTCACCGTCGGCCTGGGGGGTGTCGTGCTCCCAGAGCGAGAAGTGCACCAGTTCCCAGCGGTGCGCGTCCACGGCCGACCCCGCGAGCACGGCACCGTCCTGCGCCGCCAGGCGCTCCGTCTCGGCCACCGCGTCTTCCATCAGGGACGTCAACTCGACCCCCTCCGGCACGGACCGACGCCTCCGCACCGCGAACGCCGGCCGTGCGCCGCTGCCTTCGGCAAAGCCGAGACCGGTCCACTGCCGCACCGCGGGTCTGCCGAAGTCGTCGGCGAGCCGCTGGAACGCGCCGCCCCACAGGAAGCGGTTCATGCCCTCGACCGTGTTCCACAGGTAGAACGGCGCGTACTGGTTCACCGGCGATCCGTGCACTCCTCGCTCACGCACCAGGTACGTCTTGAGTCCGAGGCCATCCCAGTCCTCCAGCAGCGGGCTGACGCGGGCCACCCGGGCGCGGATGATGTCCATGTCGTAGTCGGCCGGGAGAGTCAACTCGTACTGCATCGCGTGCATCAGGGGTTTCTTCCGTCGTGATGGGCATGGTCAGGCGGTATGGCAGGGGCCGGGACGTCCGGCGCCGGACGTCCCGGCGTCAGGGTGGTCGATGCGAGGCCGGTCGGCGCCGGGCCGGTCGGCACCGGGTGGCCGACGCGTGGTCGGCCGGCGCCGGTGTGGTCGGCCGTCGGCTCAGGACGCCGTCCGGTGATGTGCACGTGACTCACTTCCCCCGTCCCGGAGTCGACGGCGCGAGCAAGGACAGCAGACCGCGCACACCGGCGTCGAACGCGGCGGCTGACCCGGAGGCGCGGGCGAGGACATAGCCTCCCTGCACGGTCGCGAGGACGGCGGCGGCGATCTCCTGCCCGTCCAGTCCGGGCGCGAACTGCCCCTGCACCTTGCCCTCTTCGACGATCGCCGCGATGCGCTCACGGATGGCGGCGATCGTCTCGTCGACCGGCGCGCGCAGCTCCTCGCTCGCGATCACGTCCGGATCCATGGTGAGGCGGCCGACCGGGCAGCCGCGCAGTACGTCACGCTCGCGCGACAGATACGCCTCGATGCGCTCGTACGGCGTGCCCGGACCGCCCAGAACGGCCTCGGCGGTGGCCCGCAGCTCCTCCGCGGTGCGCCGGATCGCGGCCAGGGCGAGGTCGGGCTTGCCCTTGAAGTGGTGGTACATGCTGCCCTGGCCGGCCCCCGCCCGCTCCAGGATCGCCTTGGGGCTCGTGCCCACGTACCCGCGCTCCCACAGCAGCTCGCGGGTGGACTCGATCAGTCGCTCCGAGGTGCTCATGCGCCCACTGTACATACTAGTAGTTACAGTTCGCCAGTCCGTCGGTACGTGAACGCGTGAGCCCGCCGGAAGTAGCCGCGTCCCGCCCCCGTACTCCCCGGGAGGTACGAGCGGTGCCGCCGGCCGCACGACGACCCGGACCCCCTGCCGGGGGGAGTCTCGGGACATCACCCGAAGACCCCACCGACGAGGGAGACGACGCGACATGCAGACTTTGGCCGGCTGGGACGGCGGCCCCGGCCCGTGGATCCTGTTCTTCCCGCTGATCTGGGCGGCCGTCGCGGTCGGCGCCGTCACGGTCCTGCGCCGCACCGCCTGGCGGGGGCGCGGCGCCCCCTGGCGGCCGGTGGGCGCGGAACGCCCGGCGGGCGACTCGCCGCTAGCGCTCCTCGGCCGCCGCTTCGCCTCCGGGGAGATCGACGAGGACGAGTACTGGCGCCGCCTGTCCGTCCTGGAGGAGCACTTCGGCCGCGTGGGCAAGAGCGGCGCGGCATGACCACCACCGCGAAACGGGCCGCGGCCCGCGTGGTGGACGCCGACCGGCCCGCGCACCGCGCGGGCCGGCGTACGCCGTAGTGCCGGAGGGGCCGGGACGGGGACAGGCGGCACGGGGCCGGTCGCGGCCCGGTCATCCGGGGACGACGGACCGGACGGGAGTCGGCGGCCCGGCCGCGGGCGAGACGGGCCCCACGGCGGGCACGGGCCCGACGGCGGGCGCGGAAGCCGCCCCTGCTGACACCTCGGCCCCCGCCCGCAGGGGAGCCTTGGTCCCCGAGGGAGCCCTGGTCCCCGAGGAGGCAGCGGCCCCCGAGAGAGCCCTGGTCCCCGAGGAGGCAGCGGCCCCCGACGGAGCCCCGGCCCCTGTGGGAACGGAAAGGCCCGCTGGAACAGGGGCATCCGCCCGGACGGGAACCCCGGAAGGGACCACGGCGCCCGCCGGAACGGGAGCCCCGAGGGGAACCGCGACCCCCGCCGGGACAGGAGCCCCGGACGGAACCACGGCACCTGCCGGGACAGGAGCCCCGGACGGAACCACGGCACCTGCCGGGACCGGAGCCCCGGACGGAACACCCGACGGCACTCCAGCCCCCGCCGAGACAGGCGCGGGCGCGGCCGTCGGCCGTCCCGCTCCCCGCGGCGAGCGTGCCGGATGGCCGCCGGTCAGAACCGGAGCCGGCAGCGTGAACCACACGACCTTGCCGTTCTCGCCGTCCGGCCGCGCACCCCAGCTCTCGCTCACCGCGGCCACCATCGCCAGGCCGCGTCCGCACGTGGCCAGCGGCGTGGTGTCCGGCGCGGCCGTCGCGTCGGCCGGTACCGGAAGACGGGGATCGTGGTCGCGCACCGAGACCGTGAGCCGGTCCGGCAGCAGCTCCAGCTCGACGGTGCACGACTTGTCGGGCCTGGCGTGCCGGTGGACGTTGCTCAGCAGCTCCGTCACACCGAGCGCGGCCCGGTCTATCAATGGGTCCAGATGCCAGTAGCGCAACTGCGCAGATACGATTCTGCGGACCTGGCCGATCCGCGACGGCAGGGCTTGGAGCTCCACCGTGCAGTGCCTGCTTGGATGACTGATCACGGCTGCGACTCCCCGATGTGAGGTCCGGAGGAACCGGAAAAAACACGGAGAACAACGGATCCAGCAGGGTGCTTGCGTCCAAACGTCCGCCTGCTGTCGTGGCCGGCGGGCTGGTTCGCAGCGTTATCGCCGGTAAACCCAGAGTGACGTGAGACCAGCGTGACGCAGCGGAAGCGCTCCCGCAACTCGCCGCGACATCCGCCGCTCAGCCGCCACTCCCTTCTCCCGCCGCCCGGCGGACCGCCTCGACGAACCGCCGTGCCGCGGGCGGCCCCGGCCGGCCGGGGGCGGGGTCGTGTTCGCCCAGCGTCAGCAGGTACCGCGTGCCGTTGACGTCGGCCAGTGCCCGGTCGTCCGGGACGAACCACGGTGTGGAGGCGCGCACCGCCTGCACCGGCGCGCTGTCGATCTCGCTGCCGTAGCTGTTGAGCAACTGCAGCCTGCCGTCGCTGATCCGGACCTGTCCGGCCCGGGTGAGCGAACGCAGGCGTTTGCCTATGCGCACGCCTGTGGCCGTGAACTCCGCCTCCGCCATGTCTCGCCGCCCCCTTGCGGTGTCTCCGTGGTTCGTCCCGCGGTGTCTCCGTGGTTCCGTGTGCGCCCCCGTTCGGGACGGGCCGTCCCGTCGCGTGCAGTCTGCCCCGGCGAGGCGTGGAGCACCAGTACGCGCGGGGCGCCCGCGGCGGCCGCCCGGAGCACTTGCGTCCATGCGCCCCCAGCCGGCTCGCACGTCTGTGCCCCAGGGCGTCTTTGGGTGGCTCAAAGGTGCGTTTATGCAGGTGGGAAGGCGTGTGAAAGGTGCTTATGCTCGACATGCCGGCCCGCGTGAGGCGCCGTCGGCGACGAGCGTAAGGAGCCCCTCCGTGAGCACCACCCCCCAGACCAGGGCCGGCGCCACCCTCGACGTCGACCGCAGCGACCCCGCCTACCGCAGTTGGCTGAAAGAGGCCGTCCGCAAGGTTCAGGCCGACGCCAATCGATCGGCGGACACGCACCTGCTGCGCTTCCCGCTGCCCGAGCGGTGGGGTATCGACCTCTACCTGAAGGACGAGTCCACCCACCCGACCGGCAGCCTCAAGCACCGGCTCGCCCGTTCCCTGTTCCTCTACGGCCTGTGCAATGGCTGGATCCGCCCGGACCACCCGGTCATCGAGGCGTCCAGCGGCTCGACGGCGGTCTCCGAGGCATACTTCGCGAAGCTGATCGGCGTGCCCTTCATCGCGGTCATGCCGCGTACGACCAGCGCCGAGAAGATCCGTCTGATCGAGTTCCATGGCGGCCGGTGCCACTTCGTGGACGACTCCCGGAAGATGTACGAGGAGTCCGCCCGCCTCGCGATGGAGACCGGTGGCCACTACATGGACCAGTTCACCTACGCCGAGCGGGCCACGGACTGGCGCGGCAACAACAACATCGCCGAATCCACCTTCCGGCAGCTGCGGTTGGAGCGGTTCCCGGAGCCGGCCTGGATCGTCGCCACGGCGGGCACCGGCGGCACCTCGGCGACCCTCGCCCGCTACGTCCACTACATGCAGTACGACACCCGTATCTGTGTGGCCGATCCGGACAACTCCTGTTTCTTCGAGGGCTGGACCACCGCGGACCCGGACGTCACCTGTGACTGCGGCTCCCGGATCGAGGGCATCGGCCGGCCGCGCATGGAGCCGAGCTTCGTGCCCGGGGCGATCGACCGGATGATGAAGGTCCCGGACGCCGCCAGTGTCGCCGCCGTGCGGGCGCTGGAGGGGGCCATCGGCCGCAAGGCGGGCGGTTCCACGGGCACCGGACTGTGGAGCGCGCTGAAGATCGTGGCCGAGATGGTGGCCGAGGGCCGTACGGGCAGTGTCGTCACCCTGCTGTGCGACCCGGGGGACCGGTACCTGGACAAGTACTACTCGGACGCGTGGCTCGCGGAGCAGGGCATGGACATCGCGCCGTACACGGCGGCGATCGACTCGTTCCTGGCGACAGGGGTGTGGCCGCACTGAGTCCGGCCTCGCTCCCGGGTGACCGCTGCCCGACGGGCGGGTGTCGAGGGTGTGTGGGTTTGGTGACGTCTCAATTGGCGTCCGGGGCAAGCCGGTTGTGTCTGGGTGACTGATAAGATCATCCCACTTTTCAGTGGGCTGACGGCGTGTCATGAACGCGTCTGGGGGACAGTCAAAGGCACCATCGCGCTCTTCACGCTCCCGGCGCGATGCGACTTGAAGAGAGTCTCATGACGTCATTGACCACGGATCCACTGCTGTGGATCTTGCTGGTGGTGCTCATCACTGCGGTCGCCGCAGTGATGCGGGCCCGGAGAACCAACATGGCTCTCCGAAGAACGAGGAAGGACCTGGAGACAGGACTGGGAGAGGCCCGCGGCGACGTGGGTCAGCTCCACGCGCACATCGCCACGCTGTCCTCGCAGCATCAGCGGGACCTCGCCGACGTACGGGCGGACGCGGAGGCGGCCACCAAAGCGGTGCTGAAGTCCGCGATGGGAACCCTCCAGTCGCTCGCCGAGGAGCAGCAAGTACTCCTCGACGACCTGTTGAAGAAGTACGGCGACACCACGGACGTCCTGGCCGACCTGATGACGGTCGACCACACCGGCAGCCAGTTCGGCCGCCGCGCCAAGGGCATCTCCGTGCTGTGCGGCGGCTGGCTGGGCAGGCGCGAGGGCGCCGCCACCGTGTACGACGTCGCCCGCAGCGCCCAGGGCAGGATCCGGGACTTCAACCGGGTCAGCGTCCACTCGCAGGTCAACGTCTCGCTCATCGGCAAGGCGGTCGAGCCGGTGGCCGTCGTCCTGGCCGAACTGCTGGACAACGCCACGAACTACAGCGCGCCCGGCACGCCGGTCGAGGTCAACATCCAGACCGTACCCACCGGCGTGTGCTTCATCGTGGACGACGCCGGCCTCGGCATGGACCAGGAGACCAAGGACCGGGCGGCGTCGCTGCTGTCCGTCGACGGTCCCGTCGACATCACCGGTCTCGGCGATCCGCCGCGGTTCGGCTTCGCCGTGTGCGGCATGCTCGCCGCCCGCTACGGCTTCGCCGTCTCCGTCGGCTCCGTATCCCCCTATGGCGGAGTGCGTGCAGTGATTCGTGTGCCCGAAAGCCTCCTCGCGGCCGACGCCCCGGCCCCCGCGGCCGACGTCCAGGACACCGCGGGCCCGGAGGCCGCACCGCAGCGTCTCGCGCCGGTCCCGGTCGTGGGTCCCTCGCACGTGGTGGGAACGACCTCGGGAGGTCTGCCCAAACGCCGGCGCCGCAACGGCTCGGTCACGGTGGTCCCGGCCCTCGACAGCGCCGGTCAGGAGGAGACGCCCGAGCCGGCCAGCGAGGTGACGGCCTCGCGGCTCGGGGCGTTCGCGCGCGGAACCCAGCTCGGGCGCACCACGAACACCACGGAAGGACCTGACAACAAGTGAAGACCGACCTGTCCTGGGTGCTGAACGATGTGCTCGAGGTGCGCGGAGCCCGGCACGCCATCCTCGTCTCGGGCGACGGCCTGTTGTTGCAGCGCTCGGACGACATCGGGCGGGACGACGCGGAGACCAACGCCGCCGCGATGAGCTCGATGCAGTCGCTGAGCCGCGCCGTCGCGGGGTTCGTCGGAGCCGGACACGGCATCTGGAAGCAGACGCTGCTGGAGTACGACGGCGGCTGGATCTTCCTGATCGCCGCCGGCCAGGGCTCGTACCTCGCCGTCTCGGCCGCGCTGGACGTCGACATGGAAGCCATGTCCTTCCGTATGCAGAAGACGGTGGCCGGTCTGAGCAAGGCGATGAGCGTGCCGCCCCGGTCGGACAACGGTGCCGGCGCATGACAAGGCCCGGTGAGGAAGCCTCCGTCACCAGCGACTTCGTCCGCTCCTACGTCATCACCGGCGGCCGGACCCTGCCGGACTCGGACGACCTGGCGCTGCACACCCTGGTCACCCTGGCTCCCGAGCGGACCCCTCCGCTGGGAGCCGGCCCCGAAGTGATGGCGATCTGGAACCTGTGCGCGGGCGGCTACCTGTCGGTCGCCGAGGTGGCCGGACACCTGGGGCTGCCGGTGGGGGTGGCCCGGCTGCTGCTGACCGACTTATCCGAGCAGGGCCACCTCCTGCGCCGCGCCGAGCCGCCCCGGGCTCAGAACGTTGACAGAGCGACCCTCGAGAAGGTTCTGAATGGACTCCAATCCCTCATCGGCTGAGACGGCCCCTGGATCCATCTACGTCTCCAGCGCGGTGACCAACGCTGCCAAGATCCTGGTCGTCGGGCACTTCGCCGTGGGCAAGACGACGTTCATCGGCTCGCTGTCGGAGATCACCCCGCTGCGCACCGAGGAGAAGATGACACAGGCGTCCCTGCACGTGGACGACCTCAGGGGCGTGACGGACAAGACCACCACCACCGTGGCCCTGGACTTCGGCCGCCTCACCCTCAGCGACGACCTCGTGCTGTATCTGTTCGGCACCCCCGGACAGCAGCGTTTCATGCAGCTGTGGGAGGACATGGCCCGCGGCGCGCTGGGTGCGCTGCTCCTGGTCGATCCCGCCCGGCTGGAGGAGACCTTCCCCGTCATCGACCTCGTCGAGCGGTACGGCCTGGAGTACGCCATCGCGGTCAACAGCTTCGGACCGAGCCATGCGTACGAGGAGGCGGAGGTGCGCGAGGCTCTCGACCTGCTCCCGGACACCCCCGTCGTCTACTGCGACGCACGCGACCGGCAGTCCTCCGCCCTCGCGCTCATCGCCCTCGTGCGTCACCTGCTCACCCGAGCCGCCTGACACACCATCCCCCCGCGCCCGAGCCGCCCGACAAGACCATCCGTCCGGACCCCCGGCCCGGAGCCAGCAGAAGGAACCCCATGGACCGCCAGTCAGCCCCCGCCTCCGCCGGTGCCGGATGCCCCATGCACGACGCGGTGTTCGCCGCGGATCCCCAGCAGATCTACGACCGGTTGCGCGCCCACGGTCCGGCCGGGCCGGTCGAACTCGCGCCCGGCGTCGACGCCACTCTGGTCGTGAGCCACGAGACGGCGCTGCGCGTCCTGCAGAACTCCACGCTCTTCGCCCGGGATTCCCGTCGCTGGAAGGCGCTGAACGAAGGGCGGATCGCGCTGGACAGCCCGGTGCTGCCGATGATGGCGTACCGGCCCAACTGCCTGTTCACCGACGGCGCCGTGCACCTGCGGCTGCGCAAGGCCGTCACGGACAGCCTCGCCCGGCTCAACATCACCCGCGTCCGCCGGGACGTCGAACCCATCGCCGACTACCTCATCGACCGGTTCAGCGAGCGGGGCCGCGCCGACCTCCTCAACGACTACGCCAAACTGCTGCCGCTGCTGCTGTTCAACAAGCTCTTCGGCTGCCCGCCGGACATCGGTGACACTCTCACCAGCGCCATGTCGGCGATGTTCGACGGCAACGACGCCCAGCGCGCCAGCGAGGACATCAACGCCTGCCTCATGGAGCTGGTCGCCCTCAAGCGGCGCCAGCCCGGTGACGACGTCACCTCGTGGCTGATCCAGCACCCCGCGGGACTGACCGACGAGGAACTCAGGGACCAGCTGGTCATTCTGATGGGCGCCGGCGTGGAACCCGAGCGCAACCTGATCTGCAACGCCCTGCTCCTGCTGCTGTCGCCCGGTACCAGCGGACGCGACTCCGGGCTGCTGATCGAGGAGGCGATCGACCACGTCCTGTGGGACCAGACGCCCATCGCCAACTACGCCACCCACTACCCGCTCCAGGACGTGGACCTGGGGGGAGTGGTGGCCGAGGCCAACACGCCGGTCGTGATCAGCTTCGCCGCGGCCAACAGCGATCCCGCGCTCGCCGAGGCCCGCCGGACGCACAGCAAGGGCGCCCACCTCGCCTGGGGAGCCGGCCCGCACGCCTGCCCGGCCAAGGATCCGGCGCAGGTCATCGCCGTCACCGCGATCGAGAAGATCCTCAACGCCCTGCCCGATCTGACGCTGGCCGTCCACGAGAAGGAACTGGAGTGGCGGCCGGGCCCGTTCCACCGGGCACTGGTCGCGCTGCCCGTGGCCTTCAGCCCGACGCCGGCCACCCGCATGGCCGTCGCGGTGCAGGGCCGGACCGTGTCCGCCGCCGCGGAACAGCCGCTGCCCGCGGCGCCCACGGCCGCTGCGCGCCAGGAACCGGCCAGGAAGAAGGGTTTCTGGAGCACCTTCCTGGACGTCTTCCGGGTCTGAACCGGCCGGGAAGAAGGGCTTGTGGAGCACCTTCCTGGGCCTCTTCCGGGTCTGACGCGGCCGGTGCGAGGGGTCGTACGGTCAGCCGGTGCGGGGGTCGTACGGGCCGGCGTACGACGAGGGAGCGGGGATCCCGCCGGCGCCCCCGTTTGGGAACGGGACAGGGGCTGACGGCCCGCGGCACCACCTGATCAGCGCACGGTCACGCGCCGGTCCAGGGACGTCACCGCGTTGCGGAAGGCACGCCCCAGACCCGCCCGGGCCAGTCCGAGGACGAACCGGAACGGTGCCGGCCCGTCGGCGGCGAAGGTCCACTGCACCCGGGTGCCGGTGCCGCGAGGAGTGAGGCGCCACTCCTCGGCCAGGGCACGGGCGCCCGGCGCGTTGGTGGTGTCGACGCGGTAGGCGTACACCTCGGGCGCCTTCGACACCAGCACCGTCTCCGCGAACCGCGTCCCGCCCCGGAGCCGGATCTCCCGACCGGCGCCGCCGTCGGTGGGCCGGGCGAGCGTCACCGCCGAGAACCACTGCGGCCATCCGGGCACGTCCTCGGCGAGCGCGTGGAAGACCTGCTCGGGGGAGGCGGAGATGTCGCGCGCGAAGACCAGACGTACGGGCGCGGACCCGACGAAGTCGAGATCCACCGGGCGCAGACGACGAGCCATGGACGCAACCCCCTTGTGCCACTGCCGCAGCGCGGTCGACCGGGCGGGGTCACCATAGCTGACGGCATCTCAGATGTCTGTGCCGTCTTCCTCGCCCGCCACGACCACCCGCAGGTGCTCGGCGATCTCCGTGCGCGCCTCGGCGGGCAGGCCGGCGTCGGTCACCAGTGTGTCCACCTGATCCAGCGCGGCGAAGGAACTCAGGCCCACCGTGCCCCACTTGGTGTGGTCGGCGACCACCACGACCCGGCGCGCGGAGTGCACCAGCCGCCGGTTGGTCTCGGCCTCCGCGAGGTTCGGCGTCGACAGGCCGGCCTCCACCGATATGCCGTGCACGCCGAGGAAGAGCAGATCGAAGTGGAGCGAGGCGATCGCCTGATCCGCCACCGGCCCCACCAGCGAGTCCGACGGGGTACGCACCCCGCCCGTCAGGACCACCGTGGCCGACCCCTGCCGCTGCCCCGAGGTGCGTTGCGCGGCGTGGAAGACGTCCGCGACCCGCACAGAGTTCGTCACCACGGTCAGGTCGGGCACCTCCAGCAGGTGCTGGGCGAGCGCGTACGTCGTCGTACCGCCGGACAGGGCGATCGCCGCCCCCGGGCTGACCAGGTGGGCCGCGGCGCGGGCGATGTCCTCCTTGGCGGTCAGCTCCAGCCCCGACTTCGCCTCGAACCCCGGCTCGTGCGTGCTCGCCTCGACCACCGGGACCGCACCGCCGTGCACCTTCTCCAGCACGCCCTGGCGGGCCAGCGCGTCCAGGTCGCGGCGCACCGTCATGTCCGAGACGCCGAGCTTGCGGGTCAGTTCGTTCACCCGCACCCCGCCCCGGCGCCGGACCTCGTCCAGGATCAGGGCGCGACGCTGCTCCGCGAGGAGGTTCTGATTCTCACTCACGTACGCTCCGGTCCTTTCGCCGCCAACCGTCCGACACGTCCGGCGCACCGGCTCCGACCAGGAAGTTCCATCCGTCCGGCAGTGCGCGGGCGTCCCATCCTTTCACGGGTCGGCGCCGGTTGCGCCACCACCTGCCGGCCCGGGTCACCGCCCCTCGGACCGTGGCCGCCGCGCTCGTCGTCACCCGGATCGGGGAGATTCCGTGACGAGAGGTGTGAGCGAGCGCCGGACCGGAGATCCTGGAGCGCGCACGACACAGACGTCCGGGCGTCACGGGGGAAGTGCGAGAACAGTGGAACGTGCACAGGACCGCCCCAGCGGGCGGCACGAGGAGCGACCCGCGGGACGGCACGCGAACGGGCCCGCGGGGCGGAACGCGAACGGGCCCACAGGCCGGGACGCGAACGGGCCTGCGGAGCATTACGAGGACACGACCGCCGGGACGTGCGAAGCCCGGGCCGTCGGGGCGCTCGAGGATCAGGCAGGCGGCTTACACGCGGACGAGGTGGCCGGGCCGCGCGCGGGTCAGGTGGTCGGGCCGCGCGCGGATCAGGTGGCCGAGCCGTACGCGGACGAGGCGATCGGGCCGCGCTCGGATCAGGCGGTGGGACCGTACGCGGACGAGGCGGTGGGGCCGCGCTCGGATCAGGCGGTGGGATCGTCCGCGGACGAGGCCGTCGGGCCGTACGAGGAGCGGGCCGCCGGGTGGCAGGCGGGTCGGCCGGTGGAGCAGGGGCGCGATCTGGAACTGCTGGTGCACGGGGTTGGCGGCACCACGCCCGAGAAGATGCTCGGTGACCCGCGCACGGTCCGGGTCACCGGCGATGACACGGCCGCCGTCTTCCGGCGCGCCGAGGACGCCGGGCCCGCTCCGGACGGTCCGGGAGCCGAGGGGGAGTCCGGAGGAGACCCTGGGAAGGATTCCGGGCGTGGACCGGTCCGGGAGGCGTACGTCTGGTGCAACCTCACCTCCGGCGACGGCAGCCGCGCCCTGTGGCTGTTGCTGCTGCCGTTCATGGTCGTCAACCTCGCCCACTGGATGCGCCCCGCCGCACCCGGCCGGCCGCGCACCGTCCGGCTCTACGGCCTCCTCGTCCGGCTCTCCGCCCTCACCCTGACCGTGCTGCTGGTGGCCGCCGCCTGTGAGGTGGCACTCGACCTGGTGGCCTGGCAGTGCGCGGGCGCCCAGGGCTGCGTCCGCCGCCACTCCTGGCTGGGTTTCCTGGCGCCCGCGGCTCCCGGGGCGCCGGCCGGATCCGGCGGCTGGTGGAGCGCGCCCGGCCGCCGGCTGGCCGTCGCCGCGGTGCTGCCGGCCGCGCTGACCGTCCTGCTCTGGTACCTCTCCCACCGCACCTGGAACGCGTACGAGTCCCACCGGCCCCTGCCGGCCGACTCCGGACCGGAACACGCGGGCACCCACGATCCCGCAACCGGCGCCCAGGCCCCCGAGTCGGGCACACACGCCCCCGCGCCGGGCGCCGACGTGGTCGAGTCGGACGCCGACGCCCACGGAAGTGCGCTGGTCCGGCCCGGCTTCTGGTACGGGCGCCGGCTGGTTGCCCGGCTGCGTGCGGCGCACACCGCGGCCGGTCTGCTCACGGTGGCCGGCGCCGTCGCCACCCCCGCGGTCCGCTTCGACCGACGGCCAGGCGGCCCACCGGTCCTGGACGGCCTCGGCCTGCTGCTGGCCGCGGCCCTGCTGGCCTGGGCGGTCGCGGTGGTGGTGGTCGTCTGCCGCCGGGGCCGCAGCGAGAACCGGCTCGATCAGCGGCTCGACCGGTACCTCGTACGGTCGCTGGCGCTCGGCGCGCTCGCCCTGCTGCTGCTCGGTCTGGTGTACGCCGGCTGGTCCCGGCCCGGCTGGCAGTCCACCGGGCGGCTGCCCGGGGACCCGGCCTTCGGCGCGCTCATGCTGGCCCAGGGTGCACTCGTCGTCGTCCTCGGCGCCGTGGCCGGGGATCTGCACCGGGGCCGCCCCGACCCGCGCGCCGGGATGCGGGGCCTCGGCGGTCCCGCCGTCGCGATGCTCGCCTGCGCGCTGGGCGGAGTGATGTCCGGCGGAGTCGCCCAGCGCGTCGCCGACTGGCTGGACGGCACCCGCGCCCTGCTCCCCGGACCGCCGGTACTGCTGACCTGGCAGGCGTCGGCCATTCCGCCAATTTTCGTGGTCCTGCTGCTCCTGGCCGCGCTGCTCGCGGTACGCACCGCCCGGCTCGCCCGAGCCGAACGTGCCCGCGTGCGCCTCGAACACCCCGGCGAACCGGAGGATCCGTCCCGCACCCGCGCCATCGCCCACGCCCGGGCCATGGCCACCCTCACCGACCGGGTGCCCCTCGTCGTCACCGTCATCGCCGCCGCCACCCTCCTGCTGGGCGCAGCGGCGCTGGCCGGTGCCCTGGTCACCGGGAAGACGCCCGACGGGGCGGCGCGCCGCACCCACCATGTCGTCCAGGCCGTGGCCGAGACCTCGCAGGCGCTGGGCTCCTGGCTGGTCGGACTCGGCTTCCTGCTCTTCGTGACCTGGGGCAGGCGCGCCTACAAGGACGCCTCGGCGCGGCGGACCATCGGCATCCTCTGGGACGTCGGCACCTTCTGGCCGCGCGCCGCCCACCCCTTCGCACCGCCCTGCTACGCCGAGCGCGCGGTGCCGGATCTGACCTGGCGCATGGCCACCTGGATCCGGCGCACCGGCGGCCGGCTGGTGCTGTCCGGGCACTCGCAGGGCAGCGTCCTCGCCGCGGCGGCGGCCTGGCAACTGCCGCCGTCCGTACGTGGACGGGTCGCCCTGCTCACCTACGGCTCCCCGCTGGAGCGCCTGTACGGCCGCTGGTTCCCGGCCCACTTCGGCCCGCCGGCGCTCGCCGCCCTGCACCACGACATCGCCTGCTGGCGCAACCTGTATCGCCGAACCGACCCCATCGGCGGCCCGGTTCGCGTCCCCGACGACGCCACCCCGGACGTCGACCACGACCCGCTGCCGGACCCCCGCGCCTACGGCCGAACCGCCGACCACCCGCTGCCGGCTCCGATCCTCGGCCACTCCGCCTACCAGTCGGACCCCGTCTTCACCCGCGCACGAGCCACCCTCCTGACTCGCCTGCGCCCGGAACTGCCGGGCCAGCGCCTAGACACCGGTTGACCGATCTTCCCTTCGTCAGCGTCGGCAAGGCCACGTATCCCAACTAATCAAGTTTGACTAACCTCTTCGTCAGGCGTACTTTCCTGGCGTAGTCCACTAGTTGAACTTGACTACCCGCTCGTGATCGCTTCCCGTCAAGGAGCCCGTATGACCCTCCTGCCCGACACCGGCTACACCCCGACGACCGAAGACCGCGCGAGCCTGGACGCCTGGTTCGCGGAGTACGACGCCGCGAGCGGCAAGCGTGACATCCAGCGCATGGCGGACATGGCCGTGTTTCCGCTCAACCTCGTCAGCGACGATGCTGCGGGCCATGGCCGATCGGCGCAGTGGGACAGGGACCGGTTCATCGCGACCATGACCCAGGTGCTGGGTGAGGGGGACCAGGACATCACCTTCGAATCCGCCCGCACCCCGGTGTTCCTGTCCCCCTCCATGGCCGTGGTCTTCACGGACTCGACCATGACCGCGGACGGCTGTTCCCAGCAGCTCCGGTACGCCGACATCCTGCTCAAGCGGGACGGCGAGTGGGCGTTCCAGACCATGATCCAAGGCGGCTGGGGAGACAACCTGTAGCGCCTGCGGCCAGAGGTCCTCCCGGCAGCGGATCGCCGCAGCCGGGTCGCTCAGTGCAGCGGATCGCCGCAGCCGGGCCGCTCAGCGCAACGGATCGCCGCAACCGGGCCGCTAGGGCAGCTCCGGCAGGTCCTCCGCGAACAGCAGGGTCAGGTCGTCGGTGGTCGGGTCGGGCAACTGGGCGACGCGGCTCGCGTGGCGCTCCACCATCGCCTCGAACGTCTGCCGGGCGGTACGGCCGTTGCCGAACGCGGGCCCCTTCGGGATCGCCGTGAAGTACTTCAGCAGCGCCTCGGACGCGCCCGGCGCCAGCCGGTACTCGTGCTCTTCGGCCTGCTGCTCCACGATCCGCAGCAGCTCCTCGGGGCCGTAGTCGCCGAAGGTGATGGTGCGGGAGAAGCGGGAGGCCACGCCCGGGTTGACGGAGAGGAAGCGCTCCATCTCCGCGGTGTACCCGGCGACGATCACCACCACCGCGTCCCGGTGATCCTCCATCAGCTTCACGAGCGTGTCGATGGCCTCCTTGCCGAAGTCCCGGCCGGCGTCCTGCGGGGACAGCGCGTACGCCTCGTCGATGAACAGCACACCACCGCGCGCCCGTTGGAACGCCTCCTGGGTGCGGATCGCCGTGGAGCCGATGTGCTCGCCGACCAGGTCCACCCGGGACACCTCCACCAGGTGGCCCTTCTCCAGCACGTGCAGCGAGGCGAGGATCTCGCCGTAGAGCCGGGCGACCGTCGTCTTGCCGGTGCCGGGGGAACCGGTGAAGACCAGATGCCGCTTGACGGAGGCCGCCTTCAGCCCCGCCCGCTGCCGGCGCCGGCCCACCTCGATCATGTCGGTCAGCGCCCGCACCTCGCGCTTGACGCTCTCCAGGCCCACCAGCGCGTCGAGTTCCCCGAGCACGTCCTTCGACGTCCGCTGTGCCGTCGCCGGTTCCGCGTCGGCGACGGCCGGCTCCTGCTCCGCCGCCCGCTGCCCCGGGAGCGCGCCCAGCAGCCCGGCGGCCTGCGTCACCGTCTGCACGGCCGGCTCCCGCCCCGCGGGCGTCCGGGGACCGCCGCTCTCGTCGCTGGTGCAGTCCTCCACGACCGGTCCCGTCCCGGAGCCGGCGTCCGGGCCTCCGTCGGCGAACTCGTACCCGCCGCGCGCGCACCGTTCCGTACGGCACCTGCGCAGCGTCGTACGGCAACCGTCGATCACATGGAAGCCGTAACCGCCGCTCCCGGTGACCCGGCAGTTCAGGAAGCTGCCCCGGCCGCCCGCGGAGACGTAGAAACCGGCCTCGGCGGGGGAGTCGACCGTGCAGCGCTCGATGGTCGGGTCGGCGCCCTTGGTGACGATCACTCCGGTCTGCGTGCCGTCCAGAGTGCAGTTGTTGAGCGTGCCGCCGCTGCCGTGATCGCGGAACCACGCACCGGTGGCCGCCTCCCGGATCCGGCAGTCGTCCAGCTGCGCGGTCGCCCCGTCGCTCACCGACACGGCCGTGTTGCGCACCTGCGACAGGTCGCTGTCGACGACGTCCGCGCGGGAACCGCGGTCCAGCACGAACAGCGCGTCCGGCACATCGTGCACCCGGCAGGCGTCGAGGACGGCGGTGGCCCCGTCGCTCACCCACACCGCCGGGTAGTCGCCGGTGCTGTCGAAGATCTCGCACTGGTTGGCGTCCACCCGGGTCCCCGGGTCCCACACCGACAGGCCGTTGCGCCCGAACTGACGGACCGTCGTGCGGGTCAGCGTGAGCACCGAGCGGGAGCGCAGGTCGACCGCGTTCTCCGGGATGTCGTGGATGCGGCAGTCGGCGAGCGTGAGCACCGCATCGGTGTCCATGGTGATGCCGTCGGCGGTGGTGCGGTGCACATCGCAGTCCGTCAGGTGCGCGGTGGCCCGCTGGGTGACCTGGACGCCGGAGCCGCGCACCTCGTAGATCTCGCACCCCACCGCCTCCAGCGCGGAGTTCTCACCGGTCGCGGTGAGGCCGGTGCCGGCGGCGTGGTGCACCCGGCAGCGCTCCAGACGCGGATGGGCCCCGCCACGGACCGTCACGCCCGCCTGCCCGGCCGCGACGACCTCGCACTCCTCGAACACCCCTCCGCCGCCGTCGAGTACGGCGATGCCGATGCCGGCCGGGTTGTCGACGGTGCACCGGCGCACGGTCGGGCGGGCGCCACCGCGCACCTCGATGCCGGCGGCGGACCGGGTGACGATCCGCACGTCCATCAGCTCGGGCGTGCCCTCCTCGACCAGCAGCGCGGGCGCCGCCGCGTCCTGGCCCTCCACGTGCAGGTCCTGCACCACGGCGGAGGCCCGCACGGTGAGCGGCACCCCGTCCACGGGCGCGATCCGCACCGAGCCGGACGAGCCCTCGGGCCCACGGAGCGTCACCGCCCGCTGGATGACGAGGTTCTCCCGGTACGTGCCGGGGGCGATCGTGAGGACGTCGCCGTCGGCGGCGGCCTCCAGGGCGGCGGTGAGCGAAGCGTACTCACCCGTGCGGCGCCGCCACCGCGACGTACCGGTGTGCGTCACCTGGACCGTGCCCTGTGCCATGGCGTTGCTGTGCCCCCACCTCGTCGTACTGATGGCTCGCTGTCCGTCGGGACGGCCGCCGGTGCCCGGACCGCGACCGTGCTCGGCGCCCGGGCGTGAGCGCGTTCGCGCCCCCGGACATGTGCTCGCCTCCGGGTCACGGACCCGCGGGGCGTCGCCGACAGCGCTTCAGCCGGTCCACCGTAGCGTGTGCCGCGACGCCCGGTTGACCAGAGCCGGAAGCCCGTCAGCTCCCGGTGCCCGCCTTGCCCCAGTCCGGGCCGGCCCGGTCCCATGCCTGGTCCCAGCGCGCGTACCGCCGGCGGACCAGGCGCCAGACGGTCAGGCGGCGGCCGCTCTCGACCACGGCCGCGGTCAGCAGAGCCGTGCCAAGCCCGGCGAGCACGGCGTGCGCCGTCGCCGTGGCGGAGTCCAGCGGGCGGGTCGTTATTCGGCCGTGCGGGTCGGTCCAGAGCTCGAAACGGTCCCCTCGGTGGGGGGAGGTGAGGTCCGCCAGGACCGGGCCGTACCGCCGGGTGCCGTCCGGCGCGGTCCACCGCGCGAGCACGCGGCTGCGGGCCTCGCGCCCGGAGGTCGTCTCGGGGTCGGCCTCCGGCAGGGCGCCGCCCAGCTCCCGGACCACGGTGGCCGGGACGAGACGGCGCGCGTGCTGCTGCTGCCGTGCGGACCGCTGGAGCGAGTCCTGGGCGCAGGCACCGACGAGACAGCCCAGGACGGGTGCGACCACGGCGATCAGCAGCAGCGCGACGAGGGCCACCCACGCCTCGGCCAGATCGGTCGTGCGGCGCAGTGGATTGTGCCGCCAGCGCCACAGCCCGTCGAGTGCCCGCATGTCCCCGCCCCCCTCCGGTGCGCCGCAACCCCCGCGTCGGCTCTCGTTCCCGGCCCGGACCGGGGGCGATCGACATCACCTCCGCCGCGGTGGCTGACGCACGCGGCGTCTCACGAATTTCTCACGCTCCCTCAACGGGTGGGACCCGGCCCCCGGTTCCCGGCCCGCCGGATCAGTGCCGGACCGCTGTCCGCCTGCCGCTCCCGGGCTGCTCCAGGACCCGGACCGGGTCGCCCACTCTGATCGTGCCGGGGCAGAGGGGCACGAGGTTCTGACCGAACAGCAGCTTGCCGCCGATCCTGCGGTGGCGTGCCAGCGTCTGCAACGGTTCCCGGCCGCGTACCGCCGTCTCCTGGTCGGTGGTGGTCACGACACACCGCCCGCTCGGCCTCGGCGCCCGGAACACCACCTCGCCGACGGCGATCCGCGTCCAGTGGTCCTCGGCCCAGGGCTCGGTGCCGGTGACGACGACGTTCGGGCGGAACCGGTTCATGGGCAGCGGGCCCTCGTCGGCGTTCCGCCCCTCGGCGATCAGCGTGTTCAGGGCGTCCAGCGAGGCCACCGTGGTGACCAGCAGGGGATAGCCGTCGGCGAAGCTCACCGTCTCGCCGGGCCGGGCGTACTCGGGGTCGATCGGGCGGCGGGTGGCCGGATCGTCCAGGTGGACCAGGCGGACCTCGGCCCCCAGATAGGCACTGCACCAGGCGTGCGCGGCCGCGCCGGCCGGGACCGCCTCCACCTTCGTGCCGAACACGGTCACCGGTATGGTCTCCGCCGGTTTCGGCACCTCGACCGTCAGCGGCGCCCGGCCGGGTGCGGACAGACGAACGCCGCCGCCGGCCAGAGGCTCGGCGGCGGCCAGTGCGAGGCGCGGCTGTTCGCGCTGTGTGACGACCTTTCCCCCGTCGTCGATCAGTGTCCAGCGTCGGTCACCGGCCAGGCCCCAGGGCTCGACGACGGCCTCCCGGAGCGGCACGGCTCGGAACGCCTTGACCGGATGGACGTGGATCGACAGCACTTCGGCGTTTCCCATGCCGTCCATCGTGCCAGGTGGCACTGACGGCCGGGGGTGCGCCGGTCAGTAGCCGCGGTACTGCTGGTTGTTGTACGGGTCCTGGTACGGAGTCGGCGCGGGCCGCGGCGCGGCCGGACGCATGGCCTCGTACCCGTTGCCCGCCATGGGTCGCTGCTGCTGCGGGGCCTGCGGACCGGGATAGCCGCGCGGGGCGCTCGCCTGCTGCGGGATGTACGCCGTGGGCGCGTGCTGCAACGGTGCGGGCTGCTGCATCTGCGGGTAGCCGTAGGCGGGGGGCTGTGCGGACGGGGCCGCCGGGAGGGCGGGGAGGGCCGACGGCAGGGCGGGGAGGCTGCTGCCCGTGTCGTAGGCGGCGGGGACCCGGATCGGGGCGATCTGCGGGGTGCCCCGTTCGGCCACGAGCGAGTCGTAGATCGGGGTGTCCGGGAAGGAGGCGGAGTAGTAGCCGCCACCATAAGTGGAGCGGGGGGAGGTCATGGCACATAAGTTAAGCCCACGATGTGCTGGTTGGGGAGACCGATAAGAGGGTTGTTTTCCGTGTCGGCAGTGACTTGGGATCCCCAATATGAGCGAACTCGGCAAAAAGGGACGCCTGTCGTCGTTTGGATCGTGTAAAGGCCAGGTTCTTACGGGGTTACCGGCGGTTGACCGGTGATCTTGCTGCGCCGTTCGGGGGCGCGCGCTGTGCCCCGGGAATAGGTTGTGCGGGTAGGGATGACACGGGCCGGGACGGCCCGGCCGGAGGGCGAAAACCGGGAGCCGACACGATGGGGGCGGACATGTCAATGCCGAAAGGATCGAACACGCCGGTGCCGAGCACGGCGCTGCGCGTCGAATTGGGCTGGCGTTCCGGTCCCGGAGTGCCCGACGCCGACGCCTCGGCGCTGCTGCTCGTGGCCGGAAAGGTCCGGTCCGACGGGGACTTCGTCTTCTACAACCAGCCCGCCCACTCCTCCGGCGCGGTATGCCACGAGGGCAAGCGGACCACCGGCGGGCGGGTCACCGACACCTTGCTGGCCGATCTGGCGCGCGTGGAGGGCACCGTCGAGCGCATCGTCCTCGCCGCCTCCGCGGACGGCGGATCGTTCGGGCAGGTCCCGGACCTCTACATCGAGGTCACCGACGCCGCCACGGGCCAGGTGGTCGCCCGCTTCGACAACCCGGGCGCGACCGTGGAGACGGCCTTCGTGCTCGGCGAGTTCTACCGCCGCCAGGGCGGCTGGAAGTTCCGTGCCGTCGGCCAGGGTTACAGCAGCGGACTCGAAGGTCTGGCAACGGACTTCGGCATCACCGTGGACGAACCCCAGCACGCCGCACCAGCGGCGGCACAGGCCCCGGCCGCCACGCCACCGCGCCCCGCCGCGGCCCCGGCCTCGCCGTCACCGCGCCCCGCCGCGGCCCCGCCCCCGCCGCCCGCGGCTCCGTCCGCGCCGGCCACCCAGCCGGTCCGCCTGTCCAAGGTCACGCTCACGAAGGCCGCCCCGTCCGTCTCGCTGGCCAAGCAGGGCGGCACCTCCGGTGCGATGCGAGTGAACCTCAACTGGCAGATGCGCACACAGTTGCCCGGCTGGGGCAGCCGGTGGGGCGGCCGCGGCAACCTCGACCTCGACCTGTGCGCGCTGTACGAACTCACCGACGGCCGCAAAGGAGTCGTACAGGCCCTCGGCAACGCCTTCGGCTCGCTCCACCGGCCGCCGTACATCCACCTCGACGGCGACGACCGGACCGGAGCCGCGGCCAGTGGTGAGAACCTCACCATCAACCTCGACCACAAGCACGACTTCCGGCGCATCCTCGTCTTCGTCACCCTCTACGAGGGCGCCAGTTCCTTCGCCGGCCTGCACGCCACCGTCACCCTCCAGCCGCAGCACGGAGCCCCCATCGAGTTCTCACTCGACGAGTGCACCGTCGCCTCCCCGGTGTGCGCGCTCGCCCTGATCACCAACACCGGCGGCGACCTAATCGTCCAGCGCGAGGCGCGGTATCTGGTCCCGGACCGCGGGTCGAGCCCGCAGCGGACCATGGACCGCGCCTACGGCTGGGGCATGAACTGGACGCCCGGCCGCAAGTGACCGGGCTCAGCCCTCGTCGGGCATGGCGTCCGGACGGGCGTAGGTGCGGCCCTTCCACGCGGCCCCGCGCCCGCGGTAGTGCTGCACGGCGGAGTCCACCGTCATCAGCAGATACAGGAACGCGGTGAACGGCAGCAGCGGGGCGAGCCACAGCGGCTGGCGGTAGTAGCGCAGCATCGGCACGTACGTTCCCGACAGCACCGCCCAGGCCGACGCCCCGAGGAGCGTGGTCGCCGCGTCCCCGCCGGCCGCCCCCACGACCACGGCGGCCGGAGGCACCAGGTACACCAGCGCGAGCCCGGCGACCGTGCCCAGGAGCAGCAGCGGGTTGTGCCGCAGCTGGGCGTACGCGCTGCGCGAGACCATCCGCCACAGGTCGCCCAGCCGCGGATAGGGACGCACGCTGTCCACGTGGTCGGCCAGCCCCAGCCAGACATGACCGCCCGAGCCCTTGACCACGCGCGCGAGCGCGACGTCGTCGATGACGGCGTGCCGGATGGACTCCGGGACACGTGCCTTGTCCGCCATAGCCGTGCGCAGCAGGACACAGCCGCCCGCCGCCGCTGCCGTACGCGCTCCCTTCCGGCCGATCCACCGGAAGGGATACAGCTGCGCGAAGAAGTACACGAACGCCGGGACCACGAGCCGCTCCCACAGGCTCGCCACCCGCAGCCGCGCCATCTGCGAGACCACGTCGAAGCCCCCGGTGCGGGCCGCCGCCACCAGCTCGCGCAGACTGTCCGGCGCGTGCGCGATGTCCGCGTCCGTCAGCAGCAGATATGCGGGGTCACGCGCGCGTGCCAGCCCGATGCCGTACCGCACCGCCCACAGCTTGCCCGTCCAGCCCGCAGGCGGCTCACCGGGCGACCCGACCGTGAGCGGCAGTCCCCCGTGCCGCCGGGACAGCTCGCGGGCCAGCTCCCCGGTGCCGTCCGTACTCCCGTCGTCCACCAGGAAGACCTCCGCCCGCCCCGGATAGTCCTGCGCCAGCAGCGACGGCAGACTGGCCGGCAGCACGGCGGCCTCGTCGCGGGCGGGTACGACCACACAGACCGACGGCCACTCGTCCGGTTCCCGGCGCGGTGGCAGCCGGACGTCGGTGCGCCAGAAGAAGCCCTGGCCGAACGCCAGCCAGCACCAGACGGCCAGTGACACGACGGTGATCCACAGGAAGGCGCTCACGGCGGCAGTCTGCCCCACCCGAGCGGCTCACAGGGGCGCATCGTCTATCGTGGCCGGGTGAAGATCGCGCTCATGGACTCCGGAATCGGCCTGCTTCCCGCTGCTGCGGCGGTACGTCGGCTGCGGCCCGACGCGGATCTTGTGCTGTCGTGGGACCCGGACGGAATGCCCTGGGGCCCGCGGACGCCGGAAGACATCACCGAGCGGGCCGTCGCCGTCGCCGAGGCCGCCGCCGCGCACGAGCCCGACGTGCTGATCGTCGCGTGCAACACGGCGTCGGTGCACTCCCTGCCGGCGATGCGGGCCCGCTTCGAGCCGGGCCTCCCGATCATCGGTACCGTTCCGGCGATCAAGCCCGCTGCCGCCGGGGGTGGACCCGTCGCGATCTGGGCGACCCCGGCCACCACGGGGAGCGCCTATCAGCGCGGGCTCATCGAGCAGTTCGCGGGCGGTGTGACCGTGGCGGAGGTGGCCTGCCCGGGCCTCGCCGACGCCGTGCACCACGCGGACGAGAAGGCGATCGACGCCGCGATCGCCTCGGCCGCCGCCCGCACCCCGGACGACGTGACCACGATCGTCCTGGGCTGCACCAACTACGAACTGGTCGCCGAGCGCATCCGGGCAGCCGTCCAGCAGCCCGGGCGCCCGCCCCTCGTCCTGCACGGCACCGCCGGAGCGGTGGCCGCCCAGGCCCTGCGCCGGATCGGGGTGGAGCCGGCCCCGGCCGCCGTCGCCGACAGCACCCTCACGGTGCTGTTGAGCGGGCGTGCGGCAACGCTCCCGGACACGGCGCTGTCCTACGCGGAAGGCCGCTTCCTGCGCGCCGTCAGCCCCGTCCGCTGACTCGCGCGGGACGGGCCCGGCGTCCCGGTCCGCCGTGCTCCGCCCGGGCCAGTCGCCCTGCGCCATGCCCTACCCGCGCGGCGAAACCTGGGTAACCTCTAAAACATGAGGGACCACCCCGACGCCGACGACACGCCCCACCCGGACGTCTGGACGGGACGCGCCACCAACCGGGTCCAGTGGCTGCTCGCCCTGGTCGGCGCCGCCTGCATGGCGCTCGGCATCGAGCTGGCCGTCGACTCGGCCTGGGGCTCCGGTATCGCTCCGCTGGTCATGTCCGTCGTCGGCTGCATCGCGGCCGGCCTGCTGGTTCTCTTCGGCACGCTCGCCTTCGTCCACGTCGACCTCAAGCTGGACACGGAGTGCGTCGAGGTGCGCTGCGGGCACGTCGGGCTGCCACGCCGCCGCATCCCGCTCTCCCATGTGGCCGGCGCCGACTTCACCGCCCTGGTCACCCCCAGGCACTGGGGCGGCTGGGGCTACCGCTGGCGCCCCGAGAAGGGCACCGCGGTCGTCGTACGCCGGGGTGAGGGCATCGTGCTGCGCCTGTGGGACGGTCACACGTTCACGGTCACGGTCGACAACGCGGAGTCGGCGGTACGGGTCATCAGGGACCGGCTCAGCACGATCCGCCCGGGCACGGCCGGCTGAGAAACGATCGGCTTGCCGTGGCCATAGCCGGGCCCGCTCAGCGGTCGGAGGCCAGGGTGTCGCCCGTCCAGGGCCGGGCCGTGGACCAGCCGGCCAGGAGGCCCGCGCCGGCCGTCACCGTCGTGAAGCTCAGCGCGTTGCTCACCGAGGCGAGCGCGGCCAGTACCGTCAGGGCCGCGCCCGCGGTGAGGGCGACCGGCGTGGGGCGGGAGGTGCGCCACAGCGCGTACAGGACCCAGCAGAACACCGCGACCAGCAGGCACACCCCGACCAGGCCCTGCTCGGCAGCCTGCTGAAGCGGGGCCGAGTGCGGCCTGCCGTCGGACAGCAGTGTTCGCGGTGTGACCTGGCTCAGCTCCCCGAACCGGCCGGGGCCGACGCCCAGGCCGCTGTTCCGGCCCGCCAGCCGCAGCGCGTCCTCCCACTGCGGCACCCGCTGCGCGGGGAACCGGCCTTCGAGTGCCCTCGCGAGGCCGGCGGGCAGCACGTCCGCCGCGACCGCCCAGACCGTCGCCGTCACCAGGCCCGCCGCCATGACCAGCCCCGCCAGCCACGGACCCCGGCCGCGCACCGAGCCCGCGCCCAGCGAACAGAGCAGGACGGCCGCGCTGGCCACGCATCCGGCCGCCGACCCCACCACGATCCCGGCCGGCACGGTGGCGCAGGCCAGCGCCCCCATCCCGAGCCGCAGCCCGGGTGCGGTCGTCGCCCAGGCGGCACAGCACGCGGCCCCGGTGGCCAGCGCCAGCAGGGCGGCCGTGGCACCGGCGTGCCCGAGCGGGACGGCGTACCACGGACCCGGGGACAGCCCGGGCAGCGCCGCGGCCAGGGCCAGTCCCGCCACCGCGCCGGCGCAGGGCGCGGCCACCGGCAGCAGCGCCCCGGAGACCCGGCCCGCGGCATATCCCGCGGCCACGGCCAGCACCGCGAGCAGCATGCCCTCCGGCCGTCCGTCGTGGGCCGCCGCAGTGATCAGCGACCACCCGGCACAGGCCCCCAACAGGATCATGCCCGTCCCGTCAGAAACGTTTCTTCGCGTGCTGTAGGCATCCGCGCCGTATGCACCGGTCACGGACCCCGTCCCCGTCGTCCCCACCCGCCGCCCCTCGTACCCGGTCCCCCGACCCTGTGGCAGACCTCGCCGCGTGCCGGGTCCGGCAGCGCCGCCGAGGCTGGGCACACCGTAGCGGCTCATGACCGGTTTGGGCACGAGACGCGGAGGAACGGCATGATTCCGCCAGGTACCGCCGACCGTCCCGCCAGGGCACCGGCCGGGGGCGCCTCCGGTGCCCCCGAGGCGCCCCAGCGCAGCCGGCACTTCACGTGCGGCGCCCGGGAACCGGCGCCGACCAGCGACAACCGCCGGTCCGTCGGCGTCGGACCGTCCTGTCAGCGGCGGCGTCAGCCGCCGTACACTCACCCGGTGACCGTCACCGCAACTTCCGTGGACCAGCCGGACCAGATCCAGCCGCGCCCCGCCCCCGGCGTGCGCCGTGGCCGATTGCTGCGCCTGGTCCCGGCCGCCGCCTCCGCGCTCTGCGGAGTGCTGCTCTACGTCAGCTTCCCGCCGCGGACCCTGTGGTGGCTGGCCCTGCCCGCCTTCGCCGGCTTCGGCTGGGTGCTGCGCGGCCGGAGCTGGAAGGCCGCCCTCGGCCTCGGCTACCTCTTCGGGCTGGGCTTCCTGCTGCCGCTGCTGGTGTGGACGAGCGTGGAGGTCGGGCCCCTTCCCTGGGTGGCCCTGGTCGCCGTCGAGGCGGTCTTCGTCGCCCTGGTCGGGGTGGGCGTCGCAGCGGTCGCCAAGCTGCCCGCCTGGCCGGTGTGGGCCGCCGCCGTGTGGACAGCGGGTGAAGCGGTACGCGCGCGCGTGCCGTTCAGCGGTTTCCCCTGGGGCAAGATCGCGTTCGGTCAGGCGGACGGTGTCTTCCTGCCGCTCGCCGCGGTGGGCGGTACCCCCGTGCTCGGCTTCGCGGTCGTGCTGTGCGGATTCGGCCTGTACGAGGCCGGACGGCTGATCGCCGAGGGGCGCCGGAGCCGGACCGTGCGGCGCGCCGCCGCGGCCGCCGCGCTGCTGAGCGTCGCCGTGCCGGTGGCGGGTGCGGTCGCGGCCCGCGCGCTGGTCAGCGACAAGGCGGAGGACGGCACCGCGACCGTGGCCCTCATCCAGGGCAACGTGCCGCGCTCCGGGCTGGAGTTCAACGCCCAGCGGCGGGCCGTGCTCGACTACCACGCGCGCGAGACGCACAAGCTCGCCGCCGACATCAGGGCGGGCAAGGTGGCCAAGCCCGATTACGTCCTGTGGCCGGAGAACTCCTCCGACATCGACCCCTTCGAGTACCCGGACGGCGCCGCCGTGATCGAACAGGCGGTCAAGGACGTCGGCGTGCCCATCTCCGTCGGCAGTGTGGTCGAGAGGGACGGCAAGCTGCTCAACGAGCAGATCCTGTGGGACCCGGCCAAGGGGCCGGCGCAGACCTACGACAAGCGGCAGATCCAGCCCTTCGGCGAGTACCTTCCGCTGCGCTCGCTCGTCGGCGCGATCAACAAGAGCTGGACCGACATGGCCCGCCAGGACTTCGACCGGGGCGGCAAGCCGGGCGTGTTCGACATCGACGGCACGAAGGTGGGCCTCGCCACCTGCTACGAGGCCGCCTTCGACTGGGCCGTGCGGGACACGGTGACCCACGGCGCGCAGATGATCTCCGTACCGAGCAACAACGCCACCTTCGACCGCAGCGAGATGACGTACCAGCAGCTCGCCATGTCCCGCGTCCGTGCCGTCGAGCACAGCCGCACCGTGACCGTGCCGGTGACCAGCGGCGTCAGCGCGGTCATCATGCCGGACGGGCGGATCACGCAGAGGACCGGCATGTTCGTGCCCGCCTACCTGGTGCAGAAGGTGCCGCTGCGCACGTCCACGACGCCCGCCACCGAGCTGGGCATCCTTCCGGAGATCGCCCTGGTGCTGGTCGCCGTGGGCGGGATCGGCTGGGCGATCGGGTCCGGCCTGCGCGCCCGGCGCGCCGGTGACGTGTAGCCCCGTACGACCGCCCTACGGCCTCCGTGCCAGCGCCGCCCCGGGGACGTCCCGTCGCCCTACGGCACGGTACGGGCCGCGCGGTACGACTGCCGTACGCCCCCTGAACCGGCCGGGTGGCGCGCGGCGGCCCGTTAGGGTCGGATCATGGCTACTCCCGAATTCATCCGCACGCTCAGGGGCTCCGCCGGCCAACAGCTGCTCTGGCTCCCCGGCGTCACCGCGATCGTCTTCGACGACGAGGGCAGGGTGCTGCTCGGCCGGCGGACCGACACGCGCAAGTGGTCGGTGATCGGCGGCATCCCCGACCCGGGCGAACAGCCCGCGGCCTGTGCGGTGCGGGAGGTCTTCGAGGAGACGGCGGTGCACTGCGTGGCCGAACGGGTCGTCCTGGTCCAGGCACTGGAGCCGGTGACCTACCCCAACGGCGACATCTGCCAGTACATGGACATCACCGTCCGCTGCCGGGCCGTGGGCGGCGAGGCCCGCGTCAACGACGACGAGTCACTGGAAGTCGGCTGGTTCGCGGTGGACGCGCTGCCCGGACTGAACGAGTTCGGACTCTTGCGGATCAAGCAGGCCATGTCCGATGCACCCACATGGTTCGACCCTACGACTGCCAGCTGAACTGTGGGTGGTCACCACATGTGGTGACCACAGGGTTCCGCTTAGGGTCGGCACATGACCTCGCCCACCCCCCTGCCCGGCCCGGGTCCCCGACTCCAGCCGCTCGCCCTCGACCTCGACGGCCGTACCGCGCTCGTCACCGGCGCCGCCGGCGGCATCGGCCGCGCCTGCGCGCTGCGCCTGGCCGCCGCCGGGGCCGAGGTGCGCGCCGTCGACCGGGACGCGGCCGGTCTGGCCGAACTGGCCGAGCAGGCGGAGCGGGCCGGCGACATCACCGGCACCGTCGTACCGCGGGTCGTGGACCTCACCGACCTGGACGCCGCCGAACACGCCGCCGAGGGCGCCGATGTACTGGTCAACAATGCCGGACTTCAACTCGTACGACCCATCGAGGAGTTCCCGCCCGAGGTGTTCCACACGGTGCTGACCGTGATGCTGGAGGCACCGTTCCGGCTCATCCGCGGCGCCCTCCCGCACATGTACGCACAGGGCTGGGGCCGGATCGTGAATGTGTCCTCCGTCCATGGTCTGCGAGCCTCGGCTTTCAAGTCCGCCTATGTGGCCGCCAAACACGGCCTCGAAGGACTGTCCAAGACGGCCGCACTGGAGGGCGCCGCCCACGGAGTCACCTCCAACTGTGTGAACCCTGCCTATGTGCGCACCCCCCTGGTCGAGAAGCAGATCGCCGACCAGGCACAGGCACACGGGATTCCCGAGGAGCGCGTGCTGTCCGACGTACTGCTGAAGGACAGCGCACTGCGGCGGCTCATCGAACCCGAGGAGGTCGCCGAGGCCGTGGCCTATCTGTGCAGCCCGCAGGCGTCCTTCGTCACCGGCACCTCGCTCGTCCTGGACGGCGGATGGACGGCGCACTGACCAGCGCGGCGGCTCCGGCCCGGGGAGTTTTCCACAGGCATGCCGGTCCCGGTGGCCGATACGGGATCCTGTGACCATGTCCCGCGATCACCTGCAGTCGGCACCCAGCGGCAGCGCCGAGGCCCCGTACCTCGACCTGCTGGCCCGCGACGCCTCCGCGGAGGCATATGAGCGGCCCGTCCTGCTCGCCCGTGCCGAGGGTGAGCCGGCCGGCCGGATCGCCGCGCTGGAAGAGGCCAGACTGCTCGCCCTGCGCGTGCGTGCAGAACTGGAGGGACGCCGCCGGCGCGAGGCCGAGCTGTCGGCGCTCTTCGAGACCGCGCACGACCTCGCCGGACTCCGCGACCTGGACGCCGTCCTGAGCGCCATCGTGCAGCGCGCCCGTTCCCTGCTCGGCACGGACGTCGCCTACCTCAGCCTCAACGACACGGCACGCGGAGACACCTACATGCGGGTCACCGAGGGCTCGGTGTCCGCCCGCTTCCAGCAGCTGCGCCTCGGCATGGGAGAAGGGCTCGGCGGGCTCGTCGCCCAGACGGCGCGGCCGTACGTCACCGACGACTACTTCCAGGACGGCCGGTTCCAGCACACGCACACCATCGACGCCGGTGTCCGCGACGAGGGCCTGGTCGCCATCCTCGGCGTACCCCTGATGCTCGGCCCGCACGTGATCGGCGTCCTGTTCGCGGCGGACCGGCGGGCGAGGGGCTTCGAACGCGAGCAGATCGCCCTGCTCGGCTCCTTCGCCGCGCTCGCCGCGGCGGCCATCGACACCGCCAACCTGCTCACCGAGACCCGCTCGGCCCTGGCCCGGCTGGAGCGCGCCAACGAGATCATCCGGGACCGCAGCGGCGTCATCGAGCGGGCGTCCGAGGTCCACGACCGGCTGGCCGAACTCGTCCTGCGCGGCGGCGGAGTCCACGACGTGGCCGCCGCCGTCTCCCAGATCCTCGACGGCTCCGTCGAGTTCACGGAGGCCCTGGCCGCACCGGTCGAGGCGCTGGAAGCGTCCCGCGCCGAGGGGCACGCCGTACGGCACGGCAGGGACTGGATCGCGGCGGTGGCCGCCGGCGGCGAACTCCTCGGCGCGCTGGTCCTGCGCGGCCACCCCGGCCTGGACCCGGTCGACCAGCGCACCCTGGAGCGCGCGGCGATGGTCACCTCCCTGCTGCTGCTCGCCCGGCGTTCCGCCGCCGAGGCCGAACAGCGGGTGCGCGGCGAGCTGCTGGACGACCTGCTGGACGCGCGGGACCGGGACCCACGGCTGCTGCGCGAGCGCGCCAGCCGCCTGCACGCGGACCTGGACGCCACCCATGTCGTCCTCGCCGCCCGGCTCGACGGACCGGCGGCCGACGCCGACGAGGAGGCCGCGGCCCGCCGCCGGCTGTGGTCCGCCGCGTCCCACCTCGCGGCCACCCGGCACGGTCTGGCCGCCGCCCGGGACGGCGGCACCGTCCTGCTGCTGCCGCTGAGCGGCGGCGACACCGCCACGGACGTGGCCCGCCGAGCCGCCCGCCATCTGGGCACGGCCGTCCACCAGCCGGTCACGGTCGGCGCGTCCGCACCCGTCACCGACCTCGCCGCCCACCCCGAGACAGTGGCGTCGGCCTATGCCGAGGGACGCCGCTGCCTGGACGCGCTGCACCTGCTGGGCCGGGCCGGGGACGGTGCCGCGGCCGAGGACTTCGGCTTCCTCGGCCTGCTCCTCGCGGGCGAACGGGACGTCACCGGCTTCGTCGAGCGGACCATCGGCCCGGTGGTGGCGTACGACGAGCGGCGCGGCACGGATCTGCTGCGCACCCTGGACGCGTACTTCGAGGGCGGGATGAGCCCGGCCCGCACCAAGGACGCACTGCACGTGCACGTGAACACCGTGGCCCAGCGGCTGGAGCGCGTGGGCCGTCTCCTCGGCGCGGACTGGCAGACTCCCGCCCGAGCCCTGGAGATACAACTGGCCCTGCGACTCCACCGGTTGGCGGCTCCGGGGCGCCGCTGACCGGCCCCCGCGCGGGGGCCGGTCGGTGCGAGGACGGGACGGCGACGAGCTGCGGCGCCGGTCAGACGGTGCGCGCCCCGGCGGCCGGCGCCGTCTCGACGGGCTCCTCGCTCTCTCCCTCGACCTGTGCGAGATCCCGATGCCGCGTCTCTCGTGAGACGGCCACCGCGACCAGGGTCAGTACGGCGGCGGCGATCACGTACAGCGCGATCGGGGTGGAGCTGTCGTAGTCGGAGAGCAGCGCGGTGGCGATGAGCGGTGCGGGCGCACCGGCCGCCACGGAGGCGAACTGGGCGCCGATGGAAGCGCCCGAGTACCGCATCCGGGTCGCGAACATCTCGGCGAAGAACGCGGCCTGGGGCGCGTACATGGCGCCGTGCAGCACCAGCCCGACGGTCACGGCGAGGACCAGGTACCCGAACGATCCGGTGTCCACGAGCGCGAAGAACGGGAACATCCACAGCCCGACGCCGGCCGCGCCCAGCAGATACACCGGCCGCCGTCCGACCCGGTCCGACAGCGCGCCCCAGGCCGGGATGACGACGAAGTGCACGGCGGAGCCGATGAGTACGGCGTTGAGGGCGGTCTGCTTGGAGACGTCGGCCGAGGTGGTGGCGTAGACGAGGATGAACGCGGTGATGACGTAGTAGCTGATGTTCTCCGCCATCCGGGCGCCCATCGCCACGAGCACGTCCCGCCAGTGATGACGCAGCACCGAGACGATCGGCAACTTCTCGTCCGCGTCGGCCCGCCGTGCCTCGGCCCGCTCCAACGCCGCCTTGAAGACGGGTGATTCGTCGACGGACAGACGAATCCACAGACCGACGAGCACGAGCACTCCGGAGAGCAGGAACGGGATCCGCCATCCCCAGTTGCCGAAGGCGTCGTCGGACAGGACGGCGGTGAGCAGCGAGAGCACGCCGGTCGCGAGCAACTGCCCGGCCGGTGCGCCGGTCTGCGGCCAGGAGGCCCAGAAGCCGCGCCGTCGCGCGTCCCCGTGCTCCGACACCAGCAGCACGGCGCCGCCCCACTCACCACCGAGCGCGAACCCCTGTATCAGCCGCAGCGTGGTGAGCAGTACGGGCGCGGCGGCCCCGACGGTGGCGTGCGTGGGCAGCAGCCCGATGGCGAAGGTCGCCCCGCCCATCAGCACGAGACTGAGCACCAGCAGCTTCTTCCGCCCCAGCCGGTCACCGTAGTGACCGAACACGAGCGCCCCCAGCGGGCGGGCAGCGAACCCGACGGCGTAGGTCAGGAACGACAGCAGCGTCCCGACGAGCGGGTCGGAGTCGGGAAAGAACACCTTGTTGAACACCAGCGCGGCGGCGGAACCGTAGAGAAAGAAGTCGTACCACTCGATGGTGGTGCCGATGAGGCTGGCGGCGACGATCCTGGGGAGGCTGGCGGGGGGTGGGGGAGCGGTGGTTCCGGAGGCCATGTGCGCCACTTCCTCGTGTGCGGTGGGGACGGGTACGTGTCGGCACACGGTAGGAAGTTGCAGGTCAGGGGCACATGTGGTGGGGCACCATAGTTCGGAGGGCGGCTATGCGTGCGGCCACCATGCCAGGCCGGGGAAAGGCGGCTTGTGGGCTCGGGAGTGGTCGAGACCAGCGCTGTCCGGGAAGCGTAGTTGGGGATGATTTGGCGGTGCGGTGCTGACTCCCGTGCTGGCCGAGGCTTTCGGTGCGTGCCGATGCGTCGGCCTGGCTCCGTTGATTCGTACGGAAGCTGTGACGTCGGCCGACAGCGCCGGCGTGCCGGGAGAAGAGCTCGTGGAGGCGACTGAGGCGGCCGGCGCCGCTGTGCTGGCCGGCGTACCGCTGACCCTGGAATTGCCGGTCCTGACCTATCGGGCTGACGGCCAGCTGCACGGGCGGCCAGAAGAGTTGTTCGCACGTGGAGTGGCACGTGATCGTCGGCGATGCGGTGGGACACGGCATCAATGCCGCGGCGACCATGGGCAGGCTGCGCACCGCCGTGCGCACCCTCGCGGACCTCGACCTGCCCCCGGACGATCTGCTGGCGCACCTCGACGACACAGTCCGGCGACTGAACGACGAGGACGCCGACGTCTCCGACGAGGTCGCCGCGGTAGGGGGTGCCACCTGCCTGTACGCCGTCTACGACCCGGTCACCCAGCGCTGCACGCTGGCGCGGGCCGGGCATCCCCCGCCCCTGATCGTCGATGCCCAGGGCCGGGTCACTATCCCCGACCTGCCCGCCGGAGCCCCGCTCGGCCTCGGTCTCGGCCTGGTGCCATTCGAGTCCGTGGAACTGGACCTGCCAGAAGGAAGTGTGCTCGCCCTCTACTCCAACGGCCTGGTGGAGTCCCGCGACGAGGACATCGACGTCGGCCTGCAGCGCCTGGGCGCCGCCCTGGCACAGCCCGGTGTCTCCCTGGAGGACCTGTGCTCACGGGCGATGAAGACGTCGCCGGCTCAGGCACCGGCCGATGACGTCACCTTGCTCCTTGCACGGACCCGCGCACTGAAACCCGTCCAAGTCGCCTCGTGGGACCTGCCGAACGAACTCGTCACCATCTCGTGACCTGGGCCAAACGCCAGCTCAACCTCACGGCCGTGCCTCACCCACGCAGGTCACTTCCTGAGGAACTCCAGAAGATCCTTGTTGAAGCGTTCCTTGTCGCCCGGCACCAGGGCGATGCCATGCGAGCCGCCCTCGTAGACCTTCAGCTCGGCGCCCGCGATGAGTCTGGCGGACTTGCGGGCGGTGGCGTCGATCGGCACGACCTGGTCGTCGTCGCCGTGCACGACGAGCGTCGGGACGTCGAACTTCTTGAGGTCCTCGTGGAAGTCCGTGGTGCCGAAGGCGTCGACACAGTCGACGCCGCCTTGGAGGGTCTGCGCCATGGCCATGTACCAGAAGGCGTCCTTGTTGCCCTGGGTGACCTTGCTGCCCTCGCGGTTGGCGGAGAAGAAGCCGACCGTGGTGTCCTTCCAGAATTGCGACCGCTCCCGGAGGATGCCCGCCTTCATGTCGTCGAAGACAGACCCCGGGACGCCTTCGGGGTTGTCCGGACCCTGGAGCATCAGCGGCGGGATCGCGGACAGCAGGACCGCGGAGCGGATGCGCCCGGTGCCGTGGCGGCCGATGTAGCGGGCGAGTTCGCCACCGCCCATCGAGTGCGCCACAAGCGTCACGTCCTGCAGGTCGAGGCTGGTGATCAGGTCGTTCAGGTCGTCGGCGAAGGTGTCGAAGTCATAACCGTCGTACACCGGCGTCGAACGGCCGTGACCCCGCCGGTCGTGCGCGATCCCGCGGTAGCCGGCGTCAGCGACCGCCTTCAGCTGGTCCTGCCACGCGTCACCGTTGAGCGGCCAGCCGTGGATGAACACCACCGGACGGCCACGTCCCCAGTCCTTGTAGAAGATCTCAACACCGTCTCGCGTCGTGCAGACCGGCATAGCGGGTCCTCTCGGTTCAGCGAACAAGCCCTACCCCGAGGATCACCCCCGCCGCCGTCGAAAGCCATTCGAAGCTTCACCGAGGGTGGAGCTTCCCTCGGAAGCGATCACAGGACACACACGTCTGGGTCGTAGTCCCACTCCCATCGCTCCGTGTGTCCGGTGTCGCGGTAGAGGTGCTGGCCGGGCTCGCCCCCCACGTTGCCCCGTCCTCACCGCCTGTCCAAGTAGGCTCACCCGACTCCGGTGGTCACCGCTGCCGTAGGGGGCGTACAGGTCGAGCAGCCGGACCCGGGTGGCGTGCAGCCGCTGGGCGACCACACGTCCCGCCCACACCGCAACGGCCCGCCCGAACGCCGGATCCGCGGCGCAATGCGCCCTGCCCGCCGGCCACATCGAGACGGCCACCGGACCCACTCGAGCGTGACTGTCGCTGTATCAGATCGGTCCCCGAGACGACCCCGATGACCTCGTCGGCGCGCGTGCGGTTTCCACCTCCGGCAACTTCGGTACGGCAGCCCGGCTGCCGGGCGAGCCAGTCGGCGCGCGTTGCGGCGTGGGCCAGGGCACGGGCGGCGTCCTCGGCGTCGGAGTACGCGGGCAGGGTGCCTCTGCCGGCGGTGGGCAGCAGTTCGACGCGGGCCGCTTGCGCGGGGAGCACTGCGACGACGGGGCGGGCGAGCGGGCCGCCAGCGGCTGTCGGTAGCTGCCTCCAGTGCAACCGAGTGACCTATTCAAGACGAGCAGGATCCGCCGTAATGGGCAAGCTGCCAGAGGACGAGTCAGGCGAGGCTCTCGGTATCAGGAAGGCCGGCACCCCATTCTGTGGGGCGCTGCTCGCAGCACCGGCAGACGTCCGCCAGCAGGAGCGATATCATCCGGCCGCGTTAGTGCACCCAATGTTCCATAGGCGAGGGCTTCGCTCAGCGCCTTACAGGTGTCCGGCCCTCTCGGGCCCGCCCCCTCAGAATCTCCACCATGACGTCCCGGGCAGCCATGTAGGCCGCATCTACCCCACATGTCCTGCCCCCTATGCTGAAGCCCGCACGCTGCAACGGCAGGGCGGGACGCATGATCTTGAGGTCGCTGACCGTCTGCTCGGGTGACGGACCCCGTCCGGGGCGGGGGACAGGCACCCTGACGGGATCCATCGCCTCGTCGCAGCGAGGCGTCCGGTTCAGATACCGGGGCTGGCGACGTAGGTGAAGGCACCGACCGCGGTGTCCGAGCCGGCCGGGTTGGTCACCACCACATCGGCGGCTCCCGCCGTACCGGGCGGGGTGACCGCCGACAGCGTCGTCGAGTTGATCACCGCGAACGGCGCGGGCGTACCACCGAAGGTGACCGAATCGGTCGTGTCGAGGTTGGTGCCGGTGATCGTCACCGCCGTACCGCCGGAGGTGGGTCCAGAGGTCGGGGTGAGGCTCCCGATCGTGGGCGCGTCGACATAGGTGTAGGTCAGACCGTTGTTACTGCCGCCCGCGGTCGTGACGGTCACCGGGACGGGGCCCGCTCCCGCTCCGGGGGGAACCGTGACGCTGAGGGAACTGTCGGAGTTCACGGTGGGAGTGGCCGTCACTCCTCCGAAGGAGACGCTGGTGGCCGTCGACAGCCCGGTACCGCTGATGGTGATCGTGTTGCCGCCGGCCAGTGGGCCGGACGTGGTGCCCAGAGCGGACTTGAACGGCGCGCCGACGTAGAAGAACGGCACCGGATTGCTGGTCCCGCCCGGTGTGGTCACGGTGACGCCGACCGTGCCGGTTCCCGACGGGGAGACGGCCTTGACCTGGGTGGGGGACACCTGCGTGAGGTTGGTGGCCGGCTTGCTGCCGAACATCACCTTGGAGGTGTTCGCCAGGTTCGTTCCCGTGATGGTGACCAGCGTTCCACCGCCGGTCGAGCCCTGGTTGGGAGAGATGGGCATGACTGTGCTCCTCGTTGTCGATGGACCGTGCAACGAACCGGCAGGGCGGCCCTCCCAGCCATCCGGAGACCGCCGAACGCGAGGGGTGGCGACGTGCTGGGACATGGCGCCGGGGACGTGGTCGGTACCGCTGTTGCCGAGACCGGTGGAGCGTGCGGACGTGCCTGACAGCGCGGCTCGGACCGCTGGAACGTCTCCTCCGCAGCGGGGAACGGCAGACGCTGCCCGTCCACTCCTGCCTTCCTCGGCTCGGGATGGGCAGCCCGCCGATTCACGAACTCAGTGACCCACAGGGCCATATGACGGACAAGATTTCGTCAACCGCCCTCACCCGAACGGAGCAGAGTCGACGCTACGGTGTGGTGCGTGCTCACCGCCGCCCCTGCGCACGGAGGAACTCCCGGCGTACGCCGCGCCCCCGGCCCCGGACGCCTCCGTGGTCCTGCCGGGGCCTCAGCGGGGGTCGGCCGAATCCCTGTGGCTGGCGCCGGTGTCACGCCGTCCTGGTCCCCGCGGGAGTCAGCGATTTCAGCTTCTCCAGCGACACCACGAAGCTGACGGTGGCCAGGACGGGCACGACCACCACGGTCGTCTCCTCCCCGAAACCGTCGGTATCCGGCCAGCCCGTGACGCTGACGGCAGTGGTGGCCTCGAGCCCTCCGGGGGCCGGGGCCCCGACCGGCACCGTGACGTTCGCCTTCGGCGACGGCAGCCCGTCCGTCACGGCCCCTCTGACCGCCGGGACCGCCACCACCAGCCACGTCTACGCCTCGGCAGGGGGCAGCCCCTGACCGTAGGCAGGGCACGGGCCCGAGGCAGGAGAGGGTGCACGTGCACGCGATCTTCGGTCGGCGTACGCAGACGCGGCCCCTCCAGCGGAAGGAAGTCTCGTGGGTTCCCTGGTCGCACAGCCCGATTCCCGTGCCATTGGAGGGGTTCGATGCGTTCGGCAGTCCGCCCCCGAGGAACGGGGCTCGTTAGCCCGTTCGGGTGCCCCCGGCGCGGGCGGTCTTGTCGCCGGCGTGCGGGTGTGGGTCACTGAAGGTGTCGAACCGGCGGGCCGCCCTTCCCGTCCGAGCAGCAGACGGTGTGGCGAGGTCGCCGGTGCGCCCATGCGCGATGAGGCCCGTGGCCACCCGCCGGTCCCATGGAGTGGAACGGTGAGGCGCCGTTCTCCACCGCTCGGCACGGACCTGAGCGGCGGCCGCCACTGTCGGCCCCCGGCCAGTGGGCGGTGTCAGCCGTCTCCTGATGCGGAGCAGAGCGGTCCACCGGTTCACAGACCGTTGACGCCGTTGTGGTGCCCCGTTCGGCCCGGTGCCGGCCGTCAGTCGGCGCGCCTGCCCGCGCCCCGGTGAGCTGCATCCGGTGTGCAGGCCGATCCCGGTCGGTCCCCGCATCCGGAAGACGACGCAGGCCGCTTCCATCCGGGCGTTCCCGCGTCCGCCGTCCCTCGTTCCAGGAGGCCCCATGCCGCCCGTGGTCAGTTCCGTGAACCCCGCGCAGGGACCCGTGTCCGGCGGCACCACCGTCATCATCACGGGCACCGGTTTGACGGGTGCCACCGCCGTTCGTTTCGGATCCGTCAACGCCGTTTCCTACACGGTCAACTCCACCACGCAGATCACCGCGGTCACCCCCGCCGGGAGCGCCGGCTCCGTGCCGGTGACAGTGATCTCTCCCGCGGGGACCAGCAACACCACGGTCACGTTCACCTATACGTCCACCCCTCCGACGGTGACCGGCGTCTCACCGTCCAGCGGTGCCACGAGCGGTGGCACCGTCGTCACCGTGACGGGCACCACCTTCTCCGGAGCCAGCCAGGTCCGCTTCGGCTCCGTCAGCGCATCGTCCTTCAGCGTCGTATCGCCCACGCAGATCACCGCGGTGTCACCACCGGGAACTGCGGGTTCGGTACCGGTGACCGTGACGACGCCCGCGGGTACCAGCGCAGCCGCACCGGAGTCGTACTTCTTCTACGTCGCGGTCCCGGCGCTCACCGCGCTCTCTCCCAGTGCCGGTCCGGCGGCCGGGAACAACAAGGTCACACTGACGGGCTCCAATCTGCTGAACACCACCGGCGTGCGGTTCGGCGCTCAGCCCGCGAGCTTCACCGTCCTGTCGTCCACCGAGCTCGCCGCAACACCTCCACCGGGTTCCGGCCAGGTCGCGGTGACCGTGACGACACCAGGGGGATCGAGCAACTCCCTGTCCTACGCGTACGTGAGCGCCCCCACCCTGAGCAGCGTCTCTCCGTCGAGTGGTCCCGCATCGGGCGCCACGGTCGTGACACTGACAGGCACCGGGCTGGCCACCACGTCCGACGTCAAGGTGGACGGCGTCGGCACCGGTTTCACCGTGGTCTCGGACACCCAGCTGACAGCTGTCATTCCGACGGGAGCCGCGGGAGACGCCGCCATTCGGGTGACGACGGTCGGGGGAACCTCCGGCGCCGTCACGTTCCATCGCATCGCGGCCCCCGTGATCTGACCGGCTTTCACCCGAGCCGCCATACCCGCACACGAACGTTCCTCGTGGCTGGCCCGGCCGGGGCATTCGGACGTGTGGCCCCATACCGGCCCGACCAGTGCCCACTCCCGGTCCCCCTGCGCGATGCGCCGCGGGCGGAACAATGCGCGGCTCCCACCTGGGCCTGATGGACCTCGACGGCCTGGACCTGCCCGCCGACGCCGATGTCTACCTGTGTGGTCCCCTCACTTTCATGCGTGCCGTCCGTACCCAGCTGCTCCAGGCCGGCGTCCCCGCCCGCCGTATCCGCGACGAGGTCTTCGGCCCCGGCCTGTGGCTCGCTCACGCGGAAGGCTGAAGGCCTCCGACTGGATGGCGGTAGCTGTACCACACCCGGGCGGGTGCTCGCAGATGTCCGGGGCGGCGACCGGTGGGGTGCCGCGACGGGACTCGGACCAGCCGCGACACCCTCACCTCGGAGGACGCGCACAACGCACAGAGCGTTTTCCCCTCACCAGCGCACGCACACGCAGCTGAACGGGTGGTCTGATCATCCGATGCCGGTGAGCTCCGTCTGCCTACGCCGCGGGGGCGCAGGCAGCAGCAGCCGGTCCAGTGCCGGGCCGCCGGACGGCAGGTGGAGCGTGGCGCCGACCGGATGCCGCGGCTGACGGTGCCTCTGCTGCCGCCCAAGGCGGTGCGCCGGATCCGACATCCGGGACGCGGGAGGCACCGCCCGGACCGGCTGGTGTTCCAGGGGCGCGTGTCGTAAGTGCTTGGTGCGGTTGGCGGACAGCCCAGTTGACATCCAGAATGGTCGGATGGTCACGCTGGAGACTCCCCGTTTGGTCCTGCGTCGCTGGCGTGAGGAAGACGTTGCGCCCATGGCCGCCGTCAATGCCGACCCCGAGGTCATGCGGTGGATCCGTGACGGCAGCGTCCTTGACGAGCTGCAGACGCGCGTCCGGGTCCGGGCATGGGAGAACGAGTGGGAGTCACAGGGCTTCGGCCTGTTCGCCGTGGAGATCCGGTCCACTGGCGAACTGGCCGGGTTCACCGGTCTTTCGGTGCCCGCCTTCTTGCCGGAGGTACTGCCGGCGGTTGAGGTCGGCTGGCGGCTGGGCCGTTCACACTGGGGGCAGGGCCTGGCCACCGAGGCCGCTGCGGCCGCTGTACGGTTCGGGTTCGAAGAGCGAGGGCTGGAACGGATCATCAGCATCGCTCAAGTGGGCAACGACGCCTCCGAACGGATCATGACCAAACTGGGGATGCACCCGGTCCGTGAGACGGTCAGTCCGGCCGGCGGTCGGCGAGTGAGGGTGTTCGCGTTGTCGTCGGACCAGTACGGCACCACCTCGCGAAGCGCGCACTGATGACAAGTCAGCTCTTCACGTGCCACCGAACCGAGGCACCCGGCGGCTGACGACCTGGCGACAGGCCGCCCTCGAAGCGGGCCGGGCGGGACGGCGGGGTGAGGGCCGCAGGCGGGCTGTGACCGCCCACCGCCCACGGACTGTTCCTCAGTTGCCAAGGCGTGGTCGGCGGAGGGGCGGTCACAGGGATCGGACGCCGGTGGCCCTCCGCCGACCAGCCGTACGGGTACTGAGGCGGCTCCGGTGCTCCTGCGCGCTCGCCGTGTGCGGCGCTCGGCCCGCGCTGACGAGGAGACCGGCGCCGCCTCTCCTTCTCACGGTTGTGGATCAGACGTACAAGAAGGTGCCGGGGACAGCGACGATGCCAGAGGTGGTCACCAGGGTCACCGCTGCGGGTCCGGCGGCAGCGGCCGGGGTGGTGCCGGTGACGGTGGTGGCGCCGGTCGTCACACCTGTCGCGGGGACGCCGTTGAACAGCACAGCGACGGTGCCTCCCAGATTGGTGCCCGTGATGGTGAACGGAGTGCCGCCGGCCGCGGGGCCGGTTGTCGGCACGATGCCCGTGGGCGCCGGGGCCGGCGACGCCGCGACGTAGGTGTACCCGCCCGGGACGGTCGTGCTGCCGCCCGGGCCGGTCACCGTGACGGGCACGGTTCCACCGGACGCCGGACCTGCCGGAGTGAGGCCGATCAGAAGGCTGCCGGCCGGGTCGACGAACAGCACCGTGGACGGGGTGCCGCCGAACGTGACGCTCGTGACCCCGGTCAGATGGGTGCCGGTGATGACGTACGGGGTTCCGCCGGTGCTCGGTCCGACCGCCGGGATGATGGCCGCCGCGGTGGGCGGGAGGGGTGGTGCGACGTAGGTGAAGCCGCCGGGAACGACGGTGGCGCCCGAGGGACTGATCAGGGTGACGGTGACGTTTCCGGCGGCGCCGGCCGGGGTGGTGCCGGTGACGCTGGTGGCCGTGGCGGTCACACCGGTGGCGGGAACGCCGTTGAAGAGCACCCCGGTGACAGCGGCCAGGTTGATGCCGGTGATGGTGAAGGAGGTGCCGCCGGTGGTGGGACCGCTGGTAGGGCTGATCGCGCCGGGGGCCGGCGGAGGCGCCAGGTAGGTGTAGAGGAGGGGGTTGCTGGTGCCGGCCGGGGTGGTCACGGTGATGTGAACGGTGCCGGGGGCATGGGGAGGCGCGATCACCAGCAGGGTGTCGATGCGCGGGTAGTCCCCGCCCGGGTGTCCGTCGCCGGGGTGCTGACCGCCGGGGCCGTCGTGTCCACCCTGCCAGTCGTCGTCCGGGTGGCCGGAAAGATCCCACTGGACGATGGTGGCCGGCACGCCACCGAAGGAGACACTCACGGCGCCGCGCAGGTTCTGCCCGATCAGCCGGACCGTGTTGCCGCCGGTCGTGGGCCCGGTGGTCGGGACCGCGGCGAGCAGTAGGGGCGGGCCGGCCGGCGGGACGGGCCACGAGCCGGAGAGAGGGTGAGGAGGGGCAAGTGCGTTCGGAGACATAGTGGGTGGTCCCTTCGCGGAGAAGTGGTGAGGAAGCCGGATCGGAGGAGCCGCAGCGCACACTGCCGGTGCCGGCCGTGGGGCTCGGGGGAGCAGTAGTACCGGGCGTCTGGCGGAGTCCGGCGCGAGTGGTCAGCGCCGGGTGATGCAACGCATGGGGCACCAGCTGCCTGGAATCGGCTGCCGGGCGGACGTGCGACGTGCGCTCACGGTGCGGGCAGAACGGAACCCGGTGGATACGGGCGTGGTCCGAGCCGGCGGGAATGGGCAGCCCGCGGTGCCGGACCCAGTAACCCACCTGCCGCCGATGCGCTCAACAGCCCAGGACGGAGGTCACTCGATCGGCTCAACCGAACACCGGTCCTGCCTCGTGGGCGAGGTGCGGAAGACGGCGTGCGGTGTGTCATCTCATCGCACGGCGATTGGGCCGTTCGGGTGGAGGGTGTGGCGGGGGTATGGCCCGCTCCTGTTCGGCCGTGCGTGTAATCGGCTGTACCGGCAATCGGGTCGCCCATCCTCCGCCGGGGTCGACCGGCCTTACCGCGAGCGGTGGCTGCGTTGTAGGGGGACCCCGGCAGGCGTGCCGCGAATGCGTCGTTTCACGGCCTCGCGACCTCATGGATGAGGCAGCCCCAGCCTTCGTTTTCTCACCTGAAGGGGTTCAATCCCATGGCACTTACCATCACTCCCGTAACCGTTTCCGCGTGTTCCAGTTTCACCGTCTCCGCCACCGGTGCTCCGGCCGGAGCGGTGAACGCGACCTTCTCCTACGACGGTGCAGCCCCGCAGACCGTGGCGGTGACGGCGGGCGCGGCCGGACCTGTCACGTTCACCGCGGCCGGTTCAGGCGCTCAGCTGGTGTCGGTGGTGTACACCGACGCCAACGGCGCGGTCGTGGGCGCCGACACGGGCACCGTCACTGTCACCGCGGCCCCGGCCGGGACACTGACCTCGACACTGACCACCGCCGGGGGCGTCACGACGGCGGCCACCACCCTCACCTGCCCGGCCGGACTGACCGGTCTGAACGGCACGATCACTTACACGCTGCCCGGCGGAGCCACGGTGACGGCCACAGTCACCAACGGCGTGGTGGCGACCGTACCGCTGGGCGTGAGCCTCCTGCCGGGACAGGCGGTCGGCGTCAGCTTCACACCTGCTGCGGGTACCTGTGCGGCCTGCACGTTCGCACCCATCACCGTCACGGTGCCCGTCCAGAGGACCTGTTCCGTGGTGGTGCTGCCGGTCTTCGTCGCGGTGACCGTCGGTCAGCCCGTCCAGGTCACCGCAGTCGTGACCTGTGGCGGCATCCCGGTCGCAGGCGCCACGGTCACCTTCAACGGTGGCACCGCGCCAGTGACCGTCACCACCAACGCCCTGGGTATCGCCACCGGTCTGCTGACGTTCGGTACCGCGGGCACCAGCACGGTGACCGCCACCGTCACCGCGGCCGGCACCTCCTGCTCGTGCAGCGGCGTCGTCTCCCTGCCGATCACCATCACGGTTCAGCAGTCCGGCAGCGGTCCCCTGCAGGCGTTGCCGGCCTGCTGGCGAGTGAACGTGCCGTTCCCGCTGCCGAACCTCTTCTCCGCCACCCTGCGCGCGACGGTGACACCTGCCACGGCCGGTGTACCGGTGACCTTCTCCGTGGGCGGACAGGTGGTCGGCACGGCGGTCACCGACGCCTCCGGTACGGCCACCCTCAACGCCGGTCTGTCGCTCCTGCAGATCCTGAGCGGCACCTACACCGCCTCCGCCACCATCAACGGCACACCGGTCCAGGCCACGGGAACTCTCACCCCCTGCCTGCCGCCCGTGTGACCCACCGCGACGCAGGCTTCGACGGCCACGCCTGCGGAGCCGCCCCTCGGTACGGTCCGGGACCACTCCCGACGCCGTGCCGAGGGGCCCGCACCTGTCCTGCTCCCCTCGGTACGGTCCGGGACCACTCCCGACGCCGTGCCGAGGGGCCCGCACCTGTCCTGCTACAACGGGGTGACGTGTGAGGGCCGTGTCTTGCTCCTTCCGCGATCGACCCCGCCGCGCGCTGCCGGAAACAGGGGTGTTTTCCATGCCTCCCCGCGCGTTTCGAGCGGTGATGGCGCACGCTGCGGCGGGCGACGCACCGGGCGGGCCGCCCGGCCCGCCACCGGAACATCGCGGTGCGAGCCCGGCCGCGCGCCGGCGCATTGATGGTGGGAGGCGATGTCCTCGCGCGAGCCGTGGCCCCGGCCGGCACTGCCGGCGATCGCGGGACGTACCACTCGCGCGCCATGGCCGCTTGCCTACGGTGGCCCGCAAAGAGCTGAGCGGCGGCGTTCGCGTCCTCAGTCCGCCCGGCGTGCCGGTGCACCGTCCGGTGAGCATGGACGGAAGCGTGCCCAACGGGCAGTCGACCGTTGAGGCCTCACCGGTCGAGGGAGATGGTGGTGTTGACGTCTCCGGTCGCGAATCCGATAACTCCCGCATGTGAGCAGGCACAGGCCGGGCAGCCCGGGGGAGGGGGCGGGGACGGGGAAACCTGCACGGTGGTGGTGTTGTTGGAGGCGTCGCAGTTGCCGTTCCCGTTGTAGGCGGCGGTGATGGTGTGCGCGCCGGGCGTGGTGAACGACGTGGTGTAGGTCGCCTGGCCGTTGGCTCCCACCGGTACTGTGATCAGCAGGTCACCGCCGTCGAAGAACGACATGCCCAGCCCGCCGCGGGGATCGGAGGCGCAACTGACGGAGGCGGCCAGTTGGACCGGACTGCCGACAGCGGCCGACGCCGGAGAAGCGGTGACGTTGGTGGCGGACGGGGCGGCAGCGGCCGAAGTGGCTGTGGCCAGTACGACGGCGAGCGCTCCTGAGGCGACGGCCCATCCGCCACGCGCATGGCTGAGTTTCACGAACGACTCCTCTGGTTTCGGTGATCTCTCCTCCGGCGCCCACACTAGGTTTCCGCGGACGCCTCCACGGGATGCCGCTCGCACGGTGCGCCGCCAGGCCTAACCAGATGGAACGATCGTGTGAGATGCGGGGCGAGAGAGTGAGGCACTCGGATCTCGGCGACCGCGAGGCGGTGGAACGGCACGGCACCGGAGGTACCCGCGACCGTCGCGACCCGAACGGTGGCATCCCCAACGGCTTTTGCCGGCCACCGGTACGGACCCGGGGGAATCCGGCGGTGACCCGGCTCGCCGAGATGACGTTCGGCAGCGCACGCCTGGCAGGAGCGCCGGTCCGCGTTCTGCGGTCGATGTCGGGGGAGCCCCGTCCTCCCCCGGGCGAGTGGTGCCCGGCCGGCGCGACGAGGCAGCCGGTCCCGCTCAAGGAAGGGCACCCCCGCGAGGGGCCCCAGCGCTTCACCGGCGGCCCGCCGACGGTCCGTCTGTGCCGCGGCCTCGCGCGCCCGCTCCGCCAGGAGCTGCGTGACCGCGTTCACCCGCGGGCATCCTCGTCCGCTGACGGCGGCGCGGTTTCGAAGGCCACCGGGGCCCGGCTGCGCACCGCCGTGGGCAACAGCCCGCTCCTGAAGGTGCAGGACCGGGAGCGGTTCGTCCAGGAGGCCGCCGGTACCATGGGCGACCTGCTGACCCTGATGTACGGGATGCTCGCCATCGGCATCGTGATCGCCGCGCTCGGCATCATGAACACCCGCTGCCCTGGGGAACGCTGCTCCTCGTGTGCCTGCTCTCCCTCGCGGTCGGCGCGGTGGCCGCCTCCGTCCCGGCCCGCCGGGCAGCCGCGCTGAACCCGCTGGTAGCCGTCGCGGAGGTGCAGCCGTCACCGGGCATGGATTCCCCGGCGCCCCAGGTGGCTGCGGATGGCCCGTGAGGAATACGCGCGGTCCGCCAGAACGGCCGGCGGCCGCGCCCTGGGCCTGCCCGGGCCGTGCGGGGCACGCGATGCGGGACATCAGCGTCGTCAAGGCGGGCGCATCTCCTGCCTGGCCCGCGGTGAAGCGAGTTGATGCGGTACTTGCACGCGACGGCCTCAAGAGTGCGGGCTGGTCGGCCCATCACCACGCGCGGACCGGATCCGCCGCATCAGCGGCTCGATCCGGTCCCGCGTCGCACGGTGATCACCGATCGGACAGACGCATCCGGTCGACCGACCAACCCGTCGAAGAGACATGCCCTAGCTGTCGGAAGGTGATGGATCCTCCTGCGGCGCCAGGCCCATGTGCACAGCCAGGGCCGCAGCGAGGGAGGCGATGGTCGGGTGCTGCCAGACGAAATTGCTCGCGAGCCTGACGGAGAGGTCGGAGTCGAGGCGGATGCGTAATTCGGTGGCCAGAAGTGAGTCGAATCCGAGGGACTTCAACGGGGTCTGCGGATCGAGCGTGGTGCTCCCGGTACGCAGGATCGCCCGGATGTGGTCGGTCAGATAGCTCTCCAGGGCCGTCTGGCGGGCGATGCCCGGAGCCAGGGCCTCGATACGGGCGCGGATGTCCGAACCGGTTGCGGAGTGTCTCTGCTGCGCGGGGACGCCGGCCGGCGCGAGGAGCGCGAACAGGCTGGAGTCGCTGGCTGCCCGGGGGACCCAGGTCTGGGGCGGCCCCGGGATCACGGCGGTCTGCACCCTGTGGTGGGTGAGGAGGCAGTGCAGCGCTTCCAGGCCCTTGCGCGTGGGAATCGTCTCGTAACCGCGTTCGGTGAAATCCGTGGCCTGGCCCGTTTCTCCCCACGGGCCCCAGTCGACGGCCAGTGTGGGCCGCCCACGGCGCGTGCGCCAGGCGGCGAAGGCGTCGAGCCAGGCATTGGCCGCCGCGTACACTCCCTGTCCGGCGTTGCCCAGCAGGGAACTCATCGACGAGTACAGGACGAACCAGTCCAGCGCGTGGCCGGCCGTAGCGCTGTGGAGGTTCCAGGCACCGGTGACCTTAGGAGCCCACACCTTCGTGAGCTGGTGATCGCGGATGGTCGTCAACGCGGCGTCGTCCAGGACCATGGCGCAGTGCACCACCCCGCGCAGCGGTACCCCACCCTTCGTGGCAGCCTCGACCACCCGTTCAGCGGTGCCGGGCCGGGAGATGTCGCCCAACACGACGACGGTGTCGGCAGCCAGGTCGTTGATCGCACGAGCGGCGTCCAGCGAGGGGGGCCGGCGGCCGTTGAGCACGATCCGGCCGGCTCCCTGCTCGGCCAGCCAGCACGCGGTGGCCAGGCCCAGGCCGCCCAGGCCCCCGGTGACGACGTAGGCGCCGTCGGTACGGACGACGGGCGGGCCGTCGGGCACCACTGCGTGGGTCTCTCCCCGGTCGGGCACGGTCAGCACGATCTTGCCGTTGTGCGCGGCACGGGCCATCAGACGGAAGGCATCGACCGCGCGCTCCAACGGGAACTCGGTGCAGAGCAACGGTTTGAGCCGTCCCGCGGTGATGTGGTCCATGACCTCGCGCAACACCGTGGCCAACAGCTCGGGCCGGCGTTGCTGTACCTCGATGAGGTCGACCGTACTGAAGGTGATGTTGTGGCGCAGCGGGCCCTGCTTCAGGGCGGCGTCGGCCAGGATGTCACGTACGCCCAGTTCGACGAAGCGCCCGAAGGGGCGCAGACTTTCGAGCCCGGCGCGGACGGCCGGCCCCGTCAGGGAGTTGAGGACGACGTCCACCCCTTGCCCTCCGGTGGCCCGACGAGTCTCTTCGGCGAAGTCCAGGGTGCGCGAGTCCATGACGCAGCGGATCCCCATGCCACGCAGCTGGTGCCGTTTCGCCTCCGTTCCGGCTGTCGCCAGGACGTCCGCGCCCAGCAGGCGGGCGACGGCGATCGCGGCCCGGCCGGTGCCCCCGGTGGCGGAGTGGACCAGTACGCGTTCGCCGGGAGCGAGCCGTGCGACGTGGTGCAGGGCGTACCAGGCGGTGAGGTACGCCGTCGGCAGCCCGGCCGCCGTGGCCGGCGTGAGGTCTAGCGGCACGGGGGCGACCGCGCCGGCGGGGACGGTGACGAAGGAGCCGAAGGCGCCACCCTCCAGCTGAACAGCCAGTACGGCGTCCCCCTGCTGGAGGTGGTCCACGCCGGGTCCCACCGCGCTGACCACGCCCGCGCATTCGAACCCGATGCGATAGGCCGTGGACGGCTCGGAGCCGAGCATGCCCAGTGAGGTGAGGACGTCACGGAAGTTGACGCCGGCCGCCCGGACCCGTAGTTCCACCTCACCGGGTCCGGGCCGGCGACGTGCGGCCGCGGCGGGTTCGAGGCTGTCGAGGTCGCCGAACCGGCCGACGCGCAGACGGAACCCGTCGTGGCCGAACCGAACGGCCCGGGTGGTGCGGGCTGTCGTCTCGGCGGCTGTGACCGGCGCGGGCTCGATGCGCGCCACGAACCGGGTGCCACCGCGCAGTGCGACCTCGTCCTCGGGTGCGTCGGCCAGCAGTTCGACGGCCAGTCCCCGCAGACCGTCCTCGTCGGAGTCGGTGTCGATGAGCGTGGGCCGCATCCCGGGCCGCTCCACGGCGAGGACCCGGACCACACCGCGCACGCTGCTCTGGGCGAGGTGACCTGTCTCGTCCGCGACGACGGCGTATGCCTTCTTGGTGGCCGTGTACAGACGCCACGTTCCACCGCCCTCGTCGGCCGCCTGGGCCAGTGCGAGCAGTCGGCGTGCGCGTTGCTGCGCGCCCTGGGTGGGGTCCGCATCACCGTCAGAGGACGAGCCGCACAGCAGGACGACGGCACGCCAGGGATCGCTTCCGGCAGCCAGGTACTGACCGAAAGTCTCCGCAAGAGAGGCCAGCTCCCCGGAGGCCGGTGGGATGTCCCGCACCTGGACCCGGGCTCCGGCGGCGCGCAGGAACGCGGCCAGGCTGTCGGCCCGGCCGTCGCCTTCACCGAGTACGAGCCAGTTCCCAGGCGCGGTGGGGGCCGTACGGGGACGGGGGACGCGGTGCCAGCCGAGTTCCATGAACCACTGGTCGACGGAGGTTCCCTGGGTGGGGGCGCCGCGTCGGAAGCGCACGTCGTCGAGGGCGATGACCGGGCGGCCGTGCGCGTCCAGCGCCCGGACGTTCCCGGCGAGCGTCATGTCACTGCTCTCCGTGACCAGCGCGTGTGCGTGAACGGCCTGTGCGGGGTCGCCGAGTAGACGGAGGGCGCCGATCCCCATCGGCAGGATCGGTGCGGGTGCGCTGTCCTGGCCGGCTCCTGCGACCAGCAGTTGCAGACACAGATCAAGCAGGACGGGGTGCGCGCTCAGTGCCGGGGAGGGGGTGCGCGCCGCTTCCGGCAGCCGGATGCGGGCCCAGAAGCTGTCCCTCTGCCTCGTGGTCCGCAATGAGGTGATACCGGTGAAGGCGGGGCCGTGTTCCAGTCCGCAGGCCCGCAGCCCGGCGTAGAGGTCCTCGGGACGCAGGGGGACGGGGTGTTTGCGGTGCAGGCCGGGGATGGAAGCGGTGCGGGTGTCGCGGGACGCGAGCGCGTGGCGTGCGATGGCCGTGGCATGCAGTTGCCACGATCCGTCTGACGCGCGGGAGTGCATCTTGCAGGTCGCCTGCTCGCCGTCGGTGAGAGTGAGTGTGGTGCTCAGCTCCGTGTCGCTGCTCATGCGCAGCACGTCGTGGAAGGTGATGTCGATGAGGTCGACGTCGGAGGCGGCGGACAGCGCTGAGACGGCCGCGGTGTGGAACACCGCGCAGAAACCGGCTCCCGGAAGGACGGGGGCGCCGTGGACGCGGTGGTCGTCGAGCCAGGGCAGATGCTGAGCCGGAGCGGTGGCGTGCCAGTTGTGACGGACCGGTTCGCCGGGGACCTCGGTGTGCCGGCCGGGCAGAGCTCCGTCGTCAGCGGAGGGCGATTGGCCGACGGCCCAGTGGCGCGTGCGATCGAATGTGATGGTCGGTACGTCGGCCAGCGAGCCGTCGCCGTACAGTGGTGTCCAGTCAACGATGCCGCCGTGGCAGTGGAGAATGGCGAGCTGAGTCCGGAAGGTGGCCGTTTCGTCCTGCCCGCGCCGCAGGGTGTGAAGGACGACGGCGTCGGGGACCTGCGCTGCCAGACAGTCGGTCAGGGACTGGGTGACCACGGGGTGGGGTGAGATCTCGATGTAGATCTGGTGCCGGTCCAGCGCCGCGGCGGCCACCGCGGGGTGGAAACGAACCGGCCGACGGAGGTTGTCGCACCAGTAGGTGGCGTCGAGCAGCGGACTGCGCCGCGGGTCTTCGCTCACGGTGGAGTAGAACGGGACGCGGGGTGGTCGTGGGGTGAGACCGGACAGCGCCTGGTGCAGGTCGGCCAGCAACGGTTCGACGTGCGGGCTGTGTGAGGCGACGTCCACCGCGATCGGTACGGCGGGGATGCCGAGCTCCTCCCATCGGGCGATCAGGCGCGCGACCTCGTCGGCGTCGCCGGATACGACGGTGGTGTCGGGCGCGGCCAGGACCGCGACGGACACGGCGTCGGCCCCGGCCTCAGCGAGGGCCGTTTCCACCGCGGCCCGGGCCAGGCCGACACTGGCCATAGCGCCCTCGCCGGCGATCCGCTCAAGCAGCGCCGAACGTCGACAGATGACGCGGACTCCGTCGGCGAGGGTGAGGGCTCCGGCCACGACCGCGGCGGCGGCCTCTCCCATGGAATGCCCGATCACGGCAGCCGGTTGGACGCCGTGTGCCTGCCACGCCGCGGCGAGAGCGACCTGCAGGGCGAAGAGGACCGGTTGGATCCTCGGGCATCCGATGAGAGGCTCGCCAGCCCGGACCAGGTCCAGGACGGAGAAACCCGCCTCCCTGCGCATGAGCGCGTCGACTTCGGTCAGGGCCTTGCGGAAGGCATCGTCCCGGTCCAGGAGTTCGCGGCCCATACCGGGCCATTGCGAGCCCTGGCCGGAGAACACCCAAACGGGACGCCGGGGGGCGGTGACATCGCCCGCGCCGGAGGTCAATGCCGGAGCCGGCAGCCCGCTGACGAACAGCCGCAGCGCTTCGGCGGCCTCGCCGCGGGACCGGGCGACGACCGCAAGGCGCCCACGCCCGGGACTGCGACGCAGCGCCAAGGTGTGCGCGACATCCCTGAGCGGGACATTCCGGCCGGCCGTGTCCAGCCAGTCCGCCAGTTTACGGGCGGCCTCCGGGAGGGCTCGCTGGGAGCCGGCGGCCACGAGGATCACCTCGGGAGGCGCTGTCCGGGAGCTGCGTGGAGAAGGCAGGACGCTCCTGCGGGAGGGGCGCGGAGGCTCCTGGAGGATGACGTGCGCGTTGGTTCCGGAGAAGCCGAACGATGACACGGCAGCCAGCCTGACCGGCTCCTTGACGGGCCACGGCGTGTTCTCCAAGGGGATGAACAGGCGTGTGCCCTCTGCGGAGATGGCCGGGTTCCAGCGTGTGAAGTGCAGGTTCGGTGGAATGACTCCGTACTGCAGGCAGAGGACGGTCTTGATCAGCCCGGTGATTCCGGCGGCCGGCTCCAGATGGCCCAGGTTGGTCTTGACCGAGCCAAGGGCGCAGGGGGAGAGACCATTTCCGTAGACAGTGGCCAGGCTGGCGAACTCCACGGGATCGCCCACGGTGGTGCCCGTGCCGTGGGCCTCGATCAGTGAGATGCGGGCCGGATCGACACCGGCGCGGCTGAGCGCGGCGCGGTAGAGGGATTGCTGGGCGGCGGCGGAGGGGGCGGCGAGGCCGTCCGACCGACCGTCCTGATTGACCGCGGATCCGCGGACGACGGCGAGGATGCGGTCGCCGTCCCGGCGGGCCTCGGGCAGACGCTTGAGAACGACGACGCCGCAGCCCTCACCGCGGACGAACCCGTCTGCCGCGGCATCGAAGGTGTGGCAGTGACCGGTGGGTGAGAGCATGCCCATCCGGACGAAGGACCGGGTGATGCGCGGGGCAAGCATGAGGGTGACGCCGCCTGCGAGGGCGAGGTCGCACTCCTCGCGATGCAGCGTCTCACAGGCCAGGTGGAAGGCGACCAAGGAGGACGAGCACGCGGTGTCGAGAGCGATGCTGGGTCCGTGCAGACCAAGGAGGTAGGAGATTCGTCCGGCGGCGACGCAGTGGCCGTTCGTCAGAATGGATCCCTCGAGTTCCTCGGGGTGGCCGGCCAGTTGATCCATGTAGTCGTTGTAACTCAGCCCCGTGAAGACGCCGGTCGTGGAGCCGGCGAGCCGGTCGGGAGGCAGTCCGGCGTGTTCCAGGGCCTCCCAAGCGACCTCTAGGAGAAGACGGTGCTGGGGGTCGAGAACGTCGGCCTCGCGGCCCGAGACTCCGAAGAAGTCCGCGTCGAACCGCGAGACGTCCCTCAGATAGCCGCCTTGTAACGAGGCCGGGAAGGCGTCGGTGTGCCACCTGTGTCCGGAGCCGGCGACATCCCGCCCGGGCGGGGGAGCGCCGACTGCGTCGCGGCCTTTCGACAGCAGCCGCCATAAGGAGGCCGGAGAGTCGACGTCTCCGGGGAGGCGGCAGCCCATGCCGATGACGGCGATGGGCGCGTTCGCTGGCCGAGGGCCGTGTGTGTCGTTGGCCACGAAAGTCTCCTTGCTGTGGCGGAGGGGAGGAGCGTGGACCTGCGCCGCGAGAAGCGGGCGGGCCGTGCGACGGCGTGCCCGGTGCGCCGAGCCCGCGGACGCAGGGGGACGAGGGGGCCGTTCGTACGCCTTCGCGGGACAACCGTGGCCATGCTGAACACCTGACTCCGCAGGTCGTCCAAGGTCTCGGGGACGGGCGACGGCGATCGGACAGCGGCGGCAGGCGAAGCCTGGGATCAGACGTCCGGGCTGCCCAGCAGGATCGCGCTCTTCACGCCCCCCACCTGGTAGTTGAAGGTGAACGCGTAGTCGAAGTCGAGGGGGCGGGGCAGCGTCCCGGGAACCGGGTCGAAGGTCAAATGCTCGGCCGGCTGCTCGCAGTTGGCGGTCGGACACACTTGGTTGTTGCGCATCATCAGCAAGGTCAGTGCCACTCCCAGGCAGCCCGCCGGAGCACCGTTGTGGCCGAAGCAGCCCTCCTGCGAGGACATGAGGACGTCGTGTGACGATGAGCCGTACAGTTCCCTGATCGCATTCGCCTCGAACGCGGTGACAACCACGTTGCCGTCGCTGCCACCGTGGATGTAGGGCACCTGACTGATCTCCCACGTGTCACCGAGGCACCTTCGCACCGCGGACACCAGTGCTTTCCCGGTCTCGTCGGAGGCCAGCGGGTTGGCGAGCCCGTCGCGAGTGGTGGACTGCGACAGGATCTGGCCGTAGAGGCGCGCATCTCGTGCGAAGGCGTGTTCCCGGCTCTCGATGATGACGGTCGCGGATCCCTCGCCATGGTTGATGCAGTCTGCGCGTTGGTCGTAGGGGCGCATAAGGGCGTCGAACGACGGCAGAAGGCTCGGCATGTCCTCGGAGCGCATAGCGTCGTATGCCTTCTGGGCTCCGCTCAACAGGCGTTGGATGTTGCGGATCATGGTGACGCTGAAGACGTCGGCTCCCGTCACCACTGCGATATCGGTCTCCCCCGAGGCGATCATACTCAGAGCGTTTCCGATCTGGAGCGCCGATGAGGCACAGCCGCACGACACCGTGAAGTTGGCGCCCTTCGACCGCGTGAATGCCCCTTGGACCAGGGCGACGTCCGATGGGGTGACAGCCTGCTCCGCCGCGACGAACATCTCCAGGGCCTCGGCGACGGGATAGGTCGCGGGGTCGGCCCGTAAAACGGCGAGGTAGCTGTCGATGTTGGCGTCCACGCCACCGCGGCCCACCAGGATGGCGGCTTCCCGGAGGTCCTGCTCCACATCGAGGCCCGCGTCCCGGCTCGCCTGCGCAAGCGACACCAGCCCGAAGCGATGAGCGTCCGTGTAGTGGCGTGAGAAAAACTCCGGAATGCCCGGTACCTGTTCTTCGAACGACGCTTTGGAGAGGCCGACGCTGCCGTAGTAGACGCCCTTTTTGACGAGGCAGGACGTGCCGGTGGAGGCGACCTGCCAGAGATCATCGGCAGTGAACACCGGGGCGCCCGGACCGGGAAGGCACAGTCCGATCCCTGTGACGACGGCGTCCCGCGCGCGTACGCCGGTGCGCCGCCTCATGAGGCACCTGCTCGTGCCAGTGAGTCGATCATTGAATTCTCCTCAGGATCAGGTGGTGGGTTATTCGGCGACGTAGGTGCGACGACACCACTTGTAGACGGGCAATCGCTCTCCGACATGAAGGGAGTACGAACCGGAGAACTCGAAGTGTTCATAGGCGTTGCCGCACAAGATTTTCACTTTGGGTTCGTCCCGCAGGGATGAAACTTCCCACACGCTGGGCAGCTCGCCCCAGACCGGACCGCCGGAAAGCAATACTCGGACAGGATTGGGCGCTTTCGGCTCCGGCACCTCGCGGCTACAGGGGATTACTTTCCCTGCCGGCCTCTCCTCGGTTTGTGGTGATTGTTTTCTCTCGGCGGTGAGCGGACGGTAAAAAGGTGAGGGGAAGAGACACCGGAACGCCGTGAGGAAGGAGCGGCACAGAGAATCGATGAGAGCGCGGACCAGCATGATGACCTGCCAGACGTTGAGGGAGCCCCGTCTCCCGGTGACTAGTGGACGCCTCGCCACGACGGCCGCGCACCGTAGATGCGGAGGGGGCAGGATGGCTGACGGCACCTGCGCTGTTGATCCGGACGCCGGTCACGGCCCCGAGCGCATCGGAGACGAAATGGCTGCGTGCTGCCGAGTGGGCCGGGCACCAGTCGGCGTCGGCTGGTGCCCGGCCCGTCTGCCGCCCGCCGGAATTGGGGAGAGGGGGCGCCCGGCGAGCGGCAGGTCCCGGCTTGTGCCGGGGGAAGGGCGGGGGTCACGTGACGTTGTCGCGGCGGCCGCCCGCCCGGGTACCGGTCAGGACGCGTTGGCCAGCGCCTGGGTGATCGCCGAGGCCGTGGCCTGCTCGGAGCTCAGGGCCGCGCTCGACGCCCCGAGCAGGTTGTAGACCAGAGCGGTCGCGTTGGTCGCGGTCGCCGTGAGGATGTTGGACCCCACCACTTGCGGCTGTCCCTGGCAGTCACCGATCGCGGCCACGAGGTAGGTGGCGGTGGCCGCGTTGTGCGTGCGAGCGCCCGCCACGTTGCTGGCCTGGTCCGCCGCGATGGCGGCGTTGTTGGCCGTCTGGGCGGCCTGGAGGTCGGCGACACAGGCCGAGACTGCTGCGGCGGGGGCCGCCGTGGCCAGAGGGGCGATGCCCACGACCGCGCCGGCCGCCATGGCGGTGACCACGGTGGCGGTGGCGAGACGGGAACGGAACATTGTGCACTCCCTTGAAGAGATGGCTGTTGCGCTGTTAGACACGACGCCGGTGGGAGCGGTCCGGTCCCCATGGACATTCGGGGGGTGGCTGCTGGGGAACGAAAACTCGGCCTGGTCGCCGCGCACTGCGCGCTGGGAGTGACGACCGGAACGGGCAGCAGTCACGTCCCCGGAAAGGGATGGGCGACCCGCCGGTTCGTGCTCCAGTAATGCGCCATGAGTCAGCGCCATCTCAAGAGGGATGCCGACTGCGTCACCCGATTGGAGCACGCCACACGGGAATAACCCCCGGCATACCGGACAGCGGCTTGCGCCGCGTTGGCGGCTTCCGCTTTTTTTCATTTCGATGGTGGCGGTACGTCGAAGTTGAGTGAAGAATGCTTTCTTGTACGGTCGGCGGACGACGCGCGCCGACGAGTGTCGCTGAGCCAGCGGCGGCCCAGAAACAGAAGCGCGACCAATCGGAATGGGAAAAAACCGCCCGATGGCGCGAAGATCTCCTTTTAAGGGGTTTTGCCTCGCGCGGCCGTAGGGGGCTCACTCGGTGTGCTATTGCGGCTCCTGTTGCGCAGAGTTCACGCCGGTGTGCGCCGTTAGCGCAGAATCATCCGGTCCTCGTGAGTCCCTGGAATACGCAGGTGGGAGTCTTATCACTTTACATTACGCCATTCGGGTGCTATCTCTCCGGCACGTGTTGCCGCTATATGCCGCCTGGGCGGATAACAGTTACATCCAACGGTGGGCTGCCCGTCCTCTCCGGGGTAGTGGTTGCCCGGGCTTCCGTGCGTCGGCTTCTGTCGGCCACTGAGCGCCGAGCTGCCGCGATGGGCACTCCGAGAGAGGTGTTGGATCCGTCAGCCGGCGTCGGCCGGCGCCGGCTGACGCGTCACTCCCGGACTGCCCTGTTGCGGTGTAAGGCAGGCTGACCACCGCCATCCCCGTATGTCCCGTCGGCAAGTCTGCCGAGGACTGGGGCAGACTGGAAACCGTGATGAATGTCCCCGCCACGGCGGGCTCGCTCGCATCTCGTAGATATCGGAAGCGCATTGCACTCGTCGTCGACGCACAGATGTCTGCACTTTCTGCCCGGTTCGGCGGTTGCCCCGGCACCGCGTCGGGCGCCGACCCACGTCCCAGGGGCTACCGGCACTTCTCTTCTCGTTGCTGCCCGTGCCCCGACAGCATCAGGAGACACACATGGTGACCAACCCCGCAGGCGTGGAGATCATTCTTTCTCCTGAAGACATCGAACGGTGGCCTGACACATCCGTGATCCGAACGACGGCCCCCGTTTGGTGCCGATCGCGCACCATTACCGTCCGGTGCCCAGCGGTGGATCAGGCCGTCCCGATCTGCAGGCATCTGACTCGCTTATGGCTTGACCGGCAGGGCTTAACGGACGAGGATATTCGCCACACGATCTTGCTGGTCACCACGGAACTCGCCACGAACGCGATCGTTCACACCGACAGCACCGTGATCACAACCAGCCTCCGGCGGAATCGGACTCATCTGCGCGTCCAAGTGCGCGACCAGGGAGTCGCCTCCGCGGGGAAAACGCACTGGCACAACGGCTCGGGATTCGGTCGGGGGCTGGGAATCATCGCTAGCTCCACCCGGGCGTTCGGTACCCGTGTTGCCGACAGCGGAGCCCGGACAACCTGGGCCACTGTCTGCCTGACGAACGGCCAGCCGCCTCGTGGCCCCGACAAGCCCGACGCGATCACTGCCTGCGTCGACGATGCTCGGTGGGGTCCCCCGCATGCCGGTCGAGGACCGTCAGGCTTCGCGAAGCGGGAGCGTTGTCCGGGCCGTTGATGCCACTGAGACGCAGACCGAAGATCGCCGACCGGATGATCTTGATAGTCTCGTCCAGGTTGTCCACCGCCCGCAGCACGCGCTCGGACGCCACAGCATGGTTGATGAAGCGGTCCGCGCTCTGCAGGGTCATACCGGTGGTGAACGGCCGTTGGATGGTGCAACCCGGTCGTTCCGTGTGTCTCGTGATTGAGCGCCGTGGTTCACATGTCGCGTCAGGTTGGGTGGCATATGGGGCCTGCTGACTGGCCGGGCAGGTAGGCCGTGCGTTCCTGCGGGGTGAGGTCGCGGTTGGCGGCACTGCATATCTTTCGTATGGCCGCGTCGGGTTGGGGCAGGACGATCTTCCACAGCCGCGCTGTGTGGTCGCTGCCGCCTGTAACGAGCGTATGGCCGTTGGGGTGGAAGGCCACCGCATTCACCTGGAGGTTCTGCCCGGTGAGGTTGACGATGGTTTTGCCGCTTGCGACGTCCCACAACCGTGCCGTGTGGTCGGAGCTGCCTGTGGCGAGGGTGTGACGGTCAGGACTGAAGGCCACCGACGACACGTCATTGACGTGTCCGGTGAGGGTGGTGCGGGTCTTGCCCGTGGCGACGTCCCACAGCCGGACGGTGAAATCTGCGCTGCCCGTGGCAAGCGTACGTCCGTCGGGGCTGAAGGCCACCGACGTCACCGCGTCGGTGTGTCCGGTGAGGGTGGTGCGGGTCTTGCCGGTGGCGAGGTCCCACAGCCGCGCCGTTTTGTCGTCGCTGCCCGTGGCAAGCGTACGTCCGTCGGGGCTGAAGGCCACCGACGTCACCGCGTCGGTGTGTCCGGTGAGGGTGGTGCGGGTCTTGCCGGTGGCGACGTCCCACAGGTGCACCGTTTTGTCGGTGCCGCCGATGGCGAGGGTGTGGCCATCGGGGCTGAAGACCGCCGACGTCGGCAGGTTGTCCGGTCTGGCGAGGGTGGTGCGGGTCTTGCCGGTGGCGACGTCCCACAGCCGCACCGTGGAGTCGAGACTGGTGGTGGCGAGGGTGCGTTCGTCGGGACTGAAGGCCACCGACGTCACCGCGGCGTTGTGTCCGGTGAGGGTGGTGCGGGTCTTGCCGGTGGCGAGGTCCCACAGCCGCGCCGTGTGGTCGGCGCTGGCGGTGGCGAGGGTGCGTCCGTCACGGCTGAAGGCCACCGAAGTCACAGAGTCGGTGTGGCCCGCCAGGGTGGTGGTATTGCCGGTGGTGATGTCCCACAGCCGTACCATGTGGTCGACGCCGGCGGTGGCGAGGGTGCGTCCGTCAGGGCTGAAGGCCACCGACTCCACCCAGCCACTATGCCCTCTCAGGATGGCGCGTGATGCACCGGTGGCGACGTCCCACAACGCCGCGACGTTCTCGAGGCTGCCTGTGGCGAGGGTGCGTCCGTCGGGGCTGAAGGCCACCGACGTCACCGCTTCGTCGTGTCCGGTGATGGTGATGCCGGCTTTGCCGGTGGCGACGTCCCACAGCCGCGCCGTGTGGTCGGCGCTGGCCGTGGCGAAGGTGCGTCCGTCGGGGCTGAAGGCCACCGACAGCACCGACTCCGAATGTCCGGTGATGGTGTTGCGGAGCTGACCAGTGGCGACATCCCACAGCCGCGCCGTGTGGTCGAGGCTGCCTGTGGCGAGGGTGCGTCCGTCAGGACTGAAGGCCACTGACGTGACTGCATGGTTGTGTCCGGTGAGGATGCGGGACTTGCCGGTGGCGACACCCCACAGACTCACCGTGTTGTCACTGCTGCCTATGGCGAGGGTGTGTCCGTCGGGACTGAAGGCCACCGACGTCGCGGCAACGTTGCCCACGAGGGTAGTGCGGGATTTGCCGGTGGCGGCATCCCACAGGCGCACAGTGGAATCGTCGCCGGCAGTGGCGAGGGTGTGTCCGTCGGGACTGAAGGCCACCGACTCCACCGCCTTGTCGTGTCCGGTGAGGGTGGTGCGCGTCTTGCCGGTGGCGAGGTCCCACAGCCGCGCCGTTTTGTCGAAGCTGCCTGAGGCAAGGGTGTGTCCGTCCGGGCTGAAGACCACCGACGCCACCACATCGGTGTGGCCGGTCAAGCGCCGGGACAGCGGGAGGGCTGACGCCTCTCGCAGGCTTGCCATGGACTCGGGTGTGTGGCTGGTGCGGTATGCCTGGACCGCCAGTAATGAGGCCAGCTCGGGATTCGCCCCCATGAGCGTTTCGGACTGGGCGGCGAGCTGTCTCGACAATGCTTCTTGCCGTTCGGCGACCGCCGTGCGCCACTGCCACAGGACACCTCCCGCGGCCACGAGCGCGAGTACGAGCAGGGACGCGAGGACGGCGTTGAGGCGCCGGCTACGCCGGATGGAAGCTCGTTGGCGTTCCTTGCTCGCAGCGAGAAAGGCTGCGATGTCGCCCGGCAACCGGCGTTGCCGTGACCAGTCGATGCCTTCCGCCAGTGCCGTCCCACCCAACAGGTCCCCGGGGTCGGCCGTGCCGGCCCAGCGGGACTGCCGTTCATGAGTCTTGTCGAGCCAGTCGTGGAAACGGTGATCCTGGCGGACCCACTCGCGCAATGTGCCCCATTCACGGATGAGGGCATCATGAACCAGTTCGGCCACGGGCTGCCCTGCGGAGTCTTCCGGGGGCTGAGGCGCGCGGAGCGTATGGGTGGTGATGATGCGATGGCGCGTGAGGAAAGCCATGACCGAGTCAACGGCTTCACCGTGGCTCGTTCCGGCGTCGACGTCGGCGGCTAGGTCACGTAGTTCGTCAAGGGGGACCTGAGCACGCACTGCCGGAACGTTCCGGCTCGGATCTGCGGGCCGTACCAGGGAGGTCAGGATCCGCCGAGCGATGGACCGCTGGTTCGGGGACAGGTCACTCAGGACGCTGTCGCACCACGTGGTCAGGCTTCCGCTCACCGCTCCGATGCGCCGGTAGGCCCCGTGGGTGAGATATCCGTCCTGCCGTCGAAGCCACAGCTGGCTGAGTGTCAGCTCCAGCAAGGGCAACACGGTGACCGGCGCCTGCTGTGCCGCGGTCGCCTCGGGGGTGATCGCCAGCACGTCGCTGATGATCTGCTCGGGCAGTCCGGGCTGGAAGCGGAGTCCGACATCCTGGGCGGGCAGAGTGATGATGTCGTGCAGGTCCTCCTGGCTCAGACTGCCCTGCACATTGAGCAGTCCTGGGATCGCTGCGTCCAGCAACTCGGGGGCCACAGCAGCCAGCTGAGGGTAGAAGTCGTCCCGCATCACCAGGATCACGCTGACTCTTGTTCCGGAACCGGCCACGGCCGTGAGCTCGTCCAGGGCGGCTCGGCGTATGTGCTGCCGGCTGTCGGCAGGCGAAGTGAAGAGTTCTTCGAACTGATCGACGACCAGCAGGACCCCTTGGCAACCGGGGTCCGCTGCCAGTCTCCGCCGCACCGCCGCCGCGATCCCGTCGTCTGCCGCTCCGGGCAGACCGGCCTTCTCGATCTCGGCCAGCAGGTTCTGCCCAGGACGGACCACCACCGGCAGCCACTGATCGCTCCCCGCAACCCCTCCCTGCGCCAGCGCGCGCAGCACCCCCGCCTGGATCAGCGACGACTTCCCGGAACCCGACGGCCCGAGCAACAGCGTCAGCCGGCGCTGCTGGGCAAGGCTGGCCAGGACTTGTCGTACCGCTTCCTTCCGGCCCTGGAACCAGCGGGCGTGCTCCGCCCCGAACGGCTCCAGTCCCCGGTACGGGCACACGTCCCGCACCTCCAGCTGCGGCACGATCTTCCGGAGGACCTGGGTCGGGGTGACGTAGGCGATGCCCTGACCCCGCTCGAAGGCGTCCGGCGCGGATATCTCGGTGAGCATGCCGATGACAAGGCCGGTCACTTCGTCCAGGACCGGGCCTCCGCTGAAGCCGGTGGTCAGGTCGTTGGCGTCGGTGAGCTGCAGCAGCAGGCCCCGGGCGGCCGAGGAGGGAAGCAAGTCGCCGGCCACGCCGAAGCCGAAATGCCCCTCCGGCGGTGCCTGGGCCGGGAAACCGAACGACCTGACCCGGTGGCCACGGCAGCCCTCCGCCGAACCCAGAGGGAGGAACTCCATGCCGGGCCGTATGCCGGTGAGCCGGACCACGGCCACGTCCTCGGCCTCCGGCGCACGCCAGGTGTCCTCCCCGACCCGGCCCTCGTCCTCCCGCGCATCCGGCAGATGCGGGAAATCCAGCCGCACCGTCTCACCTGGCCCGCCGCCCGCCGCCTGGATCACATGCGCACAGGTGACCAGCAGCCCCTCGGCTATCAGGAACCCTGCCCCCGCCACACTCCCGTCCGGGCACAGGACCTGCGCCACAGCAGCGGGCAAGGCCGAAGCGACTGGACCGGAGTCGTTCACGGGATCAATGGGCATCGGATCACCCTGGACCCTTCCATGACACGGTCACATTGAGGTGACAGCCTGCCTGTCCTTTCGTGATCACGGCTCCGGCCGCTACCGACAGGTCCACGCCGAACTCGATCACGACATCATCGGGGCGGGCCTTGCGCAGCTGCTCAAGGGCGGCGCGTGCCACCTCCGTGACCGGTTCCAGTGCCTCCTGCAGGGTCGCCGGCAGCTCATGCACGACCTCGCCGATCCGGCCAGCCTTCACCGGCCCGTCGTACGCGGCCGGGGCCTCGACCAGAACGCTGCCCCCACCCTTCAGCGGAATCCGAGTCAGGGATGCCACGACGCCTCCTACGTCTGCCGTCCCAGTCAGCGTCGCCCAGCACGAACCCGGACCGCACCATGCAGTAGGCCAGACGAACGAGACCCCGACAGCCCCGGACCAACGGCATTCGATCCGGACCTACGGCCGGCGCAGCGGCATGTGCGGCAGAGCGCGCTACGGTGAGTGACCACCCTTGGGCCTGTGCTCAGGCACTCCTCGAGTAAGAGCGGGCATGTCCATGTTCCCCACCTGAACGGGGTCAGGCGAGTTCAGTCGCTTGTCATGGCGGTTCCGGTGTCGGCGGACGTACTGAGCAGGCCCACGAACATGGTCTGGTGCAGCGTTTCCACATGGCGCCGTGCGGCCTCCCCCGCGGCGGCGGTGTCGTGGCGACGCAGGGCATCGAGGAGTTCGCGGTGCTCACGGTTGGAAGCGCGCAGCGCGTCCATGGGGTAGGGCAGGTAGTAGCGGTAGAGCTCGCGGAGGACCGCGCCGTAGGGGCCGGTGATCGAGGAACTGCCGGTCGCCTCGGCGAGCCGGAGGTGGAAGCGCTCGTCGCAGCCGTGGAACTCGGCCCAGCTGGGCACGCGGTCCATCTCCTCGACGAGTTCACGCAGCTCGGACAGGTCCTCGTCGGAGGCACGCACCGCCGCCAGGTGGGCGATGCCGCATTCCAGGGCGAGCCGGTGGTCGATCAGCCGGCGCACGGCATCGCCGGCCGTGCGGTAGGCATCCGTGGTGAGGACGGTCCCGGGGGTGGGGTGCGCGGCGACCAGCGTGCCGCCGCCGCGCCCGCGACGGCGCTCCAGAACGCCGTCGCTGCACAGAGATACCAGGGCTCGACGCGTGGTGATCTCGCTGACGTCGAGGGCCTGGGCGATCTGTGGGATGCCGGGCAGGCGGTCGCCGGGGGCCAGCAGGCCCAGATCGACAGCGAGAGCGATCCGGGCCCTGACCGCTTCCAGTGCGGACAGCCTGCGCACGCCACTGAGTTCGGGGGCCGTGAGGCCGGTGGTCGGGGCGTGTTCGCTGCCGGGCATGGCGTCACTCTAACCAGCTGCGTCGATCACCACTGAAAAATGCTCATCTTGAGCACTCTTGTTTAAGTGCTCATCTTGAACTAGTTTCGCGTTCATGTCCCGCCCCCTGCCCCTGGCTCTCGCCCAGCTCCCCCCGCGGCCCGCGCACACCCCGCTCGCTGGTTTCGCGGCTGAGTCGGAGAGCATCTTGGCCCGCTTCCCGCACACCCGGATGGCGGTCTTCCCCGAGCTGCACCTGTGCGGCGTCGACGCTCTCGGCGCCGAGGCGCACGAGCAGCTGCGGGAGATCGCCGAGCCTCTGGACGGCCCCCGGGTCAAGGAGATCGCTGCGCTGGCCGGAGATTTGGGCATCTGGCTGCTGCCGGGCTCGGTGTGCGAGCGCGGGCCGGCGGGGGAGCTGTTCAACACCGCCCTGGCCTTCTCCCCCCCCAGGGGCGTCTGGCGGCCTGGTACCGCAAGGTGTTCCCCTGGCGGCCGAGCGAGCCTTACGATCCCGGCGACCGGTTCGTGGTCTTCGACGTCCCGGAGGCGGGGCGGATCGGCTTCGCGATCTGCTACGACGCCTGGTTCCCGGAGGTCGCCCGCCACCTGGCGTGGCAGGGCGCCGAGGTCATCGTCAACCCCGTGATGACCACGACCGCCGACCGCGCGCAGGAGGTCGTCCTGGCCCGCGCCAACGCCATCGTCAATCAGGTGCACGTGGTCAGCGTGAACACCGCCGGCCCCCTGGGCAGCGGGCACAGCCTGGTCGTCGACCCCGAGGGCCGGATCCGGGCCGAGGCTGCCGGCGACGGCAGCACCATCCTCACCGACGTGATCGACCTGGACGACGTGACCCGCGTCCGGCGGTACGGCACCGCAGGCGTGAACCGCATGTGGGACCAGTTCACGGATACCGACGCCCCCATCGAACTGCCGCTGTACGGCGGCCGCCTCGACCCGCGCACCTGGCGTCCGGGAGCCTGACATCTCGGCTCTCACCCCTCCGTCCCCGCCCGTACGTCCCCGGAGCCCCTCCATGGCCAACGACGCCCCCGGCGCGCCCGCACTCGCGCGCACCCTCACCCTCAGAGCCGTCGTCCTGTTCGGTCTCGCCTACATGACCCCGCTGATCGTGCTGGGCACCTTCGGCGTGGTCGCCGCCAGTACCGGTGGCGCGGTCCCGACGGCGTACCTGCTCGCCCTGGTGGCGATGCTGTTCACGGCCCACAGCTACGGAAAGATGGCCGCCGCGTATCCCGTCGCCGGCTCCGCCTACACCTACGTCCGCAAGGCGATCGACGGGCGGCTCGGCTTCCTCGTCGGCTGGGCGACCCTGCTCGACTACTTCTTCCTGCCGATGGTCATCTGGCTGATCGGCGGCGCCTACCTGCAGGCGCAGTTCCCCGGTGTGCCGCACTGGATCTGGATCATCGGCTTCGTCGCCGTCACCACCGCGCTGAACATCCGGGGCATCAAGACCGCCGAGCGCGTCAACGACCTGCTGATGGTCTTCCAGGTGCTGGTCATCGGCATCTTCGTCGTCCTGTCGGTGCGTCACGTCTTCCAGACGGGCGGCGCCGGTGCACTGGTGAACGCCACACCCTTCGCCAACGGCGCGACCACCGCCGCCGGGATCTCGGCGGGCGCCGCCATCGCCGCGTACTCCTTCCTCGGTTTCGACGCGGTCACCACGCTGACGGAGGAGACGGTCGACCCGAAGCGGACCATGCCGCGCGCGATCCTGCTCACCGCGTTGATCGGCGGCGGCATCTTCGTCCTGGTCGCCTACACCACCCAGCTCGCCCACCCGGGCAGCTCCTTCGACGACCCCAGCTCCGCCGCCTTCGAGATCGCGAAGACCATCGGCGGCGACCTGTTCTCCTCGGTGTTCCTGGCCGGACTCGTGGTCGCGCAGTTCGCCTCCGGCATCGCCGCGCAGGCCAGCACCTCACGCCTGCTGTACGCAATGGGCCGCGACGGCGCCCTCCCGCACAAGATCTTCGCCCGACTCCACGAGCGCTACCGCACCCCCGCGCTCAACATCCTGCTGACCGGCGCGGTCGGCCTGATCGCCCTGCGCCTGGACGTGGCCGCCTCGACGTCCTTCATCAACTTCGGCGCGTTCACCGCCTTCACCTTCGTCAACGTCTCCGTACTCGCCACCTACGTACGGCGCCGCCGGGCCGGCGAGTCCCCCAGCCCGCTGTCATACCTCGTCGCACCCGCGATGGGCGCGACGGTGGACCTCTACCTGCTGTACAACCTGGACGGCAGAGCGCTCACCCTGGGCCTGATCTGGCTGAGCCTCGGCGTGGTGTACCTGGCCTATCTGACCCGGATGTTCCGCGTCCCGCCGCCGGAGATGTCGTTCACGGAGACCGCACCGGAAGACGTCCAAGGCGCCGCGCCTCTGCAGAACACGAAGTGACGGGGTCCGATCAGCAGTACAGGTTGCTGCCGGGGCTGGCGCCCAGGCTCGACGCGAACCGCTGGTAGGCATCGACGCGGCTCTGCGCCTGGCTGCGGATGCCCTCCCGGCCCGCCTCCGACTCCAGCACCGACACGATCCGCTGGTAGTCCGGCGCAAGGACCGACACCGCCATGCCCTCGGCCCGCCGGCGGCACGGGCGAGCCTGCCATATCGCGCTCCCGGCCGACTCTGCGACCTTGCACGCAGGCTCGGCCAGAACCTCGGCGACCGTCACGCGGGCATCGACCAGCCGCGCTCTTCGCGGACGCACTCGCCCTCGACCAGAGCGTCAGCGGCGCCGCCGCCCGTACCACCCTCGGCTGGCGCGGTAGGGGCGGGCGGTTCCGTGTGCCGTGGTGGGATTGCAGCCGGATGCGGTGGCCAACAGGCCCCGGCAGGCGCGGAACGGACGCAGAATCCGTCCCGCGCCCCGGGCCTCGTCAGCGTTTTGACGCGGCGATCCGTGCGCGCAGTGCCTTCTTGTCGACCTTCCCCATCGGTGTGCGCGGAAGCTGCGGCAGCGGAATCAGCCGGTCGGGGATCTTGTAGGCGGCCAGGCCGCGGCTCCTGAGGAACTCCTTCATGGCGGACGGTCGGACGTCCGCCTCGTTCAGGACGACGAACGCGTACGTCCGCTCGCCGAGCACGGTGTCCGCAACGCCGATCACGGCCGCGTCCTGTACGGCGGGGTGGGTGCGCAGCTGCCGCTCCACCTCCTCCGCGGAGACCTTCTCGCCGGCCCGGTTGATGACGTCCTTGTTCCTGCCGACGATCACGATGTTGCCGTCGGGCCTGCGCCGGACGAGGTCGCCGGTGCGGAAGAAACCGTCCGGCGTGAACGAGCGGGCGTTCTCCTCGGGGGCCCGGTAGTACCCGCGGATCGTGTACGGGCCCCGGACCTGCATCTCGCCCGCCTCCCCCTCGGGCACGGGGTTCCCCGACTCGTCGACGATCCGGACCTCGTCACCCGGTGACATGGGGCGGCCGTCCGTGTTGACGGCCGCCTCCTCCGGGTCGTCGAGCCGGGTGTGGGTCAGCAGCCCCTCGCTGATGCCGTACCACCGCTGGATCCGGCAGCCCAGCACCTGGGCCGCGCGGCGCGCCAGGGCCGGGTCGAGCGGGGCACTGCCCACCTGGATGAGCAGGCGGGACAGTTCGCCTGGCGGTCGCCCGGAATCGGCCCACAGCCGCAGCACCGAGGGCACGACCGTGGTCACGGTGACTGCCTCGCGGCGGATCAGCGAGAAGACGTCGTCGGGCCGCACGCTCGACGTGAGGACCGCCTTCCCGCCCATCAGGAGACTGCCGAACACGCCCGGACAGGCGAGGGCCGCCTGGTGCGCGACCGGGTTGACGGCGAGGTACACCACCTCCGGGCCCACCTGCATCGCCTCCGCGCTGGCCCGCATGACGTACTCGTAGTCGTCGTGGGTCCGGGGAATCAGCTTCGGCAGTCCGGTGGTGCCCCCGGAGAGCAGGAACAGCGCGGGGTCGGAGGCGTCCACCCGGGGCAGCACGACGTCCTGGGCGTCCAGCGACTCCAGCGACATGAACTCCTGGGCGTCGCCGCTGACGATCACGTGCGGGACCGACGGGATCTCCCGGGCGATCGTACGGAAGTCGAACCCGCCGAACTCGTCCTTCACCACATAGGCAACAGCCCCGGAGTGAGCGCACAGATGGGCGATCTCGGCCCTGCGGTGACCGGGCAACGCCAGCACCGGGATCGCTCCGGCCCGCAGCAGCGCGAAGACCAGGACGACGAACTCCGGGATGTTGGGGAGGTGCACCACCACCCGGTCCAGGGGTCTGATGCCCAGCCCGATCAGGCCACCCGCCAACCGGTCCGCCCGCCGGGACAGCTCTGCGTAGGTCATCCGGCGTTCACCGCACACCACGGCCACCCGCTCGGCGTTCCGTTCGCACGACTCGTGCAACAAGTCACCGATCGGCCGGCCGAGCCAGACCCCTGTCCGGCGCAGGTCCGCCGCGAGCTTTTCGGGCCAGTGCACAAAACCGTCAAGCATGATCGCGTTCCCTTTCAGGGTCGGTCGAGGCGTGGATCGAGGGGGCGCGGAGGTCCTGGTGGGGCCGCGGGTGCGCTCGGTCCGTCCCGGCCGCGGGACGGCGGCGACGCGGGTGGAGGGCAGGTGCCTTCCCGCGGTGGCGGGCGGTGTTCCGGTGCGGTGGTGCGCGACTTCGCGTGCGACGTGAGCCTGCTGCCGTGCGGCGGCGTGCCTGCGGTCCTTGTGTCCCTCGGCATCGTCGGCGCCGCGGTCCACCGCGCCCCGATCTCTTGCCGACATCTGTCGCGGGCCCCGCGAATCCGCGGCGAGTGGAAAACATGGTGCGGACGGAAGACGGCCGGCCAGAAAGGCGGAGAGGATGAGCCGGATACGGGAACGCGGCTGGGTGCGGTCGATGATCGCCGGTGACCCTCTCGGCGTTCGGGTGGTGTGCTTCCCGCACTCCGGGGGCTCAGGGATCGCCTTCGGCCAGTGGTCCGCCGCGGTGCCGCCCGGTGTGTCGCTGATGGCCGTCCAGTACCCGGGCCGCGGCGACCGCTTCACAGAGCCGCCCGTGGACGACGTGGCCGCGATGGCCGGCTGCGTGGCGGCGGAGCTGCTGCGGTTGCCGCCGGGCGACCACGTGCTGTTCGGGCACAGTCTGGGCGCGCTGGTCGCCTACGAGACCGCCCTGCTGCTGCGGGATGACGGCCAGGAACCCCTGGCGCTCTGCGTGTCCGCCGCCCTGCCGCCCGGACACATGAACAACAGGGGTGTCCACCTTGCGCCCGACGACGAGTTCTGGTCGACGCTGTGCGCGCTGGGCGGCATCGAACCCGCGGTCGCCGAGAACGCCGAGCTGCGCGACCTCCTCTTGCCCGTCATCCGCACGGACCTGCGGGCCCACGCGACCTATCGGCCCCGCCCCGGCATCCGTCCGCTGTCCTGTCCCGTGCGCTGCTACCACGGAGCGGGCGACCCGCTGGTGGAGCAGGCCCAGCTGGCGGGGTGGGCGAGCGTCACCTCCGGTGTCTTCACGGGGACCGTGCGGCCGGGCGGGCACTTCCACGTGACGACCGACGTCGCGGAACTCGTCGCGGACGTGCTGAGCCAGGGCCGGAGGTGAGGCGGCCTTGACCACCATCGCCGTGATCCCCGGTGACGGCATCGGTCCCGAGGTCATCGAGCCGGCGTTGGACGTCCTCGACGCCCTCGGCCTCGGGACGCGGACGGACGTCCTGGACCACGTCAACGCGGAGACGTACCTGCGCACCGGAACCGCGCTGACCGGAGCCGACCTCGACCGGATCAGGTCCAGTGAGGCGGCGCTCCTCGGTGCGGTCGGGGATCCCCGGCTCAGCGACACCGGGTACGTGCGCGCTGTCCTCACCACCCTGCGTCTCGAACTCGACCTCTACGTCAACTACCGGCCCGCCAGACTCTGGCACGACAGGCTCAGTCCGCTGCGCGACCCGGCCCGCCGGGCGATCGACTGCGTGATCGTCAGGGAGAACACCGAGGGGCTCTACAGCGGCATCGGCGGCGGTACGCGCACCGGGACCCCCCAGGAGATCGCCATCGACGTGGACCTCAGCACCCGGCAAGGCGTTTCCCGGGTGCTGGAGTTCGCCTTCTCCGTGGCGCGCAGGTCGGTGTGCCTCGTCGACAAGGCCAACGCCGTGCGCAACGGCGGACAGCTGTGGCAGCGGTGCTGGAGCGAGGCGGTCGCACGGCACCCGCACGTCGAGACGTCCCACCTCTACGTGGACACCGCCGCCCTGCGACTGGCCACCGATCCGACCGCCTTCGACGTCATCGTCACCAACAACTCCTACGGCGACATCCTGAGCGATCTCACGGCCGCGCTCGCCGGCGGCCTCGGCGTGGCGGCTTCGGCGAACCTCAACCCCGTGACCGGACAAGGGCTCTTCGAGCCCGTGCACGGCAGCGCCCCGGACATCGCGGGTACCGGCACCGCCAACCCGTGCGGCGCGATCCTCTCCGTGGCCCTGTTGGTCGAGCACCTGGGCCGGCCCGAGGAGGCGGACGCGGTCCGCCGGGCGGTCGCCGCGGCCGTGGCGACGGGCCGCGTCACCCCCGATCTCGGCGGATCCCTGAGCACGAAGGAGGTGGGCAGCGTGGTCCTGACGGAACTGCGGCGGCCCTAGTGCTGTGGCCGGAAAGGTTCACCGGCTCGCGGCGCCCGGCACGGCACCTCGCCGCGTTGTCGCATCACCCGAGTACATCCAGTACGCGGGTGATGCTCCGCCTTGCGATGCACCGCACCGGACGCCGCGAGCCTTCCGGCAAACCTTTCCGGCCACAGCACTAGCGAGGTGCGGACGCGGACACGACCGCGGACTGCGAGCGGAGCAACGGACGAGGAGCGGAGACGGCATGGACGGGAACGGCACGGACCGCGCGGACGGGAACCCGGAGACCGTCATCGTGGGGGCCGGTCTGGTGGGCGCGGTCACGGCTCTCTACCTCGCGCCCCGCTTCGGGCCGGTCACCCTGCTGGAGAAGCGGGCGGACCCCAGGCGCAAGCCCGGTGGGCAACGCCGGTCACTCGTCGTGATGCTGTCGGCGCGCGGCTGGCGCGCCCTGTCGGATCTGGGTGTCGCGGACGCCGTGCGCCGGATATGCGTCCCCCTGCACGGACGCTGCGGGCACCTGCCCGACGGCCGGACGCGGGTGACCCCCTACAGCCGGGACGGAGAGCCCATCTGGGCGGTGGAGCGCCGGCGGCTGCACCACATCCTGCTGGACGCCGCCGAGGCGACCCCCGGTGTGCGCATCCGCTTCGGGCAGCGCCTGCGCTCGGTGGACCTCGACGAACCCGCGGTGCTGGTGGAGGACCGGCACGGTTCGCACCGGCTGACGTGCCGCCGGGTCCTCGGCTGCGACGGTGCGCACTCCGCCGCCCGGGCCGCCCTGGAGGCGCGCGGCGCCCGGGCCGAGGTGCGCAGGCTGGACCTGGCCTACCAGGAGATCGACGTACCGGCCGGCCGGCTGGACCCGACCATCACGCACTTCTGGCCCACCGGGAAGGCGATGTTCGCCGCGCACCCCCTGCCGTCGGGGAAGCTCTCAGGTTCCTTGTTCATGCGCCTCGACGGCCCCGCCCCGTCCTACGCGGCGGCCCGCGGCGCCCGGGACCTGTCCGAGATGTTCGCCGCCCACTTCCCCGAGCTGACCGGCATCATCCCCGACATCGCGGAACAGCTCGCCGCCAAGGCCGTCTCGACCCTCACGGCCGTCCGCTGCGACCGATGGGTCTGGCGAGACACCTTCGCGCTGCTCGGTGACTCCTGTCACGCGATGGCGCCCTTCATGGGGCACGGCATGAACTGCGGCTTCGAGGACGCCCGGGTCCTCGTCGACTGCCTCGACGCCTCCGCGGACCGGGCGGCGGCCCTGGCCGCCTACGAGAAGTCGCGGACCGAGGACGCCGACGCGATCTCCCAGCTCTCCTACCGGCACTACTTCACCATGGCCAACCCACCTCGGGAGCAGACCGCTGCGGAGGTGCTGCGCGGGCGGCTGACGGCCCTCTTCCCCGACCGGTTCGTGCCGCTGTACGAGCGGTGCGCCTTCACGGAGGACAGCTACGCCTCCGTACTGCGCGACGACCGGCGCCTGGACCGGCTCGTGGCGGATCTGCTGGCCCGGTACGGCACCGAGCTGGCCTCGGCGCCCGACGACCGGCTGCGCGCCTGCACCCCTTCCCCCACCCCGACCACAGCCACCCTGGAGGACTCCGGATGTTCGTGATCCTGTTCAAGTCGCGCCTGTCCGAGCAGGCCGGCGAGGACTACCACGCCACCGAGGAGCGGATGCAGGAGCGGGTCCGCGGCATCGCCGGGTCCGACCCGGTGGAGGTCAAGCACTACACCGGGGAGGACGGTGAACGTCTCGCCGTCATGATGTGGCGGGACGGGGAGACGTTGGAACAGTGGCGTTGCGACCCCGAGCACCAAGTGGCGCAGCGACTGGGCAGGCAACGCTGGTACTCCGCCTACGAGCTGACCGTCGCCGAGGTGATCCGGACCAGCGCGCACGACGACGAAAGCCCGTCCGCGGCGGCCGAGGAGCCGCGCTAGCAGGCGCAGGACGGCCGTCGGAACGCGCAGACCGGCGACCGGAAGATGTCGTCCGAGGGCGGTTGTGGCGGGCCGGACGGACACCGGCCCCGGGCGGTCCGGCGGAGTCGTTTCGGGTGATGGCCAATTCCTTGTCGACCTCTGGCCAACATCTTTCATCCCAGTTGTTCAACCGCATGGGCCGCGACAAGCATCGGCACGGCGAGGGGCCGTTGACCGGGAAACCACTTTTGCTGGGGGCATCTGGATGGGTTGTACCGTCGTCACATCCGCGCAGGAAGCCATGTGGCTCGCGCAGGAATTCACTCCCCACGTACCGAACAACGTGGCGACTGTCTGGGACATCGACGGCGACCTGGACACCGTCCTGCTCGCCGCGGCCCTGCGGGCGGTGGTGGCGGAATCCGACGCGCTCACGGTGAACTTCCGCCGCGACGACGACGGACTGCGGCCGGTCGCCCGGGACCTCGGGGCGTGGGAGCCGTTCCGCCTCGACGTCGGCGACGCCGCCGACCCCGCCGACGCGGCTCGCGCCGTCGTCGCCGATCTCGTGCGCCGGCCCTTCGACCTGACCGAGGACGCGCTGCTGCGGATCGGCTCGATCCGGCTGGGCCCCGGCCGTCACCTGCTCGTGCTCGTCTTCCACCACATCCTCACCGACGCGTTCGGCGTTCTCACCCTGCTGTCCCGGCGGATCGCCGAGATCTACCGCGCGCTGCGCGCCGGCTCCGCGTCGCCGGAGGGCGCCCCGAACCCGCCGGAGGACGCGGCGGCGAAGGACGCCGTCTACCGGGCGTCGGAGCGGTTCGCCGACGCCGAGCGGTTCTGGCGCGACTACCTCGCCGAAGACCTGACCGCCGCCCGTCTGCCCGCCGGTGTCCGTCCGGGCGCCGACGCCCTCACCGGCGAGCCCGGCTACTGGGACGGCCTCACCGCACCGCAGGGGATGGCCACCCGCACCGCGACGGTCCCGGCCGTCGAAGTCGCCGTCTGGGAACGCGCCTCCGCCGCGGCCGGGACCTCGGTGCCCGACCTGATCGCCTCGGCCGCCACCGCGTTTCTGGGGCACATGTGCGGTCTGTCCGAGCCGCTGCTGACCATCACCGTCAATCACCGCGTCGGCGCACTGCGCCGCTCCCTCGGCCTGCTCTCCAACCGGGTGCCGCTGCGCTCGCGGGTGGACCCCGCAGCCGACTTCGTGGAACTGGCCGAGGCGCTCGGCCGGGAGCGGCGCCGTGTCCTGCGGCATGCCCGGCACGACATATCGCTGATCAAACGGGCCACGGGCCACACCGGTGACGTGCGCAGCCCGTTCGGTGCCGTCGTCAACGTGCTCCCCTCCGTCGAAGCACTCGACCTGGCGGGCGCCACAGCCCACTTCGCCGGTGGCACCTTCGGCGTGATCGACGAGGTGATGGTCTGCGTCTACACCGACGGAAGGGCCGGCAGCGATCTGTACGTCCGGTTCGACGCGCCGCGGGCGGAGTACGACGACCAGGACATCGCCGGGCTCGCCGAGCGGTTCGTGACGTTCCTGCGTACGGCCCTGGCCGACCCGCACGCCCCGGTGGGGACCGTCTCCGCGCTGCACCCCGCCGAACGCCACGCGCTGCTCACCGAGTACGCCGGACCCACGGTGACCCCGCCGCCGACGACCCTGACCGAACTGCTGGACCGACAGGCCCGCGCCACCCCGGACGCCGTCGCGGTGACCTTCGAGGACACCCGGGTGACCTACCGGGAACTGGCCGAGCGGTCTGGCCGGCTGGCCCGCCTGCTGACCGAGCGCGGCGCCGGGCCCGAGCGGTTCGTCGCGGTCGCGGTGCCCCGTTCCCCGGAACTGGTCGTCGCCCTGGTCGCGGTCCTCAGGGCGGGCGCCGCCTACGTCCCCGTCGATCCGGACTACCCCCTCGCGCGGGTCGAGTTCATGCTCGCCGACGCCGGGCCCGCGCTGTTGCTGACGGTCAAGGACACCGCGGACCGGCTGCCGCGGACGGATGTCCCCGTGGTCATGGTCGACGACGCCCCGCTCATCGAAGGGCCCGTCATGTCCGCCCCGCACCGTGTCGACCACCCCGCGTACATGATCTACACGTCGGGATCGACCGGACGGCCCAAGGGCGCCGTCGTCACGCATGCCGCGATCGTCAACCGGCTGCTCTGGATGCAGGATCGCTTCCGGCTCGACGGCGCCGACCGGGTCCTGCAGAAGACGTCCGCCTCGTTCGACGTGTCCGTCTGGGAGTTCTTCTGGCCGCTGATCACCGGCGCCACCCTGGTGGTCGCCCGGCCGGACGGGCACCGCGACCCCGACTACCTCGCCGAGGTGATACGGCGGGCCGGCGTCACGACGGCGCACTTCGTCCCGTCGATGCTGGCCGAGTTCGTCACCGAGGAGACGGCTGCCGCGTGCACCGGTCTGCGCCGCGTCGTGTGCAGCGGAGAGGCGCTGCCGGCCGAGCTGGCCGCGCGGTTCCACCGGACCTTCGGCGTGCCGCTGCACAACCTGTACGGGCCGACCGAGACGGCCGTGGACGTCACCGCGTGGCAGTACCGGCCCGGGGCGCGGACGATACCGATCGGCACCCCGATCTGGAACACCGCGCTCTACGTCCTCGACAGCCGGCTGCGACCGCTGCCGCCCGGCGTCTTCGGCGACCTCTACATCGCGGGCGCCGGACTCGCCCGGGGCTACCACGGCCGCCGCGCCATGACCGCGGAGCGCTTCGTGGCCTGCCCGTTCGGGGAACCCGGGCGGCGCATGTACCGGACCGGCGACCTGGCGCGCTGGAACGCCGACGGCGAGCTGGAGTTCGCCGGCCGCGCCGACCACCAGGTGAAGATCCGCGGTTTCCGGGTCGAGCCCCGGGAGATCGAGGACACGCTGACCGACCACCCCGGAGTGCTCGGGGCGGCTGTCGTCGCCCGGCCCGGCCGAGCCGCAGACGGGGCCGCGCAGCTCGTCGCCTACGTCGTCCCGGCCACCTCCGGCGTCAGCGGCGGGACCGGCACCGACTGGGACCTGCACGCCGGTCTGGACATCGCCGAGCTGCGGGGCTTCGTCGCGGCCCGGCTGCCCGCCCACCTGGTGCCCGCCGCCTTCGTCGCGCTGGACCGAATGCCGCTGACCGCGAACGGCAAGCTGGACCGGGCCGGGCTGCCCGAGCCGGAGGTCACCGGCCGTGCCCACCGGCCGCCCCGGACCGGTGACGAGAGCCTCCTGGCCACCGCGTTCGCCGAGGTGCTCGGCCTCAGCCACATCGGGGTCGACGACGACTTCTTCACTCTGGGCGGCGACAGCATCCGGGCGATCCAGGTGGTGGCCCGCGCCCGCGCCGGCGGTCTCGCGCTCAGCCCGCGCACCGTGTTCGAGTGCCGCACCGTCGCCGCGCTCGCGCAGGCCGCGACCCGCGACACCGCACCGGTGGCGCTCGCCGAACTCGAGGGCGGGGGCGTCGGACTGCTGCCGCTGCCCCCCATGGCCCGGCTGTACGCCGAGCATGGCCCCGGCCTGGACCGCCTCGCCCAGTGGCTGGTGCTGGAACTGCCCGCAGCCGTCGACCTCCCCGGCCTCACCGCGGCCCTGCGCGCCGTCCTCGACCGGCACGACGTCCTGCGCTCACGGCTGACGGACGACGGCCTGCTGGTGCAGCCGCCCGGCACTCCGGACGCCGGCGCACTCGTCGACCGGGTCGACTGCCCGGGGGACTGGGACGGCGAGGCGTGGCAGACCCTGCTGCGCGCCGAGGCCGCCGAGGCCGTACGGCACATCGACGCCCGGGCCGGGCAGATGCTCCGGCTGGTCTGGTTCCAGGGGGCCGCGGGCGGCCCCGGGCGGCTGCTGGTCGTGGCCCACCACCTGGTCGTCGACGGCATGTCCTGGCGGGTGCTGCTGCCCGACCTGTCCGCGGCCTGGCGCCAGGTCCAGGAAGGGCGGACCCCCGCGTTGCCGCAGGTAGGCACCTCCCTGCGCCGATGGCTGCACGCCTTGGCCGACGAGGCGGCCCGCCCCGGACGGGTGGCGGAGGTGTCGTTGTGGCGCGACCTGCTCGCGGCCCCCGTCGCACCCGTGGGCTCCCGGCCGCTCGACCCCGGGCGGGACCTCACCTCCACCACGGACACCGTCCGGGTGGAACTCCCGCCCGACCTCACGGGCGCGGTCCTGACCTCCGTCCCCGCGGCCTACCGCAGCGGCGCGGACGACGTCCTGCTCACCGCTCTCGTCCTCGCGCTGGCCCGGGAACGGCGGGGTGTCACCGACGGCACGACGGTCGTACGGCTGGAAGGGCACGGCCGGCAGGAGGAACTGGTGCCGGGCGCGGACCTGTCGCGCACGGCCGGCTGGTTCACCACCGTCACCCCCGTGCGCCTCGACGTCTCGGGGATCGATGTCGACGCCGCGATCGCCGGAGGAGCCGCCGCCGGCGACGCCCTCAAGCGGGTGAAGGAGCAACGGCGCGTCCTGCCCGACCAGGGCATCGGCTACACCCTGCTGCGCTACCTCAACGACGACACCGCGGCGCTGCTGAGCCCGTATCCGGCGCACGACATCGGATTCAACTTCCTGGGCCGCTTCGCCTTCGAACGCCCGGAGCCTGCGCCCGGCCAGGACCCCGCCAGCGGCTCTGGATGGACCCCGGCGCCCGAATGCGCCGAGTTGGTCGCCGCACCGGCCGCGGACATGCCGACGCCCAGCGCGCTCGAACTGAACTCCCTGGTGACCGGCACCGGCGACGACGCGCGCCTCACCGCCCTGTTCACCTTCGCCACCGGAGTGCTGACCTCCGGCGAGGTCCGCGCCCTGGCCGACACCTGGTGCGCCGCCCTGCGCGGCCTGCGAAGCCTCGTCGCGTCCGGCGGGCGGGGACTGACCCCGTCCGACGTCCCGCTGGTCGGCATCCGCCAGGCAGAACTGGACGGCTGGCAACGGCGTTTCGGACGCATCAGCGACGTATGGCCGCTCACGCCGTTGCAGGACGGCCTGCTGTACCACACGATGCTCGCGCAGACCGCGTCCGAGGCGTACCAGACGCAGTTCGTGTTCCGGCTCGAAGGCCCGCTGGACCCGGCGCGCCTGCGGGCCGCGGGCCAGGCCCTGCTCGACCGGCACCCCAACCTGCGGGTCGCGTTCCAGCCGAGCGCCACCGGTGAGCCCGTGCAGGTCGTCGTGGACGACGTCCCGCTGCCCTGGCGGCACCTCGACCTCACCGGCGAGGCGGACGCCGCCACACGGCTGGAGGAGATCCTCGCCGAGGAGCGTGATGCCCGCTTCCGCCCGGACAGCCCGCCGCTGCTGCGCCTGACCCTCGTCACGCTCGGCCACCGGCATGCCGAACTGGCCCTCACCGCTCACCACGTGCTGCTCGACGGCTGGTCGGTGCCGCTCGTCGAGCGCGAGCTGATGGACCTGTACGCGGCCGACGGCCATGACACCGCACCGGCGCGCCCGCACGGCTACCGGGACTTCCTGAGCTGGCTGTCACGGCAGGACACGGCACGCTCCGCCCGTGCGTGGGCTGAGGAACTCAACGGTGTGGCTGAGCCGACCCTGGTGGCGCCCACGACGCCCGGGGCCCGGCCGGCCGGCAGCGGCAGCGGGCAGATCGACGTGCCGCTCACCGGTGAGGACACCACCAGGTTGGCGCGCCGGGCCGCGGAGTGGGGCGTCACCGCCAACACCCTGGTGCAGGGTGCGTGGGCCGTGGTGCTCGCGCAGCTCACCGGCCGCGAGGAGGTGCTGTTCGGCGCCACGGTCGCGGGACGGCCCTCCGGGCTGCCGGGCGCGGACACCATGATCGGCCTCTTCATCAACACGGTGCCCGTGCGGGTGCGTTGTACGCCGGCCGACCCGGTCCCGGAGGTGCTCGGCCGGCTCCAGGACGCCCAGGCGAGACTGCTGGACCATCACCATCTGGGGCTCGCCGACATCCAGCGGGCGACCGGGTTGAACGCGCTGTTCGACACGCTGGTGGTGTTCGAGTCGTTCCCCGTCGACCGGTCCGGCCACTCCGCGGCGGGCGCGTCGGCGCAGCCGGTGGTGACCGGTATCCGCCCGTACGCCCCACCGCACTACCCGCTGACCGTGATCGCGGCGGCCGACCCGCTGTTGCGGATCTCCTTCCAGTACCGGCGCAACGTCTTCGAGCGGACCGCCGTGGAGGCGCTCGCCGACCGGCTGGTGCGGGTGCTGCGGCAGTTCGCCGCCGGTTCGCGGACCACCGTCGGCGCGCTCGACGTGCTGTCCGACGCCGAGCGCGAACAGGTGCTGCACAGCTGGAACGACACCACGGTCCCGCCCCCCGAGCGGACCGTCCCCGACCTTGTCGCGGCGCGGGCGGCGGTGACTCCGGACACGGTCTGTGTCGAGTTCCGCGGGCACCGGCTGACCTACCGGGAGCTGGACGAGCGGGCCGGCCGGCTGGCGCACTGGCTGGCCGCGCAGGGTGTGGGCCCGGAGTCCCGGGTCGTGGTGCTGCTGCCCCGCTCGGCCGACCTGGTGGTGGCCCTGCTGGCCGTATGGAAGGCCGGCGGCACGTATGTGCCGGTGGACCCGGAGTATCCGGCCGCCCGGGTGCGGGCCGTGGTCGAGGACAGCGCACCGGTGCTGGTCCTCGACGAGGAGCGGCTGGCCGGGGTGGATCTGTCCGACGGCTCCGCCCACCCTGTCCACGGCCCGCGCGTCCCGGTCGGCGCCGACCACGCCGCCTACGTCATCTACACCTCCGGCTCCACCGGGACGCCCAAGGGTGTGGTGGTCCGGCACGGCGCGCTGGCGATCCTGCTGACCGGTATGCGGGACCGATTCACCTTGACGCCGGACGACCGGCTGCTGGCCTGCGCCACCGTCGCGTTCGACATCGCCGCGCTGGAACTCTTCCTGCCGCTGCTCGCCGGCGGCCGGGTGGTACTGGCCGGCAAGGACGACATCACCCAGCCGACGGCACTGCTCGACCTGGTCGAACGGTCCGGCGTCACCGTCATGCAGGCCACCCCGGCGCTCTGGCAGAGCCTGGTCACCCACGCTCCGGCCTGTCTGACCGGGCTGCGGGTGATCTCCACCGGCGAGGCCCTGCCCCTGGCGCTCGCCGAAACCCTCTGCCGGCACGCCGCCGAGGTCACCAACCTCTACGGCCCGACCGAGACCACCGTCTACGCCACCGCCGCCCGTCTGCTCCCCGGCCACTCCGGCATGCCTCCCTCCGTCGGCGCCCCCGTCGCCGGCACCCGCGTCCTCGTACTGGACCACGCGCTGCGCCCGGTGCCGCCCGGCGCTGCCGGTGACCTCTGGATCGCCGGCGAGGGCCTGGCCCGCGGCTACCACGACAGGCCGGGCATGACCGCAGAGCGGTTCGTCGCCTGCCCGTTCGGGCCACCGGGCGCGCGGATGTACCGCAGCGGGGATCTCGCCCGCTGGACGGTCACGGGTGAGGTGGAGTACCTCGGCCGCTCCGACCACCAGATCAAGCTGCGCGGCTTCCGGATCGAGCCCGCCGAGGTCGAGCACACCCTGACCCGCCACCCCGCGGTCCGCCGGGCGGTCGTCATCGCCCGCGAGGACCGGCCGGGCGACCGCCGCCTGGTGGCGTACGTGGTGCCGGAGACCGGCGCCGAGCCGCCCACCACGGAACTCCTGCGGGAGGCGGTCGGAGAGCGGCTGCCGGCCTACATGATCCCGGCCGCGTTCGTGACTCTCGCGGAACTACCCCTGACGCCCAACGGCAAGCTCGACCGTTCCGCCCTGCCCCGCCCGGAGTTCGGCGGGGACGAGTACCGGGCTCCGCGGTCGCCCCGGGAGCGGACGCTGTGCGCGCTGTTCGCCGAGATCCTGGGCGCCGAACGGATCGGTCTCGACGATGACTTCTTCGTCCTGGGCGGCCATTCACTGATGGCCACCCGGCTGGCGGCCCGGGTGCGCGCCGAAATGGGCGTGGAAATCCCGATGCGCATCCTGTTCACCGCCCCGACCGTCGCCGAACTGACCGCCCGCTGGGACGAGATGTCGGCCTCCACCCGAAAGCCGCTGCGGAGAATGACCGAAAGGTAGGAAACACCATGATCCCCCTGTCGTACGCGCAGCGGCGAATGTGGTTCATCAACCGCTTCGAAGGCCCTTCCTCCACCTACAACATCCCGCTTCTCCTGCGCTGCCACGGTCCGCTCGACACGGTCGCGCTGCGGGCGGCGTTTCGCGATGTGATGATTCGCCACGAGGTCCTGCGCACGGTCTTCGCGGAGACCGACGGCCAGCCGTACCAGCGTGTTCTCGACCCTGCCGAGATCGAACTGCCCTGGCAGGACTGGGGTCGGGTGGCCCCCGACCGGGTGCCCGGCGTGGTGGCGTCGGTGAGCGGCAGCTGGATCGACCTGTCGACGGACGTGCCGCTGCGCGGCTGCGTCCTCCAGAGCGGCGACGAGGAATTCCTGGTCGTGCTGGTGATCCACCACATCGCCGGCGACGGCGGCTCGCTGGCACCGCTGGCACGTGACGTGTCGACGGCCTACCGGGCCCGGGTGACCGGCACGGCACCGGACTGGCCCGAACTGCCCGTGCAGTACTCGGACTACGCGCTGTGGCAGCAGGAAATGCTGGGCGACGAAAAGGATCCGGACAGCGTCGTCTCGATGCAGAGCGCCTATTGGCGCGAGGAACTGGCGGGTGTGTCCAAGCCTCTTCCCCTGCCCCTGGACCGGCCCCGTCCCGAGGTGGCGAGTTTCCGGGGCGGATCGGTTCCGGTCGGGTTGTCCGCCGAACTGCGCGCCGAGATCGAAAAGTTGGCGCAAACCCATGGCGTCACGGCGGCGATAGTGCTCCAGGCCGCCTTGGTGGTGTTGTTGCATCGGCTGGGAGGAGGCAAGGATGTGACCGTCGGCTCGCCGATCGCGGGCCGCACGGAGGAGGCACTGAGTGAACTGGTGGGCTTCTTTGTCAATACCTGGACGCTGCGCGTGCAGGTGATCGCGGACCGGCCTTTCGAGTGGGTACTGGAGCAGGTACGGAAGAAGGCGCTAGCCGCCTACGATCATCAGGATGTGCCGTTCGAGCGGCTCGTGGAGCTGTTGCGGCCGGAACGGTCGACCGCGCACCACCCCCTGTTCCAGGTCGTGCTGGCATGGCAGAACAACACCCCACCGCACCTGGACCTGCCAGGTCTCACCGTGACGATGGAACCGCTGCCCACCGGCAGCGCGAAGTTCGACCTGTTCTTCAACCTGGCGCCGGACGAGTCCACCGGTTCCGTCGTCGGTGAGATCGAGTACGCCACCGACCTCTTCGACCGCTCCACGGTGGAGGAGATCGCGGCGCGGTTCGTGGCCGTTGTCGAGGAGGCCGTGGCCGACCCGAGGACCACCGTCGGCGCAGCGGCCGAGGCCGAGCCCGGTCGGACCGGCGCCACTCTCGACGCCGCCGAACGCCGGAAGATCCTCGTCGAGTGGAACGACACCGCCCGCCCGGTCCACTGCCCGGGACCGGTCCACCTGCTCTTCGAGGACCAGGCCGCGCGGCGCCCGGACGCCACCGCCCTGCGCTGGGCCGGCGGCACCATGACCTACGGCGAGTTGAACCGGTGGGCGAACCGCGTCGCCTGGGACCTCAAGGAACGCGGCGTCGGCCCGGAGACCGTCGTCGGCGTCGGTGTCCCCCGGGGCTCGGCCATGATCGCCGCCGTCCTGGGCGTGCTCAAGGCGGGCGGCGCCTATCTGCCGCTCGAACCGGCGCTGCCCGCCGACCGCGTGGCCGGCATGCTCGCCGACGCCGGATGCTCCCTCGTGCTGTCCACGCCGGACACCGAACGCTGGGCCCTGCCGGACGGAGTCCGACTCGTCGAACTCACCGACGCCCGGTCGTCCGGCCCCGACCACGATCCGGAACTGGCCGCGGGCCCGGACAACACGGCGTACATCATCTTCACCTCCGGCAGCACCGGGAAGCCGAAGGGCGTCGCGGTCACCCACCGTCCGGTGCACAACCTGCTCGACTGGTGCTACCGCACCTTCGCGTTCGGCCCCGACGACGTCGTCCTGTGCGTCACCTCGCTCGGCTTCGACCTCTCCGTCTTCGACATCTTCGGCCTGCTCGGCTGCGGCGGCGGCGTCTACATCGCGGACGCCGTCCAGCAGCGCGATCCGCAGCTGCTCCTGGACGTCCTGCTCACGGAACCGATCACCTTCTGGGACTCGGTGCCCACCACCCTCAACCAGGTCGCCTCCCTGCTCACGGGGGACGGCGGGTACGAGGGCACCGACGACCTGCGCCTGGTGTTCCTCTCCGGCGACTACACCCCGCTGTCGCTGCCCGACGAGGTCCGCCGGGTGTTCACCGGCGCGGAGATCGTCAGCCTCGGCGGCGCCACCGAGGCGACGGTGTGGTCCAACTACTTCCGGGTCCGGGAGATCGACCCGGCCTGGCGCAGCATCCCCTACGGCCGTCCCATCGACAACGCCCGCTACTACGTGCTCGACGAGAACATGGAGCCGTGCCCTGTCGGCGTCGAGGGCGACCTGTACATCGGCGGGGACTGCCTCTGCGTCGGCTACGTCAACCGGCCCGAGCTGACCGCGGAACGTTTCGTCCGCGACCCGTTCAGTGCGCGTGAGGGCGACAGGCTGTACCGCACCGGAGACCGCGCCAGCTTCTTCCCGGACGGCACCATCTGCTTCCTCGGCCGCGCCGACAACCAGGTCAAGCTGCGTGGGTTCCGCGTCGAGCCCGGCGAGATCGAGCACACCCTGGTCCGGCACCCGGCCGTCCGCCAGGCCATCGTGACCGCCCGCGAGGACCGGCCCGGCGACCTGCGGCTGGTCGCCTACGTCGTCCCGGACACCAGCGCCCTGCGGCCCGCCGGCGGCACCGACGAACAGGTGGGGGAGTGGCAGGAGGTCTACGACCAGGCATACTCCCACGACGGCGGACACGGACTCGGTGAGGACTTCACCGGCTGGAACAGCTCCTCCACAGGTGAGCCGATCCCGCTCGACGAGATGCGGGCCTGGCGCGACGCCGCCGTGGAGCGCGTCCTGTGCTGGTCGCCCGAGCGCGTCCTCGAACTCGGCGTCGGCACCGGACTCCTTCTCGCGCACATCGCCGGCCGGGTGCAGGAGTACTGGGCCACCGACTTCTCCCAGGCCGTGATCGACCGGCTCAGCGACCAGGTGACCCGGGCCGGCCTGGCCGACCGGGTCCGGCTGCGCCGCCAGGCCGCCGACGACCTCGCCGGACTGCCCCGGGGCGGATTCGACACCGTGGTGCTCAACTCGGTCGTGCAGTACTTCCCCGACGAGCGCTACCTCGCCCGGGTCCTGGACGGTGCCTGGGAACTGCTCGCGCCGGGCGGCCGGATCGTCCTCGGCGACATCCGGCGGGCGTCCTCCCTGCGCGCGCTCCAGACGGGCGTCCAGCGGGCGAAGCACCCCGATGCGGCACCGGACGTACTGCGCACCACGGTCGACCAGGCCGTCCTGCTGGAGAAGGAACTGGTGGTCGACCCCGAGTGGTTCCTGCGCTGGGCACACCGGGCCGGGGCGGCCGGCGCCGACATCCGCGCCAAGAACGGCGTCCACCACAACGAGCTGACCCGGCACCGCTACGAGGTCGTGCTGCACAAGCCGGGCACGGCTCCGGCGGACGCCCCGCGCCGGCTCGACGGAGTCCCCACCCTGACCTGGGAAGGCGACCTCGGCCGGCTCGCCGACCGGGTACGTGACCGGTCCGAGCCGGCGGTGCGGATCACCGGAATCCCCAACGCCCGCCTCACCGAGGAGGCCGCGGCGGCCCGCGCCCTCGGCCTCGACGACTCCGCCGCGCCCGAGCAGCCGCCGCTCGACCCCGCCGAGATCCGCGCCTGGGCCGCCCGGCACGGCTGGGACGCGGTGCCGACCTGGTCGGCCGACGCGGTCGACCTGCTCGACGTCGTCGTGCTGCGCGACGGCCCGGCGGCCGGCACCACCCTCACCGGCACGTACCTGCCGGCCACCGACGGACGCGCCCCGGCGAACGACCCCGCGGCCGCCGCCGCCGTCACGGCGCTGCTGCCCGACCTGCGCGGCCATCTGCGGGAGACCCTGCCCGAGTACATGATCCCGGCCGCCATCGTGCCCATCGCCGCCGTGCCGCTGACCGACAACGGCAAGCCCGACCGGCGCGCCCTGCCCGTGCCCGACTACACGGCCGGTGGCGGCCGGCCCCCCGCCACACCGGAGGAGGAGTCGCTGTGCGCGCTGTTCGCCGCGGTCCTCGGTCTCGACCGGGTCGGCGTGGACGACAACTTCTTCACCGTCGGCGGCCACTCGCTGCTGGCCACCCGGCTGGTCAGCCGCATCCGTGACCAGCACGGCGTGGAGATCCCCATCAGGGTCGTCTTCCAGTCGCCCACCGTCGCCGAACTGGCGGCCCACCTGACCACCCTGAGCGACGTCCGCCCGCCGCTGCTGCCCCGCGCCCGGCCCGAACGGCTGCCGCTCTCCTACGCCCAGCAACGGCTGTGGTTCATCCACCGCTTCGAGGGACCCTCGGCGACCTACAACGTCAACCTGGCCCTGCGGATGCGCGGCGAACTCGACGCGGCGGCCCTGCGCCGCGCCGTGCACGACGTCGTCGTGCGGCACGAATCGCTGCGCACCGTCTTCGGCGAGGCGGACGGACAGGCGTACCAGCGGATCGTCGAACCGGCCGTGGTCGAGGTCCCCTGGGAGGAACGCGCGGTCACCGAGGCCGAGCTGCCCGGCGCCCTGCGCGAGGCGGCGCGCCGCCCGTTCGACCTGGCGGCCGAGATCCCCTTCCGCTCCTGGCTGCTGCGCACCGGCGAGCGCGAGGCGGTGTTCCTGATCGGCGCGCACCACATCGCCGCCGACGGCTGGTCCGCCCTTCCGCTCGCCCAGGACCTCGCCACCGCGTACGAGGCCCGCCGCGCGGGCCGGGCGCCCGAGTGGGAACCGCTTCCCGTGCAGTACGCCGACTACACGCTCTGGCAGCGCGAACTGCTGGGCGACAGCGAGACCCCGGGCAGCCTCTACCGGCGGCAGCTGGACTACTGGACCACCCAGCTGGCCGGCCTGCCCGAGACCGTCACGCCGCCCACCGACCGGCCGCGGCCCGCCGTCGCGTCGTACGCGGGCGATCTGGTGCCGTTCGGCCTCGACGCCCAGCTCACCGACGGCGTGCGCAGGCTGGCCCGGGAGACCGGCGCCACGGTGTCCATGGTGCTCCAGGCGGCCCTCGCCGCGCTGCTCACCAGGCTCGGCGCGGGCACGGACGTGCCGATCGGCTCGCCCATCGCCGGACGCACCGACGAGGTGCTGGGCCGGCTGGTCGGGTTCTTCGTCAACACGTGGGTGCTGCGCGCGGACACCTCGGGCGATCCCTCCTTCGCCGAGCTCGTCGGCCGGGTCCGCGAGAGCAGCCTCGCCGCCTACGACCACCAGGACATCCCCTTCGAGCACCTGGTCGAGAAGCTCAACCCGGTCCGCTCGCCCGCCCACCACCCGCTGTTCCAGGTGTGCCTGGCGCTCCAGAACAACGCGCGGCCGGAGTTCCACCTGGCGGGCCTGACCGTGACCGAGGAGCCGTTCTCCCCGGGTACCTCGCGCTTCGACCTGTTCATCAGCGTCACCGAACGGGACGAGGACGGCGCACCGGCCCGCATCGAGGGCTTCGCGGAGTACGCCACCGAGCTGTTCGACGCCGGGACGGTCGGCACGCTCCTCGACCGCTGGCTGCACCTGCTGCGCCAGGTGGTCGCCGCGCCGGAGATGCCCATCGGATCCGTCGGGGTCCTGGCCGAGCACGAGCGCACGGCGCTCAGCGGCTGGGGCGGCCGGGGCCGGGACGCCCGGTTCGACGCCGGCACCCTCCACGAGCGGTTCGCCGCCACGGCCGCGGCGACCCCGGACGCGACCGCGCTGGTCTCCGCGGACGGCACGCTCACCTGGACCTACGCCGAACTGGACCGCTGGGCCAACCGCCTCGCGCACCACTTCCGGGCCCGCGGCGCCCGCCCGACCAGCCGTGTCGCGCTCGTGCTGGAGCGCTCGCCGATGCTGGTCGCAGCCGTCCTCGGTGTCCTCAAAGCCGGTGCCGCCTACGCGCCGGTCGACCCGACCTACCCGCCCGAGCGCATCGACTTCCTGCTCGCGGACCTTGATCCGGCGGTCACCGTGGACGAGGGACTCGCCGAGGAGGACCTCGACGGGCTGCCCGACTCGCCGCCCGAGGTGGAGGGTGTCGGCGAGCACGCCGTCGCCTACGTGATGTACACCTCGGGTTCCACCGGCCGCCCCAAGGGCGTGGAGGTGACCCATCGGAACGTCGTCGACCTCGCGCTCGACGACTGCTTCGGCACCGGCGCCCATCGCCGCGTCCTCGTCCACTCGCCGCACACCTTCGACGCGTCGACGTACGAGATGTGGGTGCCACTGCTCGGCGGCGGCACGGCCGTGGTGGCCCGCGCCGGCCGGCCGGACACCGCGGAACTCGCCCGGGTGATCACCGAGCGGGAGGTGACGGCGCTGTGGTTGACCGCCGGACTGTTCGCCGTGATGGCCGAACAGCACGCCGAGTGTTTCAGCGCCGTCCAGGAGGTGTGGGCCGGCGGGGACGTCCTGTCGCCGACCGCCGTCCGCGCGATCCTCGACGCCTGTCCCGGCGTCACCGTGGTCAACGGCTACGGCCCGACCGAGACCACCACGTTCGCCTCCCGGCACCGGATGGCCTCCGCGGCGGAGTGCACCGATCCGCTGCCCATCGGCACCCCGATGGACGGCAGCCGGCTCCTCGTCCTGGACGACCGGCTGCGGCCGGTGCCGCCCGGCGTGGTGGGCGAGCTGTACATCGGCGGCGACGGCGTGGCGCGCGGTTACGCGGGCCGCCCGGGCCTGACCGCCACCCGGTTCGTGCCCGACCCGTCCGCACGGCCCGGAGCGCGCGTGTACCGTACCGGCGACCTGGTGCGCTGGGACACAGCCGGTCGCCTTCAGTACGTCAGCCGCAGCGACGACCAGCTCAAGCTGCGCGGCTTCCGCGTCGAGCCGGGCGAGCTGGAGGCGGTGCTGCGCGAACAGGACGGCGTGGCGAACGCGGTGGTCGCCGTGCGCCGGGACCGGCTCGGCGAACGCCGCATGGTCGCCTACGTGGTGCCCGACGGCTCCGCGTCCACCAGCCGTGACGCTGCCGAACAGGTCGGTGAGTGGCGCGAGATCTACGACACCATGTACGGCGGGACAGAGGTCGGCACCGACACGGTCGGCGAGGACTTCACCGGCTGGAACAGCTCCTACACCGGCCGCCCCATCCCGCTGCCGGAGATGCGGTCCTGGCGTGAGGCCGTGCTGCGGCGGGTGCGGTCCCAGCGCCCGCGTCGGGTGTTGGAGATCGGCGTCGGCTCCGGCCTGCTGCTCGGGCCGCTCGCACCGGAGGCCGAGGAGTACTGGGGCACCGACTTCTCGGCGCCCGTCATCGAACGACTGCGCGCCCAGACCAGCGCCGACCGGCGGCTGTCGGACAAGGTGACCCTGCGCTGCCAGCCCGCCGACGACGCCGACGGCCTGCCCGCCGGGTACTTCGACACGGTGATCCTCAACTCGGTCGTGCAGTACTTCCCGGACGCCGGCTACCTCACCCGGGTGCTCGATCTCGCGATGGACCGGCTCGCACCCGGCGGACGCGTCGTGCTCGGCGACGTCCGCAACCACCGCACCCTGCGCACGTTCGCCGCCGCGGTGCACCGCTGCCGGCAGCCCGCCGACGGCCCGGCCGCCGTGCAGGCCGCCGTCGAACGCGCGGTGCTCGCCGAGAAGGAACTCGTCGTCGACCCGGGCTTCTTCACCCGCTGGGCCGAGGCCCGGCCGGACGCCGTCGCCGCCGACATCCGCCTCAAGCAGGGCGACCACCACAACGAGCTGACCCGCCACCGCTACGAGGTCGTGCTGCACAAGGCGCCGGCGAAGCCGCTGGACCTCGGCGACCTGCCCGAGGCGGTCTGGGCGGCGGAGGTCCGCGAACTGGCCGACCTGGAGACCGCGCTGGCTCGGCACGGCGGCCGGCTCCGCCTGACCCGCGTCCCCAACGCCCGCCTGGCCGGCGAGGCCGCCGAGTGGGGCGCCCCCGCCGAACTGGGCGGCACCCTCGACCCCGCCGAACTGGAGGCATGGGGGGCCGAGCGCGGGCTCGCGGTGTACTGCACCTGGTCGGCCCAGGCGGGTGACTGCTTCGAGGCGGCCGTCCTGCCCGACATCGACGCCGTCTGCTGCGACGGCCTCTACCGGCCCGCCGGCGCCCCCTCGGCACGGCTGGCGAACGTCCCCGCGGTCTCCCGCCGCGCCTCCCGGCTGCCCTCCCTGCTGCGCGAGCGGCTCGTCGGCCGGCTCCCGGAGTTCATGATGCCCGCCGAGATCGTCGTCCTGGACCGGCTGCCGCTCACCGAGAACGGCAAGGTGGACCGGGCCGCGCTCCCCGAGCCGGACCCGGTCGGCGGGGAACACCGGGCCCCGCGCACCCCGCGCGAGGAGGAACTCGCCGCGCTCTTCGCCGAGGTGCTGGGTCTGGACCGGATCGGCATCGACGACGACTTCTTCGCGTTCGGTGGCCACTCCCTGCGGCTGACGCGTCTGGTCTGGCGGATCCACGAGAAGCTGGGCGTGGACGTCCCGATCCGCACGGTGTTCCAGTATCCGACCGTCGCCGCACTGGCGGCACAGCTGTCCGCCGATGTCGAGGCCGACTTCGAGGACCCGTTCGCCGTTCTGCTGCCGATCCGCACCGAGGGGCAACGGCCACCTCTGTGGTGGCTGCACCCGGGTGGCGGGCTGAGCTGGCCCTACCTGGGTTTCGCCCGCCATGTGGAGCCGTCCTGGCCGCTGTACGGCATCCAGGCACGCGGCTTCGACGGGACCACTCCGCCGGCCGGCTCCATCGAAGAGATGGTCGAGGACTATCTCGGGCAGGTGCTCCGGGTCCAGCCGAGCGGCCCCTACCACCTGCTGGGCTGGTCCTTCGGTGGCACCCTCGCGCACGCCATGGCGGCCGAACTCCAGCGCCGCGGACACGAGGTGGCACTCCTGGCGCTGCTGGACGCCGCGCCCTCCAGCCACTTCGCCGACCTGGAAGCGCTGGACGAGGCCATGGTCCGCCGCTACCTCGCCAACTACATGGGACACCTGGCGGGGATGGAGGAGTACCCGTCGCTGGTCACCACCGCCTCGTCGATCTTCATCGGACAGATGGAGCAGATGCGGCGGTTCACCTCACCGCGGTACCGCGGTGACGTCGTCTTCTTCAACGCACTCCTCGACCCGGAGACCCACGACAAGCGGGAACTGGACGAGGAACTGGACGTGCTGTGGAAGGAGCACGTCGACGGTCGTGTGCAGCGCATCGACATCGCCTGCGCTCACAACGAGATGTACTGGCCGCGGAACGCGGCTGAGATCAGCCGCGCCATCAACCGGATTCTGCGGGCAGCGCAGTGACCCTGTTCCAACCCCCCATTGAGGGAACGAGATCTGGAGGACACAGGTGAGCACCAATCCGTTCGACGACGAGAACGGCCAGTTCCATGTGCTGGTCAACGACGAGGACCAGCATTCCCTCTGGCCGGCCTTCGCCGAGGTTCCCGCCGGATGGCGCAGCGTCTTCGGCCCCGCCGGAAGAGCGGAGAGCGTCGCCTACGTGGAGGAGCACTGGACCGACATGCGGCCGCGCAGTCTCCGGGAAGCGATGAACGGCTAGGGCCGTGCAGTGAGTCGCGGCTCCGGATGCTGACCTGAAAAACCCGGCGCCACTGCGGGTCGAGGCCGTGGCAACCGCACCGAACCACCACGGCCTGCGGCTCGTTACGCCTGCTTGACTGACGTGAGAACGCCGTCGGCCGGCGATGACAGTGACCATCCATTTGCGTCGACGGGGAGGCGCGTGCTGTGGGATGCACAACCAGCGATGTCATGTTCGTCCGATGGCCGGCACAGATAGACCTTCGGAACCGATGTAAGAGGGACGGCGTACCTCGCCTCCTGGTGGTGGAGGCGGGTGCCCGTCCGCCGGTCTGCAACGACCCCTTCGAGGACTGGGTCCGAGCGCCCATCTCCCGGGACGATCTCGACGCCCGGGTCAGAGCTCTCCAGAACCGGCTCGACAGCCGGCAGATACCCACCCTCGACTCCGCCGGAACACTCAGTTTCGGTCCGCACTCGATCACCATCTCGAATGTCCAGACCGAATTGATGGAGCTGCTCATCGAGCACTTCGGCGAGGTGGTGTACCGGCATGAACTCTCACAAAGGCTCGCGGAACGCGTGCAGAGGCCGACGAGGAATTCGCTCGACCTCCACATCATGCGGCTTCGCCGCCGTCTGTCGCCCACCGACCTGGTCATCCGCACGGCCTGGGGCCGCGGTTATGTGCTGGAGACCGAGGTCGGCTAGGTACTGTGCGGATCATGGGCGGAGCCATGAACGGACCGCCGCTGTGGTGACCGTGCCGTGGAAGACGTGCGCCCGTTCGTCGTGACGGGTGGCGACAGCCCGGGAGTTCTAGAGCCGGTTGATGATCCGCTCGGCCTCGTGGCGACGCCGGGAGCGCTCGCGGCCGAGTCCGGCGGGTCTGCCGCCCGTGCTGCCTTCAGCGCCGACGGCCGGCCCGCTGGTCCTTCGGCTCGGGAATGGTGGGCTGACGGCGGTTCGACTGCACGGCATCGGTACCAGCCGGCGGCTGAAGGCTATGAGTGGTGCACCTTCCCGCGCAGCCGGCGAAGTTCCGGGAAGGGCCGGGTGACTCGGCGGGCAAGGAAGTCGACACCGCTCGACCCGCCGGTTCCGCCCTGCTCCCCAACCATCTTCGACACCAGCGCCAGGTGTGCCACTTTCCAGTGCCAGTACCCGTTCCCCAGGTCCACCAGCGCTTCCGCGAGGCGGTGCAGCACGCCGGACTCCACGCCACGTCGGCAGACGTCGTGCACGGACTGCCCGTGGTACTCGACCGCCGCCGCGAACGCCTCGTAGAGACTGCCCTGGTGGTGGCTGTTGCCCAGCAGTGTGGTCAGCCGCCGGAACTGCGCGGACTGCGCGCCGCTCGCCGTGTCCAGATAGGTCCGGAACTCGGCGAAGTAACGCAGTGGCAGTTTCTCCAGCACCAGCATCTGCTGTTGCAGCACCCGTATCAACTCGCCGGCCCGCAGCAAGAATTCCAGCCCGAGCTCCAGATCGTGCATGTCACAGGGCGGTAGGAGCGCCTCGGTCGCGGCGTCCAGATCAGCCCCGAGCTGCTTCAGCCACAGCTCGCAGGACTGGTGGGTGATGATGAAGAACTGCTCGGCCAGGACGACCGCGCGGCCGGCCGTGTGTGGAGTCCGCGGCTCCTGGAGCGAAAGCAGAGTCTCCACCTGGAGATAGTCCGCATACGTCAGAGTGCTCAAGACGCCGCCTCTCGTCATAGGTGATCTGCCGGCCGCGGCCGGACAATCCGGCGCGTCCAAGGACCCATATGCCTGAGCGTGACACGGAAAGGGACCTGCTGATCGGCAATCTTTCGTCTCTCATTCAAGAAGAAAGACCCGCGCAAGAATTTCCCGGCATAGGCGCCGCCGATGTCAGGATTCCGGCATGACCACCCCGACCGCGCTGGACCTGACCGACGCGACCGCCTTCGTACGGCACGACGCATACGCGTTCTGGCGCGACGTGCGGAAGTCCCGGCCCGTGTACTGGCACGACGGGGACCCCGGTTTCTGGGTCGTCGCCCGCCACGCCGACGTGCTGTCCTGCTACGCCGACGTACGCTCCCTGAGTTCCGCTCGCGGGACCGTGCTGGACGTCCTTCTGAGCGGCGGTGACTCGGCAGGCGGCAAGATGCTCGCGGTCACCGACCGGCCCCGCCACCGGGAGCTGCGCAACCTGATGCTGCGCGCCTTCTCCCCGCGTGTCCTCGGCGCGGTCGAACAGAAGATAGGGGAACGGGCGTCACGGCTCATCAAGACCGTCACCCGGCAGGGCGAGTTCGACTTCGCGGCGGAGGTCGCCGAGCACATTCCGATGAACACGATCTGCGATTTACTCTCCATTCCGGAGGCGGACCGCGAGAAGCTGCTGCGCTGGAACAAGCTGGCCCTCTCCTCGGACGACGCCGAGTCCGACCGGCTGGACTCCCTGGAGGCCCGGAACGAACTCATCGGCTACTTCATGGACCTCGCCCGGCACCGCCGCGGCGACCCCGGCGACGACGTCATCAGCATGATCGCGACGGCGGAGGCGGGAGACCGCCCGCTGACGCTGGAGGAGGTCGCGCTCAACTGCTACAGCCTCGTGCTCGGCGGTGACGAGTCCTCCCGCGTGTCCGCGATCTGCGCGGTGAAGACGTTCGCCGAACACCCCGCCCAGTGGCGGGCGCTGCGCGAAGGGTCGGCCGCGATCGACACGGCGGTCGAGGAGGTGCTGCGCTGGGCCACGCCGGCCATGCACTTCGCCCGCACCGCGACCCGGGACATGGAGATAGGCGGCCGGCGGGTGCGTGCGGGCGACATCGTGACGCTGTGGAACACCTCCGCCAACAACGACGAGGAGGTGTTCGACCAGCCGCGCCGGTTCGACCCGGCCCGCTCGCCCAACAAGCACCTCTCCTTCGGCCACGGCCCGCACTTCTGCGTCGGCGCGTTCCTCGGCCGGGCGGAGCTGCGCGCACTGCTGAGCGCGCTCACCGAGTCGGTGACCGAGATCGAGGTGTGCGGAAAGCCCACACCGATCTACTCCAACTTCCTGAACGGCTACGGCAGCCTGCCGGTCGCCTTCCACTGATCGTCAGCCGGACAGCCGGCTCTCGACGGCCGCGGCCAGCTCGCCGATCGTCGCCGCCTCCAGCACGGTCCGGATCGACAGCGCGACGTCGAACCGCTCCCGGATCCGGGCGGCCAGCCTGGTCGCCTGCACCGAGTGCCCGCCGAGCTGGAAGAAGTTGTCGGCGACCCTCGCCTCCGGGATCCCGAGGACGTCCCGCACGATCGCGCAGACCATGGCCGCGCAGCCAACCGCCTCGACGGCGTCCGGCGCCCGCCCGCCGTCCGGGAGTCCCCCTGCCCCCGCGTCCGGCTGCGGCAGGGCCCCTCGGTCGATCTTGCCGTTGGCCAGCGTCGGGAACCGCTCCAGCACCATGACCCGTGCGGGCACCATGTGCGCGGGCAGCGACTCGGCGACATGGGCGCGCAGATCACCCGGCTCGACCGGCGCCGTGGTGGTGACGTAGCCGACGACATGCGCGTCGGCCAGCTCACCCCGCACCACGGCGACGGCGACGTCCACCGCGGGATGGGCGGCGAGCCGGGTTTCGATCTCACCGAGTTCGACGCGGAAACCGCGCAGCTTCACCTGGCCGTCCGCGCGGCCCGCGAAGAACAGCTCGCCGTCCGGCCCCCTGCGGCCCAGGTCGCCCGTGCGGTACATGCGGCTGCCGGGCGGCCCGAACGGGTCGGCCACGAACTTCGCCGCGGTCGCCCGGAACCGGTTGAGATAGCCGCGCGCCAGCCCGCTGCCCGCGATGTACAGCTCGCCCTCCGTGCCGGGCGGCACCGGACGCAGGCGCTCGTCGAGCACGTGCACCTCGTTGCCGATCCACGGTGTGCCGATCCCGACGTCACCGGCGTCGCGCACCGGGCCGCCGATCGTCGCCCCGACGGTCACCTCGGTCGGGCCGTAGCCGTTGAACATCCGCCGTGCCCGCGACCACTTGCGCACCAGCGTCGGCGTACAGCTGTCCCCCGTGGACATGACGGTCCCGCCGAGCAGGATGTCCTCGGCGTCGGTCTCGCTGAGCGCCACCGGGGGCAGTACCGCGTGAGTGATGCCGTACTTGAGCAAGGTGTTCCACAGCGGATGGCCCGGCAGCAGGTCGTCGGCGGGCACCGTCACGAGGGCCGCCCCGGACAGCAGTGCCAGGGACACGTCCCAGAAGGCGGCGTCGAAACTGATGGACGCCCACTGGAGCACGCGGTCGCCCGGGCCCGCCCGCAGGAAGGCCGCCTGGGTGGCGGCCATGTCGCGCACACCGCTGTGCGGCACGGCGACACCCTTGGGCGTTCCGGTCGACCCCGAGGTGTAGATGACGTACATCAGGTGCTCGGGGCGCAGTGCGGCGTGGCGCTCATGCTGGGCGACGTCGTGCCCCGGCAGAGCCGCGCACGCGGCGCGGAACGCCGGTTCGTCAAGGACGAGTTCCTCCGGACCCGCGCCGAGGGGCGCCACCGAGGAGGACCGCAGCAGCAGCACCGGCCGCGCGTCGGACAGCATGAACGACAGGCGTTCTGCCGGATAGCCCGGGTCGAGCGGGAGGTAGGCGCCGCCGGCCTTGAGTACCGCCATGATCGCCACGATCAGTTCGCTCGACTTCGGCATCGCGACCGCGACGAGCGAGTCGGGACCGACACCGTGCGCGATGAGCCTGCGGGCGAGCCGGTTGATCCGGGTGTTCAGCTCCGCGTACCCGAGGGTGCTCTCCCCGTCGATGAGGGCGGGCTCTTTGCCCCGTCGGGCGACGGTTGACTCGAACAGTGCCGGAACCGTGTTCAAGCGCAGTCAGCTCCTTCGGGAGGCTCCCTGATCGACGGCGAATCTAATCTCCGGCGGCCGGGGAGCCCGGCGAATCCTTCCCGTCTCTGTCAGTGCCCGCTCCCAGTACCGGCGGGTACCCGCAGGCGGCCCTCCGACCGGGTGACGGCGGCGCCGTCGCTGACGTGCAGGACCGCGTCGGCGGTGTCCAGGGTGGCCCGGTCGAGCGGGAAGTAGCCCTGCTGCGGGGTGGTGTCCGTGCGGGGCCGGGCGGTGGCGACCGTGCCGGTGGGGGCCAGGGCCCAATCGGTGACGCGGTCCTGCAGGCGGCTCTCGTAGGTGCCCGGCTCGGGGTCGCACAGACCGACGGCCTCGCTGCGGCCCAGGCTGCCGACGACGAAGATGTACTGCTCGCCCAGCAGCGGTGCCACGACGGTGCCGGCCCCGGGCCAGTTGACGCACAGGTCTCCCAGGCTCCAGGTGCTCGGGGTCCGCTGGAGGTGCACGTTGTGGGCGAAGACCAGCGTCGCGCCCCGCCGGCCCTCGATGCTGCGGATGTCCAGGAGGTTCTGCGCCATGAGCGCGTCCCGGGTGGCGAACAGCCGGGACAACCGGTCGCCGTTCTCCAGGCGCTGGGCCGCCTGCCGGTGGTAGCGCAGCAGGCCCAGGCCGGCGGTGAGGTGTGTCCTGGCCCGGAGCCACTCCGCGCCCGAGGTCTGCGCGATCCGCTCGGCGGCGTTGGAGTGGAGCAGGGTGAGCATGTCGTCGGCGAGGGACCACAGCCGCTCGGCCTCGGGCGTGGCACCGACCGACATGGCCGGGTCCATCACCGCCTCCGTACGGCTCCACTGCTCGTCCGGGCCCAGCAGCCCGGTGAGGTCGAGGTCGAGCCCCAGATAGTCCCGGGCGTGTTCGAGACAGCGCCGCGGGCTGGGGGCGCTGGTCGTCTCCGTCGGGGCGTCGAAGCCGTAGAAGGCCAGCCGCTCTTCCGGCGGCAGGCTCGCATTGTGGTCGCGCATCCAGGCGACGAGGCGCCGGTTGGTCTCCAGGTTCCCGAAGTCGTGGGAGAAGCCCTCGCGCGCCACCTCGTCGAGATCCCCGTCGCCGCCCTTGACGAAGTCGTCCACGCGCAGCGCGGCCACGCGGTCGGTCTCCAGGGCGATCGAGCGGAAGCCGAGGTGGGCCAGCCGGGCGAACAGCTCGTTGCGCACCCACCCGAAGGCGGGTTCCCGGTGGGTGGGCTCCCCGAGCGCCAGCACAGCGCACGAGGCCACGGGAAGGCCGTGAAAGTCCTTTCTCATGTCTGTCAATCGAATCATTGAAAGGCCGGTTGAGGCTTACGGCGATGCCGTCGCTGCAGCGGGCGGACTGACCGGGCCGCGAGGTCTCAAACCGTCGGCGGGGACCCCGGCGCGGGAGCCGGTTGCGCGGTGACCGGCGGTCCGGCCGGGGCGACGCCCAGGAGGGCCACGTACCCGCCGAGCCGGGCCGCCGCGTCGAGCATGGCCACACCGCGGGCTGTGAGCCGTCGCCGCCAGTCGTCGAGGGCGGCGGACAGCGCCTCGGTGCCGCCGGCCGTGCGGATCTGCCGGACCACCGTGCGGATGTGCTCCAGCGGGTAGCCCCCGCGCCTGAGGAGATGGGTCAGCTCGGCGTCGACCACGTCCGTGGCGCCGAACGAGCGGTGGCCGGTGACCGGCTCCCGGGCGGGGGCGAGGATGCCCACCGCTTCCCAGTTCCGCAGGGTCGCCGCGGTCACCCCCAGACGGCGCGCGAGTTCGCCGATGCTGAGCGGCTCGTTGCCGGCGGATGTGTGCTCAGCGAGGCCGGGGCCGGAGGTGAGGTGCTCCACCGCCCGCCCCACCGCGTCCAGCGTGCTCCGGTCGCGCAGCAGCTGGACGTGACCGCGGTCGACGTCCGTCAGGGCGGCGTCCAGGTCGCCGGTGTTGAGCGACCGCATGATCTCTCCGCCCGTTGCGTGACCGTATGCCTGGACGAGCGCCAGATAGGCGCGCAGGGCCGCCGCGTGGGTCTCGGTGTAGGTGCGGTAGCCGGACGGGGTGCGCTGGGCGAGCGGGATGAACCCGTCCCGCTCGTAGTTGCGCACCGCCTGGGTGGAAATGCCGTGCTCACGGGCCAGGTCGAACGGACGCAGGTACTTCACGGTTTGAGACTTTATCTCAGGGACTCCGGGTGGTTTCTGTAAAACCCACAGCAAAACCCTCAACCGACTTTGCAGGTATACGCTTGAGTCCCATGAACCGGGACGTTCAGGAACTCGTCACCACGTCGCATGACGAAGGCGTGCCGCGTCCGACCAACGGGAGGGACACCATGACGGCCGGCACGGAGACGGACATCCAGCCTCCTGCGCTGTGTGCCGCCGACAGTCATGATCTGATCCGTGTGCACGGGGCACGTGAGAACAACCTCAAGAACGTGCATGTGGAGATCCCCAAACGGCGGCTGACCGTGTTCACCGGGGTCTCCGGCTCGGGCAAGAGCTCCCTGGTGTTCGACACGATCGCCGCGGAGTCGCAACGGCTGATCAACGAGACGTACAGCGCCTTCATCCAGGGCTTCATGCCCACCCTGGCGCGGCCCGAGGTCGACGTGCTCGACGGGCTGACCACCGCGATCCTGGTCGACCAGCAGCCGATGGGCACCAGTCTCCGCTCCACGGTCGGCACCGCCACCGACGCGGGCACCCTGCTGCGCATCCTCTACAGCCGGCTCGCCAAGCCCTACATCGGGTCGCAGAAGGCGTTCGCCTTCAACGTCGCCTCGGCCGACGCGTCGGGTGTCCTCGTGGTGAACGGCAAGAAGATCGAGAAGGGCTTCAGCGTCGTCGGCGGCATGTGCCTGCGGTGCGAGGGCATGGGCGCCGTCTCGGACATCGATCCCGCCCAGCTCTTCGACGACGCCAAGTCGCTCGCGGCGGGCGCGATCACGGTGCCCGGCTGGAAGCCCGACGGCTGGGTGGTGCAGTCGTTCACCGAGTCGGGCTTCCTCGACCCGCACAAGCCGATCCGCGACTACACCGAGCAGGAAAGGCACGACTTCCTGCACCGGGACCCGGTCAAGGTCAAAGTGAAGGGCGTCAACACCACCTACGAGGGCCTCCTCGCGCGGGTGCGCAAGTCGTTCCTGTCCAAGGACAAGGAGACGCTCCAGCCGCACATCCGTGCCTTCGTGGAACGGGCGGTGGCGTTCTCCGCCTGCCCCGAGTGCCACGGCACCCGGCTCAGCGAGACCGCCCGGTCCGCGAAGATCGACGGTCTCAGCATCGCCGACGCCTGCGCCATGCAGATCAGCGACCTCGCGGCCTGGGTCCGCGGTCTGACCGACCCGTCGGTCAGGACACTGCTCACGGTGCTCGGCCAGACCCTCGACTCGTTCGTCCAGATCGGCTTGGGCTACCTCTCGCTCGACCGGTCCTCGAGCACGCTCTCGGGCGGTGAGGCCCAGCGCGTCAAGATGGTCCGCCACCTGGGCTCCGCGCTCACCGACGTCACCTACGTCTTCGACGAGCCCACCGTCGGCCTGCACCCGCACGACATCCAGCGGATGAATGACCTGCTGCTGCGACTGCGCGACAAGGGCAACACCGTGCTGGTCGTGGAGCACAAGCCGGAGACGATTCTGATAGCCGACCACGTCGTCGACCTAGGACCGCACGCCGGCACCAAGGGCGGCGAGGTGGTCTTCGAGGGCACCGTCGAGGGTCTGCGGGCCAGCGGCACCGTCACCGGACGGCACCTGGACGACCGGGCCTCGCTGAAGCCGTCCGTGCGCGAGCGGACCGGTGTGCTGGAAGTGCGCGGCGCGAACGCCCACAACCTGCGCGACGTCGACGTGGACATCCCGCTCGGCGTGCTCACCGTGGTCACCGGGGTCGCGGGCTCCGGCAAGAGTTCCCTGATCCACGGCTCGGTGGCGGGCCGGGACGGCGTCGTCACGGTGGACCAGTCGCCCATCAAGGGCTCCCGGCGCAGCAACCCGGCCACCCACACCGGCATGCTCGAACCGATCCGCAAGACGTTCGCCAAGGTCAACGGGGTCAAGCCCGCTCTGTTCAGCCCCAACTCCGAGGGCGCCTGCCCCACCTGCAAGGGCGCCGGTGTCATCTACACCGACCTGGCGATCATGGCCGGCGTCGCCACCACCTGCGAGGAGTGCGAGGGCAAGCGGTTCCATGCCTCGGTGCTCCAGTACCGGCTCGGCGGTCGGGACATCAGCGAGGTGTTCGCGATGCCGGTGGCCGAGGCCGCCGAGTTCTTCCGCAGCGGTGAGGCACGGACGCCCGCCGCGTGTGCCGTCCTCGACCGGCTCGCCGAGGTCGGCCTGGGCTACCTCAGCCTCGGCCAGCCGCTCACCACCCTCTCCGGCGGCGAGCGGCAACGGCTGAAGCTTGCCGGCCACATGGCCGGAACAGGCAGCGTCTACATCCTCGACGAGCCGACCAGCGGCCTGCACCTGGCCGACGTCGAGCAACTGCTCGCCCTGCTCGACCGGTTGGTGGACGCCGGCAAGACGGTCATCGTCGTGGAGCACCACCAGGCGGTCATGGCACACGCCGACTGGATCATCGACCTCGGGCCCGGCGCCGGCCACGACGGCGGCCGGATCGTCTTCGAGGGCACGCCCGCCGATCTCGTCGCCGCCCGCCCCACCCTCACGGGTGAGCACCTCGCACGGTACGTCGGCGCCTGACGCGACGCGGCCATGCTCCTGCCCCCGCCTGGTGACGGGGGCGGGGGCGTCGACCGCAGCCGGCATGCGCCGGGCTGGAAACCGGCATCGCCCGTACCGTCGTGGGCGCACGGCTGTCTGGCTCACCTCTTTCGCCCGCACCTCTCCGGTACCGCGGCGGCGACCACAATGCGGGCCGACGGCCTCCGCCCGCTGGCAGCGCGTTCCGGATTTCCGCACCGCGAGCCCGCCGGACCGCTCCTGCGGTGGTCGGACCCCGCTCACGCCGCCCGACGGAAGGGATCAGACCGATGTCCTCGCACGCCGACCACACCACCGTGATCGTGGGAGCCGGCCCTGCCGGGCTCACCGCGGCGCTCAGCCTGGCCAGATACCGGCACCCGGTGACCGTCGTGGACAGCCCCCGGGCACCGCGCAACGGCGCGTCGGCGGGCGTTCACGGCCACATCGGAATGGACGGCGTCACTCCCGCCGAGTTCCGGGCTCGCGCCTGGCGGGAACTCTCCCGGTACTCGACCGTGGAGCGGCTGGAGGCCGACGCCGAAGGTGTGGCCCCCGTTCCGAGCGGGGGCTTCCGGGTCGAGCTCGGCGGCGGTGAGACCGTCGAGGCCCGAACCGTCCTGCTCGCCACCGGTGTCGTCGACGTCCGTCCGGCCGACGTGGACGGCTTCGCGGAGTGCTGGGGCCGCAGCGTGATCCACTGCCCGTTCTGCCTCGGTGAGGAGAACGCCGGTCGGCGCTGGGCGACGGTCGCCGACAATGCGGAACTCGCGGGACTGTCGGCCGTGGCCTTCCGTGCCTGGAGCGAGGACACGATCGCGATCTGTCAGGAGTCCATGCCCGGCCTGGAGACCGCTCGCGCGACCGCGCGAAGCAGGGGAGGCGACGTTGTCACGGGAACGGTCCGCCGCCTGCACCACCGGGAAGGGGCCCTGTACGCCGTCGAGTTGGCCGACGGCAGGGTCCTGGAGAGGCAGACCCTGGTGTGGACGCCGCGACAGCGGCAGCAACCCGTCGTGCAACGGGCGGCCGACGAACTGAAGCTGACAGCCGACGACGCCGGCTTCGTCGCCGTCGACGCCACCCAGTGCACCAGCGTGCCCGGCCTGTACGCGGCCGGGGACCTGACCAGTCGCTGGAAGCAGTCGGTCACCGCGTCGACCGCGGCGGGAGCGGCGGCCGCCGACGCCATCCACATGTCGGCGTTGCTCGGTGCCGTGCACCACTGAACCGGTTGCCGCCCCTCCACCGCTCACCCCAGGGCGCGTCGGATCAGGAAAGGAATCACGGCAGATGCCAGCAGCGATCAGAACGGCCGGACTGTGCAAGCGTTTCGGCTCGCTCACCGCACTCGACCGCCTCGAACTCACGGTCCCCGAGGGCACGGTGCACGGCCTGCTCGGCCCCAACGGCGCCGGCAAGACCACCACCGTCCGGATTCTGGCCACCCTCATCACGCCGGACGAGGGAACGGCCGAGGTGTTCGGCGTGGACGTGCGCAGCGACCCCCGGCGGGTCCGGTCGGTCATCGGGCTCACCGGCCAGTACGCCGCTGTCGACGAACTGCTCACCGGGCGCGAGAACCTGCACATGATCGGCAGGCTGTTCCGGCTGTCGAAGTCCGACTGCCGGGCACGCGCGAGCGAACTGCTGGAACGCTTCGGCCTGGATGACGCGGCCGACCGGCAGCCCAAGACGTACTCGGGCGGGATGCGGCGCAGGCTCGACGTCGCAGCCAGCCTCATGGCGCGGCCCAGGCTCATCTTCCTCGACGAGCCGACCACCGGCCTCGATCCGCGCAGCCGTATGGAGGTGTGGCGGCTCTTGCGCGAACTGGTCGCGGACGGTACGACCGTGCTGCTCACCACGCAGTACCTGGAGGAGGCGGACCGGCTCGCCGACTCCCTGTCCGTGATCGACCAGGGCAAGGTCATCGTCAGCGGTACCCCGGACGAGCTGAAGGCCCAGGTGGGCCAGGACCGGGTCGGCATCACGCTCCTCGACACGGGAGTCATGGAGCAGACGGTCCGGATCCTGCGGGAGCGGCTGGGCACCGAACCGGTCGCCGACCCGGAGAAGGTGCAGGTCCACGCGCCGCTGCCCGACGGCGGCACCCTGCCCGACCTGCTTCACCTGCTCAGGGAGTCGGGGATTGCGATCGGTGACGTGGCGCTCCGCCGACCCACTCTCGACGACGTCTTTCTCGCCGTGACCGGCCGATCCGCCGATCACGGCGCCGACCAGCGTAACCGTGGGAAGGAAACCGAGCGGCCATGACCTCCACCACTTGGACGCGGGAGAGCGGCACGTCCCGTACGCAGTCGCGGAGCGCCCTCGCATGGTGGTTCTCCGACGTGTGGCAGATGACCCTGCGCAACGTACGGCACGTGCTGCGCAGCCCCGAGCTGGTGATGTTCTCACTGGTCCAGCCGGTGATGTTCATCCTGCTGTTCACCTACGTCTTCGGCGGCGCCATCGACGTCGGCGGCGAACGCTACGCCCAGTTCCTGCTGCCCGGCATCCTCGTCCAGATGGCGCTCTACGGCTCCGCCGCCGGCACCACCATCGGGGTCGCCGCCGAGATGCGCGAGGGCCTCATGGACCGCTTCCGCTCGATGCCGATGAGCCGTACCGCCGTGCTCATCGGACGCACGCTGTCGGAGATCCTCCGCAACGTCGGCGTGGCCGGCGTGACCGTCGGAGTCGGCCTGCTGGTCGGCTTCCGGTTCCACAACGGCCTCCTGCCCGCGCTGGCCGGCCTGCTGCTGTTGCTGCTGTTCGGCTACGCGGTGTCGTGGTTCGCCGCCTACCTCGGGCTGTCGGTGCGCAACGCGGAAGCCGCCCAGGCGGTCGGCGGTGTGTGGATCTTCCCGTTCACACTGATCTCCTCGGCGTTCGTACCGACCGGCACGATGCCGGGCTGGCTGCAGGCGTACGCCGCCCACAGCCCCATGACGGCGGCCGTGAACGCGCTGCGCGCACTGTTCACCGGGGGCCCGGCGACGAGCTACGTCCTGCAGACCGTGGCCTGGTCGGTCGGCCTGATCGCGGTGTTCGCCCCGCTCGCGGTCCGCAAGTACGGCTCGCGCTGACCGGCGGGCGGTACCTCCATGACAGAAGTCCGCAAGAGACCGAGGACGCACCGGGGGGCGACGCAATCATGGCAGCCATGACTGAACCTGTCGGCGCATCCGACGGACCCGCGGTGATGACCGAGGTGTTCGACGCCGTCTACCGCGGGGAGAGCCCGTTCGGCAACCGCCCGCCGTGGGACATCGGGGCGCCTCAGCCCGCCTACGTCGCCCTGGAGGAAGCGGGGCTCATCGGCGGCACGGTGCTCGACGCGGGCTGCGGCACCGGTGAGGACGCCCTCCACCTGGCGGGCAAGGGGTATGCGGTGACGGGGCTGGACCTGTCCCCGACGGCGATCCTTCTCGCCCGGGACAAGGCCAGGGCACGCGGACTCGACGCCGTCTTCGAAGTCGCCGACGCCCTCCACCTCAAGGGCTACGAGGCGCGTTTCGACACCGTGATCGACTCCGGCCTCGCTCACACCTTCGAGGGCGACAGGCTGCGCTCCTACGCGGCGGCCCTGCACCGGGCCTGCCGTCCGGGGGCGGTGGCGCACATCCTCTCGATCAGCGACCGGGGGTCCGCGGAGATGCAGGCGCGGCTCGCCGAGGCCATCGAGGAGATACCGGCACCGCTTCCGGACGACGACGAGCCGCCCGGACTCAAGCGCTCCGCCGACCACTTGCGCAACGGCTTCGCCGACGGCTGGACGGTCGAGTCGATCGACGAGGCCCTCATGCGCGGCATCATCCCGACCACGTCGGAACTCCTCGACGTGCACGCCTGGCTCGGACGTTTCCGCCGTAGCTGACCGCGACCCTCGAAGACGGCTCCCGCGAAGGTGATGAACGATGAAGGTGCGAGTAGGCACGTGGCTGCGGACCGTCGCGTCTTCACCGGCCGGCCGGGCGGTCAGACGCGCGTTCCCGCCGGCCGGCACCTGCCCCGCCCCGCCGCGCTGGACCGGGGCCGCCCGCACCGCCTACCGGTTCGGCTGCGTCTACGCCGGCCTGTACTGCGTGACCAGCCCGCAGGTCTATCTGTCCCTGCGCGGGGGCGGAATGGGGCGTCTCCAGGAAGCGGCCGACTCCTGGGCGAAGCTCTGGGCGATACGCCCGGTGCGGAACTGGATGTCCGTCCGGGTCCTCGGCAGGGAGCTCGGTGACCGCTTCGACGGCGGCGACGACCCGCACGCCTGGGCGGGGCAGCTCTGCTGGCTCGCGGGCGCCGCCGCGGCCACCCCGGTCTGGTCCGCGCTGGACCGGCACGGGACGGACTACGCGACGCTGGACAAGTGGTTCCGCCTGGCCGCCCGTTTCTGCCTCGCGGCGCAGATGTTCTCCTACGGCGCGGCCAAGGCTGTCCCGCTCCAGTTCCAGCTGCCGCCGTCAAAACTCGTCGAGCCGCTCGGCGACCTCAGCCCGATGGGCCTGCTGTGGGCGCAGACCGGATCTTCGAAGCCGTACCAGATGCTGCTCGGCTGTGCGGAGATCGCGGGCGGGCTGCTGCTCATCGCGCCGCGCACGGCGTCGCTGGGCGCGCTGCTGTCGGCGGCGGAGATGGCCCAGGTGTTCCTCCTCAACATGACCTTCGACGTCCCCGTCAAGGTCCACTCCTTCCACCTGCTCCTGCTCAGCCTGCTTCTGCTGGCCCCGCAGACGCCGCGCCTGGCCGAGGCCCTGCTCACCGGGCGCCCGCTCCCCGCGGCCGCCCCCGCGGACCTCCTCCGATCCCGCCGGGCGAACCAGATCGCCACCGCCCTGCAGGCCGGCGCGGGGCTCTGGCTGCTCGGCGCGCAACTGCGCAACGACTGGTGGTTCTGGAAGAACCACGGGGGCGGACGGGAAAAGCCCGAGCTGTACGGCGTCTGGGACGTCACCGACTTCTCCGTCGACGGCGAGCCGCACCCGCCTGTGACGACCGACGGCCAGCGCTGGCGCCGAGTCGTCGTGGACTCCGCCGACGCCGTGGCCATCCAGCACATGGACGACTCGCTCGACCCCTGCATGGCGGCGATCGACATGAACGCCCGTTCGGTCGCACTGGCCAAGATGGCCGACCCGAAGTGGCAGGTGACGTTCGCCTTCGAGCGCCCGGCCGACGATCGCCTGATCCTGGAGGGCGACGCCGACGGCTACCACCTCCGCCTGCACCTGCGCCGCCGCGAGCTCGGCACCTTCCCGCTGGTCAGCCGTGGCTTCCACTGGGTGCAGGACAACTCGTACCTGCGTTAGGCGGGCCTGTCGCCCGAGCGGCGCACGCGGGGCGGTGCCCGAAGTCCACGGAAGGAGAACAACGGATGAGCGTGGACGTGGAGACGCTGGCCGCGGAGGTACGAGGACCCGTCCTGCTGCCCGGCAGCCGAGGGTACGACGAGGAACGGACCGGTTTCCAGGCCGCCTTCCGGCACCACCCCGCCGTCGTCGTCGGCGCCACCCGCCCCCAGGACGTGCGCGCCGCGGTCCGCTTCGCCGCCGAGCGGGGGCTGCCTGTCGCCGTGCAGTCCACCGGACACGGCATCGTCACCGCCCTGGACGGTGATGGCGTTCTCATCACCACCCGCCGGATGAAGGCCGTCGCGGTGGACGCGGAGGCCGGAACCGTCAGCGCTCAGGCCGGGGTGCTGTGGGGAGAGGTCATCGAGCAGGCCGCCCCGCACGGTCTGGCCCCTGTCAACGGCTCGGCTCCGCACATCGGCGTCGTCGGCTACCTTCTCGGCGGCGGTGTCGGCCTGCTCGGCCGCCGGACCGGTTACGCCAGCGACTACGTCCGCGCCATCGACATCGTCACCGCCGACGGCGCGCTGCGCCACGTCACGGCCGGCTCCGACCCCGACCTGTTCTGGGCGCTGCGCGGTGGCGGCGGCAACTTCGGCGCCGTCACCGCCATCGAGACCGCCCTCGTGCCGGTGACCCGGCTCTACGGCGGCGGCCTCCACTTCGCGGCGGACCACCCCGTCGACCTCCTGCACGCCTACCGGGCATGGACCCTGACGCTGCCCGAGGAACTCACCTCCTCGATCGCCCTCATGACCTGCCCATCGTCGCCGTCTGTCGCCGGGCCGCTGCGCGGACGCTACGTCGCCCACGTCCGGATCGCCTTCACGGGCTCCGCCGAGGAGGGCGAACGGCTCGTGGCGCCCCTGCGTGCGCTCGGCCCGCGCCTGATCGACACCGTCCGGGAGATGCCGTACACGGAGGTCGGCACCATCTACCAGGACCCGCACCTCCCGCACGCCTACTTCGGCGGGAACGTCCTGCTGCGCGAACTCGATCCCACGGCCCTGCGGACCGTCGTGGATGTGGCCGGACCCGGTGCGACCGTGCCCTGCATCGTCGAGGTCCGTCACCTCGGCGGTGCCTTCGCCCGCCGGCCCACCGACCCGGGCGCGGTCGGGGGCCGTGACGCCGCGTACATGCTGCGAGTGATGACCAGCGGCACGGCCGCGCCGTCCACGGCAGCCCGGCCGGTCCATCAGCGCGTCTACGACGCCCTGAAGCAGTGGACCATCGGCCGCAGCCTCAACTCCGTCTACAACGACGGCGACCCGGTCCTCCAGGAGCAGGTGCGGGAACTCTTCGCGGCCGAGGACTTCGAGCGGCTGCGACGCGTGAAGACGCTGCACGACCCGCACAACCTGTTCCGGTTCACCCATAACATTCGACCGACGGCCAGCAATTGACCGACCTCTTCGGGGCCCCGCCTGGCTGAACGTCGTCACCGACTCCCTGTTCGTGCTGGGCGCCCTGCACGCCCGTGGCGGCGGGCCGAGGCCGGAGACGACCAGCGGTGGGACCGGGAGCGGTGGGCCGCACCTGTCTCGGCGTGCCTCTCGGCCCCGCGCGCACCGCGGCGTGTTCCAATCGGGCATGGCATCGTCCTGGACCGGTGAACGGGTACGCCTGCGTGCTATCGAGCCCGACGACTGGACGGCATTCGCACGCTTCGCCGACGACGACGCGCGGCGAGGGAGCCGGCTGGACCTCCCTCGGTCCGCCGAGAGCTACCGTGCTTGGGCGAAGGAACAAGCCGTCGCCGAGTGCGATGCCGACCGCTTCCGGTTGGCAGTCGAAACGGCGGCCGGGAAAGAGCTGGTCGGCACGATCGGCTCGCATCGCACCGGCCCTCGTTCGGGCTGGTTCGAATTCGATGTCACGATCGCTCCCGAGCACCGGGGCAGGGGCTACGCGACAGACGCCTTGGCACTGCTGCTGCGCTTCATGTTCGCCGAACGGCGCTATCACAAGTGCCTGGCAGTGATCTTCGCCCACAACGAGGCGTCGCTGGCACTCACACGTCGGCTCGGCTTCACCGAGGAGGGGCGCTTGCGGGAACACGTCTTCTTCGCCGGCCGGCACCACGACCTCATCATGATGGGCCTGCTCGCCGACGAGTTCGCCCGGCAGCACACGATCAGCGGACCATGATGAGCGAGCCAGTCACGGGAGACGGGACTGTCCCGGGCCGCGCGAGGTGGCACGCAGGCGCAGGCCGGCGGTCGCGAGACCTTCGAAGGTGGTGACCTGGTAGCCGGGTTCCGGTCCGGGTGGCTCGCTCAAGCGGTGGCAGCGGGCCGTGTGCGCGGTCAGGAGCGTCAGCATCGCCATGGCCAGAGCGGCTCCCTCGCAGCCGTGCGGCCCGGTGCCGAAGGAGAGGAAGGCTCCGGGGCTCGCCGGCGAGCCCGAACCGTTGAGCCAGCGTTCGGGCCGGAACTGGTCCGGCTCGGAGTATTCGCGTGCGTCTCGGTGTGCGGTGTAGGGGCAGACGAGAACGGTGGACCCGGCGTCGACGGTGTAGTCGGCGAGCTGAGTCTGCCGTAGGGCCCGCCGGGTCAGTAGCCAGCTCGGGGGGTACAGCCGGAGCACCTCGTGTACCAGTGCCTGGGTGTATCGCAGGTTGTCGACGTGGGTGCTGGTCGTCGCGGCCGGGTCCGCGGGCAGCGAAACGGCTTCGGCCGCGACCCGGTCCGCTGCCTGGGGGTGCCGGGCCAGATGGAGCAGGATCCATCCGGCCGCCCGGGTAGGTGCCTCGAAGGTGGCGACGGTGATTCCGGGGAGGGTGTCGAGAACGGCCTCTTCCGGCAGGGGGCCGTAGCGGGCGGATGGCGAGAGCATCTGCCCGAGGACGTCGTCGCCGAGCCGGCCCGATGAACGGCGCCGGCGGACGATGGGCCGCAAAGCGTCGGTGAAGGCGGCCTGCTGCCGGGTGCGGAACCTCCGTGCCGGTGTGGGGATCCACCGCGGCCATTCCCAGCGCGAGGGGCGTACGAGCACTTCCCGGGCGAGGAAGAGCTGCGCGGCGAAGGGCAGCAGCGTCCCGGCGTCCTCGGAGAAGAGGTAGCTGACGCCGATCTCTGCCAGGGCGTGCCGCACCGCGGGCAGGACGTCGACGTCCCGGTCCGTGGGCCACTGCTCGGCGAAGAGAGCGGCTCCGGGCGCGATCTCACCGACCCGGGCTGCGACCGACTGCGCGCGCAGTCCGCGCATCCGGGCGGCGTGAGCGTGCGTACGCTCCTGAGCCGTCGGCGCTCCGTTCGACCCCTTCAACGGCGGGAAGAGGGGCGACGGTGCCTTGGGGAAGTCCTGCGCGCGCTGCAGCACTGCCTCGCAGGGTCCGGCCGTGGCGGCTACGTAGACACCCGCCTCCAGCTGCCAGACGTCCCCGCACTCGTCAGCGCCCCGGCGTGCCACCGCCAGCCGGTCACGGCTCCAGGCTGCGAAGCTGCCTCCGGGCAACCGCGGCGGCTCATTCATCCGGCCCATGAGATCGTCCCCGACCTTCGTCCCTGTCCAGGCCGATGCCGGTCGGCAGCGCGGCTGGGATCTGCGGGCGCCCGGGGGCGCCCGCAGGGAGTTGCCGTCCAGCTCAGTCCTTGCCGGCGTACGCGTCCCACTCGTGGGCCCCGTACGCGCCGTAGCGGCGGGCGAAGGACAGCTTGCCGAGCAGCTTGGCGATCATGATGCGCTCCTCTCGCCTGTGGAAGCCCCTCCCGTCGCGGGTTGCGGTGGACCCACCCGCGCCTGATGCCACATACACCATTTTCTCACACATACCGCGTATGGCATATCTGGGGCACATAGCCGCAACCGCATGATCGAGCTCTCCGACCGCGGGCTACCGGAACGGTCCGCCCGGCGCACACCCCACCGCGGCCCCAGGTCAGCGGGCGGAATCCGCCCTCCTGTCAGTGGCCGGCCCTGTCCGAAACGGGTGCACCGCAGCCGCCGGGGTCTGTCCGGCCGGCACCGCGGGCCCTACGGTGGGAGGTACCGCCTCCTCGTGTGCCGCATCTGCGGGCCGCGCCGCCAAGGACCGGGCCCGGGAAGGAGAACGGCCGCATGACATCTTCGCCCGGGACCGACCACGGTGCGCCCGAAGGCGCCCCGTCACGTCCGGCGGCCGCCGCCTCCGCCGACCGGGCCCTGCTGGACGAGGCGCGCCGGCTGGCTCCCGAGGCGGTCGCGCTGCGTCGCGCCCTGCACCGCGTCCCGGAGCCGGGCCTGGACCTGCCGGCCACCCAGCGGCTGGTCCTGGACGCGCTCGACGGCCTCGGCCTGGAGATCGGCACCGGTCACGCGCTGTCCTCCGTGACCGCCACCCTCACCGGCGCTGCCGACGGCCCGACGATCCTGTTGCGCTCCGACATGGACGCGCTGCCGGTCACCGAGGACACCGGGCTGCCGTTCGCCTCAGGGACCCCCGGGCTGATGCACGCCTGCGGGCACGACGCCCACATGGCGATGCTGGTGGGCGCCGCGCGGCTGCTCGCCGGGCAACGCGACGCGCTCGCCGGACGCGTGGTGTTCATGTTCCAGCCGGGCGAGGAGGGCGACCACGGGGCCCGCCACATGATCGAGGAGGGGGTGCTGGAGGCGTCCGGCAACCGCGCCGACGCCGCCTTCGCCCTGCATGTGCACCCGAACCTGCCCGCCGGCACCGTATGGCTGCGCCCCGGCCCGCAGATGGCGGCCTCCGACCGGTTCCGCGTCGTCGTCCGGGGGCGCGGCGGGCACGCCTCGGCGCCGCACACCGCCTGCGACCCGGTGCCGGTGGCCTGCGAGATCGTGCTGGCCCTGCAGACGATGGTCACGCGCAGTCTGGCCGCCGACGACAGCGCCGTCCTCAGTGTGACCCGCCTGACCGCGGGCACCGCCACCGGCGTCATCCCGGACACCGCGGAACTGGGCGGCACCCTGCGGACGTTGACCGAGCCGACCCGGCGGCGGCTGCACGAGGCGATCGCCCGGGTCGCCATGGGGGTGGCCGCGGCGCACGGCGCGACGGCGGAGGCGACCGTCGAACCCGGCTACCCGGTCACCGTCAACGACACCGCCTTCACCGACTTCGTCCTGCGCACGGTCCGCGACGCGCTCGGCACCGACGCGGTGGACGTCCTGGCAGCCCCGCAGATGACGGCGGAGGACTTCTCCTACGTCCTGCGGGCCGTCCCCGGTGCCCTGGCCTTCCTCGGCGCCTGCCCGCCGGGGCGGGCACCGCACGAGGCCCCGTCGCTGCACTCCTCCCGCATGGCCATCGACGAGGACGTGATCGCCACGGGCATCGCCTGCGAAGCCGCCGTGGCTCTGGCCTTCCTCGCCGGCCAGGGACCGTAGCCGGTCCGGTGACCGCCCCCGGCATACGGCCCGCCCGACCCGGCGAACTGGAGCAGGTCGAGGCCCTCTGGCTGGAGGCGAGCCGCCGGCTGGCCGGCCGCGGCCTCGACCAATGGCTGAACTCGCCGCCCAACGCGGTCTGCCGCGCCCAAGCGATGCCGAGGTGCAGGAAGCGGTCGCACGAGCGGTCGCCGCACACCTGACCCGGCGCTGAGTCGCTACACACCTGACCCCGCGCTGAGGTGCCGCACACCTGACTCCGCGCTGAGAAGGGGGAGCAGGATGCGCACGCTGATCGCTGACGCCCCGTGAGGATGCTTTTGGACGGCCGCTACTCCTGTCCGGGGACCGCCATCTCCCCCAGGAGCGACCAGTCGTCCTGCGGAACGGTCGCGTTCACGATGCGCGGGGTCTCGACCAGATGGGGCGGCAGCGTCTGCTGCGCAGCCTTGAAGTGCGCGGACTGCACATGCGCGACCCCGGCCTCGTCGTCGCGGAAAGCCTCGATCAGGACGTACTCCGTCGGCTCCGCCACACTGCGCGACCAGTCGAACCACAGGCAACCGGGCTCGGCGCGCGTGGCCCGGGTGAAGTCGGCGGTGATCTCGGGCCAGCGGTCGGCGTCCTCGGGCCGGACCCGGAACTTGGCGGTGATGAAGATCATGGGATTCCTTCGGTGATGTCTGTGCCTCCTGCCTCAAGCAGGTGTTGCCTACGGCGCGGGCAGGGACGACGGGCCGGTCCACGGGCGGGCGGGGCTTCGCCCGGTTTCCGGCCGCGGCACCAGAACTCATGGCGGCACGATCGTACGATCTCGGCCTGCCGTCACCGGCATACGGCCTCCCCGGCACCGGACGCGTCGCGGTTCCGCCGCACGGCCCGCGCCCCCACCCGCCGGACGACGGGTTACCTACCCCACATGTCAGCCGGTGATTGAGCACTCGTGCGACACGCCCCGTTGACCCCGGTAACCGGTGACCCGCCGCAGACCGGGGAGTGAGGTGCGCGCACATCGAAGACACGTCCGAAAACACCAGGTGGTGTCTCCCCGCCACTGACTGCTGCCCCGCGCGGGTCAGTCTTTCCCTCCGTCAACTCAAGGACTGAGAACGGTCGCTTCATGGACTACTGCATTCCGTGCAACCGCACGCTCAACGGCGCCGTGACCTGCCCCGAATGCGGGGCGTACGACTCCGGCATGGCACAGCTGAGCGAGCGGAGAGACGGTGCTCCGGCCGTCGGCGCGGCGATGCCGGAGGTCCGCTTCAACGAGGGGCCGGGCTCCTCCGAGTCCCCCCTTCCCGGACCACCGACTCCCTCGCAGGACATGCCGGCGGACCGGCACGACCGTCCGTCGCGGCTGAAGAAGTATGCCGTCCAGTCTCTCGCCGCAGCCGCCTTCACCCTCCTCGGAGGCATGGCCACCGCATCGGTGCTTCTCCAGCCGGCAGACCCACCAGCAGCTTCGGCCCCGGAGCCGTCCCCCGCGGAGCCCGAGGTGCGCGTCACCGATTCACCGGCTTCACCGGCTTCACCGAAGCGCGTGCCCACGCACCCGGCGCGGCAAGGCGTTCGGGACCGAGACAGTGCCGGGAACCGGCGTCCTCCGCCGACGCCATCTCGCAGCGTGTCACCGGTCTCCCGGCCTTCCGCCACCACCAGTGCGTCTCCACCGGCGCAGGAGAAGCCGACCCCCCGACCCTCCAGCAGCCGCCGCCCCAGCCCGCCCTCGCGGACGGCGACCCCTTCCACGCGGCCCTCCGCCAGTCCTTCCGGCAGCATCAGCGCCTCCCCTACCAGTAGTGGCTCCCCGACCGGCACAGGGGAAACCGGTGGCTGAGTGACCCGGCAGGTGCGGCAGTAGGTGTGCCGGCGCTCCTCCCTCGAACGGCACCGGGGCAACGGACCGGAGCGGCGTGAACCGCCGGGCAGCGCCGAGCTGCTGGTCTCAGCCTTTCCCCGGCGGCCGCCGCGGTTTCGCGCCGGCGGCATCGCCCCCGGCACCGACCCGACGGTCTGCCGAGCCCCGCGCCGGTGGTTTCAGCCGGGCGGCGCCGACAGACGGATCGGCCCCGCGCCGGTGGTTTCAGCCGGGCGGCGCCGACAGATGGATCAGGATGCCGCACACCTCGTCCACGATCTCCCGGGCCTCCGCTTCGTCCCCGCAATCGGCCAGCTCGCGCGCCGCGCCTCCGATCACGGTGGTCAGCACGCTCACCCGGACCCGGCCGGCACGTCGCCGCTCGTCCACCTCCAGGAGCCGGGCGTTGCGCCGTACCCATGCGCGGTCCCACTGGCGGCGCAGCGCGTCGAAGCCCGTGGGGCCGTCGTCCTGCGCGAGGAGTCTGCCGAGCCGGCGGTTTTGCCAGGCACCCTCCAAGTACGCCCGGGCGCCCGCCACGAAGAGGGCAATGGGGTCGTCCACACCACGGCTGCGCTCGCCCGCCAGCGTGGCCGCGGTCCGGCGCTCCTGCTCCTCCCGGAACTCCTCCCACAGGGCGAGGTAGAGCCCTCCCTTTCCGCCGTAGTGCTGGAAGAGGCTGCCCACCGGGACACCGGAGCGCGCCGCGATCTCGGTGAGACCGGCGTCGGTGTAACCGCGCTCGGTGAACACCTCCAGCGCGGCGTCCAGCAGCGTGCGCCGGACCGTTCGGTCCTGCCCGCCGTGCTCCTCCGGCAGCCCGAAACCCCCCTGCCCGTCGGGCCGCTGACGTGCCGCCTCGGTCCCGGCGGACCCCACGATGCCGCTCACTGGCAATCCCCACCTTCCCCGGCCCCGTCGCGGATGGCGAGGGCGACCAGCAGTTCCAGGAGGTCGGCGATCCGTCGCGGATTGCGGCCGGTGCGTTCCTCGATCCGGCGCAACCGGTAGTGCGCCGTGTTGTGGTGCACCCGCAGCCGGACGGCGGCCAGCCGCAGATTGAGGTCCGCCTCCGCGAAGGCCCGAATGGTGGCGGCCAGTGTGTCGCCGCGTCCGCGGTCCTCCTCCAGCAGCCGACGCACCCGGGGATCGACCAACTGGCGGGCGAGGTCGTCGGCGCGCAGCGCCAGGTAGTCGAACGGGGACAGCCGTGGCAGCGCCGCCACCCCGCCCCCGCCCTGCACCAGATCGAGGGCGGCCCGCGCCTCCTCGTACGCACGCGGCAGTTCGGACGCGCCCCGGGCGACCGTGCTGATGCCCATGGAGAGCATGGTCCCCTCCCGCGCGAGCCGCCCCTGCACCGCCTCGAAATGAGCGCATATGTCCTCTGCGTCCATGCCGGCCCGGACCACGGGGACGGCCACCACCTCGCCGTGGCGCACGACGACCAGGGTCCTGCCGGCCCAGGGCCCGGCGACGCTGATCGACGCGCTGGTGGCGTATCCGTGCTCGGCCGTGGTGAGGTCCGCGGCGTGCGTGTCGCCGACGCACATCGCCACGACCGCCATCATCGGTGAGCGCGGTCCGATGCCGTACGCCTGGGCCGCGGCGAACAGCGGGCCGCTCGTCGGGGCCACGCCGGCCAGGAGCTGGTCCAGGAGATCCCGGCGCTCGCGGTCCGCGTCCGCCACCACGTGCTGCTGGAACTCGACGTATGCCTGCGCGGCGTGGGTGCTGGCGTAGTCGACGTACCGCATCAGCGGGGTGACGAGGGACAGCGCGGCCTGCTGGGCCTCGGCGGACGTGCCCGCGCAGTCCAGCAGCGCGTCCCACAGCACCTGCCGCCCGACCCGGAAGGCACTGATCCAGTCCTCCAGGGCGAATCCCGCGCGTGCCCTGCGCATGGCTGCCGCGCGGCTGAAGACCAGGTCCTCGGGGGCGATGTCCCGGTCGCCGGCCAGCGCCGCCAGCTGCATCCGGTAGTGCTCCAGCACCTGGTCCCGTACGTCCTCGAAGAACCGTTCGCCCTGCAGCGCGTACGACGGGATCTCCGCACGCATCACCTCGACCGCGGTCTGCGCCACTTCCTCGACCCGGTCGTGGACGGCGTGCAGGAGCCGCCGCCGCTCCCGGCGGAGCGGTTCGGGGAGCTGGGGGGTGCCCAGGGCGGGACCGCGAGGCATGGCGCCGATCGTCGCCGTCCGGCTCGTGCTCCGTCAACAGGCTCGGCGTGAGACATCTGCCGACACCTGTGCGCGGCGCACAGTTCGGCGACCGGGAAGTTGGGTGCTCACACCCAATGTGCGCCTGGAACGCCCCCACCTACTGTGACGCTCGCCCACCCCCCAGCACGTCGGAAGGGGCGTCACTCATGCTCGCGGTTGACGGTATCACCGTGCGCTTCGGCGGGATCACGGCACTGGACGGTGTCGCGTTCACCGTCGAGCCGGGCACCGCCGTGGGGCTCATCGGGCCGAACGGAGCCGGCAAGACCACCTTGTTCAACTGTCTCACCAGGCGCTGCACCCCCGACGGGGGAGAGGTGCGGTTCGAGGACGAGGACCTCCTCGCCCTCCCTCCGCACGCCGTGGCCGGGCGCGGCATCGCCCGCACCTTCCAGAACCTCGGCCTGTTCCCGCGGCTGACGGTCCGGGAGAACGTCATGGTCGGCGCCCACCGCCGGGGGCGCGCCGGCCACCTCGCCGCGGCGCTGAGGCTGCCCCGCGTCCGGCGGGAGGAGAGGGAACTACGTGAGCAGGCGGACCACTTGCTACGGCGGCTCGGCCTGACGGAGGTCGCCGGCCACCCCGCCTCCGGGCTGCCGTTCGGCACGCTCAAACGCGTCGAACTCGCCCGGGCGCTCGCGGTACGGCCCCGGCTGCTGTTGCTCGACGAACCCGTCAACGGGCTCAGCCACGGCGAGGTCGGCCAGTTCGGGGATCTGGTCCGCTCGTTGCGCGGGGAATTCGACCTCACGCTCGTGGTGGTCGAACACCACATGGGGTTCGTGATGGGCCTGTGCGACAAGATCGTGTGTCTCGACTTCGGGCGCAAGATCGCCGAGGGCTCGCCGGAGGAGATCCAGCGCGACCCGGCCGTCGTCGAGGCGTACCTGGGGGTGGCGGCATGAGCGAGGCCACCACCGACCGCACCGATGCCGTGGCGCGTGCGGAGCCGGACTTCCTGAAGGTGTCCGGCCTGCACGCCGGATACGGCCAGGCCCGCGTGCTCCAGGGCCTCGACCTCTCCGTCGCCCGCGGTGAGGTGTGCGCGATCCTCGGACCCAACGGGGCGGGCAAGACCACGGCGCTGCGGGCGCTGTGCGGCATGGTCCGCGGTCGCGGCTCGATCACCTTGAACGGTACGGACCTGCTGGGCCGCTCGCCCGAGCAGGCCGCGAGGCTCGGCGTGGCGCATGTCCCCGAAGGCCGGGGCACCTTCAACGACCTGACCGTCGAGGAGAACCTGCGCATCGGCGCCCACCTGCGCACCGGTCGCCGGCGCCGGGGCCGCGCCGAGCGCGCGGCCGTGGCGGCCGACCTGGAACGGATCCACGGCTACTTCCCCAAGCTGCGCCGGCGGCTCCGTCAGACCGCCGGCAGCCTCAGCGGCGGGGAGCAGCAGATGCTCGCCATCGGCAGGGCGCTGATGCTGCGGCCCGCGCTGCTGCTCCTGGACGAGCCGTCCCTCGGGCTCGCGCCGCTGGTCACCCGCGAGCTCTTCGAGATCGTCCGTGCCGTCAACGAGGAGGAACGCACCACCGTGGTCGTCGTCGAGCAGAACGCCCAGCTGGCGCTGGACATCGCGCACCGGGCGCACGTACTGGAGGCCGGCCGCCTGGTGCTGTCCGGACCGGCCGCACGGATCCGCGAGGACGGGCAGGTCGCCGAGGTGTACCTCGGTGTCTCCGTCCGCTCCCGGAAGGCCGGGTGAACACCGTGACCGATCTTCTCCAGCAACTGGTGGAGGGCATGGGCTCCGGCGCGGTGTACGCCAGCCTGGCGCTGGCCCTGGTGCTGATCCACCGGTTCACCGGGATCGTCAACTTCGCCCAGGGCGAGCTGGCCATGCTGTCCACGTACGTCGCGTGGCAGCTGGTGGCGTCCGGGATGCCGTTCTGGCTCGCGCTGCCCGTCACCCTCGCGGTGTCCTTCGCCGGCGGCATGCTGGTCGAGCGGGTCGTCATCCGCCCCGTGCAGGACGCACCCGAGCTGACGGTGGTCATCGTCACCGTCGGCCTGTTCATCTTCGTCAACGCGCTGGCCGGCCTGATCTGGTCGTTCACCGTCAAGGACTTCCCGCAGCCGTTCCCCGACGGCGGACTCGACCTGGCCGGGGTGCGCATGGACTGGTCGACGCTCGGGATCCTCGGCGTGGTGGCCGTCGTGATGGGCCTGCTGTATCTGCTGTTCCAGCACACCTCCGTCGGCCTGGTGATGCGGGCGGTCGCCTGCAACCGCTCCTCCGCCCGGCTGTCGGGCATCCGGGTGAGCCGGGTGCTGATGCTCGGCTGGGGGCTGGCCGCGACGGTCGGCGCGGTGTCGGGCGTGCTCGTCGCCCCGGTGCTGTTCCTGGAGCCCAACATGATGGGCGGAGTGCTGATCTACGCGTTCGCCGCGGCCACCCTCGGTGGCTTCGACAGCCCGGTCGGTGCGGTCGTCGGCGGCCTGTTCGTGGGCGTCGCCGAGACGCTGACCGGGGCGTACGTCGACGTCGTCGGTGCCGATCTGAAGGTGGGCGTACCCCTAGTGATCATTCTGGCGGTGCTGCTGGTACGGCCCCAGGGCCTGTTCGGACGAGCGGCGGTGGAACGCGCATGAGCACGATCACGACCGTACTCGGTGCGGCCCGCGCCCGGCGCCCACGGGCCGCGCTCACCGTGCTGCTCGTGACGGCGGTCGCCGTCGGCGCACCGTTCTACTTCGCCCCCTTCCAGGTCTTCCAGCTGACCATGGTGCTGCTGTACGCCGTGGCGCTGGCCGGGCTGAACCTGCTGGTCGGCTTCGGCGGGCAGATCTCGCTCGGGCACGGCGCGTTCTTCGCGGCGGGGGCCTACACGGCGGCAGTCATGCTCGACCGGTACGACACCGGCCACCTGGCCACTCTGCCGGCCGCGGCCGCCGGATGCTTCCTGCTGGGCCTCGGGTTCGGAGTGCCCGCGCTGCGGCTGCGTGGGCTGTACCTGGCCCTCGTCACCCTCTCGTCCGCGGTGTTCCTGCCGCCCTTGCTCAAGCGGCTCGAACCGGTGACGGGCGGCTCCATGGGCCTGACCGTGGACAAGCCGCAGCCGCCCGCGTGGAGCGGGCTGGCCGAGGACCAGTGGATGTACTTCGTGGTTCTCACCATTGCCGCGGTGGCCCTGCTGCTCGCCCGCAATCTGCTGCGGTCCCGGGTGGGCCGGGCACTGCTCGCCGTGCGGGACAACGAGAGCGCCGCCGAGGTCATGGGCGTGCGGCTGTCGCTGCACAAGACCCTCGCCTTCGCGTGGAGCGCGACGTTCGCGGGTGTCGCCGGATGCCTGTACACCTGGGTGATCGGCTTCGTCTCGCCCGACTCCTTCAGCTTCGTTCTGTCCATCACCCTGCTGGCCGGCCTGGTGGTCGGGGGGCTCGGCTCGCTGTACGGACCCCTGCTGGGCGGGGCGTTCATGATGTACGTGCCGAGCGTGTCCCAGGACGTCAGCGAGGCGGCACCGGGAGTGGTGTTCGGCCTGCTGATCATCGCGGTGATGTTCGTGGCCCCGACGGGACTGGCCGGTCTGCCGGGTCGGGTCCTGGGCGCGGTCGCCCGTCGCCTGCCCCCCGCCACAGCCGTGCCCGGCCGGACGCCCGAGGCCGAGTCCGCGCCCGATGCGGAGCCGAAGTCCCAGGCCGAGTCCGCGCCCGATGCGGAGCCGAAGTCCCAGGCCGTGTCCGCGCCGGATGCGGAGCCGAAGTCCCAGGCGTCCTCCGAACCCTCCGCGGCCGTGGCGTCCTGCGAACCCTCCGCGACCCTCGCCCCCGCGGACCAGGCACTTGCCGATGCCGAACCCGTGGGCGCACCGCCCCGCACGGAAAAGGAATGAATGACATGCGCAACACCACCGCTCTGCGGGCGGCCGCCGCCGTCACCGCCGCTCTGCTCACCGCGACCGCCTGCAGCAGCCGGCGAGGGCAGGACGCCCAGGACACCGCCGCCGGTGGCGCCTGCAAGGGCCAGCAGACCACCGGCATCACCGACAAGACCGTCAAGCTGGGCGGGATCTACCCACTGTCGGGACCTGCCTCCGCGTACGGCACGATCAGCAAGGGCGTGGCCGCCTACTTCAAGTACGTCAACGACAAGGGCGGCATAGACGGCCGCAAGGTCGAGTTCGTCGTCCGCGACGACGGCTACCAGCCGCCCAAGGCGGTCGAGGAGGCCCGCAGACTGGTCGAACAGGAGAAGGTCTTCGCCGTGTTCCAGACTCTGGGCACCCCGTCCACGGCGGCCGTGTGGGACTACCTCGACCAGCGGAAGGTGCCGCAGCCCTTCGTCGCCACGGGAGCCTCCCTCTGGGGCACGGACGACCAGCACCCCTGGACCATCGGGTGGCAGCCCAACTACGTGGCCGAGGCCCGGGTGTACGCCAAGTACCTCAAGGACGAGAAGCCGGACGCCGAGGTCGCGGTCCTCTACCAGAACGACGACTTCGGCAAGGACCTGCTCGGCGGGTTCAAGAAGGCCGTCGCCGGCAGCGGCGTCAAGGTGGTCGCCGCGGAGAGCTACGAGGTCACCGACCCCTCCGTGTCGGCACAGATGGCGAGCCTCGCCCGCTCCAGGGCGGACGTGCTGCTCGACATCACCACGCCCAAGTTCGGCAGCCAGGCCCTCGCCGCCGACGCCAGGAACACCAGGTGGAACCCGCTGCACATCGTGAACAACGTGGCCTCGTCCGCCGCCGTGCTCCGGCCCGTCGGCTTCAAGAACGTCCAGGGGGTGGTGTCGGCGACCTACTTCAAGGACCCTGCCGACCCGCAGTGGGCGGACGACCCCGAGGTGAGGACGTACACGAACGCTCTGCACAGGTACGCCCCCGGCGCCGACCCGGCCGACCAGTTCAACGCCTACGGCTGGGCCGTCGCCTCCAGTCTGCACCAGGCCCTGGACGCGATGAAGTGCCCGACCAGGGAAGGGCTGCGGGACGCGGTGCGCAATCTGAACGATGTGAAGGTGGGCATGCTGCTGCCCGGGGTCACCCTGTCCACGGGCCACGGCGACGACTTCCCGATCGAGACGATGCAGCTGATGCGGTTCAAGGGCGAGCGGTGGCAGTTGTTCGGCAAGCCGGTGGACACCCGCAAGGAGTTCGGCCCGCTCACGAAGTGAGCCGGCGGGGGGCGGTCCCCGCCGATGCCCTGACCCGGGACCGCCCTCGCACCGTCAACCGGCCTGGGACCCCAGTGATCGGACGGCGGTCAACCGTCCGTCCACTTCCCGGGCGGTGCCCTGGCGGCCGAGCGGTGTGCGGGTGGACGAGGTCGAACCCCACGCCCGCCCGGCCCGCCCGTACGCACGGTCTGCGCGGCGTGTACGACCTGAGCGACCTGTCCTGGCGGGTGGCGGTCGTCGCCGAAGGGGAACTCGCCGAGTTGCTGCTCGACCGCTATCCGCGCCCACTGGAGGCGGAAGCGCCGGCAGGACCTGCTCATGGCGCGATCTTGTGGTGGCGCCGTGCCTGCCGTCATCCCTCAGTTACGCCACGCCGTGCCGTGCGGCGGGCGAGGCCACGGCTCCCACCGGGGTTTCAATAGGCGATCGGTGGCCTTGTGCAAGGGCCGGTGTCCAGCGGTGGAGAAGCGGATGACGGAACTCAGCGAAGGCCACGACGATCCGTTCGCCCCGCACCTTGTCGCTTCGGCGGTGCTCGACGACGAGGGAGTCGTGGTCGGATGGAGCCGGCGGGCGCAGGAACTGCTCGGCCATCCGGACGCGGCCGTGGTCGGTCGCCGGGCATTCGAGGTCCTTGTCGATCCTCGCGATCTGCCGGCTGCCAGGGAGGCCGCGGCGACATGCCGGAGAGCCGGCGGCTGGTTCGGGGTGCTGAAGGTGCGGCACCGCGACGGGCGGCCGGTGGAGATGGGCGTCAGGGCCCATGCGCTCGCACGCGACGACCGGGTCCGTGAGTGGATCCTCACCGGCGCACCGGCGGCTGACGTCCTGGAGTGGCAAAGAGACCGCGCGATTCTCGACGGGTTGTGCCGCCGCAGCCCGGTCGGCCTGGTCGTCCACAGCCCCGACCTGCGCCTTCTCCGGGTCAACCGGGCCATCGAACGCGTCACCGGCGTCCCGGCAGCAGACTTCCGCGGGCTGCCCACCGGCTGTTTCCTCGTCCCCGATGACGCACGCAAGGCCGTGGAACGTGTGCGCCAGGTGCTGGAGACCGGAAGACCGCTGGTCTACTCGGAGCAGTTCGTTCGCCTGGAGCGGGATCCGAGACGGGAGCGGGTCGCGATGGTCTCGTCCTTCCGGATGGAGGACCCCTCCGGCCGCGTCCTGGGTGTGGCGGAGTTGATCGAGGACATCACCGAACGCCATCGGGCCCAGCGTCGGCTCGCGCTGCTCGACCAGGCCGGCAGTCATGTCGGCACCACCCTCGACGTGGCGGAGACCGCCCGGGAACTCGCAGAGGTGATGGTGCCTCACCTCGCCGACCATGCGTCGGTGGACCTGCTTCAGCCGGTGACGCGCGGTGAGGAACTGACGCGGGCCCTGGCAGGACCTTTGGGACGAGTGGGGGCCTGCAGCGTCGGTGCCCGGCAACTCAGCCCGCCCCACCCCCAGGGCGAGCCGGTGGAGTTCGGGTCCGACACACCCCAGGCCACATGCCTGGCCGAAGGGCGGCCCGTCCTGGAACCGGTTCTCCCGCCCGACTGGTTCTCCACGGAAGGCCGCCAGGGGACCCACGCTCCGGACCTGGGCGCCCACTCGCTGATCGTGGTACCTCTTGCCGCACGTGGCCTGGTGCTGGGCGTGATGACGCTGTGGCGTTCGCGCCGCCCCGATCCCTTCGAGGCGGACGATCTCACCCTCGCCCAGGAGCTCGCCTCGCGCGCTGCCGTGGCCATCGACAACGCCCGGCGCTTCACCCAGCAGCAGCAGACCGCGTTCACCTTGCAGAGCAGCCTTCTGCCCCGGGCGGTTCCGGACCAGTCGGCCGTCGAGGTGGCCCTGCGGTACCTGCCGGCCAGCGCCGCTCCGGGCCTGGGCGGCGACTGGTTCGACGTCATTCCCCTGTCCGGCGCCCGGGTCGCCCTCGTCGTCGGGGACGTGGTGGGACGCGGCATCCATGCTGCCGCCACCATGGGCCGGCTGCGTACCGCCGTACACACGCTCGCCAGTCTCGACCTGGAACCGGACGAGGTTCTCTCCCGTCTCGACGACCTGGTCAGCCTCCTGGCGGCCGAACAGGAAGCAGCCGGCGAACGGCCCGTGGGCGAGCAGGTCGTGGGCGCCACCTGCCTGTACGCCGTGTACGACCCGGTCTGCGGGCGCTGCTCCGTGGCCCGCGCCGGTCACCCGCTGCCGGTGGTGACCGCCCCGGACGGACAGGTGGCTCCGCTGGATCTGCCCGCCGGCCCGCCCCTGGGCCTGGGCGGCCTGCCGTTCGAGGCCCGGGAGATCGAACTGGCCGAGGGAAGCGTGTTGTGCATGTACACCAACGGACTCATCGGCGAACGCCACGTCGATGTCGACACCGCCCTGACCAAACTGTGTGCAGCGCTCACCCGCCCTGCGGACGCTCTCGAACGGACATGCCAAGCGGTGGTCGACTCGCTCGTGCCATCGCGCCCCAGTGACGACGTCGCGCTGCTGATCGCCCGCACCCGCATGCTGCCACCGGACGATGTCGCTTCCTGGCGTCTGCCGCTGGAGCCTGCCAGCGCGGCCCGGGCTCGGGCATTGACCACGGCCAAGCTGACCGAATGGGGTCTGGAGCACTTGGCGTTCACCACCGAGTTGATCGCCAGCGAACTGATCACGAACGTCTACCGGTACGCGGGCGGCCCCGCGACCCTGCGGCTGATCCGTGAACGGAGCCTGGTGTGCGAGGTCAGCGACACCAGCCACACCGCACCACATCTGCGCCGCGCCCGCACCACCGACGAGGGTGGGCGTGGCCTGTTCCTGGTGGCCCAGATGGCCGAACGCTGGGGTACCCGCTACACCCGCGACGGCAAGACGGTGTGGACCGAACAATCACTGACCGGCACACTCGCCTGACGTCCGTGCCGTGCATCAGGATCCGGGGCCCTGGCGGGCTGCAGGGGCGGCGCCATGGCCGCTCGAGCAGCCCGCCCCGCTGCCGTCCTCACTCGGCTGCGGCGAGCAGCCTTGCCTCGCTCTCCTCGTACAGCCGCCGGTTCTCGCGACTCTCGGCGCCGCGGCGTCGGTGGTCCAGACGGCTGCCCAGCCAGCCCGCCAGATACCCGAACGGGATGGAGACCAGGCCGGTGGACTGCAGGGGGAACCAGTCGAAGTCCGCGTTCGGGAAGACGGCGGACGGCGTGCCCGAGACCGCCTTGGAGAAGACCATCAGCACCAGCGCGCAGACCGTGCCCCCGTACAGGCCGGCGAGCAGGCCGGTGCGGGTGAACCCCCGCCAGAACAGGGAGTACGTCAACGCGGGAGCAACGGCCGATGCCCCGATGCAGATCGCCAGCGTGGTCAGGACACCGACGTCCCAGTTCTGGACCAGGACGGAGAGCAGGACGGCGACGGTCCCCACCGCCACGCTCGTCCACGCCGCCACCGTCATCTCCGTACGCGGCGCCGCCCGGTCCCGCCGCAGCGCATGGGCGAACAGATCGTGGGCGAGTGACGAGGCCGCGGCCAGGGTCATCCCCGCCACCGAGGACAGCAGGGTGATGAACACCGTGCCCGCCATGGCCGCGTAGAGAACCGTCGTGCCCGCGGAGCCGGCGCCGCCGCCGAGCGCACGGGACAGCATGAGCACCGACGTCCTGCCGTGCGGATCGGCCGCGGTGATGTACTGCGATCCCACCAGGGCCGCCGCGCCCGTACCCATGATGATCACGAGCAGGCAGAACGTGGTGACCGTACCGACCGCCCACGACATGGAGCGGCGCACGGCGGGCACGTCCCGCGCGGAGTACAGCCGCATCGTGATGTGCGGCAGGCAGGCCGCGCCGAGGATCACGGTGATCTGAAGACTGGCGAAGTCAAGCCGTTGAGCTGCCGATGTACCCAGCTGGAGGCCCTGCTTGAGGAAGGCCGGGCCCGTTCCGCTGCCGCGCTCGGCGGCCCGGAGCAGCTCGCCGGGGCTCCAGTCGAAGCGGTTGAGGACCAGGGCGGCGACGGTGATGCTGGTGCCGAGCAGGAGCACGATCTTGATCATCTGGACGAGCGCGGTGCCCCGCATGCCCCCGATCGCCGCATAGATGATCATCAGACTGCCGACGAGGACGATGCATGCGGTCCTGGCGCCGGCCTCGTGCGACATGCCCAGGATGAAGGTGAGCAGCGACCCGGCCCCCGAGAGCTGGACGACCAGGAAGGGGAGCGTTGCCGAGAGCGTCACCACGCAGGAGGCGATGCGGACGGCCCGCCCGGGCATGTTGCGGGCCAGGACGTCGCCCATGGTGAAGCTGCCGGCGTTGCGCAGTGGCTCGGCCAGCAGGAACATCAGCAGCACCAGTGCCAGGGCGGTGCTGACCGCCAGGACGTAACCGTCGTATCCGGCGAGCGCGATGATGCCGGTGGTGCTCAGCACCGTGGCCGCGGAGATGTAATCGCCCGCGATCGCCAGGCCGTTCTTGAGAGGGGTGAGCGAGCGGTAGCCGGTGTAGAAGTTCGTCAGGTCGTCGCGGTCCGGCCCCGCCATCACACACATCAGCAGCGTGAGGGTCACCAGGGCGCTGAACAGCACCAGGACGACTGCCTGCGTCCCTGAGCCGTAGTCGTTCATCCCGCCACCCCGGCATCCCGGCCCGGCCGGAACGTCCGCTCCCTGACGGCCCGCGCCAGCGGGTCCACGGAGTGCCGTGCGCTGCGTCCGTACCAGAAGACCGCCGCGAAGGTGACGAAGAGCTGGAGGATCCCCAGGGCCATTCCCAGGCTCAGCTCCCCGGCGATCTGAGAGCCCATCAGGTCCGGCGCACAGCAGGACAGCACCACGTACACCACGAAAGAGCCGAGCGCGGTGAGCGTGGAGACCCGGCGGAGCACTCGGTAGGCCGAGCGGAGGGCGGCGAGGTCGGCACCGTGCGGGTGGGGGGCGTGCGGGTGCGGGGAGTCCTGCCCGGCCTGCCCGAACGAGTCGTACGAGGGGGCGTCGTACCCGTACGAGGTGTCCGAGGTGTCCTGCGGGACGTCGTGTCCGTACGACGCCTGCCATGGATCGCGCCCGTACGGCCCGCGCCGAGGGGCGTGGCCAGGGGGCTCGCTCCACGGCTGCGTCCATCCCGGCGGTGCTGGCGGCGGGTACCGGTGGTCGTCGGGGTGTGTCATCGCATGGCCTTCCGGTGCGGCTCGGTTCCGTGGGAGGTGGCGGTGAGGCATCGGTGTGACGGCGCACGATACCGACTGGTTGGAATGCGGGATAAGCCCGCCGAGAGTCACGGTTTCGGCTCGATGCGCACTCGGTCGACGGGCGGAGGGAGCCGGTGGTCGCTCCCCGGGACCCTAGGTCCCTGAACGCATGGATGATCTGTGGGGAACATCACTGCCACAGGCGTACCTACTGGTCGGTATGGTCGCGGGAAGCCATAACGACAGGAGGCGTGATGTCCACGTCCAACCGCCAGATCCGTCTGGCAGCCCGCCCCGTGGGCGAAGTGAAACCCGAGGACTGGGAGCACCGTTCCGAACCGCTCGTGGAACCGGGCCCGGGCCGGTTCGCGGGCCGGACGCGCGTCATCTCCCTGGATCCGGCCATGCGGGGCTGGCTGGACGACCGTCCTTCCTACCTGCCGCCCGTGGGCATCGGAGAGGTGATGCGCGCCGGATCGGTCATCGAGGTCACCGCGTCGAACCACCCGGGCTTCCGGCCCGGCGACCACGTGGTCGGCACGTTCGGTGTCCAGGAGTACGTGGTCTCCGACGGCCGGGGCGCCATGAGGATCGACACCTCCCTCGCCCCGCCCTCGACGTACCTGGGAGCGCTGGGCATGCCCGGCATGACCGCCTACTTCGGCCTGCTGGACGTCGGCGCGCTGCAGGAGGGCGAGACCGTCGTGGTGTCCGGGGCCGCCGGCGCGGTCGGCACCATCGCGGGCCAGATCGCCAAGGCCAAGGGCTGCCGCGTCGTGGGCATCGCCGGCGGGCCGGAGAAGTGCGCCATGCTCACCGGCGAACTCGGCTTCGACGCGGCGATCGACTACCGGGCCGAAGACGTCAAGAAGGGACTGCGCGAGCATGCCCCCGACGGCATCGACGTCTACTTCGACAACGTCGGAGGGGACATCCTCGACATCGCCCTGACCCGGCTGGCGATGCACGCGCGCGTCGTGGTCTGCGGCGCGATCAGCCAGTACAACAACGCCACGCCGGTCAAGGGCCCCTCCAACTACCTCTCGCTTCTGGTGCGTCGCGCCCGCATGGAGGGCTTCGTCGTCTTCGACTACGCCAAGCGCTACGCGGAGGCCGCGCAGGAGATCTCGGCCTGGATCAGCGCCGGCCGCATCAAGGTCAAGGAACATGTGGTGAGGGGCACCGTCGACGACTTCCCCGCGACCTTGCGGATGCTCTTCCACGGCGAGAACGTCGGCAAGCTCGTGCTGGAGCTGGCATGACCGCCGGGCGGAGCGGGGCCGTCGCCGTGCGGGAGGAGCACAGGGACGGCGTCCCGCTCCAGGGAAAGGTGGCGATCGTCACCGGCGCTGCCGGCGGACTGGGCCGGGCCTCGGCGCTGGCACTGGCGAGGGCGGGCGCGCGCGTGGTCGTCGCCGACCTCGACGCGCAGGGCGGGCGGGAGGTGGCCGACATGGTCGGGGGCCACTTCCGCGCCTGTGACGTCTCCGACCTCGACGCCAACCGCGCTCTGGTGGAGTTCACCCAGGAGCGGTACGGCGGTGTGGACATCGCGCTGCTCAATGCGGGGGTGGCGACCGGATGCGGCGTCGGCGAGGACTTCGACCCGGCACGCTACCGCCGGGCGATGGGCGCGAACCTCGACGGCGTGGTCTTCGGCACCCACGCGGTGCTGCCCGCGCTGCGGGCCCGCGGCGGTGGGTCGATCGTGGCGACCGCTTCCCTGGCGGGCCTGGCGGCGGTGCCACTCGATCCGCTGTACGCGGCCAACAAGCACGCGGTCGTGGGACTCGCACGCTCCCTGGGGCCGGCCCTCGCGCCGGAGAACGTGCGCTTCAACGCGGTCTGCCCGGGGTTCGCCGAGTCGCGCATCATCGACCACCTGCGCGGCATGCTCTCCGAGCAGGGTCTGCCGGTCATCCCGGCCGAGGCCGTCGCGGACACGGTGCTGCGGATCGTGACCGGCGACGGTACCGGGGAGTGCTGGTTCGTCCAGGCCGGCCGCGAACCGGAGCCGTTCCGCTTCCGTAACGTCCCCGGCCCGGCCAGGGCCGCCGGCGCCTGAGGTGTTTTCGGGGGCGGGTCCTCGCGAACGACCGGACCCGCCCCCGCCGGCATGCGGAACCGGCGCGCGACGTTCTCCGGCCATGTGGGTGACCTGGGCGCCGTGGTCGGCGATGTCGTCGAGGTCGTCGAAGCCGGGCTTGGCGTTCGCCGCCTGCTCTGCTTCGAGCGCGGCCTCGATCAACTCCACCGCCCACCACGGCATGCTCGACCGGCGTGCCGCCTCATCGGCATGCGTCGCCTGCGAGCCTCATCGTGAAACGATCAGTACGGCTGTCGCGTCGCGGGTGTCAGGACCAGGGGGCGGTCGCGACCCAACTTGTGTCATCGGCCCAGGCGGTGGCGCTGTCCCAGGTGTGGGAGCCGCCGTGGCTCGCGACGTAGGCACCGTAGTCGTAGTGGCGTACGAAGTCGCTGGGGTAGTTGGCGGACCGGAGCGCGAGACCTTGGCCGTTGTGGCCGGACTGCGGGCAGAAGGTGGCGTCCTGGGCGAACAGTCCGCTGCCGTCGTTGCTGTCGATGCGCAACCGGAAGTCGTAGTGGCGCAGGTACTGCCCCGGTTTGTCGGCGGACTCCAGGGAGACGCAGGAGGCGTCGCCCAGGCCCGCGCGCACGATCCAGGTGGCGGCGGCCTTGTCCGCGGACGTGCTGGAGGAGGAGACCGTCGCGATGGCGGCGTTGCTGTCGGCGCTGTCGTGCCGGAGGTACTGCGTGGTGCAACAGGCGGTGGTGGCCCGCAGCGAGACGCGGGAGCCCACGGTGAGTCCGCTCGCCGCGGAGGACGTCGCGTAGCCGGCCGCGTTGATGTTGGCCTGCACGGCGTTCTCGGTGGTGTCCGACGGGTAGCCGGACGTCATCACGCCTTCGTAGAAGGTGCCGGCGGAGCTGTTGCTGTTGTCACCGCCTATACCGAGGATGATGGCCCCTTCCTTGTGCATGGGGTGGTAGCCGGAGTCGTTGGGGCGCGCTCCGCTGTAGTAGGTGGACAGGCCGCCGGACTGGGCGTTGCCGGCCCGGATGGACCAGTGGTTGGGTTCGCCCTTGACGATGGCGGTGAGGAACCGGTGGCTGACGCTGGGGTCGTTGGCGTTGTAGCCGCGGTTGACGCCGGAGAACAGGCCGTTCTCGAGGTCGGCCATGACCCAGGGGCCGTTGCCCGTTCCGTAGCCCCACACTTTGATGTGGCCGAAGTAGATGGTCTCCATGTGGCCGTTGCCGGTATCCAGGCTGTTGGTCTCGGCGTTGCCGTAGTCGAAGCAGCAGCCGCCGTTGTGGTGGCTGCCGTCGAGGATGGCGTACATGCCTTCCGGCTGGTCTCCCGTCGCGATGCCGTTGGTGTTGTTGTCGCGGTATCCGGTACCGGGGGCGATGAAGACGCCGTACGCCTTGTGGCCGCCCACGGTGACCGGCGCGGCTGACGCTTCCGCGAGGTTGTCGTATCCACCCGCGGCAGGGCCCTGGAATCCACCGGGCGGCGCCTGGGTGAGGTGGTTGCCGCGGCCGGACTGGTCGTAGAGGACGGTGATGAGGCAGCTCGTGGCGGCGCAGAAGGAGTCCTGCGCGGCGGCGTCGGCGTAACCGCCCGCGCCGAGCACGCCGATGTCCCGGGTGGCGCCGTCCGAGGCGCGTTTGACCTGGTAGAGGCGGCCGTTGTAGGCGGAGTACAGCGCCCGTGTCGTGCTGTGCGCGGCCACGCACGGCGTGCCGCCGGCGGCGTACAGGTCACAGGGCAGCGAGGCGGTGGCCACGGCGCTGCTGCCGGCGGACGCCTGGCCGCCGAGCACGGCCGTGGCCAGGGCCAGCACGAGTGCCAGTAGAACCAGCAGTCTGGCCCGACGTGAACGGGCCGATGGCAGAGACATGAGTGCTCTCCTGGGGATGAGTGGGCCGGCGGCGTCCCACCGCCGGACGATTAAGACATGTACATGTCATGGCCGAGGTTGTCGGGTGGGCTGAGGGGCTGTGCTCGTCCGGGGTCGTCGGGAGATGCCGACGTTCGTTATTTCGAACGGCGATCGCAGTGACGGACAGATTGATAATAGGAAGAGCTTGAAAGGTGTCAACACACTGCGCACGTTCGATACTTCGCCCAGCAAAACTCCAGTTCAGCGCAGCGGATGGCGCGTTGGGGCGATCGGCGCCGGGCCGCTGACGCGCCTGTGCGCGAGGTGCGGCGCTTGACCCTGGGGGGCCGTTCACGGCGGCTGGCACTCCCCGTCCTGCGGAGCCCTTTTGAGGGCTGTTGCGACGGTGTGTGCCGTATCACGCCCCCAGAGGGCGCCCAAGTTGTCTGCATCACAGCGGAAATGTCCCTTTGGTGGCCATGCTCGACAGGGACAGCGACCCGCGAAGCGGAGCCCATCGGCATGGGCACGCCGCTCCGGAGTCGCGCATGAGCAGCCCTCGTCAAGTTCCCCCTCGTTCCCCTGGAAAGGTGCGCATCATGGCCGCTTACCTCTGCCCTCCTGCCGTGATACACGGCGAGCACGCCGTGGAGACCAGCCAGATCGTGGCGGAGGTGCGCGAGCGCCACCCGCACGCGGCGTGGGCGCCGCGCATCGACGGCATCGCGGCCGCCACGGGCATCGAGACCCGCGGCTGGATGCTGCCGCTGGAGGCCGCCGTCGCGCCGGGCGACGGCAGCGGCCTGCGGGGTGTCGGCACCGGAGCCGTTCAAGAGGCGCTGGCACGCGACGGGTTCACCCCACAGGACGTGGACCGCGTGATCACCGCGCTCGAGGCGATACCCGCGCCCCAGACCGTTCAGGAGCGCACCGCGCCGGCCTGGGAGGCCGTGCAGTCCTACGGGGAGCGTGCTGCGCGCGGTGCCCTGCAGATCGCCGGGCTGGACGCCGCGGACATCGACTGTCTGATCACCAGTCACTCCACCACCCCGGCACTGCCGGGCCTGGACATCGCCCTGGCCAACAAGCTTCCGCTCCGCGACGACGTGATGCTGCTGCCGGCCACGCAGTGGGCCTGTGTCGCGGGGACGCGCTCCCTGGCCCTGGCGGCGGAACTCGTGGCCGCGGACCCCGACCGGGTGGTCCTGGTCGTGATCGCGGAGGCGCTGAGCACGACCTATCAGCCCGCGGACGACACCCTCGAGTCCCTGATCGTCCGGTTGTTGTTCGCGGACACGGCGGTCGCCGCGGTGGTCACGGGTCGCCCGCGGCGCGAGTCGGCGCTGCGGCTGGACGCCGCCTGGCACCACACCCTGCCCGGCACCCAAGACCTGCACCGCCTGGTCACGCGGGCGGACGGCACCCACTTCGTGATGGACCGGCGCGGGCCGCGCGCCGTACAGGAGACGGTCACCGCCATGTGGGAGTGGCTGCGCGTCCGTTACCAGGACGACCCCGACTCCTGGCACCCGGATGTGCTGCTCGCGCACCCCGGCGGGACCCGGGTGCTGGAGTACATGGAGCAGACGATGCCCGACGCGTGGCCGTCGGGACTGCTGGACCACAGCCGGGACAGTTACGCCAGCGGCAACCGCGGAGGCGCCGCCGTGTTCGACATCCTCAGGCGGGCGCACGACGCCGGGCAGAGGTCCGGTGACCGGGCCGTCCTGTACGCGGCGGCACCGGGCCTCACCGCCACCGCGCTGGAAGGGCAGTGGCTGTAGTGAGAGCCCCTGCCACCCGCACCGGCGAACAGGCGGCCCGCATCACCGGACACGCCACCGGTTGCGCTGAGGGCGCCGCCCGTGCCGTCGAGGTCATCGGCTGACGCGTACGCCGGCCGCACCCCGCGCGCGCTCGCCCGACGCCGGCCGCACCCCGTGCGCGCTTGCCTATGCCGGCCGCACCCCGCCCCGCAGCCGCGTCACCGCGCGACTTCCGCCCAGATCACCTTGCCGGTGTCCGTCCATCGCACCCCCCACCGGGTGGTGAGCCTGTGCACGACGCGCAGGCCCCGACCGCCGTCGTCGAGGAGGCCGCCCCGGCTCAGACGTGGCCTGCCGTTGCCGGTGTCGCCGACCTCGCACAGCAGGCCGTGACCGGACCTGATCAGCCGTACCGTGATGGGACCGGTCGCGAAGCGCACCGCGTTGGTGACCAGCTCGCTGACGAGCAGCAGCGTGTTGTCCCGGGTGTCGTCCCTGGTGTGCCATCGCCGCAGCAGCGCGGAGACCTGGGCGCGGGCACGGGCAGGGGCGTCGTCGCGGGCGGGCAGCCGCCAGGTCACGGTGTCGCCCTTGCGGTAACCGATCATCCGCGCGAGCAGCAGGGTCACGTCGTCGCGCTGGCGCACGGGTGCCAGCGTGGAGACGACGTGCCGTGCGGCCTGCTGCAGGGCGTCCCAGGGGTGCACCGCGGACACGGCGTCCGCCAGCCTGGCGATGCCCTCGTCGATCGACACGGCCGGATCCTCCACCAGGCCGTCGGTGTAGAGGGCGAGCAAGGAGCCCGGAGGCGCGCCGAACACGTGCACGTCGAACGGCTCCCGCAGCGCGAACTCGGCGCCCAGGCCAGGATGAGGGCGGACCGCGAGCGGGCCGGCGTGCCCGTCCGGGGAAACCAGGACCGGGGGCAGGTGGCCGGCGCTGGACAGGGCCACGTGGTGGCTGACCGGGTCGTACAGGGCGATGCAGCAGGTCGACCCGAGGGCGCTGTAGCCGGCCGCCAGCCCGGACTCCGCGTCGTCCAGCAGCGTCACGGTCTCGTCCAGGTGCTCCAGCACCTCATCGGGTGCCAACCCCGCGGACAGCAGCGCGCGGGCCTCCATGCTCAGCTGGCCCATGGTCGCCGCGGCGCCCAGGCCGTGCCCGACGACGTCACCGACCACCAGCGCGGTACGGCCGTCCGGCAGCGGAAAGCTGTTCACCCAGTCGCCGCCGACGCCCGCGCTGTCGGGGGTGGCGGGTTGGTAGACGCTGGCGATCTCGATGGTGTGGCCGCCGGTCCGGGGCAGCAGCCGGCGCTGCAGCGCCAGCACCTGGGTGTGCTCGCGCTGGTGCTGACGGGCCAGGTCCACGTGATGGGCGGTCCTGGCCACCAGTTCCTGCAGGTCGAACAGCTCGCTGTCACGGAAGGGGCAGTCCGCCCGCCGCCAGACCTCCGCCACGCCCAGTACGACCGGCGGCGAACCCTCCAGGACCAGGGGTATGCACGCCACACCCGCCGACCGGTCACCGGGCACCAGGGCACGTATCACTCGCGGGCTGCCGAGGACCCGCTCGACCGCCTCCCGGTCCGGTATGACGATGGCCTGCGGGGCATCGTCACGCCGTACCGCCTGCGCCAGCAGGCGACTCGCGTCGCCGGGAAGATCGTCGCCCGGAGTCACGTAGCCGTCGGGCCACGCCCGGTCCGGCACCAGAGCCGCCCGCCGCAGCCGGATGCGCCCCTGCGCCTGCCCGGTGACTCCCTCGCCCGTCCACACGGCGAAGTCGAGGTCGACGGCGGCCACGTCTCCCCAAGCCAGCAGGGACTCCGCCAGCGACTGCGCGGTTTCGCCGATGTCCAGCGAGGTGCCGATCGCGGTCTCGGCGGCGTACAGGTGCAGCCTCCTGGCCATGGCGATCAGGGAGACGGTCAGGCCCTCCTGAGGCGCCGCGGCCGGCAGGATGCTCATCGAGACCACCAGCTCCGACCCGTCACCACGCCGCAGGCGCTGGATCCGGGCGACGTGTGCCTCACCCATCTCCAGGACCTGCCGCAGCCGGCGTGTGACCGTCGGCACGTCCCCAGGGGGCAGGAGATCGGCGAAAGAACTCCCGGCCATGGCGTTGAGACCCGCGAACACGGGGGCGTCCAGATTGCAGCGGGTGACCCGCAGCTCCCTGTCCAGGTTGACCACGCCGAGAATCTGGTCCTGACGGTCGGCTGCCGGGTTGTCGGGTACGCGCTGGCGGGCGGTGCGATCGCCGGGCGTGTCGGCGGCAGAACCGTCCGCCGCCGCTCCGCCGCGCGGGATGTAACGCCCCAGGGCGCCGCTGACCAGGTCGAACGGCGAAGAAGGCGAGGGGGAGGGGGTGGAGTCCATGCGGCTCTCCCGGCAATCCCCGGCGCAGCGCCGGGGCCGTACTCGGACCCGTGCGACGGGGCCCCGAGATCCCTGACCGCACACCTCATTGAATAACAAAGGGGGTCGCTTCGACCACATCGCCGGGTCGCGCGGTGAACGCTGCCAGGGGCGATAAGCCGGGTCGCTCCGGCCTGCTCTCGCCGCGGGACCCGGGACCACCCCGCCACGGGGCCGGTGCGCTACGCCGAGTGACCCCTGTCGGTGCCACTCGGCAGGTCCGCCGGCAGTCAGGTCGGGCACCGCTCACGTACCCCGATCAGGACCTCCCCGCCGGTTTCCGAGGGGCGGGCCCCCGGCCTGAGCCGGGGGCCCGGTCGGTCAGCAGGTCGAGTCGGTCTGGGTGAGGAGGCCGAGCCGCCACGGGAGGAGGTTGTAGTCCCCGCCCGCGCCTGGGTCCATGCCCTGGTAGAGGTACTGGAGTCGGCAGGCGGGAATGGTGAGTGTCTGGTCGTAACCGGCCCGGATCATCTCGCCGTGGCTGATGTCCCGCGTCCAGGCGCCCGTGGGGAAGGTGACGTTGCCTGCTCGTGCGAACGGGTTGCTCTCGGACGCGGCCAGGGGCGTCCAGGAACCGGCGAGGCTGCCTGAGGTCCAGGAGCGGAAGTAGCGCCTGCCGTCCGATCCGATGGCCTCGACGAGGAGCAGGTACTGGTTGCTGCCCTGCACCTTGTAGACGTTGCTCGCTTCGAACAGGGCGTGTCTGTCGGAGTCCTGCGCCGCGATGACGGTGTTGGTGAACCCGTTCGGGAACTGGCCGACGGTGGTCTGCGAGCGGTAGAGGTGTCCGTTGTCGTCGGAGGAGAACAGGTAGCAGTTGGCGCTGTCGCAGATCACCCACATGTCGACCCAGTAGCCGCTGCCGATGTTCTGCCGGATGATGTCGGGCATCGACGAGTAGAAATCGCGGGGCGCGCTCCACCCGTTCGGGTTGCTGATGTCGGTGTTGGTGGAGTACGACGCGTTGCCGGTCTGGTAGACGAGGTACCACAGCTTCTGCGGCGCGTAGAAGAACACCTGGGGCGCGGCCCGGTATCCGCTGCCGATGGCCGTGCGGTCCAGATAGTGGTGCGTGGCCGAACCCGCCTGCGACCAGTTGCTGAAGCTCAGGTACACCAGGTTGTAGCCGGAGGAACTGGCGACGCTGGCGAACACGTGGTACTTGCCGTTGTAGTACACGACCGAGGGGTCTTTGATTCCGGCGATGTGGTGGGTCGCGTCCGGCTTCGGTGAGATCAGCGCGCCGCTGGAACTCCAGGAGAAGCGGGCGGGCAGTGCGGCGGCGGGCCGGGCGGAAAGGGCGTCGGCCTGCCGCGTCGCGGCCGAGCCGCCCAGCGCGGTGAGCACAGACTGGTACGCCGGTTTCTTGTTGCCGTTGCGGTCGAACAGCAGGGGGTTCTCGCCGCTGCGCCAGGAGTCGCTGTCGCGGATGCCCCAGACGGTGATGCCGGTGCAGCGCGCGACGTTCATGCATGCCTTGACCGTGTTCGCGTACGCGGCCGGCGACGCCTGGGCGATGTCCAGCTCGGTGATCTGGACGTCCACGCCGAGGGCGGCGAAGTTCGACAGCGTCGTCCGGAAGCCGGCGGGCGGGCCGCCGGTGCCGAAGTGGGCCTGGAAGCCGACGCAGTCGATGGGCACGCCGCGTGCCTTGAAGTCGCGCACCATGCGGTAGACACCCTGCGTCTTCGCGGCGTTCCAGTCCTCGATGCCGTAGTCGTTGTAGCAGAGCCTGGCCGACGGATCGGCCGCCCGGGCCGTGCGGAACGCCTGCTCGATGAAGCCGTCGCCCAGCAGGTTCTGGAACACCGAGGGGCGGTGCCGGCCGCTGCCGTCGTCGGCGAAGGCCTCGTTGACCACGTCCCAGGAGTGGATCCGGCCCCTGTAGTGGTTCATCAGGGTGGTGATGTGGTTGCTCATCACGCTGCGCAGTGTGCCTGCGTCCGTGATGGAGCCGACCCAGCCGGGCAGTTGGGAGTGCCAGACCAGGGTGTGGCCGCGTACGCGCTGACCGCGGGACGTCGCCCGGTTGACGATCTGGTCGGCGGGGCCGAAGTTGAACGAGCCGCGGGACGGCTCGGTCGTGTCCCACTTCATCTCGTTCTCGGGTGTGACCGAGTTGAACTCACGGTCCAGGACGCTGGTGTACGTGCCGTCGCCGAGCCTGCCGGCGGCCACGGCGGCTCCGAAGTACCGTCCGGACTGGGCCGCTTGAGTGCCCAGAGTGGATGCCTGGACGGCGTCGGTCGAGCCGGTCGCGGTCCCTGGCGTCATCAGGACGGTCGCCGCCAGCAAGCCCAGGACCGGGGCTCGGCGACCGCTGAGCCGTTTCAGCCAGTTCATGGTTCTCCTCGGTGGGGAGTCGGGGTGTGCGTCCGACGGGCCGGTTCAGGGCGTGGACAGCTCGAACCGCGTGACGTGGACCGCGCCGCCGAGTGCCTGCGTGGCGTGACGGATGAGGGCGAACCGGCAGCCCGGTGTGCGAAATATCGAACTCAGGTCGACCAATCGAGCATCTTGGATGATAGGGGGTGGCCGACCAGCGTCAATCCCTCTCGCAGGATTCGCCTTTCACTTCGAAACATTCGAAATGGACGGACGCTGAGTCAGTGCACGTCAGGAAGACGGTCCTTGCCCGGCTTACTTGGATTCGACTCGGGCGAGCGGGACGGGACCGGCCGTCACCGCGTCACGCGCCGCCTGCCAGGCGGGGTCCGCGGGGTACAGCTGGGTGCGGAGGTAGGCCGAGGTGAGCCGCGCCACCACGGCCACCCGCTCGGGGTTCTCGTCCGTGGTCTCGGCGACGTCGTATCCGGAGATCCCGCCGAGCCCGTGCCCGGCGTCGAACAGGGTGAGCAGGGTCTTGGGGCCGGGGGCGAGGGTGTAGGGGTCGGCGTGCCAGTCTGGACCCATGTCCGTGAAGTGCCGGGAGTCGTCCTTGTCACCGGCGACGACCAGCGCGGGTGTGGTCATCGTGGAGAAATCCGTGGTCCGGAAGAACGGCACGTTCGCCGCCCATGGCCCGTTCAGCGCATCGCCGCCCCTGCCGGGTGCGGCCAGCAGTACGCCGGCCTTGATCCGGGGCTCGATGAGGTTCACTTCCTGCCCGTCGTCGGGGTCGGTGAGCCGGGCGCCCAGCAGGAGGGCGGCGGTGTGGCCGCCCATCGAGTGTCCGGCGACGGCGACCTTGCCGTGGTCGATGCGCCCGGCGAGTTGCGGCACGGCGGCCTCGATCGCGTCGAGCCGGTCGATGAGGTGCGTCATGTCCTCGGCGCGTGAGCGCCAGAACAGGGACGCTCCGGGCGCGGTGTCGGTGTGCAGGTGGCTCAGTGTCCTGGAGCTGAGGTGTGTGGGCTGGATGACGACGAAGCCGTGCGCCGCCCAGAAGTCGGCGAGCGGTGCGTAGCCGTTCAGTGAGGAGAGATTGTTCGAGGGGCCTTGGCCGTGGGAGAGAAGGATGACGGGCAGGCCGTCTCCGGTCACGGGTGCGGAAACACGCGCCCGGAGGTCCACGGGACGTCCGGGCACGGGCAGCACCAGTGGGCTGTACGAGAGGACGGGCGTGGGTGAGCTGAATGCGTCGGACATGGAGGCTGATCCACTCATGGTTGCTGCTGTCCTTTCGACGGCGCGCCCGCTGTCGGCCGGGGACGGGGAGACGCGCGGGAGTGTCCGGCTTCCGCTAGGGTGGGAACCGGATCACTGTTCCACTTATTTATACGGAACGCTGTTCCGTTTCGTCAACGCCATCGGAAGGAGAGCGCGGTGCCCACTGAAGGCCACTCCGGGCGGGTGCCGGCCCGAAGCAGGCGGGCCGACGCGGTGCGCAACCAGCAGACGTTGCTCGCCGCCGCCGCCGAGGTGTTCGTGACCTCGGGCGTCAACGCGCCGATCCGTGAGATCGCGGCCCGGGCGGGCGTCGGGCTGGGCACGATCTACCGCCACTTCCCGACCCGGGCGGACCTCGTCGTCGCCGTCTACCGCCACCAGGTCGAGGCATGTGCCGAGGCCGGACCGAGCCTGCTGGCCCGCACGGACTCCCCGCTCTCCGCGCTGCGCCAGTGGATCGACCTCTTCGTGGACTTCCTGGTCACCAAGCACGGACTCGCGAACACGCCGCAGTCGGACAGCAGTGGCTTCACCGCGCTGCACACCTACTTCGTCGACCGCCTGGAGCCCGTCTGCGCACAGCTGCTCGACGCCGCGGTCGAGGCCGGGGAAATCAGGCCGGGCACGCAGCCCTATGAGCTGATGCGCGGCATCGGCAACCTGTGCATCGGGCATGACGGCGACCCTCGCTTCGACCCCCGCCGCCTGATCGACCTGCTCCTGGCGGGACTGCAGCGACCGCAGCCATCCTGATGCCGACGCCATCGAAGCGACCCGCGGCATCGACCGCTCGGAGAAACCGGGGTGGCGGGTCGTCCGGTGACCCGTCCCGTCCGGTCACCCGTCATCACTGCCGGCCCTGGCCGACGACGGCTCGCAGCCGGACCACGCCGCGGGGCGCACCGTGCCCGGGACGGTCATGACCGTGGGGATCGGGGTGCTCGTCCGCTACGGGGGCTTGCCCGTCATCAACTGGGTGTGGGCGCTGTTCATCCTCAACGACCGGGTGTTCGCCTCCCGCACACGAACCCCGCCGCATGCCACGGAGTACGGGACGTTGTCCCGGCTCGTCGCTTCGGTCGCCACCGTGGGCGGCGCGCTGGGAGCAGGCTTGGAGAGCGACGAGGCGATCCGGGCGGCCGCCTACTCCAGGCGGCGATCCGGGCGGCCGCCTACTCCAGGCGCGAACAGGAACGTCGCCACCTGCTTCAGGACGACCACGGCGACCAGCCCCCGGAGTGAACCGATACCGGCGCACACGGCTCCCGGCCGCGCGTGCCGGGCTCACCGCTCACCGCCTGACCTCCGCCGGACGTGGCCGGAGTGCCGGCGCCACCAGTGGCCCGACGCCGCCCCTCCCGCGCCATGCCGCCCGCGGCAGCCCGGGGCCAGGCGCAGACCACGTAGGCCCTCTTCACCTCCCCCGTGCTGACTCGGTGCTGACCGCCGGCTGCCGCAGCGCCCTCGCGAGGGCGTCGGCGAGTACGGACGCGCCGTGTGCGGACGGATGGACTCCGTCGAGGAAACAGGGGGCCTCCTCGTCCGCGCAGGCTGTGGACAGGTCCAGGAAGGTCGCGGTCGGGAACCGCGTGGACAACTCGGCCAGACCCTGCCGGTAGACCTGGTAGACGGAGGCGATCGAGTCGGCGTAGGCGTCGAAGAGTTCGGCGCGGCCGGGCTGTCCGGCCCGGCCGGTGAAGGCGAAGTCGTAGTGCGAGGTGACCCAGTCCCGGGTGAACGCGGTGCCCAGCGCCGGCTGGAGCAGCGAGTGCGGTTGCAGCGCACACACGAAGTGGATGCCCTGTTGCTCGCAGACGGTCGCCATCAGAGCCTGGTTGTCCAGCCACAGGGAAGCGCGCAGCCGTGCCCCCGAGCGCGGGAAGACGGCGGAGTCCAGATGCGGCAGGCTTCGGACGACCGAGGGTCTGCGGGCGAAGGGGACGTGCGTCTCGTCGATCTCGTGCGGGGCGTGGATCCTCAGGTAATGGTGGTAGTCGGAGAAGGTCCAGTTCAGCACCTGCGCCCCTGGTCCATTGACCAGGTCCATGGCGAACAGGGTGTTGAAGTCGTTCCATCCGGAGAGCGTCACCACGCTGTCGGGCCGGGCGTAACGCAGCCGGTAGAGAAGCATCGCGGACTCGCCGCGCGACCACCCTCCCGGCACGGCGAAACTGAGCACCTCCAGCCCGTCGTCCGCGCCACCGAGGCGTCGGTGGAGGCGCGCGGGGACGGTGGCGGCGTTGTCCGGCAGGCCGAGCCCGTACAGCGCGCTGCCACCCAGCATGATCACCCGGCGCCGGGTGGACGGTTCCAGATCGGCGGGCTCCGCCATCCCGGGTACGCGCAGGAAGCCCAGCGGGCTCACCTCCAGCGCGCCCCGTGCGTCGACACCGGCGAAGTCGCCGCCCCTGGGCAGGTGGCGGCCGGCCACCGGATCGAACAGCTCCGCCGGCGGGGCGGTCTCCCGGCGGCCGTGTCCCGTCCCGCGGTCGCGGAACAGGGCGGCCAGCAGGGCCGCCCGCCCGTACCGGGTCACCTCACCGCGTCCGTGCATGAGCAGCAGCTCGCGCACCGGGACCGAGAGGGCCAACCGGACCGCCGCCCCGCGGTCGACCGTTCCGCCGTCGTTACGGAAGACCAGCAGACCGGTCACTCCCGCAGCGCGTACCGCTCGCCTGCTCTCCCGGGTGAGCAGGCCGGCGCCGATCTCCGTCTGGGGAAGGACCAGGACCGGCAGCCGGAGCCGGCCGAGGGCGTGTTCCGCCCGCTCCCGGTCGCCCGCCACCGTGTCCGGCAGGATGAGCAGCGCAGGGCGTCGCCCGTCACGTTCGAGCCGTTCCAGCGCCACCTCGATCCCGCGGGGCCAGCCGGTGCACAGCAGCGCGGTGGTCATCAGTAGTCCTTCTCCTCCTGCGGCGGACGGCGTCCGGTCCGGTCGGGTCAGTCGAGCGGCAGGCTGTCGTGGGCCAGTTCGGCCGACTGGTCGGCCTGACGGAACAGGTGGTCGCCGATGACCAGCAGATCCATACCCGTGCGCAGGAAGCACCGGTAGGCGTCGTCGGCGGTGGCGACCACCGGCTCGCCCCGGACGTTGAAGCTGGTGTTCACCAGGGCGGCACAGCCGGTGCGGGCGCGGAAGGTGTCGATCAGCCGCCAGAAGCGGGGGTTGTCCGCCGCCTCGACGGTGTGGTGCCGGGCGGTGCCGTCGACATGTGTGGCGGCGGGGATGGGCGAGCCGTCGTCGCCCTGGCGGACCCGGGTGGTCAGCAGCATGTAGCGGGAGGGCACGGCGGGCTCCAGGTACTCGTCCGCCGCCTCCGCCAGGAGCGAGGGCGCGAACGGGCGGAAGTCCTCCCTGGCCTTGATCCTGGAGTTCAGCCAGGACTTGGCGTCGGCGTTGCGCGGATCGGCCAGGATGCTGCGGTTGCCCAGCGCCCGGGGACCGAACTCCATCCGCCCCTGGACCCAGCCGACCACCTTCCCCTCGGCCAGCTCCCCGGCCACCTCCTCGGCCAGTTTGCCGAAGTCGTCGTACGACGTGCAGTGCGCGCCGTACCGGTGCACCAGGTCGGCGACGGCGCCGTCGGGTATGTCCGGGCCCAGGTGGGCGGCCTTCATCCCGTCCGGAACGGGGGCGGACGGCCGCGGTCCGCGCAGTGCCAGATGGTGGGCGGCGAGGGCGGCGCCCACCGCGCCGCCGGCGTCTCCGGCGGCGGGCTGGATCCACACCCGGTCGAACCCGGCCTCGTGCAGCACCCGTGAATTGGCCACGCAGTTGAGCGCGACACCGCCGGCCAGGCACAGTGCGTCGGCGCCGGTGCGCTCCCGCGCGTGGCGTGCGAGACGCACCATCACCTCCTCGGTGACCTGCTGCACGGCGAGCGCGAGGTTGGCGTACCGCTCCGCACCGCCGGTCTCCGGCTTGCGGCGCTCCATCCCGAACAGCCGCTCCCAGCGCCGTACGTCGATGATGGTGCCGCCACGGTGGAAGGAGAAGTACCGCATGTCGAGGACGAACGAGCCGTCCTCGCGCACGTCGACGAGCCGTTGCAGGATCAGTTCCCGCAGGGCGTGGGTCTGCGCGGAACCGGGGTCGCCGTAGGCCGCCAGGCCCATCAGCTTGTACTCGCCGCTGTCCACCCTGAACCCGCAGAAATGGGTCACCGCCGAGTACAGCAGGCCGAGGGAGTGCGGGAAGACCTGCTCGGCCAGGGCGGTGATGCGCGCTCCCTCGCCGAGGAAGATGCCGGTGGTCGCCCACTCGCCCACCCCGTCGACGGTGAGGACGGCGGCACGCTCGAACGGGGAGGGGTAGTACGCGCTCGCCGCGTGCGAGAGGTGGTGCCTCGACCACAGGATAGGCAGATCCGCGGGCAGTCCGGCGGAGTGCAGCCCCGCGCGGATCCGCCGCTCCGTGCCGTCGGGACGCGCGATGCCGCCGCGTACGGCGAGCCGGAACGCCTCGGCCCCGCCCGGCGCGGCGCCGAGCAGACTCCAGCGGACACGGTGGCGCTTGAGCCAGGGGGACTCGTAGTAGGCGACCGCGTCCACCGCGCCGGGTGCCTGGTCGAGCAGATAGGTCAGGGCACGCCGGGGGAAGGCGGGGTCGTGCTTGCGCCGTGAGAAGCGCTCCTCCTGCGCGGCGGCGACGAGTTCGCCGTCGACGACCAGCGCCGCGGCGCTGTCGTGGTAGAAGGCCGAGATACCCACGATGGCGGTCATGGCCGGACCCGTCCCTTCGGCCTGCGATGGCGGTGGCAGGAGCGTTCGCCGGGTGAGGTCCCCGCCCGACCGGACAGGAAGTCGTTCGGTCCGTACTCCCGGTCCAGTCGGCGCAGGGCCGAGCCGGGACCGGCGCGGAAGGCCCGCAGGGCGAGTGGGTCGCGTGCGCCGCCGAGACGCCGGAGAAACGACAACGGGGTGATCACGGTGTAGTACGCGGCACAGGTCAGGGCGTACGGCACGGTGGACGCGGCCCGGTCGGCGCGGCTCACCACAGCGGGTAGCTGTCGCCGCTGCGGTTGCGCGCCCGCCGGAACCGGATCAGATCCGACTCCGCGCGTTCCCGGGCGGACGCGCGTGCTCCGGGGACGATCCGTCTGGCCGCCGCCGAAAGCGCGCGGAAGCAGAGGTCCGACGCTGCGCGGACGCTCCTGCCCAGCATGCTGTTCATCGTGTGCCACTCCTTGCCACTCGTTGCGAACGGTCCGTCCCGGCTGCGGGCGTGGCCAGCAGGCCGAAGTCGGTCACCTGGCCGGCGAGCGCCTCCGCCCGGGCGGTGGTGGGGGCCTCGAGGGGAAGGCCGTCGCGGTCGTAGAGGGCGGCCAGCGTCGCCCGTACGGCGAATCCCGGATCGTCCCGGCCGGCGAGCCGGGCCAGGAAGACCGCGATGTCGTCGAAGGCGATGACCCAGCGGCGCGGCACGGCCACCCGGACCACCCGTCCGGCCGAGGGCTCCAGCGGCGACCAGTGGGTGGGCCTGCGGGTGCCCATCGCCGCGGCATCCGCGGCCCACACGTCGAGCGCCGTCTCGATGCGCTGCCGGCTCCAGCCGTGCCACGGCCCGGGACCGGGCGTGAACACGGCGTGGGGGCCGCGTCCGGCGAGCACGAGCAGCTGGGAGGCGGCCTGGTCGGGGGTGTCGGGGCTGTGCGCGAGGTTGCCGTACAGGACGTCGCTGTGGGCGCGGCGCAGCGTGGTCTTGACCTCCACCACGCGTGCGCAGGCGTCCCGGCCGCTCACCCGCACGTACTCGGCGGGCCTGCCGATCAGGTAGCGACGGATGATGCCGGCGGTGAGCGGACGTCGCTCCGGATCGACCTGCGGGTAGATCCCGGCCACCTGGCTTTCCGTCAGCCGGACGGGCACGCGGCTCGTCACGGTGAGGCCGGCACGCCGCACGGCGTCGACGGCGTGGTCGGCCAGTCCTCTCTCCAGCGCGTCGGGCTTGAGGAGCAGGAACGAGTCCTCGGTGGGTGGGGTCATCGGGTACGACTGCCTTTCTCCTGGTCGAGCGCCGTCAGCCCGGTCAGGGCCGCGCGGTAGAGCGCGGCGTGCCGTTCGCTGCCCTCGGTGCCGGCGGCTTTGGGGGCGGCGAGGAAGAACCACAGGCCCAGCAGGAGCCGGACCCGGACGAGGTGCCGCAGCTCCCGGGCGTGGTCCGAGTCGCCTCCGAGCAACCGGGCGTGGGGTCTTTCGTGCGGTGCCGCCCACTGCCCGGCGGCGTAGAGCGCGGAGGCGCCGACCAGGGCGCAGGCCGGCCCGAGCAGCCGGGGACCCGGGCAGAGCGAGTCCAGGTCGATCCGCACCAGCTGCCCCGCCTCCGTGCGTACGGTGTTGTCGCGGTGGAGGTCGAAGTCCGCTACGCGGGAACGCTCGTGGAGCAGCTTCCGCAGCCTGCCGTCGCTGGTGAGGGCGCGCAGCTGCCGCACCGCCTCGTTGTCCGGTCCGCGCAGCGCGATGTCGATGCGGTCGCCGAGCGACCGGACCCCGGTGAACGCCTCGGTGCCCACCGCTGTCGCGAGCCGTTCGTTGAACTGCTGGTAGAAATTCAGGAGTTCCCACTCCTCGTCGTGCCCCAGGCGGTGGCCGACGGTGGCACCGGGCACGAACCGGCGCACGGTGATGGCCGAGCCGTCACCGCGGGCAGCTGCCGCCAGCAGTGGGGGAGTGCCGGTCGCGGTGCTCACGGCGTGCTGGACGGCGCGGTAACGGCCCAGCCGTCCCTCGGCTCCGAGGCCGGGAACCAGCTTGACCACGAACTCCGGGGCCGGGCCGGCGCCGTCGTCGGGACCCGGAGTGACCCGGTGGGCCGCGGGCCGCCACGGCTGGTTCAGCCGCTCCGGCCGAAGAGCCGTCCAGGGGTCGGTCAGCAGATGGGTGTCCCCGTGGCCGATCGCCACGGGGGTGGTGCGCGGCCGCCGCCGCGCGGTGTTCACCAGGCTGCGCAGGAACGCGGCGTGCGTCACCACGAGTTGGGTACGGCCGTACAGATCCGCTCCGCCGGGGCCCGTCGCGGCCGCGAGGAAGGCGATGGCCCTGGCCTGGAGCCGGTCGCCCGGCTCGGCCCCGGGGATGGCATCCAGGTCGCCGCGTGCCTTCCACACCCGGTGGTGCTCGGGGACGAGCCGCGCGGCCTCGGCGTGGGTGAGCCCCTCCAGCACCCCGGCGCCCGCTTCCGCGAGCAGTTCCGTGCTCGTCACGGGAAGACCCAGCCGGCGTCCGGCCGCGGCCGCGGTCGACCGGGCGCGCACCGCGTCGCTGCTCCAGATCGTGCGGATCCCGGCGTCGTCCGCGAGGTCCGCGGCCCAGCGGCCGGCCTCGGCGGCTCCGGCCGTGGTCAGCGGCGGCGAGGCGATGTCGCCCTGGATCCTGCCCTGTGCGTTCCACACCGACTCGGCGTGCCGGCGCACCATCAGCTGTACCGGGGTGTGTGCTGCCACGACCGTCCCCTCAGCCGGCGGCGGCCGTGACGGCGCCGACACCGTACGCGGCCCAGGCGGCCCGCCCCGCGTCCTGGCCCATGCGCAGGAAGGTCGAGCGGGCCTCCCGCGCGGCGGGGTCGGACAGGATCCGGCCGACCTGGGCGTCGAGTTCGCTGAACGGGGCGTCGAACACCCCCTGTTCGCGCAGGTGTGCGTGCAGGGAGGTGACGGCGCCCGCGTAGATGAGCATGTCCCGCAGTTCGCGTTCGTCGTAGCTGCTGGCCGAGACCACGCGCAGCTTCTCGTCCGCCTTGATCCAGATCTCGTCGTCGGTGCGGTCGAGCAGTTCGAACAGCTTGGTCTCCGGAATGGCCGTCAGATGGTAGGAGTGCACCGACCAGGGGCGCAGCTCCTCCACGGTGAACCGCAGTGACTCCCGCAGGCCCGCCATGTCGTCCCCGGGCAGCCCGACGATCAGCTCGGCGCGCCAGGGGATGCCCCGGGCGGTCAGGTGCGGGACGTACTTCATGATCTTCCCGAAGTGGTTGCCGCGCACGTGCTTGGGCACGCTCGGGTTGGTCGTCTGAAGCCCCATCAGCAGCTCTTCGATGTTGGACTCGACGAGGACGTCGACGAACTCGTCGTCGAGGAACTCCGGTCGCATGTAGGCGTTGATGGCGATGTCCGGGGCGAGGTCCCGGAACAGACGCAGGATCTCCTTGCCCCGGGCGGCCTTGCCGCCGAGGATCGGGTCGATCAGGAAGATGCGGCGGATCCCCCGGGCGCGCATGTTGACGATCTCGGTGCGCACGAAGTCGGTGTCGAAGGTGGCGAAGAACGGCAGGGTGTTGTGACCGCAGAAGCTGCAGTCGTAGATGCAGCCCCGCGCGGTCTCGTACCAGGTGAAGTCGGTCTCCACCGGATCACCCGCCAGGAGCGCCTCGAACTCCGGGCCGAACAGCTCGATGCCGTGCGGGAGCCGCCGGTCGCGCCGGTCGGGTACCGCGTGCCGGTAGGCGTCCCGGCGCTCCCGGCGAGCCGAGTACAGCGGTTGGGCCAGTCCGTTCTCCAGGTTGAGCCCAGTGAAGCCGGGGTCCGCGGCCCGCTGTTCACAGAGCCAGGTGAGCGGCTCCTCGCCCTGGCCCATGGCGAACACCGTTGCCTCGGGCCAGTCGGCGTGGGGCATGGCCCTCGTCTCCGGCCCCCCGCAGACCACCAGCGGGGCCTGGGGGGCGTTCGACAGCTCCACGGTCAGCTGCCGGGTCCGCTCCAGGGTCCAGATGTAGGCGGGGACGCCCACCACGTCGAACCCCTCGGCCAGCAGCGAGGCCCCGGCCGCCTGTGCCGACCAGCCCTGCTCGTCGAACGCCCGCAGCCGGATCTCCCACTCGGGGTGCTGACGGCTCAGGTAGGCGCCGAGTCGCATGGAGCTGAGCGCGTGGGTGATGGGGAACTCGGCGAAGCGCTGCGAGTCGTAGAAACTGACGAGCGCGACTCTCATGGGGGCTCCTCGGAGGGCAGGGGAGTTCACAGCGAGTGGCGTACGGCTATCTCGCGGAAGTGCCGCAGAGCCGTCGGGTCCTCCGGCGGTTCGGGCAGCTTCTTCTCGGGATGCCGGGCGAGGTAGTCCCGGGTGCACAGCGGGTCCTTGACCGCGCTGAAGTCTCCGGTGGTGCGCTCCGGGTCGAAGCGGCCGATCTGGACGATGCGGCGCGTGGTGCTGCCGGAGCGGCAGGAGCTGTAGATGTCGCAGCCGGAGCAGCCCTCGGGCTTCTCCAGAGCCTTCCAGAAGTCGGTGAGCTGCGTCGATCCGTTCCAGAAGTCCCGCAGACCGGTGAACTGGTCGTCGATGTTGCCGAGTTTGCGCGGGTGCATCAGGCACGGCGTGACGCTGCCGTCGGGGTTGAGCGCGATCAGCTCCTGACCGCCGATGCAACCGGACAGGCCCGGGATCCCGATGTCACCGCAACCGGCCATCGGATTGCTGACGTTGGTGATCGAGATCTGCGAGCCGTACGCCTTCTGCAACTGGCCGATGAACTCGATGGCCGCGTAGTACTCGTCCACCTGCTGGGAGTAGAAGCCCTGCTCGTGGTGGAGGCAGCGCTCCGGGTTGGCGAACTTCACCACGTCCGCGCCGGCGTCGATGCTCAGCTCGACCAGTGCTTCCAGCTCGGAGTAGGGCGTGGCCGGCGTGTACGTCGGCTTGACGCACACGCGCATGCCGGAGCCGGTCTCCTGCTTGCGGCGCACGGTGTGGCGCAGCGCGGCGACGACCTTGTCGAAGAGACCGGGGCCGCGCACCGCGCCGAACGTCTCCTCCGACGCGCCGTCGATGCTGAAGCTGACGGACTTGAGCCCGTTGCGGAGGATGATGTCCAGCGTCTCGTCGTCGATGAGGAGACCGTTGGTCGCCATCGACGTGTAGAGCCCCTGCTCACTTGCGCTGTCCAGGTAGTTCGCCAGGGCGCGTTTGTTGATGGTCGGCTCACCGCCCGCCAGATGGACGCGCATGACGCCCCACTGTGCGAGTTCGGCCATGAGTTCGCGTACGCGTTGTTCGCGCATCGTGGTCGGTCCGAGAAACTCGGCCGCGTAGCAGAACGAGTCCTGGCCGCATTTGTGCCGGGCGAGATTACACAGCCAGGTGTAGTCGAAGTAGATTTCCAGCGGTCCGCTGAGCCGGTCCTGGTAGGGGGATCGGATCTCCCTGACCCGGCCGTCCAGGCCCAGTTCGCGCAGGTCGTGCGCGAGGCTGTCGGGAAGTGACCCGTCGTCCCAGTCCTGGCCCGACCGCTTGCGTTCGACGGCTCGCGTGACGAGGGAGTTCTCGCCGCTCTCCCGAGGCAGGAAGAACGCGTGGCGGCGGTTGCTCCACAGCAGCGGTCCGCAGAATTCGTGACGTACGACGACGTCCACGGGCTCCAGTGGCTCGATGGTGGTCACGGGGGACCGGCGGACGACGGGATCCGCGAGAGGTATATGAGCGTTCACTTTGCTCCTGAGTGGCGTCGGGGCGGCCATCATGACAGAGCATCAGGCCAGCCATCAAGGTCTTGTGACACCAGAGTCACAATTACTTGTCACAAACCGGCGCCGACGGCTAGCGTCGACTTATGAAACCCGACCTCACGGCAGGCCCGGTCCTGCGTGCTCCGCTCGACTCCCCGGCCGCCTGGCATGGGGACCGCATGGCCTCCCGCCCCGGCGACTGGCAGGTCCGCCTCACCGACCAGGACGTGGACGAACTCACCGCTCTGGCCGCCCGGTCGGCCGCCGGGTCCCGCCCGCTGCACCACATCCCCGCCGAGGACCTGCGCCTGCCCCGCCTCGCGGCGAAGGCCGCGGACTGGCGACGCCACCTGGAGGACGGCCCCGGGGTGCTGCTCGTGCGCGGCATGCCGGTGGCCGGCCAGTCACAGGAGCGGCTCGCCCTCATGTACTGGGCGCTGTCCTGCGCCATCGGCGTCCCGACCCCGCAGGACAAACGGGAGTTGTACCTGGCCCACGTCCGTGAGGACGGCCCCGCGCGCCCCGACCGGTTCGCCTACCAGACCAACGTGGAACTGCCCTTCCACACCGACTGGTGCGACATCGTGTCCCTGCTGTGCGTCGGCCGGTCCCGCACGGGAGGCGCCTCGCGCGTGGCGAGTTCGGTCACCGTCTACAACGAACTGCTGCGCCGCCGGCCGGACCTCGTCGACGGCCTCTACGAACCGTTCTGGATGAACAACAAGGACGAGACCGACGGCGACCGCGTCCCCTACTACGCGGCCTCGCACATCTCCTGGCTGGACGGCAAACTGTCCTTCCGCCGCCGGCCGTCCTGGCGCCGCAGGGCAGCCGCCAACGGGCAGTCCGCCTACCTCCAGCCGGCCGGCGACCAGGCACCCCCCGAGCCGAGCCGACAGCAGCTGGACGCACTGGAACTGATGGACGCCATCGCCGGCGAGCCCGGGATCGCCCTGTCCATGGACCTCGTGCCGGGTGACGTCCAATACGTCAACAACCACACCGTCCTGCACGCCCGGGACGGCTTCGAGAACGGCACCGGGCCCGACGAGCAGCGCCACCTGATGCGGATGTGGCTCACCGTTCCGGACGGCCGCCGGCTGAGCGACGCCTACGCCCGGGGCATCGCCCGGCAGTACACCCTGCCGCAGCCGCAGCCCGCCGGTCCGCACGCCCATGCCTGAGCCGCGCCTGTCCGAGGTCGACTGGCGCGACGCGGCGTGGACCGCCCGAGCCCTCGAGGACGCCCTGCGCCGGTTCGCCCGCCCGGACCGGCTGGCCGGACTGCTGCGCTCCGCACGGACCGACCCGCGGCTGCTCGGCCTCTCCGAGGTCAGGCCCTGGGGCAACCGCATGGTGCTCTACGAGGACCCGTCCTCGGGGGCGCGGCTGCGTCTGCAGCACTGGGCGGGCGGCGACAAGGACCCACACGGCCGGCCGCACAACCATCGCTGGGCCTTCGCCTCCACCATCCTGCACGGCAGCTACGTCCACCGGCTCTACGGCGAGGTGGCCGACGTGGAGCGGCGGCTGGCCGAGGAGGGCGGCCCGGCACGGCCGTTGCTGGAGCGCACCGAGTCGGCGGGCAGCTCCTACGTCCTGCCCCCGCAGACCGTGCACTCCGCGACCGCGGCGGCCGGAACCGTGTCACTGCTGCTCAGGGGACCGGCCGTCGGGGAGTACGCGGTGCGTCTCAACCGTGACCTCACCGCGTTCGCGGAACGCAAGGGCGGCGTCGCCTCGGAAGGACGGACGGAGCGTCCCGAGCGGCCGTTCGGCACGGCCGACGCGGACTGCCTGGGGACACTGCTCAGTTCACTGGGGCTGCTGGACTGACCGCCAGAGCGCTCGTCGCCGCGTCGTACAACGCCGGATCGACCAGGGCCCCGGTCACCAGCAGGAAGTCGGCGACCGGGGTCAGCAGCAGGGTGCCGCCGTCGAAGGGACGCAGCGTGGCGGCATCCGTGGCGCGGTGCGGGCGGGGGCCGGGTTCGACGGGGGTGAGCCGCATGCCGTGGCGCAGTGCGCCCCGATCCGGTGCGTCCGCCGTCCCTCGCCCCTGCCGCCATTCCTCGCGTCGCCGCAGCTCGCGCGCGGACGCCTCGGCGAGCGCCGTGAGCAGCGTGCCGAGACCGGACGGCGCTCGCCCCGCGTCGGGGACCGTGCCGGCGAACAGCTCCAGGAGTTCGCTGAGTTCGGGAGCGAGGTGGTACTCGTCGGCGGTGCGTGCGAGCAGCGGCAGCTCCCGCTCGTGTCCGGAGGCCAGCGCCATCATGACGTCGACCACGTCCTTGCCGTTGAACGGTCGTTGGAAGCGCTCCTCGGCGACGGCCAGGAGACCCGCGGCGAGCGGGTCGTGCGGCAGCCTCGGCCGCAGCGGTACCGCACCCTGGTCGCCGGTCAGCGCACAGGTCAGGATCTCCACGCGGGTCTCGTAGTCCAGCAGCGGGTCCGCGCCCGGCCAGGAGAGGGCCACCACGAGGTGCCGGGCCTCGCCGTCGAGAACCGTCAGGTCCATCTCCCGGGGCGCGTACTCGGCCACGAGGGTGGTGACGACCCGCCACAGGGCGGCCGTGTCCGGTACGACCAGATCGAGGTCGTTCATCGGCCTGGGCAGGTCGTCCGGGTACCACGCGGCGAGCGAGAGCCCCTTGAGGGGGCGGGCGCCCAGCGGTTCGCAGCGGCGCTGCACCCGGGCGTAGAAGGCGGTGCGCTCCGCCCGGCGCCGCAACTCGTCCGCGGAGCCGGTGCCGATGACACCCTCCCGGGCCGCCGCCGTCATCACCAGGGCCCGGAATGCCTGCGAGACGCGGCCGGCCCCCGTCACCACCTCATAGGGCGTGGCGTCCTCCGGCAGGTCCAGGAGGCGGCGGAAGAAGGCCAGATCCGGCACCGGGCGGGGATCACGGTGGGGAGCGGGACGGGAGTCATCGCGGTGGTCGCGGGCGGTCACATCGATTCCCTGAGGGGTCGGTCGGGTTCGGGGCGTGCCAGTAGACGTGCTCGGTGCGCCAGCCCCGCCGGTGCAGCGAGGCGACGATGCGGGCGCCGTGCTCCGGGGCGCCGGTCGCGCCGCCGTGCACCACGTTGCCCAGCAGGGGAACGCCGGCGCGGGCGGCCCGGGCGAGCGCGGCCTCGACCAGGAGCCCGGTGACGGCGCCGATGTCGAAGGGGGCGGCGACCAGGGTGTCGATGAGTTCGAGATAGGCGGTGCCGGTCACCTCGTCGGTGAACGGCAGGAGCGTCGCGTGGCCGGCGGGTTCGCGGCCGGCCACGGCGACGAGGCTGAACCGCCCGGGCGCGGCCATGATCGCGTCGGCCTGCGCCTCCGCCTCCTCGCGCCGCACCGGCGCGTCCTGGTGGGCCGCGCCGGCTTCGAAGGCGTCCGCGATCCAGGCGCGGATCCGCTCGCCGTGCTCCGGGGCCGCCGGACCGACCGTGACACCGCAAGCGGCACCGGACACCGTGTCGCCGCCGGTGGCGTGATCCGGCGGGTCGTGGCGCAGGTAGGTCAGGTGCGGGGTCCAGGGCGCGCACAGCCGGACGTCGGGGGCGGTGCGCAGCAGCACTCCGCAGGTGCCGGGATGGACGGCCGCGGCACGCCTGCGCAGCGCCTCGGCCGCCTGCGACGACGCGGGAGCCGGGTGGGCGTACTCGACGAGGCAGTAGTCCCGGCCGCTCAGCGGATCCCGGGTCGTCCCGAGCACGCAGTGCCCCGCTCCGATGTCCACGAGCAGGCCGGCGTCCCGGCAGGCCGCCAGGTAGGCGGGGTCGGCGTCCCCGGGGCCGGGGCCCGCCGGGATCATGCCGGCTCCGGCCGTACGACGGTGAGTTGACGCCCGGTCACGGCCGTGGCCGCCAGACGTACCTCTTCCGCCGTCACCCGTTGCAGAGCGCGGATGCCGTCCTCGAGGGACCACGGCCGGGCGCCCAGCCCGGTCTCCTGGCTCAGGGCCATCGCATGGTCCCAGGGACGCTCGGCCGTGGTCACCAGGTCCGTCACCGCCTGACGCCGGGCCACGGCGAGGTCCTCCGGATCGGGACCATGCCCGGCGACCTCCAGCAGCACCTCGCGGACGACTTCCTGCGCGCGCCGAAGATTACGGTTCTCGACCCCGGCCATGACGCGCCAGGCTCCGGTCTCCGTGTAGCCGCGCGACCAGGTGAAGAAGGCGTAGACCAGACCCTCCTGGCCCCGCAGCCTGCGGTAGAGCAGCGAGGCGGGGGAGGGCCCGAGCAGGTGGGCGAGGACGGTGAAGGCATGGCGCCGGGGATCGCCCGTGGACGGGGCACGGCTCCCGGTCGCGAACCAGGAGAACCCGTCCGGATCGGCACCCGCGCCCTGGGGGGCCCAGGGCCGCGCCGCGAGATCGGCCACCGGTTCCGCCGCGGTCGACGGGCCGGCCGCGGGGGGCCGGGCGAAGGGAGTGCCGGCGAGGTGCTCCGCGACCTCGCCGGGCGCGGTTCCTCCCGTACAGACCAAGGTCATGCGCCGGCGGAGAAGGACGTCCCGGTGCACGCCGAGCACGTCCGCCGACTCCAGTGCGTGCACGGCCTCGTCGGTTCCGCCGACCGGGCGGCCCAGCGGATGGCCGGGGAAGCAGGCAGCGAGGAAGGCGTCCTGCACCGTGTCGCTGGGGTCGGCGGCCGCGGCGGCCAACTCCTGCAGCACCGCCTGGCGCTCGGTCTCCAGCACGGCTTCGTCGAGCCGCGGGTCCAGCACGGCCCGGGTGAGGAGGCGGGCCACCTCCGGAACATGGTCGCCCAGCACCTGGGCCTGGAAGAACATGCGGTCGAGGCCGGTGGTGGCGTTCGCCTGGCCGCCGAGCCGCTCGACGCGTTCGCTGAGCGAGCGGCCACCGTCGACGGGCGCCGACATCAGCACGTGCTCCAGCAGATGGGCTGTGCCGCCCCGGCCGGGCGGATCGTCACGGGAACCGAAGTCGACGGCCAGGCAGAGCGTCGTGGTTCGCCAACGCCCGTCGCTCTCGCCGATCACCGCAACCGGCAGGTCACTGATCATCGTGCTCATACACCCTCGCTCAGCGGATCGCGGCATGGTCCGCCGGGCGCACGGCGGACCATGCCGGTGGACGGACAGACGCTGCCGGGAAGCACGGCGGCTTCCCGGCAGCGGGGCATTACTTGACGGGCTTCACCTTGATCTTGTCCAGGCGGGGACGAAGAAGGGTGACGTGGTTGCGCTCCATGGTGCACCTCCTCTCTCGGGGTCGGGGCCGGGGGACGATGGCCTGCCGGGCGAAAGCCTTCGGCCGGCCGCCGGTGCTCGCACCGTGGGCGCGGTACCGGTGGTTCGAAGGTCCATGCGCCGCTCAGGGGCACATGGAGCGGGCTCGCGGGTGGGGCATGAGCCGTTGCGGCCGTGTGCGCGCGAGCCGCGTGTCCGGTGGTCGAGCGCACCGTGGCCGGGTGGTCATGTGCCGAACTCGATGGTTCCGGTGCGCCGTCCGCGCTGTGCCACCCGGCCGAAGGCGAGGACGGCGACGGCCAGCCAGCCGGCCCCGATGGCCGCGCCGAGAGAGGCATGCCGCAGCACCCGCACGGCCGGAGCGTCGTCGAGAAGGGCACGCAGCGCGGCGAGTTCGTGGGTCAACGGCAGTGCCTGGGCCACCGCTTGGACGGGGCCGGGCCAGTAGCCGGTCGGAACCTGTACCCCGCAGACCGCCATCATGCCGAGGTAGGCGGTGTTGGCGACGACGTTGCGCAGGGTCGGCCGGTCGGCCACGAGGGCGGCCAGCGTGAGCCCGAAGCAGTAGGTTCCGAGTGCCGTCAGCACGATCAGCACCCACGCCACCGGCACGGTGCCCGGGGTCCAGCGCAGCCCGAAGGCGGGCCCGAGGACGAACAGCGCGACCGACGAGGTGGCCGTACCGCTGACGATCCACTGAAGACTGCGCACGACGAAGGTCCAGGCGAGTTGCGAGGGTGCCGCGACCAGCAGCGGAAGGGTGCCGAGCGAGCGTTCCCAGGCACTCGAGGCGACGACCATGGTGGCCTCGATGGCGCAGACCATCAGGGCGTTGCCGATGACCAGGAACTTCTCGTCGCCGCCGGCGCCGGTCAGCCGTCCGGCGAGGGTGAAGAACACCACCTGGCTGAGCATCCGGACCAGCCAGCCGAACAGCCAGGTCCGCCAGGTGTGGACGGCGGCCAGTTCGGCCAGGGCGATCGCGCTGCCGTGCCGCAGGATGGTGAGCGCCTTGTGGCGCGGGCGGGGTGTCATGCGTGCCCCAGGGTGCCGAGGACCCGCACGCGGACGAGCACACGGCGCAGCAGCAGGGTGGCGCCGCCCAGACCGGCCGCCGCGAGCAGGCCCAGCGCCAGCAGTTGCACGGGCAGTTGCCCGGGCTCGTCCGGCTGGAAGGCGGACCGCAGCAGATCGGCCGACCAGGACAGATAGATCAGGCGGCTGACCGGACGCAACCAGTCGGGGAGCACACCGACGGGTACGACGATGCCGGACAGCAGATAGAAGGGGAAACTCAGCGAGTTCTGGTAGGGCCGCCCGCGCCGGGTGAGCACCAGCACCGCTGCGATCATCGCCGCGGTGCACGCCGTGGTGAGACAGGACGCGAGGATGCCGGCGACCAGCGCGAGCGGGTGGTGCAGCGTCAGGCGGACTCCGAAGCACAGGCCCACGGCCCATGCCTCGGCGAAGGCGAGCAGACCCGCCGTGGTCACGGCGCAGATGCGTCCGCCGACGACCAGGGCCAGCGGCGCGGGGGCCGCCACCGTGGGTTCCAGGGTGCCGCTGTAGCGGTCCCGGTCGATCAGATCCCCCGCGGTGAACAGCCCCAACGACCACAGCGCCATCAGCGTGGGGGCGATGACCGCGTTGGCGCCGATGCCGGGCCGGGCGGGGTCGTCGGTCATCGCCAGCAGGATCAGGGTGTACAACGGCACGGTCGCCAGCGTGTGCAGTTCGCCGGGGGAGCGGCGCAGCAGGGCGGCCTGCAGGCTCAGGCCGGCCAGGAAGGGTCTCATCGGAGGACCTCCATGCCGCGCTCGCCGATCAGTGCCAGATAGACCTCTTCGAGTCCTGGGCGCGAGGTGGCCAGTTCGGTGACACCGGCGTCCACCAGGAGCCGAAGGACGGGTGCGAGCGCCTGACGGTCGCTCACCTCGATCAGGGTGGTGCCGCGTGGACCGGTGCCGGCCGTGAGCACGCCGGGACGGGCCCGGAGCTGCCCGACGAGTTCCTCCGGGACACCGGCCGCCTCGATGCGTTCGTGCCGGGACAGGAGCGAGCCGAGTTCACGGGGGGTCGCCGTACGCAGGACGCGCCCGCCGTCGATGAGTGTGGCCCGGTCGCAGACGGCCTCGGCCTCCGCCATGTCGTGGGTGGTGAGCAGGACGGATCGCCCTTCCTGGCGCAGCTCGCCGATCAGCGCACGGAAGTCGCGGGCCGCGACGGGGTCCATTCCCGTGGTCGGCTCGTCGAGCAGCAGGACACGTGGGCCGTGCATGAGTCCGCGGGCGAGGTGGAGGCGCTGCTTCATGCCACGCGAGAAGGTCTCCACACGCTCGTCGGCGTGCGCCAGGAGGCCGAAGCGGTCCAGGAGTTCCGCGGCGCGCCGCCGGATCTCGCGGCCGGGTACGCCGTACAGGGCGCCCCAGTAGTGCAGGTTGCGCCGGGCGGAGAGCCTGCCGTACAGACCCCGGTCGCCGCCGAAGACGCATCCGATCAGCGGGCGGACCGCGGCGAGTTCGCGCACCACGTCGTGTCCGAGGATCCGCGCACTGCCCGCGCTGGGCACCAGAACGGTGGCGAGGATCTTGCAGAGAGTCGTCTTGCCCGCTCCGTTGGGGCCGAGCAGCGCGTGCACCTCGCCCTCGCCGACCGCCAGGTCGATGCCGTCCAGGGCGATGCGCGCGGTTCCCCCGCCGCGCGACGGCGGAAAACTCCGGTGCAGCCCGAGGACCTCGACGGCGTTCATCGCAGCGCCTCCACGGGGCCGGTGCCGACCAGGGGCGCTGCGCCGAGCAGACGCATCAGCCCCGACTCGCCCACGCACGCGGCGCGGTACTCGCACATGAGGTCGATCTTCTCCGGTGAGCCGTCGTACCCGATGGGGGGTGGTGCGTCGGTGATCCGTGCGAGCACGGGCAGGCCCGTGGCACGCGTGAGCCGACCGGCCGCGGCGTCGGCGGCCGGGCGGTCGCTCACCCGGTTGAGCACGAAGCCGAGCAGGAGAGCGCGCAGAGCCGGGGTCAGCCGATCCGCGAGCCGGGAGGCGTCATCGGGATCCGGGTGCCGGGAGCTGGTGACGACGACCACCGGCAGCCCCGCCCGCTCGGGAAGGATCTGGTTCGCCAGGTCGGCGTCCGCAGGCAGGTCGCCCACCCCCGCGGCGCCCTCGACGAGGAGCCACGGCACCTGGGCGGCGAGACGCTGGAAGCCCTCCTCGACCGCCTCCTGGCAACGACGGCGCAGCAGGTCCGGGAGGGAGCCGAGATCGAGGCGGTCCGCCCCGGTCACCGGGACCCGCCCCACACGCCGGCCGCGCACATAGAGATCACCCTCGGGGGCGTGCGGGGCGGAGAGGTCCACCAGCACGGGGTTGTGCCACCAGTGGGGGGCCACTCCGGCGGCCGCGCAGCTCTGGACCACGCCCCGCCGCCAGGGCGGCAGCGACCGCCCCGCGTACTCGTCGGGTGTGACGACGGCGACCGCCTTGAACGGAGCGCATCGGGTGCCCCGACGAGAGAGATTGCGCAGAATGCCGATCGAGACGCCGGTCTTGCCGACTCCCGCGGACATTCCGAGGACCGTGACGCCCTGTCGGACGGAAGGGGTGGGTTCCGCTTTTTTCATCGCGAGCACCGCCCTTTCCCGGTCGTTGTCCGGCTGCGTCGTCCCAACCATGGTCACATGACCGTGACTGCGTAGTCAATATAGGCAGTCACAAACAAAGGGATGCCGATGCCCGCCGCCTCGGTCATGGCGGTGATCCGCCGGGGCGTCCGACCGGAACGGGGGAGGGCAGGAAAGAAGCCCGTGGACCACGGGTGGTCCACGGGCGGGGCGGGGCGCGCGAGAGCGTCAGCCGCCGGCGGCGGGAGTCGGTTCGACGGCGGAAACGGTGCTGGAGCGGTACCCGAGGCAGCGCAGACTCTCCCGATAGGCCGCGAGGCTGCCCCGTTCGTCCCCGGACTCCTGCTGGATCTCGGCCAGCTCGGCCCAGGCGAAGCCGGCCTGGCGGGTGGCCTCGGACGCCTCCAGGGAGAGGGCGGCCCGCTCGCAGGCCGCCCGGGCCCGCTCGGGGTGGCCCTGCCGCAGCTCGGCCCTGGCCAGCACCAGAAGCGCCCGGGCGCTTTGCAGACGGTGCCCGGTGCCCAGCAGGGTCAGTGCGGACCGGGCCCGGTCCGCGGCGCCCGCGGAGTCGTCCAGGGCCAGGTCGGCACGGGCCATGGCCGTCTGGCAGTAAGCCTGGTCGACGGTGCTGCCGTGCCGGTCCAGTTCCTGCTCCGCGAGGGTCAGCTGCTGCTTCGCGGCGGACGCGTCCGGTGTCTCGGCGTCCAGCAGTACCACCGCGTAGGCGTTGCGCAGCCGGGCCATGGCCCGCTGGTCCTCGCCCTCCGCGTAGAGGGCCAGGGCCTTGCGGATGAACGTCAGGGCGTCCGCCGCCCGGCCGTTGCGGTGGGCGACGAGGCTGGCGTTCCAGTACGCGGCACCCCGGGCGCGGTTGTCGGTGAGCTGTTCGGCCTCCTCGATGGCGCGCGAGGCCAGGTATCCGGCGCGGTGCAGGTCGCCGCGCTCGGTGTGCAGCCCCACCAGCGTCGACATCAGTTCGATCGCGGTGACGGACGGCGGGATGTCCAGTCGCTGGAGGTCGGCCAGCTTCGACTCGGCCAGCTCCACGGCGTGCGCGAGGTCGCCCAGTTCCCGGTAGCAGCGGCACAGTGCGATGACCACGGTCAGGTCCGCCCCGGCGCTCGGCGGCTGCGCCTGGTTCTCCGTGTCGGCCTCGCGCAGCCGCTCGTACTCGACCAGTGCCTCCTCGAGGCGGCCGAGCGCCTCGAGCGATCGCGCCACACCGAAGCCCACGGTGGACCGGACGTCGGCCGGTCCACCGTCGCCGGCTCGCTCCCGGACGCGGAGGAAGGTGTGCAGCGCCGCCTCGGGCTCGCCGTTCGCCAGGGACATCTCCGCGTAGGAGAGCTCCACCTCGAGATTGCCGGCGGGTTCGGGAACGAGACACTCGAGCAGGTACCCGGGCTCGCATTCCAGGCGCGCGGCAATGCGGCGCAGCACCTCTTCCGAAGGGGTGCGCTTTCCGCTCTCCAGGAGCGAGATATAGCTGTGCGAGAGATCGCTGCCCGCGAGATCGGTTTGCGACATGCGCCTCAATCGGCGCTGGCGACGGATCCGCGACCCCAATTCCGCCATGTCGGACACTGGACTCAACCTTCCGGATATGTTACCGAAAAGTTAACCAGATGGTTCAACACGCAGTCAAGTCGCTCAGCAGCATGGTGGGAAATCGGTTTCCCACGAGGTGACCTGGAGCGACGCCGGCGCTGAGACCTGGGCCCGGGGGCCTGGTCCGACCCCGGTCGGTGCCCCGCCCCCGAGCGCCGGCAGGCACACCAGCGTCAGGAGGACGACGACCGCGGCGGCCGACGTGCGCCGCCGTGACATTCCGGGTGCGGGGGACATGCGGGAGGTGATCATGGGGGAGTCTCCTCGTGCTCGTGCGCTTCAGGGAGCCCGGGTCCGCGGCCCGAGCGGACCGGCGCACCCTTGCCGTGAAGCGACCTTGAGGCATCCCGGTCTACGCTCGCTCTCCGCACGCTGTACGGGCGTGCGGGCAACGACGGACGCCCGTAGAGGCGCCGTTGATCACCCGCCGACAGAATCCGCTCCATGGAACTCGTCACGGCCCGTCGGCTCCTGGCGGCATACGCGATGCTCGACGGCCACGACCGCCTCCGCATCCCGCGCGGCAGCTCCCTGACGCCGGGAGAGACGCGGGAGGTGGCAGCCGGTCCGGCGGGAGAGACGCGGGAGCTGACAGCCGGTCCGGTGGGAGAGACGCAGCAGGTGGCAGCCGGTCCGGTGGGGGAGCCGGGCGCGGCCGCGGGCCCCGAACACGTCCTCCGCGAGGTCACCGGACTCCTCTTCCGCCTCACGGCTCTGACGGCCGCTCACGGGCCGGACATCCCCGCGACGCTGCTGGACACGCTCGCCTCGTCGTCCGGCGCCCCGCTCGCCGATGGCGCCGTACAGACCGTCCTGTCGTTCCTGGAGACCGGACGGCGACCCGGCGAAGCCGCGCACACGGGCGACGTCCTGCGTGCGCTGCGCCGCCGAGCGAACGGCTCGCAGAGCCCCGCGCGCCGCCCGGACGACGACCTGTGCTGTGCCACCCGCGACCGGGACCTGCCGCCCGGGGCGGCGGGCACGCCGTCCGGCCCGGATCCCCTCCCGCCCTCCCTGAAGGCGCTCGCCGCGTCGCTCTCCACGATCCGCTCCCGCCTGCCCCGCGAACCCCCCTTACCCGGGCCCGTCATCGCGGGCCCTCGCATCGACCGACAGGTGGACCGCGCGACCGTTCTGATCAGCCCGCCCGATCGCGGCTATGCCCTGCTCGTGGCCGGTGAACGGCTCCGGTCCGCCCGCCGGATCGCCGCCCTGCTGCACGACCTGCGTCCCTGCCTCGCCCCCTCGGACGCGGCCTGGGTGCTGTGGGCCCACGTCCACCAGGAGCAACCGGGTGAGGCACTCGACTTCCTGCTGGTGACCCACGACGGCGCTCCGCAGACGGTGCGGTGGGCCTACCGGCCGTGGCCGCACCAGGGACGCGATCCGATACGGCTGTGCCGTGACCGGCTCCCCTCGGTGGACCCCGTCCCCGCACACGGGCAGATCCTGGTGGCCGGAGCGGGCGATCCGGTGACCGTCCGGGCGCTCGCCCGGGGAATCGTCGAGGTGGTCGCCGAGCGCGCCACCGCGGCTCCGGCGCGGGCACTGGTGTACTCCCCGGCCTCCGCGCAGCCGCCGGGTCTGAGCCGGTCGGCGCGGCGTGCCGCGGACCTCGTCGCCGCCCGCCTCGTCGGCGCCTTTCGCGGATGGGCCGTTGCCAGTGTCGCGTCCGGCCACGTGCGTCTGGACCGTGCGCTGGGTCCGGAGCAGGAAACCGCCACCGCCATCGGCGGCGCCGTCCTGCGCCGACTCCTCGACGGGGCGCCGTCGGTGCCCTTGGCAGCGGCGCAGATGGACGACGACGGCCCGCTCGTACGGCTGTCGCCCAGGGACTACCGGGCCTATCTGCGGCTCCGGCTGCCCCCGTCACCGCTCGCCTTGGTCCCCGGGTCCAGCCCGCTCGTCCGGTCGATCGCGGCCGTCCTGTACGACCGGTTGCTCACCCTGGACGTGGGGCACAGAGTGCAGCGGCACGGCGCCGGTCTGTTCATCGATCTGGGCGACGGCTGCTTCCGGGAACTGGTGGCCGACGCCCGGCCGGCGCGAAGCACCGGCGGCCTGCTGCTGGAGGCGGCCCTGCTCACCTACCGCACCGATCCCGCCCGTTTCGACGCCTACTTCCAGGACCGCTTCGGGCTGCCCGGTGACCCGCATCGAGCCATCGCCGACATCCTGGACGCCGGGTGGGACCACCAGGAGACCGCACGCCGACTGGCCGACCTGGAACGGACGTTCGCCCCCGTCACAGGATGGGAGTCCGCCGATCCCGGCGTCCTCGCCCTCGTGCGGGACGTGCTCGCGGAGGCGGGTCCCGGCGTGATCCACATCAACGTCCTGGACGACTTCTACGCGGCCCAGCAGGAGCGGGTGCGGGCACTGGCCCTGCTGCTCCGGCTGCCCTTCCGCCTGCTGTCGCTGCACTACTCGATCGCGAGGGGGGACGTCTTCCTGCACGACTGACGGCCGGATCCCCTTGTCCGGCCGTGGATGGGGCGCCGTAGATCGGATGTAGATCGGAGCCTGCGACGGTGGTGCTGCCTTCGCACCGGCGAGGCAGCACGGAAGAGCAGGAGATGCGGCATGCACAGTTCCCATGAGGCCGTCCGGCGACCGGACGGACGCCCCGTACGAGCGGTGGCACGCGCCAGGGCCGCCGTCGGCCTGGTCGCAGCCGCGCTCCTGTCCGCGGCGGCGTCCGCCGTCGTGGCCCACGCCATGACGGAGTACCGGCACGGCGACGGGCCGGCCGGGGTCCACGTCTTCGCCGGGGGTCCGGAGGACTGGAACAACACCGTTTCGCAGCCCCCGCCCAGGAGCTGAACGGACGAAGAGGCCGAGCCCGGGCCACTGTCACGCGGTCAGGGCTTCCGGTAGCGCTTCGGGCCACTGTCACGCGGTCAGGGCATCCGGTAGTGCTTCCGCCCGCTGTCGCGCGGTCAGAGCTTCCGTAGGGGATTGCGCCCGCTGTCGCGCGGTCAGGGCTTCCGCAGGGCTTGCGCCCGCTGTCACGTGGTCAGGGCTTCCCGCAGTGCTGTCGCGTGCGCCGCGTCCGGGAGCCCGAGCCGGGTGAAGACCGCGGCGGCCTCGAGGAGCCGGGCCGCCGCTTCCGCGGTCCGGCCGAGGTCGGCGAGTGCCCGGCCGAGCGCGACCAGCGCGTGCCCGCGGTCGCGCTCGGAACGGCCGTCCGCGCAACGGGTGACCGCCTGCCCGGCCGCGGCCGCCGCCTCCGCCGGGCGGCCCATGGCCCGGAGGGTGTCGGCCAGCCGGTAGTGGGCCTGCGCCTCCCGGCCGTGCAGTTCCATCGCCCGGCACACGCTCAGGCACTCCGTGTAGCGGGCCACCGCCTCGTCGTACTGCCCGAGTTCGTGCATGCACAGTCCCAGGACGGACAGCGCGTAGGCCACGCCCTGATGGTCCGCGGCGGCCCGTAGCTCGGCCAGCGCGCTCTCGCACGCCCGCCGGGCCTCCTCGGCGCGCCCGCAGCGCAGCCTGGCCAGGGCCGCGTTCACCGTCGTCGCCAGTTCGCCGGACCGCTGGCCGAGTTCACGGGCGAGCCGGACCGCTTCGTCCAGGCGTTCCACGGCCTCCTCGTGGTCATGCTGGAGGAGCGCGACCAGTCCGAGGTCGTTGAGGATCTGACAGAGGATGGGCGCATCGCCGTTCTCCCGGCAGTGGGTCTCGGCCACCCGCAGATGCTCCCTGGCCCCGGCCAGCCGGGTGCCCTGCACCGCGATGTTGCCGCACAGGAAGCGGGCACGGCCCACGGTGCGGCCATCGCCGTGTTCCTCGGCCGCCTCGGCCACCGCCATGGCGGCCCGGACCAGTTGCTCGCGCTGCACGTAGGGTCCGAAGGCCGTCAGGGCGATCAGCAGGTCCACGGCGACGCGCAACAGGGGCGCACCGTCCGCGGCCCGGGGCTCCGCCCCCCAGGCGCCCACGCCGGCCGACCGTGCCTCACGGGCGACGGCCAGGACGGCGGAGAAGGCCGCTTCCGACTCGGCGGCGGCCCAGGCCCGGGCCGCCCGCACATCGGCGAACCGCAGCCCCGGCGAGCGGCTGGGGCTCAGCGTGGCGGCGACCGCGTCGCCGGGCACCACCCGCTGGAAGGCCCCGGCCGAGGTGGCCAGCAGGAAGTCGAGCAGCCGGTCCAGCGCGAGCAGGCGTTCTTCCGCCGTCGCCTGCTGCTGCCCGAACACACGGAGCAGGTCGTGGAGCCGGTACCGTCCCGGGCGGGAGGTGTCCAGCAGCGAGGCGTCCACCAGGGATTCGAGCTGCTCCTCGGCGTCGTCCTCGTCGAGCCCGAGCACGACGGACGCGGCCGGGGTGCCGATCTCCGCGTCGCAGACCGCCGCGATCAGCCGGAACGCCCTGGCCTGGGTCTCGCTCAGCTGGCGGTATCCCATCTCGAAGACCGCCGCCACGGTGAGGTCGCCGGCCCGCAGCTCGGCCATCCGGCGTCGCTCGTCGGCCAGTCGTACGGCCAGCGACTGTGCCCCCCAAGCGGGTCGCGACGCCAGCCGGGAGGCGGCGATCCGTACGGCCAGCGGGAGCAGACCACAGCTGTGCACCAGCTCGCGTGCCGCCGCCGGGTCCTCGGCCACCCGCGCGGAACCGGCGATGCGCCCCAGCAGCGACACCGCCTCGTCCGCCTCGAAGGCCGCCAGGTCGACCCGGGCCGCGGTGGGCAGGCCCCACAGCCTCGACCTGCTCGTGATGAGCACCGCACAACTCGCCGATCCGGGGAGCAGCGGCGAGATCTGGGCGGCGTCCCGCACGTCGTCCAGGAGGATCAGCACGCGCCGGCCGTTCAGCAGGGAGCGCAGGAACCCGGCGCGGTCGTCCAGGCTCTCCGGTACGAACTGCGCCGCGACGCCCAGTGCGGTGATGAAGCTGGCGAGCACCACGCCGGCGTCGGCGGGGACGTGCCGGTTGCCGCGCATGTCGGCGTACAGCTGGCCGTCCGGGAACCGGGCGCTGACAGCGTGCGCCGCCCGTACCGCCAAAGCGGACTTGCCGACCCCGCCCATGCCCGTGATCACGACGACCGGCGGTGCGTCGCCGTGCTCCGCGGCCAGCGCCTGCGTCAGTCGTTCGAGTGCGGGCGAGCGGCCCGTGAAGTCCACGGTGCCGGCCGGCAGCTGCGCCGGGACGGGAGGAGAGCCGACGAAGATCCCGCCGGGGCCGCCGGGGCCGCCGGGGCCGCCGGGGCCGCCGGGGCCGCCGGGGCCGCCGGAAGGCAGGGCGGTGGCCGCGGGCGCCGGAGGGGCCGGGACGGTGTCCTCACCGGTGCGTGGGAGGCTCGCCGGGTCTAACGCGGCGGCCCGATCCACCGCGGCGGCCCGATTCACCGCGCCGGCCACATCCACCGCGCCGGCCACATCCACCGCGTCGGCCCGATCGGCCGCGTCGGCCCGATTTTCTGCGCCGGGCGCGCCCGCCGCCCCGCTGCCGGCCGGGTCCTCCTCGCCGCCGCCGTCGGTCGTGCGTGGTGCCGGGCGCCGGAGAGCCCCGGCAGAGGCCCGCACCGAGGGGCGGGCCCGGGTCTCCTCCACGGCGGGAGCCGAGGCGGACGCGTCGTCGGCGAGCAGCCGTTGGTAGAGAGCGCGCAGCTCCCGGCTCGGTTCGACGCCCAGGTCGTCGGCCAGCCGAGTGCGCAACCTGTGGTAGGCGGCCAGCGCGTCGGCCTGTCTCCCGGCGTGCTGGAGCGCCCGTATGTAGAGCGCGTGGAAGCTCTCGCGCAGCGGATGGGCGCTGACCAGAGCACCCAGCTCGGGCACCGCCAGCAGCGGGGAACCCTGGCCGATCAGCAGGTCGAAGTGCTCTTCGAGCAGTGTCAACCGGACCTCTTCCAGCCGGGTTCGCTGCTGCTCCGCGTGGGGTCCGGGAACACCGGCCAGCGGCTCTCCCCGCCAGAGTGCGAGCGCCTGCCCGATCTGCTCGGCGGCCTTTGCCGGCCGCCCGGCCGAGCGGTGCCCGGCCGCCTGCGCGGCGAGCTGCTCGGCCCGCACCGCGTCGACATCGCCGGGATCCAGGACCAAGCGGTAGCCGTCCCCCACGGAGACCAGGGTTCTCGGCCGGGTGGAGGACTCGTCGAGGGCCCTGCGCAGGCGCCAGGCGTAGGTCCGCATCATGGCCGCCGCCGAGTGCGGCGGCTCGTCGCCCCACACCCCGTCGATGAGCTCCGGCATCGAGGCGGCCCGTCCGGAACGCAACAGCAACACCGCCAGCATCGCCTGTTGTTGCGGCGAACCGACGTGGACGGTGCGCTCCGCGCGGGTGGCCCGCAGCTGGCCGAGGACGGCGAACCGGATGCTGTGCGACATACCGGCCTCCGTACGGTGGCCCGCCCCGGGGCGCAGTGCGGGCGGCGACTGCGCATCACGCCGACGAGGCTCGTCCAAGATCTCCTCCAGTCCCACGACAGACCCTTTCAGCCCCAGGTCCTTCTCACCTGTGCGACTCCCAGGTCCTTCTCCCCGGGGCGACGCCACAAGGACGAGAAGCCGGCCCGAGTGACGCCTACGCTATGAACGATTGCCTGAGGACGTCCAAGGTTCCCGTCGGCCGCGAGTCACAGACGGCGGAGTGGTGAGCGGAGGTGACCAGGCCGCCGGTCACCCAGGGACCTACGGCGACGTGTACGACGCCGACACCCGTGCGGTCCGGACCCGGACGCCCCTCGCGGAGCTGACCGAGCCAGGCACCCGTTCCGACGCTGCGGCCCGGCACCGGTTCCGACGCTGCGGCCCCGACCCCCGGCCACCCGCCAGGTCGTGCTGGACGCCGTACGACCGCCGGCCGACCGGGTACTCGGTCGCCGACCGCGTGCTCCAGCCGCACGGGGGGGGGGGAGCGCGGCCTGTGCGCGGGCGGTGACATCCGCGCCGTGCACGACGACGCTCGCGACGGTGACGGCACCGCCTCCGCCGCGTTCTGGCGCG